>DATJUQ010000030.1:0-181018 GCA_035502235.1 Allosphingosinicella sp.
CTTCTTCTCGCCCGGCTGGAGCGTCACGCGCTGGAAGCGCTTGAGCTCGATCACCGGGCGCGTCACGCTCGCCTCGTCGTCGCGGACGTAGAGCTGGACGACTTCGTCGCCGGCGCGCGCGCCGGTGTTGGTCACCTCGACGTTGACCTTGACGCTCTCGCTGATCCCGATCGTGTCCGCGCCCAGCACCGGCGCGGCGATGTCGAAGCTCGTGTAGCTGAGCCCGAAGCCGAACGGGTAGAGCGGCTCGACGCTGCCGAACAGGAAGCCGCGCCGCGCGGTCGGCTTGCGGTTGTAGAAGATCGGCAGCTGGCCGACGTTGCGCGCGATCGTCACCGGCAGCTTGCCGCCCGGATTGACCCGGCCGAACAGGACGTCGGCGACGCCGTGGCCGGTCTCCTGGCCCAGATACCAGCCCTCCAGCAAGGCCGGCGCATTGGCCGCGAGATAGTTGACCGAGAGCGGCCGGCCGTTGAGCAGGATCACCACCACCGGCTTGCCGAGCGCGAAAAGCTCCCGCGCCAGCTGGTCCTGCGGGCCGATCATGTCGAGCGAGTCGCGGTCGCCGAGATGGTTGTCCGCCCAGGCCTCGCGGCTGGTCATCTCGTTGTCGCCGAGCACGAGGACGATGACGTCGGCATTGCGGGCGGTGGCGAGCGCCTCCTGCCGCAGCCGGTCGTTCACCGCGGTCGGGGTCAGATTCACCTGGTCCTGCGCCCAGATGCGCTGCTCGGTGATGCGCACGCCCTCGGCATAGTCGACCCGGAAATTACCGCGGCGGCCCTCGGCCTGCATCCCCTCCAGCACCGAGACGACGTGCCGCGGAACGTCGCTATAGCCGCCGATCGGCGTGTCGCGGGCATGAGTGCCGATCACCGCCATGCGGCGGATATTGCCGGGGCTGAGCGGCAGCAGATTGTTCTCGTTCCTGAGCAGGACCATCGAGCGCCCGGCGGCCTCGCGGGCCAGCGCGACGGCGTCCGGCGTCGCGGTCAGCCGGTCGGCGGCGGCCGCGTCGACATAGGGATTTTCGAACAGGCCGGCCTCGAACTTCATGCGCAGCACGCGGCGCACGGCGGCATCGATCTGCGCCATGGTGACGCGGCCCTCGCGGACTAGCTGGGGCAGATTGTTATAGCCCTCGCCGTCCGGCGTCTCGACGTCGACGCCCGCCTCCATGGCGCGCACCGCGCCCTCGGTGACGTTGGGCACCATGCGGTGGCGGGTGGTGAGCTCGCGGATCGCGAAATAGTCGCTGACCACGGCGCCCTGAAAGCCCCACTCCTCGCGCAGCACGTCGTGAAGCAGCCAGCGATTGGCGTGGCTGGGGACGCCGTCAATCTCGTTATACGAGGCCATGACCGAGCGGATCGGCAGGGTGCGCACGGCGCGCTCGAACGGCGGGAAGAAATTCTCGCGCAGCGCCCGCTCGCCGAGCTGGGCCGGCCCGACATTGGTGCCGCTCTCCGGCTGGCCGTGCCCGGTCATATGCTTCAGCGTGACGAAGACGCGCTGCGGGTGCAGCGGCAGGGTCGTGCCCTGGAAGCCGCGAATCGAGGCCAGCGACATCTCGGTGACCAGATGCGGATCCTCGCCGAACGTCTCCTCGATCCGGCCCCAGCGCGGATCGCGGGCGATGTCGACCACGGGCGCCAGCGCCAGATTGGCGCCGCGCGCCCGCATCTCGCGCGAGGCGACCTGGAAGATCCGCTCGACGAGCGCCGGATCCCAGGTGGACGCCAGAGCGATGGACTGCGGGAAGCTGGTCGCGTCGCGCGCGACATAACCGTGCAGCGCCTCCTCGTGCATCAGGATCGGAATACCGAGCCGCGTGCGCTCGACCGCCCAGCGCTGGGCGGCGTTGACATAGTCGGCGGTCTCGCGCGCAGTGCGATTGCCCTGCCCCGCGGTGGCGCCGGCGGCGCCCGTGGCCGCGGGCGCGGCGACGCCCCTGCGGTCCGACGGGCGGGAGATCATGCCGAGGCCGTTGGGGAAAGCGGCGGAGGCGCGCTCGGGCGAGAAGGTGCCGTCGGGCGTCTGGATCCGGTCCTTATGCTCCCAGATCGCGACCATCTGGCCGACCTTCTCCTCCAGCGTCATGCGCGAGAGCAGGTCCTCGATCCGCCGCTCGATCGGTGCCGAGGGGTTCTTGTAGAGCGGCCGCGCCTCTCCCTTCGCGGCCTGCGACGCCGCCGGACCGGCGACCCAGCCCCCCAGCGAGGTCCCGCACAAGGCGAGCGCCGCCACGGCCGGCACAGTCCATCTCTTCGCGAAACCCCTGGCCATCGTCATCCTCCCGTCGCGCCGCCTGATTTGCTATGATAGCGCTACCATAGCCTAAGCGCCGGCCTGTCCCCGGGTCAAGCTGGCGCGCTTAATAATTGCATGGACCGGCGCCCGGCCATAGGGTCGCGCCGCCGAAAGGAACTCAATGCGTAAACCGACCCGCCGCAGGCACGGCACCGTTACCATCCAGCATGTCGCCCAGCAGGCCGGCGTTTCGGCGATGACGGTCTCGCGCGTCATCAACCGCGAATCCAATGTGCGCGAAAGCACCCGCGCGTCGGTGCTCGAGGCGATCGAGCGGCTCAATTACTCGCCCAACACCGCCGCGCGCAGCCTCGCCGCCGGCGAGGCGCTCCATCTCGGCCTGCTCTACGCCAACCCCTCCGCCGCCTATCTGAGCCAGTTCCTGGTCGGCGCGCTGGAAGGGGCGCGACGCGCGGGCTGCCATGTCGTGCTCGAATCCTGCGGTTCGGAAAGCGCCGACGAGCAGGCCGAGGCGACCCGCCGCTTCGCCACGTCGGGCGTCGATGGCGTGATCCTGCCCCCGCCCCTCTCCGAATCCATGCCCGTCCATCACGAGCTGGCGGCCGCCGGCATGCCTGTGGTCACCGTCGCCATGGGGCTGCCGCAACCGGGCGCGCTCAACGTCCGCATCGACGATCGCGCCGCCGCCGCGGCGATGACCCGGCATCTGCTCGAGCTCGGCCATCGCGATATCGGCTTCATCGTCGGCCATCCCAACAACACTGCTTCGGCGGAGCGCCTGGCGGGCTTCCGCGCCGCTCTCGAGGAAGCCGGGCTGGACGCCGAGGCGGCGCCGACCGAGCAGGGCTATTTCACCTACCGCTCCGGCCTCGTCGCCGCCGAGCGGCTGCTCGCCCGCGATCCCCGGCCCACCGCCATCTTCGCCTCCAACGACGACATGGCCGCCGCCGCGATCAGCGTCGCCCACCGCCAGGGGCTGGACGTGCCGCGCGACGTCTCCGTGGTCGGCTATGACGATACCGCGCCGGCGACCACCGTCTGGCCCGAACTCACCACCGTCCGCCAGCCCGTCGCCGCCATGGCCGAGGCCGCGGTGGAGCTGCTCCTGACCGATTTGCGCGCGCGCCGCGCCGAGACGCCGACGCCGGGCACCGAGATCGTGCTCGAATATGATCTGGTGCTGCGCGAATCCTCGGCGCCGCCGCCGCGCACAGAGAAGAAGAAGCAGGGCCGAACGCCCGGCGGCCGCGTCGGCGCGCGCGGCTGAGGCGCCGGAGAAACCGCACCCCGTATTTTGCGCATTAACATTCCCGTTGTTACCGCTACCAATGACAAGGCTCGAACCGGTCGGACGAATCGGGGAGCAGGAGTGAGGGGAGGAAGAATGACAGCAGAGGCACGGGTCAACGCGGCCTTCGTCACCACCATCGTCGCCGTCGCGACGATCGGCGGCTTCATGTTCGGCTTCGACAGCGGCGTCATCAACGGCACCCATACGGGCCTGGCGGAGACGTTCGGCGTCGGCGCGTTCGGCGAGGGCGTGCTCACCGGCGCATTGCTGATCGGCTGCGCGGTGGGCGCGTTCGGCGCCGGCCGGCTGGCCGACATGATCGGCCGGCGCAACGTGATGATGCTCGCGGCGATCCTGTTCATCGCCAGCGCGCTCGGCTCGGGCGCGGCGAACAGCCCGATCATGTTCATCCTCGCC
This sequence comes from Allosphingosinicella sp., assembly GCA_035502235.1. Taxonomy (GTDB): domain Bacteria; phylum Pseudomonadota; class Alphaproteobacteria; order Sphingomonadales; family Sphingomonadaceae; genus Allosphingosinicella. The sequence continues at coordinate 3,980 of DATJUQ010000030.1, forward strand.
CGCTTCATCGGCGGCCTCGGCGTCGGCGCGGCCAGCGTCACCTCGCCCGTCTATATCAGCGAGGTCACGCCGGCGCGGACGCGCGGGCGCATGTCCAGCATCCAGCAGATCATGATCATCACCGGCCTGACCGGCGCCTTCGTCTCCAATTATTTCTTCCAGCAGGCGGCGGGTGCCTCGACCGCCGAAATCTGGGGCTATCCGGCCTGGCGCTGGATGCTCTGGATCCAGGTCGTGCCGGCCGGCATCTACCTGCTCGCTCTGCTGCTGATCCCGGAAAGCCCGCGCTACCTGATGTTGAAGGGCCGCGACGACACGGCGCGCGGCGTGCTCACCAACCTGTTCGGCGCGGAATTCGCCGAGGCCAAGGTCGCCGAGATCCGGGCCTCGCTGAGCGCCGATCACCGCCCCCGCCTCTCCGACCTGCTGAAGCCCGGCGGCGGCCTGCGCCCGATCGTCTGGGTGGGCCTGATGCTGGCCGTGTTCCAGCAGCTCGTCGGCATCAACGTGATCTTCTATTATGGCGCCACGCTCTGGCAGCTGGCCGGGTTCAGCGAGGCGGACGCGCTGCGCAACAACATCGTCTCGGGCGGCGTCTCGATCCTCGCCTGCATCTTCACCATGCTGGTCATCGACAAGATCGGCCGCAAGCCGCTGCTGCTGATCGGCTCGGCCGGCATGGCGGTGTCGCTCTTCGCGATGGTCTATGCGTTCAGCACCGGCAGCGTCGAGAGCGGCGAGCTGTCGCTGTCCGAGAGCATGGGCACCTTCGCCTTCTACGCGGCCAACGCCTATGTGATCTTCTTCAACATGAGCTGGGGCCCGGTCATGTGGGTCATGCTCGGCGAGATGTTCCCGAACCAGATCCGCGGCTCCGCGCTCGCCGTCTGCGGGCTCGCGCAATGGGCGGCGAACTTCGCGATCAGCCTCACCTTCCCGATCATGGCCGCCAAGCTCGGCCTCACGCTCAGCTACAGCTTCTACGGCATCTGCGCGGTGATCTCCTTCTTCCTCGTCTCCGCGATGGTGAAGGAGACGAAGGGCAAGGAGCTGGAGGATATGGAGGGCTGAGCCGGTTGGAGCGGCCGGACGGGAGGTATAGGACAGACTGATGACCCGCACCCCCGTCCGTCCGTTCCGCTCGCGCGACTGGTTCGCCGCGCCCGGCCGCAGCGACATGGCGGCGCTCTATCTCGAGCGCTTCATGAATTACGGCCTGACGCCCGACGAGCTGCGCTCCGGCAAGCCGATCGTGGGCATCGCCCAGACGGGCTCGGACCTCACGCCCTGCAACCGCGTGCATGTCGCGCTGGCGAAAAGGGTGCGCGACGGCATCCGCGATGCCGGCGGCGTGCCGCTCGAATTCCCGGTCCATCCGATCTTCGAAAATTGCCGCCGCCCGACCGCCGCGCTGGACCGCAACCTCGCCTATCTCGGCCTGGTCGAGATCCTGCACGGCTATCCGATCGACGCGGTCGTGCTGACCACGGGCTGCGACAAGACCACGCCTTCGGGGATCATGGCGGCGTCGACCGTCGACATCCCCGCCATCGTCCTCTCCGGCGGGCCGATGCTCGACGGCTGGCACGAGGGCGAGCTGGTCGGCTCCGGCACGGTGATCTGGCGCTCGCGCCGCAAGCTCGCGGCGGGCGAGATCACGGAAGAGGAATTCCTGAAGCGCGCCACCGACAGCGCGCCCTCGGCCGGCCATTGCAACACGATGGGCACCGCCTCGACGATGAACGCGGTCGCGGAGACGCTCGGCCTTTCGCTCCCGGGCTGCGCGGCGATCCCGGCGCCCTATCGCGAGCGCGGCCAGATCGCCTACGAGACCGGCCGTCGCGCGGTCGAGATCGCCTATGAGGATCTGAGGCCGTCCGACATCCTGACCCGTGCCGCCTTCTTGAACGCGATCCGGCTGGTGAGCGCGATCGGCGGCTCCTCCAACGCCCAGCCGCACATCACGGCCATGGCCCGCCATGCCGGGGTTGAGATCGGGCCCGGGGACTGGATGGCGGAGGGCTATGACATCCCTCTGCTCGTCAACATGCAGCCCGCCGGCCAGTATCTCGGCGAACGCTTCCACCGCGCGGGCGGCGTGCCCGCCGTGCTCTGGGAGTTGCTGCGGGCCGGCAAGCTCGACGGCGGCTGCCGGGCGGTGACCGGCGGCACGATCGCGGACGGCGCGCGCGAGGCGAGCGACCGCGACGTGATCCTGCCCTATGATGCGCCCCTCAAGGAGCGCGCCGGCTTCCTCGTGCTCAAGGGCAATCTGTTCGACTTCGCGATCATGAAGACGAGCGTGATCTCGGACGCCTTCCGCGACCGCTTCCTGAAAGGCGGCGTGTTCGAAGGGCGCGCGATCGTGTTCGACGGCTCGGACGATTATCACCACCGGATCAACGATCCCGCGCTCGGCGTGGACGAGGATTGCATCCTCGTCATCCGCGGCTCCGGCCCGCTCGGCTGGCCCGGCTCGGCCGAGGTGGTCAACATGCAGCCGCCCGATGCCCTGATCCAGCGCGGTATCACGAGCCTGCCCACGCTCGGCGACGGGCGGCAATCCGGCACCTCGGACAGCCCCTCGATCCTCAACGCCTCGCCGGAAAGCGCCGCGGGCGGCGGTCTCGCCTGGCTCAGGACCGGGGACATCATCCGGATCGATCTCGAGGCGGGGACCTGTGACGCGCTCGTCGACGACGCGGAGATCACCCGCCGCAAGGCCTGTCCCCCGCCGCCGATCCCGGAGAGCGCCACGCCGTGGGAAGAGCTCTACCGCGAGAAGACCGGGCAGTTGGCCGAGGGCGGCGTGCTCGACTTCGCCCTCAAATATCGCGGCACCTCGAAGAAGACGCCGCGGCACAATCACTGAGGCGGGGACAGGATTTTCGGCTCGGCTTTCTTCCCGAGAGCCTCCTCCTCCACGCGAAATACCCGACGCCTCCTGAGCCAGATGTGGATGCCCGATATCGAGGCCAAGGCCGCACACCACGCCAGATAGAGAAACAATCGACCGCCTTGTCCCGGACGGGCATCCATCGGGACGAGCAGAAGCAGCGGCATCAAGACCAAACCCAGGACTGCTCCGGCCATGAACAGCTGAAAGGCCTGCTCGTGGATGCGTCCCAGCTGCGCCTTGAGTACCCGCGCATAGCGCTGCAGCGAGCCCGAGACCGCGGAGTCACAGGACTTGAGAAACGATCTGCTCAGGAGAACTTCCGTCAAGCGCCGTTCGGCTTCGTTCTGGGTAGCGAGCCCGCGCGTACTAATAATCCGGGCAACCATCTTCGGCCTTGTACATGCGGCCTGTTGCAGCAGACGCGTCGCCGCGAAGCGGTTGCGATCGGCGAAAGCGAGCAGCGCCAGCAGATCGCCCTCGGCTGCATCCTGCAGGTCCTTTCGGCTACCAGCGAAGCCTCCGTCCAAAACCTCGGTGGCGGCGAGGCCTTCTCCGGGAGCCCCGAAATTGACGATGCGGGTCGACAGGCCCCGCATGAGAAACTCGCCATCCTCGTAGGGACACTCCCCCGCAAAATCGACGGTCTGCGAACCTACATGCCGATGCCCCGGCGTGGCGAGCCTCGCGCGAACGGCAATCGTTTCAGCCGAAGATGCGGCGGTTTGTCGGACGAATTCGTCGGCAGCATCCACAACTTCAAACGCGGGACGGATCGAAAGCGACACCTTGCCGCTGTAGAGCGTCGTTCTGATGCCCGTCCCCGCGCAACCGCTGCAACTGATCGTCCCCGCCTGGCAAGAATAGCAGACCTCTGTCAGAAGACCCCCGCAGGAGCACATCATTCGACCGCTTCCGGCACAGGCGCTGCAACTGACATATTGGTTCGTCCAGCCATAGGCGTTTTGCACCTGCTGGGATCGCTGGCCGCCACCGCCGCAGGAACCGCAGGCCCGGCTGCCCCGGCCACCGCACCCGGAACATGTCGCTTGGCCGGTTCCCCGGCAATTCGCGCAAGCGACTCGCCCACGCCCATCGCAGCCGCCACACGTACTTCTGACCCCGTAAACAGGTTCAAGGGCGATCGAGACCTGGGTAGCCTTGCGACAATCCGGCGCACAACGAAGCGACTCGATGCGGGCCTCCACCAGTGCCGAAGCCGCTGCCGCGAGAGAACGACCTGCTTCCGCGCTACTGGCCGCCCGCTCGGTACCTCCACCGCCGGAAACCTGCCGCGAGGCAACTTCCAATTGATGGAAAATAGTAAAACGCGCCGAAATCCGCAAATTGCGATCTTGAAAATTCGTTTCGAAGTGCGGTCTCTCGCCGGAGACTATGCTCTCCAGCCACGTTGCACATAGATTTCTCATGTTCACCGAACCCATTCGGCAATTCTATACAGCCCAAGACTCGATCAGCCTATGATTTGAAGATACAAGTAGGCGGTCCAAGAAATGATGTCGGGAATCGACGTATCGTCGAGCTACTGCTCGCCTTCCGCCCGGACCGCCGCCCCGATCGGCACCTCGAACGGCCCGACGGGCAACGGCGCATCGTCGTAAAGGTTGGTGACCGGGCTGTCGGCCCAGGCATGGCGCACGCGGGTCGCCGGGCGGCCGTCGCCGGCGATGCGGACATTCCGGCCGTCCACCCTGCCCTCCACGTAGCGGCAGCTCCCGGCCTCGGCCCCGCACAGCTCCAGGGCGAGCACGACCGTCCCGCTCCAGGTCCGCAGCGCGCCGGTCAATCCGGAAAATTCGACGATCACGCCTGTCCCGTCGCGCCGCGCCCGAACCACCTGCGGCCCCGCCGGCGCATGCGCGCCATAGGCCAAAGCCTGCGCGGCACGCGCCAGCCGGCGGCCGACCTCCTGCTTGTTGCCCGGATGGATGTCGAGCCGCTCGCCCAGGTCCATGGCGACGACCAAAGCGGCGTGCGGATCGCGCGCGACGGCGCGGCGCTGCTGCTCGCGCAAATCGGCCCAGCCGCTCTCCGCCGGCGCCGTCGCGAAGGGCCCGTAATTGGCGAGGCCGACGATCAGGAAGGGCAGGTCCGGCCGGCCGAATTGGCGGCGCCAGAGACCCATCAGCGCCGCCAGCCGGTCCGCATAGGCGCCGGCCAGGCCGACGTCGGATTCGCCCTGATACCAGGCCACGCCGGTCAGGCCGTAGTCGCCGAGCGGCGCGACCATGCCGTTGTAGATGCGGGTGAAGCCCATTGCCTCGTCGAAAGACGAGCGCGGCGGATTGCCGCCGATGCGGGCCACCGAATATTCCCAGCCTTCGCCCAGCGGCTTCACCCGTCCGTCGGCGAGCGTGAGGCGGACCGCGTCCGCCGGCCCCGACAGGCCGCCCGCGCCGGAGCCGTCATAGACGTTGACGATCACCTCGTTCTCGCCCGCGCGCAGCACGTTCGGGCCAAGGCGATAATCGCGCGGCGCTTCCCAGGAATAGCGGCTGCCGACCGCGACGCCGTTGACGAAGGTCTGGTCGAGCTCGTCGATGACGGTGAGCGACAATGTGGCCCCTTGCGCCGCCTCGGCGGCCGTCAGGGTGAAGCGCTTGCGCATCCAGACCATGCCGTTGAACCCGGCGAAGCGCGGGTCGCCCCATTCCTCCCAATAACCGATCCGCGCGGGCGACCAGGTCAGGCGGTCGCTGCGCCGCCAGGGCTCGGCACCCACCGCGTCGCCGCTCTGCTGCCGCCACCATTCCCCCCAGCGCTCGCCGAAGCGGGCATTGGCGCGGGCGGGGTCGTGCTCGGCGACGATGAACTCCCAGGCCTCCGCATCGCCCATCGCGGCGATCGAGGTCGCGTCCAGCCAGGAGCGGATCTGGGTGCCGCCCCAGCTCGCGGCGATCGCGCCGACCGGCACGTTCTGCGACGCGCGCAGCGCGCGGACCATATAATAGCAGCTGGCCGAAAACGGGCCGACGCTCTCCCGCGACGCGGGGCGCCAGGCCAGGCCCGGAATCTCGGCCTGCGGCCGCATCGCGGTGCGGTGAGGGATGGTGAGCAGCCGCAGCTGCGGGTCGTCGGCCGACTGCAGCTCGTTCCACGCGTTGAGCGCGGCGTTAACGCCCAGCTCCATGTTCGACTGGCCGGAACAGAGCCAGACGTCGCCGACCAGGACGCCGCGCGCCACCACGCGCCCGTTGACCGAGAGCGTGTCGGGACCGCCCGCCGGCCGTGCCGGCAGCGCGACGCGCCAGGTCCCGTCGGCGCCCGTCACCGCGGTGCCGCGCGCGGCACCGAATTGCACCGTCACCCGCGCGCCGGGCTCGGCGGTGCCCCAGACCGGAATCGGCCGGCCGCGTTGGAGGACGGCATGATCGGAGAAGAGCGGATTGACCCTGGGCTCCGCCATGGCGGCGGAAGCACTGCCGAGCAGCAGGATCGCGGCGAGCGTCCTGCCCTTCACAGCCGCGCCGGGGTGACCGCGACGCCGGGCACGTCGACGCGGAAGGCAAAGAGGTTGCCGGCCTCGGGCTGGCGGGCCAACGCCTCGGCGTCGAGGCCCTTGGCGGCGGTGGTCGCATAGACAGTGCGCAGATCCTCCCCGCCGAAGGCGAGCTTGGTGACGTTCGCGACCGGAAACCGGACCCGCTCAAGCAACGCGCCCGAGGGCGCGTAGCGGCGCGCCTCCCATCCCCCGAACAGGCCGGTCCACAGGCAGCCGTCCGCGTCCACCGTCGGCCCGTCCGGATAGCCCTCGTCCGCACCGAAGGTGACGAAAGGCCGGGTCTCGCCGACCGCGCCGTCATCCAGCACCTCGCCGACATGGATCACCTTGCCGAGCGTGTCGGTGAAGTAGATGCGGCTCCCGTCGGGCGAGAAAGCGGGGCCATTGGTGATCGAGACGGGCGGCAGGCCGGTTTCGGCGAGGCGCCCACCCGCATAAGTGTAGAAGCGGCCGGTATCGGCGGCCTCGCTGTCGTCCATCGAGCCGAACCAGATCCGCCCGTCGGGATCGGTCGCGGCGTCGTTGAGCCGGTTGCCCGGCAGGTCGGCCTCGACCTCGGCCAGCAGAGTAAACGCCCCGCCGACCGGATCGAAGAGGTGGATCCCGCCGTGGAGACCGGCGACGAGGCCGCCGTCGGCCGCGGGCAGAACCCAGCCGACCTGGCGCGGCGCGCTCCAGCTCTTCAGCGCCACGCCGGCCGGGTCGAAACGATGCACATGCTGGCGCTTGATATCGACGAACCAGAGCGCGGCGTCCCGCGCGATCCAGACCGGCCCCTCGCCCAGGGTCGCGCCGACGGCGGCGACGCTGACGGGGACCCGGGACACTAGCGCCAGCCCGCGTCCACGAAATAATTGTGGCCGGTCACGAGGCGCGCATCGTTCGAGGCGAGGAACAGGATCATCGCCGCGATATCCTCCGGCAGCAGCCGTCCGTGCAAGGCCTGGGCGGCGACGATCTCCGCCTCGCCCTCCGGCGTGTACCATTTGAGCTGGCGCGGCGTGCGGACATTGCCCGGCACCACGCAATTCACCCGGATGCCGTCGCCCCCTACCTCGCGGGCGAGCGCCCGGGTCAGCCCTTCGATCCCCGCCTTGGCGATCTGGTAGAGGGCGAGATTCTCCAGCCCCAGATGCCAGGAGATCGAGCCGAGATTGACGATCGCGCCGCCGCCCTTGGCCTTCATGCCCGGAATGACCGACTGGGCACAGAAGAACATGTGGCGGAGGTTGGTGTTCATCCGCTCTTCCCAATAGGCCTCCGTCACCTCGGCAAGGCTGTGGCGGTCGTCATTGGCGGCATTGTTGACGAGAATGTCGAACGGCCCGTTGCGGTCCACATCGGCGGCGATCGCCGCCTGCAGCGTCGAGACGTTCTTGAGGTCGATCTCCTCGTAGCGCGGCGCGCCGCGGCCATTGCCCAGCCGCTCCCGAAGCGCGTTCGAGCCCTCGGGCTCGATGTCGTAGAAGGTCACCTCCGCCTGCTGGCGGACGAACTCCGCCACGATGCCCGCGCCGATACCGGAGCCGCCGCCCGTGATCAGGACGCGCTTGCCCCTGAGGCTCGGATAGACCGCGCGCTGGTCCGGCGAGAAAGGATAGTCCACGCGTCAGCCTCCGATGTAGACCGTCTTGGTCTGGGTGTAGAATTCGACCGCGGCGAAGCCCTGCTCGCGCGGCCCGTAGCTGGAACTCCGGGTGCCGCCGAAAGGAACATGATAGTCCACGCCCGCGGTCGGCAAATTCACCATCACCATCCCGGCGCGGACATGCCTGCGGAAATGGCGGGCATGTTTCAGGCTGTCGGTGACGATGCCGGCGGAAAGGCCGAACTCGCCGCGATTGGCGACGTCCAGCGCCTCCTCATAATCCTTCACGCGGACGGTGCTGACCACGGGGCCGAACACCTCCTCATTGTTGATCCGCATGTCCGCCGCGGTGTCGGCGATCACCGCCGGCGACATGAAATAGCCCGGATTGGCGAGGCTCAGCAGCTCGCCGCCGGTGACCAGGCGACCGCCCTCGTCGGTCGCAACCTTCACGTAGCTCATGTCCTGGTCGAGTTGGGTCTGGCTGACCACCGGCCCGATCTGGCTGCCCGGATCGAGCGCGTCGCCGACCTTGAGCGACCGGGCGCGCTCGGCGAGCGCCGCGACGAAGCGGTCGTGCACGCCGTCGGTCACGATCACGCGCGAGGAGGCGGTGCAGCGCTGGCCGGTGCCGAAGAAGGCGCCGTCGACGGCGATCGCCACCGCCCGGTCGAGATCGGCATCGTCGAGCACCACGAGCGGATTCTTGCCGCCCATCTCCAGCTGCACCCGCGCCTGCCGCTTGACCGCGGCCTCGGCGACGCGCGCGCCGACGCCCTGCGAGCCGGTAAAGGAGACGATGGCGACGTCCGGATGGGCGACGATCGCGCCGCCCATGCCGCCCTCGCCGATCAGCAGGTTGAACACGCCCGGCGGGGCGCCGCAATCGTGGATGATCTCGGCGAGCGCCCAGGCGATGGCCGGCGTCGCGCTGGCGGGCTTCAGGACCACCGTATTGCCGAAGGCGAGCGCCGGCGCCGCCTTCCAGGCGGGAATGGCGATCGGGAAGTTCCAGGGCGTGATCAGCCCGGCCACGCCCAGCGGCTCGCGATGGGTCTCGACGTCGATGCCCGGCCGGACGGAATCGAGCGTCTGCCCGTGCCGCCGGATCGCCTCGCCCGCGAAATATTTGAAGATGCGCGCCGCGCGCATCACCTCGCCCGTGCCCTCGGGCAGGGTCTTGCCCTCCTCCCGCGACAGCAATCGGCCGAGTTCGGCCGCGCGCGCCATGATCGCGGCGCCGACCTTGTCGAGCAGGTCGGACCGCACCTCCGGGGTGGCCCCCGCCCAGGCCGGAAAGGCCGCCCGCGCGGCCGCCACCGCTTCATCGACCTCGGCCTTGCCGCCGGCCGGGAAGCGCGCGACGACATCGTTGGTGTTGGACGGGTTGAGGCTCTGGTGGACGAGGTCCGCCGTCACCTTCTCGCCGTTGATGAAATGGGTGAGCGTATCGGTCATCAGGCTGCGTCCCGTTTGCGTGCGGCGGACCCGATCAGCCCGCGGCCGACCAGATTCTCGATGAGCCCCCGGATCCCCAGCGCCCAGGGCGCCGCCGCCTTGGACGTCGTCACCCTGTTCTCCAGGACTCCCAGCTTCGGCGACGCGATCCGCACCACATCGCCGACCTTGTGCGTGAAGCCCCGCCCGGGCTCGTCGCGATCTTGCACCGGCGCGAACAAGGTGCCGAGGAAGAGCGCGAAGCCGTCCGGATAATGATGCTCGCTGAGCGCCTGGCGGACGAGCTCGGCCGGCGGCCGGCTGATCTGGCGCATCGAGCTCGAGCCTTCGAGGCGATAGCCTTCGGGCCCGTCCACCTCGAGCGTGACCTCGGCCGCCTCAACGTCCCGCATCGTGAAGCCGTCGTCGAACAGGCGGATGAACGGTCCGATCGCGCAGGACGCATTATTGTCCTTGGCCTTGCCGAGCAGAAGCGCGCTGCGCCCCTCGAAATCGCGCAGGTTCACGTCATTGCCGAGCGCGGCGCCGCGCGGACGGCCCTGGCCGTCGACGATCACCACCACTTCAGGCTCGGGATTGTTCCAGGTCGAGTCGGAGCGCACCCCGATCTCCGCGCCCCAGCCGACCGTCGACAGCACCGGCGACTTGGTGAAGATCTCCGCGTCGGGGCCGATCGCCACCTCCAGATATTGCGACCAGAGCCCGTCCTCGATGAGCGCCTCCTTGAGCCGCGCCGCCTCCGGCGAGCCCGGGACGACGCTGCGGATTTCGGCGCCGATCCGCGACTCGATGCGGCCGCGCACGTCCGCGGCCACCGCGCTGTCGCCGCGGGCGCGCTCCTCGATCACCCGCTCGATGGCGGACAAAGCGAAGGTGACGCCGGCGGCCTTCACCACCTGCAGGTCGACGGGGGAGAGCAGGAACGGCCGGGCGGGATCCTGCGCGGCGGCGCGGCGCGCCAGCTCGTCCAGAGCGAACAAGGGCTCGCCGCGCAGCGTGGCGAGATCGTCGCGCTCCAGCAATTCGGCGATCAGCGGTGTAACCCGCGACACGTCCTCGACCCGGCCGCCGCGCACGAGTACGGGCGTCGGTCCCTCCCCGAGATCGATCCGCCCGGCCAGCAGCGCGGCGGGGGCATCGACAGGCAGGAATGCGTGCCGAGAAGAGTCGTTCAAGCGTCCACCCCGTTTTTTGTTAGCGCTCACATTCACGCTGCGCCGCCGAGTGTCAAGCCGATGCCGACACGGAATAGAGGGGCGTGAAGCGCGAACGACCCGCTACAGCGCCGCGGCGGGCGGCACAAGCGGCCGGTCAGGCTTTCGCGCGCGGCGCATAGAGGCCGGAGGCGGCGCTGCGCGGTCTCGCGGCCCGGCGCGGCGCGGCCACCGATTCGCGGATCACGAGCTCATGCGCGAGCACCCGCTCCGCCGCCTGGATGCGCATTCCGGCGCGCATCATGCGCAGGCGGACGAGCAGCAATTCCACCGCCGCCTCCGCCATGGCCGAGATGGGCTGGCGGACCGTGGTCAGCTCGGGCCAGACCGTGGTCGCGGGCGCGGTATCGTCATAGCCGGCAACGCTGAGATCGTCGGGCACGACCAGGCCGTGCCGGTGCGCGACGCCGATCGCCGCCGCCGCCATGTCGTCATTGCCGGCGAAGATCGCGGTCGGCCGGTGCGGACGGGCGAGCAGCCGCTCGGCGGCCACCAGCCCCGAGCGGAAGGTGAAATAGCCCTGCTCCACCGGCGCCGCGTCGGGATCGAGCCCATGCGCCGCCAGCGCCGCCCGGAAGCCGCGCAACCGCTCCGCGCTGGCCATATGGGCGGGATGGCCCTTGATCATGCCGATCTGGCGATGGCCGAGCGCGAGCAGGTGATCGGTCATCTCCCGCGCCGCCGCGAAATCGTCGATCCGCACGTTCAGCGCATCCTCGCGCGGCCGGCCCATCGCCACGGTGACGGCGGGAATGCCGGCGGCGGCGAGTTCCGCGAGAATGGGCTGCGATTCCGAGAGCGGCGGCGGCAGCACCACGCCCTCCACCTCGGTGGTGAGGAAGCGCCGGGTCGCTTCCGCCTGCTCGTCCGCGCCCTCGGATTCACAGGCCTCGATGACGAGGTGGCAGCCGCCCCGCCGCGTGCCTTCCAGCGCGCCGACCAGGAACTGGCTGAGATAGGCGGCGCTGGGATTGGCGTAGAGCAGGCCGATATGGACGGACTGGCCGGCCGCGAGACTGCGCGCCGCGCTGTTCGGGGAGTAATTGAGGCGCTTGATCGCCTCCTGGACCGAAGCCCGCGTCGTATCGCGGACATTGCCCTCGTCGTTGATCACCCGCGAGACGGTCATCGCGGAGACCCCCGCCATGCGGGCCACATCCTCGATCGTCACATTCCCCCGGCCGCGCCGGCCCGCTCTGGCCATAGGCCCCTCCCAAGTCCGGAATAGGCCCCTGTCCAAGGCCTTGCAATCATTGCCCATGCGGGCGACGCTTGACCAGGCGGGGACGCCATTCCAGAAGTGGCGCGGGGTTATGATAGCGCTATCAGGCGCGAGAGAGAGGCTGACCGGGGGCATGGGCACGACCGAGATATTTCTGCTCGCGATGCTGCTCATCTTCACCCTGCCCTGGCTGATCTGGCGGCTCGGACGGACGGACTATTACGCGCCTCTGGTCGTCGTGCAGATGATCGTCGGGATCCTGCTCGGGCCGGGCGTGTTCGGTCACGCATTCCCCGATCAATACGCCTTTCTGTTCACGCCGGACGTCGTCTCTGCGCTGAACGGGATCGCCTTGTGGGCGGTGATGATCTTCGTCTGGCTCGCCGGGATCGAGCTGGACGTGTCCGATGCCTGGCGCAAACGCCGCGAAACCGGAATTGCCGCCGGCCTCGCGCTCGTCGTGCCGCTCGCCTTGGGCGCCGGGGCGGGCGCCGTCCTGCTCGCCTCGTCAGACGGCTGGACCGGACCGGGCGGCCAGCCCTGGCAGGTCCTTGCGGGGATCGGCATGGCCTGCGCGGTCACGGCCATGCCATTGCTGGTGCTGTTCCTCGACAAGCTGGAGATGCTGCGGACGCCGCTCGGCCAGCGCATCCTGCGCTATGGCGGGCTCGACGACATCGCCATCTGGGCGGTGCTCGCCCTGATCCTCGTCGATTGGGAACGGATGGGCCGGCAGGCCGCCTTCGTTCCCGCCTTCGCCGCCGCCGCGCTCGCGATCCGCTGGCTGATGCCGCGCCTCGGCGAACGCGACCGCTGGTTCGTGGGCCTGGCCTGGCTCGCCGCTGCCAGCCTCGCGGCGGACTGGGCCGGCCTTCATTATATGGTCGGCGCCTTCATCGCCGGCGTGGTGCTCGACGCGCATTGGTTCGACCACAAGCGCCTTGACGATTTCCGCGACGCCATCCTGATCGCCTTGATGCCCGTCTACTTCCTGAGCTCGGGATTGCGGACGGACTGGAGCGACGGGGGCCTGGGCGTGGCGGGCGCCGCCGTCCTGCTGCTCGCTGCCGCGGTGCTTGGAAAGCTCGCCGGAATCGGCCTCGCCGGGCGCATCCTCAAATGGGAGAAGGGCGAGGCCTGGATCGTCGGCTGGCTCCTGCAGACCAAAGGGCTGGTGATGATCGTCTTCGCCAATATCCTGCTCGACAAGACGATCATCACCGGCGCGACCTTCACCGGCTTGCTGCTCATGGCGATCGTCAGCAACATGCTGACCACACCGATGGTGCAGCCGCGGCTCGACCGTCAGAAGCATTTGCTGAAACAGGGCGGCTAGACGCTCACGCGGTCATAGTCTGCCCAGCGCCTGCTTCAGCATCGCGCGCATCGCCCTGAGCTGCTCCGGCGTCGGCGCGCCCATCACGCCGCGCACGTCTGGCGGAAGATGCTCGGCCGGGTCGCCGTCGCTGCAGAAGATGTAATGATCGAACATCAGCCGCCAAACCTCCCTTTGCTCGGGCGGCAAATGGCGGAAGGCCAGGAAAGCGTGGAGCAAGGCGTCATAGGGCGCGCCGAGGCCAGGCATGGCCGGGTTCCACCAATAGTTCACGAACAGGTTCACCGGCTCCAGCGAGTCCACCGCGTGCCACCAATGATAGGGGATGTAGATGGCGTCCCCCGGCTCCAGTTCCGCCACCTGCGCCTGGGCCAGTGCCGCGGCGAAACGCGGGAACCGCGCGAGGTCCGGCGCGGCGGGATCGACGAGGCTGACGGGCGTCCCCGCCGGGGTGAGTTCGAACGGACCGGGATAGAGATTGGCGACCTGCTCGGGCGGGAAGAGCGTGAAACGGCGACGCCCCGCGACGACCACGCCGATATTCTCCTTCACGTCATAATGGGCCGCGACCCGCACGGCATTGCCGAGCCAGGCGCGCGGCACGACCGACGGATCGAGCAGGCCGATATCGTTGGCCGCGTGGAAGCCCGGCAGCAACTCCGGAATCGGCTCCGACTGGAGTGACAACGCGTCCGGCCGTGCCTCGCCGCGCTGCGCGAGCAGGAGGCCGAGAAAGGCACCGAGGCGCATCTTCGCGCGGGTGAAGTTCAGCGCGCGCAGGTCGTCGCGGTAGAAAAAGCGGCCCTGGATCTCGGGCGGGCCCATGAGCACCGGCACCTCGCGCGGGTCAGCGAAGCGCATCAGATAGTCCGCGAAGCCCTCGACCGGCCCCGTTCCCGCCGCGACCGCCGGCCAGTGCGCCGCCAGGCCGCGCAGCACCGCCGGCCGGCCGAGCGGGCGGATCTCCTCGAGGAAGCGGGCCGGGTCGACGTCGCGATAGTCGGCGACCGGCCTCATCGCGGCTCCGCGAGCCAGGCCGCGACCCAGACCAGAGGCGCGTTCCAGTTCACCGCGACCTCGTTCAGCGAATAAGCGCGGATGTCGTCGCGCCAGCAGGTCATCGGCGCGCACTCGCCGAGCGCGCGCCCGATCTCGTCGGACCGCCGGCTCGTGGAATTCGGCCCGCCGGAGAGCGCGCCGGGCGGCGGCGGCGGCAGGCTGGCATCGCTGCCATGCGCCCAGAAGCGGTGATGCGGATGCGCCATCGGCCGCGCCCCGTAGCCGCTGATATAGGAGACATCGAGCGGGTTGCGGCCGAGCAGATAGTCCATCGCGTCGATCACCCCCGCACGATAGCGCGGATCGCGCGTGAAGTCGCCCGCCAGCGCGAGCAAGATGGCGCGGTTGAGCAGGCTGGAATTGGAGCCCCAGGGGTAGCAATGGGTGCCTCGCTCGCGCGCGCCGCACGGCGCCGCATAGGGGATGCGATAGCCCTCGCGGTCGCGCTCGGCGAGGGAGGCGTCCGCCGCCGCGACGAGCCGCGCCACCTGCAGCGCCCGCTCGGCCCGGCTCAGCCCGGGCGGATTGGCGAGCGCCAGGGTGATCGTGCCGAGCGTCGCCGTATTGGGCCAGCCGGGCTCTCCCGCCGGGCCGCGGAAATGCGGCGAGGCGCGCAGGTCCGCCGCATAGGCCGCGTCGCCGGTGGTCGCGAACAATTCGGCCGCGGCCCAGTAGAATTCGTCGCTCACGTCGCGGTCGCCATAGGAGCCGCTGCCGTCGAAATTGCCCGCGTAGAGGGCCGGATGGCGCTTCGCGGCGTCATAGGCGCGACGGGCGGCGGCAAGGCAGCGGGCGGAGAAAGCCGCGTCGATGCCGCGCCAGAGCCGCGCGCACTGGGCGGCGGTCGCGGCGAGGTTGAGCGTGGCGGCGGTGGTCGGCGGGTAGAGAAAGCGCCGCTCGCGATCGCGATGCGGCGGCGTCGGCACCGGCGTCCAGCGCTCGTCCGCGACCTTGTGATGCGCCATGCCGGCCTGCGGCCCTTCCGGCACCTGCATGGCGAGCATGAAGTCCATCTCGAAGCGGACCTCGTCGAGCAGGTCCGAAACCCCATTGCCGGCTTCCGGGATCGTCGCGCTGCCGTCGGGGAAGGCCGAGCGGCTGCGCTCCCAGGCGTTCATCAGCGTCCAGACCGCGATCCCGCCATTGACGACATATTTGCCGTGGTCGCCGGCGTCGTACCAGCCGCGGCTGACGTCGAGCGTGTAGGAACAGCCCGGCCATTGCTGCCCGTCCTGGCCGCGGCCGGCGAAGCAGCTGGCGCGATCGGGGGCATGGGCGGCCGGGCGGGCCCAACGCGCGCCGCCGGCATAGCGCGCCTCGATCGGCACGCTCGCGCGATTGTGATAGAAATAGGCGAGCGCATCGAACGGCAGGCGCGCGTAAACGTCCGCCGCGATCCGGATCGGCCGGCTGCGCGTTTCGCCGAGCACGAGACGATAGCCCACTCCGGCATTCGTGAAGCCGCTGAAATCGATCAGGTGAAGATGCTCGCCCGATGCGGCGTCGCTGCCGAGGACCCGCGTCTCGCCGCGCGCCCGCACCGCCCCCGCGGCGTCGATCAGCTGCCAGCCGAGCGGGGTGGTCGCCGGATCGGGGTGGAGCGCACGCTTCGGCCCGTCCGGCAGGAAGCCGAGCTGATTGAGGCGGATCGCGGCGGCCGGCGGCGCCTCGGCCGCGGCTTCGGTCCCGAGCGGCAGCGCCAGCGCGACGGCCAGCAGGAAAGCCCGTCCCCTCATCGTCCCCTCCCCGAAAAGCGGACTTCGCCGCGCGCGATGTTAGCGCTATCTTGCCCGTCCTGCGCCGGGCCGTCCAGAGCCGGGAAAGGGAGTGGGATGACGAAGCTGCTCGCCCTGATCGCCTTGCTGTTCGCGCTGCCCGCCGCGGCGCAGCAGGCCGCGGCGCCCCTGCCCCGGCTCGAGACCCGGCACGACGCCCGCCAGTTGATCGTCGACGGCGCGCCCTTCCTGATCCTCGGTGGCGAGCTCGCCAACAGCTCCGCATCGAGCCGCGACCATATGCGCCCGATCTGGCCGTGGCTGCGGGCCATGAACCTCAACACCGTGCTGATGCCGGTGAGCTGGGAGCTGATCGAACCCGCGGAGGGGCGGTTCGATTTCACCCTGGTCGACGGCCTGCTCGCCGACGCCCGCGCCGCGGACCAGCGCATCGTCATCCTCTGGTTCGGCCTGTGGAAGAACAGCATGTCGAGCTACGTCCCCGCCTGGGTGAAGCGCGACCAGACCCGCTTCCCCCGCGCGCGCGCCGCCGACGGCACCGCGCAGGAGATCCTCACCCCCTTCGCCGCCGCCAATGTGGAGGCGGACGCCCGCGCCCTCCGGGCACTGATGGCGCATCTCGCCGCCACCGACCGGGGGCGCACGGTGATCATGGTCCAGGTCGAGAATGAGATCGGCATGATCCCCGACGCCCGCGACCATAGCGCCGAAGGCAATGCCGCCTTCGCCCGCGAGGGTACGGGGCAATCCGAGGAGGCCTTCATGGCCCGCGCCTTCGCCCGCGCGACCGAGCGGATCGCCGCCGCGGGCAAGGCCGCCTATCCGCTGCCGATGTTCGTCAACGCCGCTTTGCCCCGCCCCGGCGCGGCGCCGGGCAGCGGCTATCCGAGCGCCGGTCCGTTGCCGCAATTCGCCGAGATCTGGCGGCGCGAGGCGCCCGCGATCGACTTCATCGCGCCCGACATCTATTTCCCCAATTTCGTCCAATGGGTGGATCTCTACGCCGCCGCATCGCGCCCGCTCTTCATCCCGGAGGCGAACCGCGCGGGCCAGGCGGAAGCGGGCGCCAATGCGCTCTACGCGCTCGGCCGTCACGACGCGCTCGGCTTCAGCCCCTTCTCGATCGACAGCGTCGACGATGCGCGGCTCGCCGAGCTCTACGCCATGCGGCCGCCCGTCGCCTATGACGGGACGGTCGACGAGTCGCCCCGCGCCGAGACGCTCGGCGACTGGCGGCTGACCTTCGCCTTCGTCGACCCCTGGACCCCGCGCGAACGCCAGCAGGTCGCCAGCCACGGCGCCCTCGTGATCCGCCTCGGCCCGGACGATTATCTGCTCGCCGGCCAGGGCGTGACCGTCACCTTCGCGCCCGCGCGCGGCGCCGGCCGCGCCGGCATCGAGTCCATCCGCGAGGGCCGCTATGTCGACGGTGCCTGGGTGCCCGGCCGGCTGCTGAACGGCGACGAGAGCCACCAGGGCCGGCATCTGCGCCTGCCGCCCGGTCGCTTCGGGATCCAGCGCGTCCGGCTCTACGCCTATCGCTGAACCCGAACCGCGGTCGCGCTCCCGGCCTCGCCCGCGGACCGGCGGAACTGGACCGCATCCGCCGCGCAATGGTCGCGGATGAAATCGTGATGGTGCGGCATCCAGTCCACCGACTTGCGGATCACATTCCTGATGCCGTTCATCCGCCGCCGCAATTCCGCCTCGGGCATCACGTCGACCAGATTGTCCCAGGCGTTCGGGAACAGCCCCTGCCCCATCATCACCGCGAACCAGCTCGTGTCCGCGAACAATTCGTCATTCTCCCGGAACACCCGCCCGCGGTCGCGGAAAATCGCCAGTTTCTCCGCCAGATAGTCGCTGACCTTCATCTCGCGCAGATGGTCCCAATAGGACGTGTCGTCGCGTTCGGTCGCGTGATAGTGGAGCACGAGGAAGTCGCGGATCGTCTCATATTCGAAGGTCATGCGGCTGTTGTAGCGCGCCACCTCGGCGGCCGAGTGATTGCGGTCCGGAAACATCGCGATCAGGCGCGAAATGGCGACCTGGATCAGGTGGATGGACTGGCTCTCCAGCGGCTCCATGAAGCCCGAAGCCAGCCCGATCGCGCAGCAATTCTTCTTCCAGACCTCGCGGCGCTTGCCCGCCTTGAAGCTCAGCCGCCACGGATCGGCGAGCGGCTCGCCGTCGAGGTTCGAGAGCAGGATGTGCGTCGCCTCGTCGTCCGACATGTGCGCGGACGAATAAACATGGCCGTTGCCGATCCGATATTGCAGCGGGATCCGCCACTGCCAGCCGGCGGGACGCGCCGTCGCCCGCGTCACCGCCCGCTTCGAGCCGCCGGTGGCGCAGGGCACGGCGACCGCACGGTCGTTCAGCAGCCAGTGCGACCAATCCTCGAAGTCCGAGCCCAGGGCCTGGGCGATGACCAGGCCGCGGAAGCCCGAGCAGTCGACGAAGAAGTCCGCCTCGATCGTCTCGCCATCCTCCATGGTGACGGACTCGACGAAACCGTCTTCGGCGCGGAGATCGACCTTGCCGATCTTCCCCTCGCGCCGCACCGCGCCCCGTTCCTCGGCATAGGCGCGCAGATAGCGGGCGTAGAGAAACGCATCGAAATGAAAGGCATAAGAGAGTGTCGACAACGGCGTATTGCCCGCGTCGACGGGGCGGGAGAATTTCTCCTCATGCGCCGCCAGCGATTGCAGCGAATAATCGGCGAGCGGCGCCGCGAAGCCGAGTTTGTGCGCCCGCAGCCACCAGCTGTGGAAGCTCAGCCCGTCCATGTTCAGCCCATAGGGCCCGAACGGATGGTAATAATGATCGCCGATCCGCCGCCAGTTCACGAACTCGATGCCGAGCTTGAACGTCGCCTGGGTCCGGCGCACGAACTCGTCCTCGTCGATGCCGAGCATCTGGTTGAACGAGAGGATGCTGGGCACGGTGGATTCGCCGACGCCGACCGTCCCGATCGCGTCGGATTCGATCACCTTGATCTTCGTGAAGCCGTCGCTGAGAAAGCGCGACAGCGCCGCCGCGGTCATCCAGCCCGCCGTGCCGCCGCCGACGATCAGGATCGAGCGCAGCCTGGCGTCGCTCATGCCGGCGCCTTCACCGTCTTCGCGGTCGCGATGACCTCGTCCTCGCCCGCCTTGCGCCGGAATTGCACCGCATCCGCCGCGCAATGCTGCGCGATGAAATCATGGTGGCCCGGCATCCAGTCGACCGAGGCGCGGATCGCCGCGCGGATCTCGGCCATGCGGGCGCGGAACTTGTCGTCGTCCATCACGTCGGCCAGCGGGTCGTAATCGCGCGGCTCCAGCCCCTGCCCCATCATCACCGCATACCAGCTGGTGTCGTTGAACAGCTCGTCATTCTCGCGGAAGACGCGGCCGCTCTTCGTGAACAATTCGATCTTGTCGGCGAGATAGGCCGACACCTGCATGTTCCTGAGATAGCGCCAATAGTCCGTGTCGTCGCGCTGGGTGACATGATAATGGAGCTTCAGGAAATCGCGGATCTTCTCATATTCGAAGGTCAGCAGGCGGTTGTAGCGGTCGATGTCGACCTGGCGAAATTCCTTGGTCGGGAAAAGCGTCATCAGCCGCGAGATGCCGACCTGGATCAGGTGGATCGACTGCGATTCCAGCGGCTCCATGAAACCCGCCGCCAGACCGATCGCGACGCAATTCTTCTTCCAGGTGACGATCCTCTTGCCCGCGCTGAACTTCAGCCGCCAGGGATCGGCCAGCGGCTCGCCGTCGAGGTTGGCGAGCAGGAGATGCGTTGCCTCGTCGTCCGACATATGCGCCGAGGAATAAACGTGGCCGTTGCCGATCCGATATTGCAGCGGGATCCGCCATTGCCAGCCCGCGGGCCGGGCCGTCGCCCGGGTCACCGGCCGCTTCGAGCCGCCGACCGCGCAGGGCACCGCCACCGCCCGGTCGTTAAGCAGCCAGTGGCCCCAATCCTCATAACCGGCCTGGAGCGTCTGCTCGATCACGAGGCCGCGAAAGCCGGAGCAGTCGATGAAGAAATCGCCCTGGAGCGTCTCGCCGCGCTCCAGGGTCAGCGACTCGATCAGGCCGCTATCGCCATTCTGGTTGACCGAGACGATCTTGCCCTCGTGCCGGACGACGCCCCGCGCCTCGGCGAATTCGCGCAGGAAGCGGGCGTAGAGATAGGCGTCGAAATGGAAGGCGTAGGCGATGGAGGACAGCGGCGAATTGCCCGCATTTTCCAGCGGCCGGGAGAATTTCTCCTCGCGGCAGGCCAAAGCCTGCAGCGAATAATCGTCGAGGTCGCCGGCCCAGCCTTCCTTCAGCGCGCGCAGATAATAAGCGTGGAAGCTCAGCCCCTCCATGTTCACGCCATAAGGCCCGAACGGATGGTAATAAGTATGGCCGAGCCGCTTCCAGTCGACGAACTCGATGCCCAGCTTGAAGGTCGCCTGGGTCTTGCGGATGAACTCGTCCTCGTCGAGGCCGAGCAGGCGGTTGAACAGGCGGATCTGCGGGATGGTGGATTCGCCGACGCCCACCGTCCCGATCGCGTCGGATTCGACGACGGTGATGCGGACCTCCCGCTCCGGGATGAAGCGGGACAGCGCCGCCGCCGTCATCCAGCCGGCCGTGCCGCCGCCGACGATGATGACGGAGCGGACCCGATTGTCGGTCATGGAGCGGAGGCCTTTGCTGTGCGGATATGGTCGAGGAAGGCGCGGTGCGGTGGCAGGGATTCGGCGGCGCGGCGGAAGAGGTCGCGCATCCGGTCCGCGCTCTCCTTCACCGCGCGGATGTCCACCGCGTCCGCGAGCGGATCGTAGCTCTCGGGCACGATATTCTGGCCGATCATCACCGCGATCCAGTTGGCGTCGGCGAAGAGCTCGTCCTCGTAGCGGAACAGGCGGCCGCGGGCGCGGAACAGCTCGATCTTCGTCCGCAGCGTCTCCGGGATCGCCATCTCGCGGACATAGTCCCAATAAGGGGAATCGTCGCGCTCCGTCGCCTTGTAGTGAAGCACGATGAAGTCGCGGATCCGCTCATATTGGCTGGTCATCAGCCGATTATATTCGTCGGCTTCGACACGGCTGAACCGCCGGTCCGGGAAGAGCGCGAGCAGCCGGGTGATGCCCGCCTGGATCAGGTGGATGCTGGTCGATTCCAGCGGCTCCATGAAGCCGCCGGCGAGGCCCACGGCGAGCACGTTCTTGCTCCAGAACTTCTCGCGGCGCCCGCCCTTGAACTTCAATATCCAGGGATCGTGCACCGGCGGCCCGTCCAGATTGGCGAGCAACGTGGCCGTCGCCTCATCGTCCGAAATGTGGCTGGAGGAGAAGACGTAGCCGGTGCCGATCCGATGCTGGAGCGGGATGCGCCACTGCCAGCCCGCCTTGTGCGCGGTGGCGCGCGTGAAGGGCGTGATCTCCGGTCCGGCGCTCTCGCATTGCGTGGCGACGGCGCGGTCGTTGGGCAGCCAGTGGGACCAGTCCTCGAAGCCCGCCCCCAGGGTCTGCGCGATCAGCAGGCCGCGAAAGCCCGAACAGTCGACGAAGAACTCGCCCTCGACGCGGCGGCCGCCCTCCAGCTCGACCGCTTCGACGAAGCCGGTCTCGCCATGCTGATGGACCTGCACGATCTTGCCCTCGACGCGCTTCACCCCGCGCTTCTCGGCATAAGTGCGCAGGAAGCGCGCGTAGAGCGCCGCATCGAAATGATAGGCATATTTGAGCTGGGAGAGGACGGAGCGCGGATCCGGGCTCGGCCAGTCGAATCGGCCCAGCTTCGCCGCCACGGCCGAGAAGCAATAATCCTCGATCGGCGCGGCCTGCCCCATCAGGTCGAGCTTCCGCCAGAATTGGTGGAACTTCACCGCCTCGATATCATAGCCGAACTGGCCGAACGGATGCAGGTAGCGGTGACCGAGCCGCGTCCAGTTCACGAACTCGATGGCGAGCTTGATCGAGCCCTTGGTCTCCCGGACGAACTCGTTTTCGTCCACGCCGAGCAACTGGTTGAAGGTGGTGATCGGTGGGATCGTCGCCTCGCCGACGCCGACCCGGCCGATCTCGTCCGACTCGATCAGGACGATTTCCGCTTCGTTCGGCGCCAGCGCCTTGGCGAGCGCCGCCGCCGTCATCCAGCCCGCGGTGCCGCCGCCGACGATCACGATTGAGCGGATGCGCACGTCGCTCATGCCGGCTGGCCCTGGAGGAAGGCGGCATAAGGCGGCGTCGCCTCGGCCGCCGCGTTGATCGCCTTGCGCATCCCCGCCAGCTGATCGCGGACCAGGGCCTTGTCGGGCGCGTCGGCGAGCACGTCATAGGCGCGGGGCTGGACGCCCTGGCCGAGATAGACCGCCGCCCAGTCCTCGTCCCGAAACATCTCCTCGTCCAGGGCGAGGATCTTCGCCTTCGCCTCGAACAGGCGTATCTTATAGGCGAGTATGTCCGGCACCTGCATCTCTCGGCAGGCCCGCCAGAAGGGCTCCTCGCGCCGGTTCGCCTTATAGTGGAGAATGACGAGGTCGCGCATCCGCTCGACCGTCTCGGTCATGATCCGATTATATTCCTCGGCCTCGCCCGCCGCGTCGTCCTTGAACGGCATGAGCAGCAGGAATTGCGAAATGCCGCGCTGCACGGCCTGCAGACTGGCCGGCTCGAGCGGGTCGAGCAAAGACGCGGCCGCGCCGATGGCAACGCAATTGCGCTCCCAGAAACGCGCACGGCGCCCGCTGGCGAAGGCGACGGCGCCATCCGCCTGCTCATGCGCGCTGGCGAACACGCGCAGCCGCGCCGCGCCCTCGCGCAAGGGCATCCGCCACTGCCAGCCCGCGCCTTGCGCCTCCACGCGAAGGAAGGGAAAGGGCACCTCCCCGCTCTCCCGCACGGCGACGGCGCGGTCGCAGGGCAGCCAGTGCGTCCAGTCTTCGAAGGGGACGCTGAGCGCTTCGCCCAGCAGGCATGCCTTCGCCCCCGTGCAATCGATGAAGAAATCGGCGACGAGCGGCTCCCCTCCCCCGGCGGCCGCCACCGCCTCGATCCAGCCGTCCGTCCCGCGCAGGCGGACTTCGCCCGGCTCGCCCTCGATCCGCAGGACGCCGTGCTGTAGCGCGGCGGCGCGGAGCAGCTGGCGATAGGCCTCGCCGTCCAGATGATAGCCATAATCGAGCGTCGAGAGGACGGAGGCCCGATCGGACGAGGGCGGCGCGAAGCGGCCGAGCCGCGCGGCGACCGCGCCGAGTGCATAATCCTCCAATTCCCCCGCCGCGCTTGCCCGCCGCATCCGCTGCCAGAGATTGTGGAAGGCGACGCCGTCTAGCGCCGCGCCGGTGCCGCCGAAGGGCCGGAAGTAGCGCCCGCCCGGTCTGGGCCAGCCCGCATAGTCGGCGCCGAGGCTGAAGCCCGCGCCCGCGCTCCGCCCCAGTTCCGCCTCGGGCAGGCCGAGCAGGGCGTGCGCCGTCCGCAAGGCCGGCAAGGTGGCGAGGCCGCCGCCCAGCGTCTCCAGCTCCACGACGGGCGTCGCCGCGTCCAGCAGGCGGATATGATAAAGCTCGCGCGGCAGCGAGCGCGCGAGGATGGCGGCGGTCAGCCAGCCGGCGATCGTCCCGCCGACGATCAGGATGTCGCGGACGCGCGGCTCAGCCACGGGCGTGCTTCCGGAAGGGCGGCGGGATCATCAGGCCGGCATTGTCGAGATAATATTGGTGGCTCGTCATCGACTCGGCCGCCTTGTCGACGCCCTCGCGGACCAGCGCCATGCCGCGCCGCAATTCCTCGTCGCTCAAATGATCGACGCGCGGGTCGTAGCGCTCCGGGATGACCCGCTGGCCGATATAGACGGCGTGCCAGCTCGGCTCGAGGAACATGCCGTCCTTATATTTGACGACATGGCCCCGCTCCTTCCAGAGCCGCATCTTGTAGGCGAGGCTCTCCGGGATCGCCATGTTGCGGACGTAATCCCACATCGGGGAATCGTCCCGCTCGGTTGCGTGGTAATGGAGCGCGACGAAATCGCGGACGCGCTCATATTCGAGGTTCATGATCCGGTTGAACTCGTCGATCCCGGCCTGGTCGAAGTCGCGGTCCGGGAACAGCTCCAGCAAGGCGGTGATGCCCTGCTGGGTGAGATAGATGCTGGTCGATTCGAGCGGCTCGATGAAGCCGCAGGCAAGGCCGACGGAGACGCAATTCCTGATCCACGAGGTCTTTCTCAGGCCGCCGGTGAAGCGGAGGAAGATCGGGTCGGAAATCGGTCGCCCGGGCAGATTGGCGAGAAAGCGCGCCGCCGCCTCGTCGTCCGAGATGAACTCGCTGCAATAGACATAGCCGTTGCCGTCGCGATGCTGCAGCGGGATGCGCCACTGCCAGCCCGCCTCGAGCGCGGTCGCGCGGGTATAGGGCGACGGCTCGCCCGTCCATTCGCTGGAGCAGGCGACGGCGCGGTTGCAGGGCAGATAATTGGTCCAGTCGCGATAGCCGGCATGGAGCTGCTGCTCGATGATCAGGCCGCGGAAGCCGGAGCAGTCGACGAACAGGTCCGCCTCGATGATCTCGCCGCTCGCCATCCGCACCGACCGGACATGGCCGGTCTCGCCGTCGAGCGTGACGTCCACGACCTTGCCCTCGGTCCGCCGGACGCCCCGCGCCTCGGCATAATCGCGCAGATAGGGTCCGTAGAGATTGGTGTCGAAATGATAGGCATAGCCGTAACTGGAGAAGATCGAATTGTCGTAGCGCGGCAGCACGAACCGATCCCTCTCTGCCGCGATGCAGGGCAGCGAATAGTCGAAAATCGGATGCGGATCGCCAAGCTGGCGCAGCTTCACCCAATAATGGTGGAAATCGACCTTGTGG
Organism: Allosphingosinicella sp.; assembly: GCA_035502235.1. Classification (GTDB taxonomy): domain Bacteria; phylum Pseudomonadota; class Alphaproteobacteria; order Sphingomonadales; family Sphingomonadaceae; genus Allosphingosinicella. Next base: position 28,869 of record DATJUQ010000030.1, read on the forward strand.
ATGTGGGTCCCGAATTCGCCGAACGGGTGGATATAGGCGTCGCCGATCCGCGCCCAGTCGGCGAACTTGATGCCCAGCTTGATCGTCGCCTGGGTCTTCTTGATGAAGTCCGCCTCGTCCAGGCCGAGCGTCTGGTTGAAATAGCGGATGTGCGGGACGGTCGCCTCGCCGACCCCGACGATGCCGATCTCGGCCGATTCGACCAGGCGAATCGAGACCGGCAGGCCGGCCAGTTTCTTGGAGAGCGCCGCCGCCGTCATCCAGCCGGCGGAGCCTCCGCCGACGATCAATATGCTGCGTATCGCCCGGTCAGACACGTTCGCCCATATCCATCACGCTCACGGGCGAAAGCCCCCTCGCACCCTCTTCCCTCGCCCGTGATGCGGCGGATTATTGCAGATTTGCAACACCCATTGTGACCGCTAACGGTTTTGCGCATCAAGCCTCTTGATCGGGCCCGTATCGTTCGATAGGCAGGCGTAACGAAGATTAGCGCGGCGTCAACTGTTAGCGCTAACATTGCAGGGGAGGAAGCGGATGGAAGGCTTGCTGGGGGCCGAGCTGCGCGCATTGGACGCGGCTCAAACGCGGAAATTCGGTCTTGCCCTGAAGTGCGGCGCGTCCGCGCTCACCCTCGCCGCGGCGTCGGTCGCCGCGCCGGCCTTCGCGCAGGAGGCACCCGCCACCGGCCTGGCCCCGGTCAACTTCACCCTCAGCCTGCAGGACGCCCAGGACGGCGGCGGCACCGCGGCCGCGGACCAGCCCGATGCGGCGCCGCAGTCGAGCGAGGACAATGAGGTCGTCGTCCAGGGCATCCGCCAGAGCCTGCGCCGCTCGCGCGACATCAAGCGCGACTCGGACGTTGTAGTCGACTCGATCACCGCCGAGGACATCAGCGCCCTCCCCGACCGCTCGGTCACCGAGGCCATCCAGCGCATTCCTGGCGTCGCGATCGACCGCTTCTCCGCCGGCCGCGATCCGGACCACTTCTCGACCGAAGGCTCGGGCGTCGTCGTCCGCGGCCTCACCTATGTCCGCTCCGAGCTGAACGGGCGCGACACCTTCACCGCCAATAACGGCCGCGGCCTCAGCTTCTCGGACGTCCCCTCCGAGCTGCTGGGCGGCGTCGACGTGTTCAAGAGCCCGTCCGCCGACATGATCGAGGGCGGCATCTCGGGCATCGTCAACCTGCGCACCCGCCTGCCCTTCGACAATACGGGCTTCGTGGTCGCCGGCTCGATCGAGGGCAATTGGGGCGACATGCGCGAGGAATTCTCGCCGTCCGTCTCGGTCTTCGCGAGCAACCGCTGGGAAGGCGATTGGGGCGAACTCGGCGTCCTCGCCAGCTTCTCCTATTCCGAGCTCAAATGGCGCAACGACGCCATCCAGATTTCCGACTTCGGCCGGCGCACGCTCTACACGTCGGGCGACGTCGTCCCGTCGGCGGGCGCGACCCCGGTCGGCGGCGCCGCCTGCACCGACGGCAGCCAGCAGAGCTGCGTCTACATGCCGCGCGGCGCGGTGATGCGCACCCAGGATACGGACCGCGAGCGCTACGGCTATTCCGGCGCGATCCAGTATCGCAGCCCGAACCGAGACGTGCTCGCCACGCTGCAATTCCTGCGCTCCGATTCCCGCGAGGCCTGGACCGAACATACGATCGAGGTCGCCACGGACAACGTCTACAATCCCAATGAAGGCCGCGACTCGCAGGCCGTGCCGGGCACCACGTTGAGCTTCGACGAGGACGGGATCTTCGACAACGGCACGATCACCGGCCCGGTGGGCTGGCGCGACGACCAGAACAATACCGCCTCATGGGGCGGCAATGGCGACGTCCGCACCCCGCGCAACGGCCTGCAGAGCAACAACCAGCGCCGCGACCGCGACGACCGGTTCGTCACCACCGACATCGCGGCCAATGTCCGCTGGGACATTTCGGACCGGCTGTCGCTGAACGTCGACTATCAGCATGTCGATTCGACGGTGGAGATCCTCGACACCACCTTGTGGACGTCGACCTACCAGAACGCCTTCATCGACCTCAATGGCAGCGCCATCCCGGTCGTCGAATTCCGCCCGCCCGAGGTCTGCCAGGGGCCCGCGACCAACAGCCCCTGCATCGAAACGGGGGGTTCCGACCAGGATCCGAGCTATTTCGGCACCGGCCACAACAGCTTCTCGGATCCGTTCAACACCTTCTACCGCTCCGCGATGGACCATCTCGAGGACAGCGAGGGCAATGAGGACGCCGCGCGCATCGACCTCGAATATCGCTTCCCGGAAGAGAGCTGGATCGACTCGGTGCGGGTCGGCTATCGCTATGCGAACCGCGAGAATATCGCGCGTTTCTCGCAATATAACTGGGGCGTGATCTCGGAGATCTGGGGCGGGCGCGGCCCGGTCTGGGGCAGCGATCCCGTCGACGGCAATCCGGCCACCAATGGCGGCAACCCCGGCGGCAGCCTCGAGACCTTCACCTTCCCGGGCTTCATGCGCGGCCGCGCCGGCGATCCGCAGCTCGGCGATCCACGGCTCTGGTATTCGGGCAATACCGCGCAGGATTATGCCGCTTATTCCGCCTTCGCCTTGCAGATCGGCGACGAATGGCGTGCCCGCAACGGCGCGAACGGCTGTCCGCAGAACTGGGTGCCGCTCGCGATGCGCTGCGGCGTCATCGCGGGGACGCCGTTCCGGCCCGGCGAGGTCAACAATGTCGAGGAGACCAACAACGCCGCCTATGCCGTGGTCCGGTTCAGCAACGAATGGGCGAGCGGCGTCCGGCTGAGCGGCAATATCGGCCTGCGCTACACGCGGACGGAAAGAGAATCGGCGGGCAATTCGGTCTTCAATCTGGTGGCCTTCGCGGACGACTATAACCCAAACAATCCGCAACCCGGCACCTGCGGCGCGCCGCCGGCCGATCCCAACGTTCCGCCCCAGCCGCCGACACCCTTCTGCGCGCTGCCGACCGCGGTGCGCGCCGCGGCCAGGGCCTGGGCGAACGGGGCGGTGACGCCGACCACGGTGGGGATCAACTACGATTATTTCCTGCCCAGTGTGAACCTGAAACTCGAAGTGGGCGGCGGCGTGCAGTTCCGCTTCGCCTTCAACAAGAACCTGACGCCGCCGGAATTCGGCTATACCCGCAACTTTTACAATCTGACGCTGGCGGCGAACGCGGCGGACATCATCGCGGGGGGCGGCGCGCCGGTGGCGCGGGCCACGGTCGGCAATCCCTATTTGCGGCCGATCCGGTCGACCAATTTCGACTTCGCGGTGGAATGGTATTTCTCCGACGTCGGGCAGCTGACCTTCGCCGCCTTCTACAAGAGGCTGCACGGCGTGCTCACCAACGATACGGCGCGCCTGCCCTTCACCAACAACGGCGCGACCTTCGATGCCATCGTGACGACGCCCGGCAACTCGACCGAGACCGGCACGATCAAAGGCTTCGAGATCGCCTATCAGCAGGTCTTCGATTTCCTGCCGGGAGCGCTGAGAGGGCTCGGCATCAACGCCACCTACACGTTCGTGGATTCGGGCGGCGTCGCGCAAAGCACGCTCTCCGAAACCGATCCGGACGTGGCGGCGGGAAACCAGGCGAACGTCAACACCGCCTTCCTGCCGCTGCAGGGCCTGTCGCGGCACACGATCAACATCGCCCCCTTCTACGAGATGGGCTCCTTCTCGTTCAGGGTCGCCTATAACTGGCGCTCGCGCTTCCTGCTCACCACCCGCGACGTGATCGTGCCCTTCGCGCCGATCTTCAACGAGTCGACGGGGCAGCTGGACGCGTCGATCTTCTACTCGATCAACAGCCATATCAGGATCGGCGTGCAGGGCGTGAACCTGCTCAACGAGGTCATCCGCACGAGCTCGGTGCTCACCGCGGACGCCAATAACATCCTGACGGCGCCGCGCTCCTGGTTCATGAACGACCGGCGCTTCTCGTTCATCGTCCGCGCGCGTTTCTAGCGGACAAGGGTCCCCAAGAGGGCGCCGCCGGTTCCTCATGCCGGCGGCGTTTTCTTTTCGGGGCTCAGCGCTGGCGATAGTTCAGGAAGATGTTGGCGGTCAGCCGCCCCCGCCGGGGATTCTCGCTCAGCGCCGTCGGGCTTTCGATCTGGCCAGAATGAAGCAGGCGGCTGCGATAGACGATCAGCCGGTTGAAGGCCGCCGCGAAGGACGCGGTCTGGCTGTAATGGTCGGTGTCGCCGGTGATATAGGCTGGCCCCGAATCCGGTTCGGCGAGCTCCCGGGCCCGGGCCGCCTCATAGGCCGGTACCCGCTCGGCGGTCAGCGTCTCGAAGCCGGTCGCCCGGTGACTGTAGAAAGCGGTGCCGCCGAAGCCCGGCGGGCAGAGATAGTGGAGCATGGCGAATTGCAGCGGATCGACCGTGTCGACATGCGGGATGCGCTGCAGCGGCGCCAGCGCGCCCGGCGGCAGCGTGACCAGCGAGAAATTGCAGTCGGCGCGCGACAGAGCGACATCACCCAGGCCGAATGCCTTCTCCATCGCCGGGCTCAGCGCGCGCACCAGGCTCTCGACATAATTGAGCGGCGCCGGCGCGCGGATCCCGGGATAGCCGCCCTCCGGACCCCAGACCGGGGCGAAGCGCACCTCCCGCGCCGCATAGTCGACGAGCTGCTCTGGCGCGCGCAGCAGCTGCTCGACGATCAGCACCGGCTCCCGCTCCCGGCCGATCCGCTCGAGCGAGACGTTCAGCCGCGCATTGAGGCCGAAATCATAGGCTTTGGCCGGGGAAGCGCTCACCGCTCCAGCCTAGGCCGCGCCATCGGCGATGGAAAGCCGACGGCCCTGGCTGCTAGACCCGGGCGGCCATGACGCCGGCACCCGCCCCCATTGCTGAATGGCGCGACCTGGACGCGGCCCGCTTCCACGCGGAGATCGTGCCGCGTTACGAACCCGCGGTGCTGCGCGGCGTCGCCGACGCCTGGCCGGCGGTGCGCGCGGGACGGGAGTCGGCGCGGGTGGCCTGCGCCTATCTGGCGGGCTTCGATCGGGGGGCGGAGGTGGAGGCCTTTATCGGCCCGCCGGAGATTGGCGGCCGGTTCTTCTATTCGCCCGATATGAAAGGCTTCAATTTCCAGCGGCGCAAGGGCCGGCTGGGCGACGTGCTGCGCTATGTCGAGCGGCTGCCGGAGCAAGACAATCCACCCGCCGTCTATGTCGGCGCGGCTGCGGTGCCGGACTGCCTGCCGGGCTTCGCCGCGCAGAACCCGTTCCCCCTGCTCGACGGCCGGAATGCCGTACCGCGGATCTGGCTCGGCAATGAAAGCGTGGTGAGCACGCATTTCGACCAGTCCGACAATATCGCCGTGGTGGCCGCCGGCCGCCGGCGGGTCACCCTGTTCCCGCCGGACCAATTGCCGAACCTCTATGTCGGCCCGCTCGACCATACGATGGCCGGGCAGCCCGCCAGCATGGTCGATCTGCGGAATCCCGACATCGAACGCTATCCCCGCTTCCGCGAGGCGCTCGCCGCCGCCCGCACCGTCGAACTGGAGCCGGGCGACGGACTCTACATTCCGGCGCTCTGGTGGCACAATATCGAGGCGCTCTCGCCCTTCAACATGCTGGTCAATTTCTGGTGGGACGACGCCCCGCCGGGCGCCGCCGCGCCGTTCGAGGCGATGGTCCACGCTTTGCTCGCGCTGGGCGACCTGCCGCCCGAGCGGCGCGCGGCGTGGCGGACGATGTTCGCGCATTACGGCTTCCGCGAGCATGGCGATCCGGCCGCCCATCTCGTCCCCGAGCATCGCGGGATCCTCGGCGCGCCGACGCCGCAGCTGCGCGACCGCATCCGCCAGTTCCTCCTGCGTGGGCTCGGGCGGCGCTAGGCGTCGGCCCTCAGCCGCCATCCTGGCCCATGTCGAGGACGATGACCGGGCCGATGTCGATCGTCTGCCGGCCCGTTGCGAGATGCAGCGCGACGTTGAGCGCCCCCGCCGCATAGTCGCGGTCCACCCGGCCCCTGATTTGGTAGAGCCGCCATTCGCGGCTGATCGTCACTCCGCCATGGAACAAGGCGGTATAGGGGGCGCCCGCCATCTGCACCGCATTGTAGGGCAGCTCCGCCGTAGTCGCGCCATTCTCGCCCTCCTCGAGCCGCGCCCAGAAGGCGAGGATGAGATTGTCCCCGGCCGCCACCGCCCGATTGATCGGCACCGCGACGGCGACCGTCCAGGCCTGGGCGTTGCGACCCGGCACCGGCACGCGCAGCGCCCGGCCGAACTGCACGGTCGAATCCGCCCTTACCCGCGCGCCGGTGCGGACGCCGTCCACGCGATAGGCATTCGGGTTGGGGATGGAGATGATCTTGCTCGCCAGATCGTCCGCCGCCTGGCTGTTCTGCGCCGCCGCGGCCTGGCTCAAGGCTGGCCCGGCCAGCGCCATCAGCAGTGCGATCTTCACCTTTCCGATGCGCATCCCGCTCTCCCTCGCTTTTCATCTGTTCTAAGCTGGATGGTATCGCTAACAATCTCAGGATCAAGCCTTTGCGGGGGTGCCGGGCGATGCTGGAGGATCTGGGGGTCGGCAAGGTGACGGCGGCGGCGCTCGCGGGCGCCGCCTGGGGCGAGACCGGCGACCCCCTGCTTCAGGCCGGCGACGATTTCCGCGCCGCGATGCGGGGCGTGGCCGCGACCGTCAACATCGTCACGATCTGCGTCGGCGGCCGGCCCATGGGGATGACCGCGACCGCCATGGCCTCCGTCTCGATGGAGCCGCCGGGCCTGCTCGTCTGCATCAACAGCGCCCTCACCATGCACGCGCCGATGGAGGACGTGACCCATTTCTGCGTGAACGTATTGCATGGCGGGCAGCAGGAACTGGCCAGGATGTTCGCCGATCCCGCGCGCAAGACCGCGCGCTTCCGCGACGGCTGGCTGCTGGACGGAGCGCGGCCGCCGCGCCTCGCCGAGGCCCAGGCCGCGATGCTTTGCCGGCGGATCGAGCATCACCGCTTCGGTACGCATTCCATCTTCATCGGCCAGGTCGAGGAGGTCGTGCTGCGCCCCGAAGCCCGCCCGCTCATTTATTGCAACGGCGCCTATTGTACGGCGGCGCACTGAGTCATTCTGGAGAGGTCCCCGTTAGAGGGGCCGCATGTCGGAGAGGTTGTCCATGCTGCATCGCGCCCTGATCCTTGCCGGCCTGCTCGCCGGCACCGCCTGCCTCGCTTTGCCCGTCCAGGCGCAGGATGACGGGCGCTGGCCGGCGGTGAAGAGCCGGGTCCCGCACGACGCCGCCGTCGAGCGCCGGATCGACGGGCTGCTCGCGCGAATGACCGTGGAGCAGAAGGTCGCGCAGATCATCCAGCCCGACATCAACAGCATCACGCCCGAAGAATATCGCCGCTACCGCTTCGGCTCGATCCTGGCCGGCGGCAACAGCGCGCCCGGCGGGGTCGAAACCGCGCCGGCGGCCGAATGGCTGGCGCTCGCCGACCGCTTCTGGGACGCGTCGATGGACGTGCCGCAAGGCGAACTGGCCATTCCGGTCATGTGGGGGATCGACGCGGTCCACGGCAATGCGAACATCGTCGGCGCGACCATCTTCCCACAGAACATCGCGCTCGGCGCCACGCGCAACCCGGACCTGATCCGCCGGATCGGCGAGGTCACCGCGCTGGAGATGACGGTGACCGGCTTCGACTGGGATTTCTCCCCCACCCTTGCCGTCGTTCGCGACGATCGCTGGGGGCGGACCTATGAGGGCTTCTCCGAGGATCCCGAGATCGTCCGCTCCTATGCAGGCGCGATGGTCGAGGGGTTGCAGGGCACGCCCGGCACGCCCGGCTTCCTCGGCCCCGGCCGGATCATCGCCACCGCCAAGCATTTCGTCGGCGACGGCGGTACCGCCAACGGCCGCGACCAGGGCGACAACCCCGCCTCCCCCGCCGAGTTGCGCGATATTCACGGCGCCGGCTATCCGCCCGCGATCGAGGCGGGCGTGCAGGCGGTGATGGCGAGCTTCTCGCTCGTTCGCGGCGAGAAGGTCCATGGCAGCCGCGACCTCATGACCGGGGCGCTCCGCGAGCAGATGGGCTTTGACGGCCTCGTGGTCGGCGACTGGAATGCGCACGGCCAGGTGCCGGGCTGCACCAACACCTCCTGCCCGCAGAGCATCAATGCCGGGCTCGACATGTTCATGGCGCCGGACAGCTGGCGCGCGCTTTACGACAATACGCTGGCCCAGGCTCGCTCGGGTGAGATTCCGATGGCGCGGCTGGATGAGGCGGTGCGGCGCATCCTGCGCGTGAAGATCCGCGCCGGCCTGTTCGAGGAGGTGCGCCCCTCGCAACGCCGCTATGCGGGTCAATATGGTCTGCTGGGCTCGGCCGAGCATCGCGCGGTCGCGCGGCAGGCGGTGCGGGAATCGCTCGTGCTGCTCAAGAACACGAACCGCCTGCTGCCGCTGCGGCCCGGCGCCAACGTGCTGGTCGCGGGCGACGGCGCCGACAATATCGCCAAGCAATCGGGCGGCTGGACGATCAGTTGGCAAGGCACCGGCGTGACCAACGCCAATTTCCCCAACGCCCAGTCCATTTATGCGGGCATCCGGGAAACGGTGACGGCCGGCGGCGGCAGCGCGACGCTCAGCCCGGACGGCAGCTTCACCGGCCGCCGCCCCGACGTCGCCATCGTCGTGTTCGGCGAAGATCCCTATGCCGAGTTCGTCGGCGACCGCCGCACGCTGGAGTTCAGTCCCGCCGACAAGGGCCATCTCGAACTGATGCGCCGCCTGCGCGGCCAAGGCATTCCGGTCGTCGCGGTGTTCCTCTCGGGGCGGCCGATGTGGGTCAATCCGGAGCTGAACGCGGCCGACGCCTTCGTCGCCGCCTGGCTGCCGGGCAGCGAGGGCGGCGGCATCGCCGACGTGCTCTTCGCCAATGCGGACGGTTCGGTGCGCAACGATTTCCGCGGCCGCCTTTCCTATTCCTGGCCGCGCCGAGTCGACCAGACCCCGCTCAACCGCGGCGATGCCCGCTACGATCCGCTCTTCGCCTACGGCTTCGGCCTGCGCTACGCCGACAACGGCGCCCTCGCCCGCCTGTCGGAGGAGCGGCCGGCGGGAGAAGGCCTGCCCGAAGGCCTGTTCTTCGGGCGCGGCGCCTTGCCCGACGGCTGGCGCTTCACCACGGACCCCGCGGTCAGGATCAGCGGCGTCGACCGCCGCGCCCAGGAGGATGCGCGCGCCCTGGTCTGGGCCGCCGCCGGCGCCGCCCGGATCGAAGCCACCCCGCCCGCCGACATCTCCCGCGAGGCGACCGGCGAACTCAGCCTGATGCTGGACGTGCGGGCGGATTCGGCCGTGTCCGGCGAGGTCAGCATCGGCATGAACGACGCCTCGGTGCCCGTCACCGGCTGGCTGCGCGCAGGCCGCCAGGGCGAATGGCGGACGTTGGTCGTACCCCTGCGCTGTCTCGCCCGGGCGGGCGCGACGATGAACGCGATCGCCCGGCCGCTGGTGATCGGCGCCACCGCGCCGTTGCGACTCGCCGTTTCCGACGTGCGGCTCGGGAGCCCGATGGTCGACCAGAATCAGTGCGGCCAGCCCTGACCGGATGGCCTTCCCCACCCGCGCGGGCGCGACTCACCATGTTAACGCTCCCACAACAATGTGCGCGCTCCCGTTCATGCGCTCCCGCCTTTCGGAAAAACGGGAGCATCTCTCGGTAGGATAGAGAGCCGCAGGAGTGCACGAATAGGGCGAAATCCTCTCTTAAAACTGTCACCTCATCGCAGGCGCACCCTTTGCGATTGACAGGCCGAACCGTTCACGGCACATCTTATGTGAGCGCTACCATTTCCGATCCGGGACGACAGATCCCAGACGGCCGGACGCGCGGCTTTTCGCGAGTGCCCGTGGCACGCGGCAAAAGGGGAGGAGATAATGACAGAGGTGAATTCGCGGCGCCCGCGTGCGCAGACCCTGCTGCGGAGCGCGACGATCCTCGCGGGCGGCATGCTGATGGTGGTCTCCACCCCCGCGCTCGCGCAGGAGACGCCAGCGCCGACGCCGAGCGCGGACACGCAGGGCGATCAGGCGACGGCGCCGGGCGCGCAGGACGACAGCGAGGTCGTCGTCACCGGCATCCGCGCCTCCCTGGCCAATTCCGCCAATGCGAAGCGCGACAATATCGGCTTCTCCGAGACGGTCTTCGCCGACGACATCGGTGACTTCCCCGACACCAATCTCGCCGAATCGCTGAACCGCATTCCGGGCATCACCATCACCCGCGAGGCGACGGGCGAAGGCCTGCAGGTCGCGATCCGCGGCCTCGGCACGAACTTCACCCGTATCCTGCTGAACGGCGCCCCGGTCGCGATCGCCTCCACCGGCCGCATCGACGCGCAGAGCACGAACCGCGAGGTCGATCTCGATCTCTTCCCGTCCGAGCTCTTCACCCAGCTGACCGTCAGCAAGAGCCCGACGGCCGGGATGATCGAGGGCGGCGCCGCCGGCACCGTCAACATGCGCAGCGCCCGCCCCTTCGACAATCCGGGCCTGCACCTCAATTACCAGGCGCAACTCACCAACAACAACAATACCGGCCGCTGGGGCGGCCGCGGCTCGCTCGTCGCCAGCGGCACCTGGGGCGATTTCGGCATCCTCGCCGGGGTCGCCGCGGTCCGCAACGAGGCGCGCGTGCGCGGCTTCGAGACGATCGGCTGGACCAACCCGAACCTCAGCGCCACGCAGAGCACCAGCACCACGCGCAACGCCACGGGCGGCGGCAACTGGACCATTCCGGGCGTCGTGCCCGCCGGCGCGGGCAACGGCCTGATCCCCGGCACCACGATCGACCAGGCCTTCCTGCTCGCCAACAATCCCGGGCTCACCATCGACCAGCTCGACAATGCGATCATTCCGCGCCTCGGCCGGCCGATGGACGAATTTGGCACCAAGGACCGGATCAGCACCGTGCTCGCGCTGGAATGGCGGCCGGGCGACAATCTGCGCTTCTACATCGATTCCATGTATGGCTGGCGGCAGAACGACCTGACCCGCATCGATATGAACTGGGTCGGCCGCAACGGCTCGATGATCCCGCTCAACGTGCAGGTCGATCGCACCGACTGCAGCCAGGGCTGCGTCGTCACCGAGGGCACGTTCGCGAACGCCCAGTGGTTCCTGGAATATCGGCCGTTCATCGAGACCGTCGAATTCTGGGGGGTGAATCCCGGCATGGAATGGGAGATTTCCGACAATCTCCGCCTCGACGTCCAGGCCAATTGGACGGAGAGCGACTTCCATCGTGAATCGCCGACCGTGCTGGTCAATACCGCGCTCGGCTCCGGCGTCACCGTCAACTATACCAATGACGGCGGCGTTCCGGACATCCAGACCAATGTCGATCTCAACAATCCGGCCAATTTCATCTGGGCCGGCGGCCGCGTGAACATCCAGGACGAGAGGCGCCATACCGAGACCAAGGGCGCGCGCTTCAACCTGCGCTGGGGCGACGACGATTTCAACATCCGCATCGGCGGCGCCTATGACGACGTCTCGCGCCGGATCCGCGCCTTCGACAACAGCCAGGCCTGGCAGAATGCGGTCTGCGGCAACCAGCCGAGCGTCTTCGTGCCGGGCCCCAACACCCAGCCGCAATGCCGCGGCCTCAACATTCCGGGCGCGGCCCAGCCCGGCGACCCGACCTATCCGGCCTACGGCACCGGCTTCACCGCCGGCGCGGGCGGCCCGGTCACCTATCTCGGCTCGCTGATCCCGCAATCGGCCCTTGCCTCCTACCTGCGGCCCGGACCGAGCGGGTTCGTCACGCTCGACTGGCGCCGGTTCGCGGCGGATTCCAATTACGATCAGTTCCACGACAATGCCCCGGAGGGCACCGCCTCGAACACGGGCGCGAACGGCGGCTATGTCCGTGAGAAGACCTACGGCGCCTATGCCGAGATCAACGGCCAGTTCGAGCTGGGCGGCAATCCGCTGCGCTACAATGTCGGCCTGCGCTGGGTGGAAACGCGCCAGACGATCGGCGGCTTCGTGTCGGTCAGCGATCCGCGCAACGCCGCCGATCCCGACGGCGCCGGCCCGCTGCCGGCCGGCTGCCCGGGCGCCGGCAACGTCCGCGACGGCTCCTGCTATCCGAACGTGTTGAACTTCGCGCTGACGGAGAACACCTACGACAATTGGCTGCCGTCGCTGAACGTCGCCTACAACCTGTCGGAGCGGGCGGTCGCGAGACTGGCTCTCTCCCGCACGATGACGAGGCCGAACCCGAACGCGATGCTGCCGGGCGTGAACTTCACCTCGCCCTCGGCCGACACCGGCACGCGCGGCAATCCGGCGCTGGATCCGTTCATCTCCGACAATATCGATCTCGGCATCGAATATTATATGGGCGGCGGCTCCTACATCGCGGTCGCGGCCTTCCGGAAGTCGATCAGCGGCTTCACCGTGAACGGCAACGTCACCCTGCCGTTCAGCGACCTCGCCCAATATGGCATCACCTTCGACACGCTGACCCCGACCCAGCAGGCGGCAATCAACGCCCGCGGCGGTCCCGGCAGCGCGACCGTGGTGCTGACCCAGCAGGTCAATGCCGACGGCCGCCTGATCGTGAACGGCCTCGAAGGAACCTGGGTGCAGTCGCTCGACTTCCTGCTCGGCCGCCATCTCGGCATCAACGGCTTCGGCTTCCAGCTGAACGGGACGATCATCGACCAGAAGGGCTCGGGCGCCGCGCCGGCCATCGCCATCGGCGTCGCCCCGCACACCTACAACGCCACGCTCTGGTACGAGAATCACGGGATCAGCGCCCGCCTCTCGACCACCTGGACGGAGGGCTCGCAAAGCTCGGGCGCCAACCAGAACGGCATCACCGCCGCGGCGCTCTTCTCAAACGACTATCAGCAGTGGGATTTCTCCTCGAGCCTCGATCTCTCGGAGATTTTCGGCACGCCGAACCTGCCCTCGCTGACCTTCGACGTGGTCAACATCTTCGAAGCCAAGCAGCGCTCCTACTTCCAGTTCGATAATGCCGCCTTCACCGTCTACGAGCCGGGCCGGACGGTGATGATCGGCCTGCGCGGGCGCTTCTGAAACCAACGCTCCCTCGAGCGATTGTCTGGCGGCGTCTTCCTCGGAAGGCGCCGCCTTTTTTCCAGGTGAAGACCGCGCCCGGAAGGCGTAGGATCGGCCCGTCCGGCCCGGTCGGAGACAGCCCATGACAAGATCGTTCGCCGCCATGCTCGCCGGCCTGCTCGCCATCGGCGCGGGCGGCGCCATGCACGGCGCCGTCGCCGAGCGGAAGGCCGCGGAGCAGGTGGGCGACAGCCGCCTCTGCCTCGCCAACGGCTCGATCGTCGGCCGCGTGGTCGAGGACGAGCGCACCATCCGTTTCGAGACTTTGGGCGGCCGCGTCTATCGCAACCGTCTGTCCGGCCCCTGCCCCGGCCTGCGCCAGGCGGCCAACGGTTTCGGCGCGCTCGGCTTCGAGCTGCACGGCGAGAGCCTCTGTCGCGGCGATCTCGTCCGCGTCGTCGATCCGGCGCGCGGCGGCACGCAGACCCTCCGCACCGCCACCGCCTGTCCGCTGGGCGCCTTCGAGCGGATCGCGCCGCCCGCGCGCCGGCCCTGACCTTTTGAAGAAAGCCTGATTCACGCTTTCGGTGGAAGCGCGCGGCGCTTCCACCTTTACGATCAGGCTCTAGCGCCGGACGTCCAGCTCCCCGGCCAGGAACGCCTCGATGTCGCGCCCGCCGAACAGGCTCGCGTCGCCCGGCAGGCTGTGCTTCAGGCAGGTGAGCGCGAGGCCGGCATGAACGGTCCAGTCGAGATCGCGCCCGTTCAGCATGCCGTGCAATATGCCCGCGGCGAAGGCGTCGCCGGCGCCGATCCGGTCGACGATGCCGGCGACCACGCGCTCCTCGGTCTGCTCCCAGCCCTCGCGGCCATCGAGCCTGGCGGCGATCCGGTGGGTGTCCGCGTCGGTGACGTGGCGCGCGGTGGACGCGATCAGCTTCAGGCCCGGAAAAGCGGCGAAGGCGGCCTCCGACGCCTCGCGCCGCCGGTCGGGCCCGTCGCCGCTGAACGCCTTGTCGAGCAGCAGCGAAATGTCGCGATGATTGCCGAAGAGGATGTCCGCCTGGCCGACCAATTCGTTGAGGATCGCGGCGGGATCGCTGTCCCAGCGGCTCCAGAGCTGCGCCCGGTAATTGCCGTCGAAGGAGATGGCGACGCCCTTCGCCTTCGCCGCCGCGGCCGCCGCCTTGGCCGCCTCGGCGGAACGCGGGCCGAGCGCGGGGGTGATGCCGGACAAATGCAGCAGGCCCGCGCCGTCGAGCAGGGCGTCCCAGTCGAAATCGCCCGGCCCGGCCAGCGCGAAGGCGCTGCCCTCGCGGTCGTAGACGATGTCGGACGGCCTGAGGCCGGCGCCCGGCGAGAGGAAATAGAGGCCCATGCGGCCCTCGCCGGTGCCCACCCCGGCGGTGTCGACGCCGAAGCGGCGCAACGCGCCGGTCGCCGCGTCGCCGAGCGCGTTGGCCGGCACACGGCTCGCCATCGCCGTCGCATGGCCCAGCCTGGCCAGGCCGACCGCGACATTGGCCTCGGCCCCGCCGACATGGACGTCGAGCCGCCCGCTCTGCAGCAGCAATTCCCGCCCGGGCGCGGTCAGGCGGAGCAGCAACTCGCCGAAAGAGATGATCTTGCCCGCCACGCGTCCCTCCATTCTCGGCCGATCCTAGAGCATGGCCCGGAAAATGGTAACCGGTTTCCAGGCGCGGCTGCGCGGGCAAGTTGGCGCTTCGGCGCCGGCGGCTTATGGTCCGGCCATGGCCTGGCCTCTGCTCGCCCTCGCCGCCCTGCTGCAGACGGCACCGCCCACGGCGCCGGCCGCGCCGCCGATGCGACCGCCCCCACCGCCTTGGCAGAGCCCGGTCTATCGCCTGTTCTTCGCGTGGAACGGGACCGGCGTGACCGGCGAGGGCGTCGCCGTCCTCGATCGGGCGGTCGACGATTATCGCCGCAACGGGAGGGTGACGGTGGAGATCGTGGCGGCCGCCGACGATTCCGGCCCGTCCGCCTACAATCTGCGCCTGTCCGCGCGGCGCGCCCGCGCGGTGGCCGACGGCCTCGTCCGGCGCGGCATTCCGCGCGGCGCGATCATCCTCCGGCCGGTAGGCGAGACCCGCCCCCTCGTCGCGACGCCGGATGGCGTGCGCGACACCCTCAATCGCTATGCGGACATCAGCTTCCCGGCGCCGACGCCCCATTGATCGCGCCCGCTATGTTTGAATTCGCCCACTTTGTCGCGGGCGCATTGAACCGCGCGCGGCGCTCGCCTACGTGCGGAACGGACCAACCACAGGAGCCCTAAATGACGAACGCCGCCGTTGGAATGCCTTGCCCCGTCTGCAAGGTGCCGTTGGTGATGAGCGACCGCCAGGGCGTCGAGATCGATTATTGCCCGCAATGCCGCGGCGTCTGGCTCGACCGCGGTGAGCTCGACAAGATCATCGAGCGCAGCGCGACGCAGGAAAGCGCCCCCGCCCCGCAGGCGGCGCCGGCCCCGCAAGCGCCGCCGCCGGGCGTCCAGCGCGCGCCGGATCCCTATGCCGGCCGGCCGGCTTATTATGGCGACGACGATGGCCGCCGCCATCATGGCCACGGCCATCACCCGCGTCGCCGCAAGTCCTTCTTCGAGGAATTGTTCGACTAGATCCCGTCGTCGGCCCGGTTACGGGCTCGTCGGATTGTTCAGGTCGCTATCCTCGTTCGACGTGAACAGGATGGCGGCCGCGAGCACGCCCGCGATCAGCAGCGCCGGGAAGATGTAGCCGTCGCCGGCCAGCGCGCTGGACTCGTCCATTTCCGCGCCGATCGGCGCGATCGACAGCGGGGCCGCGGACTGGGCGAGGACGGGCGAGCTGGCCATGGACAGGCCGGCCAGGATCGCAAGCGGCTTGGTGAAACGCATTCAACATCTCCCATTGGAACGGGTGCGTAACATAAGCGTCTGTTACATAATGGAAAATTGACGGGCACCGGCTTTGTTCCCTGTGCGCCTCGCTGCCCGTCCGCCATCGGTTGAACGGTCCGCAATAAGCGCTAGGATCGAGGCAAAGGCGAACCGGGGGATGCATGGCGAAGAAGAAGACGGGCGGCCCCGAGGCCGAGACCGAAGCCGCCCCGGACGTCGCGGTAGAGGAGGCCAAGGCGGCGCCGCAGGAGGCCCAGCCCGCCGCCAACCAGACCCAGATCAGCGTCTCGCGCGGGTTCGGTAACTGGCTGATCCGCAACAATTGCAGCCTGGCCTTCAGCTCCTACCAGACCGGCCAGCTCTTCCTCGTCGGCATGTTGCCCAACGGCCAGGTGAGCTTCCACCAGCAGAATTACGTGCGCGCCATGGGCATTCACGCTACGCCGCAGCGCCTCTATGTCGGCTCGCTCTTCCAGATCTGGCGGCTCGAGAACGTGCTCGCCACGCACGAGCGCGCCAACCAGCATTTCGACCGGCTCTATGTGCCGCGCAACGCCCAGACCACGGGCGACGTCGATGTGCACGAGCTCAACGTGGACAAGGCCGGGCGGGTGGTCTTCGTGAACACAAAGTTCAGCTGCATCGCGACGCTGAGCGTGACTCACGGCTTCAAGCCGCTCTGGAAGCCCAGCTTCATCTCCAGGCTGGCCGCGGAGGATCGCTGCCACCTGAACGGCCTCGCCATGCAGGACGGCGCGCCGGCCTATGTGACGGCGGTCAGCCGTTCCGACATGATCAACGGCTGGCGGGACCGTCGGCACGAAGGCGGCGTCCTGATCGATGTGCGCGATGATCGGGTTGTGACCGATCAACTCTCCATGCCGCACAGCCCGCGCGCCACGCCGGACGGCATCTACCTGCTGGACAGCGGCCGCGGCCAGATCGCGCGGGTCGATCCGAAGAGCGGCGCGCGCACGGACATCGCCTTCTGCCCCGGCTTCCTGCGCGGCCTCGCAATCCACAACGGCTATGCCATCGCCACCGTCTCCCTGCCGCGCGACGGCGCTTTCGGCGGGTTGGCGCTGCAGGACGAGCTCAAGAAGCGCGACGGCGAACCCTGGTGCGGCGTCTGCATCGTCGACCTCAGGACCGGCGACCTGGTCGAATGGATCCGGCTCAACGGGGCGATCAAGGAATTGTTCGACGTCGCGGTGATCCCCGAGGTCCGCTGCCCGATGGCCCTTGGCGTGCAGAGCACGGACATCCAGAGCCTGATCTCCTTCGATCCGGACTTCGGCCCGCTGGTCCCGCAGACGGCCTGAGGCCTTATTCGAGGTCCAGGTGGACGTCCCGAAACCAGTGCACCCTGATCTGCCGGCCGTCCGGCAGGAAGCCGACCACGCCGAGGCGGAAGGGCTCCGAGGAACAGGCGATGCGGGCGAGCTCGGCCAGCTCGCGGCTTTCCATGAACGACCCCTGCCCCGCGATCCGCTCTTCCGGATGCGCTGCGGCCCACTCTTCGAACCGCCGCTGTGCGACGAGGAGCAGCACGAAGCCGATATGGGAGCGCCGATGGTCCGGATCGATGCTTCCGCGGAAGAAGACCAGGCGGGCGCGGACCTGGTCCAGCCGGCCGACCTGACCGGTGATCAGGCCCACGGTCCGGCCGTCCTTGCGCGCCACGACGACGAGCTCCCTGGCCCGTTCGACCGGGTCCGTGCCGGGCCGGAGCAAGCCGTTCCGGGCCCAGAAATCGATCGCCTCCGCCTCGAGCGCGGCGTCGCCCTGCCGCCACGCCCAGCGGAACTCGACATCCGGCGCCAGTTGCTCGGGAGGAACGTCCAGATTCACCCGCGTCAGATATCCAGCCGGAAATCGCGGAACCAGCCCACCCGGATCTGCCGTCCGTCCGGCAGGTAACCGATCAGGCCGAAGCGGGTCATCGGCCAATAAGGCTGGCGGCCGCGCTCCTTGAGCTCCTCGGCCTCCATGAAGCCGCCGAACCCGGCGAGCTTTTCCTCGGGATGCTCGGCGGACCAGCGCTCCATCGCGGCACGGGTGAACAGCATGAGGGCAAAACCGACCCGGCCGCGCCGATGTTCCGGCTCGATGGAGCCGCGCAGGAAAGCGAGCCTGGCCCGCACCTGATCGATCAGGCCCATCCGGCCGGTCACCAGGCCGACCAGGCGACCGGTGCCGTCGCGCACCGTACAGACAAGCTCCTTCGCGCGCTCCTCGGCCGACGCATTGTGCGGCAGGTTGCCGAGCCGCGTCCAATAGCCGATCGCATCGGCCTGCGCCTCGGCGTCGTCCGTCTGCCAGACGAAGCGGAAATCGAAGTCCGGCGCCATCTCCTCGGCGGTGATCGTCACCTCGTCGCCTCCGGCTCAGTCGAAGCGGAAATGATCGAACCAGCGGACCCTGATCTGCCGGTTCTCGGGCGTATAGCCGATCACTTCCAGCCCGGAGGCCGGCCAGACCGGCACGCGCAGGAAATCGCCCAGTTCCGAGGCGTCCACGAAGCCGATGATCCCGGCCAGCCCGACCTCGGCATTGGCGGCCGCCCAGTCGCTGAGCGCGGCGTGAACCGGCCCGGCCAGAGCGCGCTGGACGCCGGTGCGCCGATGGTCCGGCGCGGTGGCCGCGCGCAAGACCGCCATAGTCGCCTTCAGGAAGGTGACATGCTCGATCGCGGCGGTGGCGAGCCCGACCAGTTCGCCGTCCCGATAGGCCCCAGCGACGATCTCCTTGGCGCGTACGGCAGGGTCCACGCCTTCCGGGAGCAAGCTGAGCCGCGCCCAGAAGGCGATGGCGTCCGCTTCGATCCCTTCATCGTCGCGCCGCCAGGCGACGCGGACGTCCGGCGCCCCGTCCGGCACTCCGCTGTCGGTCACGCCCGGCTTCTGGTCAGAAGCGCAGGCGGACGCCGGCACGGCCGCTGATCGCGTCGCGATCGCCGCCGAAATCCACCTCGCCGCGGCCGAACACTTCGAGCCGGCCGGTCGAATAGTTCAGGCCGGCGGTGAATTCGCCATAGGTGCCCGGCGGGTCCTGGGTGAGGCCGACCGTCGGACCGAGGATGAAGTTCGCGCGGCCGTCGCCGGAGAATTCGTCGATCGCGTAGATGCCGATGAAGGGCGACAGCACGCCGTTGCCCGAGCGGAACTCGCCGCCGACCCGAAGGCCGATCGAACCGCGGAAGCTGTCGATGTCGTCGAAGGTCACGCTCGCGCCCGCGACGCTGTAATTGTCGATGTCGACATTCACCCAGGATAGGCTCGCCGAAGGCTCGAAATAGACGTTGCCGCTGTGGAAGCGGTAACCGATGCTGCCGCGCAGGCCGAAGGCCGTCGCGTCGAATTCGGCGAGGATGGTCTGGCCCGGCGTCGCGTTGACGTCGATCCAGTCCACCTTGGCGATCGCGTTGAAGAAGAAGCCGCCGGACTGGAACGCCGCATAGGCGCCCAGATTGTAGCCTTCCATGTCGACCTGGTTGCCGCTGACGTCGAACTCGGCATCGGAATCGCCATAGCCGAAGCTGATGCCCAGGATCGTCGGGCCGCTCTGGTAATCCAGGCCGGCCTGGACGCCCTGATAATCCTGCTCGTAGCTGGTGTTGAAGACGTTGGGGCCGCCGACGCCGTTATAGGTCTGGCTCGTGTCGCGGTCGATATTGCCGGCCACGACCTGCACCCAGCCGCCGAAGCTGCCATTGCCGGTGAGGTTGTTGGTCTGCACCGTGCCGATCGGCCGCAACCCGTCGCGTGCCGCCTCGAGCTGGGCAGAGATCGCGTCGGCGCTGTTGTACCAGAAGTTGGTGATCATCTCGGCCTGCTCGACCGTCTCGAAGACGGGCTGGTCGGGAAGCGCCTGCAGCAGGAAGTTGCTGTTCGGCGCATCGAACAGCAGATTCAGCCGGATATAGGGATAGTTCTGGGTGCCGCCCGCGAGGGTGAACGCCGTCGCGCTGGTGCCGACGCCGCCGTCGACCACCAGCGTGCCGCCGAGGTTGAACACCGGCGGGCTGAGCAGGTTGACGTCGATGATCGTCGAGCCGGTCGCGGCCCCGGTGCCGAGGACGTCGGCCGTGTTCGTGGCCAGGTTGACGTCGACGCCGATGCGGCTGCCGGTGCCGCCGACGAAGGCGCCGCCGACATTCAGCCGGTCGCCGATCGCGCTGTCGCGCATTTCGACCCGGCCGGTGCTGTTGAACGTCTCGAGGCCGGTGAAGTTCACCAGGCCGTTTACAGCACGCGTGGTGCCGCTGTTGTTGAACACGTCGGTGCCCGCACCGAAGGCGCTGTCCCCAATCGCATCGAACAAGCCGGCATTGTTCACCGTGTCGGCATTGTCGGTGAGGTCGATGCGACCGCGCAGCGTGGCCGCCGCCAGGATCCCGACCGTCGCCGACCCGCCATTGGCGTTGATCGCGAAGCCGCCCGTGGAGACGAGCGTGCCGCGGATCGTGACGTTGCTCGAGGCCGCCGCGGCGATGTTGATCCCGTTCGCCGCGCCGACGCTGACATTGTTCACGTCAATCGTGACCGCGCCACCGCCGCTGGCACGGATGCCGGTAGCGCCCGCGCCGACCGTGCTGATCGTGCCGGTGCTGGTGACCGACACGGTGCCGCCGCCCACTGCGGTGATGCCGTGCGACAGGGAGTTGTTGGTGGTGGTCACGTTGCCGCTGGTGATCGACACATTGCCGCCGGCAAAGGCAACGATGCCTTCGGAGCTGGCCCCGTTCGTCACGACGGTCGCCGAGGTGATCGTGATGTTGCCGGCATTGGCCGAGGCATAGATGGCCGGCGATCCGGTGCCATTGGTCGTGGCGCTGGTGCTCGCGACGGTGATGTTGCCCGTGTTGGAGAAGGCGTAGATGCCGGTCGCGGCGGCGCCGCCGGTGGTCAGCGTCCCGCTGGTAATCGAGAGGTCGCCCTCGGCGCTCGCCGCGATGCCGGAGGCATCGTCGCCCGCGGTGGTCAGGGTGCCGCTCGTGATCGTGACGGCGCCGCCGGAAATGACGGCGATGCCGTCGGCGTTCGTACCGGTGGTGCTGAGGGTATTGCTGGCGATCGAGGCGTCGCCGTCGGTCACGCCGACGATGCCCCCGGCCGTCTCCCCCGTCGTGGCGATCGTGCCGCTGGTGATGCTCAGCGCGCCGACGCCATATTGGAAGGCGGCGATGCCGATGCCGCCTTCGCCGGTCGTGGTGATCGCGGTGGAGCCGATGGTGACGTCGCCATAGCCGTTTGCGTAGATGCCCCAGGCCACGAGGCCCGCGGTGGAGATGGCCGCCGTGCTGTTGATCGTGATCGGCCCGCTGATCGTATAGGCCTGGATGCCGTCGGCATCGTCGCCGGTCGTGGTGATCGTGGCGTTGCTGGTGATCTGGATCGCCCCGTCCGCCGCGAAGACGTTGATGCCGTCGCTGCTCGTGCCGGCGGTCGAGATCGCCGCGGTGCTGGTCACGGTGGCGTCGCCCGCGCCGCTGGCCGTGACTTCGATGCCCGTCGAGGCATCGCCCGTCGTGGTCACCGCGCCGTTGCTGGCGACATTGACGTTGCCATAGTCGGTGTAGACGTCGATGCCGTCGCTGTTGTTGCCGCCGGTGCTGATCGCCCCGCTGCTGGTGACGGTGACGTCGCCCATATAGGCGAAGGCGTTGATGCCGTCGCTGTCGTCGCCGGCCGTGCTGACCGTGCCGCTGGTGATGTCCGTATCGCCGAAGATGGACGTCGTGGCGATGCCGCCCGCGACCTGGCCGGTCGTGGCGACGCTGGTGCTGGTGACGGCGATGTTGCCGTCGAAGCTGTAGACGTCGATGCCGTACGTATTGTCGCCGGCCGTGGTCACGGCGCCGCTGGTGACGGTCGCGTCGCCGCCGATCGCGGTGACGTCGATGCCGCTGGCGCCGTTGCCCGTGGTGGCGACGCTCGTGCTGGTCACGGTGACCGCGCCATTGCCCTGCGCGTAGATACCGATCGCGCCGGTGCCCGCGGTGCTGACCGTGCCGCTGGTGATCGTCGTGTCGCCGTCGAGCGCGACGGTGGCGATGCCGACCGCGCCGTCGCCGGCCGTGGTGACGGCCGTCGAGCCGACGGTCACGCCCGTATAGCCGCCCGCGTAAATGCCGCCGGAATTGGTCCCGGCGGTGGTGATCGCCGCCGTGCTGCTGACATTGACCCCGCCATATTCGGAATAAGCGTAGATGCCGAAGCTGCCGGCGCCGCCGGTGGAGATCGCGGCGGTGCTGGTGATCGCGATGTCGCCGGCGCCATAGGCCTGGACCTCGATCCCGCTCGCATTGTCGCCAACGGTGGTGATCGCGCCGCTGCTGGTGACGGTGGCGTTGCCGTAGAAGGTGAAGACGTCGATGCCGTCGCTGCCATTGCCGCCGGTGTCGACCGTCCCGGTGCTGGTGACCGTGACGTTGCCCATATAGCCGAAGGCGTTGATGCCGTCGCTGAAGTCGCCCGTGGTGCTGACCGTGCCGCTGGTGATCTCGGTGTCGCCGAAGATCGCCGTGGTGCTGATGCCGCCGGCATAATAGCCGGTCGTGGTGATCGCGCCGCTGGTGATGCTGATGTTGCCGTTGAACGTGTAGACGTCCATGCCATAGGCATAGTCGCCGGCCATGCTCACCGTGCCGCTGGTGACGGTCGCGTCGCCGCCGATCGCGGTCACGTCGATGCCCACGACGCGGTTGCCGGGCGAGACGCCGTTGCCGGTCGTGGTGACGCTGTCGCTGGTCACGGTGACGTTGCCGGCGCCCTGCGCGAAGATGCCGTCGGCGCCTTCGCCGGTCGTGCTGATCGTCCCGGAGCTGATCACCGTGTCGCCGTCATAAGCGAGGGTGACGATGCCCACGCCGCCGCTGCCGGTCGTCGTCACGCTGTCGCTGGTGACGCTGATGTCGCCATAATAGGAGCCGGCATAGATGCCGAGGCTGTTGGTGCCCGCGGTCGAGACCGTGTCGCTGTCGATCGTCACATTGTCGAAGGCGAGCGCGCCGATGCCGATCGAACTGTCGCCCTGGGTGGTGACGGTGACGCTGTTGATCTCGACATTGCCGCCGGCGGAGTTCGTGCCGAGGCCCGCGAGCGCGAGGATGCCGGACGAGCCGGTGCCCGAGGTAGCGACGCCGCCGCTGTCGATATAGATGTCCGCGCCGCCATTGGTCGGCCCGCCGGTGACCGCGAGGATGCCGCCCGAATTGTCGCCCGTCGTGGTGACGTTGACGCTGTGCAGGTCGATATAGCCGTAATAGGCGCCGACCACGATGCCGGTCGAGTTGGTGCCGCTGGTGTTGACCGTGCCGCTGAGCACGCGCGCATCGGTATAGGCGTCGGCGACGACGCCCCCGCTATTATCGCCGGTGGTGGTGGCGGTGTTGCTGGTGATCAGGACCCAGCCATTGGCCGAGACGCCCTGCACGGCCGGGCTGTTATTGCCGGCGGTGGAGGAGGTGCCGCTGACGATGGTGACGCCCGGGCCGACACCGATCACCGCCGGCCCGGTCGGGCCGGCCGCCGCGGGCGGAGACGGCGGCGCCGGCGGCGGGCCGCCATTGCCGCCCTGGACGGCCCTGACACCGGCGCTGTTGTCGCCCGTGGTGGTGATCGAGGTGGAGGTGACGCTGACGCCCTGCCCGCCATAAGCGTAGATGCCGCCGCTGTTCGTGCCCGCGGTGGTGATGATATTGGCGGTGACCGTGGTCAGGCCGAAGCTGTAGGCGTTGATGCCCTCGCTGTTCGCGCCCTGGGTCGCGACGGTGCCCGTCGAGCCCACCGACACGTTGCCACCCTCCGAATAAGCGTCGATGCCGCGGCTGTTCGTGCCCGCGGTCGAGACGTTCTCATTCTCGATGTCGACGTCGAGCGCGCCGTTCGCGACGATGCCGGCGCTGTTGACGCCCTGGGTGGTGACGCTGCCGGTGACGATGTCGACCGCGCCGTCCGCCGAATAGCCGCCCACGCCGATGCTGTTCACGCCGGCCGTGTTGACGGTCCCGACGTTGATCGTGATGCTGGCATCGGCGGTGCCGGCCGGGGTGCTGAGATTGCCCTGGATGGCGAGCACGCCCGCCGAATTGGCGCCGCCCGTGCTGACGGTGCCGCTGTTCACGATCACGTCTTCGGCACCATAGCCGTAAATGCCGAGCGCATTGTTGCCGCGCGTGGTGACGCTGTCGACGCTGACGTCCGCGGTGCCGTCGGCGACGGCGACCACGCCGAAGGCCTGGTCGCCGAACGTGTTGATCGTCACGGCGTCGATCGTGACGTTGCCCGCGTCGGCGACGCCGACGATGCCGTCGGAGGACAGGCCGGTCGACGGCGTGACCGGATCGTCATCGCCGGTGGTGATGTCGCCCGCGGTGATCAGGACGTTGCCGGTCGAAGCGTAACCGAAAATGCCGTCCGAGCCGTTGCCGGTCGTGGTGATCGGGCCGTTGGCGGTGACGGTGACGCCGGCATAGCCCTCGGCCTGGATGCCGGTGGCGAAATCGCCTCCGGTCTGGATGGCGCCGGTCGTGACCTCGACGGTCTCGTCCACGGAATAGGCATAGACGCCGCGCGAGAATGCGCCGGCCGTGGTGATGTCGCCGACGGTCACCGAGACCGCGGTGTCGCCCTTGGCATAGGCACCGTCGGCGAAATCGCCGACGGTGTCGATGTCGGCGGCGGTGAGGGAGATGCCGCCGGCGCGGGAATAAGCTTCGATCCCGGTCGAGAACTGGCCGAGCGTGGAGATGTCGCCGGTCACGTCGATGGTGATGTCGAAATAGGCGTCGGCGTTGATGCCGTCGGAGAAGATGCCCGCGGTCGAGATGTCGCCCGCATTGACGACGATGTCGCCCGTCTGGGAGATGGCGTAGATGCCGGTGCTGTTCGCGCCCTGCGTCGAGACGGTGCTCGTGTTGATCTCGATATCGTCAAAGGCGCTCGCGCGGATCGCGATGCTGTTGTCGCCCTGGGTGGTCGCCGTCGTGTTGATGATCTGGACGAAGCCGTTCGCCGACTGACCGGACACGGCGGGGCTGTTGTTGCCGACGGTATTGCTGGTGCCGACGCTGATCACGACGCCGGGTCCCACGCCGATATCCGCGCCCGCGCCGGGAGGCGCCGTCGGCGGGCCGCCGCCGCCATTGTCGCCCTGGATGACGACCACGCCGGCGCTGCCGCTGCCCGTCGTCGTGACCGAGTCCGCGGTCACCGAGGTCCGGCCCAGGGAATAAGCGTAGATGCCCGTGCTGTAACTGCCGCTGGTGGAGACCGAGCCGACGGTCACCGTCGCGTCGCCGTCCCCTAGGGTGCGGACATTGATCCCGCGGCTGTTGGCCCCCGTCGTGGTGACCGAGTCGATATCGGCGGTGATGTCGCCGTAACTTGATGTCGCGTTCACGCCGGTGCTGTTGGCGCCGCCGGTGGAAACGATGCCGAGGTCGAGCTCGATCCTGCCCTCGGCCGCCAAGGCGTTGACCGCGTTGCTGTTGTCGCCGAGCGTGCTGACCTGTCCGGCCGTGACCGAGACCAGCGGCGGGGAATCGCCCGAGCCGTTGCTCAGCGCGTGGATGCCGACGCTGTTGTCGCCCTGGGTGCTCACCGCCGCCACGTCGATCGCGATCGAGCCGCCGTCGCTGGTCGCGCTGATGCCGTCCGCATTGTCGCCCTGGGTCGCGACCGACCCCGCATTCACGGTGATCGTGCCGGCTTCATATTTGAAGCCCGACGTGGCCGAGGCGACGATCCCGTCCGCGTCCGCGCCGGTGGTCACCAGGGTCCCGCTGTTGATGACGATGCCGGCGCCCGGCCCGGCGGTCGCGAAGATACCGTCCGAATTGGCGCCTTGGGTCAGCAGTGAATTCACGTTGATGTCGAGCGTGGTCGGGCTGCCGTCCGGCGGGCCCGAATTGCCGGCGATCACGCCGGTGGAATTGTCGCCGAGGGTCGCGACCAGCTCCGCGATGACGGTCGTGCCGTCGCGGCCCTGCGCGTTGATGCCGGCGGCGTTGTCGCCGATGGTCAGCACGCTGTCGACGCCGGCGAAGACGGTGCCGTTGGTCGACTCGATATTCACGCCTCTGGAGCCGTCGGCGCTTGAGCTGATGAAGGTGTCGGTCTGGCCCTCGAGGCGCAGCGCGACTTCGGGGGCGGACGAGGTGATGTCGATGCCCTCGGCGGTCAGGACGCCGGGCTCGAGGACGACGGTGAGATCCTCGACCACGGCCGGATAGCTCACGCCCGCGGGATAGGGATTGCCAGCGGGCGAACAGGTGACGGTGCCGCCGCCGACGGGCGGGACGCCGCATTCCTGCTGCGCCATCGCCGTGGAGGGCAACGCCGCATAGACCATGAAGCTGGTGCCGAGCAGCAGCGCCTTGCGCCCCGCGCCGGACCTGAAGTGGGAGGACTTCTCGTTGGAATCCAAGGGAATGGAATAGCCCTGAACCGGCATGAATGCCTCCCACCGTTTTCATCGCCAGAATCCACCGTCCTGACGCTGTTTCGGGGAGTTAACGGATTGTGGTCGCCTTGCCTAGCCGCGACACGCGGAAACGCAGGGATTTCACGGTATCCTTGCGCCGTTGGTCCTGGATACTTGACCGCGACTATCGAGAAGATATTTTAGGCCTAAACCATTTGGAGGGCGGGATGCGTATCGCGTGCCTTGGCGGCGGACCGGCCGGGCTCTATTTCGCCATCTCGATGAAGCTGCGCGATCCGGCGCACGACATCGACCTCTACGAGCGCAACCGCGCCGACGACACGTTCGGCTGGGGCGTCGTCTTCTCTGACCAGACGGTCGAGAATCTGATGGCCAACGATCCGGTCTCCGGGGCGGTGATTGCCGGCGAATTCGCGCATTGGGACGATATCGACGTCCACATCCACGGCGAGACCATCCGTTCCTCCGGCCATGGCTTCATCGGCATCGGCCGCAAGCGGCTGCTCAACATCCTGCAGGCGCGGGCGCGGGCGCTAGGCGTCAATCTTCATTTCGAACATGAGGCGAGCGCCGATCTCGCGGACTGGGCGGATTACGACCTCGTCATCGCCGCCGACGGCGCCAACAGCCGGATCCGCGATCGCTACCAGCAACATTTCGGCGTAGACATCCAGGTCCGTCGCAACAAGTTCTTCTGGTTCGGCACGCACAAGGTGTTCGACGCCTTCACTTTCGCGTTCGAGAAGACCGAGGCGGGCTGGATCTGGGCGCATGCCTATCGGTTCGACGACGACCTCTCGACCTTCATCGTCGAGATGGATCCCGAAACCTGGGCGGGGCTCGGCTTCGACCGGATGGAACAGCCGGAGGCGATCGCGCTCTGCGATCGGATTTTCGCCAACTATCTGGACGGTCACGCCTTGATGTCCAACGCCACCCACCTGCCCGGTCCGCAGGCGTGGCTGAACTTCCGCCGCATCGTCTGCAGCCGCTGGGACCACGGCAAGCTGATCCTGCTCGGCGACGCCGCCCATACCGCCCATTTCTCGATCGGCTCGGGCACGAAGCTGGCGCTGGAGGATGCGATCAAGCTGGCCGAGGTGCTGAACCGGCCCGGCCTCGACCGCGACGCCGCGCTCGCCGAGTATCAGGCCGAACGCAATCTCGAAGTGCTGAAGCTCCAGAACAGTGCGCGCAACTCCACTGAATGGTTCGAGACGCTGGACCGCTATCTCCAGTTCGAGCCGATCCAGTTCGCTTACTCTTTGCTCACCCGCTCGCAGCGCGTCAGCCACGAGAATCTGCGGCTTCGCGATCCCGACTGGCTGGAGGGCGTCGAGCGCTGGTTCCAGTCCAGGGCCGGCGGGCGGGAGATCAATGAGGCCGCGCCGCCGATGTTCGCGCCGTTCCGGCTGCGGGCCATGGCGCTTGCCAACCGCGTCGTCGTCTCGCCCATGGCCATGTATTCGGCCGAGGACGGAACGCCGGGGGATTTCCACTTCGTCCATTACGGAGCCCGCGCGCAGGGCGGCGCCGGCCTGGTTTACACCGAGATGACCTGTGTCTCGCCCGAGGGGCGGATCACGCCGGGCTGCACCGGCCTGTACGCGCCGGAGCATGTCGACGCCTGGCGGAAGATCGTCGATTTCGTGCACGCCAGCAGCGAAGCGAAATTCTGCCTCCAGCTCGGCCATTCGGGGCCGAAGGGCAGCACGAAGGTCGGCTGGGAAGGCTATGACGTGCCGCTGGAGAGCGGCAACTGGCCGCTCTTGGCGGCGAGCGACGTGCCGTGGAGCCCGGACAATCAGGTGCCGCGCCCGATGACCCGCGCCGACATGGATCGGGTGGTCGAGGAGTTCGTCGCCGCGACCCGAAGGGGGCTGGAGGCGGGCTTCGACATGATCGAGCTGCACGCCGCGCACGGCTATCTGCTCTCCAGCTTCATTACCCCGCTCACCAACAAGCGGACCGATGACTATGGCGGCAGCCTGGAAAACCGGCTGCGCTTTCCGCTCGAAGTCTTCCGCGCCATGCGCGCCGCCTGGCCCGAGGACCGGCCGATGTCGGTCCGGATCTCTGCGAACGACTGGATGGGCGAACTCGGCATCAGGCCGGACGATGCGGTGGAGATCGGGCGCGCCTTCTGGGCTGCGGGCGCGGACCTGATCGACGTCTCCGCCGGCCAGACCTGGGCGGATTGCCAGCCGGTCTACGGGCGCATGTTCCAGACCCCCTTCGCCGATCAGGTCCGCAACGAGGGGCGGGTCACCACCATGGCGGTCGGCAACATCTACGAGCCCGACCACGTCAATTCGATCCTCGCCGCCGGCCGCGCCGATCTGGTGGCGCTGGCGCGGCCGCATCTGGTCGATCCGATGTGGACGCTGCGCGCCGCCGCGCAGCAGGATTATCGCCGCGTCGCGGTCCCCAGGCCCTACCTGGGCGGCATGGCGCAGCTCGCCCGCAACCTGCAGCGCGAAGCGGAGCTCAAGGCATGAGTTTGAACGGAGCGCATGCGATCGTGACCGGCGGCGGCACCGGCATCGGCGCGGTAATCGCCACGGCGCTCGAAGCCGAGGGCGCCGTCGTCACCCGTATCGGCCGCCGGCCCGAAACGCTCGGCCCCGACGGCATCGCCGCGGACGTGACCGACCCCGCTCAGGTCGCCGCCGCCTTCGCCGCCGCACGGGCGGCGCGCGGGCCGATCTCCATCCTCGTCGCCAATGCGGGCGCGGCCGAGAGCGCGCCGTTCGACAAGACGGATTTCGAGGCCTGGCGCCGCATGTTCGCGGTGAACGCGGACTCGGTCTTTCACTGCTGCAAGGCCGCGCTCGAGGATCTCGTCGCCGCGCCCCGGGGCCGCATCGTCACCATCGCCTCCTCCGCGGGCCTGCGCGGCTATCCCTACACCGCCGCCTACGGCGCCGCGAAACATGCGGCCGTCGGGCTCATGCGCATGATCGCGCAGGATTATGCCAATGCCAGCCTGCGGGCCAACGCCGTCTGCCCAGGCTTCACCGACACGGCTTTGGTCGACGAAAGCGCGGCCAGAACGGCGGAGATGACGGGGATGACCAAGGACCAGGTCAAGGCGTCGATGGGCGGCTTCAATCCCCGCGGCCGGCTCATCCAGCCCGCCGAAATCGCGGCGGTGGTGGTGGAGCTGATTAACTCCGAACGGACCGGCGAGGCGGTGCCGGTCGAATGAGCGAGGCGCTGGCCATTCGCGAGAAGCATGACGGCGCGCTCGCCGAGCGATCGAGCGTCCGCCTCTGGCTGCGCCTCCTGTCCTGCACCATGGCGATCGAGAAGGACGTGCAGCGCCGCTTCGCCGCCCATGGCACCACCCTCGCCCGCTTCGACCTGCTCGCCGCGCTCGACCGCCATCCGGACGGCATGACCATGGGCGCGCTCTCCCGCGCCCTGCTCGTCTCCAACGGCAACGTCACCCAGCTCGTCCAGAAGCTGGCGAAGGACGCGCTCGTCGCCATCGCCCCCTCCCCCGCCGACCGCCGCGCCTCCATCGTCCGGCTCACCCAGGCGGGCCGTGCGGACTTCGCCGCTCTGGCCGCCGCGCATCACGACTGGATCGACGGCCTGCTGGCGGGGATGGATGCGCCGGCCCGGGAACAGCTCTATCAGGCGCTCGGCGCCCTCAAGCGAGCCATCGCGAAAGGACAATCCCTTGGATCCTGAAGCCTTCAGTCCCGCGCATTTCAGATGGGATTATGCGGACGGCGTCGCCACGGTGACGCTGAACCGGCCCGAGCGGAAGAACCCGCTGACCTTCGAAAGCTATGCGGAGCTGCGCGACCTGTTCCGCGCCCTCGTCTATGCGAAACAGGTCAAGGCCGTCGTCGTCGCGGGCGCGGGCGGGAATTTCAGCTCCGGGGGCGACGTGCACGAGATCATCGGCCCGCTCACCCAAATGGCGATGCCCGACCTGCTCGACTTCACCCGGATGACCGGCGACCTGGTCAAGGCGATGCGCGCCTGCCCGCAGCCCATCGTCGCGGCCCTGGAGGGCGTCTGCGTCGGCGCCGGCGCGATCGTGGCGATGGCGGCGGACCTCCGCATCGCCGCGCCCGGAACGAAGACCGCCTTCCTGTTCACCCGCGTCGGCCTTGCCGGCTGCGACATGGGCGCCTGCGCGATCCTGCCCCGCCTTATCGGCCAAGGGCGGGCCTCGGAACTGCTCTTCACCGGCCGGGTGATGACCGCCGAGGAAGGCGAGAAATGGGGCTTCCACAACAGGCTGGCCGACGATCCTCTCGCCGAGGCCCAGGCGCAGGCCCGCGCGCTCGCCGACGGCCCCACTTTCGCCCACGGCATCACCAAGACCCAGCTCAACAGCGAATGGGCGGTGAGCCTGGAAACCGCCATCGAGATGGAAGCGCAGGCCCAGGCAATCTGCATGGCAACCAACGACTTCCGACGCGCCTTTGAGGCCTTCGCTGAGAAGCGGACGCCGGTGTTCGAGGGCGACTGATGGCCGATAGAAGCTTCCTCGACTGGCCCTTTTTCGGCGATGAGCACAGGCGCCTCGCCGCCGATCTTGAGACCTGGTGTGAAGCCGAGCTGCGCCACGGCCATGGCGACGACGTGGACGCCGAATGCCGCGCCCTCGTCGGCAAGCTCGGCGCGGGCGGCTGGCTGCGCTATTGCGTGCCGGCGGCATGGGGCGGCGTGCACGACAATCTCGACGTCCGCAGCCTCGCCTTGATCCGCGAGACGCTCGCCCGACACTCCGGACTGGCCGATTTCGCCTTCGCCATGCAGGGGCTCGGCTCCGGCACGATCAGCCTGTTCGGCTCCGAAGCTCAGAAGCAATCGTATCTTCCCGCGGTGGCCAAGGGCGAGAAGATCGCCGCCTTCGCGCTCACCGAGCCGACCTCGGGCTCCGACGTCGCCAATCTGGAAACCAGCGCCGAGGCGAGGGGCGACGGCTTCGTCCTGCGCGGCGCCAAGACCTATATCTCCAACGGCGGCATCGCCGACTTCTATGTCGTCTTCGCCCGCACCGGCGAGGCCCCCGGCGCCCGGGGCGTCTCCGCCTTCATCCTCGACGCCGACACGCCCGGCCTCGACGCCGCCGAACGCATCCAGGTGATCGCGCCGCATCCGCTGGCGACGCTCAAATTCGACCATGTCGCACTGCCGTCGGAAGCCCTGCTCGGCATTCGCGGCCAGGGCTTCAAGCAGGCCATGGCGACGCTCGACGTCTTCCGCACCACCGTCGGCGCCGCGGCGCTCGGCTTCGCCCGCCGCGCGCTCGACGAGGCCACGGCGCGCGCGCTCGCCCGCAAGTCGATGGGCGCCACCCTCGCCGACAATGCGATCGTCCAGGCGATGCTCGCCGAGATGGTGCTGGACGTCGATGCCGCCGCCCTGCTCGTCTACCGCGCCGCCTGGGTCCGCGACGTCCAGGGCCGCCGCAACAGCCGCGAGGCGGCGCTCGCCAAGCTCCACGCCACCGACAGCGCCCAGCAGGTGATCGACAAGGCGGTGCAGATTTTCGGCGGGCTCGGCGTGACCAGCGGCGTTCCGGTCGAAAGCCTCTACCGCGAGATCCGCGCCCTGCGCATCTATGAGGGAGCATCCGAAGTGCAGAAGGTGGTGATCGCCCGCAATCATCTGGCGACGTTCGGCCAATGACGTCGCTGCTCCCTCCCGGCTGGCCGCGGCCGAAAGGCTATGCGAACGGCATTTCCGCCAGGGGCCGGCTGATCGCCACGGCCGGCGTCGTCGGCTGGACCGCGGAGGAAAGGTTCGAGACCGACGAGCTCGCCGGCCAGTTCCGCCAGGTGCTCGTCAACACGCTCGCCATCCTCGCCGAGGGCGGTGCCGGGCCCGAGCATATCGTCCGCATGACCTGGTACGTCACCGACATCGAGGCCTATCGCACCAGCCTCCCGGCGATCGGCGTGGCCTATCGCGAGCTGATCGGGAAGAATTTCCCCGCGATGGCCGTGGTCGGCGTGACCGCGCTCGTCGAGCCCGAGGCGAAGATCGAGATCGAAACGCTCGCGGTGGTGCCCGAATGACCGACAGCTTCATCCGGGATCGCCTGCCTCCCCCGGACGCGCAGCCGGAATTCCTCTTCACCCTGCCGGAGCTGGCTTATCCCGAGCGCCTGAATGCCGCCGTCGAGCTGATCGACAGACAGGATCCGGAGGCGCTCGCCGTGCTCAACGACGCCGGCGCCTGGACCTATGGCGAGATGAAGGACCTCTCCGACCGGATCGCGCGCCTGCTGGTCGAGCGCGAGGGCCTGGTCCCGGGCAACCGGGTCTTCCTGCGCGGGCCCAACAACGCGATGCTCTTCGCCGCCTGGCTGGGCGTTCTGAAGGCGGGCGGCATCGTCGTCACCACCATGCCGATGCTCCGCCCCGGCGAGATCGCGACGATCTTGGAGCGCGCGAGGATCGGCCATGCCATCGTCGACGCCCGCTTCCGCGCCGATTTCGACGCGGCGGGCGGCACCGGCTCGATCGTCGCCTATGACGGCGACAAGGGCATCGAATGCCTGGACGAGATCGCGCCCGGCTTCGTTCCCGTGGACACCGGCCGCGACGACGTGGCGCTGATCGCCTTCACTTCGGGCACGACCGGCAATCCCAAGGGCTGCGTCCATTATCATCGCGACATCCTCGCGCCGGCCGACGCCTTCGCCCGCCATCTGCTGACGCCGGAGCCCGGGCAGCGCTGGGCCTGCTCGGCCCCCATCGCCTTCACCTTCGGGCTCGGCATGCTGCTCATCTTCCCCTGGCGCTTCGGCGGCACGGCGGTGACGATCGAGACGCCGGGCCCCGGGCCTCTGCTGGAGGCCATCGCCCGTCACAAGGTCACCAATCTCGCCACCGCGCCGACCGCCTACAAGGCGATCCTCGGCCAGCTGAACGGCCACGACATCTCGACGCTCGCCACCTGCGTCTCCGCCGGCGAGCATCTTCCCGCCGCCACCTGGCACGCCTGGCAGGAGGCGACCGGCATCCGGATCGTCGACGGCATCGGCGCCACCGAGATGATGCATATCTTCATCTCCGCCGCGGGCGCGGACATCCGCCCCGGCGCCACCGGCAAGGCCGTCCCCGGCTATGTCGCGACCGTGCTCGACGACGCCGGCCAGCCCATGGCCGAGGGCATTGGCCGCCTGGCGATCAAGGGGCCGACCGGCTGCCGCTATTTCGACGATCCCCGCCAGGCCGCCTACGTCCAGCATCACTGGAACGTCACCGGCGACACCTACCGCAAGGATAAGGACGGCTATTTCTGGTATGTCGCCCGCTCCGACGACATGATCATCTCCTCCGGCTACAACATCGCCGCGCCGGAAGTGGAGAATGCGCTCTACGCCCATGAGGCGGTGCAGGAATGCGCGGTGATCGGCGCGCCCTGCGAAGAGCGCGGCCAGAAGGTGAAGGCTTTCGTCGTGCTGGCGCCGGGCTGGACTGGTGATGCCGACACGGTCTCGGCGCTCCAGGATCATGTAAAGGCGACCATCGCGCCCTATAAATATCCGCGCGAACTGGTCTTCGTCGACGCGCTGCCGAAGACCGCGACCGGCAAGCTGCAGCGTTTCGCGCTTCGTCAGTCCTAGGTCTGCAAAAGGCCACAATTCCTCCGCCGACCCGCCGCAATTAAAGCCGAGCGTCCTTCCCTTAACGGGAGGAAAAATAATGAAAAAATTGGCGATCGCTGCCTTGTTGGGCGGCCAGGCGTTGGGCGCTGCCGCGCCTGCTTTCGCGCAAGGCGCCGCCTTGACCGGCGAGACCGAGACGGGAACCTTCGGTGGCGTCAGGCTGCGCATCCCGTTCGGCGGCGTGGCGCGCGAGCCCGTTCGCGCCGGCTTCGCCTTCGCGCCCGTCGCGCGCACCGGCTATCAGGACGGTCGGATCCGCACCCGGATCGGCGAAGGCCTCGAATTCGGCTTCAACGGCCGCGGGCCGGCGCAATTCTCGCTTGCGGGAACTCCGGTCAACCGGCTCGCCCAGGGCCGCGAGGGGCCGGACGGGCAGCGGGTCGGGGTCTCGACCCTCGGTTGGGTGGCGATAGGCGTCGGCGCCCTGGCCGTGGTCGTGGTCAGCGCCGCCGCCATCTGCATCTCCGACAGCGACTGCATTCCGTCCGAATGACACCGCGCCCGCGGGCACATACAGGGAGACGAACATGAAGAAGACGATCCTCATCGCGGCCCTGATCGCCGGTCAGGTCATCGGCGGCGTCGGTCCGGCGTCCGCGCAAGGTTTCGCGCCGGTCCGCGACGTCGAAACGGGGGCCTTTGGCGGCGTGCGGCTGCGCATTCCGTTCGGCGGCAGCGGCGCCGAGCCGGTCCGCGCCGGCCTCGCCTTCGCGCCCACGGCCCGCGCGGACTATCAGGACGGACGGGTCCGCACCCGGATCGGCGAGGGCCTCGAATTCGGCTACCGGACCGATCGTCCCCTGTCCTTCTCGCTCGCGGGACGCGACTTCAGCGCCTATCGGCTGAATGCGGGCCAGGGCGACGGCGAGAGCGGCCGGAGCGGCGGCGTCCCGACCTGGGTGATCGTGACCGGCGGCGTCGTGCTGGCGCTCGGCGTCGCCTATCTGGTGTTCGAGGACGCGATGAACGACGCCTCCGAATAGGGTCAGGCGGTCATCGGAAGATAATCGGGGACATTTTCGACCCGCTTCAGCCATGCCTGGACGGCGGGATAATCGGCGAGGCGGAAGCCGCCGCCCTCGGCGACATGGGTGTAGGGATAGAGCGCGACATCGGCGAGGGTGAGCCCTTCGCCGACGAGCCAGTCGTGCCGCGCCAGATGCTCGTCCATCAGCGTCAGCGCCGCCTCCCCCGCGGCGCGCTTGGCGGGGAATTGCGCACGCTGCAGGTCGCTCCAGTTCGCCTCGCCGATCCAGCCGTGCCAGAAACGCAGGGTCGCGACGTTCGGTTCGTGATTATACTGCTCCCAGAACATCCAGCGCAGCATGTCGGCGCGGTCGAACCGGTCCTCGGGAACGAGGAAGGAACCGTCCGCCAGGTAGAAACAGGCGGCGTTGCTCTCCGGGATGAAGCGATCCCCCGCCTGCAGCACCGGAATCCGCCCATTGGCGTTCACCTTGGCGAGGAAGTCCGGCGTCCGCGTCTCTCCCGCCATGATGTCATATTCACGCCGCTCCAGCGCGAGGCCGAGCAAGGCCGCGGTCAGCCTCACCTTGTAGCAATTGCCGGAACTCGCATATTCGTGGAGGATCAATTCGTCGGTCATCGCAGCTCCCTCGCCCACGATGGGCCATGCCATCGCGCGGCGCCACTTTCCAAACAAATAGCGGCACCGGGCGATAGGCCAGCCTTATGGCCCGATGCTCGCGAGGCTGACGGCTCCGGCGCGATCAGGTCTCACTCACCGGCGGCGGCCTCTTCGATGTCCGCCCAATGGGCCGCGTCCCGGGCCCGGTCTTCCCGCCGCCAGAGCAGGAACCAGATCAGGCCGAGGATCGGCAGCGCCCATCCCCAGATATGGAGGTACCAGGGAAAGCTGAAGTCGCGCGGGATCGGGCCGCTGCCCCATTCCTCCAGCCTGGTCAGCTGGCCCGGCGACAGGAAAGCGCCGCGGATCGCCGTCGGCCCCTCAATATAGACGAACGGGCCGCCGCCGGACTGCGCCCAAAACGGCATCGAGAAGACTCCATATTCCGAATAGACCCAGCCGATCTTCAGCGGCTGCCGCTGCTCGCCGCGATATTGATAGATGCGCCCGCCCGGATAGGGCAGCTCGCCGGCCCAGGTGTAGGACCGCACCTGCTCCAGCCGCGGATCGTCGGGCAGCGTCATGATCTCGTGAACCTGATGCGCGGCAAAGGTCAGCACCGGCCGCCCCGACAATACGATCGAGCAGACCAGGAACAGTATGGTCGCGCCCGCCGCGATCCATGACGGTCTCGCCTTCGCCAGCATATTTCCCCCTCTTTCCCCTGTCAGTCCGTCAGCAGGACGATCTTCCCGACATGCTCCCCCGCTTCCATCAGCCGGTGCGCCGCCGCGGCCTCGGCCAGCGGGAAGGTCGTGTGGATGACGGGCTTGAGCCTGCCCTCCTGCACGAACGGCCAGACGCTGCGCGCGATCTCGTCCGCGACCAGCGACTTGAAGCCGGCGGTACGGGGCCGGAGCGTCGAGCCGGTGAGAGTCAGCCGCCGGCCCATGATCTTCGCGATATTGACCTCGGCCTTCACGCCGCCCTGCACCGCGATCGAGACATGGCGGCCGTCTTCGGCCAGGCAATCGAGATTGCGGGGCAGATAGTCGCCGCCGACCATGTCCAGCACGACATTCGCGCCCTTGCCGCCCGTGAGATCCTCCACCGCCGGGACGAAATCCTGCGTCCGGTAGTTGATCGCCGCCGCCGCGCCGAGCGCCAGCGCGCGCGCGCATTTCTCGTCGCTGCCGCAGGTCACGATGACCCGGAGCCCGAACAGGGCGCCCAGCGCGATCGCCATCGTGCCGATGCCGCTGGTGCCGCCATGGACCAGCATTGTCTCGCCTTCGGTCGCGTAGCCGCGCTCGAACACATTGGTCCAGACCGTGAAGAGCGTCTCCGGCATGGCCGCCGCCTCGGTCATGGTCAGGGCCGGTGGCACGGGCAGGCACTGGCCGACCGGCGCCACGCAATAGTCCGCATAGCCGCCGCCGGCGACCAAGGCGGTGACCGGCTGCCCGACCAGCGCCTCGGGCACCTCCGCCCCGACCGCGGCCACGCCGCCGGCGACCTCGAGCCCGGGAATGGACGGCGCGCCGGGCGGCGGCGGATAAAGGCCGCGCCGCTGCAGCACGTCCGGCCGGTTCACCCCCGCCGCCGCCACGCGGATCAGCACTTCCCCCGCGCCCGGCCGCGGCACCGGACGGCGGACGAGGCTCAGCACCTCGGGCCCGCCGGCCTCGGCCGGGTCGATCGCGTTCATTTCCGTCGGCAAATCCCCCATTTCGGTCCAATTCGTCGCAAAGCCCCGGCGGGTTTATTGACTTGGGGGCGGTCCCGGTCAACGCTCCTTCCATGGATCTGGACGACCTTTTTCCGGACAAGCCGGACGATCCGCTCACGCTCCTGACCAGGCAGGATCTCGATCCGCTGTCGGTCGAGGAATTGCGCGCGCGGATCGAGATCCTGGAAGCCGAGATTGCCCGCGTGGCGGCGAAGCTCGACGCGTCGATCAGCTTCCGCGCCAGCGCCGACGAGCTGTTCAAGCGATGACTGCGGGCGTCCCGGCGGCGGCCTCCGCGGGCCTCCGGAATGCGGACGTCTTGATCATCGCCGGTCGAAACCCGAAATTAACCACGAGGCCCCACTTTGGTCTGGGGTCCTGAGGAGTAACTCAATGCCTTCTTTTGCCCGCGAGCTCGAACAGACGCTCCACAATGCCCTCGCCGAAGCGAGCGGCCGGCGGCACGAATATGCGACGCTGGAGCATCTTCTCCTCGCGCTTATCGACGATGTTCACGCCGGTCGCGTCATGGAAGCCTGCGGCGTCAATACCGGCGAGCTGCGAGAGGCGGTGCGCCATTATCTCGACAATGAGCTCGAGGCGCTGAAGGTGGATCAGGATACCGATCCGTCGCCGACCAGCGGTTTCCAGCGCGTCGTCCAGCGCGCCATCCTCCACGTCCAGTCCTCGGGCCGCGACGAGGTGACCGGCGCCAACGTGCTCGTCGCCCTCTTTTCCGAGCGCGAGAGCTACGCCGTCTATTTCCTGCAGCAGCAGGATATGAGTCGGCTCGACGCGGTCACCTATATCTCGCATGGCGTCGGCAAGGGCGAACCCACCCAGCAGCAGCCCTCCGAGGTGAAGGGCGCCGAGGAGCCGAAACAGGAAGAAGGCAAGAAGAAGCCCGAATCCGCGCTCAAGCAATTCACCGTCAATCTCAACGAGAAGGCCGAGGACGGTCGCGTCGACCCGCTGATCGGGCGCGGGCCGGAGGTCGACCGCACGGTGCAGATCCTCTGCCGTCGGTCCAAGAACAATCCGCTCTATGTGGGCGATCCGGGCGTCGGCAAGACCGCCATTGCGGAGGGCCTCGCACGCAAGATCGTCGAGGGCGACGTGCCCGACGTGCTTAAGCCCGCGGTCATCTACTCGCTCGACATGGGCGCCTTGCTGGCCGGCACGCGCTATCGCGGCGATTTCGAGGAGCGGCTCAAGGCGGTGGTCAACGAGCTTGAGAAGCTCCCCCACGCGATCCTCTTCATCGACGAAATCCACACGGTGATCGGCGCGGGTGCCACCTCCGGCGGCGCCATGGACGCCTCGAACCTATTGAAGCCGGCGCTTTCCAACGGCGCGATCCGCTGCATCGGCTCGACCACCTACAAGGAGTTCCGGAACCATTTCGAGAAGGACCGGGCGTTGCTTCGGCGCTTCCAGAAGATCGACGTCAACGAGCCGACGCTCGAGGACACGATCAAGATTCTCGCCGGCCTGCGCTCCGCCTTCGAGGAGCATCACAGCGTGAAGTACACGCCGGACGCGATCAAGGCGGCGGTCGAGCTGTCGGCGCGCTACATCAACGACCGCAAGCTCCCCGACAAGGCGATCGACGTGATCGACGAAGTCGGCGCGATGCAGATGCTGGTGCCGCCGTCGCGCCGCAAGAAGACGATCACCGTGAAGGAGATCGAGGCGGTCATTTCCACCATGGCGCGTATTCCCGCGAAGAGCGTCTCCAGCGACGACAAGAAGGCGCTGGAGCATCTCGACAAGGATCTGAAGCGCGTCGTCTTCGGTCAGGATCAAGCGATCAGCGTGCTCGCCTCGGCGATCAAGCTCAGCCGCGCGGGCCTGCGCGATCCCGACAAGCCGATCGGCAATTATCTCTTCTCCGGCCCGACCGGCGTCGGCAAGACCGAGGTGGCGCGTCAGCTCGCCTCGATCATGGGGATCCCGCTGCAGCGCTTCGACATGTCCGAATATATGGAGCGCCACTCGGTTTCCCGCCTGATCGGCGCGCCCCCGGGCTATGTCGGCTACGATCAGGGCGGGCTGCTCACCGACGCGGTCGACCAGCATCCGCATTGCGTGCTTCTGCTCGACGAGATCGAGAAGGCGCATCCGGACCTGTTCAACATCCTGCTGCAGATCATGGACAACGGGCGGCTTACCGACCATCACGGCAAGACGGTCGATTTCCGTAATGTCATCCTGATCATGACCACCAATGCCGGCGCTTCCGACATGGCGAGCGAGGGCATCGGCTTCGGCAACGTCAGCAAGGAGGATGCGCAGGACGAGGCGGTGAAGCGCATGTTCACCCCGGAATTCCGCAATCGCCTCGATGCGATCGTGCCGTTCGCCTACCTCCCGACCGAGGTCGTGGCCCGGGTCGTCGACAAATTCATCCTGCAGCTCGAACTGCAGCTCGCCGACCGCAATGTCCATATCGAGCTGGACGACGAGGCTCGCGAATGGCTCACGGCACGCGGCTATGACAAGCTCTACGGCGCGCGCCCAATGGGCCGGTTGGTGCAGGAGAAGATCAAGCAGCCGCTGGCCGAGGAGCTGCTCTTCGGCAAGCTGATCCATGGCGGCGAGGTCAAGGTCCGTATCAAGGACAATGCCCCAAGCTTCGAGATCACCGCGGCACCCCCCAAGGCGCCGAAGGGAAAGAAGAAGGCCGCGGGTAAGTCAAAGCCGGCGGACCAGACGGAGGAGCAGGCGTGACGATCAGGGCCCTCCCTTCGTGGAGGGCCTTTTCGCTTTGAGCCTCCGCGCCGCGAAATGGGTCTCCGCCGGCGGCGCGATCCTGGCGCTGCTGGCCGGTATCGTCCTGACGCTGCACCAGATCAGCCGCGCCCGCTGTTTCTCCGTCGTCGGGGAGGCGATCTGCCGGGTCGAAACCGATGCGCCGCTGGTCGCCCTCACCTTCGATGATGGCCCCACCGAGGAAGGAGTCGCGATCGCCATTGCCGCGCTTCGCGAACATGGCGCCACGGCCACCTTCTTCCTGATTGGCGAAGAGGCGGCGCGCCGCGCACCCTTGGTCCGCCGGCTGCTTGCCGAAGGCCATGAAGTCGGAAATCACAGCCAGACCCATCAGCGGATGATCTTCCACTTGCCGGCCTTCTACGAGCGGGAGGTGATGGAAGCGGACGCCGCCCTTCGCGCCGCTGGCGTCACCAGGCTCGATCTGTTCCGTCCGCCTTATGGCCGCAAGCTGATCGGCCTGCCAAACGCGCTCGCCCGGCATGGCTACCGGATGATCATGTGGGACGTGGAAGATCCGACCGGCGCGGCCACGCCCCAGGCCTATGCGGATGCGGTCGTGCGCCAGGCGCGCCCCGGCTCGATCATCCTGATGCATATCATGTATAGATCGAACCGGATCGCCCGTGAGTCGCTTCCGCTGGTCCTTCGGGGCCTGAGGTCGAGAGGCTTTCTGG
Source organism: Allosphingosinicella sp. (assembly GCA_035502235.1). Taxonomy (GTDB): domain Bacteria; phylum Pseudomonadota; class Alphaproteobacteria; order Sphingomonadales; family Sphingomonadaceae; genus Allosphingosinicella. The sequence continues at coordinate 69,700 of DATJUQ010000030.1, forward strand.
TCGTCACCGTCGGCGAATTGCTCCACCAGCGCGGCTGAGGGACTCCCGCTTTCAATGGCGGCGGGCTAGGTTCGCCAAATCGCAGGGAGGAGCCCGCCATGACCGATCTCGTCTTCTACACCAATCCGCAGTCCCGCGGCCGCGTCGTGCGCTGGATGCTGGAGGAGACGGGCGCGCCCTATGAAGTGGTGAACGTCGACTATGCGACGATGAAGTCGGCCGATTATCTGGCGGTCAATCCGATGGGGAAGGTCCCGGCGATCAAGCATGGCGACGAGGTGGTGACCGAAACGGCGGCGATCTGCGCCTATCTGGCGGACGCCTTTCCGGAAGCTGGCCTCATTCCTCCTGTCGGCCACCGCAAGCGCGGCTCCTATTATCGCTGGCTGTTCTTCGCAGCCGGCCCCGTCGAGGCGGCGGTGACGAACAAGGCGCTGAACGTCCAGGTCAACGAGGAACAGACCAAGTTCGTCGGCTATGGCAGCTTCGACGCCGCGATCGACGCGCTCGAACATGCGTTGAAGCCGGGGCCCTATATTTGCGGGGACCAGTTCACGGCGGCCGATCTCTATGTCGGTTCGCAGATCGGCTACGGCATGATGTTCGGATCGATCGAGAAGCGGCCGCTCTTCGAGGATTATTTCGGGCGCCTCCAGGCTCGCCCCGCCGCCCGGCGCGCGGCGGAACTGGACGATGCGCTGATGGCGGCCGCCTAGGCCACCCCTTGCCCGTCCGGCACGGAGGTGGCCGGATCCGCGTTGCGCCGATAGCCCCAGTCGGTGGCGATCGCACGTCCCGTTCGGCCCGCCTCGAGGATGGCGAGCATCAGGCGCACGTCCTGCAGCCCCTCCTCGCCATCCGCGACCACCGGGACATTCTCGGTGATCGCTTGGCAGAAATGATCCATTTCACGCGCGAACTGGTCGATCGGCGACCACTGGATGACTCGGTCGCGGATCTGCAGGCGGTGGGCGTGATATTCCATGCTTGGATCGAACTTCATGACACCCCGGTCGCCAACCACCTGGATCGAATTGACGAAGCTGTAGGAGTAGGAGGTGGAGCCGTGGAACTGCGCCCCGCCGGGGAAGCGCATCGTCCAGACGACCACGTCCTCAACCTCGCGGAAGCGTGGGTCATTGGGCGGCGCATAGAGCTGGGCGCGGACCTCCACCGGCTCTTCGTTGACCAGGAAACGGGCGGCGTTCAGCGCATAGATGCCGATGTCGAACAGCGAGCCCGAGCCCGCCAGCGCGCGGTTCAGACGCCATTGATCGGCCGGGTCGCGCGGATCGGTGCCGCGGCCGATATCGGCGGTGATCACCCGCACCGGACCGATCTCGCCCCGGCGCAGAGCGCGCATCGCGAACAGATTGTGCGGCTCGAACTGGCTGCGATAGGCGGTCATCAGCTTGCGGTTCGCCGCCCGACCGGCGGCGATCATCGCCTCGCAATCCGCGACGGTGGTGGCCAGAGGTTTCTCGCACAACACATGCTTGCCGGCGCGGAAGGCGCGGAGCGCGAACGCCTTGTGCAGCGCATTGGGGAGGATGATGTAGACGATCTGGACGCGCGGATTGTCCACGATGCGGTCGAAATTCGTATAATCGTAGATCGAGTCCGTCGGCACGCCATAGCGGGCGGCGACGCGGAGCGCCTTCTCGCGATTGCCGCTGACCAAGGCAGTGACCTTCGCCCGGCGCGACGCCGCGAAGGCGTCCATCACCTCGCCCAGCGCGAGCTTGCCAAGCCCGACGACGGCGACACCGAGTTGCTGATCCTCGGGCAAGGGCTCGGGTTGCCAGAGCGTCGGCTGCGGCCGTCCCGCGGCGCCGTTCGGCAACTCCTGCGCGAACGCGCCGCCCGCGATCAGCGAGGCCCCTGCCGCTCCGACGAAGTTCCTGCGCGACAGGCCGAACCCGCGATCATTCTCTCCTTGCATGAAGCACCTCCCCGGCCGTGCTATGATTGCCCGACTCAAGAATATGATAGCGCTAACAGCGCCGAGAAGGGAGAGGTCGATGCAAGGCGATATCCGGCGCGCGGCAATCGAGCTCTACGACTGCTTCACGCATGAGGGCATGGACCGCCGCGACTTCATGGCGAGGCTCACCCGCATCGCAGGCAGCGCCGCGGCCGCGAGCGTCCTGCTCGCCGATGTCGCCGCCCGCGCGGAAGCGCAACCGCAGGTGCCGGCGAATGACAGCCGCCTCGCGACGGAAGAGATCGAATGGGAGCCTCGCCCGGGCCGTCGCTACAAAGGCTATCGCGCCGCACCGGCCGCGACCGGCCGCCAAGGCGCCCTGCCCGTCATCGTCGTGATCCATGAGAATCGAGGGCTGAACGAGCATATTCGCGATGTGGCGCGGCGGTTCGCTTTGGCCGGCTATGCGGCGCTGGCGCCGGACTGGCTGAGCGTCGCAGGCGGCACGCCAGTCGGCGACGAAGATCGCGCCCGCGCCATGATCGGCCAACTCGACATGGCGGAGACCGTGGCCGACGGCGTGGCCACGCTCGGCTGGCTGGGCGGCACGGATGGTGCCGGGCGCAGGGTGGGGGTTGTCGGCTTCTGCTGGGGCGGCGCGATGGTCAACCGGCTCGCGGTGGCGTCCGGCAACGCACTCTCGGCCGCAGTCTCCTATTACGGGCCGGCGCCTGGCCCTGCTGAGGCGCCGCGCGTTCGGACGCCGATCCTCTTCCACCTTGCCGGGCTGGACAATCGCGTAAACGCAACCGCGCGGCCATTTGCCGCCGCGATCCGGGCTTCAGGCGGCGCCGCGACCCTGATCGAGCATCCGAATGTCGATCACGCCTTCAACAACGACACGTCGGCCGCGCGCTATAATCGGGAAGCGGCAGCGCGGGCCTGGGCGCAGACACTGGACTTCTTCCACCGCCACCTGCGCTAACGGGCCTCGCGCCGGGCCGATGGCGCCTGATGAGAAGCACGCACATAAAAAGAGGGCCCGGCGTTTCCGCCAGGCCCTCCCTTTGCCGAAGGCTGCGCGCCTATTCGCGGTTGCCCAGGAAGCGCAGCAGGAAGAGGAACATGTTGATGAAGTCGAGATAGAGCGTCAGCGCGCCCATGATCGCCGCCTTGCCGATCATGTCGGTACCGGCCACCTCGAAATAGAGGCTCTTGATCTTCTGCGTGTCGTAGGCCGTGAGGCCGGCGAAAACGAGCACGCCGATCGCGGCGATCACCAGGCTGAACGTGTCGTTCAGCCAGAAGAGGTTCACGATCGAGGCGATGATGATGCCGACGAGACCCATGAGCAGGAAGGTGCCCATGCCGCTCAGATCGCGCTTCGTGGTGTAGCCATAGAGGCTAAGGCTGGCGAAGGCGGCGGCGGTCGCGAAGAAGGTCAGCGCGATCGATCCTTCCGTGTAGACGAGGAAGATCGTCGAAAGCGACGCCCCCATCAGCACCGCATAGGTCCAGTAGAGGAACTGGGCGAGGCCGGTGGAGATGCGATTGATGCCGAAGCTCATCCAGAGGACGATGCCGAGGGGCGCAAGAGTGACGATCCAGCCCAGGGCGCTGAGCGACACCCGGCCGTCCATCCCGATCGAGACCAGCGAATAAATGGCGTTCGTCTGACCGATCAGCACCGCGACGATGCCCGTGAGCAGGACCGCCGACGTCATGTAGTTGTAGACGGAAAGCATGTGGGCGCGGAGGCCCTGATCGACTGCAACGCCCGTCGCAGTCGCGGTGGTACTCGGCGATGCGCCGTATTGCGGGTCGGACCAATTAGCCATGCGAACTCTCCCATCCCCGGCGAAATGCCGTGCGAAGGGGAATATCGGGGGATTTGGGGTCCATTTCAAGGAAAACCGGACAGCGTCCGGGTCGGCGCGGCACGGGTTAACGATGATTTTTCGTCGCCGCGCCGCTATGGGACGGCCATGCACCGCTTGTTCGTGGCGATCCGGCCGCCCGTTCCGATCCGCCGGCTTCTGCTCGCCGCCATGGGCGGAATCAGCGGCGCGCGCTGGCAGTCGGACGACCAGCTCCATCTCACCCTGCGGTTCATCGGCAACGTGGACCGGCACCAGGCGGAGGATATTCACGCGGCCCTCGGCGGCGTCCATCACCCGCCCTTCGCGCTTGTTTTGTCCGGCATCGGCGCCTTCGACCGGCGCGGATTTCCCGATGCCGTATGGGCCGGCATCGCGCCGCATGACCAGGTGAAGGCGCTGCACAAGAAGGTGGATGCGGCGCTCGCCAAGGTGGGCGTTGCGGCCGACGAGCGCGCCTTTCACCCGCATATCACGATTGCCCGGCTGAATCGCAGCGCGGGTCCCATCGGGAATCTGCTCGAGGAAGAAGGCGGCCTGACCAGTCCCTCGTTCACAGTCGACAGTTTCGCCCTTTTCGAGAGCGAACTCACGCACGAGGCAGCCGTCTATTCGATCGTGGAGCGCTATCCGCTGGGCTAGAGCGATGCGACTGGATCGCGACCGATTCTAGGCGCCGAGCGATGCCAGCAATCGATCAACCATGGGCGCATAGGCGGCGCCGAACAGCCGCAAATGCACCAGCGCCGGGAAGAGCTGATAGACCGGCAGTCGTTCATCCCACCCCTCGGTCCGGCTACCATAGGCCAGCCAGAATTCCTCCGGCGGCTTTGAGAACAGGCAAAGCATGGCGAGGTCGACCTCGTTATGGCCGTGATAGCAGGCGGGGTCGATGAAGGCGGCGAGCCGTCCGTCCCGGACGAGGATATTGCCGGCCCAGAGATCGCCGTGAAGGAAGGCCGGTGGCGGATCGCGCGGGATGAGATCGCCCAGCAAGTCGACAAGCGTCTCGACCCGAGCCCGCCAGGGCCGGTCTAGAAGGCTGGCGGCGGCGAGCAGTCGTTGCTCACCCCAGAAGCGAACCCAGTCGCGCCCTTCCCGATTGTCGAGCGCGACCGTGCCGAGGGCATAATCGATCGGCCAGCCATAAGCCTCGCCCCGATGCGCATGCAGGCCGGCGAGGGCGTCGCCGATATCCGCCCAGGCATTCGGGCTCATGATACCGTCATTGGGCACATGGTCGATCAGCAAGACCGAGCCATATTCCCCTTCGACGGCTGGCGCCCTCGCGCCCGCGCCGGCCAGCGCGCGAAGCATCGCCGCTTCGGCCGCGACATTCCCGCCGCCCTTGGCCACCAGGGGCGCCCCATCGGCCCGATGCACAAGCAGGATCTCGGAAAGATCGCCTCCGGCAAGCCGCTCCAACCGGTCTCCGGCGACGCCGGTCAGCTCAGCCACCTTCTGGGCGAAGGCGGTCATTCCGCCGGGAAATATTGAAAATAGGGCTCCGCTTCCTGTAGCACGCGGGCGAAGGAAGGCCGCGCCTTCAGCCGCTCCAGCAACGCGGCCGCATGCGGCCAACGCCCCTCGAACGGCTCGACTTTATCGGCGTAAAAGAGCGCCGGCGCGGCGGCGCAGTCGGCCAGGGTAAAATGCTCGCCGGTCGCCCAATGCTTGGCCGCGACATAAGCGTCGACCATCGCCATCGCCCGGGTGAGCAGGTCGCGATCTTCGGCGACTCCGGTCGGGAATTTCTGCCCGGCCGGCCGCAGCCGATCGAACACGATCCGCTGCATCGGCTGCTGCACATAGAGATCATAGATCCGGTCCCAGAGCCTCACCTCTCTGGCGAGGTCCGGATCATCGGGCAGAAAGCGCGTCGTGCCGCGATGATGATGGTCCAGCCATTCGATGATGATCGAGGTCTCCGGAATCGTCCGGTCGTGTGTTTCGTCAACGAGAATCGGAAACTTCCCGATCGGCCAGAGCGCGCGGAACGCCGCAGCCTCCGCCGGATCTTGCAGGTTGTTGAGCATACGCGGCTCGAAGGCCGTCCCGTTCTCGTAGAGCGGGATCAGCACTTTCCAGCAGAAGGACGACAAAGGATGATAATATAGGACCAGGCTCACGTCTCTTCCCCTCGCTTGAGCTTCTCCGCCAGAACCCGGGCCGCCTCCGTCACGTCGTCCCAGGTGACGTCGAAACCATCGTCATCGCCATAATAGGGGTCGGCGACCGCCTGCCCTGCCCGCCCCGGCACATGGTCGAGCAGCAGCGAGAGGCTGGCCCGGCTTCGTTCCGGCCGGATCGCCGCCAGGTTCGCCAGATTGTCGTCATCCAGGGCCACGACATGGTCGAAGCGTTGGAAATCCGCTGGCCGAACCTGGCGCGCACGCAGCTCCGAGATGTCGACGCCGTTGCGCCGCGCCGCCGCAATCGCCCGCCGGTCGGGCGGCTCGCCTCTATGCCAATCCCCGGTACCCGCACTGTCCGCCTCGGCATCCAGCCCGATGCGCGCAGCCTCCGCCCGGAAAGCGCCCTCGGCGAGCGGCGACCGGCAGATATTGCCCAGACAGACGAAGAGCACACGAACAGTCATTTCGCCTCAGCCATGTTGCCAAAGCCCGCCGCTCTGCTAGCCAAGAGCAAACAGAAGCACAATCGGAGGGGAGCCGGTGTCGGATTTCGTCGGGGAGGCGCCGCCTCCGCCCAGGCCGCGCATCGGCGCTTACGCCTGGTACGCGCTGTTCGTCCTGGTGCTGGTCTACATCGTCAATTTCATCGACCGGCAGATCATCTCGATCCTGGTGGGCGATATCCAGCGCGACCTGCAGGTCTCTCCGGCCCAGGTCGGCTTTCTCTACGGCACCGCCTTCGCGGTCTTCTACGCCTTGTTCGGTATCCCTCTGGGGCGGCTGGCGGACAGTTGGTATCGCGGCCGGCTGATGGCGATGGGTCTGGCCCTCTGGTCGTCGATGACGGCCCTTTCGGGTTTCGCGACCAGCTTCACGATGTTGGCCGCCGCCCGGATCGGCGTCGGCATTGGCGAGGCCAGCGCGTCGCCGGCCGCTTATTCGATGATCTCGGACAGCTTCCCGAAGGAACGTCGCGCCACTGCCCTCTCCATTTATTCAAGCGGTCTCTATATCGGCGGCGCGCTCAGCCTCCCGATCGGCGGCTTCGTCGTGGCCAGCTGGAACAAGGCCTATCCCGTGGCCGCGGAGGCGCCGCTCGGGCTCGCCGGCTGGCAGGCGGCTTTCCTCGCCGTCGGCCTGCCCGGCCTGTTGCTCGCGCTCTGGGTGCTCACCCTGCGCGAACCGCAGCGCGGTGCTTCGGACGGTACGCCGCAGCCCGTCGTGCGCCCCAATGCCTGGCGGGAATTCGGCAAGGAGCTGGTCGCGATCCTTCCGCCACTCACCCTTTACAGCACCTGGCGGCTTCCCGGCGCATTTCTGCCCAACATCGTCGCGCTCGTTCTGGTCACGGCCGCCGCCTACGGGCTCGCCTCGGTCACGGCGTCGATCGCGCAATGGGCCGCTTATGGACTCGGCGTCTATGCCATCTTCTCCTGGGTCCAGTCGCTCAAGCGCCGGGACCCGCCTACCTACAAATTGATCTGGGGCTCGCCGGTCTTCATGCTGCTCGCCATCGCCTTCGGCAGCATCTCCTTCGTCACCTACGCGACCAGCTTCTGGCTGCCTTATTATGTGGAAGAGCATTTCTACGGCGGCGCGGCCATGCCGGCGCGCTATTTCGCCGGGCTCACCGCCAAGGCTGAAGTCGGCCTGATCATCGGCGTCACCGCGGCGATTTCCGCCGCCATCGGCGTGATCCTCGGTGGCTACCTCTCGGATCTCTGGCGGCAGCGCGACGCGCGGGGCCGGATCTTCGTCAACATGCTGTCCGTACTGCTGCCGATCCCGATCGTCGCCTTCCTGCTCACCACCGACGATCTTGCCGCCTTCTATTGGGTGAACCCTGTTGCGCACATGCTCGCCTCCGCCTGGGTCGGCGCGGCGGTCGCTACGCTGCAGGATCTCGTCTTGCCCCGGATGCGCGCGACCGCGGGCGCTACCTATGTGCTCGGCACGACCATGGTCGGACTGGCGCTCGGCCCCTATTTTGCGGGACAGGTCATTGGCATGACCGGGCACAATATCGCGCTCGGCATCGCCGCCCTCTATTTCATGCCTGCGCTGACGCTGATCGGCCTCTACATCGGCGCGCGCCATCTCGCGCAGCTGGAAGCCACGAAGGTGGAGCGCGCGCGCGAGGCTGGCGAGCCTATCTGACCTGGGTGAGAACCCCGCAGGCGATCCGCGCGCCGGAATTGCCACTGGGATCGGTACGTTCGTCGTCGGCGGTGGCGTGGATGATGATCGAGGTCCCATCCGCATCGGCGAGCGGATTGGCGTCCGCGGCGGCACCCGCCGGCACCGGCACGTCGAAATCGATCCGCCCGGTGCCGTTCGCGCGAACCTCGAGGTTCGGCAGGTCGCCGAGATGCGGTCCCTGCGGGTTCAGGCGGCCATGCTGCCGCTCCGACGGGTTCCAGTGGGGGCCGGCGCTGGTGAAGTCGGGCGCATCGCAGCGACCGGTCTGGTGGAGGTGCACGCCATAGGTGCCCGCGTTGAAGCCGCGCACAGTGAGACGCACCTTGACGACATTGCCCTGGCGCCGCGCGTCGATCTCGCCGACCGCCTGGCCCTGCGGGTTGCGCACACTGGCTTGGAGATGGCCGGCATGGCCGCCAGCGGCGGCATGTCCGGCATGATCGCCATGTTGGGCAACGGCTGCGCTCCCGGAGAGAACAAGGCCGACGGCAAGCAGCGACACAGCGGTGCGGGTCATTCAAACACTCCTATTTACACGACGCAAACGAGCCGCCCCTTCCAAGGTTGCCCATCATTCCTCAATCGCGCGGCGGCTTGCCGATACCGTGCCAGGTAAGCCCGGCTTCCTCCACCTCCTCGCTCGGATAGATGTTCCTCAGGTCGACGAAGACCTTCTGCCGCATCGAACCTGCTAGCCGCTCGAGATCCAGCGCGCGCAGCGCATCCCACTCGGTGACCAGCACCACGGCATCCGCTCCGTCCGCAGCTTCATAAGGCCCGCGGCAGAGCTCGACACCCGGCATGATCGGCCGCGCCTGCGCCATGCTCTCGGGATCGTAGCCCCGCACCGTCACGCCGGCATCCTCCAGCGCCTGGACGATGGCAATGGAGGGGGCATCGCGCATGTCGTCCGTGTTGGGCTTGAAAGCGAGGCCGAGCAAAGCTGCGACCTTCCCACGCGGCTCGTCACCCAGCGCCTTAAGCACCTTGCGGCCCATGGCGCGCTTGCGGGCGTCGTTCACCTTCACCACCGCCTCGACGATGCGCAGCGGACTTTGCGCATCTTCCGCCGTTTTCAGCAGCGCGAGCGTATCCTTGGGAAAACAGGATCCGCCATAACCGGGACCGGCGTGAAGAAACTTGGCGCCGATCCGACCGTCCAGCCCGATTCCCCGCGCCACGTCCTGGACGTCCCCACCCACCTGCTCGCAAAGATCCGCCATCTCGTTGATGAAGGTGATCTTGGTGGCGAGAAAGGCATTGGCCGCATATTTGATCAGTTCGGCGGTCCGGCGTGAGGTGAAGAGCAGCGGCGCCTTGTTGAGGTAGAGCGGCCGGTAGATTTCGCGCATGACTTCCACCGCGCGATCGTCCTCGGCGCCGACCACGATCCGGTCGGGATGCTTGAAATCCTCGATCGCGGCGCCCTCGCGCAGGAACTCGGGATTAGACACGACCGACACGACGGCATCCGGCGCGACCTCCCTCAGAATTCGCTCGACTTCGTCCCCGGTCCCCACCGGCACCGTCGATTTGGTCACGACCACGGCAGGCCTGGCAAGCAAGGCGCCGATCTCCCGCGCCGCGCCGTAGACATAGGAGAGGTCGGCATGGCCATCGCCGCGGCGCGACGGCGTGCCAACCGCAATGAAAATCGCTTCGGCGCCCTTCACGCCCTCTGCCAGTTCGGTGGTGAAGGCAAGGCGTCCGGCCGCGACATTGCGCGCGACGAGCTGATCGAGACCGGGCTCGAAGATCGGCATCACGCCCTTTTCCAAAGCGTCGATCTTCGCGGCGTCCTTGTCGACGCAGATAACGTCATGACCAAAGTCGGAGAAGCAGGCGCCGGAAACTAGGCCGACATAGCCGGTTCCGATAATCGCGATGCGCATTCAAAGGGTCCTGCAGATGATGGCTCGGGACCCCGTTATCAAAGGGGGCTAGCCCGGAACAGGGGGAAAGGACGCGCCCGGCGCGTCAGCGAGAACCTATACGCCGACATGACAAAAGAAAAAGGGGCCGGCCCGAAGGCCGACCCCAAATTCCGGATTGTCTCGCCGCCGAGGCGGCGACACCCCTCTTACCAGCCGGAGCCGGGGCCGAAGGTAATTTCCACGCGCCGGTTCTGCGGCTCGCGGACGCCATCGGCCGTGTCGACCAGCGGGCGGCTCTCGCCGAACGCTTCGGTCGTGATCGAACCGTCGGGAACGCCACGGCCGGCCAGGTAGGAACGCACATTGTTGGCGCGCCGCTGCGACAGGCCAACGTTGTAGGCATCCGAACCGGAACGGTCGGCGTGACCCGCGAGCGTCACCGACGCACGACCGGTCTGCTGGTAAGCAGCGGCAGCGTTGTCGAGGATCGCCGAAGCGGCCGGGGTGATCTCATCCCGATCCCAGTCGAAGAAGACGATGAACGGACCCGGGATCGGCGCAGCCGGGCATTCCTCGGTGGCGAGGATGACCGAGCCGTTCGGGCAGGTCTTCGTCTCCGGCGGGGGCGGCGGAGCCGGCGGGGCTACGCAAACACCCGACGCATCGCGGGACCAGCCATCCGGGCAGGGCGGCGGGGGCGGCGGGGGCGGCGGCGGAGCGCCGAAGTTGAACGTGATGCCGCCGAGCAGCGAGTGCGAGCGGAAGCGCGACTCGGACTCGAAGCCGCGGAAGTCCACGGTCCGGACATTGTCGGCGTTGAAGAAGCGATAACGCAGTGTGATGTCCACGTTGTCGCTGATCGCCTGACGCAGACCAGCCACGACCTGCCACGCGAAACGCGTGTCGCTGTCGTCGATCGCCGGATCGGCGTTCGCGAAGGCGCGGACGCTGTTATAGTCGATGCGCGCGACGCCGACACCGCCGCCGACGAAGCCGCTGATGCCATCGTCATCGCCGAAATCGAGCATGCCGTTGATCATGAAGCTGAGCGCGCTGCTGCGGCCACCGCCCGCCGGATAAATGTCCGGCGTGATCACGCCACCGACGGGAACCGGGAGACCGCCGGTGCCGGGAAAGCGAATGGTGGTCTCGATGTCGTCGACACGAGCCCGCTTATAGGCCACTTCCGCCTCGATGCGGAACGCGCCGAGATCATAGCCGACGAACAGCGCGGCGTCATAGCCGTAGTCGTGATTGGTCCCGATTTGGGCATTACCACCAGCACCGGGGATGACCGGCTGCAGACCGAAGTCGTACCCGATATCCTCGACGATGACGGCGCCGAAATCGCCCCCAACGTACCAGGCGCCGTTGCGCGCAAGTGCCGGCGTGGCGAGCACGGTAGACGACAGCGCCACAACAATGGCGAGCTTCCGCATAATCTTCCCCTTTCTTCAGCGTCCCGAGCGGGATCGACACAAATCTATTACGGTAAGCGGGGTGTCCACGCAAGCGCGCTTCGCCCCACACCTGTTGCTGAAAAGCCGCAGCCCATCCGGAAGATGAACCGCAGATGACCAGTCAGCACCGTAACGATCCCTAACCCGCTCGGTTTCACTGGAAAAGAGAAGTTTTTCATTCGATGAGGCCATGTGTCCTAAGTGCAACAATGACCGCCTCGACCGCGGACCTTGCCTCGATATCAATTATCGTTCCTCCAGAAGGACTTGGCACCGTTTCGAGGCGTGGTCCGACGACCTGATTGCCGCCGATCATTAATGCTGAGGCAGGACATTCGCCCGCGCTCCACCCGCTTCCTGTCCAGTAGAGCCGGTAACCTGCATCAATGTTCCACACGGCCATCCCTGAAAGCGGCGCGATGAACCGCCAGCCGAAACCTGTCCAGCAGGTCAGCTGACCCGCTTTTCCGATCCATGCTGCGGTGGCGCCGGGGCCCACGATCCAGCTCTGGCCAGGCTCCGGATCGAGCGGCGGATCATCTACGGGGTCGCCCTCGACACAGGCATGAATCGCCATGTCGAGGAGGGCCAGAGCCTCGTTGTGGAAAATCTCTTTCTCGGCTTGGCCCGGCAGGATGAAGGGCAGAGCGAAGCGCGCGCTCGTCTCGGTCATTTGCGTCTCCTGATCACTTGAGAACAAGGGTGCCGGGAAGGGAGGTGCCGAAGCTGCCAGCTTGCGTTACCGAGATGGTCAGCGGCCCTGACCCGTCTATCCCCCGCTCGATGGCCGTGTAGAGGTAGGATGGCTCGGTTGTTTCCACATTCCTTTCGAAGTCGGGCCCAGTGATGACGAGTCGGTAAAGCTCGCTTTCCTCGCCGAGCGGCGTGTCGGCCCCGCTGATCCAGTTCCAACCCTGCCGGCTCCGCCTGACCCAGGATATGAAGAGATCGCCCGCGCCCGCTTCGGACGCCGCGAGATGGACGGGAGTTGGCGGTCGCAACGCTATGCCCGACACGACGATCGACTCTGAGACGCCCTCGGAACCGTCGCCGACGCCAGTTGCCAGCAGGCGGACGTCGGCTCCCGCGGGTGCCTCGAAGACGGCCAGCGACTCGCGCTCGATCAGCACGAACCGCTCGACAGACGCGTGATCCCCTGTCGCCCATTCCGTGCCCCGCCTGCCTCGCAGAAGGCGCGATAGCCGGAAACGGCGATCTCCGAGCGGCTCGACCACACCAAACTGGATAAGCTCATCGCCCACCAAGGCCAGGTTCGCGCCGGCTACCAATGCGTCGTCGCCGCGCCCCTCGAGCCACATCCCATCGTTCAGCAACTCGACTTCGAACACCGAAACTGTGTCGAAGAGAGCCGAACCAGCGGGTGGCAACGCAGCCATCGTGCTACCCAAAGTGGCCGGTGCTGCTGTGCCGCCAAGACTCTGCCAGCTGGCGCCATCGTCGAAGCTCGTCAGCAGCCCTGCCCGTCGCCAACCCGCACTCGCACCCGCCGCGGCGACATAAACGAGTGACCTGGTTTCCGGGCCGTCGCTGAGTGGCAGTTCGAGGAGGTGGATGATGGTCGGACCATGCGGGCGATCGACCTCGCTGATCGGTCGCCCGGCACTGGCAACCATCTCCGGTGGTCCAGTCAGCGGCACGCGCACGAGATCGAGCGTGGCGGTCATCGCACCGAGCGTCCATCGCTCGACTTTCCAGAGGCCCGCATGGCCTTCCATAGCGACTTGGCTGCCCGGCCGGATCGCCGCGCCGCGCCATGCAAGCACCGCCTTGCCGGTCACGCGCCCTGCCCAGAATGAAGCAAGCCTATATTCGGCTAGGGCTTTCGCGCCGGCCGCGTCGAGCACCGCTGGGAGGTCCCGACGGTCGACCCGTCGTCCGCCGCTCCGCTGTGCCCGCTGCAGCCCGGTCTGATAGTCCCGCGCGATATCATAATAGAGAATAGTGACCTCACCCGGCACGGCGCCCTGCCCACGCCTGACAATCTCGATGCGCTCTGCCATGGCCGAGGTGGCGACGGTCGACGCCGGGCCAACCCCCGCCTGCAGACGCAGGACAGCGCCATCGTCCACCAGCGACAGCGGCACCACGTCGCTCAGCGCTTCCAGTGCCCCGCGCGCGCTGTCGCCGGTCGCTGCATAACCGGAAAGGGCTGGCGTCGCGCCCGCCAGCACCGCTCCGCTGGTCAGTTCCTCGGCAATGGCCCCGATCGGAACGGTCTCCTCCTCCGCCAGCAGCTCGAAGGTGAGGGAGGGAATGCGATTGCCGAAATCCTCCAGCTGCATGTCCTCGAACACGGCATAGGCGATGCCGCGAAAACCGGGCGTCTGTTCCACGCCCTCCGCGGCGGCGATCAGCGGGTCGGCCGCCTGATCCTCGTCACCTCGGTGGAGACGGAAGGTGGCGGGGCTCTTGAAGTCCCCGGCGCCGCCACGCAGCAATTTGCCGTCCGCCCAAATTCGACCGATCGCCGTCATTGGTCGGGCGGAGAGCGCCACGGCGAAGCTCGCGGTGTAGGCATAATTGACGACCTTCGGCTGTCCCTTGCCGCCGCTCGTCGACCGGTGTTCGATCAGATCGGTCGCCCAGATAACGGTCCCGGCGATACGCATCGTCCCGAAGATCTTCGGAATCTGCGTGCCATAGGATGAGGTCTGTACGCTCAGATCGCCCAGTCGCGGGCCCTGTCTGGGCTTTGGCGCGAACAGGATGTTCTGGTCGATCTGCTGACCGATTGTCGCTCCGATCGCGGCGCCGATGGGGCCGCCGACGAGGCTGCCGACCACGGTCAGGACCAATGTCGCCATTGTCAGACCCTCCAGATTCCGAGAACCGGCCACGACAAAGGCAACGGCCTTTCCGTCACCCGCCGCAACCCGGCGTCGGCATGGACAAGTCCCGTGCCGGTAAAGATACCGAGATGCAGCTGGCCCGCCCCCGGACTGAATAGGATCACGTCGCCGGCCGCCATCGCATCGACCGACCTCAGGCCTGCGGCGCGAAGCCCGCCTTCCACACGGGCCGACGATCCGCCACGCAGGGCGTAGTCGTGGGGCACATCGCGAACGTCGATCGCCAGCGCCACGAGGCCGATACAGTCGAGACCCTCGGCGGCCGATCTCCCTTGCGGGCGGAACCGGCAACCGACGAGCGCGCGAGCCCGCCCGACGACCTGATCAGGGTGTTGGGGCATCGGTCCCGCTGTTCGTCTCAGGCGCCGAGTCTTCCGGCGCCGGCGGCTCCTTCTTGAACTCGAGCGTCGTCCCGTCGAGTTCGATTCTGACGACGGCGGGCAGGCTGTGGCAACCAGCCAGCGCGAGCATCATGAGCCCGATGGCAGCAAAATGCCGCATGGTCCTTCTCCTTCTTTTGAATATTCCCAAGGTCGGGAGGCTGGCTGAGCGCCGATCAGGCGCCCGGATAGCGAGTCAGCAGATCGATGCCCGGCAGATGCGGTTCACCCCGGAAATTCACGGCATTGCCGAACCGGGCGACACAAGTTGCCAGCATCTTGTCGCAGCCTTCGGTGAGTTCGATGAGGTCGCCGACCGCGGGCGGAAAAGCCGGCGGTTCGTGCAGCGTCAATACCGTGCCTTCGGATCTGAGCAGAGGCGTCTCCAGCCCGCTATTCGCGCCGCCGAGCCACCGCAGCCGGCCGAAACCGAATTCGTTACCAGTCCCAGCCTCCTCGACCTCCACGCTGTTTTCCGCGACGACCGCGGCGATACGCGTCAGCCGAGTCCTGCCCGCCATGTCCACGCGACATCTTTTGTCGCCAAGCCTGGCCCGGCATTCCGGTGAGGTCTGCTCGGCGACTGGAGTCTCCAGCAAAGCGGCAGGGCCTCTCAATTCGGCCTCGAATGCATCGGCCTTGACTGACACCTCGCCCAATTCTCCCCGGGCGACGGGAAAAATCTCGCCGTCCGGCAGCTGCCAGTCGAGCATGAAGACCTGGACCGATGCCCCGTCCCAGCGGCCGGCAGCGAGATCGGCGGCAGTGATCGCGCTGTTCGTCAAGGCGCCCCGTATGTCCAGCGAATCGGCTTGAAAGCCGTCCGAGATGCTGATTGCCGAAGGAAGCATGCCGGGCGCCGCCCGATGGACCAGCCCATTTCGCGTCAGATCCCGATCGTGGGTGGTGAACCCGAGCGCGATTCCGTCACATCGCTCGAGCCGCCAGCAGAAGGCGACCGTGGTAAGATCAGGTTCCAGAAAGGCTGGCATTTCTATTCCCGGATCCCGATCAGCGGCACGGACGGCACCTCGCCCGCGAGAAATGTCGTCCGGTTCAGGCTCAGCCTGTCCTCGGCGAATCGCACGGGCACGTCGAAACGATATCCGGCCCGGATCTCGGCGCCGGCCGCCGGCGCCTCGTCGCACTCGACCACCCCTTCGGCACCGAGCGCCCAGCCCGTCTCGACCGTCTCGCCGTCTATGGAAAGCAGCACGCTCGCCGACACGGGCCGCGTGATCCGGCGAACCTGTCCATCATATCGCTTAACCAGCGGAAAGACCGTTCTTATCCCATCGCCTTCGCCGAGCAGTTGGTCCACGGCGGTCGGCACACCGGTCATGCCGTTCGAACTGTGATCGAACGGGTCCTGCAGGCGAAACCCGACGGCGGCCCCGCGCCGCGCGCGAAAGAAGCCGATCAGCGCCTGCAGGTCCGCTTCGCTGCGCACGCCTGGTCCGGCATCGAAACTCAACCGCGCATCGTCCCATTCGGCATTGCGCTGCTCGGCGCCGCTCGCAGTCGTGACGATCGCGGTTTGGAAAGCCGGTTCCACCGCCACCTCCCGCCCGAGCGCGAGGGGGAAAGCCACGTCCTCGAAAGCGTCCACATCATCCTCCCCGATCTCGAAGTGCACGAAACCGTCCCGCAGAACCTGCGGCAGCGCCCAGGCGAACACCTCTGCCGTCCCGCGCCGAACGGCGGCATCCGCGGCACGCTCGATCCTCGGCCAAATCGCGCCGCCCTGCGCGGCCTGGAGAACGAAGCCGGCAAGATAGTGCTGCTCGCCGATCGGATAGCCGAGTCTGTCGGCCATCGTAGCCGCAGCAGAGGCCGCAGCGCCGAGCCGTCCAGCAATCACCCAATCATAATCTTCGAGTTGCAGCACGTCGAAAGCCGGCATGCTCCAGCCTGTAGGCACGTTGGCGCGGGCCACGTCCGGTCCATCGAAGACCGTCGGCAGATAGACGAGTAGCAGGCATTCGGCGTCCGGCGCCTCGTCGCGTACCGCCGCGCAAAGCGCTGCCGTCGATGCGGCCAGGACCATGCCCGCTGCGTCAAGCGTCGTCCGTTGAGCCGACTCTAGAAGGCTGCGCACATTCGCAATGGCAACGGGAGAAAAGGCAGTCACCGCCTCGGCATCGTAGATACAAATCCGCCCGTCGGGCATCACCCACCACCAAGGCTCGCCGACCTGGAACCTAACCGGCTGATCCGCCGCGAGCGCAAGCGCTGCGAACGCCCGCGCAATCTGCTGTAGCCATGCCATCGCCTCGGTGTTGGCCGGCGACAAGAGGGTCGAGGGCGGGTTCCATCCTGTGAGCGCCGGGTCGCCATTCTCGGCTCGCTGCTTCCAGGCTTCCGGACAATGCGCATTCAGCACTTCGTAGCTCAACGAGAGGATCACCTCGAACCCCATCGCTCGCGCCCGCGCCAGAAAGTCCGCATGCCAGGCCGCGCACGGCGCGTTGAGCCCTCCCGTGACGAGCCGGTCCGCGTCCAGTCGGAAATAATGGCTCATGCCGACATAGTGGTTGATGAGCGATCGATAGCCGAGTCTCAGCGCATTGTGCAGCACTCGGGCGGGCGTCAGGTGATAGAGGTCGTCATAGCCGGTCGCGATCCTGAGTTCGTGCTCCGGCACAATCGTGTCGCCCATCGACAGCATCGAACCCGAACCGCCGCAGGCGATCTCGCTCAACTCGGCCCAGCCCTCGGCTGGCGCGTCCAGCATCGCGTCGCTGCCATCATAAGCGGGTGCGACCAGCGAAATGAAAATCCTGTCCACTTCCGCAGCCCAGACCGGGTCGTCCATTGCCCAGCCTCCGACCAGCGCGCCGAAGTCGAGGCTGACCATCGCATCTTCGGGATCGCCGTTCGCATAGTTCCAAAGCCGCACGAACCAACTGCGCTCCGCACCCGCCGCATCCCGGCCCTCGATCGTCAATGTCGGTCCGTGCGTTGCATCCAGCGGCTTCAGTCCAACTGAGCGCCACCGAAAGCGGAGTTGGCACCGCCGGAAATCCCGCGCCGTCTCATAGGCTAGCAAGGAATGGTCCCACCGATCTGCCGCCTCCCAGATCAGTCCGGCAAGGTCGTCTTTCCGATAGAAAAGAGCATCGACCCGGAGCGCGTTCGGTTCCGCGGCCACCGCCGATGCCATCATGGGCCGCGGGAAATTCACGGTCCAGTAACGCGCGTCGAATCGTTTCACCGTCGCGAGCGTCTTGGCGCTGCCCGGCGGCGCCAGCCAGTGTCCCATATTCATCCTCGGCTAAGCTACGCGCGCGACAAATGCTGCGCGATGATTTCGATCATTCTCTCAGCGGCGCTCGCGGCGACCCAAGTGCCGGTGTCGGCGCGAGTCCATTGTATCGGTGTCGTCGTACCGATCTCCGGGCTGCGTGCGGCCGATCTCGATGACGAGGCCGTCGCGGACCTTCGGCGCTTCGCCAGGGCTCACCGGGGAGACGATTATCGCACGAATTACGTCGTGTTCGCGCCCTACGGCTATGATCGCGGCACCACCTCAAACCAGGCAGCCACGCAATTGAGGGGGGATACAGTCCGCACCCACCTGGTGGCGGCGGGCTTGCCCGAGAGCCGGATTCGCGTGCTTCGCCTGGGCGAACATGCCGACTATGGGTTCCCGACGGAGTTGGCTGAAATCGAACGCGCGATCGAGCGTCGGCCCGGGCTCTCTGGACGATGGACGAACGCGGCCTCGGTCACCATCGAGCTTCCGCCCCACGCGCCGTCGCGCTGCGCATCCTGACGCAACAGGACCTTCCTTAGTTCTCCGCGCGCAAAAGAGCCTGCCGAACTGCCCGTGCGACCTGTCGTCCCGAGGCACGCAGCGCCTGCACTTCGCTTCCGGCTGGCGCGTTGATGGTGATGCTGAGCCGCACGTCCCGATTACCGCCGCTACCATGCGTCTCGATCCGCCCGCTGGCGGTCGGTACGAACAATTCGGGGCCGCGCTCGCCGACCAGATAGGCGCGTCCTGGCGAGACCGGACCGCCGATGGCTTTGCCGGGGGCGCCTGCGAAAGCGATGAACAGGTTCGCTGCCAGGCTGGCGAGGCCGCTTAGACCGCTCCCGCCCTTGCCACCCGAGACGAGCGCATCCAGGCCGGTGCGAATGGCCGCGCTGGCAATCTCAGCCATGGCCGAAAGCGCGACTCGTTTCAGATCATCGAAGCCCAACTTGCCAGTCCGTAGCGCGCGCACCAGCGCGTTCTCCAGCATCCGCCCTGCCTGGTCAGCGCTTGCGGCAAATGGCCCAGCGAGTTCCGCTTTCATCGCGGCGACGTCACTGGCGAAAACATTGGTGTCCGCGCGCACGGCGATCAGCAAAGTTTCGATCTCGTCAGCCATCGGGAAACCTCTCCTCGAGCCGAGCCATCTCGGTTCGGGTCAGTGAAGCGGGATTATCTGGGATCAGCGCGGCAAATATGGCCGCCATCTCCGCCGGAGTTGCCCGCCAGAATTCATCGGGCCGCCAACCGAGCAGCGCGCCCGCCATTCCGGCCAGCCGCCCGGCCGCGTCGCTAAACACGTCCCTGCAGGATCTGGGTGAGCAACATGCGCAAGGCCGGCGTTGCTCGCGCCAGACCGATCTCCGCGATTGCTTGGCCGATTCGATCCCGAGTAACCTCTTCAGGCCGATCGACCGCACAGTGGAAGAACAGGCTGGTCATTTCGCCGATACCGAGCCGGCCCTCCGCCGCCCGTTCGACCAGCGCGAACAACGACCCCAACTCTTTCTCGGCCGCAACCAATGCTGCAAAACTGGGGCGCAGCAAAAGGGACTCGCCGCCGATCGTCAAGCTGGCCTCGCCACGCATCGGATTGGCTCCGCTCATGCCGCCACCACGGCGCCGGAGCTCTCCAGATTCAGCGCGTAGGTGCGCTCGCCATTATGATCTCCAGCATAGTCCAGCCGGATGACCAAGAAGCGCCCGCGCAGCATTTCGCCGCTCTCGAAGCTGAGCTCATAATCGTCGATCAATCCGGCTAGCGCGTTCGCCTTCAGACGACCTTCCGCAGCGGATCCGGTGAAGATTCCGCTGCCCGCAACCGACACCGACCTCACTCCGGCACCGGACAGCAATTCGCGCCAACCACCGCTGTCCTTGCTGGTCACGTTCACGGCCTCGCCATTTACCGACAGCTGGGTCGTGCGCATACCGGCCATAGTCGTATACTCCGCCGGATCGCCTCCGTCCCCGACCTTGAGTAAAAAGGCGCTTCCTTTTTCCGCGCTCATGCCGCACTCTCCTTATTCTTCAGACCGTTGGATGGATGGGAATTCGTCATGATTTCATCTGTTCTCGCTGTCGCCATGGCTGCCTCGATGCAACCTGCCGACACCACCCGGGCCTCCCGCGAGGCCTTCACTGGTTGCCTACGCACCTATGTTGATCGTGCGTCGAGCAACCGAATGTCCGCGGCCGACTTCACGACCGCTTATCCACAGCAATGTACGACGGAGCAGACTGCGTTTCGCACCGCGATCATCGCCCGCGAGCGCGCGTCGCGCGTAAGCCAAGCCGATGCCGAGGAACAGGCTGGCATGGAAATCGAGGACGCGCGCGGCAACTTCCGCGATCGGTTCGAACCGCCCGCCGCAGCTCAGACCGCGGCGGCGCCGGCGCCGGCCGCGACGCCCACTCCGGCTTCGGCTCCCGCCACCGGCACGACGACACCGGCAGCCCAGCCGGCGTCACAGACGACGCCGCCAAGCTAGGCTCTGAGCAGCCGCGCGCGATACTCTATTGCTGCGGTCCATGCTGCGCCCGCTTCTCGCAGCATGGCTGCGCGCAAGAAGACCAGATTAACGAGCTGCCAACTCTCTAGATCTGGTACGATCCTGGGCGCGATCTCCTCCACCGCTGCAACGAGCCGCCGCAAGCGTATAGGTCGTTCGCCCTTGTCGTGAACTAGGATCGAGAGCCTCAGCTCCCGTCCTTCTCCCGTCTTGTGACTCCAGTCGCTCTCAGGCCCAGTTTCAACCAGCGCATAGGGAAATGCCGCGGTGAGCGGCTGCCCGTCATAGACCTGATTCAGCCCCTCGATCTCACGAAGCGCGGCTAACATGGCATCCGTCAGAGCTTGTCCCGCGCTCATTTGAGCAGCCCCGCGATTGTCCAGCGGAGACCGGAATCGAGCACCATCCGTCGACTCAGCCCGGGTCCGGAAAGGCTCACGCCCTCGCCGCTCCGTTCGACGTCAATCGTGTCCGGCAGGAGAGCCCGCAGCTGATTGGCGAGCGCCTGAATACGCTCATCGGCACGCGCCTCTGCCGCGCGCACGCCGCGCGCTTCCAGTCGTTCGAGCATCGGCCCTGCTCCTATTTGAGCTTAAGCTGGCGCCACGGTCGCCAAAGTGCGGTGACCGCCGCCGGCAGCTCGGCGTCCTGCGCGTCGCCCCGCCGCAGATAGTAATGCGCTGCCAGTCGGATAATGCCGTGCCGAAGCATTTCCGGAACACCGTTCCAGTCCGCCGCCATCCCGGCACGATATGTGATGCGCAGCCGTTTCGCCGCCATCGCTCCCCGTAGCATCACCCTGCCATCCCCAAGAGGATCGATTTCCACTGTGTAAGTGTTCGCCTCGAGGATCGTCGCTGCGCCCGACCCGTCGATGGCGGCCACGCTCTCGATCTCACGCACAGGTACCATTCCCAACCGGATCGGGGCGATAGATGCCGCCGCCATCTCTTGGACCGCCCGGTCTACCAGCGCTCGGCCCGTAAAGGCTTCGCAAAGGTCAGCGGCCGCCCGCAAGAGACCGGCGATCAAAGCATCCTCGTCGCTGACCGTGATCCTCAGGAATGCCTTCAGTTCGGCCGGCGCGGCCGGCAAGGGCGGCGGCGTGCCGCTCACGACGCCCATCATCGTTCCTCCACGCGAAGGATGATGGAGCGAACGTCCGTCGTGCCGTCTGAAAAAATTACCTGGTTCGATACGGAATAGCAGTGGCCCACAATGCCGCCGGCAAACCGCGCTGCCGTGCGGGCGGGCTCGAAGCTGGCCTCTTCCGCCGCGATGCCGCCTTCCTCGTCGGGCGTGACAAACCACTGACTTGTCTCGATCGACTGCTGGCTCAGATAGGGGCCCCAGTCGATCGCATAATCCACCCGCGATTGCGGGTCCTTGAGATAGAAGCTCATGTCGGAATTCCTTGGGTCAGGGCCGCATCGCCCCGGCAGCGAGAGCGCGGGTCGCCCCGACGGCGCCATCCTTCTCGGGGGGCGGAGCATCGGGCCACCGCCAAACCACCTGGGGCAGCTCCGCTAGACGCGTGCGGCCAAGCATGCTGGTCAGCTTGCCGAGCCCATCCATGGCCAGCGGCCCGATAGCGATCGGAGCGCCCAGCATCAGGTCGGACCGATCAGGCCATGGCTGATGAGATCGTCGACCAGCGCCTTTACGCGCTGCGCGAGCTGGCTAACCGTGACCCCCGCGACATCGAAGGAAGCGCGCGAGCCTGTGCCTGTGGCGGCCGTCCAACCGATGATCCGGTTGCCAATCACCTTCACCCCGTCCACGCGATAAGAGCTGCTGGTATCAACGTTGCCAGCAACGCTAAGACTTCCGATCCCACTTAACGTACCGCCCGTGATCAGCACCGCACTACTCGACTGAGTCGCTATCGAACCAAGCCCGAGATTATTTCGCGCCGCCGGGGCGCTGGAGGCCCCAGTACCGCCATGGACGATGGCAAGGTCGTTGCCGAGACTGAGCTCGCTCGCCGACACGGGGCCAGTAAAGCTTGCCCCTGCAAGATCGGCCTTCCCCGCCACTGCCGCCTCCTGGCTCGCAAACCAAGGGGCGGCCACGGTCAGCGCCACGGTTTTGAGGCCGGATGAGAAATCCACGGCCGCGCCCCCTGCCGACGAGGCGGACGGCGTGCGCAACAAGGCGCCGCCGCCCACCTCGCCCTCGCCCGTCTCCCACTCGTCGGGATGGGTGACGCCGAGCACCGAATAGTGAAACCGCTCTCCTGCAGGCACGACGTCAAAGCCACGATGCCCCGGCAACGGATCGCCCAGTAGCAGGCTTCCGGTGCCCGTGGCATGGCATGACACTCGCACGAGATCGGCGAAGAAAAGCTTCATCATCCCCTCCTAGGCGCTGAATTTCAGCAGCTTGATCGCCTCGCTGTTCATCACCTGCCCGCCGACCCGCTTGGTCGCGTAGAAGTGGACGAATGGCTTGTTGGTGAAAGGGTCGCGCAGGATCTGCGTCTCCGCCCGCTCGGCGATCAGATAGCCGGCCTTGAAATTGCCGAAGGCGATGGCAAGCGCATTGGCCGCCACATCGGGCACGTCCTCGGCCTCAACCACCGGGTAGCCAAGCAGCGTGCCGGGCTGCCCGCCGACGAGGCCGGGTTGCCAGATGAAGGCGCCATCCGTGGTCTTGAACTTGCGGATCCGTGCCGCCGTCGCCGAGTTCATCACGAACACGGCGCCCTGCCGATAGGGGGAGCGCAATGCCTGGACGAGATCGATCAGCTTGTCCTGCGGATTGCTCGCTGGAAAGCCGCCATCGACGCCCGTCTCGAGAAACTGAAGCGTGCCGAAGTCCCTGTCGCCATCCGCTTCATCGCTGGTCGGCCCCGCGAGGAAGCCCCTGGGCTTGTTCGTGCCGTTGCCGACGACGAAAGCGGCACCTTCCGCCCGCGCGAATTCGGTGGCGATCTCGCTCGCCAGCCAGGTCTCGACGTCGAACGCCGAATCGTCGAGCATCGCCTGGCTCGCCGCCGGATTGGCGTACAGCTCGCCAAAAGGCGGTGCGATCTCGTTGAACACCGGCGTGTCCGTCTCCGGTCGACCCGCCGTCTCGGCGACCCAGCCCGATTCCGTTCCACCGCTGGTCACCAGCTTTCGATACCCCGCGGTGCCGACCTTCACCACATTGGCAATCGCGCGGATCGGCGAGATGGCAGTGAGCGCGCGGTCAATCGCCGTATCGATCTCCTGCGGCACGGCGTAGCCGCCGGCGGCGTCGGTCGCGCCGCTCACCGCTTTCAGCTCCACGCCGGCCTCCAGACCCTTGCGCAGATAGCGCTCGACGAACGGCGAGGCGTCCGCCTTCGCGCCCGACAAGGCAGGACGCGCTCCGGCCAATGCCTGCGCATCGACCCGCGCCCGTAGCGCCTCCACCTCGCTGCGCAACGCCGCGACATCGTCTTCCTCCCGCTCGAACGCCTCGAACGAAGCCTCCAGCGCATCGCTCTTCACTTCCAGCATCTCTGTCTCCTCGGTTGAATTCGCGCACAGCGATGAGCGCCCGGATTCCCTCCGGGACGCACTCAGTCGAAATTCTGCAATCGCTCGGCGGCTAGCGTGCGGTCCCCAGGATCCGCGCCGAGATGATCCGGTCGACAATCGTCACCAGACCCGGCCGCAGCGCGCGCCGTCCCTCGAAGTCGATCTCGACCGCAGCGGTGACTCGCAGCGCGTCGATCTCGGCTCGAAGCGTCGGATCGGGATAGACGCCGGGCGCGAAGGTCAGCCAGTCACGCCTCGGCGGATCGCCCGGTGCTCCGGCCCCCCCTCTCCTCTCGCGATCGCGTTCCTGTCATCGCCCGTGGCACCTGAACAGGCAGCGAGCAGGGGGATCAGGGCGAGCCGGCGCATCCCACGCTTCTATCTCGCTTCCAGCCTTTCCTCCATCGCATGCACCCGCGCCTTTGGCTGCATCGGGAACGTCACCAGGCTCACCTCCACTAATTCCACGGCGATCAGCTCGCGCGGGCCTTCACCCTTCGCTTCGCGCACCCGATAGCCGAAGCTCAACCCGCGCACCGTCCCTTCCTTCAGCAGGGCCGCCACCTCGCGACCCGCCGCGCCATCGGATAGTCGTCCGATCACGCGCAGCCCGCGCTTGTCCTCCTTCAGGTAATCGATCCGGCCGATCGGCCGCGCCGGCGCATGCTGCCAGAGCAAGGGGATGCTGCCGCCTCGTGCGAGGGACGCCCTGAACGCCCCCGCACGCACCACGTCGCCGCCGCGATCCGGCCGGTCGAACACCGCCGCATAGCCGGCGAATCTCATCGCCCGATCCACCCGAGTTTTACGGCCATGCCCGCCACCAGCAGCGCGAGCAGGATCCGCACCGTCCAGCTGACCACCGCCTTCCACGCGGAACGTTTCGCGTCCCGCCACGCACGCAGCAACTCGCGCAGATCATCCATGTCGCGCCGCGCATTTTCATCCCTGAGCCCGAGCGCCGCCAGCGCCCGCTCGGCCCCTGCTCCGCTGGCTTCCTCGATCAGCGCGCGAAGCGTGACCATGTCCGCGCCTTGCCGCTCGGCCTGGGCGAGCAGCAAGGCCAACGTCGCATTGTGATCGGTCATGCCGCCGCTTCCTTGTCCCCGAGCCCCTCATCCTCGGCCCGCGGCGCGAAGCCCAGCATCTCGCGCTTTTCTGAGTCGGTGAGGAAATCCGCCGCGCTTAGCTGTCGCCAAAGCCGCTCGCGCTCCCCGGCAAGCGCACCGACCTGGTCGACGTCAACCTGCAGCTTCAGCCCCGGCCACCAGCGTGCAAGGCTTTCTGAAAGCCCGCGCAGGATCCGATCCGCCATCGGCAGCACGGTCTGTCGCCAGAGAGCCCGATTTGCCTCCCGATAATTGGCGTAGGTCACGTCGCTTGGCAGCCCAAGAAGCAAGGGCGGTACGCCGAAGGCGAGCGCGATTTCGCGCGCCGCCCCCGCCTTCAGTCCGATAAAATCCATGTCGGCCGGCGACAGGCTCATCGCCTGCCATTTCAGGCCGCCCTCCAGCAGCAGGGGCCGTCCGGCATTGGCCGTACCGGAAAACTGTCCGTCCATCTCGGCGCGCAGGCGGTCATATTGCTCGGTCGAAAGCGCTGCCCCATCGCCCGGTTCGTAGACAAGGGCGCCCGAGGGCCGGGCGGCATTGTCGAGCAACGCCTTGTTCCACTTCGCGGCGGCGTTGTGCACGGCGATCGCGCCGGCCGCGACACCGAGGCAACCCATGCCATAATGGTCGTCCAGCGGATGCGCCGAGCGGAGGTGCACGATGCCGGGTCGCCCAAGTCCGTCCCATGCCGCGATCCTGCTCCTCGCCTCGCCCACCTTATAGGCGTAGGCGACGGGCCAGCCAGCGGCGTCCGCCTCCACCGTGACCCGCTCGGGCCTGAGCACGAACAATTCGGCCGGCGCTGCCGCCGCGTCCTGCAACACCTGGACGTAGGCATTGCCATGAAGCAGCAAATAGGTTGCCACATTCTCCAGCAGCGTCGGCGTCAGTAGCGACGCTGCCTCGGGCCGGACCTCGTTCGCATAGACAGGTGCCCAGGCCACGCTCTCCGCCACCAGGCGTACGCAGCGCTGCGCCACAGGATTGGCAAGATAGGCCTCTCTGACTTGTGCTTCGTAGGAGCGCGGCCAGGGCTCGGCGGCGAAGACGTTTCGCCATCCGGAGAAAAGAAAAGGCCGCCCGGTTGCCCGAGCGGCCTTCCGACCGAACCATCGCATCTGCCTGAACTCCCATGTTCGCTTTTCGCTCGCGAGCGGATTTCGCGCCTGCGCGCCCATGCCTGGTCCGTGGTGCTGCCTGCCCGCGCGCCTGCAATGCGCCACGGCAACTCACGCAGTCGCGAAGAAATGAAAAAGGGCCCGAGAGCGGCCCCGTCGCCGGATAAGGCCGGCATCCGAATCAGCTACATTTATCCAGCCTGTGGTTTTTGTACCGAATCAGCGTGACGCTGTCAAGCACTTTAACCGTATCGGTGAAGTTTAGGAGAGCCGCTCAACCCGTGCCTCGACGTTCCGATCGGCATCCGACAAAGGTCGTCCAATAGCGGAAGGCCGCCGTATCAATCTGCGAATGCGTCATCCACGATCAGGCGGTCCGGCTCGATCTCCACAGCCGGCTTCACCGGCACCATGAAACGCGCCCCGTTCGGTCGTTCTATCTCTATGATATCGCCGGCACCGAAATTCTCGACCGCGGCCACGATACCCAGCGGCCGTCCGCTAATTGTCGCGCACGGCAATCCGATAAGATCCGCATAATAATATTCGCCCTCTTCGAGCGGGGGCAGGGCATCGCGGGGCACGGTGAGAAGAGTGCCGCGCAGTGCTTCGGCGCCGGCGCGGTCGGCGATTTCGGCGAAACCGGCAATGGCTCCGGCGCTGCCCGGCCGCACCCCCTTCAGGGTCAACGGGCGCGCGCCGGCATAGAGCGTCTTCTGGCGCTTCAGGCTGTCGACGCCTTCCGCGAAAAGTTTCAGGCGCACCTCGCCGCCGACGCCGTGCGCGCCGGCGACGGCGGCGAGGGTGACCTGGTCAGCCAAGCTTATTCGGCCTTCTCGGCGCCTTCCGCCGGGGCGGCCTCGTCACTGCCCTCGGCCGGCGCCTCGGCGGACTCGCCCTCATTGGCCGCCTCGGCGGCCGGAGCAGTCTCCTCGGCGGGCGCTTCTTCAGCAGCCGGGGCCTCCTCAGCCGGAGCCTCGGGAGCCTCTTCGGCGGCGGCCTCCTCGGCCGGCGCTTCGCTGGCCTCGGGCGTGGCTTCCTCGATTGCCTCGGCGACGACCTCGACGGTCTCGGCCTGCTGCTCCTCGGTGCTCTCCTCGACCGGCGCGGCGGCGGCTTCGGCAGCGGCCTCGGCGGCAGCGGCTTCCTTGCCGGCCCGCTCCTCGGCGCGCTCCTTGGCCTTCTCGCCCGGCTCGCCCTTTTTCGGGTTGCTGCGCGCCGCGCGCTCAAGGATACCGGCGGCGTCGAGGAAGCGATGGACGCGGTCCGACGGCTGGGCGCCGACACTCAGCCAGTGGCGGATGCGGTCGGCGTCGAGCTTCACGCGCTCTTCGCTATCCTTGGGGAGCAGCGGGTTGTAGCTGCCGACTCGCTCGATGAACTTGCCGTCACGCGCGTTGCGCGAGTCCGCCACCACGATCTTGTAATAGGGCCGCTTCTTCGCGCCGCCCCGGCTGAGCCTGATTGCAACTGCCATTTTAGTACGTCCTTTCTGAGTGATACGTCATTTCTTGAAATTCTTGGGAAGATTGAACGGAGCGCCGCCCTGTCCGCCCGGCAGGCCCGGAAGGCCGCCCGGCGGCATTCCGCCGCCCGGGCCGCCGAGGCCGCCAAGCCCCCCCATGCCGCCGGCGCCGCCACCGCCGCCGAACAAGGCGCCCAGTTTGGAGAGGCCCCCCATCTTGCGAATCTTCTTCATCGCATTGGACATTTCCTGGTGCATCTTGAGCAGTCGGTTGACCTCCTGCACCGTCGTGCCCGAGCCTTTGGCGACGCGGATCTTGCGCTTGGCGTTGAGCAGATCCGGCTTCGTCCTTTCCTTCGGCGTCATCGACCCGATGATCGCGTCCAGCCGCCCCAGGACATTGCCCTCCAGCACCCCGGAGGCGTTTACCTGGTTCTTGAGCTTGCCCATCCCCGGCATCATCGAGGCGAGCGCGCCGAGGCCGCCCATCTTCTGCATCTGACGCAGCTGGTTGCGCAGGTCGTTCAGGTCGAACTGGCCCTTCGCCATCTTCTTGGCGAGCGCCTCGGCCTCCTCGGCCTCGATCGTCTCCTGCGCGCGTTCGACCAGGCTGACCACGTCGCCCATGCCGAGAATCCGGCCGCCGACGCGCTCGGGATGGAAGGGCTCGATCTTGTCGATCCCCTCACCCGTGCCGGCGAACTTGATCGGCTTGCCAGTGACGGCGCGCATCGAGAGTGCCGCGCCGCCGCGCGCGTCGCCATCCATGCGGGTCAGGATCACACCGGTCAGCGGCACCTGATCGGTGAAGCTCTTGGCGACGTTGACCGCGTCCTGGCCGGTCATCGAGTCGGCAACGAGCAGCACCTCATTGGGCTGGGTGGCTGAGGCGACCGCCTTCATCTCGTCCATCAGCGCCTGGTCGACATGCAGCCGGCCGGCCGTGTCGAGCATGAGCACATCATAGCCCTGCAGCTTAGCGGCATTGAGCGCGCGACGGGCGATCTCCACCGGCTGCTGGCCAGGGACGATCGGCAAGGTTGCCACCTCGGCCTGGCGACCGAGCACCGCAAGCTGCTCCTGCGCAGCCGGACGGTTCACGTCGAGCGAGGCCATCAGGACCTTCTTGCGGTCCTTCTCGGTCAGCCGTTTGGCGAGCTTGGCGGTGGTGGTGGTCTTACCGGAACCCTGCAGGCCGACCATCATGACGATGGCCGGGGGCGTAACCTCGATCTGCAGTTCCGACTGCTCGGCGCCGAGCATCTCGACGAGCGCGTCGTGGACGATCTTGACGACCTGCTGGCCGGGCGTGACTGAGCGCAGCACCTGCTGGCCCACCGCCTGCTCCGTCGCCTTGTCGACGAACTCGCGGACCACGGGGAGCGCGACGTCGGCCTCGAGCAACGCGATCCGGACCTCGCGCATCGCCTCGCGCACGTCGCCCTCGCTCAGCGCGCCGCGGCCGCGCAGCCGGTCGAAGACGCCGCTCAGACGATCGCTCAGGCTCTCGAACATTCCAGTCTCCACGGTCGCGCCAAACGAAAAACGCCGGCGGGCGAAACCTCGCCGGCCAGCGTGCGTCGTCGACGCGTCGATACTCACCCGTCATCGGGATGGTCGCCACATAGGCCTGGACCGTGCAAAAGGCAACCGCGGTCGGATTGCCGGCTTATTCGTCCAGGACGCGCCTCACCTTTCGCGCCACCTGGTCGGCGGTGAAGGGTTTGGCGATGAACGCGACATCGGCATCCAGCATCCCGTTATGGACGATGGCGTTGCGGGTGTAGCCGGTGGTGAAGAGCACCTTCAGGCCCGGCCGCGCCTCCCGCGCCTTTTCTGCGAGCTGCCGGCCGTTCATGTCCGGCATGACCACGTCGGTGAACAGCAGGTCGACCGCCGGCGTCTCCGCGAGCACGACCAGCGCCTCCGGCGCGCCCGACGCTTCGACCACGCGATAGCCGAGCGATCGCAGCGTCTCGACCGAGACCTGGCGCACCCGTTCCTCATCCTCGACCACCAGGATGGTTTCGCCCCGGCCGCGCGGCGCCTCGACCGGCTCCATTTCTTCGGTCGGCGGCGACGCCGCGGTTACGGAGACGCGGGGCAGATAGACTTTCACCGTCGTCCCCGTGCCCGGCTCCGAATAGATCTTCACGTGGCCGCGCGACTGCTTCACGAACCCGTAGACCTGGCTGAGGCCGAGTCCCGTCCCCTCGCCCGGACCCTTGGTCGTATAGAAGGGATCGAAGGCCCGTTCGGCCACCTCGGCGGGCATTCCGGTGCCCGTGTCGGTGAGCGAGACGAGCACATATTGTCCGGCCGCAACCTCGGCATGGGCAGCGGCATAATCGTCGTCCAGATAGGCGTTGGCCGTCTCGATGGTCAGCCGCCCGCCGCCCCGCGGCGTCATGGCATCGCGCGCGTTGACGCACAGGTTGAGGATGACATTCTCCAATTGGCCGGGATCGGCGAAGGCGCGCCACAGCCCGCCGGCCAGGACGGTCTCCACCCGCACCTGCTCGCCGATCGCCCGCGCGATCAGCTCCGACATGCCTGCGACGAGCCGGTTCACGTCGAGCGGCTGCGGCGCCAGCGGCTGCTGGCGGGAGAAAGCGAGCAACCGGGAGGTGAGCTGCGCCGCCCGCTGCGCGCCTTCCAGCGCGGCCCCGACATTGCGCGTGGCCCGCGCGGTCTCGCCCGCCTCGAGGCGCTGCCGCGCCAGATCCAGCGAGCCGATGACGACGGCCAGCATATTGTTGAAATCGTGCGCGATGCCGCCGGTGAGCTGGCCGATCGCCTCGACCTTCTGCATCTGGCGGACCTGCGCCTCCGCCGCCTCGCGGCTGGCCGCTTCCTCGATCAGCTTGCGGTTGGTCTCCTCCAGCGCGGCTTGGGCGGCGACGGCCTCGGCGAGCCTCCGTCGGCTGTTGCCGAAGGCGAACAGGCCCAGGGCAACGACCAGAAGAGCGCTGCCCAGCAGCGTGATCATGACATAGGTGGCGTAGAGATCGGCCTGGGCCGTCCGCGCGGCCAGCAGGCGGTCCTCCTCCGCCTTCAGCGCCGCGACCTGCCGGCGCATTTCGTCCATCAGCGCCTTGCCCTCGAGGAAGTGCGTGGGACCCAGCGCCTCCTCCCGTCTCGCCATGTCGATCACCAGGCGCAGGCGCGCGTCCCGGTTCAGCGCGACGCCGCGCAGCCGCTGCACGGCGGCGGCGCGCTCGGGATTGTCCGCGACCAGAGCGGTCAGCCGGTCCAGGTCTCCGCGCAGATTGGCGGTTGCTTCCTCATAAGGCTGCAGGAATTCCGGACGGCGGGTCAGCAGGTAGCCGCGCTGGCCCGTCTCCGCGTCCTGGAGGCGCGAGAGGACGCGTGACAGCTGGTTCTCGACCTCCAGCGTATGGCGCACCCAGACGAACGCCTCCTGCTGGCGGACGGACAGCCAGATCGTGACGGCGACGGCGGCGATGAGCAGCAGAAAGCCGGCAAGGAGCGCGGCGGCGCCATAGTCCCGCCTGCGAGCCCGGCTCGAGCCGCCCCCCTGGTCCATCCCGATACTCCCCTGTGCGAGGTGCAGCCTTATGGAGAGTGTCGAGCCCGATCAAGCGGTTGCGCGAGGCCGTTGCCGGTTGCGGGCGCACATCCTAGATGCGTGCCGAAATGACGCAGCGCTTCATCAAGATGCACGGGCTCGGCAACGACTTCGTGATCCTCGACGCCCGCGAGGGCGACGTGACGATGGACGCGGCGCGCGCGCGCGCGATCGCGGACCGGCGCACCGGCGTCGGCTGCGACCAGGTGATCCTCCTCGAACGCTCCGCTGTCGCCGACCTGCGCATGCGGATTTGGAACGCCGATGGCTCCGAAGTGGAAAGCTGCGGCAATGCGACGCGCTGCGTGGTGAAGCTCGAGGGCGGCAACGCGACGATCGAGACGAAGGGCGGCCTGCTCAGCGGCGGTCCCGAGGGCGTGGACATGGGCGCGCCGCGCTTCGGCTGGGATGAAATTCCGCTCGCTTATGCCATGGACACCTCGGCCATGCCGGTCGGCTGGGAGGAATTGCGGGAGCCGGCCGCGGTCAATGTCGGCAATCCGCACGTCGTCTTCTTCGTCGACGAGGCAAACCCGGCCGCGCTCGCCGGGCTGGGGCCCGTCATAGAGCGCGATCCGCTCTTTCCCGAACGCGTGAACGTAAACCTCGCGTCGATCGAGGAGGGCGCGATCCGCCTGCACGTCTGGGAACGCGGTGCCGGCCTCACCCAGGCCTGCGGGACCGGCGCCTGTGCGACCGCAGTCGCCGCGATCCGGCGCAAGCTGGTCGACAGCCCGGTCGAAGTCCGGCTCCCCGGCGGTTCCCTCACCATCGCCTGGCGGCCGGGCGGGACGATCCGGATGAGCGGCCCCGCCACCTTCGTCTTTTCCGGCGAGATGGACCTGTGAGCGGACCCGAGGTCATCACCCTCGGCTGCCGGCTCAACATGGCCGAGAGCGAAGCCATGCGCGCGCTGGCCGGCGCCGAGGACGACCTCATCATCGTCAATTCATGCGCCGTCACCAACGAGGCCGTCCGCCAGACCCGCCAGGCGATCCGCCGCGCCAAGCGCGCCCGGCCCGAGGCGCGGCTGATCGTCACCGGCTGCGCCGCCCAGGTCGAGCCGGAAGCGTTCGCGGCGATGCCGGAAGTGGCTCGGGTCATCGGCAACCGGGAAAAGTTTCAGCCGACGTCGTTCGGCCCGAGCGGACCCTTCGGTCTCGCGCAGACGGATATCCACGTCTCCGACATCATGGCGGTGCGCGACACCGCGCCCCACCTGCTCACCGGCTTCGCCGAGCGCGCCCGCGCCTTCGTCGAGGTGCAGAATGGCTGCGACCATCGCTGCACCTTCTGCATCATCCCTTTTGGTCGCGGGAACAGCCGTTCCGTGCCGGCCGGACTGGTGGTCGATCGGATCCGGGCGCTGGTCGACGAGGGCTTCAACGAGGTCGTGCTCACCGGCGTCGACGTCACGTCCTACGGCCCCGACCTGCCGGGCGCGCCGAGTCTCGGCCAGCTGATCGAGCGAATTCTGAAGCACGTGCCGGACCTGCCCCGCCTGCGCCTGTCGTCGCTCGATTGTATCGAGATGGACGCGCGCCTGTTCGAGCTCGCCACGGAAGAGCCCCGCTTCATGCCGCACCTCCACATGAGCTTCCAGGCCGGCGACGACATGGTCCTGAAGCGGATGAAGCGGCGCCATTCCCGCGCCGACGCGGTCGACACGGTGGCGCGCCTCAAGGCCCGGCGGCCCGACATCGCGATCGGCGCGGACCTGATCGCCGGCTTCCCGACCGAAACGGACCGCATGGCCGAAAATAGCCTGCGCCTCGTCGCGGAATGCGACATCGTGATGGGCCACATCTTCCCCTTCTCGCCGAAGCGTGGCACTCCGGCGGCGCGCATGCCCCAGGTCTCTCCCGCCATCGCCAAAGACCGTGCCCGCCGCCTCCGGGAGGCCTGCGCGCGACAGCGCTCCCGATGGCTGGAACGAATGGTAGGAACAAGGCAGAAGATTTTGCTGGAAAAGAACAATTTTGGTCATGCGGAGAATTTCGCTCCAGTCAGGACCGCCACTCAGGCTGCGGTCGGCCAGATCCTGGAGATACGCGTCACCGGCGTGGCGAACGGCACGCTGATCGGAGTACCCGCATGAGCGAGGCTTCCTGGCTCGAGCGCATGCGCGCCGGCTTCCGCAAGACCTCGGACCGGCTCGGCGACAATCTCTCCGGCCTGTTCAACAAGGCGAGCCTCGATGCGCAGACGCTGGACGAGATCGAGGAGGCGCTGATCGCGTCGGATCTCGGCCCGGCCACCGCCGCGAGGGTGCGCGAGCGCCTCGCGGGCGAGCGGTTCGAGAAGGGCCTGACCGAGTCGGCCGTGCGCGCCGTGGTCGCCGAGGAGCTCGAAAAGATCCTGAAGCCGGTCGCCGAACCGCTTGAGATCGATGCCTTTCCGCGCCCCCAAGTCATCTTGGTCGTCGGCGTCAACGGCTCGGGCAAGACGACCACCATCGCCAAGCTCGCGCATCTGTTCGAGGAACAGGATTATTCCGTTCTGCTTGCCGCCGGCGACACCTTCCGCGCTGCGGCGATCGAGCAACTGCAGATCTGGGCGGACCGCGCCGGGGTGCCGATCATCTCCGGCCCAGAAGGCTCGGACAGCTCCGCCATCGTCTATGACGGCGTGAAGAAGGCCACCGCCGAAGGCATCGACGTGCTGATCGTCGACACGGCCGGGCGGCTGCAGAACAAAAAGGATCTGATGGACGAGCTCGCCAAGATCCGCCGGGTCCTCGGCCGTCTCAACCCGGCGGCGCCGCACGACGTGGTGCTCGTGCTCGACGCGACCACCGGCCAGAACGCGCTCAGCCAGATCGAGGTCTTTCGCGAGGTCGCCGGCGTGACCGGTCTCGTGATGACCAAGTTGGACGGTACCGCGCGCGGCGGCGTGCTCGTCGCGGCTGCGGAGAAATACGGCCTGCCCATCCACGCCATCGGCGTCGGCGAAGGGATGGACGATCTGCGTCCTTTCGATTCCGCCCTCGCCGCCCGCGCCATCGCCGGAGCCGCGGCATGACCGACACCGGCGCGGACAAGCAGCAGCGCAAGCCGGGCGTCGGCGCGACCTTGCTGATCGACTACGGTCCCCTCCTCCTCTTCTTCGCCACCAATTTCGCCGCGCCGGTGCCGCATGAGCAGCGCATCTACTGGGCCACCGGCGTGTTCATGGCGGCGATGGTGGCGGCGATGGCGGTCAGCCTGGCCCGCTATCGCAAGATCTCACCCATGCTCTGGTTCTCGGGCGTGATGGTGGTGATCTTCGGCGGGCTCACGCTCTGGCTGCAGAACGAGACCTTCATCAAGATCAAGCCGACCATCTATTATCTCACCGTCGCCGGTCTGCTCTTCTTCGGTCTGCGCACCGGGCGCAACTTCCTGAAGATCGTGCTTGGGGCGGCCTATCCGGGCCTGCGCGAGCGCGGCTGGACTTTGCTCACGCGCAACTGGATCGGCTATTTCGTCGCCATGGCCGCGATCAACGAGGCGGTCTGGCGGGTGATGAGCACCGACACCTGGGTTGCGTTCAAGCTCTGGTTCTTCATTCCGGTGACCTTCATCTTCGCGGCGGCCAACGTCCCCATGCTGCTCCGCCACGGCCTTGGCGACGACAAGCCCGCCGAAGCGCCGGACCTGCCGCCCGAATGAGCGCCGTCCTGTCCATCAACGGGCTGACCAAGACCTACGCGACCGGCGTGCAGGCGCTGAGGCCGGTCGATCTCGAGATCGAGAAAGGCGAGATCTTCGCCCTGCTCGGCCCGAACGGCGCCGGCAAGACGACGATGATCTCGATCGTCTGCGGCATTGTCACGCCGAGCACCGGCAGCGTCACCGTCGACGGCTTCGACATCGTCCGTGATTATAAGGAAACGCGCCGTCGTATCGGGCTGGTCCCGCAAGAGCTCACCACCGACGCCTTCGAGACGGTGTGGGCGACCGTCACCTTCTCGCGCGGCTTGTTCGGTTACCCGCCGGATCCGGCGCGGCTGGAGAAGATCCTGCGCGACCTCTCCCTTTGGGAGAAGAAGGACGCGAAGATCATGGAACTGTCCGGCGGCATGAAGCGCCGGGTCATGATCGCCAAGGCACTCAGCCACGAGCCCGAAATCCTCTTTCTCGACGAGCCGACCGCCGGCGTCGACGTGGAATTGCGCCGGGACATGTGGGAGCTTGTCCGGCAGCTGCGCGACAAGGGCGTCACCATCATCCTCACCACCCATTATATCGAGGAGGCCGAGGAGATGGCCGACCGGGTGGGCGTGATCCGCAAGGGCGAACTGATCTTGGTCGAGGAGAAGAAGGCGCTGATGCGCAAGCTCGGCCGCAAGGAGCTCACCCTGAATCTCACGGACGTGATGGAAACGATCCCGCCGGAGCTCGCCGAGTGGAACCTCGTCCTGCAAGGCGAGGGCCATGAGCTGCTCTACACGTTCGACGCCAATGCCGAGCGGACCGGCGTCCCCTCTTTGCTCCGGCGGATGAGCGACCTCGGCATCGGCTTCAAGGATCTGCACACGCGGCAGAGTTCGCTCGAGGAGATTTTCGTCAACCTCGTCCACGAAAAACGCGAGGAGCTGGACGCATGAGCTTCAACCGCCACGGCGTCTGGGCGATCTACAAGTTCGAGATGGCGCGCTCGATCCGCACCATCTGGCAGAGCCTGGTGACGCCGGTCATCACCACCTCGCTCTATTTCATCGTCTTCGGCGCGGCGATCGGCGGCTCGATCCAGCCGGGCGCGACCGGCAATGTCGCCTATGGCGCGTTCATCGTCCCCGGCCTGATCATGCTGTCACTGTTCACGCAGAGCATCTTCAACGCCAGCTTCGGCATCTTCTTCCCCAAGTTCACGGGGACGATCTATGAATTGCTGTCCGCACCGATCTCCCCGTTCGAGACGGTGATCGGCTATGTCGGGGCGGCGGCCACCAAATCGATCGTGCTGGGGCTGGTGATCCTCGCCACCGCGGCCTTCTTCGTGCCGATCCAGATCCTCCACCCCTTCTGGATGGTCGCGTTCCTGCTCCTGATCGCGACCACCTTCTGTCTGTTCGGCTTCATCATCGGCATCTGGGGCAAGAATTTCGAGCAGATCCAGTTCATCCCGATGCTGATCGTGACGCCCCTCACCTTCCTGGGCGGCGCCTTCTACTCGGTGAGCATGTTGCCCGAACCCTGGCAGACGATCACCCACTTCAATCCGGTCGTCTATCTGATCGAAGGCTTCCGCTGGAGCTTCTACGGCACCACCGACATCGGGGTCGGGATCAGCCTGGGCGCCACCCTGGGCTTCTTCTTTCTCTGCCTGGCAATCGTCTGGTGGATGTTCCGCACCGGCTACCGACTGAAGACTTGAACATGGGGACACGCACTCTTCCGCGAGGAAGTACGCGTCCCCTCGCTCCTATTGCTCCTGGTCGGCGCGGCTGACGCCCTCGCCGTCGAGGTTCCGCGCGACGAAATCCCAGTTGATCACATTGCCGAGGACCTTCTCGGCGAAGACCGGGCGGGCGTTGCGATAGTCGATATAATAAGCATGCTCCCACACATCGAGCGTGAGCAGAGGCTTCATGCCGTCATAGACGACCGGCGTGTCGGCATCGTGCAGCGAGGTGACCTCGAGTTTGCCGCCGTTCAGCACGAGCCAGGCCCAGCCGCTGGCGAAATGGCCCACCGCCTCGTCCTTCAGCTTCGCGAGCAGGGCGTCGATCCCGCCGAAAGCCTCGTCGATCAGTTGGGCGAGCTTGCCCTCAGGCTTCTGCCCGTCGGCGGGAGCCAGGCATTGCCAGAAGAAGCTGTGGTTCCAGATCTGGGCGGCGTTGTTGAACAGGCCCTTGTCGCCCGTCTCCTTCGACCGGTGGATCACGGCGCTCAACGACAGGCCGGCGAGATTCTTCTCGTCGATCCAGCCGTTGACCTTGTCGACATAGGCCTTGTGGTGTTTGCCGTGATGATAATCGAACGTCTCGGCCGACATGAACTCGCCCAGGGCGTCCTTGGCATAGGGCAGATCCGGCAATGTGAAACTCATGGGAAGCAGCCTCCTATACGAACCCGCGCGGCTCGCGCGGGGTCAACAGACCGCCAGCCTCTACGTTCCTGATGGTCCGTACTCAATACCGGCAATGGCCGGGATCGGGCACGGACCCCTGGGCTACCGTGCCACCACCCGGAAGCGGGCCAGTTCCAGGCGCGGCTCCCGCCACTCCGGATCGATCCGGCTCGCCGTCGAATAGTCGCGATAGGCGGCGTTGAGGTTGCCCAGCGTCTCGTTGGCGATCGCCCGTCCGTAATGGGCAATGGCCGGCCGCGACGTGTTGCGGTCCAGCGCGCTGCTGAACAGGGTCAGCGCCTCGGCCGCATTCTCCCGCCGGAGCAGCGCCGCACCCTTGTTGAGATAGGCCTCGGGCTGGTTCGGATCAAGCATGATCGCCCGGTCAAAATCGGCGATGGCGTCGTCGATCATGCCGCGCCGCAGCCGCAGGATGCCGCGATTCACATGGGTGGCGACCACCTCATAGCCCGACAGGGCCTCGCGCAGCAGCGCATGGTCGCAGCGGCGCACGTCGCGCGCGGCCGGCATCATCGGGCTGTCCGCCGCCTGATAACACATGCGCGCGTCGCTGTTGCCGACGACCACCACGGCCGCGGCGGCGGGCGCGGCGGCGGCGCAGGCGGCAAGGCAGGCCGCGGCGCCGAGCAGATGATAACGATTGACCATGACCAGACTCCCTCTCCTCAAAGACAGCCCACCGGGGCGGCTCCGAGCGCAGGGAGGAAACAGGCGGGCACGGGGCGCGCGCCTCCCGGGAGCAGCCCGGCCGCCTTTCTACGCCGGTTGCCGCTTAATCCCGCCGCCTTTTCGACGAAACGCTTCGTCGCGGCCTGGACGGATCAGGCGGCGCCGTCCAGAGGCGCGCCGGCGATCCAGGCGCGGCCGGCCTCTAGCCGGGCGATTTCACGCCGGGCCATCGCGCTGACCAGCAGCGAATCCGCCCGCGTGCCCCGCGCGAACACCGCGATCCGGCCGTCCAGGTCGCCGGCCGCCGCGGCCTGGGCGCGCAACGCCGCCCAGCGGACGCGGTCGCTGGGATGGGCGGCGGTGAAGTTGCGCAGGAGATCCTCGCCCTCCTCCCCGCCATAATGCGCGGCGAGCGCGAGCATCGGCTCCAGCGAGGTCCGGGTCATGATCCCGGCGATGGTCTGGTTCTCGAGATCGAACTGATATTGGTCGCGGAACACGCTGTTATGCGCGGCCTCGAGGATGTTGAGGCTGACCGACATGGCGTCGGCCGGCAGCTGCAGGTGGATGTCCTTGTGAGCGCGGTAGAGCATGACCTTGCCCTCCTCGAGCCGCGACTTCTCGACGAAGCGAAGGTTCACGCTCTCGCCCGGATAGCCGACCACAGACCCATAATCATATTCGTAATAATCGGACCAATAGCCCGGCCCGAGATAGCCGACGGTGAGGAAGGAGAAATTATGGTCGTGCGGGACGCCGTAGAAGAACGGGTCCGGCCCGGAATGCCGCACCACGCTGTCCTTCAGCGCCGGCCAGAAATTGGCGCGCATCACGAACCGTGAATTGGGGTGGGCGTGGAGCATCACCACCTGGGCGGAGTATTGATTGTCCTTGAGCTGGCCGGCGCAGCGCTGCTTCAGCTCCGCCATCATCATGTCGGCAAGGAAGCGCCGGTCGTTGGCGAGCTTGCGGAGCTGCACCGCCCAGGAGGCGAAATTCTCCTCGTCGTCGCTGTCGAAGCCGCCCGTCTCCAGCAGCTCGACCAGTTCGGCCAGCTCCAGCCTCTCCTCGGTCGGACAATGGATCACGCGCGGCATGGTTCGCCCTTCCGCGCCTGTTCCTCCCCGGCGAAGAACAAATCGAGCGTCTGCCGCGCGGCGGCGCGGACCTCGGGATGCGGGTCGGCCTCGGTCATCCGGCGGAGATGCGGGTAGGCGGCGTCCGCGTCGAGCGCGAGCAGCTCGCGCAGCACATGCCAGCGCGTGTAGAAATGCGGGCTGGCGAGCGCCTCCTCGATCAGCGGCACCGCATCCTCGCGCTCCATCGTGCGCAGCAGGGACACCATCATCTGGATCCGCGAGGCGGTTTCGTCCGTGCTGCTCGCGCCGACGAAAGCGAGCGTCCGGCTGTCATATTCCGCGGAGAGCGGCGCCGCTTCCGGCCGCACCATGGCGTGGAAATAGAGAATGTCGGACGCCGCATGTTCGATCACGAAGCTCTGGCGGCGGCCGTCCAGGACGATCTCCTCGCCATCGACGAGCTTGCGGCGCTCCACCAGGCGGCAGCGGCCGGCCTGGGCCGCGACGAACGCGTCGCCGATCGGTGGCGCTTCCCAGAAGGACAGGGTCGCGTCGCCCGCTTTCACGAAGCGGAACAGGCCGGTGATGCCGGTGAAGCTGATCGACGACGCGCCGCGCGGCCCCGCTTTCTTGGCGGCCAGCATGTCCACGCCCGACACGCCCAGCGAGATGGAGAGATCGCCATTGTGGAAAAGGAGCAGCCCGGCCTGCACGTCGCTCGACACCGGGTGGAGCGGCGGCCGGAAGAAGGGGTCCGCCTTGCTCCCCTCGATCATCGCCCCCAGCAACGCGGCGATGTCCGCCTCGCGGTCGAGAAAGGCGCGTGCGGCATCGAGGACGGCGGCGGCGCTGCGCTCGGGCAGCGCGGCCAGCCTTGTCTCGAGCGCGGTCATCAGCGGGTGGCGGGCCCAGGTCAGCGAGACCGCGTCCACCGCGTCGCGCGAGCGCTGCTGCGCCTCGCGGTCGGAAAGCCAGGCGGCGAGCGCGGCGCCGGCAATCATCGGATCATTCCTTCCCCCGCGGGGCCGCGGAGTGGTTCGGCGGACCTTCGGCGCAAACCCAGTGTGGCGGATGCGAAAGGGACGGAGACGCATCACGTCCCCGCCCCTCGCCAAGCGCAGTTCAGGGTTCGAAGCGTTCAGATCCCGATGATGATCGCGATGACGACGCCCAGGCACAGAGGTCCACCGACCTCCTTCTGCTTGACCGAGCCGTGCATGCCGACGCTGGTGTTGAGCTCCGGGATGGCGGCAATATCGATCTTCTTCTTCATCATCGTTCCCCTCTGAATACTTGTCGACCCCCGACAAAGGAGGAAAGGCGTGGGCCGCTTCGGTTCGGCCAAAAACCGCCGGCGGCTTGTATGCTTCCTTCGGACCGGGCAAAAAGTAAGCCCGCGACACCCGGAAACCCGCACGGGACGAGGCCCATACCTTTCCGTCTCTTTTAGTCTCCCCCGGTTCGTAAACATGTCGTTAGCCCTAACACTTTTTTCACTTTTTTTATAAACTTCTGATTAATAACGATTTTTTGTAGCCTTGAGCAGGCGGGCGGGCTGGGGCACGAAGAGCCATGGACAGAAGCGCGCAAAATAGCGGCACCGGCGCGGTGCGGGTGGGCCAGGAGGTCGATCTCGCCGCCCTCGGCGCGTGGCTCGGCGACCATGTCGAGGACTATGTGGGGCCGCTCACGGTCGAGCAGTTCCGGGGCGGCCAGTCCAACCCGACCTACAAGCTGGTCACGCCCGGACGGTCCTATGTGATGCGCCGCAAGCCGAGCGGAAAACTGCTCCCCGGCGCACATGCTATCGAGCGCGAATATCGCGTGATAACTGCCTTGGGAAATCAGGGTTTTCCCGTCGCGAAAAGCTACGGGCTCTGCGAAGATGAAGCCGTTATCGGTACGCCCTTCTACGTGATGGAGATGGTCGAGGGCCGGATCTTCTGGAACATCGCCTTCCCGGAGGTGAGCGACACGGACCGGCCCGCTTATTTCGACGCGATGAACGCCACGCTCGCCGCGCTCCACCGTATCGATCCCGACGAGACGGGCCTCGCCGATTACGGCAAGCCCGGCAATTATTTCGAGCGGCAGATCGCGCGCTGGTCGAAGCAATATGAGGGCGATCTGGCCACGGCCGGGCGCGTCGAGGCGATGGATCGCCTGGCCGCATGGCTGCCCGCCAACGTGCCGCCCGACGAACCGCGGCCGCGCGTCATCCACGGCGACTTCCGCTGCGACAATATGATCTTCCATCCGACGGAGCCGCGCGTGCTCGCGGTGCTGGACTGGGAGCTGTCGACGCTCGGCCACCCGCTCGCCGACTTCTCCTATCATCTGATGATGTACCGGATGTCGCCCGCGATCACGACCGGGCTCGCCGGGCTCGATCTCGCGGCCCTGAACATCCCGAGCGAGGCCGACTATGTCGCCGCTTATTGCCGGCGTACCGGACGGGACGGCATTCCCGATCTCGATTTCTACATGGCCTTCAATCTCTTCCGCCTCGCCGGCATCGTCCACGGCATCAAAGGGCGGGTGGTGCGCGGCACCGCCTCATCCGCCCACGCGGCGAGCATGGCCGCGAGCCTGGAACCGCTGGCCGAGCTGGGCTGGGCGCAGGCGGTGAAGGCCGGCGCGCGCTGAGGCGTTCCCCGCTCCTCCCCCCTTTTCCCCCTCCCCCTTTCTGACTATCCCTCCCCGTAACGAAGACGGGGGGTGCGCGGATGGCGGAGGCGGGGACGAGCCTGGCAGCAAGGCTGAAGCGCGCGATCGTCCAGATCGGCCTGATCCGCCTCGCGATCACCCTCGTCTTCCTCGCCGGCGGCCTCTATCTCGCGCGCTACTCCTGGTCCCTGCCCCTCGCGGGCGACGCCGAGCGCGGGCTCTACGACCTGCGCTTCAAGACCAATGCCCGGATCTTCGACGACCCCGACGACCGGATCGTGCTCGTCGTCTACAATGACGAGACGCTGCGCCAGCTCGGCAAGCGCTCCCCCCTCGACCGCCGGATGCTGGCGCAGGCCTTGCGGGCGCTCGACGAGATGCAGCCCCGCGCGATCGGCATCGACATCCTGATCGACCAGGCCCAGCCCGAGGATGAGGAGCTGATCGCGACCTTTCGGAGGCTCCGCACCCCGACCTATCTCGCCTTTGCGACCAATCTCGCCAATCCGGACCAGATCGCGACCTGGCAGGAGGAATGGATGCGCGGTTTCTTCGCCCGCGTCGGGCCGAGCCGGTTGCGGCCCGCGAGCATCCGGCTCGGCCCGGACGAGGCGGACGGGGTGATCCGGCGCTGGACCGTCCCAGACCGGCGCCTGTCCATCCCGCTGCTGGCCAGCGCCATGACGTCGGCGCATCCGGAGTTCTCCGGCTATTCAGGCGCGATCGATTTCACCCGCGCCCAGCCGCTGCGCGAGGCGCGGCGCTTCCCCAAGCTGTTCATCGAAGACGTTGCCGGGCTGGATCAACTGCCGACCGATGCCCGCCAGGCGGTCATCCAGGGTTTCGCGGAGCAGATCCGGGGGCGCTACGTGCTCATCGGCGGGGATATCAACGATCTCGACGATTATCATACGCCGATGACCCGCTTCGGTCTCGGCTGGACCAAGGGCGTCGAGATCCACGCCCAGATGCTCGCCCAGCAGCTGGACGGCCGATTGCGCGGCGCCGTCTCGCCCTGGATGCTCTGGCTCGCCGCGCTGCTGATGGTCTTGGCCGGAGGGCTGACCGCGGCCTTCGAACTCGCCGGCTGGCGTCTCGCCCTCGTTCTCCTCGTCCAGTTCGCGGCGATCGCCTGGCTGCCGTTTCAGCTCCACGCGATGAATGTCGATACGCTCACCATCCCCGCCGCCGGCTGGGGCGGCGGCTGGCTGCTGGCCTTCATCGGAGTGGGCGCGGCGGCTCGCGCGCTCGGTTCGGAGCAGAAGCGGTTCGCCCAGTCGGCGCTCGGCAAATATCTGCCGCCCGACGTGGCGAAGGAGATCATGCGCAATCCCGAGCAACTCGCTTTGCATGGCGAGCAGACCGTAATCTACGCCCTGTTCACCGACCTCGAGGGCTTCACCAAGCTTTCCCACGCGATCACGCCGGAAACGCTGTCGAAGCTGCTCAACCGCTACCTCGACGTGATGAGCGACATCGTCCTCAAACATGGCGGCACGCTCGACAAGTTCGTCGGCGACGCGCTCGTCACCTTCTGGGGCGCGCCGATCGCCAGGCCCGACGATGCCGACCGCGCCGTTCGTGCCGGTCGCGCCATGTACGAGGCGGGTGAAGCCTTCCGCGCCAATGCGCGCGAAATCGCCGGAGAGGATATTCCAGCGATCGGCGTCACGCGC
The DNA here is from genome assembly GCA_035502235.1 of Allosphingosinicella sp. Lineage (GTDB taxonomy): Bacteria > Pseudomonadota > Alphaproteobacteria > Sphingomonadales > Sphingomonadaceae > Allosphingosinicella. The sequence continues at coordinate 113,144 of DATJUQ010000030.1, forward strand.
GTGGGCCTTCACCGGGGCGAGGCGGTGGTTGGCAATTTCGGCGGCGAGGGACGCATTCAATATACCGCGCTGGGCGACGCGATGAACACCGCGGCGCGGCTCGAATCGGCCAACAAGGCGCTGAAGACGACGATGCTGGTCAGCGACGAGGCGAAGCGGGAAAGCACCCTGACCGACTTCCGGCCGATGGGCCGCATCGTGCTCTCCGGACGGGCGACGCCGGTCATGGTCTGGGAGCCCGCGCCGGATCTCGACCCTGTTTTCGTCGCTCGGTTGAACGACCTGTGGGCACGGTTCGACGCGGGCGACACAGAGGCGCTCGTTAAGCTTGAGGCAATCGCCGCTGAACATAAGGCGGATGCGGCGCTGCAATATTTCGTCTATAGATGCCGCGAGGTCGGTTCTGGAGGTCACTTTGTCCTGGGGTCCAAATAGCAAGCTTCTGAGGCGCGCGCTCGTCGGTGTCCTCCTGCTGTCCACGGCCGGCACCGCCGCCGCCAACGTGCTCGTGGTCCGGTCGTCCAATCCTTCCTATCGCGCCGGTCAGTCGCTGCCCGACAATGCGCGCCTGACTTTGCGTCCCGGCGAGACCGTGACCGTCCTCGCGAGGGGCGGCACGCGCACCTTCCGCGGCCCGGGTTCCTTCGCCGCCAACGGCGCGCCGGGCGGTCCGGTTCTCGCCGCCGATGCCAATGGCCGCCAGGCCCGCGTCGGCGCCGTGCGCGATGCCGGCGTCGTGCCCCGCGGCCCGACCATCTGGCATGTCGACGTCACGCAGAGCGGCACCTTCTGCCTGACCAGCGGTGCCGACGTGATGCTCTGGCGACCCGATGCGAGCGCGCCCGCGCGCTTCACCATCGCCGGCCCCGGCGGCACGCGCACCCTGAACTGGGCAGCGAACGAGCCGACGACCGGTTGGCCGCGCGGCGCCGCGATCGCCAACGGCGCCACCTATACCTTCGCTCAGCCCGACGTGGCCGTGCCCGTCAGCATCACCTTCCGGATCATCTCGCCCCCGCCGCGCGACGTGCAGGGCGTGGCCTCCGCGCTGATCGCCGCCGGCTGCCAGGGTCAGCTCGACGTGCTGGTGGAGAGCCAGCCGCAGCAGACCGCCAGCGCCGGCAACTGAGCCGGCCTCAGGGGGTGACATGGTCTGGCTGACCGGGCTGCTGCTCCACCTCGGCTTCTTCCTGCTGGCGGTCGCCGTGCTGGTCAAACGCCCGATCCTCGCCCGCTCCCTCGTCGGGGGCGCGGCCTTCGCCTGGCTGGTCCGCTCCGCTCTGCTCGGCGACTGGATCGTCGCCCTCTGGGGCGGGCTGATCGCCGGCCTTGCCCTGATCGTGGTCGGGCGGCGGCTGTGGCGGGACAGCGCCGTCCGCTTCACCCCGGACGAGCAGCATATGATGGACACGCTGTTCGACGGCCTGCCGCGCAGCCGCGCCCGGCATTTGGTCGATCAGGGCGTCTGGATCTCCGGCAAGGCCGGCGACACCCTCACCCGCGAGGGCGAGCCGGTCGAGCATCTTTACTATCTCGCCGAGGGCGACGCACAGGTGCTCAGCAAGGGCGTCGAGGTCGGCCAGTGCCATGCCGGCGACCTGATCGGCGAGCTTACCGTCCTGTCCGGCGAAACCGCGACCGCCACCGTGGTCCTCACCCGCCCTTCCCGCTTCTGGTGTGCCCCGGCCGAGGACCTGCGCCCCTATGTCGAGACGCACGAGGACATTCGCCGCGCGATCGAGCATGGCTTCGCCACCGTCCTCAAGGCGAAGCTGCGCGCTTCCAACCGGACCATCGCCGAGGCCGCCGGCGCGCGGGACTGAACAGCGGCCATAATGGCCCCGTTTCGGCGAAATCATGGCCTCTTTCAAAGTCATGACTTTGGAGTAGGATGAGCGCGGATCGCACAGGAGACCGCCATGCGCCGCCGTCCCGTCCTTGTCCTGTCCGCCATCGCGCTGCTCGCCACGCCCGCTCTCGCCCAGCAATCCGCCGCGCCGGGCCAGTCCGTCACCGTCACCGGCAATCGCCTCCAGGATTATCGCGACCGGCTCGCCGCCTGCCTGGCCCGCAACTGCCCGGTGAACGAGGACGTCGACGCCACCGCCGCCCTTGCCGAAGCCCTGTTCCTGAGGGGCGAGTATCGCGAAGCCCGCACCCATGTCCGCGCGTCCCTCGGCCGCAACCGCGATCGCGCGCGGGACTTTCCGGAGCCCGTCTCCGATCTCTACCGGATCCAGACCCGGCTCGCCCGCAACATCGGCCTCGACCAGGAGGCGCGGCGGTCGAGCTTCGAGATCCTCAACGCCCTGCAGGCCGGCATTCCCCGCGAGGACTACCGCCATTTCACCGCCCGTTTCGAGATCGCCGAGACCCAGATGATGTCCGGGAGTTTCCCGGGCGCGCGGCGGGAGCTGCAGCGGCTGATCCAGGTCGCCCGCGCGGCGGATCGCGCGGATGTCGTCACCTTCGCCGAGCTGCGCGACCTCCAATATGAGCTGATCGCCTTCCCCGGCAGCGACGGTCGCGCCCGGCTCGACCAATGGTCGCGACTGACCGATCGGACGCAGCGCCTCCGCTCGGTCGGCGCCAAGCTGATCCTCGCCAGCGTCTACCGCGCGGAGGGCAATCCCGCCCGGGCGGATGCCCTGCTGGCCGAGGTCGGCCGCGATTATCGCGGCGGTGACCGGCGGCGCCTGCTCCACTCGCCGCCTTATGCGGTGATGCAGCAGGGCACGCTCATGCCCCAGGATTCGGACATCGCCGATGCCGCCACCTACAATATGAGCCGAACGCTCAACCGGCTCTCCGACAATTTCGAGAATGCCTGGGTGGATGTCGGCTTCTGGATCCTGCCGGACGGCCATGTCTCCGGCGCGGAGGTGCTGCGCCGCGGCGCCGATCCGGCCTGGGCGGCGCCTGTGCTCGGCGCGATCCGCGGCCGGGTCTACGCCGCGGCGGCCGAGCCGACCTACCGGATCGAGCGCTACGTCTACACGGCCGGCTACGAGAATGTGTCCGGGTCGCGAATGGCGACTCGGTCGCCGCGGGGCCGGATCGAATATTTCGACCTGACCGATGGCGGCGAGCAGCCCGCGCCGCCGCCGCCCGACGGCGGCCGCCCCGCCGCCTGAGAAATCGAGGAGACTGATCGTCACGCCAAAGAAGGAGAGTGCCATGCGCCGTCTATCCGCTCTTGCCTTGTCGGCCCTCGCGCTGACCGCCGCCCCCGCCGCCGCGCAGACCCCGCGCCCGGAGGGCCAGACCGTCACCGTGGTCGGCCAGAATCTCGAACTCTTCCGGAATCGGCTCGCCGCCTGCCTAGCCCGGAACTGCCCGGTGAACGAGGATGTCGACGCCACGCTGGCGCTCGCCGAGAGCCTGTTCCTCAACGGCGACTATCGCGAGGCCCGCTCGGTCGTCCGCGCCTCGCTCGGCCGCAACCGCGACGCGGCCCGCGCCTTTCCCGAGCCGGTGTCGGACCTGCACCGCGTCCAGGCCAGGCTCGCCCGCCATATCGGCTTCGACCGCGAGGCCCGCATCGCCGCGTTCGACATCCTGAATTCGCTGCAGGCGGGCATCCCGACCGAGGATCACCGCCATTTCACCGCCCGCTTCGAGATCGCCGAAATGCAGATGCTCTCGGGCAGCTTCAACGGGGCGCAGCGCGCGCTCGGGCGCCTGATCGAGGCGGCGCGCGCCGCCGGCCGCGAGGATGTGGTGATCATGGCCGAACTTCGCGAACTCTCCTACGAGCTCATGGCCGTCCCCGGCGGCGGCGACGCCCGCTGGCGGCTCGAGCAATGGGCCAGTCTGGAGGGCGACGCCAACCGGCTGCGCGCCACCGGCGCCCGCCTCACCCTCGCGCGTCTCTACCGCAACCAGGGCAATATCGCCCGCTCGGACGAACTTTTCGCCCAGGTCGCGCGGACCTCGGCCGCCGGGACCCGGCGCCGGCTGCTCTTCTCGCCCCGCTTCCAGCTCGCCCAGCAGCTCCGCCTGGAATGGGAGGACCCGCTGGATCCGGTCTGGATCTCGCCGCACCGGCAGCTGCCCGACAATATGGAGAATGGCTGGATCGACGTCGGCTTCTGGGTCGGGCCGGACGGACGCGTCTCGGAGGTCGAGATCCTGCGCCGCGGGGCGGATCCGAGCTGGGCGGACCCGCTGCTGACCGCGATCGGCGGCCGGCTCTACGCGACCGCGCAGGAGGCGACCTACAAGATCGAGCGCTACACCTACACATCCAGCTTCTGGCAGGCGACCGGCTCGCGCCTCACCGCACGCTCGCCGGCGGCGCGGGTCGAATATCTCGACCTCACGACCAGCGCGGAGACGCCCGCCGCGGCCGCGCCGCGCCCCGCCGGCCCGGGCGGTCCGACCTCCTGATCCGGACAGCCGGCTGATCGGGCTTGCCGAATTTGCGGCGTGGTCTTTCAATGGCTTGGGCGGACGGGTAAAGCCGCCCGAGCCGGGAGCCTGGTCGGTCGAGGTGGGCGCGTTCAGCCTTTCCACCGAAGCGTGAAACAGGCTCCGATCAACTGATTGGGACCTTCGATATCATGCGTACCGCGCTTCTGATCGCCCTGCTCTCAGGCACGGCCGCGCCCGTTCTTGCCCAGCAGACGCCCCCCGCCGCCGCCCAGGCCACCACCGCGCAAGGCGGGCAGGAGGTGACCGTCACCGGCCGCCGCATCCAGGATTTCCGCGACCGGCTCCGCGCCTGCATCGCGCGCGGCTGCCCGCCCAATGAGGATGTGGACGCGACGCTCGCCCTCGCCGAGGTCGAGTTCGAGGCCGGCGAATATCAGGATGCGCGGCGCACGATCCTCGAATCGCTCGGCCGCAACCGTCAGCACGCCAGAACCTATCCGGAGCCGGTCGCCGACCTCTACCGGTCGCGCGCGCGGGTCTCCCGCCATCTCGGCCGCGGCGACGAATCCCTCCGCTCCACGCTCGACGTCCGGCGCACGCTGCAGCAGGGCATCCCGACCGAGGATTATCGCCATTTCACCGCCCGGCTCGAAGTGGCCGAGGCCTATACCCGCGCCAGCCGCTTCGAGGAGGCGCGCGGCGAATTGAACCAGCTCGAGCGCGCCGCCCGCGCAGCCAACCGGCCCGACATCGCCACGCTGGCGGAGCTGCGCGGCACCTGGATCTCCTATTTGCTCGCCCCTTATGGCGAGGCCCGCTCGCGGCTCGCCGAGATGTCGCGCGACCCCTCCAACCGGGTCCGCGCGGTCGGCGCCCAGATCCTGCTGGCCCGAATCTACCGGGACCAGGGCGATCCGCGCCGCGCCGACCAGCTCGTCGCCGAGCTCGCCCGCCGCGACGCCGGCCGCCGCGCGCTCGTCTATTCGCCGCCTTATGTCCTGCAGGCCCGCGAGACGATCGAGGAGGGCGGCACGGTCAACGTCAACACCCGGATTCCGGACACGTTCGACCGCACCTGGATCGACGTCGGCTTCTGGGTGATGCCGGACGGCCGCGTCGACGGGCTCGAACTCATCCGCCAGCGCGGCAATACGGACTGGGCCGAGCCTCTGCTGCGCTCGATCCGCGGCCGCCGCTATACGGTCGCGACCGACAACAGCCCGACCTTCCGGCTGGAGCGCTACACCTATACGGCCGATCTGGAACGGGTGTCCGGCACCCGCATCATGCAACGGGGCCAGCGCGCGCGGGTCGAATATTACGATCTTTCGACCGGCGAGCCGCCCGCGGACGTCGTCGTCCCGGATCGCCCGCCGAGCCCGACCCAGGCACCCCGGCCCACCGCGGGATAGGCGATTTTCGTCCAGGACGGCGGAAGCGTCTTTTTCTTTCAGTGGGATAGTTGATCCGCTAACATGGCCGGCGTCCGGAAGGAGCCTGCGATGCGCAAAGCCGTCCTGATCGCCGCCACGCTCTTCCTTCCCGCTTTCGCTCAGGAGCCGTTGCCGCCGTCGGGCGAAGGGCAGAATGTGACCGTCACGGGCATCCGCATTCAGGATTATCGCGACCGGCTGGCGGCCTGCCTCGCCCGCAACTGCCCGGTGAACGAGGATGCCGATGCGACGCTGGCTCTGGCCGAGGCGCTGTTCCTGAACGGCGCCTATCCCGAAGCCCGCACCGCCGTTGCCGCCTCGCTCCGCCGCAACCGCCGCCGTGCGGCGGATTTTCCGGTCCCCGTCTCCGATCTCTATCGGGCGCACAGCCGCCTCTCCCGCCATATCGGCGACGACGCGGTCGGCATCCAGTCGGCCCACGGCATCCTCAACGCGTTGCAGGCGGGGATATCGACGCCCGATCACCGCCATTTCACGGCCCGGCTCGAACTGGCCGAGATCAACATGCTGATGGGCCGCTATACCGCCGCGCGGCGCGCGCTGAACGAGCTGATCCGGGAGGCGGAGCGGGCCGGCCGCCACGACGTGGCCGCCATCGCCTGGCTTCGGGACCGCTGGTACAATTATATGAATTTCCGCCATGGCGACGCGAAGGGCGAGCTGATCCGCGCCGCCCGCGACACCGATCCAGCGCGGCGCATCCATGCGATCGGCGCCCGTATCCTGCTCGCCCGCATCTATCGCGCCGAGGGAAACCAGGCGCGGGCCGATACTCTGTTCGCCGAGGTCGGCCGCGCGGGCGCGAGCGCCCGCCGGCGTCTGCTCCACGCGCCGCCCTATCTGCTCGGCCAGCAGGCGCCGCTCCTGCCCGATGAGACCAGGACCGACGAGGCCATCTTGTTCGGCAACACGCTGGGACGCCCGACCGCGGATTATCGCAACCGCTGGATCGATGTGGGCTTCTGGGTGATGCCCGACGGCCGCGTGGCCGGGCTGGAAATCGTCCGTCGGGGCGCCGGCGCGGAATGGGCCGATCCGCTGATGGCTTCGATCCGGCGCCGCCTCTATTCGGCCGGCCCGGAGGCGAGCTACCGGCTGGAGCGCTACACGATGACCGGGACGATCGAGGTTGACGGCGGCTCCCGCATCAGGCGGCAATCGCCATGGGCCCGGGCCGAATATCTGGATCTCACCATTTACGACGAGCCACCGCCGCCCGGCACGCCGCCTGCGCCGGAGCCGGAGCCGACGGCGGGCTGATCCCGGGAACCCGATCGGTTGAAGGTGGAAGCGATTCGCGCTTACGCCGGAAGCGTGAATCAGGCTCTCTTAGAGCTTCCGCCGGATCACCAGGTTCCGGATCTCCGTCATGTCCTCCATCGCGAAGCGCACGCCTTCGCGGCCGAGGCCGCTGTCCTTGACCCCGCCATAGGGCATGTTGTCGACGCGGTAGCTGGGCACGTCGTTGATCACCACGCCGCCCACGTCGAGCCGATCCCAGGCGTCGAACATCTGGAAGAGATCGCGTGTGAACACGCCGGCCTGAAGCCCGAATTTCGAATCGTTCACGATCTCAAGAGCGTAATTGAAGTCATTGAACTTGATCAGGAAAGCGACCGGCCCGAACGCCTCCTCGCGGTTCAGCTTGGTGTCGAAATCGACATCCTCCAGCAAGGTCGCCTGGAGCATCGCGCCTTCGCGCTTGCCGCCGCACAGCAGTCTTGCACCCGTCGCCACCGCCTCCTGGATCCAGCCGTCGAGCCGCTTCGCCTCGCCCTCCGAGATCATCGGGCCGATGAAGACGTTGCGGTCCTTCGGGTCGCCGGCGACGAGCGTCTTCGTCTTCGCGACCAGCATGTCGCGGAACGCGTCATAGACCTCGGCATGGATCAGGATGCGCTGCACGCCGATGCAGGACTGGCCGGACTGGTAGAAGGCGCCGAAAATGGTCCGCTCCATCGCGTCCTGGAGGTCGGCGTCCCGGTCGACGATCACCGCGGCATTGCCGCCGAGCTCCAGCACGACCTTCTTCTTGCCGGCGCGCGCCTTGAGGTCCCAGCCGACGCCCGGCGAACCGGTGAAGCTCAGCAATTTCAGCCGTTCGTCGGTGGTGAACAGGTCCGCGCCCTCGCGGTGGGCGGGCAGGATGGAGAAGGCGCCCTTGGGCAGATCGGTCTCGGCCAGCACCTCGCCCATGATGATCGCCCCCAAAGGCGTCCGGCTCGCCGGCTTCATCACGAACGGGCAGCCCACGGCGAGCGCCGGCGCGATCTTGTGGGCCGCGAGATTCAACGGGAAGTTGAACGGCGAGACGAAGCTGCACGGTCCGATCGGCACCCGCTTCCAGATGCCCTGATAGCCCTTTGCGCGCGGCGAGATGTCGAGCGGCTGCACCTCGCCGGTCATCCGCACCGACTCCTCGGCGGCGATGCGGAAGGTGTCGATCAGCCGGGTCGCCTCCCCTTCCGCATCCTTGATCGGCTTTCCCGCCTCGACGCAGAGCGCATAAGCGAGCTCGTCGAAGCGCGCCTTGAAGCGGTCGACGCAATGCTGGAGCACGGCCTGGCGCTGATAGGCGGGCAGCCGCGCCATCGGCTCCGCCGCCTCGACCGCGCCCTGGATGCCGGCGTCGATCGTCGCCGCGTCCGCCTGCGCGACCCGGAACGCGACCTCGCCGGTGAACTTGTCGGTCACCTCGAGGTCGGCGTTCGGCTGCTGCGCCTCATTGTTGAGGTAGAGCGGGTAGACGTCCTTCAGCTTCACCATCTTCGCCTCGCTATTGGGACACGTACTTTTTCGCGAAAAAGTACGTGCCCCCTTCAAAGCTTCCTGTCAGAGCTTCGCGCTCAGTTCCTTGATGTCCTTGTTCAGGATCTGGTCGTTCTCGGAATAATCGACCGGGCAGTCGATCAGGTGGACGCCCGGCGTCTCGAGGCAGTGCTTCAATATCTCCGGCAGGTCCGCCGCGCTTCCGACGCGATGGCCGTGCGCCCCGTAGCTTTCCGCATATTTGACGAAGTCCGGATTGCCGTAGGTCAGGCCGAAATCCTTGAAGCCCATATTGGCCTGCTTCCAGCGGATCATGCCGTACGCGTCGTCGCGCAGGATCAGCACGGTGATGTCGAGGCCGAGGCGGACCGCGGTCTCCATCTCCTGGCTGTTCATCATGAAGCCGCCGTCGCCGCAGATCGCCATCACCTTGCGGTCCGGATGGACCATCTTGGAGGCCATCGCGCTGGGCAGGCCGGCGCCCATCGTCGCCAGCGCATTGTCGAGCAGCACCGTATTGGGCGCCCGCGCGGCATAGTTGCGCGCGAACCAGATCTTGTAGACGCCATTGTCGAGGCAGATGATGCCGTCCGCCGGCATCGCCTCGCGGATCCGCTCGACCAGGCAGGGCGGGAAGATCGGGAAGCGGTCGTCGCCGCAGAGCGTCCGGGTATGCTCCACCTCGGCGCGGCGGGCCGCCAGCATCGCCTCGAAATTCCAGGTCGCCGATGGGACGACATCCTCCTTCATCTGCCAGATCGCATTGGCGATATCGCCGATCACCTCGATCTGCGGGAAATAGACCGGGTCGACCGAGGCGGTGTTCGTCGAGACGTGAATCACCTCGGTGCCCCCGCGCTGCATGAAGAAGGGCGGCTTCTCGATCACGTCGTGGCCGATGTTGACGATCACGTCCGCAGCCTCGATCGCCTTGTGCACGAAATCGCCGGCGGAGAGCGCCGCGCAGCCCAGGAATTTCGGGTGCGCCTCGTCGATCACGCCCTTGCCCAATTGGGTGGTGACGAAGGGGATGCCGGTCTTCTCGATGAACTGGAGCAGCATGCGGCTGGTCATCTTGCGGTTGGCGCCCGCGCCGATGACGAGGATCGGGGAGCGCGCGCATTCCAGCTTGTTGACCGCGGCGCGCACCGCTTTCTCGTCCGCCAGGGGCCGGCGCACGAGGCTGCGCTTCAGCGGCGTCGATTCGGTCTTTTCCTCGGCGATATCCTCCGGGAATTCGATATGGGACGCCCCCGGCTTCTCCTCCTCGGCGAGACGGAAGGCCTCCCGAACCCTGCTCGGAATATTGTCGGCGCTGGCCAGCTGGTGCGTGAATTTGGTGATCGGGCCCATCATGTCGACGACGTCGAGTATCTGGAATCGGCCCTGTTTCGACTTCTTGATCGGCTTCTGGCCGGTGATCATCAGGATCGGCATGCCGCCGAGCTGGGCGTAGGCCGCGGCGGTGACGAAGTTGGTCGCGCCGGGCCCCAAGGTCGCGACGCAGACGCCGGTCTTGCCGGTATGTCGCCCGTAAGTCGCGGCCATGAAGCCGGCGCCCTGCTCATGGCGGGTGAGGATCAGCTTGATCTTGGTCGAGCGCGAGAGGCTGTCCAGAAAATCCAGATTCTCTTCGCCGGGCACGCCGAAAACATATTCGACGCCTTCCTCTTCAAGGCACTGGATGAACAGGTCCGAGGCTTTGGTCATGTCGCGCGCGCTCCGATCGCTTGGGCTGGACGCCGGATGGTGGTGCGAGGGCGGCCGGATGGCCCCTCGCTGCCGCCGAAAAACTAGCTCTACCGGGCTTTGTTTCGGCTGTCACCAATGCCTTGCGAGGCGTCTTTGCGGCTTGCATGGATAAGTCCGGTGGACCATAGTCGACCCTACTTCTTTGGCCGGAAACAGGGCGGCATGGAGGACGACTTGGGGGGCAGCCGCAAACTTGCGATCGGTCTGGGGGCGTTCGGCGCGTTCGCGCTCGTGGCCCTGATTCTGCTGCTCAAGCCCGTCGACGCGCAGGCCGTGCAGGCCAGCGGATCCGTCGCGCCGGGCAATTATGTGGGCGTCGCCACCTGCGGCGGCACCACCTGCCACGGCCGCAGCCAGGGCGACGGTCCCCGCGTCCGCCAGGACGAGATCATGCTCTGGCAGGATCCCTCGACCGCCGCCGGCGCGCACAGCCGGGCCTATGCGGTCCTGCGCGAGCCCCGCTCCCGCGCCATCGCCGAGCGGCTCGGCATCGGCGAGGCGACCGGCGCCCCGATGTGCCTCGGCTGCCATGCCACGCCCGCCGGCCCGCGCGGCGTCCGCTTCCAGACCACCGACGGCGTCGGCTGCGAATCCTGCCACGGCCCGGCCTCGGGCTGGCTGACCAGCCATTATTCGGTGGGCGGCACCCATGCGGCCAACGTCCGCAACGGCCTCGTCCCGCTCGACAACGCCCAGGCGCGCGCCGATCGCTGCCTCGACTGCCATTTCGGCTCGGCCCGCGACGGCCAGTTCGTCACCCACCGGATCATGGCCGCCGGCCACCCGCGGATCAGCTTCGAGCTCGATCTCTTCACCACGCTGCAGGCGCATTATACGATCGACGCCGACTATCGCGACCGCGGCAAGAATGTGCCGACCGGCACCCAGGTCTGGGCGACCGGCCAGGCGATGGCGCTGGAGCGTTCGCTCACCCTCTTCGTCTCGCCGCAGCGGGGCACCGAGGGCATCTTTCCAGAATTCTACTTCTTCGACTGCCATAGCTGCCACCGGCAGATTTCGGACGACCCCCGCTACCGCCCCGGCGCGGTCGCCAATCCGGGCCGCCCGATCCCGTCCGGCATGCCGCCTTACAATGACGAGAACATGATCATGCTCTCGGCGGCGGCGCGGGTGGTCTCGCCGGGCCTCGCCGCCCAGTTCGACCGCGACAGCCGCGCCTTCCACCAGGCGATGGGCAGCGGCCGGCCGGCGGCGGTCGCCGCGGCGAACCGGCTGCGGGCGACGCTCAGGCAGCTCGCCAACGCCTTCTCCGGCGCCGACATGGGCCGCAACACGACCTTCGCGATCATCGACACGATCACCAGCCAGGCGATCCGCGACCGCTTCACCGATTATGCCGGCTCGGTGCAGGCGGTGATGGCGACGGACACCCTGCTCTCCGCTTTGGTCAGCGGCGGCCATGTCCCGCTCAACACGGCCAATGCGATCCGCGTCGACATCAACGGCGCCTACCGCGCCGTGCACGATCCCAACGCCTATGATCCGGGGGGATTCCGGGCGAGCCTCGGCCGCGCCGCGGCCGCCATCAGACGGTTGAGATAAGAGTATCATGACGCGTACGGCTGCTTCCACGATCGTCATCGCTTCGCTGATCCTGTCGTCCTGCGGCGGTGGCGGCGGCAGCTCCGCCGGGCCCGCGCCCGGGCCGACCCCGCCCACGGCGACCCGCCTGTTCAACGATCCGGCGCAGCTCTCCCTGACCACGGCCGAGGTGCAGCAGGTCATCGCCCAGGCGGTCGCAGAGGCCCAGGCGCGCGCGACGCCGGCCACGATCGTCGTCGTCGACCGGGTCGGCAACGTGCTCGCCGCCTTCCGCATGAACGGCGCCAATGACGGGCTTGCCGTCCCCGCCTCGATCAGCGGCATCAACCACGATCTCCAGGGGGTCAGCGTCCCCGGCGGCGCCGTCGCCGGCGCCATCTCCAAGGCGGTCACCGGCGCCTATCTCTCCTCCTCGGGCAACGCCTTCTCGACCCGCACCGCCTCGATGATCGTGCAGGAGCATTTCCCGCCCTCCGCCGCGGCCCGCGGCCTCGAGAGCGGCCCGCTGTTCGGCGTGCAGTTCAGCCAATTGCCCTGCTCCGATCTCTCCTCGCGCTTCGGCGCGCCCGGCCCGGCCGCGCTGATCGGGCCGAAGCGCTCCCCGCTCGGCCTCTCCGCCGATCCGGGCGGCTTCCCGCTCTACAAGAACGGCGTCGTCGTCGGCGGCGTCGGGGTGATGGCCGACGGCGTCTACGGCGCCGACACCGAAATCCAGGACGTCGACACCGATGCCGAGGAGGCGATCGCCCTCGCCGCCACCCAGAATTTCGCCGCCGCCGCCACGATCCAGGCCGACCGGATCTCGGTCGACGGCACCACGCTCCGCTATTCCGACACTCTGGTCTCGGACCTGCGCGGCGGCGCCACCCCTGCCTTCGCCTCGCTGGTCCCGGGCGTCGGCAATCTGATCGCGGTCAACGGCTATACGGCCGCGGCGGTGACCGCCGGCACGCCCTACGGCAGCGAGGCCTCGGGCATCCGCCTCGCCACCACCGCGGAATTCGGCAATCCGGACGCCTATATCCTGACCAACGGTGCCGGCGCGAACCGCTATCCGGCGATCGCCGGCACGACGCCCGCCGGCACCGCGCTCAGCGCCGCCGAGGTTCGCGCCCTGCTCGAGGAGGCGTTCAAGATCATGGCCGCCGCGCGCGCCCAGATCCGCCAGCCGCTCGACAGCCGCGCCCAGGTGACGATCTCCGTGGTCGATACCGAGGGCCGCATCCTCGGCGTCGTTCGCTCGCCCGATGCCCCCATCTTCGGCACGGACGTGTCGCTGCAGAAGGCGCGCACCGCGGTCTTCTTCTCCTCGGCCACGGCGGGCGCGGAGCTCAGCGCCAACAATGCGACGGATCCGGTCGTGCGCGCCGATATCCGCAATTACGTCTCGGCGGCGCGGACCTTCTTCAACGATCCCAATGCGCTGACCGGGCAGTTCGCCTTTTCGGACCGTGCCAACGGCAATGTCTCTCGCCCCTATTTCCCGGACGGCGAACTCGGCCGGCCGCCCGGCGCCTTTTCGCGCCCGATCCTGGAGTTCAATCCCTTCTCCACTGGTCTGCAATCGGCCTTGATCCTGGAGAATGTGCTGACCCATGTCGGCTTCATCCTGGGCGCCAATCCGGACACGCCGCAGCAATGCACCCAGAATCCGAATCCGGCCCGGCTCGCCAACGGCATCCAGATCTTCCCGGGCTCAGTGCCCGTCTATCGCGGCAACACCCTGGTCGGCGGCGTCGGCGTCTCTGGCGACGGCATCGACCAGGACGATATGATCAGCTTCCTCGGCACGCATAATGCCGGCACCCGCGTCGGCGGGATCGGCAATGCGCCGAACGCGATCCGCGCCGACCGGATCGAGGTCCCGGTCGCGGGTGCATCCACCGGTGTGGTGCGCCTGCGCTACGTCAATTGCCCGTTCAATCCCTTCATCGGGACGAATGAGCAGAATGTCTGCCAGGGAAAATGACGGTCGCGGCGGCTCTCCTCTCGCTGATGGCCTCGGCCGGCGCGCCCGCGGCGGCGCCGGTGCCGGCCCTCATGAGTCATCCCGGACTTGATCCGGGACCCATGAACACCGTCCCGGGAACAGTGTCCTCGTCCGTGTTCATGGGTCCCGGCTTACGCCGGGATGACTCATTGCTCTCCGTTCCCGGCTCCATGCTGCTCGCCTCGCTGCAGGACGCCCCGCCCGTCGAGGCACCGGCCTTCGGCGGCCAGCCGGTCACCAATCAGCCGCTCCCGGCGGAGGAGCCGCGCGAGCAACCCACGCCACCGAGCCAGGAGAACCAGCTCGACGGCCGCCGCCGCCCGGACATCCGCACCCAGCTGCCCGATCCGGTCGATCAATATAATCCCGGCGCGATCCGCCAGCCGGCGCCCGAGGCCTTTCCGGCCGAGCATGTCGCGATTCCGGACCGTTGGCGGCTGGTCGACACGCTCGGCCTGGTGCGGCAGCGCTGGTACGATCCCTACAACCAGAACGTGCTCAAGGGCGACCGGCCGATCTGCATCCCCACGGAGGAGGAGCAGGCGCGCCGGCGCGAGGCCGGCATCGCCCGCTGCGCCACGCCGCGTTTCCTTGGCCTCGAGGGCAATGACTGGTTCTTCGTCGGCAATCTGATCTCGGACACGGTGATCGAGCCGCGGAGCTTTCCGATCCCGGTCGGCGTGCAGACGACCGACCGGCCCGACAGCAACGACGTGTTCGGCGACAATCGCAGCCTGGTCCTGTCGCAGACCTTCATCGCCAGCGTCGCCCTCATCAAGGGCAACACGGCCTTCCGGCCGCCGGACATCGAATATCGTCTGACTTTGGCCCTGAACGTCAATTATGTCGACGTCGGCGAGCGGCGCATCCTGTTCGTCGAGCCGTCGGAGGGCACGGACCGCTTCGATTATGCGCTCGGCGTGCAGGAAGCCTTTATCGACTATCATATCCGGAACACCTCGTTCCGCTACGATTTCGACTCCGTCCGCGTCGGCATCCAGCCGTTCAACTTCGATTTCCGCGGTTTCCTGTTCCAGGATTCCCAGCTGGGCGTTCGCCTGTTCGGCAATCGCGACAACAACCGCTTCCAGTATAATCTGATGGCGATCTGGCGGCTGGAGAAGGACACCAATTCCGGCCTCAACAACATCCTGCAGTCGCCGCGCGACGACTGGATCCTGAGCGCCAACGTCTTTCGCCAGGATTTCCCGTTCGTCGGCCTGACCAGCCAGGCGAGCATCACCTGGAACATCAACCGCGAGCGCGGCGAGCTGAAGATCGACGATAACGGCTTCCCGGTCCGTCCGGCGCTGATCGGCGATCTGCGCGCGCGCAGCTACGACGCCTTCTATCTGGGCTATTCCACGGACGGCCATATCGGCCGCTTCAACTGGACGAGCAGCTTCTACTTCCTGTTCGGCCAGGATCGGAACAACGTCTTCACCCAGCGGCCGGCGAAGCTCCGGTCCTTCTTCTTCGCGGCCGAACCGAGCTACGATTTCAACTGGATCCGCCTGCGCGGCGCCATGCTCTTCTCGAGCGGCGACGCCAACCCCTATGACGATACCGAGCGCGGCTTCGACAACATCTTCGAGAATCCGATCTTCGCGGGCGCCGACACCAGCTACTGGATCCGCCAGACCATCCCCTTCGCCGGCGGCGGCCGCGCGGTGGCGCTCGACCAGCGCAACGGCATCCTGAACAACCTCCGTTCGTCGAAGGAGCAGGGCCAGTCGAACTTCGTCAATCCGGGCACGATGCTGCTCGGCGTCGGCGCCGATTTCGACATCAGCCAGGAATTCCGCATCTCCGGCAACGTCAACCACCTCTGGTTCCACCAGACCGAGGTGCTGCAGGCGCTGCGCGTCCAGGGCACGATCCGGCGCGACATCGGCTGGGATATCTCGGCGGCGGCGATCTACCGGCCGCGTGCGACGCAGAATCTCGTCTTCCGCCTGTCGGGCGCGATCCTGCAGGCCGGCACGGGCTTCCGCGACCTTTTCCTGAACAATGATCGGGACCGGCAATATTACTCCGTCCTGTTCAATGCGATCCTGAGTTACTGAGGGGCTGATGGGGCTGGCGAAATTCGGACGTGCGGCGATCGTGGGGGCGGCCATCCTGGCCGCGTCCGTCTTCGGCGTATCCCGGCTCGGCGCGGCCGAGGGCGAGAAGGCGGTCGTGCGCGACTACAGCCTGGTCCGCGCCGCGCCCGCGCCCCGCACCCAGGAATGGTCCGACGCCGAGGCGAAAAGCGCCGGCTGCCAATCCTGCCACACCGACAGCGACGCCCATACCATGCACCGCTCGCCGGCGGTGGTGCTGGGCTGCACCGATTGCCATGGCGGCAATCCGCGCATCACCCGGCCTGAGGGCGCGCAGCAGAACACGCCGACCTTCTTCGCCGCGCAGAGCCGCGCCCACGTTTTGCCGCGTTATCCGAACAGCTGGCATTTCCCGTCGAGCGCCAATCCCACCCGCACCTATGCGCTGATGAACCGCGAGGCGCCGGAATTCGTGCGCTTCATGAATCCCAGCGACTATCGCGTGGTCCGCGACAGCTGCGGCGCCTGCCATATCGAGGTGATCGAGGCGGCCGAACGCTCGCTCATGTCCACGGGCGCGATGCTCTGGGGCGGCGCGGCCTATAATAACGGCATTCTGCCCTTCAAGAACTACATCAACGGCGAGGCCTATACGCGCGGCGGCGAGGCGGCGTTGATCACCTCGCCCCTCGGCGAGGGCGGCATGACCCCGCAGCAGCGCGCCCGCGGCGTGCTCGCGGCGCTCTATCCGCTGCCGACCTGGCACGTCATCCCGCCGGGCGACGTCTTCCGCGTGTTCGAGCGCGGCGGCCGCAATATCGGCACGCAGTTCCCGGAGATCGGCCTGCCCAATATCGGCGGCATCATCCAGCGTCTGGAAGAGCCCGGCCGGCCGGACCTGCGCCAGTCGAACCGCGGCCCCGGCACCGGGATCCGCGTCGCCATTCCGGTGCTGAACATCCACAAGACCCGCCTCAACGATCCCTTCATGTGGTTCATGGGGACGAACGACCAGCAGGGCGACTATCGTCATTCGGGCTGCGCCGGCTGCCACGTCGTCTATGCGAACGACCGCGAGCCGCGCCACTCGATGACCTATGCCCAATATGGCCGCGACGGCCAGACGGCGACGGTCGATCCGATGATCGCCAGCCTTCGCCAGGGCCAGCACCGCGTCGGCGCGGGCCCGGAAGCAGAGCATCTGCCCGACGGCGGCGCGCGGCGCAGCGCGCACGGCGCGGCGGCGAGCCACGAGCCCGGCGCCGCGGCCCAGGCCGATCATGGCGCGACTGACACCAGCCACGCTCCGGCGGACGCGAACCATGCCTCGGTCGGCGAAAGCGGCCACCCGATCCGCCACGTCTTCACGCGGGCGATCCCGACGTCCCAGTGCATGACCTGCCACATGCACCAGCCGAACATCTTCCTGAACACCTATCTCGGCTACACGATGTGGGACTATGAGTCAGACGCCGACCTGATGTGGCCGGGGCCGGAGAACCGCCTCCCCGCGCGCAATGCGGCCGAGGAACGGCTCTTCCGCAACCAGCTCTATCCGACTGCCGAAGAGGTTGTGAACATCCTCAACCGTAACCCGGAGGCTGCCGCGCCGCGCGGCCTGTGGGGCGATCCGGAGTTCCTGCGCGAGATTTACGACCGCGTGAACCCGCTCGCGCGCACCACCCAGTTCGCCGACTATCACGGCCACGGCTGGAACTTCCGCGGCATCTTCCGCCGCGACCGCGAAGGCAATCTGCTCGACGCGCAGGGCAACATCATCCCGCAGGGCGATCCGGAAACCTTCCGCCGCCAGAGCGAGGCCCCCTTCGTCCCCGCCGGCGTCAACCCCGGCCGCTCCGTCCATATGATGGACATCCATGCCGAAATGGGCCTGCAATGCGCGGACTGCCATTTCGCGCAGGATGCGCACGGCAACGGCTTCATCTACGGCGAGGTCGCCAACGCGATCGAGATCGGCTGCCGCGACTGCCACGGCACCGCGCGTCAGCTCGCCAATCTGCGCACTTCCGGCCCGGCCGCGCCGACGCACGGCACCAATCTCGAGATCATCCGCAACGAGGACGGTCGCCGCCGCTTCGAGTGGATGGACTGCGAACTGGCCCGCGAGGAGGTGCCGAACCTCCAGTGCGCAACCCCGAACCGCCGCGTCCTCGTCCAGCGCTCGATCGTCGATCCGAGCCTCTCCTGGGCGGTGCAGCAGGTCGCCGACGCGATGGATCCGACGCTACCGCCCTGCGGCCAGCCCGGTTCCCGCCAGCCCGGTCCCTGCTTCAACATGACGGCGGCGCGCGCCAAGCTCGTCTCGCGCACCGGCGCGGAGACCGGCCGCTACATGTTCGGCCCCGGCGTCCCGGACAGCGAGCTCGCCCATCCGACCGAGGAAATGGCCTGCTTCACCTGCCACCTCAGCTGGACGACGAGCTGCGGCGGCTGCCACCTGCCGATCGAGGCGAACTTCCGCACCAACGTCCACCGCTACGAGGGCGAGGAGACCCGCAATTTCGCGACCTACAATCCGCAGGTCGCGCGCGAGGACATGTTCCAGCTCGGCCGCCACCAGACCAGCAAGGGCAACATCATCGCCCCGATCCGGTCGACCTCGGCGCTGGTCCTTTCCTCGACGAACATCAATCGAGAGCGGATCTACATCCAGCAGCCGCCGGTCTCCGCCGCCGGCTTCTCGAGCCAGGCCTTCGCGCCGCACTTCCCGCACACCGTCCGCACCACCGAGACGAAGGTCTGCACGGACTGCCATGTGAGCCGGAACAACGACAACAATGCGATCATGGCGCAATTGCTGCTGCACGGGACGAATTTCGTGAATTTCGTCGGCATGCACAGCTGGATCGGGCTGGACAGCGGCTTCGAGGCGGTGCGCGTCACCGAGTGGGACGAGCCGCAGGCCGTGATCGGCTCCTACCTGCAGCGCTTCGCCTATCCGGATTATTACCGGATGCATATCGACCGGAACCGGCGCGAGCTGGTCAACTGGACGCGCGGCGAGACTTTCGACCGCAACCTCTCCGGCGAGACCCGCGCGCTCGAGCAATTCTACAACATCGTCCAGGGCACGCCCGACCGGGTCGGCTGCCTGCAGAATCGCGGCGAATATATGTTCGTGGCGCAGGGTAGCGGCGGCTTCCGGGTCTACGACATCGCCTCCATCGCCAATAAGGGCTTCTCCGAGCGGATCATCACCGCGCCGGTCTCGCCGATCGGCCAGGACACCCATGTCGCGACCCGCAACGCGACCTGCATGGCGCTGCCGACCAACCAGCCGATCGCGCCGAACCGCAACGAGGC
This sequence comes from Allosphingosinicella sp., assembly GCA_035502235.1. Classification (GTDB taxonomy): domain Bacteria; phylum Pseudomonadota; class Alphaproteobacteria; order Sphingomonadales; family Sphingomonadaceae; genus Allosphingosinicella. Next base: position 132,415 of record DATJUQ010000030.1, read on the forward strand.
GATGGCGAACACGCCCCGCGTGCAGCCGGACGGCTCCACCATCTCGCTGCTCGAGGAGAATCAGGAGCAGCGCTTTCACCCGATCTACAATTATGCGGTGATCACCGACGCCGAAGAGGGCCTGATTCTCGTCAATGTTGACACCCTCGCCGACGGCGAAGCCCGCAACAATCACCTTCGCCGGACCAATTTCGCGAACGGCGCCAATGCCTGGAACGAGAATGGCGTGCTGACCGGCGCGCGGCACATCACCCTGGCCGGCTATTACGCCTATATCACCACCAATGCGGGCCTGGTCGTGCTCGACCTCAACAACCCGCTGAGCCCGCGCGTGACCGCGCAGGTGCCACTCAACGACGCCCGCGCGACCGCCATCCAGTTCCGCTACCTCTGGGTCACCGACGCGGAAGGCCTGAAGCTGTTCGACGTCACCCGGATGGACCAGCCCATGGCGGTGCCGGCCGCGACCGTTCCCTTCGCCGACGCGCGCCGGGTCTATCTCGCCCGCACTTATGCCTATGTCGCCGCGGGCGCCGACGGCCTCGTCATCGTCAACATCACCCGGCCGGAGCAGCCGCAGATCCACTGGCGGCCGGATGCGGCCTTCTGGCTCGGCCACACGCCGGATACGCAGGACGTGACCGTCGCCTCCACCAACGCCTCGCTCTTCGCCTATGTCGCCGACGGGCGGAACGGGATGAAGGTGCTGCAGCTGTTCAGCCCGGAATCGAACCCGAACTTCTACGGCTTCTCGCCGCGGCCGACACCCGAGCTGATCGCCTGGGCCCGGACGCCGAGCCGCGCCTTCTCGGTCGCCAAGGGCCTCGACCGCGACCGCGCCGTCGACGAGACCGGCGGCCAGATCGCGATCTTCGGCCGACTGGGGTCCCGTCCCTTCAACCGCAGCGAAATGGAACGGCTCTACCTGAACCGTTCGGGCCGCCCCTATTCGGTGACCGACACCGGCACCATGCAGGACTGGGTCGGGACGGGCGGCACCATCGCGGCGCGCTAGCCACAACATCCAGCCTTCGATGAATAACGAGGATCGGGAGAAAAGGAGGGGCGCGCCCTCCCCTACCCCGCCGAGCGCTCCTTGTTGAGCATCCGGATCAGGCCCTGGCGCTTGGGGCTGAAGCGGGCGAGCACCTCATGGTCCTCGACCGTGTCGAAATGGGTGATCAGGCCCTCGCCGTTCCAGTAATGAAGCGCGAAATAGGGACGGTCGGCGACGATCATCGGCCGGTTGTCGGGATGCTCGGGGTCCATCGCCTCGAGGTCGAGCGCGACCTGCGGCGCGGTCGAGGGGCAGACGGCGAGCGCGGTGCCGGCCCAGCGGGTGACGATCGGGCGGTGGAGATGCCCGGTCACCATCGCGACGATATTGGGGTGCGCCTCCACGATCGCGCGCAATTTCAGCACCCAGCGCGCCTCCGGATTCTCGGTCATCCAGCTGAGCCCGGTGGCGATGGGCGGGTGATGGAGGACGAGCAGGGTCGGCCGTCCCGGCGCCTCGGCCAACCGCGCCTTCAGCCAGTCCGCGCGAACCTCGTCGAAGCCGCCGCCGTGCCGGCCGATTTCCAGCGTGTCGAGAACAAGGATGCGGACCGGCAGGTCGTCGACCGCATATTGGATATAGCCGCCCACGTCCGGCGTGTCGGGAAAGACCTCGCGGAAGATGGCGCGATTGTCGTGATTGCCCATGGCCGGGCAGACGCGAAAGGGCAGCCCGGCGATCGCCTCCCTGAACCTTTCATAGGATTCCCGGTCGTCGCCATTGTCGGCGATGTCGCCGGTGACCAGCAGCAGATCCGGCAGCGGCGTCATCGCGGCGAGCGCGCGCAACGTCTGATCGAGCCGCTGACGATTATACTCGTCGGGATTGCCCGGATCGAAGCCCAGGTGGATGTCGGTGATCTGGGCGACGAGCATTAGGGCCTTCGGGCGCCCGGTGCCGGGTTGGCGACGGTCGACTCCCAGGGCCGGCCGCGCACGCGGTCGCGCAGGCCCTGCGTCGGTACGCCCTGCGCCCGGGTCCCGGCCGTCTGGCCCTGCGGAATGTGGTAATCGTGGCACATCGCGCAGGTCGAGGGCACGGGCAGGCTCGTCCGCTCGCCGCCATGACAGGCCTGGCAGCTCGCCAGATTGGGCAGCAGCACGTCGCTCGAACTGCTCGAGCGGTTGGCGGTGTGGCAGCTCAGGCAGCCCGCCGAGCCTTCGAGCCGGCGCTCGCCCGGCCGCTGCACGATCTGGTGGGCGCGGTGATCGAACCAGCCGTGGAACATGTAGCGGCTGGTGAACTGGACCGGCGCGATCCGGTAGTTGAGCGTTCCCGCCGCCGGCTGGATCACATTATGGCATTCCGAGCAGGTGCCGTTGTCGCCGGTGAAGATCGCCTGGATGGCCCGCTCGCCGCGCGAGGCCGTGTCGGCCTGGGCGCGGGCGAACTGCACCGCGGCGCGGATCTGGTTCACGTCGCCGGGTCGCTGCCGCCCGCCGGGGCTGAGCTCCGGCGGGAATGCCGGGCCGCCGGCCCGATAAAGGCCGCGAATGTCGGCGATCACCTGCTCGGGCGAACCGTGCCGGAGCGTGCGAAGCGTGCCGCCGATCTGGTCGAAGCTCAGGCTGTGGCAGGTGCCGCAATTGCGCGCCATGTCGACATTCTGGAAGCGGGCGCCGTCCGGCGTCGGCGTGTGGCAGGAGGAGCATTCCAGCTGCTGCCCGAGGCCGTTGGCTCGCGCCGCCTGGGCGACGCCGTTGGTGGCGCTGAGGTGCATGTCGTGCGGGAATTTGAGGTTGTTCATCTCCAGCGGCCGCCGGTTGAGCGCCACCCGCTCGAAATGCGGCTGATTGTCGTTCCAGCGGGTCAGCACCAGCGGCTGGAATTCGGGATGCTGCCGCTCGAAGTTCGAGGCGTCGCCGAGCCGCGTCTGCGGCAGCCGCGCATTGAGATCGGTATGGCAGTCCGCGCAGAATTGCTGCGGGGTCGGCACCATGCGTTGCGGGCCTTCATGCTCGGTATGGCATTCGACGCAGCGGCCCGGAGTCTGCCCGAAGGCGGAGCCGATCGATTGCTGGAGCTGCCGGAAGCCGCCGAGCTGCGGCGTCGCCCGCTGCATCAGATCGACCGGCGCATGGTCGTGCACATTGGTGTGGCAGGCCTGGCAGGCCGTATCCTGCACGGGCTCGAACGGCCGGACGTGACAGGCCTGGCAGTTGGACATGAGCGCCCCGTGGGCGCTGGACAGATCGCCCGAGCTCCACAGCGAGTCGGCGTGGAAGCCCATCGCCATCCGGTCGGACTGGTCGCGATTCTGGTAGAAGGAGATGATCGGCCAGACGAGGAAGATGGCCAGCACCAGCAGGGTCATCACCCAGGACATGGTGCGCTTGCCGGGCATCACGCTCTGCAGCGCGAAGCGGCGGGTGTCGAAGCGGTCGTCTTCCGCCTGCGTGTCGGCGCGCTGGATGTCGATCGGCACGTCCTCGCTGCCGATCTCCGGCGGCAGGATGCGCAGCAGGAAGGGGCCGACCTTGACGGCGCCGCCGGTGCCGAGGTCGATCTGGCCGAACTGGGTGACGCTGCCATCGATCTCGACGGTGAGGCCGGCCTCGGCCGACACGCCGATCCGGGACGCCGAGACCTGCTCCAGCGTGGCATGGTGAAGCGCGACCGCCAGATCGTTCAGGCGGATGTCGCAATCGGGGTCGCGGCCGATCTTCAACAGGTCGTCATTGACCTTGGACGTGCGAACGATCTCGCGTCCGTCAGCGCTGCGGGAGATGCTTCGAAGCAGGAACGCCATTCTCTCTACTTCCCCCCTAGCCCCAGTAGAAGAAGACGCTGATGATATGCGCGGTGAGCGCGGCAAGCAGCACGAACGTCATCGGAATGTGCACGAACAGCCACACTTCGAGCAAGGCCCGCCTGCGGATATAGCCGCGCAGCCGCTGCAGGGCCGCCGCCTTCTTTTCCAGCAGCCCGACCACTTGCTCCAGCGCCTGCTCCTCCTTGCCGGAGCTCTCCTCCTGCCGGGCGCGCATCGCCTGCAGCGCGCGCATATTGCCGCATTTGGGATAGGAGCCGGACAGGCGCCGCCAGACGCCGCCGCCGAACGGATCCTCCCCGAGCGAGCCGAGCACGACCGCGCTGTCCTCGTCGCTGAGCGGCTGCGCGGCCTGCTGGATCTGCTTGTCGAGGCTGTTCACCGCCTCGATCATCTGCGGCCCGGTCATCTCCGAGCGGCTGTCCGAAAGGCCCTGCGGCAGCAGGGCGTAGACGGAGATGCCGTAAATGCCCGAGAGGATCACCAGGACCATCAGCACCCAGGCGAGCGTGTGCACGTTCCAGCCGAACTGGAAGCCGGTGTGCAGCGTGCCGATGAAGATCAGGGCGAGCCCGAGATAGACGTGCGCCGAGGTCCAGGCCTTGAGCGACCAGCGCCCGCGCGTCATGGCGCGCTTGCGGATGCCGAGCAGCGACAGCCAGACGATCAACAGCGCGCCGATCGTACCCAGCGTATAGCCGAGCCACGAGCCGCCATTGTGCCGCGGCGAGACGTCCACGATCAGGTAGACGACGGTGAGAAACAGGGAGATGAACGTCGCTATCTTGAACCAGCGATAGCGGCGGTAGCGCAGGAAGCTCTCATGCGCCGTCCCGTCCCCGAACTCGGTCTTGCTCAACCCCCTGCTAGCCACCCTCGATCAGCCCCCCTGCCCCATCCTCGCCACGGTAAGGAACTCTTCCGGCGAAACACGTATCGCGGCACCCGTCGGACAAGCGCGAACGCAAGCCGGCCCGCCCTCGATACCAGAACACATGTCGCATTTGATCGCTTTTTTTGGCGTTTCCGAACTGACCTTGCCGTCCGTCCACTTATGGTCCGGCTCGCCGGGCCCGGGGCCTTTGCCGAAGAACAGCCAGGACAGCAGACCCGGCTTCTTCGGGGGCGGCTTCGCCATGCGAATCACGCCATAGGGGCAATTGCGCTGGCAATTGCCGCAGCCGATGCAGGTGTCGTTGATATAGACCTCGCCGTCCTGCCCGCGGTTGATCGCGTTGGGCGGACAATCGGCCATGCAATGCGGGTGCTCGCAATGCCGGCAGCTCGTCGGCACGTGCAGATGCGCGAAGGTCCGTCCCGCCTCGCGGTTGAGGCGCGAGAGCCCCTCGTGCGAATCGGCGCAGGCGCGCTCGCAATTGTCGCAGCCGACGCAGAGCTTCTCGTCGATCAGCAGCACGTCGGTGGCCTCGCCGATCCCCTCGGAGACCAGGAAACCGGCGACCGAGCTGTACATGTCGACGACACCGCCGAAGCCGTCCTTGCGCGCCTCGATGAAGCTGGTCGTCTGCTGGCGCGCGGCCATTTCCGTCTTCAGTTTCTCGAGCAGGGCGGGCTTGCCGGCGAGCAATTTGCGGAACGCGTCGCCATTGAGCTTGATCACTTCGGACTTGATCGCGGCGCGCACGGTCGCGGTGCGGCGGCCGCCGTCGATCAAGGCCATCTCGCCGACATAGGAACCGGCGGGGAGGTAGCGCAGGAAGACCGGCTTGCCGCCGATCGCCTTCTCCACGGTCATCGACCCTTGGCGGATGATGAAGACGTCATAGCCTTCCTCACCCTCGTTGATCACCGTCTGGCCGGCGCGGATCTCCTGTATCTCGGCGGTCTCGAGCAGATCCTTGAGGTCCTCGGGCGACGCGGCCCCGACGATGCCGAGCAGCATCCGTTCGGTGACGATCCGGGTGATCTCCCGCTTGGCCGCCGAGTTGGTGGCCATCAGCTTCAGCGCGGCGTTGCGCGGGATCTCGATCACGATCGAGCCCGAGGCGGTGCGTACCGAGGCGCCGCGCTTGCGGCCGGAGATCAGGCCGACCTCGCCGACGATCGAGCCCTGCGCGATCGGCACGCCGACGCCCGGCGCGACCTCGACGGTCAGCGTCCCGTCCGCCACCGCGAAGATCGAGGCGCCGGGGTCGTTCTTCTCGAACACGATCTCGCCGGCGCGATAGGCGCGCGGCTCCGAATCGAGCATGAACTCGCGCATCTGCAGCATCGAGAGCTCGTTGAGCACGGTGACGCGGCGGCGGAAGAAGGCGAGCCATTCGGTCACCGTGCGCGAGCCCGGCAGGACCTGGAACTTCTTCTCCAGGATCGGCTCGTCGGCGGGCTTCAGCTCGCTATTGCCGTTGATGAACTCGACCGCGTCATAGCCCTGGTTCATGCAATGCTTGATCAGCGGATAGCCGGCGAGCGCGCCGATCACGTAGATGCCGGGCTTGGTCGTCTCGAATTGCGGCGACAGGGCGGGATAGGAATCCTTGTCGGCGCTGGTGAACTCGACCCCGCATTGCTCGACGAATTTGCGCGGCGGCGAGGAGCCCATGCGGGCGATGATCCGGTCGCACTTGATCTTCTGCTCGCCGTCCCGCGTCTCCATGTAGAGGAAACCGGGAACGACGCGGGCCGGCGTGGTCTCGCAGAGGATGTTGACCCGGCCGCTCTGCCCGGCCTCCATCAGCAGGTCGACATTGGCCTGCTTGGCGCGCGCGAATTCGGCGCTGCGGTTCATGATCGAGACGGTGTTCGCCTGCGCCGGATCGGCGGCGAGGCCGAGCGCATTCTCGATGCCGGCGTCGCCCGAGCCGATCACCATGATATGCTCGTCCACATATTCGCCGGGATCGTCGAGCTGATACTGGATGTGCGGCAGGTCGCCGCCCTCGCAGCGCATCGTGTTGGGATTGCCCTGCGTGCCGATGGCCAGGATCACATATTCGGCGCGGATCTCCTGGACGTTGCCGGCCTTGTCAGGCGCGGCATTGGCGCCGAAGGCCTTGCCGGACACGGCCGGCTTCTGCCAGTTGTTCGCGCCGCCCTTCACCTTCAGGACGAAATTGCCCTTCTCGCCGGTGATCGAGATCACGTCGGCATTGACCAGCGCGTTGACCTTCCGGCCTTCGGTCTGTTCGTCCCAGACGCCGAGGATCTTCTCGCGCTTGCCCGCCTCGAAGTCGAAATCCGAGCGCAGCACGAGCTGGCTCGGGGTCGCCATGACGTGCTTGCCCTTCTGATATTTGTAGATCGTGTCGGAGAGATGGTCCGTCTTTTCCAGCAAGACGTGGGACAGGCCGAGCTCGGCCGCGCGCCCCGCCGCGCTCATTCCGGCCGGGCCCGATCCCACGATCGCGATCTTGTAGACGGCCGACACCCGGACGCAGCTCCCCCGACAGGCGGTTCCGGCCGCGATACAGCCTGCGGCGAAACACGCAAATCTCTCAGAATCGGCAATCTAACAGAGTTGCGCCGAGACGCCAGCACAGACGGGTGCCGGAGACGTGATTTTCGAGCATGGCCGCTGGCTTAGCCGCTGGCGTTGAGACCGGGCGCGATGACGGGAGCGCCGCGCGCCCTTGACGCCGGGCCATTTGCCGCGATGATCCGGGCCGATGTCACAACCAGCCTCTTCCGAACTGCGGCGGCTCCAGCCGGCCACCATCGCCCTCGCCCTGGCCGCTTTGCTCGCGCTCGGGGTGCTCGTCTACACGATCGCTTTCCGCCAGGACGGCGCCGCTGCCGCGCCCACGGAAACGAACAGCGCCGCGGCCAATGGCATGGCCGCGACCGGCCAGGCGGCGAGCGTCGAGGAGATGATCGCGGGCCTCGTCGAGCGCGTCCGGCGCGATCCCGACGATCATGAAGGCTGGTTCCGCCTCGGCATGGCCTATCGAGTCATGGACAATTTCCCGCAGGCGACCCAGGCCTTCCGCCGGGCGATGGAGCTGCAGCCGCGCAATGCGGACTATGTGGGCTATCTCGGCGAGGCGCTGCTGATCCAGGGCACGCGCGCCAACCAGCCGCCGCCGCCCGAGTCCGCGACTTTGTTCCGGCGCGCGCTGGAGCTGCAGCCCGGCCACCCGCAGGCGCGCTTCTATCTGGCGACGATCCGCGACGTGCAGGGCGATCATCGCGGCGCGATCGACGATCTGATCGCCTTGCTGCGCGATGCGCCGCCGGGCGCGGAATGGGCCGGACAGGTGCGCAACGCGGTGCAGGCGATCGCCCAGACCAACAATATCGACATTGCCGGGCGGTTGCCGGCGGAGCCCGTGGGCACCGCCGCCGCCGCCGCGCCGCCGGCCGCGCCCGCCCCGTCTGCGGCGACCGCCGGCATTCCGGGCCCGACTCCCGAGCAGATGCGCGCGGCGAGCGGGATGACCCCGACCCAGCAGAACGCGATGGGCCGGGACATGGTGGAGCGGCTGGGCGCGCGCCTGCGGCAGAATCCGCGCGACGCGGACCGCTGGATGATGATGATGCGCTCGCGCATGGTGCTCAACGAGCCCCAGCTCGCCGCCCAGGCGCTGCGCGACAGCCTCGCCGCCTTCAACGGCGACACCGCCACCCAGAACCGGCTCCGCCAGGCGGCGCGCGAGCTTGGCGTGCCGGGCAGCTGATATGTCCGTGCGGGCTGGCACCAGATGAAAAGGGGCGGCCCGACAGCCGCCCCTTCCCTTTTCAGCCGGCCGCGGCGATCAGGACACCCTGACCGCCTCCACGCGCCGGTTCTGCGGGCTGGTGCGGCTGGTGCCGGCGAGCGGGCGGTCCGGCCCGTAGCCGCGCACCTCGATCCGGCTGCGGGGCACGCCCATCGCGACCAGATAATTGGCCACGCTCTGGGCGCGGCGCTGCGACAGGGCGACGTTGCTCGCGCGGCTGCCGACGGCGTCGGTATGGCCTTCGATCCGGAAGCGCATGTTCGCCAGTTGCGGCATCATCAGCGCCTGGCCGAAGCTGCGCGCCTGCGCGGCGCCGGCCGGGGTCAGCGTCGCCGAACCGGTCGGGAAGGTGAGGCTCAGGTTGACGCGCTGGTTGCGCGCGCCCGCCGGCTGCGTCGCGATGGCGAAGCGGCGCGGCGCCGTGGCCGCCTGGCGATTGGTGGTGCCCGTCGCCGGACGGCGCGGCCGGTTCGCGGTCGAGCGCGGCGGGTTGTTCGTCGAGATGGCGAAGCCGCGGGTGGCCGAAAGACGCGGGCGCTGGCCCGGCGGCGTCGCTTCCTCGGCCGGCTCGTCGGCCTCCTCCTCGGCGGCGCACTGGCCGGAAAAGGCGCAGACATAGTCGTCGGTCGAGGTGGACGGCTGGCCGTCCTGCGACCAGGCCGCGACCGGCGCCGCGCAGGCAGCCGAAACCAGCAAGAAAAGACCAGGCTTGCGCATGGGAAACTCCTCTAAAACCGGACGCAAAGGGGGCCGTCCGAAGCGCGCATTTTGTACCTCAGCGCCGATTTGGCGGCAAGGAGCGGCGGTTGAGGTTGGTAGCACGGCTTGCTACTTTGGTCGCAGACTGCGCAGCTTCGTCGCGCCGTCCGCAGGGGGTATGGTCGTTTCATGATCCTGATTCTCACGATCCGCAATCCCGAGGTCCTGCAGGAGGGGACGGCCGCCCAATATCTGATGGACGGCGCGACCGCGGTCCTCGGCCGCTCGCGCAACTGCAACTGGTATCTGCCCGATCCCCGCAACGCCATTTCGTCGCGCCATTGCGAGATCCGCCGCGACCGCGACTTCTTCGTCCTCAAGGACATCTCGACCAACGGCACCTTCGTCAACGACGAGGCCGAGCGGATGACCGAGGAGCATCTGATCAACGCCGGCGACCTCATCCGCATCGGGCAATATGAAGTGGTCGCATCGTTCGAGGTGGAGGTCGCGCCGGCGCCGGAGCCCGAGCCCGTCCCGCCCGAGCAGCAGATCACGATCCCGCCGAGCAGCGACGCGATCCCCGACGCGCCGCCGCCGCCCGCCCCGGTCGAGGCGCCGGCGGAACCGGCCGAAGCGCCGCCCGCGCCCGTCCCCGACAACGTCACCGTGATGTGGGACTCGCTCGCCGACATCAATAAGATCGACCGCGAGCGGGGCCTGTTCGGCGTCGCCGACGCCGCGGCCGCGCCGGTCGTCGGCGCGGAGCAGGCGACGGTCGACAAATTGCTGACCGCCCTGCTCGAAGCGGCCGCGATCGCGGACAGCCAGGTTCAGAAGACGCCGGAAACGGTGCAGAAAGCGGGCAGCCTGCTGAAGCGCCTCGTCGCCGGTCTGCTCGTCATGGTCGAGGCCCGCGCCCGGGCCAAGGCGCAGATGGGCGCGGAAATGACCGGCCTCGCGCTGGACGGCAACAATCCGATCAAGTTCGCCCGCTCGCCCGAGCAGGCGCTGGCGCAATTGCTGATGCCTGCGGAAAAGGGCTTCCTGGAGGCCGACAAGGCGGTCGAGGACGCCTATCTGGACATCCAGTCGCACCAGGTCGCGACGTTGCGCGCCATTCCGGGCGCGCTCCGCTCGACCCTCGACCGCTTCTCGCCGGGCTCGATCCGTCGCCGGGCCGAGAATATCGGCCTGCTCGCGCGCATTCTCCCTGGCGCCCGCGACGCCGCCCTGTGGCGCAATTACGAGCGCGAGTTCGTGGCGGTGAAGAAGGAGTCCGACGAGGCCTTCATGGAGGTCTTCTCGAAGGAGTTCCGCAAAGCCTATGAGCGGCAGCTCCGCGACGGCCTGAACTAGAGGCCGCGAAACCCGTCAGTCCGGTTCCTGGTTCACCGTCTGGAACCAGACCATGTCGCCGCGCCAATTGCCGGAGCTGGCGGCCGCGAGAAATTGCTGCTGCCAATTGGGGCCGCGCTGGCCGATGCCAGGCGCGATCAGGGCGGCGTCGAACGGGCCGGTGCCGGTCAGCAGCAACAGGCCCGACCAGCCATTGTGGGTGACGTCCAGGTTGATCCGGTAGCGGCCATTGCCCTCGTCGGTGATCTGGTTGTTCGAATTGGCCAGCCCCCGCAGGAACGCGTCGCGGCCCGCGACGATCGAAGTGATCACGCCGGACGGCTCGAGGCCGATCAGGGCGAAATCCTGCGCGCCGCCGGTGTTGAGCTCGATCGTGACCGTGGCGCCCAATTGGCCGGCATTGTTGCCCTCGGCGAGGAGCGCGAGCTCGTAGCGGGTCTGGCTGGTGGAGATGCGACCGGAGCCGCCATTGCGGATCTGCCGGTAGGTGTCGAGCGCGGCGCAGCCCGCCGGCGTGATCGTCGCGACGTCGCCGACGCCTACCGTCGCCGCGCCGAGGCCGGCCCGCGACAGGGACTGGGTAAGCTCGCCGCGCGCCGCCTCGATATTGCCGGCGACGCCGCGCATCGCGACCGCGACCGGCGGCCCCGCTTCGATATTGCGGACGTCGAGCCAGGTGCAGCCGACCTGCGGCAGCACCGAATCCATCGTCGTGCGCGCGATTTCCACAGGGGGGCGGCCATCCGTCTGCGGACCGACGCCCCCGGTCGATCCGCTGCTGCTTGTCTGGCTGCTGTTGCCGCCGCCGAGGCCGAACGTGCCGTCGGTCAGGTACCAGGTCACGGCCAGCGCGGCCGCCGCCACCAGCAGCACGGCCAGGACGATCAGCAGCGGCTTCGAGCCGCCGCCGCGATCGGCCTCCGCATAATCATAGTGGACCGGCTCGGCAGGGACCGGCGGCACCGTCATGTCCACGGGCGGCAGGGCCGGCGGCACAGGCGTCGGCGGGCTGGTCTGGTCGACCAGCTCTTCCGGCGGAAGCTTCAGCCGCTCGAGCCGGCCGAGCACCTCGTCCATGGAGCGGAGCCGCTCCTTGGGATCGGGCTTGAGCATGTCCCGGACGATCGCCTGCAGATTGCCGGGGACCGCCGAGATGTCCGGCCCTTTGCGGCGCTTGTCGATCGCGTCGACGAGCGAGCCCGACATGTCGACATTCTTGCCCTGCGCGACGGCGAGGATGACGAGGCCCAGGCTGTAGACGTCGGTCCACGGCCCGACCTCGCGGCCGAAATCGCCGAGCTGCTCCGGCGCGACATAGTTCAATTTGCCGGCGAAGCCGTCGCCGACGATCGTCGCGGAGCTGGCGTCCAGATCCTTGGCGATACCGAAATCGATGATCGTGGCGCGGTGAATGTCGTCATTGGCGAGGATGACATTGTCCGGCGACATGTCGCGATGGACGGCGCCGAGTTCGTGCGCGGCGGCGAGCCCAGAAGCGAGACGGCGAAGCAGGCCGGCCAGCTCGTCCGGAGCCGGCTTCAGCGTGCCCATCGCCACGCTGAGGTTCGTGCCCTCGATGAAGTCCGTGACGATGTAGAGGACGTGGAGCTGCGGCTCCTGCGCGAGCACGCGATACTGGACGAGCGCCGGGTGGTTCAGCTTGGTCAGCGTCCGCGCTTCCTTGCGGAACATCGCGACGACCTTCTCGTCGCCCGCCAGCGCGGGCAGCATCACCTTGATCGCGACCTTCTCGTCGACATTGACGTTGCAGCCGACGAACACCTCGCCCATGCCGCCGCGCGCCAGGAAGCGGTCGACGCGGAAGATGTGGTTGAGCACGTCGCCCACCTTGATCCCGACCGCATCGCTGCGCGGGGCGATGGCGCTGGTGCCGGCGCTGGTCGGCGCGGGCGCCGGAGCGGGCTCTGGCGCCGGCGGCGGCGTGGTCGCCTCAGGCGGTGCGGGCGGCGCCGGTTCGGGCGCGGGCGGGATGTCCGCGACAGGCGCGGGCGGCGCCTCCGCGACGGGTTCGGGCGGCGGAGGCGCCTCCACGGGCGGTTCGGCCGGAGGCGGCGCTTCGGCCACGGGTTCGGGTGTCGGGGCCGGTTCCGGCTCCGGCTCCGGCACCGGGGGCGGCGGCGCCTCGGCCTCGGGCATTGGCGGGATGGTGAACCCGCCCGGCATGAACACCGTGCGCTCCTCCTCGGGCTCCGGCGCCTGGTTTTCCGGCGGGGGCGGCGTGCCCTCAGCGTCCTTGTCTTTCTCGTCGCTCATGGCTTGGCTTCCGCAAAGGAGAGGAGGGTCGGCTCGCTGATCCATATCGCGATACCGGTGACATTATCGGGTGCGCCCTTCTCGAGCGTCAGGTCGATCAGCGTGTCGAGCGCCTGGTCCGGCGCCTCGCGGGCGAAATGGGCGGCGATCGCCTCCTCGCCCACCACTCCGTGCAGGCCATCGCTGCACAGGAGGAAGATGTCGCCGGGCTGGATCTCGCCATCGGCCCGGTCGATCTCGACCTCCTTCTGCACGCCGACGGCGCGGGAGAGGACGTGGCCCATCGGATGTCCCTGCGCTTGCTCGGGCGTCATCAGCCCGCGCGCGACCATCTCCTGGACCTGGGTATGGTCGCGGCTGAGCCGCTCGAGCGTCCCGTTGCGCATCAGATAGGCGCGGCTGTCGCCGGCCCAGAGCACGGCGTAGCGCGAGCCCTCGATCACCAGCATGACCAGGGTCGAGCCCATCGATTTGCCGCGCTTCTTGCCCTCGGCGAGGATCTGCTTGTTGGCGGCATGGACGGCCTGCGCCGCTTCCTCGCACGTATCCTCGAAGCCCAGGGCAAGGTCGATCCGGCCGAGCTCGCGGACGATCCGGCCCGAGGCCCATTCGCCGCCCTCATGCCCGCCCATGCCGTCCGCCACCGCCCAGAGGCCGCCATCGTCGCGCGCGACATGACTGTCTTCATTGTGCGTGCGGACCCGGCCCTCATGGGTCTTGGAATAGCTCTCGATCCGATAGCCGCCGGGATGCGCCGGCACCGGCGGCGACACGGGGGCGACGGGCGCGGGCGGCGGCGACGCCGGCTTGGGCGCCATGGCCGCGGCGGGCGGCTTCGGGCGAAAGCTGGGCAACCATCTCACCATGCAGGCTGGACTCCTCGCGGCGCAAGACCGCCATCTAAGCACAGCTTCCCGGCCCGATAAAGCAGCCAATGCCGCCGCGTCCCGGACCGGACGGCGGCAAAAATGTATCGCCCTGTCGCGGACACGGATGCCCCCTTCCCTCGGCCCGGCCGCTCGGTTAGGCTTCGCCACCTTTTAACCGAGGGGGGTTCCCTGACATGAAGCTGCTTGCCACCACCGTCGCCGCGATCGCCCTGTTGGGCCTCGGCGCCTGCAACCGCGGCGCCGCCAACAATGCCGCGACTGCCAACACCGCCAATGAGGCCGCGCCGGCCCCCGCGCCGGTCGATGCCAATGCGCCCGCGCCGGTCGATGCCAATGCCGCCGGCGGCAAGCCCGCCGAGAGCGCCGCGCCAGCCGAGGGCGGCGAAGAGGCCGCGCCCGCCACGGGCGGCGATGACGGCACCACCGGTGGCGGCGAAGGCGCTGCCGAGGGCGGCGAGGGCGAGGGCGGCGGCAAGTAAGCCGCGGCGCCCGAGCGAATGAAAGCGGGGCGGTCGCGATGCGGCCGCCCCTTTTCGCGTGTGACGGCGATTGCCGCGCCGCCGGACAGGACCGCGCCAGCTTGACAGCGGGGCCCGGTCCCCCATATGCGCCATCGCCGCAGCGCAAGCGGCCCCTTCGTCTAGCGGTCTAGGACGTCGCCCTCTCACGGCGAAAACACGGGTTCGAGTCCCGTAGGGGTCACCAGCGTCAAGCGAAAACTGGCAGTTTTCTGCGAATTTCAGCGATCAGCCCCAATCGCTGCCCCACAAATCTCCCCACACAATGTTTGAGCTTTTCTGGCTATTCACGAGCCACGGAGAGCCGTCTTGACCGCTTCGCCCCACTGCGGCCACTCAACCTCGGCGATCCGAACCTACAAAGCGGACGCGACATTGAGTATCTCGTTTACACCGAGGCTGTCGACTAGCTAGCGCGATAGGAAGGTCTATCGTCATCCTGATCTTGATGCTGGCGCGGGCCACCACCTGACCGTCCGGGACTAAAGCGTGTGGTTGCGGAACATCTTCGCTTCGGCTCGCTCCAATTCCTCTTCGCCGGGCAGCTTGGGAATCGCCATCCAGTGGGTCGGTTCGGCCGGCAGGTGGCCCGGCGGCGCGAACGGATCGGATAAGCCGTGATCGGCAAGATCGAGGTCGACAAGCGGCGGGCGTTCGCCGTCGAGCGCCACAATCAGCAAGCCGGTCATTCCGTCATACGCGGCCCGCGCGTCAGATGTGGTCGGGTGCGCCCCGCTGTGATGCAGATCGTTGCGGGCCCTGCGCGCTACCGCCAGCGCCTTGGCCGTATCCAGCGCGATCATCTTCTTCTGAAAGAGCATCTCGATGCGCGCCGACGCGGTCCATGTCCTCGTGTCCGCCAGCTGACTGCGCCGAGCTTTGCTGCGGTCCGCTGCGAGTGTTGGGGCGACGACGTGCCGCTCCCATAGGAACGCGACAAGCTGCTCGACAATGATCCATAGATTGGCGAGCGCCGCACCCCAATCCAGCCTGGCCAGCCCGGTCGTTCCTTTGAGGAGATACTCACCTCTCACAGTGGGCACAGAAGCAAGCATGCGCAGTCCCGCGCGCATCGCCTCATCGAGAGCGATAACCGTAACGCGCCGGGGATTCGACAGAGCGATCGCCTCCAGCGGGCTGGCCTGCGACCGCCGGACATGGTCATGGAAGCGGTTCGGCGCGGCGAGGCCGGGCCGCTGGCTGCGGATATAGGTCCAGTCGATGATGGAACCGAGATCAAGTCCATCGGGCGTGATCGCCTCGCAATAGATGCCGCCGAGCAAGAGTGCCGCCAGGTGGCGATTGAAGGTCTCGACGGCAGCCTGCGGACTTCGCAATTCATCGAGCGGCGGAAGCGCAAGTGCCCCGTCGCGCCCGATGACAAGGTGGTAGGGTTTTTCGAGACCAAGATCGATACCGCCGACAAGCTTGTGAAGCGCCACATAATCCCAGGTACGGGTGTTGATCTGCTCGATCGTTGCGTCCCAGGCCGCTTCGTTTTCGGCATCGACTAGGCGGAACGGATGGAGATAGGCGATCACACAGGGCACGCGACGCCGGCGCAGCGCATCCACCTCCTCGCCCTTCATAATTCGCCTCCCATCGTGAGCACCGCCCAGACCGGAAATCGGCCGAGCGCAAGGATCGCACGCAGCATGCGCGCGACCAAGGCGTCCGCACTGGCCAGGTCGACCTTGGACTTCGAACTAAGCGAGCCGGTGTGCACCGCGGTCGACCGCGCATCGTACAGATCGCGCATTTCCTCGAACACCACCGCACGTTCAGCCGGGTCGGAGCCGAGCAGCCACGCCGCTCGATGGCCAACCTTGTAGCGGATTTCGGTGTTGGATTTGCCGTGGTCGTGCATCAGCGCTATCTCGGCCGCCATGCCAAGCTCGAGCGCCTTGTCCACGTCGGACACCGCGAGCCGGGCGCGGCCAAGTCGGTCGATCGCGCGCGCGAGGCTGTCGAACTCGCGGAAGTCGCCGAGCTGCGCGTAGGCTTCGCTCACGTCGCTCGCCGACACCGGAAATGAGATCAGCGGATGCGCCTGGAACGGCCGCCCGGCGCTATTGCCTTCGCCTGCCACCAGGCAAGCGTCGCGGTTCGGTTCGAGTATCGATAGCGGCAGTTCGACTGCGCCGCCGCTTCCTAGAAGACACGCCAGCCGGACCCGGCGGCGCGTAGCATCGCGCTCCGCCCAGACCGGGCTGGTCACGCTGGCATCGGCTTCGAACGGGCGTTCGGCTTGCTGGCGGAACGCCGGAATGACGGTGTAGGCCTGTCGCAGCATCGCCGTGCCGGTCGGCAGCATCATGCGCTGGAACGGGTTCGCCTGCATCAATCGCGCGAACAATTCTTCGCGTTCTGGCTCGATCACCAGCCCGTCACCGAGGGGACAATCGGCGTCGATTTGCACCCCGAGCAGCGGCGAGACCTCTGTATAGCGGCCGATATTTTCCGCTGCCTCCGCCTCAAACATCGCAAGGATGTCCTGCGGGCTGACGCCTGAGACCAGGCGATCGATAGCCCAGCCGCCAAACTTTGCCGATGCGACCCCACCGCCGCCGTCGCCAGTGAAGATCCAGATGTCTCGATACGCGTCGAACGGTGGCCCATTTGCGAGAGCGGCATCGATCTCGCCCTCATTGTCCTGACGCCAGAACATGTAATGCCGACCACGGCGGTGTTCCGCCATCTCGGCGGCCGCCTTTTCGAGCACGGCGATCACACTCTCGCGCGTACCTCTTTGCTGCATCGTCATTGCCTGAAGCCTTCCCGGTAAAAGCCTAGCATCGCCAACTCTACCAAGTCGTGTAGCTGCAAACCTCCAGTCAGCTCCCAGCCTATCTGCGCATTTTCGAAACATGATACGAATTGCGACGACGGGCGCATCCCCGCCGCGGCACTTGCAATGCGCAATGTAGCTATGCCTGATTCCCCCGCAAAGCAGACGACCAACTATCGGCCAGACACGGTCGTTCGAACGCAATGCTCTGGTGTCTAAACATGGCCGAAAGCAGACTGGCGGCTTTGAACCGGCGAGCCGCGAGAACGGACTCTGCGTTTCGGCCACGGCTTGCTCAAGTAAGCGGCCTTTGGAGCCAATTTACCCATGAGCCATGGTGGGCAAGTTCGTCGCAATCGCTCTAGGTAACCGGATCGAGGAGGTGTATCCGGGTAATTGATCGGCGGGCCTGCCGCTGAGCGAGGCCCGGCGTGCTTGTCACCATCTTTGCACCCTTCAATGTGCATTTGCTCGAAATCGCCGGCGTGCGCGATGCGCTTTTCGAGGCAAACTGCAAGATGCGATCCGGACAGCCCTATCGCATCCGGCTGGTGACCGAGTGCGGGACCGAGGCGACGAGCGCTTCCGGCTTGAAGTTCATTCCCGATGCGGGGGTACGGGACGCAGCCGAGCCCCCCGACACGCTGATTATTCTCGGACCATTTGGCCTGCCGGATCCTCCGAGCGAAGATGTCACGCGGTGGCTGCGCGAGCAAGCTGCGCAGGCGCGACGTTATGGCTCGACACGCACGGGCGCCTTCCTGTTGGCCCAGGCGGGACTGTTGTCGGGGCGCCGGGTCACTACCCATTGGCAATATGCCGATCGCCTTGCCGCCGAATATCCCGATATCCGGGTCGAGCCCGACCGCATCTTCGTCCGCGATGGGCCGGTGTTCAGTTCTGCCGGAGTGGCGGCGGCCATCGACCTTGCCTTTTCCCTGATCGAGGAAGATCACGGGCGCGCTCTGGCCCTCTGGGTGGCGCGGCGGCTCGTTGTCTTTCTGAAGCGACCGGGCGGACAGTCGCAATTCAGCGCGGCGTTGACCGCGCAGACTTCGGCCACCAGCCCTATTGAAAAGGTACGCCTTCATATTCTCGAAAACCCGCGGGCAAGTCTGGACCTCGCCGTTGTTGCGGGGGTGGCCGGCCTGAGCCCGCGTCATTTGTCCCGGCTGATCCGGAGCGAACTCGGAACCAGCCTGGCCGCTTATGTCGAACTGATCCGGATCAATATTGCCCGGCATCTTCTGGAAGACAGCAGGTCGCCGATCAAGCTGATTGCCTATGAAGCGGGCTTCGGATCGACGGTGACGCTCAGACGTGCGTTCCTGCGCAGACTGGGCGTCACGCCATCACAATATCGCCAACGATTCCAAACGACTTCCGACTCTGCAGGCGACGACGGAACTGACGCTGATTTGTCCTGAACTGTCGCCTCGCTGAAGTTGTAGCCACCAGGCAACGATCGCATGGTCTCGTCTGGAGGCCATATCATGCAACCTACTCTTCCCGCGGTGGCACTGCCTGCCGCTTCAGACACCCTACGCGTGCTGCAGCCCAGTGACGGTTGAGGCCGGTGAAGCGTTCGATCCATCGACTGAAGTAACCGACTTCAAACCGATGCGATGGCATCTCCTCGGCGGGCGATCGAGACAGCCTGCCATTCCTCCCAGCGCATTCGCACTCGCACTTGAGCATAGCAACGATGGCCTGCTGATCGCCGACATGCGGATGCGGGGCCAGCCAATCGTCCACGTGAACGCGGCATTCGAATCGATCACCGGCTACGCCGCGGCCGAGGCGGTCGGGAAGAACTGCCGTTATCTGCAAGGCAGCGACCGTCTCCAGCCCGAAATAGTCGAAATCCGCGCGGCGCTAACGGAAAGGCGTGCCTGCTCTGTGACGCTGCGCAACTATCGGCGGGACGGCAGCATGTTCCGCAACGCGTTGCGCCTCTTCCCGTTTCAGGACGATTCGGGGCAGGTGACCCATGTGATCGGCCTGATCCGTGACGTGACCCACGCTGCGGGCATCGATCGCCTGACCGGTCTCCTCGACCGCTACGGCCTGCTCGATCGACTGGCGGCGAGGGACGCCGCCACGACCTCCGCCTTGCTGATGGTCAAGCTGGACATCCTGAGGTTCCACGACGTCAACAGCGGCTTCGGCTACGATGTCGGCGACGCGCTGCTGAAGTCCGCCGCGGAGCGCCTAGCGGCGCTGCCGGCAATCGCGGTCGCGCGCGTCGGCACGAACACCTTCGCCCTCGCCTTCGAACTTGGCGATCCGGGCAGCGCCGGACGGGCGGTCGAGGATGTTCTTGATCTGCTGAGGCCGCGCTTCGTGCTCCCCGGCGCGTCACTCGCGGTGCAATTCGCCACCGGCTTCTCCCTGGGAGCGCCCGGCGAGGATCCGCTTCAGCTGGTCCGGCAGGCCGGCGCGGCGCTACAGCGGTCCAAGATCGAGGACGGGCATCCGCCGCACGCCTTCGCCGCGGCTGACGAGAGGGACGCGCGCAACCGCATCCGGCTGGCGAGCGAGCTGGCAACAGCCGTCCGGAATGAGGAACTGCTGTTCCACTATCAGCCGCAATTTGAGCTCGACTCCGGCAAGCTGGTCGGAGCGGAGGCGTTACTGCGGTGGAATTACGGGGCGTTCGGCCTTCAACCGCCGGACCGCTTCATCGGCATCGCGGAGGAAACCGGCGCCATTCTCGAAATCGGCGCCTGGGGTCTGCGCACGCTCGCCGCGCATGCCGCCCAGGTGAATAGCGGGCGCCGCTCGCCGATACGCTTTGCCTTCAACGTTTCGGTCGTCGAGTTCACCCGCCGCGACATGGTCGCCCTTGTCGGGCAGGTGCTGGAAGAGACCGGCTGTCGCGCAGAATGGCTGACCCTTGAGCTTACCGAAAATCTGATGGTCGGCGAGCGGGAGAACATACGTACCGCTTTCGCGGACCTGCGCCGCCGCGGAGTCGGTATTTCAATCGACGATTTCGGTACGGGTTATTCCAACCTGCGTTATCTTGAGAGTTTCCCGCTCAGCGAGATCAAGGTCGATCGAAGCTTCGTTCACGATGTGGCGCACAGCGCGGCCAAGCGGGTCATCGTTGAAAGCGTCGTCAAGCTCGGCGCGGCACTGGATATCCGGGTCGTCGCGGAGGGGATCGAGACCGAGGCTGAGCGGGCAATCATGCGCGCGCTGGGCTGCTCCATCGGCCAGGGCTATCTCTTCGCTGCACCCATGGAGGAACCGGACCTGCACCGACTCCTCGATCAGGGACTGGTCCTGCGCGAGGGATGGGACGCGCGGCGCTTCCTGACGATGCAAGACGGCGGCGGGGTCTAGGCCTGGCCAGTGTCAGAGCGTCGCTATCGTTATCGCACCTGTGCCCTCGTCGGCCCGTGGCGCGCCAGCCGTGAACGGGCAGTCGCGGATGCGCTGCGCGCGCGGCAGGCGAGACGCGCCGATGCCGGCGGAGATGTCCTGTGGGTCGTCAGCGGCGCGATCGAGGAGGAATGCTTCGATGGTGCTCCACCCGATTAAGCTCCGCTATTTCTGAATGGGTCGAACGACCCGGCGAGGTCAGTGGCCGGCCCCTGAGCGAACTCCCAATTCGATGGGGATCACGCCTGTCGGCAAGAGATCACCGCCGGAGGCTGCTGTCCACCGCCGCGAACTAGCCGTTGCGGCCATTCAAAGAGCCTTGCGAAGAGCTGGTGGCAGCGTGAGGCGTTGACGCCAGACAGCTTGGCCAACAGATTTCGCGCCCCGTTGCTGTCCCTTCACCCATTCCTGACACTCCAGAGGAAGCAATCGACCGGCTGCTTTCGAGAGCGACTGGTTCAAGCTCCAACATCCGTAAAGGGCGCTAAGCGGACCCCCGTCGCTGCCCTGCCCTCATGGTAATAGTGGTGGATTGTACTATGACGTCGGGCGCTAGGAATGGGCTTGGCCGGAGACCAGAAATGAGCTTGGCGACGGCCGGTGCCAATGGCCCCGTGATGGGCGTGAGACATGGCAGTGCCGGCGTGCCGAACCCTCCAGACGTGACGACCTCATGACGGCTTTGCTCGCGGCGGCGCGGGCCACGACGTGGCGACGAAACGAGGCCTGCCGGTCAATCGCCGAAGGCGGAAATGTCGGCTGCGTGCTCTCCGGAGCGGTCCGCAAATATTCGATCCGGTTCAATGGCCAGCGGCAGATCGTGGACTTGCTCATGCCTGGCGACTTCATCGGCCTCGTCGCGCTCGATCCGGAATTCTCGGTCGAAGCGGTCTGCGACGCCACCCTGGTCGCAATCTTCAGACTGGGCGCGCTCGTCATCCTGTCGAGGGAGTTCCCGCCATCGCGGACCTGATCCGCGACCGCACTGGCGACGCGATCAGACGGCTCGAAAGTCACCTGCTGGTGCAGCGACGTGTGACCGCAAGCGAAAAGGTTGGCGGCTATCTGGTCGAGATGAGCCGCAGGGCGCGGTGCGACGAGCGCGGCGCAATGGTGCTGCCGATCTCACGTTACGATATCGCCGATCATCTCGGCCTGGCGGTGGAGACGGTCAGCCGGGCCATGACCGACCTCAGCCGTAGGGGCCGGATCGCGCTGCGGGGCCCGCGCCACATCCAGATCCACGACGCCGCCCTGCAGGCCGAGGGATAGCTTGCTATTGGGAACAGAGGACCCGTTCGGCCGGCAGCGACGCCAGATCGGCCAGCACGGCGAGCCGGATCGCATCTGCCAGGTGGCGCGTGCCGAGCCGCTGCAGCATCCGTGCCCGGTGCAGCTCCACCGTTCGCGCGCTGATCGCCAGCCTATGGGCGATCACCTTGTGCGCTTCGCCTCTTACCAGGCCCTGGAGAACCTCGCGCTCGCGCGGCGTGAGCTTTGCAAGCTGCCGCGCGGCCCGATAAGCGTCGTCCGGAACCAGGCGTTCGTCGGTTTTCTTTAGGGCTTCGGCGATCGCCCGGCACAGCCGCTGCTCCGAAAAGGGCTTTTCGAGGAAGTCGGCCGCGCCCGATTTCAGCACATCGACCGCCATTTCGACGTCGCCATGACCGGTCATCAGGATCACCGGGCAACCGCTCTCGCGCAGCCGTTCGAAGACGATGCGGCCATCGAGATCGGGCATGCAGATGTCGAGCAGGACGCAGCCGGACATGCGGGGAGCCGCAGCGAGCAGGGCATGGGCGGATTCGTAAAGCTCGACCTCATAGCCGGCGCAGCACAGCAGCCGCCTCAGCGATCGCCTTACCCCGGGATCGTCGTCGAGCACATGAATGGTGGCGACGGTCATTGTATCGCATCCGCGGGCGGCACCTTCAGCGTGAAGCGGAAGGTCGCGCCGCCGCCGAAGGAGGGCTCATGGGCGATGCGGCCGCCGTGGGCCTCGACGATCGCCTTGCAGATCGAAAGGCCGAGCCCCATTCCGCCCGGCTTCGTGGTCTTGAACGGTTCGAACAGGCTGTCCCTCATCTCGGGCGCGACACCCGGGCCGTTGTCGTGCACGATGAGCTCCAGATCGCCATCCTCCAGGGCTCCGGTCGTGACGCCCATTTCGCGATGGGGCCGGCCCTGCAAGGCCTCGAGGGCGTTGCGGACGAGATTCGAGACGACCTGCTGGATCTGGACCCGGTCGACCAAAGCGACCGGCACCAGCGGGTCGAAATATTGGGAGATGGTCACGCCCAGCGCGTTCGGGCCGACGGCCGCGAACGCGACCGCCTCTTCGACCATCGGCGCGACAGGCTCCGGCACGCGCTCGACGGCGCCGCGCCGGATGTAGAAGCGCAGCCGGCGGACGATCTCGCTCGCGCGGTCGATCTCACGGCCGGTTTCCTCGATCACCTCGCGCAGCTCGACGTCCCGTCCCGGATCGCTGGACGCCAGCAGCCGCCGCGCGACGTTCACCGAATTCAACGCGGCCGTCAGGGGCTGGCTGAGCTCGTGCGCGATCACCGCCGCCATCTGGCCGGCCACGCTGAGGCGGGAAGCATGGAAGAGCTCGGCCTGGATCACGTCGAGGCGGCCGGCGATCTGCCGCCGCTGCTCGATTTCCGCGACGAGGGCGGCATTGGCCTCCGCGAGCTCCCTGGTCCGCTTCTCGACCCGGCGCTCGAGCCCGCTCTCGACCTGCTTGCGTTCCGTGATGTCCAGCGCCGCGCCGTGAAAGGCGACCGCTTCGTCATCCTCGAAAAAGGTCTGCCCCTGGGTCGCGATCCAGCGCTCGAGCCCGTCGGTGATGCCGATGACCCGATATTCGATGTCGTACTGGCCGTCCCCCGTGGGGTCGACGCAAGCGGCAGCCGCCAGGTCTACCCGGCCGATATCGTCCGGATGGATGGCCGCGCGCCATTCGGGATAGGTGATGGTCGCGTCCACGGGCAGGCCCCACATCGTCTTGAGGGCGCTGTTCCAGGTCAGTTCGTGGGTCCGCGGATCCCAGGAATAGAGCCCGAGATGCACCAGGTCCGCGGCGGCCTTGAGCCGGGACTCGCTTTCGCGCAGCCGCTGCTGGTCGCGCTTGCGCAGGGTGCCGGCCGATGCGCTTGCGCCGCGATGAACCATCCTTGTCATTCATGTTCCACGAGCGCTTGTGACGCGCTCGCCCCCCTGTATGCGCATCGTCTCGTGATGTATCGGGCAAACGGCCGGTCCGAGTACGGGATTCCGGCAGCTTGACTTTGATGAATATAACGCACGGCGACGCAAATTGACGCATGTCAGGGTTTTGCCGGCGTTGCCACGCTCTTCCCCCCTCTGCACATCGGCGAGGAGAAGGCGCGTGGCGGACAAGGTCATCGGCATCGATCTGGGCACCACCAACAGCTGCGTCGCCGTGATGGAGGGCGGCAAGGCGCGGGTGATCGAGAATGAGGAGGGCACCCGGACGACGCCCTCCTACGTCGCCTTCGGCAAGGATGGCGAGCTGCTCGTCGGGCAGCCGGCCCGCCGGCAGGCGGTGACCAATCCGGAAAACACCATCTATGCGATCAAGCGGCTGATCGGCCGGCGCTACGACGATCCGGCGGTCGAGAAGGACAAGGCGCTCGTCCCCTACAAGATCGTCGAGGGCCCGAATGGCGACGCCTGGGTCGAGGCGCAGGGCAAGCAATATAGCCCAAGCCAGATCTCGGCCTTCATCCTGACCAAGATGAAGCAGACCGCCGAAGCCTATCTGGGCGAGCCGGTGAAGCGGGCGGTGATCACCGTCCCCGCCTATTTCAACGACAGTCAGCGCCAGGCGACCAAGGATGCCGGCCAGATCGCCGGGCTGGAGGTGGAGCGGATCATCAACGAGCCGACCGCCGCCGCGCTCGCCTACGGGCTGGACAAGAAGGGCGAAGGCAAGGTCGCGGTCTACGATCTCGGCGGCGGCACGTTCGACATCTCGATCCTCGAGATCGGCGACGGCGTGTTCGAGGTGAAGGCGACCAACGGCGACACCTTCCTCGGCGGCGAGGATTTCGACCAGCGCGTGCTCGACTGGATCGCCGAGGAGTTCAGGAAGAAGGAAGGGATCGACCTCAGGAACGATCGCCTCGCCTTGCAGCGGCTGCGCGAGGCCGCCGAGAAGGCCAAGGTCGAACTGTCGTCGACGATGGAGACGACGATCAACCTGCCGTTCATCACCGCCGACCAGAATGGTCCCAAGCATCTAGAGTTGCGGCTCAGAAGGGCAAAGCTCGAGGAGCTCGTCGACGATCTCATCCAGCGCACCGAGCCGCCGTGCCGCGCCGCGATGAAGGATGCCGGGCTGAGCGGCAACGAGCTTGACGAAGCAGTGCTGGTCGGCGGGCAGACTCGCATGCCCAGGGTTCAGGACAAGGTGAAGGCGATCTTCGGCAAGGAGCCGAGCAAGGGAGTCAATCCGGACGAGGTGGTCGCGCTCGGCGCCGCGGTCCAGGCCGGCGTGCTGCAGGGCGAAGTCGAGGACGTCCTCCTGCTCGACGTGACCCCGCTGTCGCTCGGCATCGAGACTTTGGGCGGCGTCTTCACGCGGATGATCGACCGCAACACCACGATCCCGACCAAGAAGTCGCAGACTTATTCGACCGCCGAGGACAATCAGAATGCAGTGACGATCCGCGTCTTCCAGGGCGAGCGGGAGATGGCGGCGGACAACAAATTGCTTGGCCAGTTCGATCTGGTCGGGATTCCGCCGGCACCGCGCGGCGTGCCGCAGATCGAGGTCACGTTCGACATCGACGCCAACGGCATCGTCAACGTCAGCGCCAAGGACAAGGGCACCGGCAAGGAGCAGCAGATCAAGATCCAGGCCTCGGGCGGGCTCAGCAAGGACGATGTCGAGCGCATGGTGCGGGAGGCGGAGGCCCATGGCGAAGCGGACCGCAAGCGTCGTGCCCTCGTCGAGGCGCGCAACGCTGCGGAAACGCAGATCGCGGAGAGCGAGCGGGCGCTGATGCAGGGCGGCGCCGCGATCGAGCCGGCCAATCGGGCGGCGGTCGAGCAGGCGATTTCGGACGTGCGGACAGCCGTCGGCGGCGAGTCGGACACCGCCATCGGCGCGGCGGTGACGCGCCTGGCCCAGGCTACCACCGCAGCGGCTGCCGCCCCCTCCGCGCAGCCCGGACAAACCGCCGACGGGGACCAGGAGAATATCGTCGATGCCGAGTTCGAGGCCGTCGATGACAAGCCGCCGGGTTAGCCTCTCCCTCGCGGCCAATCTGCCCCGTCGTCCCCGCGGCGGGGCTTTTTTTTAAATCTGGCCCTGTCCGCGCCAGGAATTGACGAGTGTCAAGGTTCGGCCCGGACACCGGACCTAGCGTGAGCATCGCTAAGGTTCGGCACGCAAGGAGAGAGAGAATGACAACCGACACGCTGGAAAGATCGACGACCAGGACGGACGAGGATGTGCGGCGCGACGTCGAGGCCGAGCTCTCGTGGGACCCGGACGTGATCGCCACTGATATTGCGGTCAAGGTGCGGGACGGCATCGCAACCCTCACCGGCTTCGTGCGGAAATATTCCGAGAAGTACGAGGCCGAGCGCGTCGCGAAGCGCGTGCGCGGCGTCAAGGGCGTCGTCAACGATCTGGAGGTCAAGCTCGCCACCGGCTCCGAGCGGATCGATCGCGAGATTGCCGAAGATGCCGTTGCCGCCCTGAAGCGCGAGCTCCCGATATCCTCGCAGAATCTCAAGATCGTCGTGCGCGAAGGGTGGGTGACGATCGAGGGCCAGGTGCAATGGGACTTCCAGCGCCGCATGGCCGAGGACGCGGTCCGCAGGGTGAGGGGCGCGAAGGGGGTCGTCAACCTCATCCGGATCGAGCCGACCGCCAGCCCGACCCAGGTCAAGGCGAGGATCGAGGAGGCTCTGAAGCGGAGCGCCGAGGTCGACGCCAAGAGCATCCAGGTCGACGCCGACGGCGGCGTCGTCACGCTCCGCGGCCGCGTGAGGTCGTGGGCGGAAAAGGACGAGGCCGAGAAAGCGGCCTGGCGCGCGCCGGGTGTCCGCGAGGTTCACAACCACATCATCATCAGCCCGTGACGAGGCAATTGTGAACAACGGCGACAGGCGGCTGGATCCGGTCGAGGAAGCAGACCTCGAGTCCTTCCCGGCCAGCGATCCGCCCGCCTGGACGCTCGCGAGCCCGGACGTCGTTCGAGTGGAAGAAGAAGCGGCGTGCCGGGCCGCGCGCGGGCGCCTCAAACCGACCAGGAAACGGGAAACGGGCTAAAGCGCAGGGAGACCGTCCATGGCCACCATCCTCGACACGAAGAACCTTCGCCGTCTGACGCGCGAAGGCCTGCTTGCCCACAATTGGTGGGCAGCCGCGATCCGCGGGGTCAGTGCGATCGTGCTCGGCCTGCTCGCGATCGCCCTGCCTGATCTTACCCTGCTCGGGCTGTCGATCATCTTCGCCGTCTATTGCGTCGTCGGCGGCATTTTCGCCATCGTACTGGCCGTGCGGGGCACGCGAAAGGGCCAGCGATGGGGATGGCTGGCCTTCAACGGGGTGGTGTCGCTCGCGGCTGCGGTCGTGGCTCTGTTTTACCCGCACCTGACCATTCTCGCGCTTGTTGTCATGTTCGCTGCCTGGGCGCTGATCTCGGGCGGCGCGACGATCGCGGCCAGGGTCAAGGTTCCGCGCGGTCACGGGCGCTGGTGGCTGATCGCCGGCGGTGCCATCGCGATCGTCTGTGGCCTGCTGATGATCTTCCTGCCGTCCCTGGGCGTGCTTACCCTGATCTATCTGGTCGGGCTCCAGGCGCTGTTCGCCGGTATTACCCTGCTCGTTCTCGCCTGGCATCTGCGCGTCCGCTACGTCGACGCGACGGACAGCGAGAAGCTCGGGAGAAGCGCGGTCACGCCGCGGTCTGAAGCGGCGGCCCAGCGCGGCTGACCTCCGCCGTCGCCTGTTTCCACCGCCCTGATCGACGAAAAATGACGGCCGTCAAGGAGCCCGGGGCGCTGCTGTCCGAAAGTGATTCTCTATCCGGCGAAAGGCGCCGGAACGACCGGGAGACTTACCATGGCATCGCGCTTCTTCGCCCCCGCGATCACGTTCGGCCAGGCCGCGGGCCCGCCCGCTTTGGTCGACCCCTATCGCTTGCTCCAGCAGGGACTGGACAGCATGCTTACCGACATCGCCCGGGGCGCCGGCCAGGCGGATGGCAACGGCGGCGGCGATCTGCTCGCCGGCCCGCGGATCAATGTCGAGGAGACCGACACAGAGATCCGGCTGACCGCGGAGTTGCCGGGCGTTACCGAAAAGGACGTCCAGGTCACCCTGGATGGCGACCTTCTGGTCATCGCCGGCGAAAAGAAGCAGGAGAAGAGGAAGAGCAGGGCAATCTGCGCATTATCGAACGCTCGTTCGGCCGGTTTCGCCGGGCGCTCCGTCTCCCCTTCCTCCCCGAACCGGACCATGTCCAGGCGCAATTCAGGGACGGGGTTCTCACTGTGGAAGTGCCCAAGGAAGCAGAGCAGCGTAAGCGGACCAAGCAGATCCCGGTCTCTCGTGCGGCCGACGGCGGCGCCGCGGCGCAACAGCCGCGTGCAGAACAGGGCTCCGCGACCGCCGAGCAGGATCAGCGGGAGCCGGAATCCGCCACCACGGCGTGATAGGAGAATGATCGTATATTCCGCGGCGTCTCGATGTCCTTCCCGAGCTTGCCGCTGATCGCGACCGAAGGAACCAAGCCATGGGCGAATATATGGAGCGGGGCCGGAAGTCCCCTCATGCGATCCTGTCCGGCGAGCCGCCGGCGATCGTCCTGATCAAGGAAGATCACCAGATGTTCCGCGCGCTCTTCGATCGGGCCCAGGAAGAGGATGGCCCGGCCCTTTTCTCCCTGGCCGGCGAGATTTGCGTCCGGCTCGCCATCCATATGACCCTCGAGGAGGACATCCTCTATCCCGCGCTAAAGCTCGCGATAGGCGCCGGGAAGATCGACGAGGGCATCGTTGAGCACGACCTCGCCAAAACGCTGATCGTCGATCTCGTCCACATGACCGGCCGGGAGGAGCGCTACAAGTCCAAGGTCCATGTCCTGGGTGAGGAGGTCATGCACCATATCGAGGAAGAGGACCGCGGTCTGCTCGCGGATGCCAGAATGGCGTGGGAACAGGGGAAGGTCGACCTGCCCATCGTCTGCCGGCAGATGCTGAAGCGACGCCACCAACTTTACGACGCCATCACCGCGATGGGCAGCGGATGTGAGCCCGAGATCGAGCCGGTCGGCGACGAGATCGAAGAATATGCCAGCGGGGCACCAACGGGCCTGGAGGGCGCCGGCGGCATTCGTTAGCGATAATCGAACTTGGGAAGGCGCTTGAGCGTCTCGCGCGTCGCGCTCGACAGATAGAGACGATCCTCGCCATGTTCGAGGTTGCCCAACGGCACTGCGACGAGATGACCCTTCAAGCCGGACTCGCCGGCGCGCGTCCTGATAATCGTCAATGCCGAATGCCGCCCTTCGGCTCAGTCTCGCCCATGGCCGCTCTAGCGATGGGGAGATTCAGGTGATGATGATGATGACCTCGCAGCCTTCGGCGCGCGAGCACATCCTGGGCGATGCGAAGGGGCGCGTCGTCCTCGTCCAATATGGCGACTACCAATGCCACCGAAGCGCAGCCGCGCAGCAG
Source organism: Allosphingosinicella sp. (assembly GCA_035502235.1). Classification (GTDB taxonomy): domain Bacteria; phylum Pseudomonadota; class Alphaproteobacteria; order Sphingomonadales; family Sphingomonadaceae; genus Allosphingosinicella. The sequence goes on from DATJUQ010000030.1 coordinate 161,554, forward strand.
CTGGTGGCCGCCGTCCTACCGAGGTACCCCGCCGGGCTGCTCTTCACGTTCCGGCATTTCCCGCGCGCGGATCGCCATCCGATGGCAATGCTCGCCGCGGAAACCGCCGAATATGCGGCGATGCACGAGTGCTTCTGGCCGATGCACGCCGCTTTGATGGCCAATGCGCATCGCATGTCGCTTGGCCTCCTGTTCGCGCTCGGCCGCCAATTTGGCCTGCAGGAAAGCCGACTTCGTGACGCGCTCGCTATCGGGCTGTGCGCCGGCAGGGTGCAGCGCGATGTCGTTCGTGCCGTTCTGGACGAAGTCGAGGACACTCCGGCCTTCTTCATCGATGGCCGTCGCATCAGGAGCCCTGACGATGAATCCGCGCTCAATGCCGCGATCGAGGCAGCACTGAGACTTGCGTCGCGTCCCAGGCTGCATCTCAAGGTCGATAGTGAGGAGCGCTAGGGCAACCAATGTCCTAGGGCCGTGGCGCCAGAACCTGGTGGAGCGTCTGAACGACCTGAGCGCCGTCCCCCACCGCCGCGGCCACACGCTTGGTCGACCCACACCTGACGTCGCCGATCGCGAACAGGCCGGGCCGGCTGGTTTCCAGCGGCAGCCGGCCCTCTCCCGCCAGTGCGCCGGTGAGCACGAATCCCCTGTCGTCCATCGCCACCGCGCAGCCCGACAGCCATGCGGTATTGGGATCCGCTCCGATGAACAGGAAGAGATGGCGGGTAGGCAGGCGCGCTACCGCGCCGGTTTTCTTGTCGCGCCAGGCAACCGCCCTGAGCACGCCATGCTCGCCTTCCACGGCGATGATTTCGGTTTCGACGTGAAGCTCGACATTGGGCAGTGCGGCGATGCGATCGGCGAGATAGCGGGACATCGACTCGGCGAGGCCGGGACCGCGCACCAGCATGTGGACCTTGCGGACATGACCGGCAAGAAAGACCGCCGCCTGGCCCGCCGAATTGCCGCCGCCGATCAGGACGACCTCTTCGCCGGCGCAGAGCCGAGCCTCGATCGGAGATGCCCAGTAATGCACGCCCGATCCCTCGTAATTCTCGATTCCGGGAACTGCGGGGCGGCGGTAGACCGCGCCGGTTGCGATCACCGCCGTCCGGGCCCGAACGCAAGCGCCGTCACGCATGCTCAGGCGGAAGCCGTCCTGGTCCGCCTCTACGCCGTCGACGACCAGCGGGAGCGCCATGTCGGCGCCGAACTTCTGTGCCTGGGCATAGGCACGGCCCATCAGCGCACGGCCTGAGATTCCGGTGGGGAAGCCGAGATAATTCTCGATCCGCGCCGATGCGCCGGCTTGGCCGCCGAACACCCAGCTTTCGAGAATCAGCACGTCCAGCCCTTCCGACGTGCCATAGACCGCCGCCGCCATCCCGGCCGGCCCGGCACCGACGATCGCGACGTCGTAGCGGCGGCCGGGATCGAGGTCGATCAAGAGGCCGATACAGCGCGCCAGTTCCGCCTCGCCCGGACTGCGCAGCACCGTGCCGTCGGGACAGACGACGATCGGCAGATCGTCGCGGCTGATCTGGAACCGGTCCAGCAGGCTCCGCGCGTCCGGCTCCGCCTCGGGATCGAGCAATTGGTGGGGGAAGGCGTTGCGCAGAAGGAAATTCTCGAGAAGGATCATGCGCGGGTCGTTCTGCGAACCGACCAGGATCGGACCCCCGACGCCGGTATCGACCAGCAGCGCCCGCCGCAGGATCAGCGCGCGCATGATCCGCTCTCCGAGCACGTCCTCGGCGATAACCAGGGCGCGCAGCCGCTCCCGCGGGATCAACAGCGTCTCCAGATCCTCTTTCGCCTCGGCGTCGACGAGGGCCGGCTGACCGGCGAGCTGGCCGATCTCGGCTACGAACATGCCCAGCGTCAGTTCGGCGATTGGTTGGGCGACGCCGAGCGCATCCCTGCCGCTCACCAGGATCGTGCCCTTGAGCACGACGAACATGCCCGGCACCTCCTCTCCGGTCGCGAAGAGGCGCTCCCCGACGCGATAGCGACGCGGTTCGCCGAAGGCGCGGATGCGCCTGATCTCATCGTCGCTCAGCACCGGCAGGATTTGGTCCCGCCGCTGCGCGATGAGAGGGCTAGGCGATTGTTCCAAGGGCGGCTCCTGCCGGGCCGCCCGGCTTTCACGCACCAATGCAGGCGCCGTGTCGGCGCGCCTTGACGATCGTCAAGGTAAGCGGCGCCGGCGGCCCTAGGTCAGGCGAGGTTCGTCGTTCAGGGAGCAGACCATGCAGAACATCGCGCACAACGTCATGCCATATGGTCGCTTCCCTGCGCATTTGCGAATGGCGCTGCTGGCCTGCGGTGCGACGCTGATGCTCCCGGCCTGTTCGAGTCCCGGCAACGAGGTCGAAGGCGAGGGCAATCGCGCGCCGCCGGCGGCGGCGGCTCCGGTGCAACCTGGGGATTCGAGCCTGAGCCGCCAGGTCGCCGAAAAACGCCGGCGCCTCGTGGCCGACGCGGTGACGGCGCTGCGGGAGACCCAGCGCGCGTTCGACCTGCTCGCGGCCGACAGGCCCGACGACGCCGTCGCTGCGCTGGAGCGGGCGACCGGCAAGCTCGACCTGGTTTTGGCCGCCGATCCCGGGTTGGCGCTCGCAGCGGTCGATGTGCGCGTCGTCGTTCATGACGTCCTGGCCGAACCCGAGGCGGTGATGGTCGTGCGGACTCAGGCGACGGACGCGCTCGCGCTCGGGCGAGTTCAGGTCGCACGTCAGCTGCTCGCGGATCTCGCCAGCGAGCAAGTCATCAGCGTCACCAGCCTGCCGCTGGCGACCTATCCGGCGGCGATCCGGCAAGCAGGCGCGCTGATTCACGGCGGTCGGGCCGCCGAAGCTGCGGCCGTGCTGCAGACGGCCCTCGCGACGCTCGTCGTCGAGGACACGATCATTCCCTTGCCGCTGGTGCGCGCCGAAGCGCTGATCGATCAGGCGCGGGCGCTTGCCGGGAAGGCGCATCGCACCCCGGAGGAGAATGGTCGGCTGCAGCGCATGATTGCAGGTACGCGGTCACAGCTTCAGCTCGCCCAGGCGCTGGGCTATGCGACTCGGGAAGATCTGGATGGCCTGTTGGATCAGCTGCGGCAGATCGAACAGGCGACGCAGGGACAAGCGACCGCGGGCGGCGGCCTTTTCGATCGCATCAAGGCGCTGTTCACCACGGCCAGGGGCCACGCCGACGCTCGGCCGGCCGGCCAGGGCGAAGGCAGCAACCCGGTGCACTGACGGGCGGGGGCTCGCCGCCTCCCTGATGGCGAGTCTTCACCTCCATTCGTGCCGATCGCTACGCCAGCCAGTCCGGCGCCCTGCGACGGACGTCCATCAAGGGCGCCGCTGGCGAGGCAAGTGTCAGCAGCCTTATTGCCTCCGCCATGGTGCGCACACCCAGGCGCCTGACGGCGCGCTCGCGATGAAGCTCGACCAGTCGGACGCTGAGGCCAAGTTCGAATGCAATGCCTTTTGTGATGATCCCATCGGCTACCCGCAGGAGAACCTGCCGTTCGCGCGGAGACAAGGATGCCACCCGGCTGGCGGCTTCCAGCGCGTCGGGACTGTCATCTGAAAGATGACTCTCTATCACCGCCCAATGCTTATGTTGCTTTGCAAGAGCAACCTCATGGGCGCGAACGACATCGAGAATGTCGCCCGCTTTGCATGCCGAAAGCGGGTAGGTGCAAAGCAACGAAATCGGCTTCTCGGCGATCACGTGGTTCAAATCATTCTCGTACGCCATGAAGGCTTGCCAGTCCCTTTGTTCCAGCCAGCAGGTGTGGCCGCTCGCGCATAAACCGGCGTAATTCTGAGACAGGGCCTCAGAGAGTTTCGCGTGCCAGAGCGCCACCATGGGCCCGGATTCGAACGCTCCCCCCTGCAAATACATGTCGGCCGCCGAATGGAGTTCGACCGCGATGCTCGCGAGCGGGCCGGAATCCGTGCCCTCGGGCATCACCCACAGGCACAGGTCCCCCGCCGCGCCCCGCCTGCAAAGAACTGGCCGACAAGGTCGAGGAGATCCTCTTCGGTTTCGTAAAAGGCGCAAACGTGCGTGCCATGGCGGATAGCCCCAAGGACCGCGTCATACGGCGGTTCAGGAGCGGTAGACTGAAGCTCATTGCGCTGCGGCATCGATCTCGTACCTCCCCGGTATCGCAACGGTCGCTCGCTAAGAAAGTCGATCCTAGCACAGTTTAACGGGCCGGCCCCACGGTTTCGCCGACACGTCGGGTCGAGGCGCGCCGACCCTTGGTTTCCATCATCATTAAATGTCGAAGAGCATCGATGGATCGCGGATTTCAATGTCGCGCGGCGTCCTGAGAACAATCGATCCGCGGCGGCGAAGCGCAGACATCGTTCTGCTCACGGTCTCCACAGCAATGCCGAGATGGTCGGCGATGTCGTAGCGAGTGATCGGGAGCACGATCGCCTTGGTTCCGCTGGGTCTCATCCTCCTGGTCATTGTCGCCAGATAGGCACCGACCTTCTCGCTTGCCGTGATCCGGCTTTGCACCAGCAGATGATGCTCCAGCCGCCGGATCGTGTCGGCGGCGCAGTTTCGCATCAGCGCCGCAACGTCCGGGAAGCGGGCGGTTAGCGTGTCAATCTGCTCGCGGGTGAACGAAGCGATCCTCGTGTCGTTCGATACGGCTTCCAGGAAGAATGCAGGATTGGCCGGCGCAAATCCCAGAAAGTCCCCGGTTAGGTTCACTTCGATGATCTGCCTCTGACCGTTGCTCCGGAGCGCGAATTTGCGGACAGCCCCTGCGAGCACGCAAGCCACTGCGCCTCGCGCGATCACCGGATCGCACGCCTGGTTCCTGCGCCAGCATGTCGCGCGCGCGGCAGCCATCATGGCTGAAGTGGCATTGACTTCGCTATCTGGCGTTTCGGAATGCTGCTGCGCCCTGAACAGTTCGGCGCACTCCGGGGTCTCATCCATGATGTTCATCGAACATTCTCCTGCCGTTTCACTCTCTCATGGGCGGCGAGGCAGGGACCATTCGGGGGTTGCACTATAGGGAAAATCCGTAATCGGGTCGGATCGACCGCAGCAGCAGGACCTGCTGCGTCATTGACAGGCGTCAATGCCCGCCCGCGCGCCGTCGGCCAATGCCGCCAATCAGTTGCGGAAGGATAGTCAATGGCCGCGGAACAGATCGAACGGACCCAATGGGCATCGTTCTTGGACAACGTCACGAAGAGCCTGATCGGCAAGCGGGCCGAAATCGAAGTCGCGTCGTTGGATCTGGGTGCTCAGATCGAGGTGGAATGGGCTCCGCTGATCGGCATGACGTATGACAGTAAAGACGATTTGATCGAGATCGCGCTGGAAGGCCTCGACCATTTGATCCGCTCTCCCCGCGAGCTGTTCGTCGATTTTGGCGTCGGCGACATCGTCGCCATCGCAATTGCCGACGGGGACGGAAACCGCCAGGTCGTAAAGCTCAAGGATCCCTTGGCTCTGACTGCCCCCAGCGTCGCTCCATCGCCCGATTCAACCCGATGATCTGGACCCTTCCAAACGTCTCCGACGGAGGACAGGATCCTGCCTGCGCGGGCGCAAGGGCTGATCAAATGAGCTGTTCTCGCGCGCGGCCCATGTCCATTTCATTGGGGTACCATGCATGAAAACCGACCGGCTGATGGCATTCACCGATGCGGTGGCGGCTATCGCCATAACCATCATGGTCATCGACCTGCGCGTTCCCACCACGCCCGCCTGGCAAGAAATTCAACCGGTGATCCCGCTGCTGATCGCTTATGCAATGGCTTTCATCAACATCGGCATCTTCTGGACCAATCACCACCATATGCTCGCGACCGCCAGCCGGGTGAACGGCCGCGCGCTCTGGGCCAATCTGTTTCTGCTCTTCTGGCTGACCTTGATGCCGTTCGTGATCCGTTGGATCGGCCTCGCCGGAGTGACGCCGCAGCCCGTTGCGGCTTATGGGGCGGTGACCGTGATGGCGGCTCTCGCGTACATCTGGCTCGAGCGCGAGCTCATCCTGGCGGAAGGCACGCAATCTCGGATCAGGGCCGTGGTGGGCTCGCGGACGAAGGAATGGGCCAGCTTCTGTCTCTACGGCCTCGGCATCCCGGCGGCCTACATCTCGCCCTGGATCGCCATTGCGCTTTACATCGCGGTTTCCTTGATGTGGATGATCCCGGACCGCCGCTTTGAGCGCTGGCACAATTTGCAGCAGTTCGAAGCCCATCCCACGCCGTCACGCAAGTCCATCCGCGGCGTGTGATGTGGGAACCATGGCCAGATCTCCATGAGGATTGGGCCGAAGCCCCCGTCTCCCAACTCTCACGGTCGCAACACGCCGCCCTGACGATCGTCAAGGCGATCGCACCTCGCCGTCACTAGTCTGGGATGCTCGGCATAGCCGTCAGGCGACGGAACGGTCGCCGCCGCGCTCCCCGCTATTGCCACAAGGAGATGACCAATGACTGACCTGCAAAGATTACCGGTGGTGAAGGCGCTGTTCGTCCGGCTCGTCGCCCGGGAAGGGAAGAGCGCAGAGCTCGAGACGTTCCTGCGCGACGGTCTCGCCGCCGTGATGGAGGAGCCCGACACGACGAGCTGGTATGCCGTGCGCTTCAGCGACCACGAGTTCGCGATCTTCGACACATTCCCGAGCGACGAGGCGCGTCTCGCCCATCTCGCGGGAAAGGTCGGACGCGCCCTGATCGCGCGCACCCCCGAGCTGCTCGAAGGCGCGCCCAATATCGAGCAAGCCCAGGTGCTGGCCTATAAACTGCCCGAGGGCAGCGGCCAGGTGCGCGAGTGACGTCGCGCACCTCGCGAGGCATGGAGCGGCGTCCGTTCGGCCCCGTGCCGCGCGAGGTCGCGGTGATCGGCCAGGGGACCTGGTACATTGACGAAGCGCACCGGCCGACCGCAGTGGCTGCGCTGCGGCGCGGTCTCGATCTCGGCATGACCCATATCGACACCGCCGAGATGTACGGCGACGCCGAGATCGTGGTGGGGGAGGCAATCGCGGGGCGGCGGGACGCGGTATTCCTCGTCTCGAAGGTGGTTCCGGGCAATGCTTCGCGGAGCGGGACCGTGGCCGCCTGCGAACGCTCGCTTGCGCGCCTCCGGACCGACCGGCTGGATTGCTACCTCCTGCATTGGCCCGGTTCGCACCCGCTCGAGGAAACTTTTGCCGGCTTCGAGCGGCTCCGCGAACAGGGCAAGATCCTGTCCTGGGGCGTCAGCAACTTCGACGTGCCCGATCTCGATGCCGCATGGAAAGCCGGCGGGGAGGGCCGGATGGCCTGCAACCAGGTTCTCTATAACCTCGGGGAGCGCGCGATCGAGCACGCGGTGCTGCCCTGGTGCGAGGCGCACAATGTCGCCGTGGTTGCCTATAGCCCGTTTGGCCATGGCAAGTTTCCCGGCCCGCTCACGCCAAGCGGCCTCGTGTTGGAGGATATCGCAGGGAGCCATGGCGCGACCGCCCGCCAGGTGGCGCTTCGCTTCCTCGTGCGGCAGTCATCGTTGCTTGCAATCCCAAAGGCCTCCAGCGTCGAGCACGCCGAAGATAATGCCGGCGCCGGCGCGCTGCGGCTGACGGCGGACGAGCTCGCACGGATCGATCGCGCGTTCCCGCTCGGGGCCCGACCGCCTCGCCTCCCCATGTTGTAGCCCCTGAAGCGGTCGGACGCCGCCGCGCATCTGCAACCCAACACAGCGCCCAAGCGTCTCAGCAGTCCAGGAGGTTCGCATGCGAGATACCAAGGCCTCCGGCTTCGTCCGCCTTCGTGGCGCGCGCGAGCACAATCTCAAGAATGTCGATGTCGACATACCGCGCGATGCCCTGGTCGTGTTCACCGGCGTGTCGGGATCGGGCAAGTCCTCGCTCGCTTTCTCCACCCTCTATGCCGAGGCCCAACGCCGTTATCTGGAATCGGTCTCCCCTTATGCGCGCCGGCTGTTCCACCAGATGGAAGTGCCGGAGGTCGACGAGATCGAGGGCCTGCCGCCGGCGGTGGCGCCATTGCCAACCAGTGTCACGGCGGCGTCGAGCTCCGCCTGGCGGCGACCGGTGATGAACAGGCGGGCACCCTCGCGTGCGAAGAGCTGCGCGGCCGCGAGGCCGATGCCGCTGCTGGCACCCGTGATGACGGTAACCTTGCCCTGCAGACGATTCATGATGAGCTCCTTTCCATGGACGACACCCGCGGCCAAGCCTTGCGGGTTGAGCGACGGGGACGCTTCCTGCCGAAGCTGCATCGGCTGTCTCCCGGCTGACGGTGACCGGGAGGTCCCGCGATCCCGCGGGAATGTGCGACATTCGCGACGCGGGTTCGAATGAGTTGATGAGAGGAAATGAGAGACGCTGGGAGGCAGTGCGATCCGCAGGATGCGAGACTTCCCGGGACGGGGCTAGTATCCAGCGCCAGCAGCCTTACGCAGGCCTCTTGGTTCCGGTAAGCCGAGATTGGCTACAGGGCCGGCAGCCGCTGAGCCGACAATGGCCGAGAGCGGTCCGTCCGCTTTCGGCCGAGGTTCGTTCTATTGCCGCCCTCCCCGACGACGGCAGTCACACGCGGGCGCCAGCCAGATGACCTCCGGCGAGCTTGCGCCCGCCACCCCCGGAACGTAGCGAGGCGTTCCGATTCCATCAGGCTACACCGGCTCAGCCGGCACTGTTCAGAACAATTGCTAAACAAAGCAAAGCGTTTAGGTTGCCGTCCGGGGGACATGCATGGCGACAATCGGGGAAGCGGCGACCGACGGGAGTTCGAGGCCAGACCGGGCCGCGAAGGCCGCCTCTGCCTTGCCCCGACTCACCGGCTGGAAGTTCGCTTTGTTCCGGATCGTCTGGTTCTTCGCCTTCGCGCTCGCGGTCGGTGGGACGCTCGGGGGCATTCATTATGGGAATGTCTGGTACGACAGCGCGGTCAGGCCGATGGCGGAGCTGGGCCTACGGACATCCTCGGCGGCCGACATGCTCGGCCCGCCGATCGGCTCTGAGGCGCGGGCGGCGGGGATCGTCGATGGGCTGCGGCTCGTCGCGATCGATGGCCGCGCGCTGCCCCAAGGTGCGACGAGGATCGAGATCGCCGCGCTGCTGGACCGGCCGGAAGGCGCACGGGTTCGTATCCGGACGCAATCGCCCGAGGGCCGTCTCCGCGAGCATGTACTGACGCGAAGCCGCAGCCATGCCGCCGAGGCTTATGCGGCAAGCGGCATGACCCGCGAGCAGAAACGTCTGGGTGAGTTGATCGTGATCCTAGCGGCGGCCGTCGTCAATATCTTCGCCGCGATCATGCTGTTCCGGCGCCGGGCGCGCGATCCCGTGGCGGCGGCGCTTTCGCTCGCCTTCCTCCTCCTCGTCGCAGGCTGGGGCCCCGCGTGGGACACGTTCTATATGCTGGGCCTGGTCAAGCTTTCCGTTGCGGCGCGGGCGATCGGCTATGGCGCCCTTTTCGTCGGCATCGCCGTCTTCCCCGAGGGCAGACTGGAAACGCGCTGGCGGCGGGCGCTGATCCCCGCGATATCGCTTTGGGTGCTCGCTGTCCTCGTGGACGTGGCCGATCCGTTCGATGTGCCGGATAATTTGCTCGTTCTGAGCGCCATCGCCCTGCTGGCCGCCAGCGTCGGCTCCTTATGGGGCCGCTACCGGCGCCTGCCCATGGGCGCGGCGCGGCAGCAGATAAGATGGGCGCTTCTCGGCTTCGCGGTCGGCGCCGCGCTCGGCTCGGCCACTCTGATCATCGACATGGTTGGAGTCGTGAACCCGGACGGGCCGGCGGGAATCTGGCTGGACCTGCTGCTCTGGATCGGCAGCTCGCTCGGCTTCGCCTCCCTGGCGCTCGGCCTGCTCGTGTCGCTGCTGAAATACCGGCTCTACGACGCCGACGCGGCGATCAGCCGGTCGGCGGGCTATGCGGTGCTGACCCTCCTGCTGGCAGGCACGTTCGGGGCGAGCGCCAAGGCGATCGAGTGGTTTTTCGAGACGAGCTTCGGCGGGGACGCCGGCGCCTTGCCGGGCGCGATAGGGGCAGGACTGGCGGTGGTGCTAATCACGCCGATGCACAACCGCATCCACCGCTGGACCGAGCGCCGGTTCCAGAAGGCGTTGCTGCACTTGCGCCGGGACCTACCCGACTGCGTCGGCGATCTGCGCGAGACGGCGGGGATGAAGGAGCTGCTCGACGAGTTGCTGGCGCGGGTCCTGGAGGGCACGCGGGCGGTCCGCGCGGCGGTGGTGATCCACGGCGAGACGGTCGCGGCGCGCGGCGGTGACGGTGCCTATCCGCTCAGCATCCCGCTCCGGATCAGTCACCAGGAGACGGAGGTCGGGACGTTGCTGGTCGGCCCCCGTCCCGACGGCAGCGCGCCCGGCAAGGACGAGCGCGAGGCGCTTGCCGAGATCGCCGATCCGGTGGCGCGTGCGCTGCGGATCGTCGGCGTCAGGGAGCGCGAGCAAGCCGAGCGCCTTGGGGAGAAGGAGGGCCTGCGGAGCGCCATCGCCGCGCTTGGCGCGAGACTCGATCGCCTTGAGGCGAAAGCGACATGAGTCGCTTGCGCTTCCCGAACGCATTGCCCGGGATCGAAGGGCGCTGGGTGGTGCCGGTAAAAGCGGTCTGGTTTGCCCTGCTCGCCCTGGCGCTGCTTGGCACCACCTTCGGTACCTGGGCGATGGGAACGGCGATGCGGGATTCCAACCGGGTCTGGGCAGAGCTGGGACTTCGGTCGACGCCCGGCGAGGGGCAGTCGCTCATGGTCCATCCATTCGGATCCGCGGGCCGGCAGGCCGGGATCGCTCCGAATAGCCTGTTGCTCGCGATCAACGGGACCCCCATCATCCAGGGCAATGAAAAGGCAGTGCTCGATCGCGCCGGACCTTCGCCGATGCTCCGGCTGGCAAGTCCAGGCGAGGCCCCGAGAGAGCTTCGGCTCGTGCGTGACCCCCGAAACGCTCTAGCAGGGGATCCCGGCCTGCCATTCAGCTATGCCACGCTGCAAAACATCATTCTGGGCAGCGCGTTCGCGATCAACATCGCCTTTCTCTCCGTCGCAATCCTGCTGTTCCGGAGGCGGCCTCGGGATCCGGTGGCGATGCTCCTGTCCGCAGGAATGTTGCTCATCGTCGGCTCGGATATCGGCGCGCTCCCGTTCGCCTTTCTCGAGACGTTTCAGGGGCATGCCGTTGGCCTCGGCTGGACGATGATCGTCATCGCCCTGTTCGCCTTCCCGAACGGGCGATTTTACCCTCGCTGGACGCTTATCGGGGTGCCGCTGGCCTTGCTCTACCTGGCCGACAGATATTTTCAGGTGGCCATCGGCTACCCGCTTTACCTGATACTCATGGGTTTGGCCGTGGCTGCGATCGCCCATCGCTATGTCGTGCTGCCGCCAGGGCCGGCCCGCCAGCAGGTGAAATGGAGCCTCTTGGGCTTCGCTGCGGGATTGGCTTGCTCGGTTGCGCTGTCCGCTTCGGCTTCGATCGCGGCACGCTTCGTGGACGACGCCGCGGCCAGCATGTGGTTGCAGCTCGCCAATGTCTTTTTCTACACGGGCGCCTTCGTGACGTTCGCGCTCGGCCTGCTCGTCTCGCTCCTGCGCTATCGGCTCTACGACGCCGACGCGGCGATCAGCCGCTCTGCCGGCTATGCGGTGCTGACTCTGTTGCTCGCCGGCACGTTCGGCGCCAGCGCCAAGCTGATCGAGTGGTTTTTCGAGACGAGCTTCGGCGCGGATGCCGGCGCCTTGCCCGGCGCGATCGGGGCGGGGCTGGCGGTGGTGCTGATCACACCGATGCACAACCGCATTCACGGCTGGACCGAGCGACGCTTCCAGAAGGCTTTGCTTCGCCTCAGGCGCGATCTGCCCGATTGCGTCGGTGATCTGCGCGAGACGGCGGGCATGGCGGAGCTGCTGGACGAGATTCTGACACGAATCCTGGCAGGCACGCGCGCGGTTCGCGCGGCGGTCGTTATCGAGGGCGAGACGGTCGCTGCGCGTGGCGAGGGCGGCGCGGATTTCCCGGTCAGTGTGCCGCTTCGCGTCGAATACCAGCGGATGGATATCGGCGCGCTGCGCGTCGGCCCGCGCCCAGACGGCAGCGCGCCGGGGAAGGACGAGCGCGATGCGCTGGCCGAGATCGCCGACCCGATCGCCCGGGCGGTGCGGATCGTCAGGCTACGCGAGGCGAAGCAGCATCGCCAGGAAAGCGAGATGGCCGAACTCCGGGCTTCCCTCGAGCGCCTGACCAGGTCGGATGCCGGTGGAAGCGGAAACCTGCCGACATAAGATCGCGGAGCTGTGTGCCGGCTTGACCCGCGGGTCTCGATCGGCCCCTCTGCTCTGAATGGTGAACGTCTGCTGTTGAGTGGGTAGAGAGCCCGCGTGGATGAGCGGGATGGGCGCATTCCGGACTCAGTCGAAGCCTATCGCTCAGCCAACCGCCCACCACCCCGCGATCATGAACATGATCCCCCCACCAAAACCCGCGACCGCACTCCACAGCACCCATTGCCGCTGCTCCTGCGCCTCCCGCACCTGCTGGATCCCTGCCCGCAGCTCACGCGCTAGGTCCGAATTCCCGCGATGCGCGGTCTCCAGAAGGTTGCGATCCTCGGCCCGCGCCGCGACCGCAGCCCGCTCCACTTCAGCCGTCATGGTCGTCGGCGTCAGCCGCAACGCCGGCGTCTGGGCAAGCCGCGCTATCCCGTCCACTGTGGCCTGTAGCCGCGCATCGATTGCGCGCAGCGTCTGCGAATAATCCGGCAAGTCCTGCCGCTCGGCGGTCAGCCCCTGTACGGCGCGGGTGCATAGGCTCACCTCGCGGCGCAGCTGATCGAACGCGCGGGCGGGTTCTTGGGGATCGTCATCGTCGCTCATGGCTAATGCCTATCGCCCCAGCCCGCGATAACGCGAGACCGCGAGATGTTCTGCGAGCTCATGGGATATGGATGCCCCGCTCCGGGCCCCGATGCCGAGGTCGTGGGTCCTCGTCCGGAGCAGCGACTCTAGCTGCGGATCGCGCTGCAGGCTCTTTGCCATTGCGCCCATTTGACTCCTGACCTTGTCAGCGCGGTCGTGAAGGCCTTCGTCCGCCAGAGACCCCGCGCGCCGATCCAGCCGGCGCCAGTCGTCGACGAACCGGTCGGCACGTCTGGCGGGATCGGTGCGCACCCCGCGCTCCACCTGCATCGCCCGGATAGCGGACGCCGTGTTCCCGCCCCTCGCCTGATCGAGCAGCCGGGGATCGCGCCGGATTGCCGCGAGCAAATCGCGTGAAGCGCCGTCCTGGATCCGGTCCAGCGCGGCACCCGCCTTTGCCAGCGCCGTGTGCTGGTGGGGCATTGCGTCCCGGCCAGCGCTCCGCGCCTGCTCCACCTCCTCGCACGCGCGGGCGTAGCGCTGCACCGCCGGGCCCAGGTCGGGCGCGGGTGTCGGTAATGCCGCCGATACCTTGAGCTTCAGCCACTCGAACATGCCGTGCGAGCGGTTGAGCCGCGGCGTCGAGGGAAACTTGAGGTCGGCGAGGCCCCTCACCTGCCTAGGCGTCTCGATCTCCGGCGCCCGCACATAGTCCGACGCCATGTCCTTCGCTCGTTCTCGCGACAGCGTGTGCGCGAGCTTGCCCTGGTCCGCAAAGTCGTCCCGACCATAATGCAATTCGACACCATCCCTGTGTCGGGACAGCGCGACATAGGCGGCGTGCCGATCCAGTCCCGGCGTTGCCAGCACTTGGACCTTGTCCACGGTCATGCCCTGCGCCTTGTGGATGGTGGCTGCATAGCCATGTTCGACATGGGCATAGTCCTTGAAGTCGAACGCGACGGCGCGTCCGTCGTCCAGCATCACCACCATGCGCGCCGCGGTGACGCTGTCGATCCTGCCCATCGACCCGTTCTTCACACCCAGGCTGCGCTCGTTGCGCAGGAACATGACCCGGTCGCCGGCCGCGAACCGCCGCTCGCCCTTTTCAGTTCGAACGGCCACCTCCTCGCCAAGCGCGCCGCTCGCCTTCATCCGCTCGCGCGCCAACGCATTGATCGACTGCACCTCCTCGTTGAGGTGGGTGAGGATGATCCGGCTGGATGCAGGATTCCCGATACGATCCCGATCCCAGCGCTCAACCAACGCCTCGCGTGCCGCCTCTCGGGTCTCCGCTCCGTGCACGGCGCCGCGCTCCGCATAAGCCTGGATCGCCTCACCCGTCCGCTCTGTCGCTAGCATGCGCGTCGCCTCGCGCTGCCAGTCCTCGCGCTGGCGGCGGACATGGACCAGTTCATGCGCGCCATGCCGCTCCGCAATCGACCGGAACGCGCCCCCGGCCTCGATCGCCTGCAGCTGCTCAGGATCGCCCACCAGCACGACCTTGGCGCCACGCCGCTCAGCCTCGGAGATCACCCGCTCCATCTGTCGCGTGCCGATCATCCCGGCCTCGTCGATGACCAGCACATCGTTCGGCCCGAGCAGCTCTCGTCCTTGGCCCCATTGATGCTCCAGGCTCGCCAATGTGCGCGAGGCGATGCCCGAGCCGGCTTCAAGATTCTCAGCGGCGATGCCGGAAAGCGCGGCGCCCCGAACCTCGTAGCCGATACTCTCCCACACCTCGCGCGCGACGCCGAGCATGGTAGACTTGCCGGTGCCCGCATAGCCGACGACGACCGCCAGATCGTTCAGCTTCGTCACGTGCGTGAGCGCGTCCCGCTGCTCCGCGGAGAGCATGCTTCCCCTGCGCGCAACGATCGCCATTGCCCGAGCCTGGCCGGCCGCATCGGTGCCGTGACCTTGCCGTGCGTCGAGCGACCAGGTCGCCCGCTCCAGCCGCCGCTCGGTCTCCAGCATAAAGCGCGAGGTGAACTTCTCCTCGCCGCGCCCGTCCTTGCCGACATAGACCACCTGATCCGACGCGCGGATCGCCGCCATGATCGCGTCGAACTGCTCCTTCCCCTCGCTGTGCCGGTGCACGAACATCGCCGCGTCGCGGCGCGTGAACGTCGCCTGCCCGTGAGTGATCGCGTCGAGCGCCAGCTCCGGGTTCGCGAGCAATTTCTCGCCATTGCGCCGCGCGATTTCGCGGTGCTCGTCGACCCGCTCAAGCGCCAGGCCATCGCCCGCCATGCGCGACGCGGCCGGGCCGATCTTGTGCTGCGGCTCGAGGTCGATGCCTTGCGCTTCAAGGCTGCGATGATCGATGCGTGCGTCGATATCGAGCGAAGCCAGCCGCTCGTTGACATGCTCGGCCCAGCGCTCGCGCCAGTGCTGCAACAGCGCGGTGCGGTTCCACTCCCGCACCTTCGCGCCAAACCCGGCCGATTCCACTTCACGCATGCTCAGCATGACATGAGCATGTGGCTTCGGCTCGCCGTCGGCGCCGATATCCCAATGCACATTGAGGTCGGCACACATGCCGAGTCCGACGAACTCGCGTTCGACGAAGTCGCGGGCAAGCTCTATGCCCATTTCTGGGGATAGCTCACGCGGCAAGGCGAACTCGATCTCGCGCGCCAGCTGCGCGTCCTTGCGCAGCTCCGCGGCCTCGACCGCATTCCAGAGCACCTCCCGGCCCGACAGCTGCGCCGGCGCACCCTCCGGCAGCATCACCTCGGAGTGGATGACGCCGGCCTTGTTGGTGAAGTCGTGCGAACGCCCAAGCCGCTCGTCATGCAGCCGCGAGGCCGAACGGTAGGCAGCCGCCGCCAGCGCCGAGGATCCGGACGCGCGGGAGATGACCTTGGCCGAGAAATGGTAGATCGCCATCGCGATCCCCACCAAAGCGCACGTCGGCACGACGTATAAGCGCGCCCTCGACGAATCTCGTTCGTCTCGGGACCGGCGCCCGTCTCATGAAGGCCCAGCCGATTGAGGCGGAGCGCCGGGAGCGATAGCCGGCCTGTCCACCGCACCAATGGAGGACACCCCATGCGCAAACCCCGCGACTATGACGCAGAGTTGAAGGCCTTGGACGAGCGCGCCCGCGAGCTGCGGACACGCAAGCTCGGCCAGCTCGGCGAGCTGGTCATCGCCACCGGCGCCGACGCGCTCGATCCCGAGATGCTGGCCGGCGCACTGGTCGCCGCCGCTGACTCAAAAGACGCCACCGCCAAGGAGGCGTGGCGGCGGCGCGGCGCAGCCTTCTTTCAGCGCCCGGCACGCCGTACAGCGGGCGGCGCTGTCGACGACGCAGGCGGCAACGCGGCGCGTCAAGGCAGCACGCTCCCGCTTGGCCTTGAGCCGGGCAAGGCATGACGATCGGGCATGGGTCGTGAACCGGCGCGAGCGCACGCGGCAGCTGATCGAGCTTGGCGGCTTGGTTGCCAAGTCGGGCCTCGTGGAGCTGACCGAGGACGACCGCGTCGTAATCTTCGGCGTGCTTGTTGCCGCAACCGCCTCACTACAGGGGGATGATCGCGACCGCGCGCTGACCGTGTGGCGGCGGCGCGGCAAGCGCGCGTTCGCAGATTCAAGCGAATGAACAACCAAAGTGGTTGATTTCGGAACGTGAGCAAGACAAGGGCCGTTTCTGACTCAAGAGTAACATTACTTGGCCGGCTGCCACGAATTCGGCCAGCACTTCGAAGGAGGCTTACATGTCCGACGAGAACAGCCCGAACAGCGTCGAGCTTGCGACCGACCTCACCATCGCTTGGCTTGGCAACCAGAACAATCGCGTACAGACGGAAGACGTGCCTGCATTCCTGCGCACGATGCACGCGACGATCACGGAGCTCGCCGGGAACAGTGCCGCTCCTGAAGAAGCGCCTGAAGCAACGGCGCCGGTCGAGGAGTTCACGCCCGCCGTCACGGCCCGCCGGTCGCTGGCGTCGAAAGATCACATTATCTCGATGATCGATGGCAAGCCCTATAAAACGCTGCGCCGTCATCTCTCGACGCATGGCCTGACCCCGGAGCAATATCGCGAACGCTACAAGCTGAAGGCGGATTACCCGATGGTGGCGGAGAGCTACTCGGAACAGCGCCGCGCGATGGCGAAGAAGATCGGGCTTGGCCAGCAAGGCCGCGCCGCGAAGGCCGGCAGGGCGCGCGCTAAATAGTCCAGTCGCGCATCGCGCGCGACGCCGTTCGATCGTCCGTTTCCGCCCGATTTGCCGCAACAATCTTGTGGCGTTCTCCGCACGAAATAAGACTGTCGGCCGCGGCGCCGATGGCGCCGCGGCCTCGCGCGATCACCGCGACCAGATCAGCCGGTGCTCGCCATCCTAGCCCTCGAGCAGCTAGGCGTAGATCGGCGCGGGGAAGCTCGGATCGTCGAGCTTGACCGAGAGATAGTCGCGGTTCTCGCGCGAGGTCTTCTTCCAGGCCGCGCCGCATTCGATGGCGCCGGAGAAGAGGCGATAATCGGGAGCCTTGTCATTGTCCTTGTCGGCCGAGCAAAGGGTCGCCTTGGCGTTGAGGGCGAGGGTGCGGATCGTGCCGGTGAAGCTGCCGTTCGCGTCGCGCTTGAAGCTGCCGATCTGTGCCATCTTCCAAGTCTCCTTTTGTCTCGGACCGCCCGATGCGGTCTCGATGGCAAGGAGAACCGAGGCGGCGGCCGGGCCGCAACCCAAAGGACCGGAGCGTCAGCGCAGGACGGCGGCGCCAAGGCTTTGTTGGTGCGCGAGGAGCCGCGGCGCGCGGCGGGGAAGAAAGCCGCCAGCGCCGCCGTTGCGGCCTATAGGCCGGCGCGCCGCAGGCGCCCGCACCGCCTCGCATGACCCCACCGAGAGAGGCCGCGTGTGGCGCGCCGAATGACGGAAATGACGGACTACAGGTCTTGGCCAGTCAGTACCGCGATCCGTTCCAGGCACGCTTTCTCGACGAGATCACGCAGCAGCGTGATGCGCTCGCCAAGCCAGGCCAGCTCCTCGCCCGTGATCCGATAATGGCGTGAGTAGCGCGCCTTCACATAGGCCGCGCGGAGCAGCTCGTAACAGCGCCGCTGGAACTTGGTCTCAAGCGACCAGACCTGTTTCAGCGACGGCTCCAAATCCTCGCTGAGTGCGCGCAACCGGTTCAGGTTGTGGGTCTTCGGGCTGTAGAGCGTACGGACCAGAAACAGGCAGTGATAGAAGCGCTCGGTAGACTGGTGGAGCAGGAACGCCGCTTCCTTCAGCCTGCCCTGACTTTCTGAGTAGCGAGCGGTGTCAAGCAAACCCACCGCGCTCTCGAACCACTCGTCGAAATAGTCCTTCGTCTCCTTGAGCACTTGCTGCGGCTCAAGCGGTTGCGCCTCCGCAAATGGATACCCCGGCTCCTGGAACAGGACGATGCCGTCGCGCACGATGTCCATGAAGAAGTAGCGCCCGAGCCGCAGCTTCTCGTTCACGTCGTCGAGGCTGTGATAGATGATGCTGACCGGCGTGCGCAGCGCCGCGCCCGCCTCTGCGATCAGCCGGTCCTCGGTCGGCAGCCAGAACTCGCCGACATCGGCCAAGTCCTCATGACCGACGACGACGAGGATATCGAAATCCGAGAAATACCTTCCGACCGGATCCTCGACCCAGTCGCCGCGCGCATAGCTGCCGAACAGGATGATCTTGAGCAGCTTGCCATGCTTGAACCGGGGCGCGCGGCGGCCAGCCACCGCATCGTCAAAGCCTTGCCGGATGATGTCGACGACGCGGTCAAGCTCGCGCCTCTTGCCTTCGGGCAGATGGACGAGGCTCTTCTTCATGATGACAGACTCGCAGGCATAAGGCGCAAAGCCAAGTCAAGAATGAAGCGCGAGGGCCGCCGGCCCGCGCGCGGATTTTGCCGATTGACCCTCACGACGCCTCTCCCGCATTGGGTACGAACGCCAGCAAGGAGTCAGCCGCCTTGCTGGCCTGGCTGGCGGCGCGGAAAAGGGCGCGCTCGTCGCCGCGCAGCACCTCGAGCCACGATCCGACATAATCGGCATGGCGCACGGTCGGCCGGGTACCGAGCGAAGCGCAAATGAACGCGCTCGCCAGCTCGGCGATAAGCTCCTCGCGGGCATAGGCCTCGCTGCCGAACCCGCCCTGCTGATCGCGGTCCAGCCGCGAGCGATGCCCGGTCCAATGGCGGAGCTCGTGCAGGGCGGTGCGGTAGAAATTGATCTGCTGGCGAAAGGCCTGCTGCAGCGGCACCTGCACAAAATCGAGGGCGGGCGAATAACAGGCCTCATGCCCACCGATCCGGAAGTCCGCGCCTGTCGCTGTGATCAGCGCCTCGGCGACCGGGATGGTCTCAACTCGCCGCGCACGGCAGGCGCTGCCGTCATTGTCGCGCCAGGCGCGATGCCCGCAGAAGCCGGCAGCCGCCGGCGCCAACGTCAGCGATCGTTCTTTAACAGCGAACTGCCTGTCAATCGGCAGTCTCTCTCCTGCTTTTGCTCACCTTCGGATCGTCGCGCGCCGGGGTCGTCGTTCTTTCCGAGGTCGGCAATGCCGCCTCACCATGGGCTGCGTCGGTGCGATGCCTCAATGTTACCCGCGCGGTTCTGGCCGCAACG
>DATJUQ010000031.1:0-116496 GCA_035502235.1 Allosphingosinicella sp.
GCGGCCGCGGCTGGCGGCAAGCGCGGCCTCCATCACAACCACGGCCGCCGCCCCGTCCGAGAGCTGGCTGGCATTGCCGGCGGTTACCGAGCCCCCTTCGACGACGGCCTTCAGGCTGGCCAGTCCCTCGAGCGTCGTCTCCGGCCGGTTGCCATCGTCCTTTTCGATGCGAACCTGGCGCGACGAGACCTCGCCGCTTGCCTTGTCGACAACGGACATGATCGCCTCGACCGGCACGATCTCCTGGTCGAAAGCCCCGCGGGCCTGGGCCGCGGCGGTTCTCTGCTGCGACTGCAGCGCATAGGCATCCTGCGCCTCGCGCCCGATCCCGTAACGCGTCGCGACGGTTTCGGCGGTCTCGAGCATCGACATGTACATGGTCGGGACCTGCGCGGCGAGTTCCCGGTCGATGTCGAGACGGACCGCATTGGTCTGCACGAGCGAAATGGATTCCACGCCGCCCGCGACCACCACATCCATGCGATCCATCACCACCTGCTTGGCCGCGGTCGCGATCGTCATGAGCCCGGACGAACATTGCCGATCGATCGACATGCCGGGCACGCTGGCAGGCAGACCGGCGCGCATGGCCGCAGTCCGCCCGATCGCCCATTGATAGCCCTGCTGGAACGACGCCCCCATCAGCACGTCGTCGATCTCGGCCGGATCCACGCCGGCCCGGACAACGGCCGCGCGGATCGCGTGCGCCGCAAGCGTCGGCGACGGCGTTGCGTTAAAGGCGCCTCTATAGGCCTTGCTGATCGGCGTCCTTGCCGCCGAAACGATCACCGCATCACGCATTGCCGGTCTCCCCTGGCTTCTGACTGCAGCGGACCATCCCGCGAGCAGATCGGGCCGATGCCGGAATCCATCGCGCAACGCAAATATTTTGAATATTCGGTATGGCCAATGCCGTATCAAGAGATAGTAGCGAGCCTCAATTTTTAATTATCTCGGTATGTCCAGCCTGCTGACAGGACACTCATCCGTCGAACCGATGGATCACGTTCGATAGTTCGATTTTTCGAGATTGGCCCGAGCGCATATGACCATGTCCGGCTGCGCCCGCCGCACGCCTGGGTGGCGTCGGCGACAACGAGAACATGGTTGGAGGGGAATCGGAAATGGTCGCGCCCGTCGCGCTGGATCCCGCTGATATCGATCGGGCCGTCGAGACGATCTTCGCCAGGCATCCGGAGTTCAGCGTCGGCGAGGCGGACATCAGGGGCGCGCGCTACCGAATCTTCGAGAATGCGCCGGCCAACCTCGCGGACGTCATCGCAGCGGCCGCCGCGCGCCATGGCGAGAAGGAATTCCTGGTCTACGAGGATGAGCGCATCAGCCATGGCGAGCTCTGGCGGCGCGCATGCCGTCTCGCCCATGCCTTCCGCGACCGGCTTGGCGTTCGCCAGGGCGACAAGGTCGTCCTTGCGATGCGCAATTATCCGGAATGGTGCGTCACCTATATGGCGGTCGTGGCCCTCGGCGCCACGATCGTACCGCTGAATGCCTGGTGGAAGCGCGACGAGCTACGCTTCGGGGTTGAGGATAGCGACGCGCGCATCGTCGTCGTCGACGGGCAGCGGCTCGAGGAAATGGCGGCGTTCAAGACCGAGCTTGGCCTGGTGACCGTGCTGGCGCGCGATCCCGGCGAGGGCGCGGACTTTCGCTATGAGGAATTGCTGCAAGGATCGAGCGACTGCGCGCGCCCCGAAGTGGCGGTGCGTCCGGACGACGATTTCTGCATCCTCTACACATCCGGCTCCACGGGCCGGCCGAAAGGGGTCGCGCTGACCCATCGCGGCATCATCTCCGCGCTTTATTCCAACGCCTTCATCCTCTCGGTCATGAAGGAGGCGCGCAACGGCGTCGGCCTGTGGGGCGACGATCCATCCATCCTTCTTGTCATCCCGCTCTTCCACGTCACCGGCTCGCACGTCGTGTTCCTGCTGTCCTTCGTTGAGGGCCGCCGCATGGTCATGATGCGCAAATGGGATCCTCGCGAGGCGGCAAGACTGATCCGCCAGGAGCGGGTCACCAACTTCCTCGGCGTACCCACGCAGTCCTTCGAACTGATGGAGGCCGCCGGCGAGTCGGGCCTTCCCACGCTGGTGGACATCGCGGCCGGTGGTGCGAAGCGGCCGGCGGATCAGGTGCACAAGCTGAAGGAGAAATTTCCCAATGGCCACCCGACACAAGGCTATGGCCTGACGGAAACCAATGCGATGGGCTGCCTGATCTCGCAGGCCGACTATCTCGCCCGCCCCGAGGCCACCGGGCGGCCGGTGCCGCCCCTCACCGACGTGAGGATCGTCCTCGACGGTCAGGACGTCGGCACGGACCTCGTCGGTGAGATCTGGATCAAGAGCGCGGCGAATTTCCGGGGCTATCATAATCTTCCCGAAGAGAGCGCGAAGGCGATTACCGCGGACGGCTGGTTCCGCACGGGGGACCTCGGCCGGATCGACGCAGAGGGCTTCCTCTATATCGATGGCAGGCTGAAGGAGATCATCATCCGGGGCGGCGAAAATGTCTCGTGCGCCGAGGTGGACAAAAGCGCCTATGAATATGAAGGCGTGGCGGAAGCCGTTGCATTCTCGGTACCCGACGACCTTATGGGCGAGCGCGTCGGGCTCGCGGTCTTCGCTGAAGCAGGCGACAATATCGACCCTGCCCGGCTGCGCGCGTTCCTCGCGGCACGGCTGGCGCCGTTCAAGGTCCCGGAACGCATCTGGATCTGGGCCGAGCAATTGCCACGCCTGGGCACCGCCAAATTCGACAAGCTGGAATTGCGGAGCGCGGCGCTGCGGCGGGCGCCCGACTTCGCCACCGGAGGAAAGAACGCATGACGGATCTCGACGCCTTCCGCACGCAGACCCGGGCCTGGCTGAGCGAGAATTGCCCCGCGGAAATGCGGGACGGCCCGGACGGCGAAGACAAGATCTGCTGGGGCGGTCAACGCTGGACGTTCAAATCGGATGCCCAGCGTATCTGGCTCGAACGCATGGCCGCGAAAGGCTGGACCGTTCCAACCTGGCCGGAAGAATATGGCGGCGCGGGCCTGGGCCCGGAGGAGGCCAAGATCCTGGCCCAGGAGCTCGCGCTGATCGACGCCCGCATCCCGTTGGGCAGCTTCGGCATCTGGATGCTCGGCCCCGCGCTCCTTCGCTACGGCACCCATGAGCAGAAGCTCCATTTCCTGCCGCCGATCGCGCGGGGGGAGATACGCTGGTGCCAGGGCTATTCCGAGCCCAATGCCGGCTCCGACCTCGTATCTCTCCAGTGCCGCTGCGAGGACAAGGGCGATCATTGGCTGGTCAACGGTCAGAAGGTGTGGACCAGCTATGCCGACGAGGCGGACTGGATCTTCACCCTGGTCCGTACCGACCCGGCCTCCAAGCATCAGGGCATCAGCTTCCTGCTTATCGACATGGCCCAGGAGGGCGTGTCGACGCGCCCGATCAAGCTGATCTCGGGCAAATCGCCATTCTGCGAGACCTTTTTCGACGATGTGGTCGTCCCGAAGGAATATGGCGCTGGGATCTCGTCGATCGTCGGCACCGTGGACCGGGGCTGGGACGTCGCCAAATATCTCCTCACGCATGAGCGGGAGATGATTTCCGACGGCGGGGGCGGTGCCTTCGGCGGTCCGGGCCTCGCCGAGTTTGCGATCGGTCGGATCGGTGTCTCGGGCGGGCGTCTCTCGGATCCGATGGTCCGCGCCAAGATCGCGCAGCTCGAGCTGGATACGCGCGCCTTCGGCCTCACCGTCGATCGTCTTCGCGACGAGAGTGCGCGAGGCCGGGACATGGGTGCCAATTCCTCGATGCTCAAATATTACGGCACCGAGCTGAACAAGCGCCGCTTCGAGTTGCTCATGGACATTGGCGGTGCCGACGCCGTCGAATGGGACAGCGATCTGGAAGATGCTGCCGGGCTTGCCGCCACATGGCTTCGCTCCAAGGGCAATTCGATCGAGGGCGGGACGTCAGAGATCCAGCTCAATGTCATCGCCAAGCGCGTGCTTGGCCTGCCCTCCGCATAAGGGATTCCCGATGCCACTCACTCTCACCGACGACCAGGAAATGCTTCGCGAATCCGCGCGCGGCTTTCTCGGCGAGGCGGCGCCGGTCTCGTGCTTTCGCCGGCAGCGCGACGAGAACCGCGTCGATGCCGCGTCCCGCGACCTTTGGCGGCAAATGGCTTCGCTTGGCTGGGCCGGCATTCTTGTCGACGAGGAATTTGGCGGCAGCCAGTTCGGCTTCGTCGGCGCCGGTGTCCTGGCCGAGGAAATGGGGCGGACGCTGTCCGCCTCCCCGTTCATATCCACCGCCCTGCTCGCCGCCACCGCGATCGGCCGGTTCGGATCCGCCGAACAAAAGGCTCGCCACCTGCCGCTCATCGCGGCCGGCGAAGCCATCCACGCGCTTGCCGTGGATGAAGGCGCGAAGCACCGGCCGGAAGCGATCGCGGTCCGTGCCGAGCGCGCCGGGAACGGCTTTCGCATCAACGGCGCCAAGCGCTTCGTGGCAGATGGCACGCTCGCCGACCAGCTGATCGTCGCGGCGCGCTCGGCGGGCGCGGCCGGCGATGCCGGCGGCATCACCCTCTTCCTGCTCGATGCCAAGGCTCCGGGGATCACGATCGAGCCGGTCCGGCTGGTCGACAGCCGCAATGCGGCTCGCATCGCCTTCGCGGACGTCGAGGCCACCGGCGGAGACGTGCTGGGAGAGATCGACGCGGGCGGGGACGTGCTCCACGGCATTTTGAATGCGGGTCGCGCGGGGCTCGCCGCGGAACTTTCCGGGGCCGCCCAGCAATCCTTCGACGTCACGATCGATTATCTGAAGACGCGCCAGCAATTCGGGGCGACGATCGGATCCTTCCAGGCGCTGCAGCATCGCGCGGCGTACCTCTATTGCGAGTTGCAGCTGACGCGCTCGGCCGTCCTCCATGCGCTGCAGGAGCTTGACCGGGATTTCGCGGCGGCCGGCCCGGCCTGCACCCTCGCGAAGGCGAAGGCAGGTCAGGCCGCGACCCTTGCCGGCCTCGAAGCCATCCAGATGCACGGCGGGATCGGCATGACCGACGAGCATGATGTCGGTCTCTACGTGAAGCGGATCAGGGTCGCCCAGGAATTATATGGGGATCCGGATTTCCAGATCGACCGGCTCGCGCTCGCGCAGGGCTACTAGACGCAAACGGGATCAAGGCGATGGCCGCTCCGGCCAGGGAGGAACGAGATGAGGCCGATTAAGGCGAGGCAATTGCTGGCCGAGGGGCGGACGGTCCTCAACGGCTGGTCCGTCATTCCGGGCGGCTTCCTCGCCGAGGTGATGTGCGCGCTCGGCTGGGACGCGCTGACCATCGATGCGCAACACGGGATTATCGGCCATGCCGACATGGTCGCGATGCTGCAGGCCATCTCGACCACGGCCACCACGCCGATGGTCCGGCTCGCCGGGAACGACCCGATCCGGATCGGGCAGGCGCTGGACGCCGGCGCGATGGGCCTGATCTGCCCCTTGATCAATACGGCCGAAGAAGCGGCACAGTTCGTCGCGGCCTGCCGTTATCCGCCCCACGGGGTGCGCAGTTCGGGTGCCACCCGCGCCTATTTCTATGCCGGGCTCGACTATGGCACCGCGAGTGACGCGCAGATCCTGAAGTTCGCGATGATCGAGACCGCGGATGCCCTGCGCAATCTCGATGCGATCGCCGCGACACCCGGGCTGGACGGCCTCTATGTGGGACCGTCCGACCTGTCGCTCGCCCTCGGCGGGCCGCAGGGGTTCGACAGGGACGATCCGGCCTTGCTCGACGCCTATCGCGACATTGCCGGGGCCTGCCGGCGGCACGGCCTGGTCGCGGGCATCCACACCGCCAGCCCGGCCTTCGCGGAACGCATGGTGAAGCTCGGCTTCCGCTTCATCACGCTCGTCGGCGACATGAACTTCATCATGGCCGCTCGCGGGACCGTGCAGGAGGCCCGCGCAATCGTCGAAGCCGCCCCTTCCACTCCCAGCCAGTGAGGACAGACATGCCGATTTCCCCCGACGACATCAGCGAAACCGCCCGCCGCCTCCAGGAAGCGGAGCGGACCAAGAAGCGCATCCCGCAATTGTCCCGGACCTTTCCCGACATGACCATGGAGGATGGCTATGCCGTCCAGTCCGCCTGGCTGGACCTGAAGCGCGCCGAGGGCCGCAAGACCATCGGCTACAAGATCGGTCTCACCTCGCGGGCCATGCAGATCGCCTCGCAAATCACTGAGCCGGATTATGGTCATCTGCTCGACGACATGGTCTTCCCGCAGGGTACCGACGTGCCGGTGGATCGCTTCGTGCAGCCTCTGGTCGAGGTGGAGCTTGCCTTCATGCTCAAGCGGCCGCTCAAGGGGCCGAATGTCACGGTCTTCGACGTGCTCGCGGCGACGGACTATGTGACGCCGGCGCTCGAGATCATCGACGTCAGGGTCGAGCCAGTCGATCCGGAAACCGGCAAGATGGCGAAAGCCCTCGATACGATCTCTGACAATGCGGCCTGCGGCGGGGTCGTGCTCGGCGGCCGGCCGGTCAGGCCGGACGCCGTCGACCTGCGCTGGGTCGGATGCCTTCTCCACCGGAACGGCGTGATCGAGGAGACGGGTCTCGCGGCCGGCGTCCTGAACCATCCTGCGACGGGCGTCGCCTGGTTGGCCAACAAGTTCGCGCCTTATGACATCAGCCTGGAGCCGGGCCAGATCCTGCTTGGCGGCTCGTTCACCCGGCCCGTCTTTGCCAGGCCCGGAGACGTCTTCCACGCGGATTATGGCGCGCTTGGCGGCGTCTCGGTTCGCTTCATCTGATCAGGCTCAACGCCAGAGAGCGGCGGCCCACGGACCGCCGTCCGACCAGTGCTGACCCTATCGGCGCCCCGCCCTGCTGGAGCCGAAGGCCATTACGGGCCCCACGCATCGGCAGCGGCGATGGATAGGTTCAAGTAATTCGATTTTTCCGAATGTATCCCCGTGAATATGCTCTGCCGAGACTAGAGGTCCGCCGGTCGGTTCGCGACTCGCCGGGCTCCAGGGTCGGCCGCTGAGGATCGACGGCAAACGTCGACGTCCAGACGGCACAACGGCTCGATGGGCCATGGGACGGAGAGGAGAATTGTCGATGAGCCGCGCAAGCGTAGCCGGGGTGGAGGTGTCCACCGATCACTATATCGACGGGCGCCGCGTCTCTTCGAGCGACCGCTTTCTCGACCGCTCTCCGATCGACGGCGCCGCGCTTGCCGAGCTGTCCGCCGGTGGCCAGGCCGAGGCCGACGAGGCCGTCGCCGCTGCCCGTCGGGCATTTCCCGGCTGGGCCGCGCTCGGGGCCGAAGGCCGCCTGCCCTTCCTCCGGCGCTTCGCCGAAGGCATCAAGGCCCGCGCCGCCGATCTCGCCGCCGTCGAGACGATCGACAATGGATCGCTGCTCCGCGGCAATCAGCACCTGCTCGTGCCGCGCGCCGCGCTGAATATCTCCTATTTCGCCGAACATGCGCTGACCCTGCTGGACCACAAGATCGAGTCTCCAGAGGTCACGAACAACATCCGCTACGATCCCGCCGGGGTCGCGGTGCTCGTCACGCCCTGGAACGGTCCGCTGATGCTGACCACCTGGAAGATCGGGCCCGCCCTTGCCGCCGGCAACACCGTAGTCGTGAAGCCGCCGGAATGGGCGCCCCTGACCTGCTCTTTGCTCGGCGACATCGCCGAGGCGGCAGGGATCCCGCCGGGCGTCCTCAATATCGTACAGGGTATCGGCGAGGATGCCGGCGACGCTCTCGTCCGGAACCAGGACGTCAACCGGATCAGCTTCACCGGCTCTGTCGACACGGCGCAGATCATCGGCAGGACCGCCGCCCAGAATATCACCCCGGTCAGCATGGAGCTTGGCGGCAAGTCGCCCTTCATCGTCTGCGCCGACGCGGACCTCAAGGCCGCGGCGCACACGGTCGCCATGCAATATGTCAATGCGGGGCAGGTTTGCCTTGCCGGCACGCGCGTGCTCGTCGAGGAATCGATCGCGGAGCCCTTCCTCGAGCTCGTCCGCGAAGCGACAGCCCACATGAAGGTGGGCGACCCGCGCGACGACGCGACCTGGGTCGGACCGCTCATCCACCCGGACCATTTTGAGCGGGTCCAGGGCTTCGTCGATCGCGCCAGGAGCGCCGGGCTGGATTTCCTCTGGGGCGGGTCTCGCCACAATCAGGGAGAGCTCTTCTTCCAGCCGACCCTGATCCAAAATCCCGGGCACGATCAGGAGATCTTCCAGAGCGAGGTCTTCGGCCCCGTCCTCACCTGGAACACCTTCCGCAGCGACGACGAGGTCATCGCGGTGGCCAATGCCACGGTCTACGGGCTGGCGGGCACCTTGTTCACCCGCGACGAGGCGCGGGCCATGCGGATCGCGTCGGGCGTGACCGCGGGCACGATCTGGGTGAATTGCTTCTTCATCCGCGAGCTGGCCGCTCCCTTTGGCGGCGCCCGCCATTCCGGCATCGGTCGCGAGGGCGGGACCTGGAGCTTCGATTTCTACTGCGACATCAAGAATATAGCCGTGAAGAAAGGTTCCTTTTCGTGACGGAGGGTTCGATGGCGAAGGTAACCGAGCTTGCCTATCTCAAGATCGGCGTGAGCAGCCTGTCCCAGTGGAAGCAATTCGCGTCCGAGATCCTCGCGCTGGAAGTTGTGGACGATCCGCAGCGCGCCGACCGGGCCTTCCTGCGCATGGATTACTGGCATCATCGCCTCGTTCTCGAAGAGAATGGCGTTGACGACCTGATGGTGCACGGCATGCGCGTTGCCGGTCCTGACCAATTCGAGATCATGGCACGGCAGCTTCGCGAAGCGGGTGTCGAGGTGCGCATCGGCACGCTCGACGAAGCTCTGGAGCGCCATGTCCTCGAAGTGATGATGCTGAAGGATCCTAACGGCATGGACGTCGAGATCTTCCATGGCCCCCACGTCCAGGTCGAAAAGCCCTTCTATCCGGGACGGGGCATGCATGGCGGCTTCAAGACGGGCGAGGCAGGCATCGGACATTTGATGCTGTTCGGGACGGCCACCAACGATCAGCTCTACAAATTCTACCGGCTGCTGGGCATGACCGGGAGCGTCGAATATCGCGTTCAGCTGCCCCATCCGCCTCATGTCGGCGAATTGCTTTTCATGAAGTGCAACCAGCGGCAGCATACGCTCTCCTTCGGCGTGCCGGCCGGAAAGAAGCGGATCAACCACCTGATGTTCGAGGTGGAGAATATGGACGATGTCAGCCTCACCTACCAGAAGGTGCAGCAGGCCGGGCTGAAGGTCGCGATCACGCCGGGGCGCCACGCCAACGACCAGATGTACTCCTTCTACTTCATCAATCCATCGGGCTTCATGTCCGAGATCGGCTGGGGCGCGCGTCTCGCCCAGGCCCAGTCCGAATATTACGACCCCGACACCTACGGCCACCAGCCGGTCGAGGGCGTGACGAACGAGGCGATGGAGGTCTTGTGAGCGCGGGTGGGCATAGCTGGCCGGACCTGAGCGATCCGCTCGCGGATCGCGCGGGTTACCGCAAGGCGCTCGGCAGGTTTCCGACGGGCGTCGCTTTCGTCGCGACCCGGTCTCCGGACGGTCGCCAGGTTGGCATGCTCATCAATTCGTTCGCCTCAGTATCCCTCGATCCGCCGCTCGTACTCTGGTCGATTGGCCTCGAGTCAAAGTGCCGCGGCGCATTCGTCGCCGCGCCCGGCTTCGCGATCAGCATCCTTTCGGAAGATCAGCGCTGCCTTATCGAGGCGCTGGGCCGGCCGCATGAACAGCGACTGGAGGGCATTCCCGTCCGCAAGGGTCTGTCCGGCGCCCCGGTGCTCGACGACGCGGCCGCGGCCTTCGAATGCGCCACCCACAGTATCAGGCGCGCGGGCGATCACGAGATCATCATTGGCAAGGTGGAGCGATTCGAGCGGCGTGAATGCGCCCCGCTCGCCTTCCTCGCCGGCAAATTCGGCTGCGTGAACGTCGCGGCCTGAGCTTCACAGGGAAGGAATGACGATGTCGGTATTGAACGGTCCGCGCGAGGAATGGCGTCGCATCCTGTTCGAAGGCCAGCCCCAATGGGTCCGGCCGGAAGGCGAGGTGCTGCGCCTTGGCGACGGCCGCACCGTCAGCGAACCGGAAGCGATCTATCTCCCGCCATGCGACCCGAGCAAGATCATCTGCATCCATCTCAACTATGAATCGCGCCGGGTCGAGTTCAAGGCGCCGCCGCTGACGACCCCGACCTATTTCCAGAAGCCGCTCACGACCCTGAACGCGCATCGCGGCAAGCTGAACCGCCCCGCCAATTGCCAATATCTCAATTATGAGGGCGAGATTGCGGCCATCGTCGGCAAGCCGATGCGCAATATCGCGCCTGGCGACGTGTGGGATCATCTTGCCGGCTTCGCGCCGGCGAACGACGTCGGCGCGCAGGATTTCCGCGATACCGACGCCGGTTCGATGCTGCGCGTCAAGGGCCAGGACGGCTTCTGCCCGATCGGCCCCGGGATCGTGCGCGGCGTCGACATCCGTGAGTCCGTCCTGCGGACCTACATCAACGGCAATGTGGTCCAGGAAGGCCCGGTGTCGGAGATGACGTTCGACATCCCCTATATCTTTGCGGACCTTTCCCGGCACATCACCTTCCTGCCCGGCGATGTGGTTCTCACCGGCACCCCCGCAAATTCCCGGCCGATGAACATCGGCGACGTCGTCGAGGTCGAGGTGAGCAATGTCGGGCGCGTCACCAATATCGTGCAGGAGGTTCCGGCGCCCCCGCACGAACATGGCCACCAGCCGACCGATTCCGACCAGGTGCGCGGCGTCGCGCTCGGCCAGTTCCCGCCGCCGCCCAAGGCCTGACCGTCAAGCCAACCGAGGAAACCGCCATGAACAGCTATCTTCAGCATTATATCGATGGCGCCTGGGTCGAGAGCGATGGCGGCCGCCGGCACGACGTCATCAACCCTGCGACTGAACAGCCCTGCACGCAGATCACGCTTGGCAGCCAGGCGGATGTCGATCGCGCCGTGGCGGCCGCCCGGCGCGCCTTCGAGAGCTGGTCGCGCACCAGCGTCGAGGAGCGCGCCGCATTGCTCGAGCGGATCCTCGCCGCCTATCAGGCGCGCATGCCGGACCTCGCGGCGGCGATCAGCCGCGAGATGGGCGCGCCGATCGGTCTCGCGAACATGGCCCAGGTGCCGACCGGCCTCGGCCATTTCGCCGGCACGCTTGCCGCACTGCGGGACTTCCGATTCACCGAGACGATCGGCTCGTCCCAGGTGGTGCACGAACCGATCGGCGTGATCGCGATGATCACACCCTGGAACTGGCCGCTCAACCAGATCTGCGCGAAAGTGGCGCCGGCGCTGGCCGCCGGCAACACCATGATCCTGAAGCCGTCCGAGGAGGCCCCGGCAAATGCCGCGATCCTCGCCGAGATCCTGCACGAGGCGGGCGTTCCGGCGGGCGTGTTCAACCTGGTCAATGGCGATGGCCCGGGCGTGGGCGCGGCCCTGAGCAGTCACAGGGATGTCGACATGGTGAGCTTCACGGGCTCGACCCGCGCGGGCATCGCGGTTGCCTCCGCCGCCGCGCCGACCGTGAAGCGCGTTCATCAGGAACTCGGCGGCAAGGCGCCCAACCTGGTCCTGCAGGGCGCGGCGCTTGACGAGGTGCTTCCGCCCACGGTCGCCGGAATCCTGGTCAATAGCGGCCAGAGCTGCATCGCTCCGACCAGGTTGCTCGTACATGAGGATCAGGTCGCCGAGGCCACCCAGGTCGTGCGGTCGATCCTCGAAAGCACGCCGGTCGGCGATCCGGAGGTCGACGGGATGCATATCGGGCCGCTCGTGAACAAGGCGCAATATGACAAGGTCCAGGCGCTGATCCAGTCGGCGATCGACGAAGGCGCGACCCTGGTGACCGGCGGGCTCGGCCGCCCGGACGGCCGCAATGAAGGCTATTTCGTCAAGCCGACCCTGCTCGGCGGCGTGACGCCGCAAATGCGTATCTATCGCGAGGAGATTTTCGGGCCAGTCGCCACGATCTCGACCTATGTCGATCGCGAAGAGGCGATCGCAATGGCGAACGACACCGATTACGGCCTGTCGGCCACCATTTCCGGAGATCCGGCCGAGGCCGCGTCCGTAGCCCGGCGGCTTCGCGCCGGCCAGGTCACGATCAACACCTGGGCCTCGATGGAGCCAACGCCGTTCGGCGGCTACAAGCAATCGGGCAATGGCCGCGAAGGCGGCCGGTTCGGCCTTGCCGACTTCATGGAAGTGAAGGCGATCGTCGGCGGGCCCGCGCAGGGAGCGGCGGCGGACTGACCGCCTCCCATGGATCACCCCGAGCAAATGCGTCGAGCGCGCTTCCTGGCGCAGCATCTCACAAGGAGCAGAGCAGATGGCCGCAGCGAGGTTTGAAGGGAAGGTCGCGATCGTCACGGGCGGTGGGACGGGCATCGGTGCCGCGACCGCGAGGCGCATCGCCGCTGAGGGCGGCAAGGTCCTCGTCACCGGCCGGCGGCCCGAGCCGCTCAACGCCGTCGCTGACGAGATCGGTGGCGCGGCGCTCGCCGGCGATGCGACCGATCCGGCGCATCTCGAGGCCGCCGCCGCTTTGGCGGTCGAGCGGTTCGGCGGGATCGACATCCTCGTCGCCAACGCCGCCACCGGCTCGTTCGGCTCGGTCGCGGAGGTCGGCGTCGAAGACTGGCGGGAGGTGTTCCGACTGAACGTCGAGGCCCCGATGCTGGCGACGAAGGTCGTGCTGCCGCACCTGCAGCGGCGGGGCGGCGGCGCCATCGTCCTCGTCGGCTCGATCGCATCGCTTCGCGCGGCACCGCGCTTCGCCGCCTATATGAGCAGCAAGACCGCCTTGCTCGGCCTCAATCGCTCGATCGCGCTCGACTATGGCCCTGCCGGCATCAGGTGCAATGTCATCTGCCCCGCCCTCATCCGGACGGACATGGCGGAAGGCGGCATCAACGCAGGCGCCGCCATGAAAGGCTGCTCTCCCGACGATATGCTGAACGCGATGGTCGGATCTTATCCGCTGCAGCGGATCGGTGAGCCGGACGAGATCGGCGGGGCGATCGCGTTCCTCGCATCGGACGATTCCTCGTTCATCACCGGTGCCGCGATCGCGGCCGACGGCGGGGCCAGTATCGTCGACATCACCGCGCTTGCCTTCTAGGGATCCGGGCTGGCACCATCCGATGAGCATGCTCCCCGCCACCTATATTCCACATGGCGGGGGCCCCTGCTTCTTCATGGACGATCCCCATGGCGTGTGGACCGACATGGAGGCGTTTCTTCGCGGCCTGCCTGGCCGGCTGGGCATGCGACCGTCGGCCATTCTTCTCGTGTCGGGTCATTGGGAGACGGACGGCTTCGCCCTCACCGGCGGCGAGCGCCCGGACCTGATCTACGATTACTATAACTTCCCCGCGCACACCTACCAGCTCACCTACCCTGCCGCCGGGTCGCCACCGCTCGCACAGCGGGCAGCCATGCTTCTCGGCGATGCGGGGCTGCCAGCCCGGATCGACCCGGAGCGGGGGTTCGACCATGGCGTCTTCATTCCGATGAAAGTCGCCTTTCCTGACGCGACAATCCCCATCGTCCAGATGTCGCTCGACCGCAAGCTCGACCCCGGCCTGCACCTTGCCGCCGGGCGCGCGCTTGCCCCATTGCGGGCGCAGGGCGTGGCGATCATCGGTTCGGGCATGAGCTTCCACAATATGCGCGGCTACGGCCATCCCGACTTCACCAGGCCGGCGGCCGAGTTCGACGCCTGGCTGACCAGGGCCGTCACCCAACCGGCCGCTGCACGTGACGCCGCGCTGCTGGAATGGGACGCAGCGCCGGGCGGCCGCCTCTCCCACCCACGGGAGGAGCATCTGCTGCCCTTGATGGTAGCGGCGGGCGCGGCCGATGGGCCGGGGGAACGGATCTTCTCCGGCGCGGTGGTCAACACCGCGGTCTCAGGCTTCCTCTTCCAGTGATGCCTTAGTCCGGGTCCAGCGACAGCTGGCCGACGACGGTCAGCCCATAGCCTTCGAGGCCGATGATCGCCCGGTTCGGCGAACTGCTGATCAGGACCATCTCGCGGACCCCCATATCGGCCAGGATCTGGGCTCCGATGCCGTTGGATCTCAGGTCGAACTCCGGGTCGAGATCTCCCGGCGAGTTGACGCGGTGAAACTCCCGCGACGGGATCGGCAACAGCACGATAAGTCCGGACCCGGCCTCGGCGATCTGGGTCATGGCCCGCTGCATGCTATGCCGCCGCGGGCCCGGCTGGCCGAGGAGATCCGAGAAGATCGAGGCGGTATGCACGCGCACGAGAGTCGGCGCGTCGCTCGACACCTGGCCCTTCAACAATACGAAGCTCTCGCTGCCGTCGATCTGGTTGCGGAAGATCTGCAGGCGCCATTCGCCTCCATAATCGGAATGGAAGGGCGTCTCCCCTACCCTCTCGACCAAATGGTCGTGCCGCCGCCGATAGGCGATAAGGTCCCGAATCGTGCCGATCTTGACCCCATGGCGCCGCGCGATCGGCACGAGGTCGTGAAGCCGCGCCATCGTGCCATCCTCGTTCATGATCTCGCAGATAACACCCGCCGGAACCAGGCCGGCCAGCCTGGCGATATCCACCGCCGCTTCGGTATGACCGGCGCGCACCAGGACACCCCCGTCGCGCGCGACGAGCGGGAATACATGGCCAGGCGAAACAATATCGTCGCGACCCCGGGACGCATCCACCGCTACGGCGATCGTGCGCGCCCGATCGGATGCGGAAATCCCGGTCGTGACGCCCTGGCGCGCCTCGATTGACTGGGTAAAGGCGGTCTCGTGCTGGGAGCGGTTGTCACGGCTCATGGGCGCGAGGCCAAGCTGGTCGGCACGGTCGCGGGTGACGGCAAGGCAGATCAGGCCCCGGCCATGCTTCGCCATGAAGTTGATTGCATCGGGCGTCACCATCTGGGCGGGGAAGATGAAGTCGCCTTCATTCTCCCGGTCCTCGTCGTCGACCAGGATGAACATGCGCCCATTGCGCGCCTCGTTTATGATCTCCTCTGTCGGCGAGATCGTGCGTTGCAGGTCGGCCTGAGCCATGGCGTCTCTCGTTCCGGTTCGGGTAAGGCGGAGCGCCGCCGGCGGCGCCGGCGCCGAGCATTGCTGCCTTTGTCGTCGTGGATATTCTCGCGTGGCGTGCCCGGGGGGAGTAATCCCCCCGCGCCTAGATGTCCGGTGTCGGGGGGAGGCCGATGAGGCTGCGCCCATGATGCTGGGAATTGGTGTCATAGTCCGAGCCGAGGTGCAGGCGGACCGTATGGCCATCGCGCCAGTAACGCTGCATCGGATTGAAATCGGCGATCGCGCTGGCGCCGGCGCCGTGGAAGAGGCGGTCGATGACCTGGGTCGCACGGTCGGTGACGAACGGGAACTTGCCCAGCATGTCGAAGAATTTGGACTCCGTCAGCTTCTCGCCCCGCTCGCCATAGGCCTGAACGGAATCGACCAGATGCTTGTAATAGACGGAGATGGATTCGAGCTCATGCACTGACTCGGAAAGGCGCATATAGCCGGCCGGGTTGAGGATGCCGTAGGCATCGGACAGCAGGTTCTTCCGCGAGCGCTGCCGCTTCGTATATTCGCGCAGCATTCCATCCGCGCAACCGAGCGCCACGGCGGGAAGGAAGGTCGGAAAGATCAGCGAGAAGGGCACCCGTGCGATCCAGCTGTCGACCGTACCGTCTCCACGGCTATAGCCGAAATTGAGCGCGTCGAGCCGCTCCATCCTGCGCCACGGCACGAAGGCATTGTCGAATACGAGGTCCTTGGACCCGCTGCCGCGCATTCCGGTCGAATACCAGGTGTCGTCGATGACGAACTGGCTGCGATGCATCATCGACATATATTGGCGGTGCCGCCGCTCGGGATATTCGGAGTCGCTCGGATCCGGGACCTTGATCCCGACCATCGCCCATTCGGCATGATCGCAGCCGCTCGACCACCGTCCACGGCCCGAGACGACGACCCCGCCTTCGACGACCTTCGCCTTCATCACCGGCGTCCCCGAGGAGGAGATGATGGTGTCGGGCGTGCTGCCCCAGACTTCCTCCTGGACCGAGACGTCGAACAACGAGATGCCGCTCTGGTGGATATTGAGCACGCCCGTGACCCACCCGGTCGAGGGGCAGGCGGTGGCGACTGCCCGGACCCCTTCCGAGAAATCAGAAAGGTCGCGCTCGTCGCCGCCCCAGGCGGCGGGCACGAGCGCGCGCATGAAACCCGCTTCGCGGATGATGTCGATATTCTCGACGGGCACCATCCGTGCCTTCTCGGTCGCCGCCGCGCGTTTCGCGATCTCGTCCAGATAGGGCGCGACACGCTCGGCCAGCGACTGGCGATGAACCGGCTTCGAAGCGATCTTTATCTTGGTTGCCATCGGGCTTCTCCTGACCTCAAGCCGCGAGCTGCGCGATGACCGCTTCCGCGTTCCGCAGGATGTCGTCGACCTCATCGACGCGCTGGCGCATGCCCTCGGCGCGGATGAAGGAGACATCGAACATTCCGAGGAACCCGAGTTGGATGCGCAGCAGCGGCTCCTGGAAATCGAAAGCCTTGATCGGAACGTCGGCATAATCGCCGCCACGCGCCTCTATGACAAAGACCTTCTTACCGAACAGCAGCCCCTTAGCGACGCCGGGAGCCGCATATTGGAAGGTCCGGCCGGCGATCGTGATATGGTCGATCCAGGCCTTGAGCTGGCTGCAGATGGTGAAGTTGATCATCGGCGCGCCGATGACCAGGATGTTCGCATTCTCCACCTGGGTCACCAGGCGGCCGGACAGGTCGACGGCCGCACGCGTTTCCGCGCTCCAGTCGTCGGGTGTGCCCTCCGCAGCCTTCAGGATATCAGGCCCGAAATGCGGGAGCGGCTCCACTGCCAGGTCGAGCAGCTCGACGTCGACATTGGCATGCGTGGCAGTCCAGGTGTCCACGAATTTGCTGGACAGCGTTCGGGTCACCGAATTGCCGAGATTGGGACTCGACTGGATGTGCAAAAGCCGCGGCATTCTCCGACCTCTCCATTGTGTTTATCGGCCGAGCCTACCGATTTGCCTCCAATCTGGAAAATCGATATATTCGAACTTTCTCATCTGAACTCCTGATGATGGCTTTTGGGCGGTTCGAGCCCTGGCGGGACGTGAATGGCGATACGATCGAAGAACCTCAACCTGATCCCGATCCTCCAGGCGCTGCTGAAACATGAAAGCGTCGCCCGCGCCGCAGATGAGGTGGGACTGTCCCAGCCGGCGATGAGCGGTGCGCTCGCACGCCTCCGCGAGCTGCTGGATGATCCCTTGCTCGTCCGGGTCGGCCGGGCGATGCGGCTGACGCCGAAAGCCGAGCGCATGCGCCGGCGCCTCGACGATGTCTGCGCACAGATCGAACTCGTGTTTCAGCCGGAGACCTTCGATCCGTCGAACGCGCAGCTGACCTTCCGGATCGGCGTCCCGGACTATATCGCCTATCTCCTGACGGCGACGATGCTGACACGGCTGGAGATGGAGGCGCCAGGCATCAGCATCATGTTCGTCGATGCCCCGACCGAGCTTCCGCGCCTGCTCGATGAATCCCAGGTCCATCTCGCCGTCTGCGCCGACCTGCACATGTGGCCGGAGTTGCGGAGCGAACTCCTGTTCCGCGATCGCTTCGTGGCGGCGGTGGCAAAAGGTCATCCCCTGCTCGAACGCAAGGGCGTGACCATCGACGAGCTCAAGCAATATCCAAGTCCAAGCTTGAACTACGATCCGAGTTCATCGCCATCCAGCCACAGCATTCCGTTGCTTGCGCGCCGAACGCAGTGGACAACCGGCATGCCAATCCTCGACATCGAATCCCAGATCACGAGCAAGAGCATGTTCAACGGCGCCCTCTTCGCCGCGCGTCCTCCCGCGGTCGCGCGGGCCCCCGAATCCCTGGTCTGTCACCTGGGGGACATCCTGCCCCTCGCCATCGTCGATACCGCCGAGGAGGCCGCGAGCTTCGACACCTGCATGTTCTGGAGCCCGGTCACCGACGAGGCGATCGAGCATATGTGGCTGCGCGACATGATCAGGAGCTGCCTGGCGAACGTCAATGCGGAGGCGCAGGCAGCTCATCGCTAGCCAATTCCGGCACCGCCAGCGCCTGCCCATCTTCTCGGGCGAGCTTCTCGACCATCCTGTTGAACAGGGTCAGCGACCTGTCATGCGCGGTCGGCATCACGCGCGGCTGGTCGGTCTCATCGATCACGCGCTGCTGATGCTCGATCATCCTCTTGTCCTCGGCAAAGGCCTGCCAGACGAGCGCGATCTGCATGTCTCGTACCGCCTCGTCGCCATGGTCCCTGTGCGGTCCCGCCGAGAAGAAATAGCGGGATGTGCGATCGCCCGTCGGTGTGACCGCCTGGCTGCTGAACGTCGAGCCTCCGATGGCCTGCGACCGATCCGGCGGACCGAAATCGCAAGCGGCTGCCGTGCCGGCCGGAAAGCTTGCATTGTAGAGGAGGAGGATGCCCGGGATCATGAAATCATAGGTCAGGAAATCGTCCACAGGGACGTCGGTTTTGCGCGCGTCTCCACCCGAGGGCCGGGTGGTCCCGACCATCCAGCGCGTGTAGCGAAGACCATGTGGCAGGACATCCCATTTGGGCAGCACCTCGGCGAATTCCAGCCCGCCCTGGAGGCTCGCCTCGTGCACATAGCTGACATGGCTGAGGTCGAGCAGATTGTCATTGATCAGCCGGGCCTCCGCCTCATAGTCGAGCTGACCGCGCCCCAGGATCCAGTCAGGATGGTCCAGGCCCACGGCGGGCGGAATCAGCGCCTCGTCAGCCTTGTCAGGATCGCCCATCCAGATCCACGCCCAGCTGTGCATCTCGACCACAGGATAGGTCTTCAGCCTCGCCTGCGGCGGGATGATCGACTGCCCCGGTATTTCGACGCAGCGGCCATCCGCGTCGAACAGGAGGCCATGGTACATGCAGCGCAGCGATGCGCCCTCGCACCGGCCGAGCGAAAGCGGCGCAAGTCGATGCACGCAGCGATCCTCGAAGGCCACGAGCCGGCCGTCCGACCGCCAGAGCACGATGGGTTCGCCGAGAATGCGGACGGCGCTCGGCTTGCCCGGCTCGATCTCGTCCGCCCAGGCGGCGACATACCAGGTGTTGCGGGCATAGGTCATGACAAGCCTCGTATTTCTGCTGCATTGGCCGAGAAAAATATCGGCCGACCCCTTGAGGGGGCCGGCCGCAGTCCCGCGTCGCTCGCGTGAGAGGGTGCGACGCGCATATGATCTCGTCCGCCCTCTAGAAACTGAACCTCAGTTCGACGC
This sequence comes from Allosphingosinicella sp., assembly GCA_035502235.1. Lineage (GTDB taxonomy): Bacteria > Pseudomonadota > Alphaproteobacteria > Sphingomonadales > Sphingomonadaceae > Allosphingosinicella. The sequence goes on from DATJUQ010000031.1 coordinate 19,453, forward strand.
CGAACTCGCGGGGCCGACCGGGGTCATGCTCCTCGACACCGCCGGTGGCGCCGCGGGCAAAATCGGTGCCGCCAACGAGATAATATTCGTTGGTCAGGTTCGTCGCGAAGGCGGCGATGCTCGCCCGGCCGCCGGGCAGAGTATACTGGATTCGACCATTCAGCAGGCCATAAGACGGCATGAGCACCCGGTCGGCGATGGTGACCGACGAATATTGCTCGTCGACCCATGCATAATCCAGGCTGAAGAGCAGGTTGGAATCCCGGGGCAAGGGCACGGTGTAGCGGGCGCCAAGCGAGAATTTGAGCCCCGGAGCCCGCATCAGCTCGGTGTCGAGCGTCACGTTGGGAAGCTCCACGGACGGCCCGGGAAAGCCCATCGGGAAGGTGCTGTAGGTCAGCCCGTCGACCCTCGTATATTTGGAGTCCAGCAGCGACATCGAGCCGGTCAGCAGGAAGTTCGGCGTCGCCTGGAACTGGACCTCCAGTTCGAGACCCCGGATCCGGGCATCGCCGACATTGTCGGTGGTGGCCACCGGCGCCTGCGGGGTCGGGACGAGCCGGTTGAACTGGATGGCATTCCAGTCCGTCTGGAAGATCGTCGGGTTGATCCTCAGCCGGCGGTCCAGCAGTTCAAGCCGGACACCGAATTCGTACGTCCATGCGGTCTCGGGATCGAAGGCCAGGCCGTTATTTGGCAGAAGAGGGCTTGGCGCGAAACCGCCCGCCCGGAAGCCGCGGGCGACGCGAGCATAGATGAGCGTCTCCTCGTTCGGCTCGAAATTCAGGCCGAAAGTCGGCGACAGGTCCTCGAAGGTGATCGACGAGGGCTGGGTCACGCCGATCAGGAAGGTCGTGTTCTTCTCATGCGAATAACGCAGACCGGCGACGGCCGAGAACTGATCGCTGAAGTGGAAGGTGCCCTGAGCATAGAGCGCCTTGGCCACGATATTGTAGGACGGGCGGCCCTGGTCCAGCGGCGGCCCGAAGCCGATCGAGACCAACTGGTTCGTCAGTTGCTGGCTGTCGAAATAATAGCCGCCCACAGTCCATTCCAGCCGCCCGCCCAGCGCCCTGCCGGCCAGCTGAAGCTCCTGCGTGAAGACGTCGAAATCGTTATAGGGCGTGGCGACGCTGAGGATCGACAGCGGGGTCATGTCGAAATCCTGGTACAATTCGGTACGGTACCAGGAATAAGAGGTGATCGACTTCAGGCGAACGGTCTCCGACAGGTCGATCTGGATATTCGACTGCAGCGTCGAATAAGAGGACTCGAACCCGTCCCGCCCATTGTAGCCCGCGAAGCTGCGCCGGTTCGGCGAGATATAGGCGTTGGTGAGCGGCGTGGTTTCGCCGAACAAGACAGCGAGACCGACGAACTGTGCCAGGGGATTCACCGAGGCGATCAGGACGGGGCGCCCGTTGGACTCCTGTTCGAGATGCTCGCCCTTCAGATCGATGGTGATCCAGTCGGCCGGGGTCCAGCGCGCGCGCATGCGCACTGCCCACGTCTCCTCGGCGCCCCGGTCCACGTCGTTGGCGATGTCGTAAATATAGCCGTCGCGATCATTGTACATGCCGGACACGCGAATGGAGAATCGGTCTGTGACGGGCAGGTTGAGCGCCGCCGAAAGATCCGTCCGGTCGAAGCTGCCATAGGTTCCGGAGACATAGCCGCCAAGCTCGCGACCCGGTGCGCGGCTCACATATTGGATCGCGCCGGCGATCGTGTTGCGGCCGAACAGGGTGCCCTGCGGTCCGCGCAGCACCTCGACCCGCTCGACGTCGAGGAGCCCGAGGATGTTGCCGCGGCTGGACGCGAAATAGACCTCGTCGAGATAGATGCCGACTGCGGCGGAGGAATCCTGCGCATCGACGCCCATGCCGCGGATCGAGACGCTGCCGCCGGCGCTGCCCGTCCCGGCGCGATTGCCGATGGAGAGGTTCGGCACATAAGCGGCGACGTCCTGGATGGTGGCCACATTCCGGTCGCGCAAGGTCGTCGCCGACAGGGCCGAGACCGCCAGCGGCGTGTCCTGGAGACGGGTCTCCCCGCGCGTCGCCGTGACGATGATATCGGTCCCGTTGTCCGGCTCGCCGGCCTCGGGCTGCGGATCGGCCGCAGGCTGGGCTGCCGCCGTCGTTTGCGCCTGGTCGGCGTCCACCGCGGTCTGCGCATAGGCGCCCGCGGGCGCGAGCAATGCGACGACCATGGCGCCGCAACGAAGTTGCGTTTTGAAAGCTCTCATCAGACTCCCCTCCGCTTGTGCCGTTTTCCTGCGCTTCGCTCGCCGGCAATTGGCCTGCCATTGGCTGCGCTATCTTATATGGAGCGGACGATAGACCCCGCCGCGCCTTCCGGAAAATCGATATATTGGAATGAAATCATCGCTCTGGCGGATGTATCGGGGGCGTTACGATCAATGCGTCAACGGCCCGCCAATCTCTCGATCGGCACGCTGCGAGCCTCCCCCGCGAGGCCGGTGGACGGGTGCCTACCCGTTCATGCTGAACGATGCAGAGCCCAGTTGCTCGACCTCCAGTTCCACAAGATTTCCGGGAGACAATGCGACCGCCGCGGTGGCGCCGCCCGCGAGGATGATCGACCCCGCCGCAAGCGTTTCGCCGGCCGATGCGACCATCCTGGCGGCAGCGACGAGCGAGCGCAGCGGGTCGCCAAGGATCGCCGCGGTCGAGCCGAACTGGGCCGGGCGGCCGTCGATCGACAGGACCATGCCGAGATTGGAGGCATCGACGTCGCGCCGCCGCCAACCACCGACGACGAAGCCCGACGAGGACGAATTGTCGGCGACCACGTCAGCGAGCGAGAATTTGAAATTCTCGTAGCGGGAATCGATGATCTCGAGCGCGGGAGCCACTGCCTCGACCGCGTCGAGCGCTTCCAGCGCCGACACCTTGCCGGCGAGCGGCTTGCGCAGGAGATAGGCGATTTCGGGCTCGACCCGCGGATGGACGAAGCTTCCGAATGCGACGGTCCCGCCATCGTCATGCAGCATCGCATCGGTCAGGCGTCCCCAGATAAGGTCGTCGACGCCCATCTGGGCCATCTTGGCGCGGCTGGTGAACCCCATCTTCATGCCGATGCGGCGCTCGCCGCGCTGCAGGCGCAGGGCAATGAGCGCGCGCTGGATCTCATAGGCATCGGCAAGGGCGATGTCGGTCTCCGCGGAGAGCTGGGGGATCGCCCGTCCCGTGCGTGCCGCCTCGTCCAGTCGCGCCGCGAGCGCTTCGATATCGGCCATGATCAACCCTCCGCCGAAAAGACAGCGCTGACGCTGCCGAGACCCGAAATGGCCGCCGAATAGGTCGCGCCGGCCCTGGCCGGGACCATTGGACCGAGCGCCCCGGAAAGGACCACATCGCCCTCGCGCAGCGGACTGCCATTCTTCTGCATGGTCCGGGCCAGCCAGAGGAGCGCGTTGACCGGATTGCCCATGCAGGCGGCACCGCAGCCGACCGACACCGGCTCGCCGCGGCTGGTCAGCGACATGCCGCACAGCCGCAGGTCCAGCCGGTCGAGCTTGCGGGGCGATCCCCCCAGGACGAACAGGCCGGACGAGGCATTGTCCGCCACCGTGTCGTAGATCGAGATCTTCCAGTCCCGGACCCGGCTGTCCACCACCTCGATCGCCGGCAGCGCGAACTCGACAGCGCGGATCACCTGGGGAAGCGCCAGACCATCATCCTCGAGGTCCTTCCCCATGACGAAGGCGACCTCGGCCTCCACGCGCGGGGCGATCAGCCGGTTGAAGGGAAGCTCCTGCGCATCGCCAAAGGCCATCAGGTCGGTCAGGAAACCGAAATCGGGCTGATCCACGCCGAGCTGCGTCTGCACCGCCGCCGAGGTCAGGCCGATCTTCCGCCCGATGACGCGCGCGCCGGCGGCGACCTGCTCCTGCTCGAGCAGCCGCTGGGCCGCATAGGCGCCCTCCACGCCTGCGCGCTCGACGAGCGGCCGGACCGGATCGCAGGCCTCGCGCGAGCGCAAGGCGGCGGACAGGCGCCCGGCCGCCGCCGCGACATCCGGTTCGAACGATTCATCCATCATTGGTCTCCGGTCCTTCGCGGTCCCGCGCGGCGGCCGCCTTCACGAGGTCCAGCGCGACATCCACGATCATGTCCTCCTGGCCGCCGACCATCTTGCGCCGGCCGAGCTCGACCAGGATCGCGCGTGTATCGAGCCCATGCTCGGCCGCCGCCTTTTCGGCGTGGCGCAGAAAGGATGAATAGACGCCGGCATAGCCCAGGGTCAGCGTTTCCCGGTCGACGCGAACCGGCCTGTCCTGCAGCGGACGGACGAGATCCTCCGCGGCATCCATCAGGCCGTAAAGGTCGCAGCCATGGTTCCAGCCATGCACGTCCGCGGCGGCGATGAAGACCTCGAGCGGCGCGTTGCCGGCCCCGGCCCCCATGCCGGCGAGGCTCGCATCGACCCGGACCGCGCCGTTCTGGACCGCGACGATCGAGTTCGCCACACCCAGCGAGAGATTGTGATGCGCATGGACGCCGCGCTGGGTCTCGGGCTTAAGCACGCGATCATAAGCCTGCAACCGCGCCGCATAGCCGTCCATGGTCAGGGCGCCGCCGGAATCGGTCACGTAGACGCAATGGGCGCCATAATCTTCCATCAGCTTCGCCTGCCGCGCGAGTGGCTCCGGCTCCGACATATGGCTCATCATGAGGAAGCCCGACACGTCCATCCCGAGATTTCGGGCGGCCTCGATATGCTGCCTCGACACGTCGGCCTCGGTGCAATGCGTGGCCACGCGCACCGAGCGAACACCGAGGTCGAAGGCGCGCTTCAGATCATGCAAGGTTCCGATCCCGGGCAGCAGCAAGGTGGTCAGGACCGCATGGTCGAGTATTTCAGCCACCGCCCCGATCCAGTCCCAGTCGGTATGCGCGCCGAAGCCGTAGTTGAACGAGGAGCCGGACAGGCCGTCGCCATGCGCGACCTCGATCGCATCGACCTTGGCGGCATCGAGCGCGCGCGCGATCGCACGGACATGGTCGAGGTCGTATTGGTGCCGGATGGCATGCATGCCGTCGCGCAGGGTGACGTCCTGGATGTAGAGCCTGGAAGAGGCCGGATCGAACGCCATCACGCCGCCTCCGGCGCGAAACGCCGCGCCGCGATCTTCTCCGCAACGCTCAGTGCGGCGGAGGTCATGATATCGAGATTTCCGGCATAGGTGGGCAGATAATGCCCGGCGCCCTCGACCTCGAGGAACACGGTCACCTTTAGGCCGGTGAATTCGCCTTCCAGCTCGGGGATGCGCAGGGGCCGATTGCCGCCGATGGTCTCGAACTGCACCGCCTGCTTGAGCCGGTAGCCGGGAACATAGTCGTTCACCTCGGCGACCATCGCCTCGACGCTGCGCGCAATGGCCTCGCGGTCGCCCCCCTCGGTGAGGCAATAGACCGTGTCGCGCATGATCAGCGGCGGTTCGGCCGGATTCAGGACGATGATCGCCTTGCCGCGCCCGGCGCCGCCGAGCGCCGCGATCGCCCTGCTCGTCGTCTCGGTGAACTCGTCGATATTGGCGCGCGTCCCCGGCCCGGCGCTTCGCGAAGCGATCGAGGCGACGATCTCGCCATAAAGCACCTTCGCCACCCGATTGATGGCATGGACGATCGGGATGGTTGCCTGGCCTCCGCAGGTCACCATGTTGACATTGTCGGCATCGAGATGGTCAGCGCCGTTGACCGCCGGCACCACATAGGGGCCGAGCGCGGCCGGGGTGAGGTCGATGACCACCTTGCCATGCGCGCGCAGCGCCGCGTCATGCCGCGCATGCGCCCCGGCGGACGTGGCGTCGAAGACGATCCTTATCTCGTCGAAGCCGGGCAAGGCGAGCAGGCCATCCAGTCCTTCGCTCGTCGCCGGGATGCCGAGGTCCCGCGCCCGCGCAAGGCCCTCTGACTGCGGGTCGATGCCGACCAGAGCGCCCATGTCGAGCGACCGCGACAGCCGCACGATCTTCATCATCAGATCGGTGCCGATATTCCCCGAGCCGAGGATCGCGACCCTGGTCCTGGCCCCGTCGGATGCGGCGGGCGTCATTTGATCGGCGGCCGCGGCAGGATCGGCTCGCCCGGTTCCAGGACGAAGACATAGTCGAGCGAATACCAAGGCGAGTCCGTCTCCGGCGCGCCGGGACGAGGCGTGTCGTGCCTGACATAGTCGCCGGTGGTGGCGCGCGTGACGCCGAACTGGACGTCCGTCTCCAGATGCTCGTCGGCCGGATCATAGACCTGGCCGATCGAGACCTTGAAGCCCGGCTTGACGATCAAGGCGTGGAGATGCGCGGGCCGATAAGGGTGACGCCCCTGCGCCTCGAGCAGCCGCCCCACGACCCCGTCGGTGGGGATCGGATAGCCGATCATCTTCACCGTGGAAAACCAGAAGCGGCCATCGGCATCGGTCGTGAACTTGCCGCGCAGGTTCATCTCCGCCTGTTCCGGATCCTGGTTCTCATAATAGCCGGCCGGCGAGGCATGCCAGATGTCGACCTCTGCGCCGGGGACCGGCGCGCCGGCCTGGTCGACCACGCGGCCGGTCACGACGAGGCGCGGGCCCGGCGTCGGCGACCGGACGATGGTTCCGCCATTCTCGGTGGGCGGCGAATGCATGCGCCAGAACGGGCCGAGCAGGTTCTGCGTGGTCTCGGCCTGCCCCTGGTTGCCGTTGTTGAGCAGGCAGATGAGCGACGAGATGCCGAGCGATCCCGCCATCAGGACGGTCTCGTTATGGCTATCATTGCTGCGCTGCCCCAGCTCATTGATGAGCGCGGTCGCCTCGCGAAATTCGCGCTCGGTCAGGGCCACGTCCCGGACGAAGCCGTGCAGGTGCGTCACGAGCGACACCATGATCTCGCGAAGACGCGGATCCGCGGTCCGCTCCATGACGGCAAGCACCGCCGGCGTTACATCCTGCTCGGTCCTGATCATCCCGCCGTCTCGTCACGGCTGCGCGCCTTGTCGAAGGCGCCGAGGCCGGGCTTGTAGCTTTTCTCGTCGATGAACTGCCGAATGCCCTCGTGCCGGGATTGCCGATCGTGGAAACTGAGCGATTCCTGCGCCAGCACCAGATATTCCTCCGCGCTTTCGAAGGTCATCTCGCCCATCTTGCGCATGGCCTTCTTGATCGCCGTGAGGGTCAGGCCGTTCTTCTCCAGCAGCAGGCGCGCCACCCCCTCGACATGCTCGCGCAGCGAGGCGAGCGGCACGGACTCGTTCACCAGGCCCCATTCGGCGGCTGTCCTGCCGTCGATATTCTGGCCGGTGAGCGCGTGAAACATGGCCTTCCGGAACGGCATCAGATCATAAGCGACCTTTGCCGCGCCGCCCCCCGGCAGGATCCCCCAATTGACCTCGCTCAGCCCGAACTGCGCCTCGTCGGCGGCATAAGCCAGGTCGCAGGCGAAGAGCGGGCCATAGGCGCCGCCGAAGCACCAGCCATTGACCATCGCGATGGTCGGCTTCTGGAACCTGCGAAGCCGCTGCCACCAGCCATAGGCCTCGCGCTGCGCCTGGCGCGTGCCGCCAAGGCCCCTTGCCTCCGCTTCCCGAAAATATTCCTTGAGATCCATGCCGGCCGACCATGCCGGGCCCTCGCCGGTCAGCACCAGGATGCCGACATCGTCGCGAAACTCCAGTGCATCGAGGACCCCCATCATCTCCCGATTGAGGATCGGATTCATCGCGTTCCGCTTGTCGGGACGGTTGAGCGACACCCACGCAATATTGTCGGCCACATTGACCGTGACCACGCTCGCCTCACCGGCCATTTCCGTTTCCTCGCTCACTGCCCAACTCCATGATCTGACTGTTTCCAAACAGGGCCACACGCCGCTGCGCGCTTTCGATCTCGGCGAAACAGGCCGCGGCGCGCTCCGAAAGCCCGACCAGGAAAGTCGCCCCCGACCGGCGGAGGCGGGTCGCGGCCGGATCGTCGCCGTCGAGCGCTGCCAGCCTCCCGGCGATCCAGCCCATCGCGGCAAGTCCCGAAAGCCTGAGAAAGGGAAGTGCGCCGGCCTCACTCGCACCGTCGCCGGACAAGGCCGAGGCGGCTTGCTCGAGCAGGTCATAGGTCGGCGCCAGCGCCTCGCGCGCGCCGCCCTGGAAGGATGGGTCGGCGCGCGCCACGTCGAGAAAGGCCCGAAGGCCAAGACCCTGTTCGCGCCGCAGCCGCCGCTCCAGCAGGTCGAGCGCCTGGATGCCGCTCGTCCCCTCGAAGATGGTCAGGACCTTGGCATCGCGCAGGATCTGCTCGGCCGGCCATTCGCGCGTGAACCCGGCCCCGCCCAGGATCTGGATGGCATCCCCGGCAAGCTCGAAACCGGTCTCGCCGCCCACCGTCTTGAAGACGGGCAACAGGAACCGGACGATCGCCCCGAGCTTCTCCGCTTCCTCGCCCGCCTCGCCGAAGGCGGCCAGGTCGGCCATGGTACAGAGCGCGAGGCCGATGCCGCGCAGGACGTCCGTACGCGCCGCCATGTCGAGCAGCATGCGCTGGATATCCTGATGCTCGGCAAGCAAGGACGGGGTCGCGCCGGTCCCTCCCTGCCTTCGCTCATGCGCATAGCCAAAGGCGACATCGAAGGCCCCGCTTGCCGCCGCGACGCCCTGCACGCCCACCGCGATCCTCATGTTGGTGATCATCACGAACATCTGGGCAAGCCCCCTGCCCTCCTCGCCAACGAGATGGGCGAGGGAGCCTTCGAAACCGAGCGCGCAGGTCGCGGACATGTGCAAACCGAGCTTCTCTTCAATGCGGCGCACCGCGATCCCGTTGCGCTCGCCATCCTCGAGGCGGTCGGGCACCAGGAACAGGCTGAGACCCTTCGCGCCCTCGGTCCGCGCCAGCAGGCAATGGCCGATCCGGGAGGTGAGATCCTGGTCGCCAAAGGAGATCCACTGCTTCTCGCCGGTCACGCGCCACATGCCGTCCGCGTCGCGCTCCGCCCGCGTCCGCATCCGCGGCACGTCGGACCCCGCCTCCGCCTCGGAGATGCAGATCGTCGCGGCCCATTCGCCGGAGCAGAGCCTGGGCAGCCACTCGGCCTTGAGGATGTCGCCGCCAAAGGCATCGAGCAATCTGGTTGCGGATCGCGCGGGCACGGGCATCATCCCGAAGGATGTGCAGCTGCGGTCAAAAATCTCCTGCACGGCCATGACAAGGAACTGGGGCAAGGCCTGCCCGCCTGCGCTGACCGGCATGTCCATCGCGATCCAGCCGGCCTGCGCGAAAGCCCGCCAGACGGCCGCATGGGCCGGGGCGGTCTTCACGCGGCCGCCATCGAGGCTACAGCCAAGTCTGTCGCCCTCCTCGTTGAGCGCCTCCAGATGTGCGTCCGCGAAGCGGGCGGCCTCGTCGAGAATGGCGGTTACCGTTTCGGGCGCGGCCTCGGCGAAGCTGGGCCGCAGCGCGCGCACGCGCTCGACGAACGGCGATGCCTCGATCTGCCGCGCGATCAGGCCAGTGTCCGCAGGCTTCAGGCGCGCGCGGGTCATGCGGCCTTTTCGCTCCTGGCCTGGGCGGCCCGCGCCTCGCTCAGACCGGCGAGCGACAATTGTCCGACCCGGTCGATGATGTTGAAGAAATCGGCCTGCTGGGACGGCGTGAGCCAGCCGAACACCTCCTGCCTGAGCTCCGCCTCCGCATCCTGCGCGGCCGCGAAGGCGATCTCGCCCTGCCTCGTCAGAAAGATCGCGTTGGTCCGCCGGTTGCTTCCCGGCCGGCGCTCCACATAGCCAAGCCCGGCCAGCTTATCGATCAGCAGCATGGCCGAGGCGCGATTGAATCCCATCGTGTCCGCCAGCGAGGATTGGTCGCAGCCGGGCTTCTCGTGGATATAGGCAAGTGCCATGACCCGGCTGGGCGTCAGGGACAGCGGCTCGAGCATCACCCGGAAGCGAGCCATGAACGCGGCCCCCGCCACGCCGAACCGGACCCCGGGGCGATCCTGCATCAGGGCGATGTCCGAAAGACGAGGTATGTTGTCGAGGCCCATCCTGCTCTCCTGTCCGGCATGCCACGAGCACCTGATAGGAGCATCACTGTATGGCGGCAATACGTTTTAGAAGCCATACAAGACCGTCCGCTCGCGCTCGAGCCTGCGGCCGACGCTCCTGCGCTCAATCGGGTCGCCTGGTGCGCCAGCCGCCCTCATAATCCTCGCGCGCGACCTTCGAATGAGGGGCCGGCGACACGATCGCCCTGACCTCGATCTGCCAGTTGGAGAATTCCGGCGCGACAACCGGATAGACATAGGCGCCAATCCTGGAATTGCGGAGCAGATCGACGGGGTTGCCCCCGGTCCTGAGTACATCCTCGAGGGTCTTGCGTTCAGTCATGTCCCGTCTCCTCCATCGCCGGTGTCACCGGCCGAAGTCCCTCATCGCGAAATTCCCCGCCTGCCGCCTGTCCCGCGAGGGCGCGCCACGACGTGCGGACAAAATCGTCGAGCAAGGCGGCGGCGTGCGTACGTGAGACAGGCGTCGCGAGCGCATGATCGATGGTCGCGACCACGCCCTGTAGCGGCCGCACGTCGGCACGCCCCGCAAATGCCTTTTCGACCGTCTCGCGAATGCCCACCACCGCGTCCAGGCCCTGCGCGTCGAAGCCGGCAAAGGAAGCCTGCGGGCCTTCGAAGGCCGTGCGCGTCGCGTTCCGCAAAACGCGCTGGAGCACGAGATCATAGGCGGCGCCCGCCGAGGATGCGATCCGGACGCCCGCCGCATCCAGCTCCCGCACGTCATGCAGAGGCGACGAGGTCCGGACGACTGCGATCGCCTGGATGGACAGGTAGGGAGGCGTGAAATGGAAGGCGCTGCGCGCGGCATCGACGGCAAGGAATGCCACGTCCCACGCATCGCCCGCCGCAGCCTTCAGGACTTCGCCGGCAGACTTGTAGGCGATGACGGAGACCGGCAGGCAGGTCCATGCACCGAGGGCGGCGGCGAGACGCGGAGCGGGCCCGACAAGCGCGTCGCCACGCCGGCTTACCGTCGCGGCATTGCCGACATTCATCGCGACGCGGATGTTTCCGGTCGGCGCGAGTTCGGCCAGCGCCACGGAGCGCTTGTCTGCGGCGGACATCAGATCGGGAAATGGCCGGGCTGGGTCTCGAGTGTGACCCAGCGCGTCTCGGTGAAACTGTCGATGCCGGCCTTGCCGCCGAACCTGCCATAGCCGGAGGCGCCGACACCGCCAAACGGCATCTGCGCCTCGTCATGGACGGTGGGACCGTTCACATGACAGATGCCGGAGCGGATCCGGCGCGCAAGCCGCAGCCCACGCGCCGCATCCCGCGTGAAGACCGACGCCGACAGGCCATAAGGGCTGTCATTGGCGAGGCGCACCGCGTCATCCTCATCGACGGCACGGATCAGGCCAACGACCGGCCCGAAGCTCTCGTCATGATAGATTTGCATGTCGGGGGTCACGCCGGCGATCACGGTCGCCGACATCAGCAGGCTCGCCGCCTTGCCCCCGGCGAGCACCGACGCACCCTTGCCTGTCGCATCCTCGATCAATGCGTTGACATGGTCGATCGCGCGCTGGCTGACGACCGCGCCCAATGGCGCCTTCCCTTCCGCGGGATCCCCGGCGCACAGAGTCGCCGCCTTGGCGGCAAATCTCTCGGCGAAGGCGTCGGCGACCTCGTCGACCACGATGATCCGCTCGGTCGACATGCAGATCTGGCCCTGATTCATGAAGGCGCCGAACGCCGCCGCCTTTACCGCCTCGTCGAGGTCGGCATCCTCGAGCACGATCATCGGCGCCTTCCCGCCCAGTTCGAGCAGACATGGCTTGAGTTGCTGCGCACACTGGACCGCGATCAGGCGACCGATCTCAGTCGAACCAGTGAAGTTGATGCGCCGCACCTCCGGGTGCCGGATGAGCGCGCCGACAATATCGGGGCCATCGCCCGGCGCATTGTTCACCAGCGTGACGACGCCGTCGGCGAAGCCGGCTTCGGCAAAGCAGGCGACAATCAAAGCGTGCGTGCGCGGGCTGGCTTCCGACGCCTTCATGATCGCGCAATTGCCACAGGCAAGCGGAACAGCGATCGAGCGGACGCCCAGGATCACCGGTGCATTCCATGGCGCAATGCCGAGCAGGACACCGATGGGTTCGCGCAGCGCCATCGCGATACAGCCAGGCTTGTCCGAGGGAATGACTTCCCCGGCGATCTGCGTGGTGATCGCGGCGGCCTCCCGCAGCATGCCGGCGCCGAGCATGATGTTGAACCGTGCCCACGCCTCCGTGGACCCGATCTCGGCCATCATCGCCGTGACGATCTCGTCAGACCTCGTCACGAGCCTGTCCGCCGCTTTTGTCAGCAATGCCCGGCGCGCATTGGGCCCGGTCGCCGCCCAGGCGGGAAATGCCGCGGCCGCGCGCGCGACGATGTCATCGATCTCACCCACCCGCGTCGCCGGCACCGGGTCGCTCATATTCCTCTCGCTCATCATGGGTCCCCGATCCTGGCCGCGGGCGTCTCGCTCGTTCGAATCACATTATAATTGAAATTGTATGGCGACAATACGTTTTGGAAGCCATACAAGTGAGCCGGCGCCCCAAGCGCCCGCCATCGACCATGGAGGCCTTCATGAATCCCCATCTCAATTCACTGTTCTCGCTTGCCGGCAGGACCGCTCTGGTCACCGGCGGGTCTCGCGGCATTGGCAAGATGATCGCGGCGGGTTTCATCGGTGCCGGCGCGCGCGTCTACGTGTCGTCGCGAAAGGCGGACGCCTGCGACAAAGCGGCTGAGGAGCTGGCGGCGGACGGCGGCTATTGCGCCTCGCTCCCACAGGACGTCTCCACCGTCGAAGGGTGTCGCGCTCTCGCCGCCGCATTCTCGGAGCGCGAACCGCAGCTCGACATCCTCGTGAACAATGCGGGCGCGGCCTGGGGCGCGGGATTTGACGACTTTCCGGAACATGGGTGGGACAAGGTCCTCGACCTCAATCTCAAGTCGCCCTTCTTCCTGACCAAGGCCCTGACCCCTGCCCTTCGCGCCGCGGCGCGCGCGGATCGTCCGGCCAAGGTGATCAATGTTGCCTCGATCGACGGCATCCGGCTCGGGCCGGCGGAGACCTACTCTTATCATGCGAGCAAGGCCGGACTCATCTACCTGACCCGTCGACTGGCGGCCCGGCTTGTCGGCGAGCATATCAACGTCACCGCGATTGCCCCCGGCGCCTTCGCTTCGGAGATGAATCGCGCTGCCCGCGACCAGGAAGAGGCGATGGCGAAGCTGATCCCCGCCGGCCGTATTGGCACACCCGAGGATATGCAGGGCATTGCGATCTATCTCGCGTCGCGCGCGGGCGACTATGCCGCCGGCATCACCGTCGCGGTCGACGGCGGCGCCGCCCATGCGCAGGTTGCGCCGGATTTCGGCGAGTAGCCGGGAACCTACTCTTCCTCGAAAAAGCCGATGCCCGGCGTCGCGTCTTCCGATTTTTCAGCGAGGATGCGTTCATCCATAGGGTCCGCAACGACCCGCGCGAGGGCGAACCGAGAGGAAGGATATGCGCCGATGACCGTGATTCCAGCCGACTCCGGACCTCCGCCTTTGTTGCCCGACGATGCCGGCTCCATTGCCCGCCTTGGCGAGGCTTTCGCGCGGCAGCGCGAGGCGTTCGGCCGGGACCGTGCGCCGGGCGCGGGAGAGCGGCGTGCGCGCCTGCAGGCACTCATCGGCATGCTGGTCGCCAATCGCGCGCGGATCAGCGCCGCCATCGCGTCCGACTTCGGCGCGCATCCGGCGCCGGCCTCCGACCTGATCGAGGTTCTGGGTGTCATCGGACGCGCCCATCATGCGCTCGCCAATCTGGACGAATGGATGCGCCCGGATGAGCGGAGCGTCGATCCGGCGGTCTATGGGTCAGCCGCCGCCCGCATGGAACTCCAGCCCAAAGGCGTGATCGGCAATATCGTACCCTGGAACTTCCCCTTCGACCTGTCGGTGGGGCCGCTGGTGGATATGCTGGCGGCCGGCAACCGGGTGATCCTCAAGCCATCCGAATATACGCCGGCCTGTGGCGCGCTTCTCAGCGAGATGATCGCCGCGACTTTCGACCCCGACCTCGTGACGGTCGTGCTCGGCGGTATCGAGCTTGCGAGGGCGTTCGCCGCGACGCCCTGGGATCATCTCCTCTACACGGGCAGTCCCGACATCGCACGGCAAGTGATGGCCGCTGCAGCCGCCAATCTCACGCCCGTCACGCTCGAATTGGGCGGCAAATGCCCTGCGATCATCCTGCCCGGCGCGGTGACGCCGGCCAGCGTCGAGTCGGTGCTCGGGACCAAGACGGTCAAGAATGGGCAGATGTGCGTCAGCCCCGATTATTGCCTCGTTCCACGCGGGGAGGTCGAGGCATTCCTGACCGAGGCGCGGGCCTTCATGGACCGGGTGGCGCCCGCATATTCGCGCAGCGACGATTGCACCGGCATCATCTCGCAGCGTCATTTCGAGCGGCTGGCGGACATGCTCGTCGAGGTGCGCGAGCGCCAGGCGAGAATCGTCGAGCTCGAGGATGGCGGCGTCGCCGACCCGGTGAGCCGACGGATGCCGATGGCGCTGGTCGTTGACCCGCCCGAGGACACGGCGCTGATGCGCGAGGAAATCTTCGGGCCGATCCTGCCGGTGCTTGCCTATGACCACATCGACGACGCGATCGCGCGGGTGAATGCGGGAGAACGCCCGCTCGCGCTCTATGTCTTCGGTGAGGACCTCGAGGCTGCGCGCCGGGTGCTCGAGGCCACAACCTCGGGAGGCGCTGCGATCAATACCTGCGCCGCACAGAGCGCTTTGCCTTCACTTGGTTTCGGCGGCAGCGGTGCGAGCGGGATGGGCCGGCACCATGGCATCGAGGGCTTTCGCGAATTCTCGAACCAGCGGGGCGTCGTGACGCGTGGTACCGGCGACATCTTCGACCATTTCTATGTGCCCTACGGCAAAGCGCAGGCTTTGGTGGGGGCCGTCCTGGGAAACTGACCCAGAACGGCCCGCCCACTCTTCAATGACGGCCGAGTTCGGCGCGGCCCACGAGCATGTGATGGACCTCGTCGGGCCCGTCCGCGAAGCGCAGATGCCGGATGTCCGCGTAGAGATTGGCCAGCGGGGTGCGGTCGGTGAGCCCGTAGGCGCCGTGGATCTGGATCGCCTGGTCGATGATCTGGCAAACCCGCTCGGGCACCATCGCCTTCACCATGCTCACCCAGACCCGCGCTTCGCGATTGCCGAGCAGGTCCATCGCCCGGGCCGCCTTGAGCACCATCAGCCGCATCGCTTCCAGGTCGATCCGGGCACGCGATATGACTTCGAGATTCTTGCCCAGCTTCGCGAGCGGCTGGCCGAACGCCTCGCGAGAAATTCCCCGCTTCACCATCAGGTCCAGCGCGATCTCGGCCTTGCCCAGCGTACGCATGCAATGGTGGATGCGCCCCGGCCCGAGCCGTACCTGGGAGATCTCGAAGCCCCGGCCTTCGCCGAGGAGGATGTTCTCCCGCGGGACCCGTACGTTCTTGAAGCGGATATGCATGTGGCCGATCGGTGCATGGTCCTCGCCGAACACCATCATCGGTCCCACGATCTCGACGCCCGGCGTATCCTTGGGCACCAGGATCTGTGAGTGCTGCTGGTTCGGAGGTCCGTCCGGGCTCGTCTTGACCATGCAGATCAGGATCTTGCAGCGCGAATCCCCTGCCCCGGAGATGAAATGCTTCTCGCCGTTGATGACCCATTCATCACCGTCCAGCACCGCGGACGTGCTGATGTTCTTGGCGTCGGACGAGGCGACGTTGGGCTCGGTCATCGCATAAGCCGAGCGGATCTCGCCGCGCAGCAACGGCTCAAGCCAGCGTTCCTTCTGTTCGGGCGTGCCGACACGTTCCAGCACCTCCATGTTGCCGGTGTCGGGCGCCGAGCAATTGAGCGTCTCCGAGCCGATGAAATATTTGCCTAGCTCAGCCGCGATATAGGCATAATCGAGGTTCGAGAGCCCCTCGCCGGTCTCCGCATTGGGAAGAAAGAAGTTCCACAACCCGGCGGCGCGCGCCTTCGCCTTCGCCCCTTCGAGCAGCGCCAGCTGGGCGGGCGCGTAGCTCCAGCGGTCCGGCCTGCCTTCGCCCAGGCGTTCGAATTCCTCGGAGATCGGCGCGACATTCTCGGCCAGATGGCGCTTCACCGCCTCAAAAAGCGGACGGCCTTTCGCGGACATGCGAAGGTCATTCAGTTCGGCTTCCAAATCGATATCGCTCATGGCGGTGCTCCCAGAAGATGCAGCCGGTCATCTACCGCTCGCGCGCGCCATTGCGGTCATGGTGATATTGCATCAGGGTCATGAACGGGGTCGATGACCTAGGACAGTTCTCCGACCTGCGCGAAATGGGCTTCGATAACCTCGCGAAGCCAGCGCAGCGCGGGATCGGCATCCCGCGCCTCGTGCCAGAACAGCCGCAACTCGGACGGTGCGATCTCGAAAGGAAGCGGGAACAGGCGCAGGCCATGGATCGCCTGGAGCATGACTGCATGCGACCGCGGCAAGGTGCAGATGAAATCGGAGCCGGCGACGATCTGCCAGGCCGAGATGGCATGCTGGCAACGGATGCGGATGCGCCGCTCATGGCCAAGCCCCGCCAGCGCCACATCTTCGAGGCCGAGGCCAGCCGACCGCGGCGACACGAAAACATGATCGAGAGCGAGGTAAGTTGGCAGGTCAAGCGCATCGCCGACCAGCGGGTGCCCTTCACGCACCACGACTGCGAGCGCCCCGCGCTCGACCGAAATGGACCGGGTGCCGGGCGACGGCTGACGCTGGACATCGAGCGCGACGTCGAGCGCCCCCGATTCCAGGACACGGTCCAGCCGCTCGCGCCGCAGGTAGGTGCTCCAGATCGACACCTGCGGCGCGAGCGCAAGGACCTTCTCAACGAGCGAGGCGAGCAAGGGGACCTCCGTGGCCGGCCGGAGGCCGATCCGGAACAGGCGGGTCGAGGTCGCCGGATCGAAGGCGGCGGCCCCGCCGAGCGCCATGTCGATGCTGCGCAGCGCGTCCCGCACCGGCTGCACGAGGTTGCGCGCCGCCGCCGTCGGCGTCATCGCATTGCCCTGCCGCACGAAGAGAGGGTCTCCGAAGGCTTCGCGAAGCCGGGCAAGGGTGTGGCTGACCGCGGACTGCGTGAGGTTCAGATGCCGCGCCGCCTGGGAGACGCCGCCATGCGAGTAGATGGCATCGAACACGGTCAGCAGATTCAAATCGAACCGGTTGGGCTGGACCATCAGCCAAGTCCTAAGCGCTGTCCGGTGCCTGCGCTAACGGAATCTGTCGCGGCGGGCGGCATGGACCTGCAGGGAGCCCTCGGCTCCCTGCGCCAGCCCATATCCCGGCCAGACCTTAGTCCCTTCCCGGCCGCATGCCGGCGTCCCACCAGGCGATCGTCATTTCTGCTATCTGATCGCCCCTGATCCGATAGATGGTGAAGAATCGCACGGACACGGACTCCCCGGCCTTCAGGGCGCCATGCGCGAAATCGGGCCGGTCGGCGGTGGCCGTGAAGGTACCGACCGTCTCGGCCATGATCGTGTCGCCCTCGCGCACCACGGTGAGCGCCTCGAGCTCCTCCTTGATGCCGACATGGGTGTCGTTGAGAATGGCGAGCCATTTGTCGCGACCCTCCAGCCGTCCGAACGGCCCCTCGAGCGCAAAATCATCCGTGTAGAATCTCTCGACGAACGTCGCCTCGTCTGTCGTGTTGAACGAGCCGAGATATTCCTGGAAATCGAAAGCCATATCGTTCTTCCTTCAGTTTGAATGATGGATTGGGCAAGCGCGGGGAGCAGGTCAGTAAGCGGCCGTGAAGCGGGCCCGATGGTGATTCTGCTGCTCGAGCTCGTCGACCATCGCGATCGCATAGTCGGCATGGCTGATCCGGCTCTCGCCGGCCTCGTCGACCACCAGCTGGTCGCCGCCGGCGCGGTAGGTGCCAAGTCTCGGTCCGGCGAACAGATTCTGTGCCGGCGAGAAGAAGACCCAGTCCACATCCTTTTCCTTGCGGAGCTCGTCGAGCATGACGATGCCGCCCATGACGAACGGCTTCCACTCTTCGGGAAAGGTCGGCTCGTCGAGCAGGCGCCTGCCCGGCGCCACCTCCAGGCTGGCAGCGCCACCAGTCACGAGCAGCCGGTTCACGCCGGCCTTTCGCAATGCGGAAAGCAGGATGTCGGCGGTGACGTCAAAATGAAGCGCGCTGATCACCGCATCTGCGCCAGCGATGAGGCCTGCCAGCTCATCGGGATTGGCGGCATCGCCCGCCACCGCGGTGACGCCGTGCGAGGGAGTGATCGCCTCCGGCTTGCGTGCGATCGCAACCACTTCATGGCCGCGGCTGGCTAGCTCCGCCGTAACCGCAGCTCCCACCTTTCCGCTCGCACCGAGAACCGCAACCTTCATGTCGATCTCCACTGGTTTCCAATAGAGACCAAGTCTGCTATCGTTACCGCCCATGCAAGAAGGCACTTTCCCCGCACCAGGTCACCCGCAGGTAACTGCCGTTCCGCGTGGCGACACGTTCGCGGCGGCATGTCCCGCACGCGAATTGCTCGACCGGATCGCCGGCAAGTGGAGCGTCCTGATCCTGTTGACCCTCGGCACGCGGGAAATGCGGTTCAACGGCCTGAGACGAAGGATCGAGGGCATCTCCCAGAAGATGCTCAGCCAGACTTTGCGGGCGCTCGAGCGCGACGGCATGATCGCCCGCGCCGTCGAGGACAGCATGCCGGTCACCGTGACCTACAGCATCACACCTTTGGGCCGCGGCCTGCTGAGCTCCCTGCAATCGATGATCGACTGGGCAGAGACGCGGATGGTCGACGTGGCGCAGGCGCAGCGCGACTATGACGCCCTTCAGCGCGCCTGATCATGGCGGTCCCCGATCGCCGGCAATTGCCGTCGATCGGTCATGGAACTTGCGGAAAACTCCGATCACCCCGCCAACAGCAGTTCGCACGCGTCGGAGAGCCTCAGCGGGTTCGCCGCGATAGCCGCCTTCGCCGCCGCACGCAGTGACCGCGACTGGCCATCGTCGAGATATTCGAGCGGCGACTTTCCATCCACCCGGGCAAGCGCCAGGGCGGGCAGCAGCGCCGCCGCCCGCCGCTCCAGCGCGACTGCATCTTCCCAATCCACCCCGGCCAGATAGGCGCCGGCAAATGCGTCATGCGCCTCGCGTAGCGACCGAGCGCCGAGGATCCGCGCCTTGATGGCGAGATGGTTTGCGCAGAAGGCGAGATCGAACGCCGGGTCGCCGAACCAGGCCACCTCGGCGTCAAGAAGAACCGGGCCATGCGGCCCGATCAGAATATTCTTCGGGCTGACGTCGCCATGGACGAGTGCATGTCTTGTCGCCGCCGTTCGGGCGGCAATCTCCCGGAGCGCCGGCGCGACATCGAGATGACGCCGCGCTGTCTCGAGCAGATAGGGATCGATGCGAAGGGCATGGAAATTCGTGTCGGTCGCGAAGCGGCCGGGGAGCGACAGGTCCCGTGCGCTGGCCGCGTGGATACGTGCGATCAGGGCGCCCAGAGCGGCGGCGAAGCGGGCATCGGCCTCGCCCTCGAACAATGCCGACTTCCAGAGCCGATGCGATTGCGGCGGCAGCCAGGCCATCGCGAACAGCCCCTTACCGGGATCGTGCGCGAGCGGGCGCGGGACCGCGCCAGGCGCGATTTCAGAGACGACCTCCATATAGGCCCATTCATAGGCATTGCGGTCGACGGGCGCCTGCCAATCGCTCGCGACCTTCAGCTTCGCGAGCGCGCGCTTCACGCAAAAGTTCGCGACGCTCGTTTCCACGCGCCAGATATCCGAGGAGACCCCACCCGCGAGCGGAGTCCAGTTGCCGGCCTCGCCCCGCTGGGCGAGTCCCTGCTCGACCAGGAATTGCACAAGGTCCGGCGCGGGGTCCCTCATTCTGTCACATCCCTTCCAAGCAAAGCCCTGTCCGGCATTGACGAGCCGATCGGCTTCAAGCCGTGGTTCAGCACGCGGATCCGGCATCCCCGACAAGCGGGCGCGTCGGCTTCGCTCGGGCGATAATGGAGTCGAGCGACTTCAAGCCTGTGCCGGCTCCGGGCCTGCCTCAGAATTCCTGCAGGTCTTCCGCAACCAGCACGATCCCGTCATATTCGCGGGCAATGGCATCGCGCGCCGCCGGCAGCGCGGCACGCTCGACATCCGTGTGAGTCACGACGACCATTTTCGCGCGGCATCGCCGGGCCAGCCGACCGACCTCCTCGGGAGCGAGATGGGCGCGACGAAAATGCACTTCGGCCCGCGCGAGCAGCTCGGGCGCCATTCCAGGCCTTTCGCGCCGGAGCCGGGCGATGGTCGCCACCGGGTCCATCATCTCGCTGACCAGGATGTCGGCGCCCGCGCAGAGCCGTTCGACGCCGGTGCTTGGACCGGTGTCGCCAGTATAAACGATCGACCGGCCGGCGGCATCGAAGCGAAAGGCCAGGGAGACGGGCCTGCTGCCCGCGGGCACGTCCGCAATGATGTGGAAATGGCTGTTCTCCGCGGCGGTGACCGCGATGCCGCCAATGTCGAACCGCGCGCCCCTTCGATCGATTTCAACGATCCGGATCGGGCTGTCTCCCGGTGCTCCGCCCCCGCGTACGCTGGCCATCGTCTCGGCACCGGGCTGCATCGCGGCAAGCAGCCGCTCGACCATGACCCTCGTGCCCGGCGGACCGTAGATTGTCAGCGGCCCGTCCAGCCGCGCCTGGTACCGGAGCGACAGGAAGCCGAACAGTCCGCCGATATGATCGAAATGTAGGTGGCTGATCGCGACGGCCTGCACTTCGCCGAGCCCGACGCCCGCCTTGGTGAGCTGTGCCACCGCCCCTTCCCCGACATCGACGAGGACGTTTGTTGAGCCGAGGCGCACCAGGTTGGAGGGCTGTGAGCGCGTCGGACTGGGTTCGGGGCCGGCCTGGGTCCCGAGCGTCACGAAGCTCATCCTCGGGGCCGCCGTCTGTAAGGCTTCGGCACGAGCCGGCGCGGCGGCAAGCGAGGAAATCATGCCCAACACCAGGAGCAGCTTCGGCATCGCCAGCATGCACTTCGGGTCATTTCTCATCATTCATCCATCCCTACCATCCGCGGGCGCATGCGGCCGCTGCGCGGCGATGCTAGGTAGTCGCGCCTGCCCGGTACAATTCGATTTCGGAATGGCAGACCTTGGGATTTCCTATGCCATTGCGGCATCAGGAGATTGCGCTGGCGTGCAACCGCGAGCGGCGTCCCCGCCGCCTAGGACCGGCGGCAGGTACCCGATTCGTCATATCGCCCTCGCCGGCGTCGCGGTCCACCACCGCCCGAGCCATGCGCATGTCGTCCGCAACGATCGCCTGGTAGGCGCGCTCGGTCAGGGCGAAGAGGGTCTTCAACTCCTCCCCCGACAATGCGTCGCGTATTGGTCGCTCGGTCGCCAGCGCGAGGCCGTGCATTTCCGCGAGGACCCGCTCGCCTTCCGCCGTGAGGGCGATAAGGTTCCGGCGCCGGTCCTCCGACGAGCGGTCACGCCTCGCCAGCCCCGCTTTCTCCAGTTCGTCAAGCAGCGCCACCATGGCCGACTTGTCCAGGCCGACCTCGCGCGCCAGTGCGATCTGCGAACAGCCGGGATTTACCGAGATCAGGGCCATCGTCGTGAACGCGCCGGGGCTCAGCCCATAGCGTGCAAAGGCCTGCACGATCCGCATGCCCAACAAGGTCTGCAGAACGCGCATCCGGAACCCGAGCCGCGTCTCCAGGAGACCGATGTTCATCTGATTGCCGCCGTCCGACACGCGCGCTCCCCTTTCCGCAGCCGATCTAGCGCGGCCACGTGCCGATGTATATGCGTCGAAAAATAGATCGTCCTAATTGACAACCATTTTTATTTTCACCTAATCCTCCATCCGATGCCCGGAGCGATTCCGGCGCGCACGGGAGAGGGACATGGAACCGGCGGATGCGCACGCGCTAACCCGCGCGAACGGTCATATGACCGTCATGAGCCCGGTCGGCTCGCCGCCAGCAATTGTCGGCAAGCGCCTCGCGCCGCGCCTCGCTTCGCTTGAGGGACGGACAATCTACCTGGTCGACAGCCGCTTCGACGATTCCATCGAGCTGCTGCGCCAGGTGCAGGCCTGGTTCGCCGAGCACCATCCTCTCACACATGTCCGGCTGGTGTCGCTGAATGGCTATTATGGCCGCGACGATCCCGAGCTCTGGGCAGAAATCAGGGCGGAGGGTGATGCTGCCATTCTCGGCGTCGGTCATTGCAGCACCTGTGCGCCGGCCGTCGCCACCCATGCGGTCACGCTGGAGACCAAGTTCGGGGTGCCGACGGTGACCCTGCATACGAGCAAGTTCGACAAGGTCGTCCGGTCCGTCCTGCGCATGGCCGGACTACCGGGCGTGCCGACCGTGTTCGTGCCGCAGCCGGTCATGGGCAGGTCCCCCGCGGAGCTGCGGGCCTATGTGGACGGCGAGGATCCCGTCGCCGGCGGGTTGGTCATGCAGCATGTCCTCGAGGGTCTGACAGGCAGCCCCGGAGAGGCCACCGGTTCATCCGGCGGGCAGGCGCGCGCCACCCCGCGTCATGTCTCCGCGGCATCGGAAGAAGAGCTGCACGATCTCTTCCTGAGCCGCAACTGGACCGACAAGCTGCCCATCGTGCTTCCGACCGAAGAGCGCGTGGCTGCGATGCTCGCCGGCACCCGCCGCGGGCGGCACGAAATGGTCGGAAGCATGCAGGCCACGCTCAATCGCGGCGCCTGGGACTATGATGTCGAGAAGGTCGCCGTCAACGCGGTGATGGCCGGCGCGCGCCCCGAATATTTCCCGGTCATCCTCGCACTTGCGGCATCGGGCTTCACGGCGCGCAGCAGCTCGTCAAGCTCGGGCGCGTGCATGGTGGTCGTGAACGGCCCGGTGCGCGCGGAGATCGGCATGAATGCCGGCGTCGGTGCCATGGGCCCTTACAATCATGCAAATGCGACGATCGGCCGGGCCTACGGTCTCCTCTCGCAGAACCTGCAGGGCGGATCGGTGCCCGGCGAAAGCTACATGGGTTCGCTCGGCAACGGCCATTCATACACTAACGTCACCTTCGCCGAGAATGAGGAGCGAAGCCCCTGGGAACCGTTGCATGTGCGGCACGGGTTCGCGCCTGACGACAGCGCGGTCAGCATCTTCTTCGGCCTCCGCTCTACCTCGTTCAGCCTTGGTCTGCGCGAAAAATACTGGCGCGAACATGTTCGAGACATGCTCGCGGGCGTCGACCTCGTGGCTGCGCCGACCCTGTTGCTGGACCCGATCGCGGCGCGGCAGTTCGTCGAGCGCGGCGATTTCCGGAGCAAGGAGCAATTGGTCGATTTCATCCACGAGACCGCGACCATGCCCGCCGGGCGCTACTGGGACCTGCAACTCGTGCAGAATTATATCTATCCGGAAGCGACGCGCGGCGAGCCGTCACTCGCGTCCCGCCTTGAGGCCGGCGAGGACGAGCCTATCCGCACATTCCTGAAGGAGGCGATCAACGTCGTCGTCGTTGGCGGCGAGACCAACGGCTATTGGCAGATCATGGGCGCCTCCCACATCGCGACGGTTGGCATCGATGCGTGGCGCTGACCCGGCACCCACTGATCTGCTGGTCATCGGCGGTGGCGTGGCCGGCCTGACTGCGGCGGCGGCGGCGGCGGCCCACGGCCTCTCGGTCATCGTCGTCGAGCGGCTGACTCCGGGAGGCCAGATCGCCACCGTCGAGCGCATCCGCAATTTTCCGGGCTTCGCGGAGGTCGTCGCGGGCTTCGAACTGGGGCCACTTCTGCAACAGCAGGCAGAGTCGGCCGGCGCCATGTTCACTCTCGACGTGGTCGAGCGCGTCGAACATTCGGCTGGCGGCTTCACCGTGATCGCCGCCGCCGCTCGCCACAACGCCAAATCGGTCATCGTCGCGACCGGCTCAACAAGAAAGGCGCTCGGCGTTCCCGGCGAGTCGGAGTTGCACGGCCGGGGTGTGTCGCATTGCGCTTCATGCGACGGCCCCTTTTTCCGCGACAGGATCGTGGTCGTGGCTGGCGGCGGCGATTCCGCCTTTGACGAAGCGGAACTGCTCGCCGAGGTGGCAGCCGAGGTTCTGATCGTCCATGCGGGTTCCGCACCCACAGCGCAGAAGCAAAGCGTCGAGCGCGTCGCGCGTCTGCACAATGTTCGCTGTCTCGGCGAGAGTCGTATCGCCGCCATCGAAGGAGAGGCCGGGGTCGAGGCTGTCATCGTCGAAAAAGGCGGACGGTCCCTCCGCCAGCCCTGCGCTGCCGTCTTCCCCCAGGTGGGCCTGACCCCGAACGGCGCCTTCTTGGGCGCACTGGTGGAACGAGACGCGCGCGGGGGTATTATCGCGGACGCAGCGTTACAGACCCTGACCAGGGGCCTGTTCGTCGCCGGCGATCTGCGCAGCGGCTGCCACGCGATGCTTGCCTGCGTCGCCGGCGACGGCGTCGCGGCCGCGCTGGAGGCGTTTCGGTACCTGTCCGCTGCGGCCACGGCCACCAGATGAGCGCCCCGCCGGTACCGCCCGCCGACATTCCGCCGGCGCACGCTTTCCCAAGTGCGGGCAGGGCGTGGTATGCCGTCATCCTCATCGCTGCCGTCTCGATGATGTCGAATATCGATCGCGGCGTGATCAATCTGGTCGTCGGCCCGATCAAGGAGAGCTTCGCGCTGTCCGACACGTCGGTCGGCCTGCTCGTCGGCGCGGCCTTCTCGATCTTCTACTTCGCCTTCGCGCTTCCGATGGCCCGGCTCGCGGACCGTTACAGCCGCAAGGCGATCCTCCTCGGCGGCCTGACGGTCTGGAGCGTCGCCACCTCGCTTTGCGGGCTGGCGCAGAGCTACTGGCAATTGTTCGCCTTCAGGGCGGTCGTGGGCGCGGGGGAATCGGTCAAGGGCCCCTGCTCCATGTCGATGATCTCCGACCTGGTGCCGCGGTCGCGGCTGCCGCGCGCCTTTGCCATCTACAATTTCGGGATCGCGGCGGGGATGAGCGGCGCGCTGATCATCGGCGGGCTCCTCCTAAAATGGTTTGGAGATTCCCCGCCGGTCCATCTTCCCTTCGGAATCGTCATCGAGGGATGGCACAAGGTCTTCCTGATCTGCGGCATACCAGGGCTGCTTCTCGCCTTGCTCATGGCCTTCACCGTGAAGGAGCCGATCCGGCAGGGCAAGCTGCGGCCGGACCAGCCTTCGATCGCGGAAGTCGCGCGCTATTTCGGCGCCAATGCAAGACTCTACGTCCCGCTTCTTCTCGCGAGCGCGATCGAGGCGATCGAAGTATTCGGCTTCATGACGTGGCGCCCTGCCTTCTTCGAGCGCACTTATGGCTGGCCGCCCGAGGTAACGGGACCGTTGTTGGGCTCGGTCATGCTGGCGGCAACGCCGATCGGCCTGATCCTCGGGACCATTCTTGTCGAGCGGATGGACAAGCGCGGCGGCAGCGACACCCTGGTCCGCTTCTGCCTGATCGCCCGGTGCATCGCGCTGCCCCTCTCCATCGCCACCTATCTCATGCCGACACCCTGGCTCGCGCTCGGCCTGACGATGGCCTGCCTGATCAGCTTGTCGATGGCCTATCCAGCGCAAGGCGCCGCGATCCAGATCGTCACGCCCAACGAAATGCGCGCACAGGTCAGCGCGGTATTCCTCTTTTCCGTCAGCGTGATCGGCGGCGGCTTCGGTCCGGCGGCGATCGGCCTCATCACAGACCAGATATTCCAGGACGAAAGCATGCTCCGCTACTCGATGCTTCTCTTCGCCGCACTGATGGAGCCGGTGGGCCTGTTTCTCATTTGGATTGCGATGTCTGCTTATGGTCGTCGCGTGCGCGAAATCGACAGCGCGGCAGGTGGCTCACCGAATAGTTTACCCGCTTCAGGTCGAGGATAATATCTCTATAAGTCAAACTCGCACCACATCCTATTCTGCTCGTTTAATTGATCGACTCGTTACTTACGAGTTGTAACGATCGCGCTTATCCTCGAGATTTCAACCGGTCTTTACTTTGGAATATCGGATAATCGGATGCATAACATAGCAAACCAAGATTTTTCCGATACTCAATACTTGGGTAACAGCATCGAACCACGCGCCACAGCATAACAGATCCGTCCGGCCAGACGGGGCGCGCGGCCAAGCTCGAGGGGAGGAAATATGATCAACTCACGATATCTGAGCGCAGTGTCGGCTTCGGCACTCTTCTGCGCGGCGGTGCCGCCCGCAATGGCTGCCGGCCACGCGCAACCGACCGACACCGAGAATGCGACACCCGCGCCTGCCGCGGCCGAGCAGGAGGACGACACCACCATCGTCGTCACCGCACAGCGGCGCGAGCAAAGCCTTCAGGATGTGCCCGTCTCGATGTCGGTGCTGAGCGGCGATACGCTCGGGCAGCGCGCCATCGTGTCGCTGCCTGACCTCGCGAGCCAAGTCCCGAACTTCATCGTCGTGCAGACCGCATCGTCGGACCAGATCCAGCTCCGCGGCTTTGGCGCCGGGACGAATCCGGGCTTCGAGCAGGCCGTGGCCACCTTTGTGGACGGCGCCTATCGCAGCCGGGCCAGATCGTCGCGTGTCGCCCTGTTCGATGTCGAACGAGTGGAGATTCTGCGAGGACCGCAAACGCTTTTCTTCGGCGCGAACGCAATCGCCGGCGCGGTCAGCATCACCAGCCGGCGGGCGGGCCGCGACATGGCGGCGAATGCGAGCGCCTCCTATGCCGTACCCGACGGCGAATATAATCTCGAAGCGGGCATCTCGCTGCCGATCGCCGAAGGCCTTGGTGTGCGGGCGGCGGGCCGCGTCTACGGCATGGACGGCTATATCGAGAACCGGCGCTTCGGCACGGACGGCCCCGACGGTCGGACGCGGCAGGGGCGGCTCTCGCTCAATTACGAGAGCGGCGGCTTCTCGCTCGCCGCGCGCTACGACATTGCGCGGGTCCGCGATGACGGCACCCAATATGAGGCGCTGAACTGCCCGCCGGTCGGCCGCGCGGCGGCGGGACTTTGCGCCCGGGCGCTTGCGGCTTTTCCCAATCTCGACGACGACCTGGACCGGGTGACCGATCAGGGTACCGACACATACAGCAATCTGAACCTGGACGAAGGCGTTCTCGTAGCGCGCTACAATTTCGGTCCGGCCTCGATCGTGTCGACCACAACGCTGTCCGAGCAGAATGCCGAAGTCCGCTCGGAGCTCGGGCCGCTTCCCGGCCTGACCGTCCTGGGCACGACGCAGTTCATCCCGGCCCAGCTCAACGAGCAGGCCCACCAGTTCGCGCAGGAAATTCGTGTCCAGTCGGAAGCGGACGGTCCGTTCAGCTACATGCTGGGCGGATATTATGAGAAGCAGCGGCTCGGTGTTCAGGGAATCGCCGGCAACTATTTCCTCGCGTTCGCAACCTTCCCGCCGCTCGCCGGACTTGTCCCGGCCAATACGCGCGTCATCTCCATCACCGATACGCGCATCCGCACCGAGACGCTGTCTGCCTTCGCGTCCGTTACCTTCCGACCGATCGAGCCGCTGAGCATTACGGGAGGCCTTCGTTACTCGCGGGTCGAAAAGTCCGGGACGCGTGGGGCCACGTTCGGTACGGGCGGATACTTCGCCGACGAGAATGCCGCTTTTGTGCCCTTCTCCCCGGCAATCCAGGCCGCCGCCTCGACGACGCTCAATGTGCCGACCCGCGCCTTCCCCGTCGGCCGATTTGTCGATGATGCCTGGATGCCATCGGTCATCCTGCAATATGAATTCAACAACCGGGCCATGGCCTATGCCTCCTACACGAGGGGATTCCTCGCCGGAGGCTATGGCGGCACGACGCCGGACGTCTTCGACCCGGAATATGTCGATGCTTTCGAAATCGGCGCCCGGGCCCAATTCTTCAACCGGCGGCTCGCGCTCAACATCGCCTTCTTCCGAAGCGACTATGCGGACCTGCAAGAGGCGTTCAACACGGTGACTCAGGCCGGCACGACGCTGCAGGTCATCGCGAATGTCGCCGATTCCCGTTCCGAAGGGATCGAGTTCGGCGCGAGCCTGCGCGTGACCAATGCGCTGACCTTGCGCGGGGACGTTGCCTATCTGCGGTCCCGCTATCTCGAATATCCCAATGCCCCGTGCAACCCGATCGAAGCCGTCGGCCGACCGGTGCCGTGCACGGTCGATGCGGCGGGGCGGACGCGGGCCTATGCCCCGGAATGGAGCGGCTCGTTCGGTGCCGACTATCGCATCCCGGTTGGCGGCAACCTGGAGTTGAAGGCCGGCGCGACGGTCCGCTTCACCTCCTCCTACTTCACCCAGACGCTGGTCAGCGACTTCGTCCGGGTGGATGGGTATGCCAAGCTGGACGCCCAGCTCAGCCTCGGTGAGATGAATGACGGCAGGTGGACGATCGCGTTGATCGGCCGGAACCTGACCAACACCGACAATGCGGTCTTCTTCACCTACATGCCCGGCGCCGTCGGCTCGGTGATCGGCCAGGCCGATCGCCCCAGGTCGATCGCGCTGCAAGTCACAGCGTCATGGTGATGGCGGAAATCGGGACATACGTCTCCTCCACTGGACGGGGGCCGCCTTGCGCGGCTCCCGTCTCTTTTCCGCGTCCCGAGCGCACCTCTTCACTGAACCTTTCCGGCCGGGAGTAAGCCATGCGGCTCGATCATCACCTGATTTCCTGTGACGACCATCTCGACCTGGACCAGCTTCCCGCGGATCTCTGGACCAGCCGTCTGCCAGCGGACCTGCGTTCGCGCGCACCCCAGGTCGAAACACGCGACGGCCGGGCTGTCTGGGTCTGCGAAGGTGAGGTATGGGGGTCATGGTCGGGGGACGCGCCGCCGCCGAGCGGCCCCAAGCCGGCCTTCACCGCCTTCGACCGCGGCAATGTCGCGCCGAGCGAGCGCCGCGCCGCGATCCCTGAACTGCGGCTGGCCGACATGGACCGGGATGGCGTCTTCGCCCATGTGATCTATGGACCGGTCTTTTCCATCGTCCATCCCGAAGCCGAGGTCAGGGACGCTTGCTATCGGGCCTATAATGACTGGCTGGCCGACTTCTGCAGCATCGCGCCCGACCGGCTTCTTGGCGTACCGATGCTGCCGCCAAATCCGGAATCGGCCGCCACCGAACTCCGGCGGCTGATCGACAATGGCGCGTTCCGGCAGGCAAACCTCCAGATCGCCGAGGTCGATCCGCCGATCCGGGACCCGCGCTGGGAACCGCTGTTCGAGATGTTCGCCGAGAGCGGCTGGGTGCTCTCGTTCCATGTCGCGGTATTCCCGAAGAAACTCGGCATCGCCTATGATCCGCACAAGGGAAGCCCCGGCGCGACCTTTTGGGCCGCGAAGGCCTTCCCCGAGCAATTTCTCGATCCGTTCGTCGATCTCTTCGCATTCGGAATATTGGAGCGACATCCTGGCCTGAAGATCGTGATGGCCGAATCGGGCGCCGGCTGGCTGCCATGGCTGGTGGAGGAGCTCGACTATAGGCACTGGCGCCTCTGGGAGGCGGCCGAATATTGGGAAGCCAGGGGCGGCATTCCCCTCGTCACCAAGCCGTCGGAGCTGTTCAAGCGGCAGATATACATCACCTTCCAGCAAAGCCCGGTCGCCATGCGGCTGCTCGAATTTTTCGGCGACAATCTCCTTTGGGCGTCGGACTATCCCCATCCCGACAGCATCTGGCCGAAATCGCACGCCACCATCGCGGAGACGATGGGCCATCTCCCGGCGGACACGATCCGGCGGCTTACCCGGGACAATGCCGCCAGGCTCTACAAGCTCGACCATCTGGTCGAACCGCCCCACTCCCAGCGCGCAAACGCACGCGGAAACTGAAGAAGGGAACCAGCAATGTCCCTGGTTGCGAAGCCGATCCTGCCGAACTTCGGCGCCGAAATGTCAGGTGTCGACCTGATGGCGCCGCTGGCGGCGGCGACGGTGCGAGAGATCCTGAACGCGCAGGACAGATATGGGGTGACCGTCTGGCGCGGCACCGGTCTCGACGATGAGGGTCATGTCGCCTTCAGCCGCCTGTTCGGCTATCTTGAAGGCGGCTCCAAGACGAATGTCGGCCCGCGCCGGCTCAAACATGCCGAGCTGATCGACGTCGGCAATCTCGATATAGACGGCAATATCGTCAGCAACGAGCTCACCCGGGCGCAAAAGCGCGGCGACAGGCTCTGGCATACGGACGGCTCCTTCATCGCCAAACGGTCCGCTTATTCGCTCCTGATGGCCCATGAGGTGCCGACGGAGGGCGGCGAGACCTGGTTCGCCGACACGCGCACGGCCTATGACGATCTGCCACGGCCCATGAAGGATCGCCTCGAAGGGCTCGTGGCGCAGCATTCCTATTGGTGGTCGCGCAAGCAGGCGGGCTTCCCGATCTCGGAGGAAGAGCTGGACGCCAAGCCGGTCGCGCGCCATCCGCTCGTCCATGTCCACAAGGGGTCGGGTCGCAAGGCCCTCTATATCGCCTCGCACGCCCGCGACATCGAAGGCCTGCCGCGCAAGGAAGGCCGTGCGCTCCTGGCCGAATTGATCGCCCACGCCACCCAGCCCCGCTACGTCTTCAAGGTTCGCTGGAATCCTGGCGATCTCGTCTGCTGGGACAATCTCTGCTCGATGCATCGCGGCGGCGAGTTCGACGACGAACGTCAACGCCGCGACATGCGCCGCACGACGGTGCGCGAAGGTCCCGCCCCGGACGTGCCCGACGATCCCTATGCGGAAATGTTCAAGACGTCGGAATTCGCGTTCATGGCCGCCGGTCGGAAATAGGCCGGCGCGCGGGATGTCCGCGCGGCGTGTAAAGGGAGTTTCGCAAGTGACGAGGTGCGCATGACGGATCAGCCAGGACCAGCCGCGCGCCCCGTCGCGCCGCTCGACACCGGTTATGGCTCACCGGGCTACCGGGCCTACCTGCTTGGCGCCCTGGTTGCGATCTATGCGCTGAGTGTGGTCGACCGCGTGCTGCTGGCCCTCGTCCAGGAGCAGGTGAAGCGCGAACTCCTGCTCACGGATTTCCAGCTCGGACTGCTTGGCGGACCAGCCTTCGTCGTGTGCTATTCCCTGCTTTCGGTCCCGATCGCACGTCTTGCCGAGCGCTACAACCGCATCACGATCCTCGCCATCGGGACGGCGGTCTGGAGCGCGGCGACGGCGGCCTCCGGCTTCGCTCAGAATTTCACGCATCTCTTATGGGCCCGGATCGCGGTCGGATCCGGCGAGGCCGCCTGCGTTCCACCGTCCCACTCCTCGATTTCCGACGCCTTTCCGGCGCGACGCCGGGCCCTGGCCTTCGCGATCTACGGCCTCGCCATTCCGATCGGCACGCTCGCCGCCTCCTTCGGCGTCGCCTGGATCGCCAAACATTATGACTGGCGGACCGCGTTCATCATGCTCGGTCTTCCGGGCCTGCTCGCGGCATTCCTGCTGAAGCTGACCGTACGCGACCCGGCGCGCCGCCGCGGCGATGTCCGGCCGGTCGGGTTCACGATCGCCCTGAAGACCCTCCTGAGGAAGCCAACCTACCGGCACGTTTGCGCGGGCGGCGCGCTGCTCGCGATCTACTCCTTCGCGATGGGGCAGTTTCTACCTTCCTATCTGATCCGCTATTTTCAGCTCGACACCAGCACGGCCGCCGCCGCATTCGGCGTTATCTTCGGGATCTCGGTGGCCGTCGGGACCTTCCTCGGTGGCTTCCTGACGGACAGGCTGTCGCCGCGCTATCCCAGGATCATCACCTGGCTGCCGGCCGTCGGGCTGCTCATCGCAACCCCGCTCTTCGCGCTCGCTTTGCTCCAGGGTTCGGCGGCAGCCGCCATCGGCATCCTGATCGTCGCGCCGGTCTTCCACCTCTTCTGGTTCGCTCCTCTGTTTACCGTCGCGCAGAATGTGGCGCCGCCGGACATGCGGGCCACCGCCTCGGCGCTTCTCCTCACGATCTTCAACATGATCGGCTATGGAATCGGTCCGCCTTTGGTCGGCGGCCTGGCCGACCATTTCGGCGCCCGGCGGCTTGCCGAGCAGGGCCTGGACGCGGCAAGCTGCCAAGTGAATGCAAGCCTCAGTCTATGCACCGACGCGGCCGCCCATGGGCTGCGCCTTGCCCTGCTGATCGCATTGGTGTTCATGATCTGGGCGGCGATCCACTTCCTGCTTGCTGGCAGGAGCCTCGACCGCGATCGCGTCGACTAGACTGCGCGCCTGTGCCTGCCTCACGCCAATATTCGATGGTGGAAACACCGACCCTGAAGCTCGCTTATGAGGAGACTGGCCCGTCCGACGGACTCCCGGTCGTCCTCCTCCACGGCTTTCCCTATTCGCCGCGCGCCTATGACGAGGTCGCCGCGTCGCTCGTGACCGAGGGCTTCAGGGTCGTCGTGCCGTTCCTGCGTGGCTTCGGACCGACCCGTTTCCTGCGCAAGGCGACCCTTCGGTCCGGCGAGCAGGCCGCGCTTGGCCGTGACCTGCTCGACCTGGTCGAAGCGCTCGCGCTGCACCGGCCGCTGGTCTGCGGCTTCGACTGGGGCGGCCGCGCCGCGTGCGTTGCCGCAGCGGAAGCGCCGACGCGGATCCGCGGCCTGATCAGCTGCGGCGGCTATAACATTCTCGCTCCGGCAGCGGCGGCACCGGCGGCTCCGGCGATCGAGCATCTGCTTTGGTACCAGAATTATCTCCAGCTGCCCCGCGGACGGGAAATGCTGTCGGAGCGTCGCGAGGAGTTCTGCCGCTATCTCTGGCGAAGCTGGTCCCCGGGATGGTCTTTTGACGAGGAGTGTTTCGCGCAAACGGCGTGCTATTTCGACAATCCAGACTTCGTCGAGACCGTCCTCCACGCCTATCGGCATCGCTTCGGCATGGCTCCGGCGGACGCGTCGCTCGCGGACTGCGCCCAGCGTCTCGAGGCGCAGCCCGACATCGCGATTCCATCGATGATTCTTTGGGGCGACAATGGCCTCATTCCGGGCGTGTCGCCGCGCGATCGCGCGCGTTTCACGGGGCCGTTCGAATTTCGCCGGTTCGAATCCGTCGGCCACAATGTTCCCCAGGAAGCGCCAAAGCTTTTCGCCCAAGCGGTCCGGGATCTCGCAGCGCTCTCACGATGAGCCGGCGCGCATGACCAAGGAAATGGAATGATGGTGTGGAAGCCCTCGATTCTCCTTACCCGCCGCTGGCCAGCCGAGGTGGAGACCCGGCTGCAGGAGCGGTACAGCGTCGTGCTCAACGAGCCGGATGTCCCTCTGACCAGGGCGCAACTGCGCCAGGCGATGCGCGACCATGACGCGCTCTGTCCGACCGTGACCGACATGCTGGATGCCGCCATCCTCGACGTGGAGTCACGCAGAGTGCGTTTCATCGGCAATTACGGTGCCGGCCATCAGCATATCGATGTGGCCGCCTGTCGCGCGCTCGGCATCGCCGTCAGCAACACGCCCGACGTGCTTACC
Source organism: Allosphingosinicella sp. (assembly GCA_035502235.1). Classification (GTDB taxonomy): domain Bacteria; phylum Pseudomonadota; class Alphaproteobacteria; order Sphingomonadales; family Sphingomonadaceae; genus Allosphingosinicella. The sequence goes on from DATJUQ010000031.1 coordinate 53,050, forward strand.
GACGCCACGGCCAATCTCGCCATCACGCTGATGCTGATGACTGCGCGGCGGGCAAGCGAGGGCGAGCGGCTGGTTCGTGGCGGGCGGTGGGAGGGCTGGTCGCCTGTTCAACTGCTTGGCCACGATCTCGATGGACGCATGCTCGGGCTGGTGGGCTTCGGCCGGATCGGTCAGGCCGTCGCGTTGAAGGCGCGCCTGGCATTCGGCATGCGAATCGGCTGGCATGGACGAAATCCCGATCGCCCCGCCGATCCTCGGCTTGACGCAGTCTATTTTGAAACCCTGGACGCGCTCCTGGCCGAAGCGGACATCGTCTCCCTCCACATTCCCGGCGGTGAACAGACCCGCCACTTGATCGATTGCCGCCGGCTGGCGCTGATGAAGCCGGAGGCTATTCTCATCAACACCGCCCGGGGCACCGTCGTCGATGAAAGCGCGCTTGCCGAGATGCTCCGGACCAAGCGCATCGCCGGCGCCGGCCTGGACGTCTACGAGCGGGAGCCAAAGGTGGACCCGGCGTTGCTGGGGCTCGAAAATGTCGTCCTGCTCCCGCATCTCGGCAGCGCCACTTCGGACACCCGGCGGGCGATGGGCATGCGCGTAGCCGACAATCTCGACGCTTTTTTCTTCGGAGGCGCGCCACCAGATCTCGTCGTTTAGCAAGCCGCGGTTGCGCGACCTTGCGGGCCTTATGCCTCGACCGCCGACGAAAGACGGATGCGGGCATTCAACCCGCCGACCCGTCGCGCCTTACGGTCGAAGATGACTGACGATCAGTAGCTCCGCGGTGGACACGAAGGCCTTTACCGGTCCCTTGCGGCCGAACACGACATGCGCGGAATATGCTCCCTCGATCAGCAGAATGAGACCGTCGGTCAGCAGGGCAGCTGAATCCGCTTTCGCCTCCAGGATGATGCCCTGCAGACGCGCACGCAATTGCGCCTTGCAATCGTCAATTATGGCGCGGCCCGGATGGCTTTCATCGCGAAACTCGGCAGCGGCATTTGAAAGGAGGCACCCCCGGAAACCCGGCTCTTCCAATTCGCCGGCCACATGCGCGACGATCGCACGAAGACGCGCGATCGGCTCGGGTCCAGCCGCTTCGATCCGCGCATCGAGCTCGGCCAGGGCTTCGGCCGCAAATGCCTGCAGGCAGGCGGCGACCAGCGCGCCTTTGGACTCGAAGCTTCGATAAAGGCTGGGCTTGGTGACCCCCGCCGAGCAGACGATCTCATCGACGCCCACGGCACGGATGCCACGCTGATAGAAAAGATCCTGAGCCGTCTCGAAGATGCGCGCCGAAGCCTTCCTCGCCGGCCTGACCTCACCATCGCAGGCTCCTTGCGTGCTGGCTTTCCTCATCCCGACCCGTCCGGCTCATTGGCGCTATGTTCCCGCCTATCAGATCGACTCGAGTTGCAAAGGCGAAACTGCGAGATGCGGAGCCCCGGACCCGGAAAAGCTCGATCCGACGGCGCTCGCGTCGGCCCTGGAAACAACCGGCGGATACGCGCGGTATAAGCTTCGTGCCTCGATTGCCGGCAGCCAGGCTGCCACGGCTGCAGTGCCGCAGCGCAAGGAGAAGAAGATGCAACGCGAATATCAGGACGATCTGGTCGTGCTCGGCGTCGCCACGACGGATACACAGGGCGAGCCGATGGGCTTTCCGCCCGAGGCGGTCGGGTTCTTCAGGCTTGGCCTGAGCGACCGGTGAAGGCGGCGCGCGGGGGGGCCGCCCCCCGCGCGCAACCTTATTGCGGCTCTCGACCCCCATTGTCCTCGCGGATTCGGCCCCGGCGCCCCGCGGCGAGCCGGTTGGCCTTCTGCCCCAGGATCAAGGCCGCTCCATGCCGGACCTGCGACGCATCGCGCGCAACCCCCGATCACACGTCCGGCAGTGTCTCGTCGGGAGCTATCGAGCACCGAAGGAGACACGCCCGCTTCGCTCTCCAAACAATCGGGTTATTTCGAACCTATTCGCTTCGTGCTTCGCGCACCATGGCCCAGTCTCCGGGGGCTGCACAAACGCAGCGCAAGGAGACGAATGATGGAACGCGAACATGACAACGGCCTGATCGAGCTCGGCGTCGCCAGCGTCGCCACCCAGGGCGAGGACAAGGGCTGGCCCTCCGAAGGCGTCGGCTATTTCCCGATCGGGCTGACCGAGCGCTGACGGCCGCGCGCGGGGGCCCTGCCCCCGCGCGTACCGCGCCACAAGATGCAGCTCCGGCTTGCCCCTCATGTCAGCTTCGGCCTCGTCGGCGAGCGCCCGGTCTTCCTCGATCTCGCCCGAGATCGCTACCTGATTCTGGACGGCGAGGCGGCGGCGGCCTTCGACCGGCTCCGGGGACCCGATCCCGGCCTCACCGAGGCTCAGGCCTCCCGGCTTGTCGCGACAGGCCTGTTCGAACAAGGTCCTTCACCAGGGCCGATAGCGCCGCTGGCCGCCCCCGCCGCGACCGCACAGCTTGAGCTGGAAGGGACGGGACGGGCAGGCATTGGCGATCGCCTCGCCGCCTGGCGCTTGCTCCGCAGGGTCCACAGCGAACTGCGGTCGACGCCGCTCCTCACGCTTCTCCTGCGACGTGCCTGCCTGCCGTCGCGGCCCGGCGCCGCCGAGGCTGGGGGAGCCCCGGCATTGGCCAGGCGCTTCCTGCGCGGCCGCGCGAGCGCGCCGCAAAAGCCCCGGTGCCTCCCGGATTCCCTGGCATTGTGGGACTGGCTCCAGAAGCGGGGCATCGCCAGCTCGATCATCTTCGGCGTGAAGCTCGATCCGTTCGGCGCGCATTGCTGGGTCCAGCACGGCGCGCTGGCGCTGAACGAGGCGCTCGACCGCGTAGCCGAATATGACGCCGTCGGGATCTTCCCGTGAAGCTGCGCTTCCTGGCGGTCGCCGGCAGTCCAGCGCGGCTTGACCGGATCGCCGCCGGCCTCCGTCATCCTGCCGCTCCCGATCTGCTGCCTCTGCTGCAACGGCCTTCGCTGCGCATCTGGGGCTCCTCCGAGACGCCCCATGTCCCGCTGTCCGACGACACGGGCCTGATCGTCGGGCTCCTGTTCAGGAAGGTGGACGGCCAGCGGATCGAGACCATCGCTCCGGCCGAGCAACTTGAGCGTACCCTGCTCGACGAACATTGGGGCGCCTATGTCCTGCTGCGCGAGACCGGGGACGGCCACCTCGTGCTGCGCGATCCGTCGGGCGCGATCACGACCTATTGCGGCGCATGCGAGAACGTGCATTTCTACGCTTCGGACGCAGCGATGCTGCAATGCGCCTGGCCGCGCCCGTTCGCCCCATCCGTCGACTTTCTGCGGCAATGGCTCGCTTATCCGTTCCTGCGCGCGGCGATGACCGGCGACGACGCCATTACCGAGTTGCTGCCCGGGCAGCGGCGCCAGGCAGCGGGGCCGACGGTCGCGCTCGACCTGGCCTGGTCTCCCTTCGACCATCTTCCACCGCCCGGACCCCCGCCATCGCTCGAGCAGGCGACGGAGCGGCTGCGCAGGGCGATCATCAACTGCATTCCGCGCTTCGCCTGCCCCGGCGAGAGCGTCACCCTGCAACTGTCCGGCGGCCTGGACTCGTCGATCATCGCTGGCACGCTCGCCGCGGTCGGCCGGCCCTTCCGCGCCATCACCTTCGCCACCCGCACCGCCGATGGCGACGAGCGCCGCTACGCGCGGCTCGTCGCCGAACATGCCGGCGCCCCGCTCGCCGAATTGGTGGAGCCGGACTGGACGCCTGATTTCGAGAGGTTCGAGACCGGCCCGCTCCGGCCGCCTCCCAATATGATGATGCAGCCCTTCCAGCGCTCGATCGCGCTCGGGGTCCTCGCGGACGGGACCGATATCCTGATCGACGGCGGCGGCGGAGACAATGTGCTCGGCCGGATCAGCACCGCCTCTCCCGTCCTCGATGCGCTCTTCCAGAGCGGCGCCGGAGCGGCCTGGCGCACGGCCGGCGAGCTTGCCCAATTGCACGGCTGCACCGCGTGGACCGTCCTGCGCGCGGCGCTCAAGCGCGCGCGACGCGGGCGCGCAATCCCCTGGTCGGCCGATCTGCGCTTCCTGGACCGCGACCTGAACTGGCCGGCGCCCCAGCCCCATCCATGGCTCGCCCCGCATACCGGCCTGCCGCACGGCAAGGCCGACCAGCTTGCGATGATCGTGGGCATCCGCCATTTTCTCGCCGACCCGGCGCCGGGAATGCCCGCGGCCTTCCATCCCCTCATGGCGCAGCCGCTCCTCGAGACCTGCCTGTCCCTGCCGACCTGGCTCGGCATGCGCGGCGGCCAGGAGCGCGCGATTGCCCGCCGCGCCTTCCGGGGGCTGCTGCCAGACGCCATCCTCGACCGCCGCAGCAAGGGCCGGTTCGAGAGCATCTTCCTCAGGAATTATATGGCGAGCCGCGCGCGGCTGGAGAGCTTTCTGCTGGATGGCCATCTCGCGCGGCGCGGCCTGCTCGACGCGCGGCGGATCTCAGCCTATCTGCGGCAGAAGGGTCAGCCCCGCGACCACGATTATCTGCGATTGCTCGAAATCGTGCCCGCGGAGCAATGGCTGCGCTCATTCGGCCGCTGACGCGTCGCGCCGCCGGCGCAGGGCCTCCCACCTCTCATATTGAGACGCTTTGGCGGGATCGGGATCGATCCCGCCCGCCAGCCAGTAGCGGAACCAGTCGAGATTGCGCTGGTAGATGGCGCGCATGTGCCGTGGCTGCACGACGAGATGCGCTTCGTCGGGAAAGAGATACATTTCCACCGGGGTCGCCGAATTGCTGAGCCTCGTGTGGAGCTCGGCGGTCGTCCGCGCCTCCTGCTCGGGCATCTGCATGAGCAGGGGAATGCGGATCCGGTCGGCATTGAGCGCGGGCGACAGCCGCCGCCACCCGGCCACATCCTCGTCCGGCGCCCCCACCCCGAAATAGCGGCGCATCGGCTCGGCATAATCGCGCCCCCGCGCCGAAGACAGCCAGTACATGCCGGGCTCATATTGCGGCGAGGTGATCGCCGCCGCCGCCAGCAGGTCCGAGTTCATCGCGGTCCACATCGTCGCCTCGCTGCCGAAGCTGAACCCGCCCATCCCGACGCGGCGGCTGTCGACCAGTCCCCGGTCCGCCAAATGCCTGACAAGCAGCTCGACGCTGGCAAGGGCGTCGCGAAAGCGGCCGACGCCATCCGCCTCCGCATTGGGGACCGCGTTGAGGCAGGCGACCACGAAGCCGGCGCCCGCCATGGCCAGAGTCGGGAAGCGGTCGCCAAAGCCCCCGCCCCGCAGAAAGCCGGAACATTGGTAATAATGGATGAACAAGGGCGCCGGCCCGGCGCGACGCGCCTGGCCGTACATCACCGACCCGGTCACCCGCCGCCCATCCGGCAGCGCCAGCGAGATCTGCTCGACGATCGGCTGTGACCGGCGGCGCAGGTCCTGATTGGGATCGAGCAGGATCGACCGGCCGCCGCCGTCCAGGTCGATCCTCTCCAGCCGCGGCGGTGACGCCGGGCCGGCCGCGACGCAGATCGCGTGGTCCGCCGTGTAGGCGCAGGACGATGATCCGCTGCGGCTGCCGCTCAGAAGACCGTCGCCACCCGCGACCCGGCGCACATGCCTGCTGCCGACGGGCCAGGCACGGAGCGTCTGCCGCAGGTTCCGGTCCTGGACGGTGAACAGGATCTCGTCATGTCCCGGACGCCATGCGATCGCGACGACACGCCCCGTCCGGCAGGCCGCGGCCGCGCAAATCATCGATCGACCGCCCGCGCGCCTGACCTCGATCCGGACGGCCTCGTCCTCCCCGGCGACCGCCTCGACGACATCGCCGGCCGCTGAGGTCGCCATTGGCGACGGAAGGACATGACCCGGCCTGAAGGGCATGACGGCCGCCGGATCGGCACGCGCCGCGGCGCTCACCACCAGGGTCGCGAGATCGAGGCGGTGCCGGCTCCGAGGCGACCGCCAGAGCAATTCGTCGCGCGAGAACCAGCGCCCGATCAGCCGCTCGCTGGACCGCCTCCCCCGCACCCAGCCCCCGCGAAAGGCCTGCTGCGCAAGATCGACCGAGGCATCGACGAGGATGCCGTCATCATATTCCGCGCGCTCCGCCCGCGCGATCTCGGCCCGGCTCGGCCCGGTAACGAAAATGAGGGCATTGCCGCCTTCCGCGGGCTCGACGCTCTCGACGTCGGCATCCCCCTGGACGACCGGCCGGACGCCGGCGCCGTCCGCCGCCGCCCGCCAAAGGCCGACCGCGTCGTCGATGCGTGCGCGATAATGGATGAACCGGCCGTCGGAAGACCAGATGGCCGGTTCGGTCTCGATCGCGCCATTGGTGTAGATCGGCGCCCCGCCGTGCGCGACGCGTCGCACCGCGCCCGCGCCGATATCGGCGACATGCCAGTCGAGCCGATAGCTGTTCTCCTCGATCGACGCGCGCTTCACGCGGAAGGCAAGGGTCCGCCCGTCCGGCGACACCGACAGCGCCTCGATATCCGCCACCTCGACCAGCTCCCGGACCGTTGGCGCCTCGGCCGCAACAGCCTGCCCTGCACGGACGGCAAGCAAGACGAGGACAATGGACAGCGTCCTCCTCACCATGTCCGACGCACCTGCACCGCCACGAACCGGCCCCGGATGGTGGCGTTCACCGGGTCGTAGCCGATGCCGGTCGCGGCGCCGGCCGCCGGCGCCAGCGGCGGCGGCGCTTCGTCCAGGAGATTGTCGGCGAACAGGGAGATGCGCGTGCCGCGAAGCCAGGCCGGCCCCGCCTCGCCAAAGGTGTAGGACAGATTGGCGTCGACGGTCGTGTAGGTGCCGACCCGCGCCCTGAGCGGGCGGCGATCGTCGACATAATCGTCGGCGACATTGACGAAGAGGCTGCCGGCCCAGCCGCCGCGCGACCAGGTCGCACCGCCCCGGCCCCGCCAGGCGACGGGCCGGAACGGCCTGTCCACCGCCTTCACGACGGGGGCGGTCGCCGTCAATTGATCCTCGAAGGCGATGATGTGGGTGACCTGGCCTTCCAGCCCGACCCGACCGCCATTCAGGTCGAACCGATAGCGAAGGCCCAGGTCGAACCCCCGGGTCCGGGTGACCGCGGTGTTGGTCGAGCGCGTGTCGAGAATGACGCCGACCGCCGCCGGCGTGCTGCCCCCGACCGCGTCGAGGACAAGGCCCGCGCCCGCGAGCAAGGCGTTCACCTGCGCGATGCTGGGCGACAAGGTGAAGACCGAGGCGAAGGCTGGGTTGCCGACCACGTTCAGGGCCGAGATCGGAACGCTGATCCGGTCGGAGAAGCGGATCGCATAATAATTGAAGGAGAGCGTCAGCCCGGGCGCCGTGCGTGGGCTGAGCTCGGCGCCGACCGACCAGGTCCGCGAAGTCTCCGGACGAATGTTAGGGTCACTGCCCTGGAGAACCAGGCCGACCGTGCCGGGCGGCGCCGACCCCGGCACGGCGTAGAGAAGCGCGGCCGGGAAGTAGAAGGCGTTGTAGAGACCGCTGGTCTCGGAGAGCAAAGGCGCCCGGTAGGAGGTGCCGTAGCTCGCCCTGAGATCGAGGTCGGACACGGGCGACCAGAGCAGCCCGATCTTGGGGTCGAAGGTCGAGCCGGTCCCCTCATAATGATCGTAGCGCGCGGCGGCCGAGACGAGCAGCCGTTCGAGGCCGGGCCGGGCGTTGAGCCGCGAGAAGAAAGGCACCTGCACCTCCCCGAAGAGCGACCAGGCTTCCCGGGATGCAGCCTTGACGGTACGCGCGATCGAAGCGGACTCCGATGCGTCGCGATAGGCTTCGTGGCGCAGATTGCCGCCCACGGCCAGCCGGACGGGGCCGGCGGGAAGATCGAACATCGCGCCGTCGACGCGCAGCGAGCCCTCGAGGATCCGGTTCCGGGTCTGCCGGCTGTTCATGAGCCGGTTGGTGGTCTGCTGGATCTGGACCTGGTCCGTGTGCGCGAGCGAATAATTGCCGTCCAGCCTGGCGAGCCAGCCGCTCGGCAGATCGACGGCCACCTGCCCGGACAGCGAGACCGCCTCGGCGTCGGCATCGACATCCGTGGGCAGGACGGTCGCCGCGACGAAGGCGGTTCGCGCCGTCGCCCGGTGGGCGTAGCTGCCCGTCACGCCGGCCCGGACCCCGTCCGCGAGCTCCTGCTCGAGCGTGCCGAGCAGATTGTGCCTGGTCTCGCGCGGGAGCAGGAACGTGCCCGGCTGGAGGCCGACCGCTCCCGCGCGCTGATCCGCGCGCACCTCGTCCTCCCGCCGAAATTCATAAGCGAGCAGGGCGTTGCCGCTTGCCCAGCTGCCGCCGATGCTCTGTGCCGCCTGCACTTGCGTCCCGCCGCCCTGCGTGGCGGTGCCGACCAGCAGGCTGGTCTCCGGCCGGACGCCATCGCCGCCCCGCAGGACGAAATTGACCACGCCCCCCACCGCGTCCGATCCATAAATGGCGGACGCGCCGTCCGGCAGGATGTCGACGCGCTCGACCGCGCTCAGCGGGATAAGCGAGATGTCGACATAGGCGCCGCCGCCGCTCGGCGCGAGGCGCCTGCCATTGACAAGCACGAGAGTGGCCCGTTGCCCGAGCCCGCGCAGATTGAGGCCGGCGCCATGATTGGTGACGTCGGTGTCGGGCGTGATGATCCCGTTATTCTCCTGATTGACGCCGCCCTGGCTGTTCTGGGGGACGCGGCGCATGAGCTGCTCCGCGGACGTCGCTCCGGTGCGATCGATCTCCTCGCGGCCGATACGCACGAGCGGCGAGGTCGGCTCGGCGCCGCGCAGGTTGCTGCCGGTGACGACGATCGCCTCGGCGCCGCGCCCTTCCCCCTCTTCGCCGGCCGCCATGCTGTCCGCGCCGCGCATCACGATCAGGCTGCCGTCGATCTCCGAGACGCGCAGGCCCGTGCCCGACAGCAGCCGCTGGACCGCCTCCCGTGGCCCGAACCTGCCGCGCAGCGCCTGCGCCTGGCGCCCTCCGACGAGGTCGCTCGGCGCGATGACGTTCGTACCCGACCGGCTGGCGACGTCGCGCAGCGACTGGGAAAGGGGCTGCGCCGGCAGCGCATAATCGAGCGCGGGCTGCGCCGCGGCCGGCGCGGCGCAGAAGATCGCGGCGGCGGCCGTCCAGGCGGCGCCATGGCGGTAACAGGCAGTAGACATTGCAAACCCCTCCTGCGGCGCATCATGATGCGCGCCGTCCGGGGGCATTGACGGCGGGGGGAGGATCTACCCCCCGTTTTTCTTTTCGAGCGTGCGGATCTCAGCGGGCTTGCGGCCGCGAGGCCAGTCTCAGATGGCCGTCCGGGTCGGTACTGACCCGCAGTCCGAACGCGGCTGCGAGGCCGCGCGCGAGGCCCGCGGCGTCGCCGGCCCGATAGGCGCCGGTCACCCGCAAGGTCCCGGCCGCCTCGTCGCCGATCCTGATCTGCGTCTCGCTATAGCGATTGGCCATTTCGACCGCCTCGGCGAGCGGCACGTCCTCAAATTCGATCATCCGGTTCGCCCATGCGGAATCGCGGGGGCCTACGCGCAAGCTATAGGGTGCTGCGCGCCCGTCGAGGATCAGGCGGTTCCCGGGGGTCAGGCGCGTGACCGACCGCGCATTGTTGCCCAGCCCCTGCCTCACCTCCACCGCCCCCTGCAGAAGCGCGACGGAAAGCCGGTCCCGCAACAGGCTCACGTCGAAGACGGTCCCGGTCGCGACAATCTCGTCAGCGCCGGCCTGGACGATGAACGGTCGGGCTTCATGGGCCACCGAGAAGCGCGCCCGCCCGCTCCGCAGGTGAATGCGGCGCTCGCTCTGGGAAAAGGTCAGCTCGACCCGGCTTTGCGCGTCCAGCATCACGCGCGAGCCATCCGGCAGCGCGAATTGGCGCGGCTCGCTTCGCTCCGTCACAAAGGCGACCGTCTCGCTCCCTTCCCCGCTCGCCGTGCCGCGGAGCATGAAGGCCAGGGCGGCGGCGGCGAGCAGGGATGCGGCCAGCGCGAAAGCCCAGATCCGTCGGGACGCGGGCTTGCCGGCCGTGAACGCAGCCGGGGCGACACGCGGCGCAGGCGTGGGCAATTTGGCCGAGGCCGACCAGATCGCCGCCATGCGGTCATAAGCCTCGGCATGGCGGCTGTCGGCCTCATACCAGGCGCGGAAGGCGGCATGATCGCCCTCAGCGGCCCCGCCGCCCAGCCTCGCGACCCACTCCGCGGCCTCCCGCCTCACCCGGCGCCCGGATCGAAAGAGGTTCATCCTTGCCGGCTCCGGCTCAGCAGCCGGTCGAGCTGGAGGATCGCCTTGCTCATCTGCTTCTCTACACCCTTCACCGAGAGGCCGGTACGCTCGGCAATTTCCGAATAGTTCAACCCTTCTACCCGGTGAGCGAGGAAAATCTCTCGCGTTTTCGGCTTCAACTTCGCGATCGCGGCGTCGAGTCTGCGGAGCATGTCCCTGGCCTCGAGCGCACGCTGCTGATCGGCCGCAACCAGCATCCCCTCATCCGCGGGGACATGCGACGACGCGGCGTTTCGCGCGGCCGACCTCGAGCGATCCTTGAGGAGGTTGGCCGCGATGCGGCGCAAATAGGCCTGCGGCTTTTCCAGTGCATCCATCGCCCCTTTCAGGCGCGCGAAGCGGAAGAACACATCCTGCACCAGATCGTCCGCATCGTCGCGGTTCCTGGTGCGGCGGGTGAAGAGGCGGATGAGCTTCGGAGATTCGACGCGATAGAGCTCCGCTATCCCGGCATCTTTGTCCGGGCCTTCCGAGCCCGCGACACGCACAGTGTCGGCCGCATCATCGGGGGCCGGCCGGGCGGCCCCTTCGGGACCGGTCAAGCTCATGCCGGGAGCTCGGCGGCAAGGACTGGAGCGCGCCGGCGGCCGTCATGATCGCACAGAACAGCCACGCCCGACATGCCGACTCCCGGTTGCGAGGCGAACCGGCGGGTAGCCGGGTGTTGAGAACAAGCTTGGACTTGCGCCGCCGCCTTTAACCGCAAGCGGTCTGGACATGCGCGGCGGCCACCCGGCCGAAGAAATACGTCGGTTTCGCAAGCGAGGTTCTCACGCCTCGGCGCTCGTCAAAGCGCCACATGAGGATAGTCGCTGACCGGGGAATAGCAAGTCGCCGAAATACAACGGGTCCATTCCATCCCGCGGAAGGCTGCTTCGATTAGGCTTCCACCGAAATGGACTATAATTCGGGCCCTGAGGGACTTGGCGGCACCCCCAGGGCTTCCGCAATTCCCAGTCGGACGGCGATGCCGACGATCTCGTTCTCCCACTTGAGAAACCAGGCCTTCTTTTCTTCCTCAAGCTCGTAGGTGTCGTAGGTCCGTTCAAGGCCCTTCTTGACATGGTTGAGCATGGCCTCGGCGGTCTCATAATCGACCCGGAGGCGCTTGGTGTTGGAGCGCGCCGTCCGCCGGAAATCGTGCGGGCTGAACCGTTCGATCGGACGACCGGCGAGCCGTTCCATGCCGCGATGCACCCGGTTGCGGATCTTGTACCATGCGACCACCGAAAGATGACCCTCTCCCCGGGGAGACGGGATCACCCATTCGCTGCCGGACTGCATCAGGGACCAGCCCCATGGCCCGAGCGCGATGCGATGCTCGATGCCGTTCTTGGTCCTGTCCGCCGGGATCGTCCAGATGCCGTCGTCGAGCTCGCGACTGTGCGCCTGCGCGACCTCAGACCGTCGCGCCGCCGTCAGCAGCCACAGCAGCATGCCGCGCTGATAGTCGCGCTTCTCCTCGAGCAGCGCCCGCAGGAACCAGCCGATCTCGTCCATGGACAGCTTGCGGGACCGTGCTGTCTCGGGAAAGCGGAGGTCCGCGAGCCGGCGGGAAGGGTCGATCTCCAGCCCGACCTCCATTCCGCGGAGCGACGCGGTCCAGCCGAAAAACACCTTCAGCTCGGCGGCGAGACGGTTGGCGCGGATACGGGCCGTCTTGCCCTTCGCCGTCACCAACTTGACTAGGTCGGTCTCGGTGACCTCATAGATGATCTTGCGGCCGAGGGCCGGCGCGATGTCGCGCTGATAGATTGCGAGCTTGTCGGCGATGGTCCGGGGCTTGTTTGGCCGCTTGGCTCTGGATGAGCGGCCTTCCCGCACCGCATCCATATAGAGCCCGTGCGCACGATCGACGGTCATGCTGGCAAGTCGATCTTCATGGCGCTCGGCTTCCCGCGGATCGCTACCGACGTCACATTGCAGGTTGAGCGATCGCGCCCAGTCTCGCGCTGCTGCGATCGAATAGGCAGGATACAGGCCCAACGACCGCTTCAGAGTCTCGCCGCCGCCGACGATCCGGCGTCGGTAGCGCCAGCGCTTCTTGCCGCTCGACAAGACCTCGATCGACAGTCCGCCGGTTTCTGGATCATCCAGTCTTCCGGCCTTCAAATCGTCGATAAGTGCTGGAGTTAATTGACGTTTCCTCCCTTTCTTGGCCTGCGCGAGTGCTCGGCGGGATCCAAAATCGGTACACAAATCGGGACACAGATTCGGGTCAGTCGAGTCCTGCCTAGGCCAACGCCGTCCGACCGTGTCCAACTCACATCTATTGTCATGCGAAGCACTTACGCGCGAAGGATTGCCTGCCATACCGACTCCAAACGGCGCAAAGGCAAGACAAAAATCGGTACACAAATTGGTACACAAGAGGCGTCGAATTCAGGCCATTTCAGGCCAACTGAGTCCAACTGCCGCGCTCTATGATTTTCGCCTAAGTCTCTGTCCTGACACCGAATCTAGAGGATTCGGCTGGCTGGGGCGGCAGGATTCGAACCTGCGAATGCCGGTACCAAAAACCGGTGCCTTACCACTTGGCGACGCCCCAGCAGGCGTGAGCGCGGGCTATAAGCATCGTGCGGAAAAGTGGAACCCATGAATCAGGTGAGGATTGCCCCCGGCAATCCTCAGCCGTGCCCGGGGGGCATGGCGACCTGATCATTTCCGCGAGGCGATGCGACGCAAGGGAGTCCGCGTCACGTCATTGGGAAGAGGGTCAGGCGATCTCCTCGACCCAATGGTGCGGATCGGGCGCCTTGCCGCGCTGGATGGCGACCAGGGTCTCGCGGATGCGCTGGGTGACCGGGCCGACCGACTGGCCGCCGATCGCGAAGCCGCCTTCCGCGCCCTTCACGCTGCCGATCGCGGTGACCACCGCCGCGGTGCCGCAGGCGAAGGCCTCGGTCAGCCGGCCGCTCTCCGCGTCGGCGCGCCACTGCTCGATCGCATAGGGCGCCTCGCGCACCGTCAGGCCGAGGTCGCGGGCCAGAGTGAGGATCGAATCCCGCGTGATGCCGGCGAGGATCGTGCCGCCCAGCGGCGGCGTCGCCAGGCTGCCGTCGTCGAACACGAAGAAGATGTTCATGCCGCCCAGTTCCTCGACCCAGCGGCGCTCCACCGCGTCGAGGAAGACGACCTGGTCGCAGCCGTTGCGGATCGCCTCGGCCTGGGCGATCAGGCTCGTCGCATAATTGCCGCCGCATTTGGCCGCGCCCGTGCCGCCCGGCGCCGCCCGCGTATATTCGCGCGTCACCCAGAGCGAGACGCTCGGCGCGCCCTTGAAATAGGCGCCGACCGAGGAGGCCATGACGATGTAGAGATAGCGCGCCGCCGGCTTCACGCCGAGGAAGACCTCGCTCGCGAACATGAAGGGGCGCAGGTAAAGGGCGCCGTCCTCGCCCGGCGGGATCCAGCCGATGTCGGCGCGGACCAAAGCGCGGATGGAGTCGAGGAACATCGCCTCGGGCAGATCCGGCATCGCCATCCGCCGCGCCGAGGCGTTGAAGCGGCGGGCATTGGCCCCGGGCCGGAACAGGGCCGCGCCGCCATTCGGACGGGAATAGGCCTTCAGCCCCTCGAAAATCTCCTGCGCATAATGGAGCACCGAGGCGGCGGGATCCATGGTCAGCGCGTGGCGCGCCGTGATCCGCGCGTCGTGCCAGCCCTCGCCCTCGTCATATTGCGCGATCGCCATATGATCGGTGAACACCCGGCCGAAGCCCGGATCGATGAGCCTTTTGGCGCGCTCCTCGGGGGCGACGGGCTGGGGATTGGGCTCGAGGCGGAAGCTGGACATGGCGCCATCGCCTAGGCGGCGGCGCCCGCGCCGTCAAATCGCCTCAGCCGCGGCGCGCCTCCGCGGCCATTTCGAGTTCGCGCCGGCGCGCCGCCTCGAGCGTGCGCAGGACGAGACCGTCGAGTTCGGCATCGAGCACCAGCAGGCCCGCTTCGGTGGTGCCCTTCTTACTGGCCACCTCGCGCACCCGCTCGTCGAGCGTGAGGCTGCCCGTCGCGGCGAGCGCGGCGGCGCCCTCCACCGCGGCGCGGGAGAAAGCGAGCGCCTGCGCCTCTGGCAGGCCCAAATTCGTCCCTGCCTTGGCGAGCGCGTCGATGAACCGATAGGCGAAGGCCGGGCCGCTGCCCGACAGCGAGGTGAGCAGGTCGAAGGCCCGCTCCTCGTCGATCCATTCGGCATGACCGAGCACGGCCATCAGCCCGGCGACCAAAGCGCGCGCCTCCAGATCGGCATGACCGTGCAGGCCGATCACGCCCTTGCCGAGCCGGACCGGCAGGTTCGGCATGGCGCGGATGAGGTTGCGCGGCGTCGGGAAACGCGCCCGCAGCGATTCCAGCTCGACCCCGGCGAGGATCGAGACCAGGATCGTCTCCGGATCGAGGATCGGCGCCAGCGTCTCCGCCACCGCGTCGATCTGATAGGGCTTCATGCCGAGCAGCACGATCGCCGGCACCTCGTCCTCGGGCCAGGCCGTGGTCACCCTGATCCCGGCATGGCCCTCGACGGGCCTGCCGCTCGGCCGGATGACGCTGACATGGGCGGGATCCACACCCTGCTCCAGCCAGCGGGCGAGCATCGCGCCCGCCATATTGCCGCAGCCGGCCAGCCAGAGCGGTCCAGGGAGGAGGGGGTCAGCCATGCCCGCTCCCTAGCGGAGACAGGCGCCGGGAGTCATCCCGCTCCGTCCGGCGATTGTTGGATACATGTAGGAATGGCGGTGTCAGACTCGCCCGACTCGCGGTCAGGCTGCGGGAGGCTCTTTCACAATGTCGGATCCCTCTCCTCGCGTGCGGAATGCGAAGCCGTGCTCCGGCGGAGGCCGGAGCGCTGGCCGGAAGTCTCGGCGAGGCTCGCAACGCTCCGGCCTTCGCCGGATCGCCCACGTCTGCAGGACTATCGTGTCGACTTTGCCAGGTTCCACGCTGTCGGCTGCCGCTCACGCCACTCCATGGCCAGTGCGAACATTGGGACCATTCGGCCGTCGGCAGCGCCCGAAGCCGCGCATTGGCCTGACCTTCGCCTGACCTTTGGCTGTCCGCTCGCGATAGACATGCGGCGGCTGAGGCTTTCAACGGCGCCCGGCCGAGACCGATATGGCGCGGAAGCTCAGGCCTCGCCCTGCGTCTCGATCAACGCTGCGGCGATCGCTTCCTGGGGGGTCTTGTCCGCCCAGAGCACGAACTGGAAGACCGGGTAGAAGCGCTCGCACTCCTCGATCGCGGCCTCGACCAGGGTCTCGGCCTGCTGCAGGCTCAACGTCCCGCTGTCCTCGCCGCCCTCGAGCAGGGCCGCATGGCGGAAGAGGACCAGGCCGGAGGCCGACCAGAGCTCGAAATGACCGAGCCAGAGCTGCTCGTTGACCAGCCCGATCGTCTCGTAGGTCGCGGCGCGCTTGTCCTCGGGCACGCGGATGTCCGGAAGCGCGAGGAATTGCAGGACCTGATCCTCGGCCCGCCAGATCGCGCGCAGCTCATATTGCGTCCAGCTGCCCTGGAAGGACGAGACGATCTCGTCCTCGCCATTGCGCTCATAGGCCCAGCCCAGCGCGCTGAAATAGGTTTCGAGCATGTCGATCGGGGCGCTGGCCTCGCGCTCGAGCTCAAATTCATCCATATTCATCGCCACGCGCCAGTCCCGGTTTGTTCCTGTAGAATCTGCCCGCGCCGGTCCAAAAGCGCAAGCGAGTGTGGACGGGACGGTTAACAAAGCTGTGGATAGTCAGACGATTGTCACACGGCGGGACGGGAACGCCCTTTTCGCGCCGCCGGTTTCGCCGCCGCCGCGGGCGCCTGCCCGTCCAGCGCGTCCAGCCGCGCCTTCAGCGCCTCATTCTCCTCGCGCGCCGCGATCGCCATCGCCTTCACCGCCTCGAATTCCTCGCGGCTGACGAGATCGAGCCCGCCGATCCACTCGCGCGCCCGGTCCTGCACCGCGGCCTGCGCCTCCCGGGTCATGCCCGCGATGGTGCCGGCGGCGCCGTTCATCACCTTCACGAAATCGTCGAACAGGCGGTTCTGGGACTGCATGATCTCTTCCTAGCGGGCGTCGCCGCGATTGGCGTCGAGGTCGATATTGATCGTCTGCGCGCCCGGTACAAGGGTCTCGGCATTCGGATTGAGCCGGAGGATCTCGTAATTGAGCAGGCCGGCGAACATCAGCCAGCCGAGATAGGGGTAGAGCAGCAGCCCGGCGACCACCCTGATCTTCCAGAGCAGGATGATCAGCGCCATGGTCGCGACGATCATCGCCGCGATCAGCGACAGGCCGAGCGTCACCTTGTGCATGCCGAAGAAGACCGGCGACCAGGCGAAGTTCAGCACGAGCATGCCGACGAACAGGATGATCACCCGGTCCCGCTTCACCGCGCCCTTGGCATGGAGCAGCATGGCGAGCGACAGGCCGAGCAGGATGTAGAGGAAGGTCCAGGCCGCGCCGAACGCCCAGCCGGGCGGCATGAAGCCGGGCTTCTGCAGCGCCCGGAACCAGGCGTTGGAATAGCCCGAATTGGACAGATAGCCCGACAGCATGCCGAGCAGCACGACCGCCGGCACCGTGAACAAGGCGTAGCGCAGGAAGCTCATCCGCAGCTCGGACCGGGAGGCGAGACCGCTCATCTGATTGCCCTGTTCATCTGGCCCCTACTCATTCGGCGGGCTGCGGTTCCGGCGCGGGACCGCTCAACTGGCCTTCGAGCTTGCGGGTAACGGCGAGCGGCGAGCCGGTAAAGCGGGCGAGCCGCGAATAAAGCAGCGGGATCAGGAACAGGGTGATCAGCGTGGCGATCGACACGCCGTAGACGATGACCACGCCGATCGCCTGACGCGCGGCCGCGCCGGCCCCGCTCGCCAGCATCAGCGGCACCGCGCCGGCGACGGTGGCGATCGAGGTCATCAGGATCGGCCGCAGGCGCCGCCGCGCCGCCTCGCGCACCGCCGTGTCGATGTCGCGGCCGGCGTCGCGCAGCTGGTTGGCGAACTCGACGATCAGAATGCCGTTCTTCGCGGCGAGGCCGACCAGCATGACCAGGCCGACCTGGCTGTAGAGGTTCATCGTCTGGCCCATGATCGCGATGCCGATCAGGCCGCCGGCCACCGCCAGCGGCACGGTGGTGATGATCACGCCCGGATGGACGAAGCTTTCGAACTGCGCGGCGAGCAGCAGGTAGACGATCAGGATGGTCAAGAGGAACACGAAATAGATCGAGCCGCCGGCCTCCTTGAAGGACTGGCTCTCGCCGCGATAGCCGACCGCGAGCACCTCGGGCGATTGCGCGGCGGCATTTTCGAGGAAGGTCAGCGCCTCGCCGAGCGTATAGCCCGGCGCGAGGCCGCCGGAGAGCGTGATCGCGCGCAACTTGTTGTAGCGGCCGAGGTCGCGCGCGCCCGCATTGCCCTCGACGCGCACCAGGTTGGACAGGGGCACCAGAGTGCCGGTGCGGCTGCGGACGTAGATCTGGGCGAGATTGTCCTGCGTGGTGCGGGCATTCTGCTCGGCCTGAACCACGACCCGATATTCGCGGCCCCGGTCGGTATAGGTCGACACGCGCCGCGAGCCGAGCAGGGTCTGCAGCGCGTTGGACACGTCGGCCACCGAGACGCCGAGATCGCCGGCGCGCGCGGTATCGACCTGGATGCGCAGCTGCGGCTTGTTTTCCTTATAGTCGCTGTCGAGATTGATGATTCCGGGATTGCTCGCCGCCGCCGCCAGGATGCGGTCGCGCACCCTGACCAGATCGTCATAGGTGGCGCCGGCGACGACGAAGTTGATCTGCTGGCCGCGGCCCCGGTTCAGCGAGTTGCGCACCTGGGCGTTGCCGCGCACGGACGCCACCTGGTTGATCTCGCGGTTGATCGCGCCCGCGACGGCGGCGGTGGTCTCCTCGCGCTCCTCCCAGGGCTTCAGGAAGACGACGAAGGTGCCGCTGTTGAAATCGTCGCTCTGACCGAACCCGCCCGGCACGCGGGTGATCAGCGAGCGCACCGCGCCCTGCCCGATCATCGGCAGGAGCCGCGCCTGCACCTCGTTCGAATAGCGCGTCATCTGGTCGAAGCTGGTGCCCTCGGGCGCGTTGATATTGACCTGGATGACCCCGGCATCCTCCGCCGGGACGAGCTCGGACTGCAGCGTCGTGAACAGGAAACCCGCGCCGGCGAGGAACAGGGCGACGAAGATGACGGGGAACAGCGGCTTCTTCAGCGTCCGGTCCATCCCCCTCGCATAGCGCTCCTCGAGCCCGCGGAAGCGGCGGTCGACCCAAGAGGCGAGCTTTCCCCTTTTCTCCTGCCTGAGCAATTTCGAGCAGAGCATCGGCGCGAGGCTGAGCGCGAAGAAGCCCGAAAAGGCGACCGCGCCGATCATCGCCGCCGCCAGCTCGCGGAACAGCAGGCCGGTCTGCCCGGCGATGAACATGATCGGCACGAACACCGCGCAGACCACCATCGTCGTCGAGATGATCGCGAAGCCGACCTGCCGCGCGCCGTTATAGGCGGCGGCGAGCGGCGGCTCGCCCTCCTCGATCCGGTGATAGATATTCTCCAGCACAACGATCGCGTCGTCGACGACGATGCCGATCGAGAGGACGAGCGCGAGCAGGGTCAGCAGGTTGATCGAGAAGCCGAACAGCCAGAGCACGGCGAAACTCGCCAGCAGGCAGAGCGGCACCGTCACGGCCGGGATCAGGGTCGCGCGCCAGCTTCCCAGGAACAGGTAGATGACGAGCACCACCAGGATCGCCGCCTCGGCGAGCGTGTGCCAGACGCCCTCGATGGCGCGGCTGATGAACAGGCTGTCGTCCGAGCCGACGGTGATCGTCATGCCTTCCGGCAGGGTCGGACGGACCTGCTCGGCCATCGCCCGCGCCGCGTCGGCCACGGCCAGGGTGTTGGCGCCCGACTGGCGGACGACGCCGAGGCCGACCGCCTGGTTGCCGTTCAGCCGGAACGAGGAATAGGGATTTTCCGGCCCCTGCTCGACCCGCGCGACGTCGCCGAGCCGGACCAGGTAGCCGTCCGCGCCGCGGCCGACGACGAGGGTGCGGAACTGCTCCGGCGTGGCGAAGGCGCGCTCGACCCGGAGCGTGACATTCTGCTGCGCCTCGAGGCGGCCCGCGGGCAGCTCCACATTCTGCCGGCTGAGCGCGTTCTCGACGTCGGCCGGGGTCAGGCCGAAGCCCGCCAGCCGCTCGGGCCGCAGCCAGATCCGCATGGACGGCCGCGCGTCGCCGCCGACGAAGACCTGCGCGACCCCGTCGATCGAGCTGAACCGGTCGGCGAGATTGCGGTCCACCCAGTCGCTGAGCTGGAGCGGCGTCCAGCCCGGCCTGGAAACGACCAGGAACATGATCGGATTGGCGTCGGCATCGACCTTGCGCACCACCGGTGGCTCGATCTCGGTCGGCAGCTGCGACGCCGCCGCGCCGACCCGGTCGCGCACGTCATTGGCCGCGGAATCGATGTTGGTGCCGGGGGCGAATTCGATGGTGATCTGGGATTCGCCGTCCTGCGAGCGCGAGGTGATCGTCTGCAGGCCGGCAATGCCCGCGAGCTGATCCTCCAGCACCTCGGTGACCCGGGTCTCCACGACCGTGGCGGCGGCGCCGATATATTGGGTGCGGACCGAGACGATCGGCGGATCCACGTCCGGATATTCGCGCACCGACAAGGCGAAATAGCCGACCAGCCCGACCACGGCCATCAGCATCGCCATCACCGCCGCGAAGACGGGACGCTTTACCGAGAGGTCGGAGAGCTGCATCTTCTAGCCGCCGCGCCGGGCCTGCTGTCCGCCCCCGCCGGCGGGAGGGCGCTGCCCCTCGAGCCGGACCTCGACACCGTCGGTGACCTTGATGATCCCCTCGGTCACGACGCGCTGGCCGGGGCGCAGGCCCGCGACGATCTCCACCCGGCCGTTGACGTGCATCCCGGTCCTCACCTCGGTGCGGCGCACCCGATTGCCCTCCCCGACCACGAAGACGTAGCGGTTGGCGCCCTCGCCGAGCACGGCCAGCTCCGGCACCGACAAGGCGCTGCGGGTCGAGCTCTGGATGGCGACGCTCATCATCATGCCCGGCCGCAGCGCGCGGTCGGGATTGGGCAGATGGGCGCGCACCGTCACCGCGCGGGTATTGGGATCGATCACCGGATCGATCGTGCGGATCGTGCCGTTGAACGGCCGGTCCGGATAGGCGGCGGAGCGCGCCTGGATCGGCAGGCCCTCGCGCACCGCGGCGAGCATCGTCTCCGGCACGGTGAAGTCGAGCTTGATCGTGGAGAGATCGCTGACCGTGGCGATCTCCGTCCCCTGGCTGGCGATCGCGCCGACCGAGATGTTGCGCAACGACACCCAGCCGGAGAAGGGCGCTCGGACCACGCGGTCGCCGATCTGCGCCTGCACCTGCTGCGCCTGGGCGCGCGCGGCGGCGGCGGCGGCGACCTGGGTGTCGTAGCTGGAGCGGGTGGCGAAGCCCCGTTGCTTGAGTTCGGCGACGCGCTGGAGCTGCTGCTGGCTCTCCCGCAGGCGGGCATTGGCCTCGCTCAGCTGCGCGCTCTGCTCCGCCTGGCGGAGCACCGCGACCACCTGGCCACGCTGGACGAAAGCGCCATCCTCGAAATTGAGCCGCACGATCCGTTCGGTCACCGGCGCGGCGAGCGTGACCTGCTCGTTGGCGCGGGCCGTGCCCACGGCCTCGATCCGGTCGGCGAACTCCATCGCCGTCGCCGCCTCCGCCTTCACCAGCGGCGGCTGGCGTCCGGCGCCCTGCTGCTTGGCGTCGCCGCCGCCGCAGGCCGCGACCATGGCCGCGAGAAGGGGAATGAGGAAATGCCTGGTCACGCCTTACTCTTTACTCCTGCCGCGCCGGTCAATGCGCATATTTATCCGCGTGTCGAGAGGGGGTTTGTCTCAAAGTGTCTCAACGGACGCGCTTTTCCGCGCGCCGATCAGGAACTCCACATTGCCCTCCGGCCCGGTGATCGGGCTCGTCGCGACCCCCTCGACCCACCAGCCCCGCCCTTCGAGCCAGGCGGCCACCTCTCCGCAGACCCGGTCGTGGACGGCCGGATCCCGGACCACGCCGCCCTTGCCGATCTCCTCGCGCGCCGCCTCGAATTGCGGCTTGATCAAAGCGAGCAGCCGCCCCTGCGGCGTCGCGAAGTCGAGCGCGGTGTCGAGCACCTTGGCGAGGCCGATGAAGCTGGCGTCGCAGACGATGATGTCGACCGGCTCGGTGACGATCGTCGCATTGAGGTAGCGCGCATTGGTCTTTTCGTGGACGATCACGCGCGGGTCGTTGCGCAGGCTCCAGGCCAGCTGGTTGGTGCCCACGTCCACCGCGAACACCCTGGCCGCGCCGCGCCGCAGCAGCACGTCGGTGAAGCCGCCCGTCGAGCTGCCCACGTCCAGCGCGACCGCGCCCGTCACGTCCCAGCCGAAATGGTCCAGCCCGTGCGCCAGCTTGATGCCGCCGCGCGACACCCAGGGATGGTCGCGCCCCTTCACCTCCAGCACCGCGTCCGCGGCAAGCGGCTGCCCGGCCTTCTCCACCTTCCTGCCGCCCGCGAAGACCAGCCCGGCGAGGATCAGCGCCTGCGCCTTGCTCCGGCTTTCGGCGAGACCATGGTCGACGAGGAGCTGATCGGCGCGCTGCTTGGCCATGGCGGAAGGCAATGGCGCAAATGCTGTCCCGATCAAGGACTAAGGTAAAAACACGATATCGACCGCGGCCGTTAGCGATATCATATGGGTACCGCTCGAGAGCCAGAGGGGGCAAAGGTCGATCGGGCGGGCCCTGCCGTTTGATCCCCTTTTACGGCGGGGCCCTACCCTCTCCTTCCCCAAATCAATGCGAAGACATCGCGCCGCCGACTCTACCTGTTCGGCAGCCCGTTCGCCGCCCGATGCCGGCGCAGCTCCGCGCCATTGTCGCGGACATGGGCGATAAGCTGGCCCATGCCCTCGCGCTGCTGGGCGATGGCCGTGGCGCAGGGCGCCTTCGGCTCGAAGCCGTTGCGCGTCTCGGCGTCCCAGGTCCGCGCGCGCTCCAGCGTCGCCACCAAGGCGTCCAGGTCGCCGAACGCATATTCGTTGACGGGCGCGCCGACCGTCTCGGACAAGGCGGCGAACAAGGCCGGCTCGGTATCCGGCGCCAGGTCCGGATGACAGGCGAGGCGGATCCGGTAGCGAAGCTGGCCCGCATAGAACCAGAACACCGCCTCGTCGCGGCGACCGCCCGCGAACAGCCGCTGGGCGAGAATATAATAGAAAGACGGATGCTGGTCGGGGACGATGCGGATCAAGTCGTCCAGCGCGACCGTCTGCGGATCGACGCTGCTGTCGCACGGCCCCTGCGCCGCCGTGCCGTTCACCACCGCGCCCATGCCGTGGGCCTGTACCGAGCAGGGAATGGGCCGCTGCCGCGCCGCGTCGGCCCCCGCCGTGTCGCCGCCCGCCGCATTGCCGGCCGCAGAGATATTATTGTCCAAAGCCCCGCCGCACGCGGCGAGTGAAAGCCCGAGCGCCGCCAGAAATCCGCTCCGCATGTCCGACCCCCTTTTTCGCGGTCAGGCCCGCGCGCCCTCCTCCAGCCCCGGGCTGTTGTGCCGGAGCGCCTTCAGCACCGTTTCGACGATCCCGTCCGCGTCGAGCCCGGCCTCGGCATATTGCTTCTCGGGCTTGTCCTGGTCCTGAAAGACGTCCGGCAGGCGCATGGTGCGAAGCTTCAGGCCGGCGTCGATCAGGCCGGCGTCGCTCGCCAGGGTCAGCACGTGGGCGCCGAGGCCGCCCACGGCCGCTTCCTCGACCGTCACCGCGACCTCGTGCGTGGTCAGCAGCCGGCGGATCAGTTCCTCGTCCAGCGGCTTGGCGAAGCGCAGGTCGGCGACCGTCGCGGAGAGACCCTTGCCGTCCAGCACATCCGCCGCCTTCAACGCCTCGCCGAGGCGGGTGCCGAGCGAGAGGATCGCGACCTTCTTGCCTTCGCGGACGATCCGGCCCTTGCCGATCTCCAGCCGCTCCGGCGTCTCGGGCAAAGCGACGCCGGTGCCGTTGCCGCGCGGATAGCGGAGCGCGATCGGGCCGGAATCGTGCAGCGCGGCGGTATGGGTCATGTGGACCAGCTCCGCCTCGTCCGCCGGGGCCATCACCACCATGTTCGGCAGAGTGGCGAGATAGGTGACGTCGAAACTGCCCGCATGGGTCGCCCCGTCCGCGCCGACCAGGCCGGCCCGGTCGATGGCGAAACGAACCGGCAGATTCTGGATCGCCACGTCATGGACGACCTGATCGTAGGCGCGCTGCAGGAAGGTCGAGTAGATGGCGCAGAAGGGCCGCATGCCCTGCGCGGCCAGGCCCGCGGCGAAGGTGACCGCATGCTGCTCGGCGATGCCGACGTCGAAGCTGCGCTCCGGAAAGGCCTTGGCGAAGCGGTCGACGCCGGTGCCGGAGGGCATGGCGGCGGTGATCGCGACGATCGTCGGATCGCGCTGGGCTTCCTTCACGAGTTGGTCGCCGAACACGTTCTGGTAGGCGGGCGGCCCGGCGGGCGCCTTGGCCTGCGCGCCGGTGATCACGTCGAACTTCTGCACGCCGTGATATTTGTCGGCCGCGGCCTCGGCGGGCGCATAGCCCTTGCCCTTCTTGGTCACGACATGAACCAGCATCGGCCCTTCCGCCGCGTCGCGGACATTCTCCAGGATCTTCACCAGCCGCTCGACATTGTGGCCGTCGACCGGGCCGACATAATAGAAGCCGAGTTCCTCGAAGAGCGTGCCGCCCGTCCAGAAGCCGCGCGAATATTCCTCCCAGCGCCGGGCCATCACATGCAGCCGTTTCGGCAGCTTGCGGGCGACCTTCTGGGCAAGGCGGCGCAGGCCCAGATATTTGCGCGAGGAGACCAGGCGGGCGAGATAATGGGAGAGGCCGCCGACGGGCGGCGCGATCGACATGTCGTTGTCGTTGAGAATGACGACGAGCCGGTTCCCGGCCGCCTGGGCGTTGTTCATCGCCTCATAGGCCATGCCCGCCGACATCGCCCCGTCGCCGATCACCGCGATCGCCTTGCCGGGCTGGTCGGCCAGCTTGTTCGCCACCGCGAAGCCCAGAGCCGCCGAGATGGAGGTGGAGCTGTGCGCCGCGCCGAAGGGATCGTATTCGCTCTCGCTGCGCTTGGTGAAGCCGGAGAGGCCGCCGCCCATGCGCAGGGTCCGAATCCGGTCGCGCCGGCCGGTCACGATCTTGTGCGGATAGCATTGGTGGCCGACGTCCCAGACCAGCCGGTCGCGCGGCGTCTCGAACACATAATGGAGCGCCACGGTCAACTCGACAACGCCGAGCCCGGCGCCCAGATGCCCGCCCGTCACCGACACGGCCGAGATCGTCTCCGCGCGCAACTCGTCGGCAAGCTGGCGGAGCTGGCCGCGGTCGAGCTTGCGGATGTCGGCGGGAGTATCGACGGTGTCGAGCAACGGAGTCACGGGACGATCACTCATGGGGCGCCTCTAGACCCGTAACGCCTTCATGTCGAATGTTGATCCTGTGCAGGGGGCGTGGAGGACATGGCCCTTCCGCCCGGTCGGCGGCGACGGAGCGCGGCGAAAGGCCACGTCGCCATCGCCCGGCGATCCGGCCCCGCGAAACCGGACCTCGGCCGAGGTTGCGCCCATCCTTGATTTCCCCAATAGTGCGAAAGGGGAATGACCGGGGGGATGTTCCAACTATGACTGAAGACGAAGCGGAGCCGGCAGCCCAAGCCGGGACCATACGTCCCAAGACAAGGCGCAGGCGACGGGCGAGCGCCGCGGGCCCGCGTCTCGAGCGCATCGTCGGGATATTGACCGGCGTCGGCATCATCGTCTTCGTCATGGCCCTGATCTGGCGGGGAGAGCCGATCGCCGATCCCAATCTCGCCACGATGGCGAGGATCGTGCTGGCGCTGGGCATCGGCGCGGTCGGCGCGACCATTCCGGGCTTCCTGAACGTCGATTATTCCGCCCGCGGGCTCGTCATTCGCGGCGCCGGCGGCCTCGCCGTCTTCCTGATCGCCTTTTTCGGCACGCCGAAGATCCAGGCGCTGCACCTGACCAGCGGCGAGCTGACGCTGCCTTCGCTCGAGGAGGTGGAGTTCAGGGCGGCGGACGCGCCGCAGACGCTGCGCGAGCTGCGCATGGACAGCGCCACCCTGGTCACTCTGGACCTCAAGGCCACCAACGCCTCCGACCAGATGGGCAGGCCCGTCCAGATCACGCGCACCGCGATGGTGGTGACCGCCACCGGCGCGCCCGAGCGCGGCTATGACTGGAAATATTTCGGGCGGCACGTGAGCGGCGACGATCAGGCCGGCGGCATGCCCGGCGACCGCCTGTTCGCCGGCAGGTCCGACGCCGCGCCGATCGCCCTGGCGCCCGCCACGTCCGTGAGCCAGGCGATCCTTCATTATCCCGTCAGCGGCGACTCCGCCGCCACCGCCTGGCACTGGCAGTCCGCCCTGGACGCGGCGCTGGAGAGCAAGATCCGGTCGGTGCGGGTCACGGTCCAGACCGCGGAAAACGGCACTTTCGAGACCGAATGCATCATCGACGCCGAGCGCGCGCGCCAGGCGGTGACCGACTTCGTCACCCGGAACGGCGTCCTGCCGCGCTATTTCCGGGCTTTTTGCCAGGGGAGAAGAGAATGGACGCAACGACGCGGCACCTGATCTGCCTGCTTGGCGCCACGGCCGGCCTCGTCGGCTGGTCGACGCCCGCGCTGGCGCAACAGCAATGCTTCATTTCGGAGGCAGCACGTCGCCAATATGTGGCCACGATCTGCGCGACACAGGGACGTCCCACCTGTGCCATGATAAGTGGCGCAAGATGGCGCCTTTGCAGCCCGTCCGATGCAGCCGGCGTGATCAGGGACCCCTGCAGCGCCAGCAGCTGCGGCCCCGAAGTCGGTCGCGAAGGCCTGGTCAATCCCGGCCGGCCGGACGAGCGCTTCCTCGACCCCGGGAGGCGCCAGCGGGCCCAGGACATCGACATCCGGCGGCAGTCGCGCGCGCCCCGTCCCTAAGCCGATCGCGCGGAGACGCGCGCGCTTCCGGCGACGCGGCTTGCCACGGACCCGGCGCCAACTTATTTCCCGCCTCCTGTAGCCTCGGGTCCTGGTCCCGCGGACGCCGCCCCCGAAGCCCCCTTGCTCCAGTCGAGACCCCTGCCAGCCCTACCCTTCGTCGCGCGGTTCCGGACCGGCGCCGGACGCCGCGCGCTCGGCCTCGGCCTGACCCTGCTGATCGAGGCGCTGCTGCTGCTCGTGCTGCTCACCTTGGGCCCGGGCAGCCAGCCCGAGGCGGAGGAGCGCCGCGCCGCGACCACGCTGAGCGTCCGGGATGTGTCGGAGGAGGCGCCCGAAGAGCCGAGGCCCGAGCCCCAGCGCCAGGCGGAGACGCCCCCCGCGCCGCAGCGCCCGTCGCCGGAGGCGCCGCCCGTGCCGCAGCCCGATGCGCCGACCCCGCCGCCGGTTGCTCCGCCCGCGCCGGCGGCGCCGCCGCTCCTGCCGATGCGCTGGAACCTGGCCCCGCCCAATCCGCTCCGCAGCGCCGAGCGGCCCGCGACGCCGGCCAGGCCGGTCTACGGCCCGCCCGACAATCGCAGCGCCGCCATGCGCGACTCGGCGCGGGTCGGGACGGCGCCCAATGGCGAGCCGCTCTACGCGGCGGAATGGTATCGCGAGCCCGAGGACGCGATGCTGCGCGCCTATCTCTCCGGCGCGCGCGGCCCGGGCTGGGGGCTGATCGCCTGCCGCACGGCGCCGGACTTTCGCGTGGAGGATTGCGTCGCGCTCAGCGAATATCCGGAAGGGTCGAACATGAACCGTTCGATCCTCGCCGCGGCCTGGGAATTCCGGGTGCGGCCGCCGCGCCGGGGCGGCCAGCCGCTGGTCGGCTCCTGGGTCAGGATCCGGATCGACTATCGGTAGGCGCGCCGCTCAGGCGTCGCCGCAATCCTCGCAACGCCCCCGTACCTCGATCACCGGCCGCTGGGCGGTGAAGCCCGCCGCCTTGGCCGCGTCGCGGACGCCGCCGGTGAGGCGGTCGTCGTCGATATGCTTAGCCTGGCCGCAGCTGTCGCAGATCAGGAAGATGCAATCGTGCAGGCAGTCCGGATGGTCGTTGGCGATATAGGCGTTGGCGCTCTCGACGCGGCGGGCGAGGTTCGCACCGACGAACAGGTCGAGGATCCGGTAGACGCTGTTGGCGGCGACCCGGCGGCCCTCGTTCTGCGAGACCTTCTCGGCGATGTCATAGGCCGAGGCCGGGCGGTCGAAGCTGGCCAAGGCGTCGAACACGGCGGAGCGCATCTGCGTCCACTGCTCGCCCGAGCGTTCCATGGTCGCCTTGGCCGCCTCGACGAGGTCCTGGCCGGAGTGGGAATGATGCACATGAGCCATGGCGGTGATGTAATGTCTCGACGGAGCCGGAACAAGCTCGGCGCGGCGCGCCGGCGCCACCCCCGGGCGTCAGATCACCGCGCGGCGATTGAGATCGTGGCCCAGAGCGAGGAGCAGCACGCCGAACATGGAATAGATCACCTCTTCCGGGCCGTGCTCCAGGGTCAGCGAGCCGGCCATGGTGCCAAGCCCGATGGCGCCGACCGCCGCCGGCAGCATGAAGCCGTGCTCGCGGATGCCGAGACCGAGCCCGACCACCCCGAGAAGGATGGCGAGGACGAGCCCGATTTCGTGGATATGGGGATCGAGCAGCACGCCGCCGGCGGTCGAGACCATCAGGATCAGCACCGCGGTCGCCATGCAATGGACGAGGCAAAGCCCCGACAGGCCGATGGCCAGCCGGTCTATGGCTCCCCTTTTGCCCAGGCTCGGAAACATTGCGCGCGACTCCACTCGCACCCTCTATAGGCGCATGTGGATCAAGTTACAATATAACATGCGGGCCGAATCCCGTATTTTTACGGGCCCGTTGGCAAGCCGCCCGCGCTCGGCCATAGGCGCGGCCATGGCCATCGCCCTGTTCCAGCGCCCCGCCGCGCCCGCGCCTCGCCCGCGCGCGATCGAGCGGTGGCTGCTCTTCGTCGCTTGCCTGGTTTTCGTGATGGTCGTGGTCGGCGGGATCACCCGGCTCACCGAATCCGGCCTTTCCATCGTCCATTGGGAGCCCGTCTCCGGCGCGATTCCGCCGCTCGGCGAGGCTGCCTGGCTCCATGCCTTCGAGCAATATAAGGCGAGCCCGCAATATCAGCTGGTCAACAGCGGCATGACCCTGGCCGACTTCAAGGCGATCTATTTCTGGGAGTTCGTGCACCGGCTGCTCGCCCGCCTGATCGGCCTCGCCTTCGCTTTGCCTTTGCTCTTCTTCTGGTGGAAGCGGGCGATTCCGCGGGGCTATGGCTGGAAGCTCACCGGCCTGCTCGTGCTCGGCGGGCTGCAGGGCGTGATCGGCTGGTGGATGGTGGCCTCGGGGCTCGTCGACCGGCCGGACGTCAGCCATATCCGCCTCGCCGTCCACCTGCTCATGGCGCTGCTGATCTTCGCCGCGATGCTCTGGGTCGCCGGCGACATGCGCGGCCTCGCGCGCGATCCGGACGCGCGCCCCGCGCGCATGCCGATCCTCGCCATCTGGGTGATCTCGATCCTCTTCCTGCAATTCATGTTCGGCGCCTATGTCGCGGGGCTGGATGCGGGCGACTATTTCCACACCTGGCCGCTGATGGGCACCGAGCTCTACCCGCACGGTTACGAGTGGCTGCAGCCGGCGCTGCGCAACTTCGTCGACAACCCGATCACCGTGCTCTTCGTCCACCGCTGGCTGGCCTTCCTCGTCGCCGCCCTGGCCCTGCGGCTGGCCTGGCGCGCCTTCCGACGCGGTTACTGGCTGGAGGCGTTCATGGTCGCGGGCGCGGTGGTCGCGCAGATCCTGCTCGGCATCCTCACCGTCCTTTCCGGGGTGCAACTCGACATCGCCGTGGCGCATCAGGGCATGGCGGCGCTGCTGCTCGGCGCGATCGTGGCGACCGCGCACAAATTGGGCGAGCGGCGCCCGGTGGAGCCGGCGGCGTGACCGGGATCGTCAGCGTCTACGCGGTCTTCGCGAACGCCGACGAAGCGCAGCGTATCGCGCGGGCGGCGATCGAGGAACGGCTCGCCGCCTGCGCCAACATCCTCGGCCCGGTCCGGTCCATCTATCGCTGGCAGGGCGCGGTCGAGGACGCCGAGGAGGTCGCCGCCCTCTTCAAGGCGCGCGCCGACAAGGCCGAGGCGCTGACCGCGCGCATCGCGGCGCTGCACAGCTATGACGTGCCCGCGATCACGGTCTGGCCGATCGACCATGCCTGGCCCGCTTATGCGGACTGGGTCGCGGCGGAAGGCTAGAGGAGCGTGGCGGGCGGATGGTGCGGGGCGATGCTGGCGGCGATGCTCCTCGCACTGCTCGCCGGCTGCGGCGGGCGCGGGGATGAGGCGGCCATCGCCGTGCCGTTCAACCCTTCGCTGGGCCGGCCGATCTACTATCGCTACGACGTCGTCCAGCAGGGCGCGACCGGGACCCGGCGCAGGGCGAGCGCCTTCAGGATCCAGTTCGAGCGGGACGCGCACGGCACCGCGATGGTGCTGACCTCGGTACGGCGTGACCTCTCGCCTTGGCCGGCCGACCGTCATCCCGCGCCGCTCGTCGAACGGCGCTTCCTGCTGGGCGCCAGCGGCCAGTTGCGGGCGCTGGCCAACGAACCTGCTTACTGGTCGGCGCTCGAGCAAGCCATGTCCCGTGACGGCGGCGCGGAAGCCCGGACTGCGATCCAGGCGGAACGCGAAAGCCGGCGGCTTCCCGACCGCGAGCGGATGCTCCATGTCGCGGGCGACGCCTCCGAAGTGACCTTCTTCGCCGGCACGTCCTATTCCCGCCAGCCGACCGAACGCCCGGCCGGCAAGGCCAGCATCCACGGCCCGATCGAGTTCATGCGACAGACGAGCGTGGCGCGCCTCTCGGAGGACCGCGTCACGCTCCTCCAGACGCTGGAAATGCCGCGCGAAAGACTGCAGGCGATGGCCGACACGCTGAGAGGCCGCTATGGCGGTTCGCCCGATATCGGCTCACGCCTGGTGTCGATGTCGTGGCGCGTGACGGTGGAGCTGGACCGCCACACCGGCCTGTTGGTCAGCCGGCGCACCATCCAGGACATCGCCAGCGTCGAAGGCGGCCGGACGCTGCGGTTCGTTACCACGACGCGGCTGCAGCGCGTTCCCGCGCCAAGCCGGGACAGGCGGACGCCGCCGCGTCCGCAGTGATAAGGTATTATTTTACCTCTCGCGAAACGCCCGCTTTTCCTTGACTTTCGCCCCCTCCTCCGTCATTCGGCCGCCATCGCGCGGCTCGCAACGGCCGCGCTCATTTGTTTTCAAGAGGTATAGCCCATGAAGGCGCTGATGAAGACCACGCGGTCGGCGAAGCCGCGCGAGGTCGAGAAGAAGTGGCATCTGATCGATGCCGACGGTCTGGTGGTCGGGCGTCTCGCCTCGATCGTCGCCAACATCCTGCGCGGCAAGCACAAGCCGAGCTTCACCCCGCACGTCGATTGCGGCGACCATGTCGTCATCATCAACGCGGACAAGGTCAAGTTCACCGGCAAGAAGCTGGCCGACAAGATCTATTACAAGCACACCGGCTATGCCGGCGGCATCAAGGGGATCACGGCGGGCAAGGTGCTCGAGGGCCGCTTCCCCGAGCGCGTGCTCGAGAAGGCGATCGAGCGGATGATCCCGCGCGGTCCCCTCGGCCGCGACCAGATGCGCGCGCTGCATCTCTATAATGGCACCGAGCATCCGCACGGCGGCCAGAATCCCGAACTTCTCGACGTCGCGTCGATGAACCGCAAGAACAAGGTGGGTGCCTGATGTCCGACAATCGTCAATCGCTTTCCGACCTGGCGAAGCTGACCCAGGAAGCCGAAGCCGAGACCCCGGCCGTCGCTGAGACCCCGGCCGCCGAGGCCGAAACCGCCCCGGCCGAGGACAATGCCGCCGAAGCCCCCGCGGCTGAAGCCGAGACCGCCGCGCCTGCCGCCGAGACCCGCGGCGACGACCGTGGCGAGCGCCGCGGCCGCGACAAGGGCGAGGATGAGAATAAGGACGGTGTCCTGACCCAGGGCCCGCAGATCCAGGCCATCCTGCGCGAGCAGCAGCTCGACAAGCAGGGCCGTGCCTATGCCACCGGCCGCCGCAAGGACGCGGTCGCCCGCGTCTGGCTGAAGCCCGGCACCGGCAAGATCACGGTCAACGGCCGCGACCAGGAGGTCTATTTCGCCCGCCCGACCCTGCGCCTGATCATCAACCAGGTGTTCGACGTCGCCGATCGCGTCGGCCAGTATGACGTGGTCGCCACGGTCACCGGCGGCGGCCTCTCCGGCCAGGCCGGCGCGGTCCGCCACGGCATTTCGACCGCCTTGACCCGCTATGAGCCGGCGCTGCGCACCACGGTGAAGCGCGAGGGCTTCCTCACGCGCGACCCGCGCGTCGTCGAGCGCAAGAAGTACGGCCGCGCCAAGGCCCGCCGTTCCTTCCAGTTCTCGAAGCGCTAAGCGTCTCGCGACAGCGGCAACAGAAAGGGCGGTCCGGGCTTCCGGGCCGCCTTTTTCTTGTCGCGCGGTCCAAACCTGTTTCGTGGTCCGGCGAAGGCCGGACCTTTGGGCGGACAGTCTCAAGACAAGCCGCGCAACGCTCCGGCCTTCGCCGGAGCACGATGGATGTGTTAGTCCCCCGCCATGCCCATCGCCTTCACCCGCGCCGTCAGCCGCCGCCTCGCCGACTGCGTGACCACCCAGGCGGAGTCCGTCGACGTGGCGCGGGCCGTCACCCAGCATGCCGCCTATGAAGCGGCGCTGGCGAAGGCCGGGCTCGAGGTGCGGCGGCTGCCCGCGCTCGACGCCTTCCCGGACGGCGTCTTCGTGGAGGACACGGCCCTGCTGCTCGGCGATCATGCGGTGATCCTGCGGCCCGGCGCGCCCTCGCGGGCGGGCGAGACGGAGAGCACGGCGGCCGGCCTGATGGACGCGTTCGAGGTCCATCGCCTCGGCGCCGGTCATGTCGATGGCGGCGACGTGCTTCGGATCGACCGGACCCTCTATGTCGGCCTGTCCACGCGGTCCGACGACGCCGGGGTGGAGGCGCTTCGCCGGGTGGTCGCGCCGCTCGGCTTCGCGGTGAGGACGGTGCCGGTGGCGGGCGGGCTGCACCTGAAAAGCGCGGCGACCTGGGTGGACGGCCTGCTCGTCCACAATCCCGGCTGGATCTCCCCGGATCATTTTCCCGGCGTCGACTTGCTCGCCGTGGCGCCGGGCGAGCCGCTCGGCGGCAATGTCCTGCGCGCCGGCGACATATTGCTGACCGCCGCCGACAGCCCGCGCACGGCGGAGGCGCTTGCGGCGCACGGCTTCGACGTGGTGGCGCTCGACATTTCCGAGATGCGCAAGGCGGACGCCGCGCTGACCTGCATGAGCCTGATCAGCGAACGGGTTTGAGCCAGCCCGTATAGTGGACGATCCCGCCGATCAGCGGGAAGCTGAGCCGGACATCGAAATGGAAGCGGTCCTCCGCCTGCCATTCGCGGGCGGCGATGCGCGGGGCGAGGAACAGCGGCATGCGGATACCGAACATGCTCCAGCGCTTCAGCGTCATGCTGAGCCCGTCCGGCGCCGGCGCCAGCGCGAAGCCGAAGCGCATCGGCCCGAACCGCTCGACGGCGAGGCCGTGTTTCGCCGACAGCTCGCTCGAGAAGACATGGCCGCCGAAATCACGCGTCCAGCGCTCGCGCCCCTCTCGCTCGGCGAAAGCGACGTGGAGGGCATAGGCGCCGGCGGGTGGGAAGCGGGCGACCCAGGCCATGACACGGGCGAAGAGGTTGCGGCCCCGTTCGACTCGCCCCTCCCCCGCCGCGCCGGCATCGCCCTTGAGATCGTGGATCGAGCGAACCAGCGGCGGCAGAGCGGCAAAGTCCGCGCCCATGATCCGTTCGTAGACCACCGGCGGCAGCGTCAGTTCCGCCAGGCCATGGGCGAGCGCCAGCCCCTCGAAGGCCGCCTCGAACCGCTCCAGAGACAGCAGTTTTTCAGGGCCGTAAGCGCCGGCATTCAGTTTCCCAGCGAACAGATCCTCCGCCAGCAAGGCTGCGGCGAGAGTGGGGATTTCCGGCCCGTCGCCCTCCACCGCGACCACCGACCAGCGCCGTTCGATTGCCTCGCCGCCGCGGCGCCCGGTCAGGGTGACGGTCATGCCCGAGCGGTCGCCGCCCAGCCAGGCCGTCGCCCGCTGCAGCGGCAGCAGCAGGCCGGCGGCGCCGCGCAACGATGTCAGCCAGCCCCAGCGCACCGGCCAGCTCGCCAGCCAGAGGAAGCGCATCTGGAAGCCGAGCTCGTTCCCGGCGCGGAACACGACGGCCGGGCGGCCTGCGAGCATCGCGGGAAGCAGATCGTGATCGGGCACGTCGGCGAGCGCGACGGTGCGGCGCAGCCGGTGCGGCCCGGCCCGCATCTCCGCCTTGCGGAATTCCTGCCAGCCGTGGCCGACGCTCCACCGGCGGCCGCGCCAGAGCCGCACCGGCCGCCCGACATAGGACAGGATCGCCTTCGTCACCGAAGCGCCGGCGGTGATCCGGGCCGAGGCGCTGAGCGCGATCTCGACCTGGTCGATCCGGTCCAGCCCCTCGGCCAGCCGCCGCGCCGCCGCGCCGGTCAAAGCGGGCGCGGTCGAGGCCCCGGCGATCACGGTCACGCCGACCGCCCGCGCGGCCTCGTTCAACGCCCCGATCCCGGTCACGAAATCGCGGGCGTCGGCGAGGTCGAAATAGGATATGCCCGCAGCGATACAGGCTTCCGGAACGCGATAGCCGCTACCTTGGAACGGCCCGGCCGCGTCGATCACCAGATCCGGCCGCCGCGCCGCGAGCAATGACGCCAGGTCGCCCTCGCGGTCCGCCGCAACGCCCTCGGCGTTTGGCAGTCCTTCCGCAAAGGACTTCGCCTTCTCCACGCTCCGGCCGGCGACCAGCACCTGATGCCCGTCCGCCGCCAGCCGCCGGGACAGCCGCGCCCCGAACCCGCCATAGCCGCCGATCACCAGGATGCGCTTCATCCCTCGCCTCCTTGCGGCGCATCATGGGACGAGACGAGCAGGAAAGCGACGCCGCCGATCAGGCCCGCAAGGCCGAAGACCAGCATTTCGCCGATGCCGCCCTGAACCAGCAGGGGGATGGGGAGCGCGCCGATCAAGGCGGCGGCCGCCAGCACGCGACCCGGTCCGGGGCTCCCGCGCCGGCTCAGCCACAGATGAAGCGGCACGGCGAGCGCGGCGACGTGCAGGCCGGCGATCAGCAGGGCGAGCACGAACCCCAGGCAGGCCAGAATCAGGTGGGCCGCGCCGAAGCCGGCCTCCCCCGGCGCTGAGAGGGACCCGGCCAGGATGACGAGGCCGGTCGCCGCCGCCGGCGCGAAGGCCGCGGCGACGAAGGCCAGAGCATGGTCGCCCGTGTCCGTCATCTCCCGTCCTCCTTCATGTCGCGGAACATCGCCGTCTGGCGGATCAGCTCGCCGAACAACGGGTGACGGAGGCTCAGCATGAAGGCGAACAGGCCGTGCTTGCAGTCGATATGGCTGACCCGCATCCGCCCCGGCGCCAGCCAGCGCGGCAGACGGAGGCGCAGGCGGCCGAGCCGCAGGAAATAATGGTCGCCGAGGAAGTGCAGCGCCCCATCCGCCACCTCCACCCGGAGCGCGATGCCGACGCCGCGGCCGACATATTCCTCGAGGCCCGTCGGCCCCGCGAAGCGCTTGCTGCTGTGGATCACCTGCGGGAAGCCGCGACGCCGCCCGTAAATCCGCGTCCAATATTGGCCGCCGCTGGCCGCATCCTCGGTGACGCTGACCAAAGCCGGCTGGTCCGCGTCGCGGGTCAGCGGCAGCGGCCCGCCGAGCAGCCGGCAGAGCTGGGCGAGGATGCGGCCGGCCAGGTTCATCCGGCACTCGACGATCTCGCCCGCATAGATTGCGGTGCGGCAATCGGCGACGCGCTTGCCGAAGCGGGCCCGGGTCGTCTCGGGCAAGGCCGCCCATCCGGCCTCGCCGACCAAGGCACGGAAGCGCAGGTCGCCGATCGCGTCGCTATCGGGAGCACGCGCCCGGAACGGGATCACCGTGGCTCCCCCCTGCCGCCGCATCTCCATCTTCGCCTCCCTTCTTCAATTTCTGTAGAGAGAGAAACCCACGACTAAATAAAAAGCCGGCTATTCCTTCGCCTTGCGGCCACGCCCGAAGCTGAGGAAATTGACCACCTTGGTGCCCATATTGACCAACGCCATGATCTTGGCCGGCGGCACGCCGAGCATCTGGTCGTACCAGCGGTTCAGCCGCTCGACGAAATCCTGCATCTCGGCGAGCCGCGCGCGGGCGACCGCGCTGACCTTCGGATCGCCCTCGGCCTCCGCCATACAGGCCCTCAGCGCCGCCGAGGCGGGATCGATCTCGCGCTCCTTGCGGCCCTGGGCAATGCGCAGCACCATTTCGTAAAGATCGGTCTCCGCCTCATAATGGTCGCGCCGGTCGCCCAGCACCGGCACGCGGCGGATCAGCTTCCAGCCGATCAGCTCCTTCAGGCTGTTCGAGACGTTCGAACGCGCCAGCCCCAGGGTTTCCGCCACGTCCTCCGCGGTCAGCGGCCGGTCCGACAGATAGAGCAGGGCATGGATCTGCGCGACCGACCGGTTCACGCCCCACTGATTACCCATGTCTCCCCAATGCAGGATGAACCGCTCCACCGCCGGAGCCAGTTTGCGCGACTCGATCGTTATTTCTGTCATGACAGAAATGTCGGATATACGCGGATGGAAGTCAAGGGCGGTACTCCTCCCGTGCCGTGGAGGGATTCGCTTGCCCCCGCGCCGCCAGCAGCCGTTCCGCCTCGTCCAGCACGCGCCCGAAATCCGCCACCAGCGCGCGATAGGGCGCCGGGCTACCCATATCGAGGCCGGCGCGGCGCAGGATCTCGGTCGGATAGTCCGAGCCGCCGGCACGCAGCACCTCGAGGAAGCGCTCCCGCTCCGCTTGGCCGCCGTTCAGGATGCCCTGCGTGAAGAAGACCGCGCCCGAGACCGAGGTGGCATATTGGAAGACGTAGAAGTTGCGGTAGAAATGCGGGATGAAGGCCCATTCGATCGCGTAGAGCGGATCGATCGTCATCCCCGGGCCGTGATATTTGCGCAGCAGTTCCAGATAGAGGGCGGTGAAGCGCGCGCCCGACAGGCCCTCTCCCGCCTCCGCCATGTCGTGGATCCGGAGCTCGAACTCCGCGAACATGGTCTGGCGGAAGAAGGTCCCGCGATACTGCTCCATCTGCTGGCCGAGATAGAAGAGCTTCTCCTGGTCGGTGCGGGCCTGTCCGAGCATGTGCTTGGCGAGCAGCTGCTCGTTCATCGTCGAGGCGATCTCGGCGGTGAAGGTCGCATAGTCCGCGGTCTCGAAGGGCTGGCGCGACTTGGCGAGCAGGGTGTGGACCGCATGGCCCCATTCGTGGGCGTAGACGGACAGGCTCTCATAATCGTCCGCCATGTTTAGCAGCACATAGGGGTGCACGTCATAGGCCGAGCCGCTCATATAGGCGCCCGACGCCTTGCCCTGGCGCGGGAAGGGATCCATCCAGCGCGCGCCGGTCCCCTGCGCGAGGAGCCGGCCATAGTCCGCGCCCAGCGGCCGCAGCGCCTCCAGCGTCGTCGCCCGCATCTGCTCCAGCGTGAAGCGCCGCTCGCTGCGCACCAAGGGCGGATAGATGTCGTAATAATGCAGGTCCGGCAGGCCCAGCATGCGCTGGCGCAGCGCGAAATAGCGGTGCAGCACCGGGAGGCCTTCGTTGGCGACTTGGACCAGTGTCCGGTAGACCGTCTCCGGGATGTTGTCGCCGGCCAGCGCCCATTCGAGGCTGTTGCGGTAGCGCCGCGACCGCGCCTGGAAGAGGTCGCCCCGCACCTTGGCCGAGAGCGCGGTGCCCAGCGACCCCTCGAACGGCTTGTAGCTGCCCCAGAAGCGGTCGAAGACCAGTTTGCGGTCGGCGCGGTTCGGCGCGCTCCGGTTGAGCGAATAGCCTTGGTCGTCCAGCCGCACCGTCCGCCCCGTCGACAGCGTCACCTCCGGGCGCGGGATGTCGGCCGAGGCGAGCTGGTCGCGAATGTCGTTCGGGCCGGCGAGGACGCTGCCGGACGAGGCCAGCACCCGCTCCGATTCCTCGGCCAGCGTGTGCGGCGCGCGCCTGAGGATGTTGGCGAGGTAGAAGCGGAACTTGGCGAGCCCCTGCTCGGCCGCGACATAACGGTCGACGGTCTGCTGCCCGACCTGCAGAAGCTCCGGCTCCACCCAGGCGGTCGCCTCGCCGAACGCGGTGAACACGTCCTGCGCCTGCTGGCGACGCTCCTGGTTGGGCGCGACCCGCAGATCCTCGTCCGCCTTGAGCGAGGCGTAGATATAGAGGCGCAGCAGCTTGCGGATCGTGTCCGAGATCGTCTGCAGCCCGGTCCGCAGCGCCGCGGCGTCGCGCCCGAGCGTGCCCCGAAATTGCGGCAGGCGGGCGACCTCGGCCTGGATCGCGGTCCGGTCGGCGGCCCAGGCCGCGTCATCGGGATAGAGATCGGTGAGGTCCCAGGCCGCGCCCTGCCCCGCGCCGGCGCCCTGGGCGAAGGCGGCGAGGCCCCCGCTGTTGATGACGGCGAGCAGCGCCGCCCCGGTCAGCATCAGCTCACGGCGAGAAACGTCCATATCTGTGAATCCCCGAAAGGGCCCGCCGCGCGCGCGGCGGACCTTCGTCCCCGCCGGCCTTGTTCCGCCGGACGCGGCGGGTGGCAAGGTTCGTTCGACGAAACGTTTCGTCGAACCCCGCCGCTTCATCGGGATTCAACAATTCCGTGCTATCCGACTGGCCATGCGCATGATTCTCCTGCTCGCCGCGCCGTTCCTGCTGGGCGGCTGCATCGTCCGGACCGCGGCCGACATCGTCACCCTGCCCGTGCGGGCGGCCAGCGCCGGCGTCGATGCGGTCACCACCAGCCAGGCCGAAGCGGACCAGCGCCGCGGCCGGGAGATCCGCGAGGCGGAAGAGCGCGAGGGCCGCGAGGCGCGCCGCCGCGAACGCGAGGCGCGGCGGGACCGCGACCGGAGCGAGCAGCAGGACGATCGGCCGGAGCGCTGATTTTCTGATCCGGATCAGTTTTCCGTTGCGCGCTTCAAACAAAAATTAAGGCGCGGTCTGTACGGCACTGCCGATGCCGGGGCTTAGACGGAAAATTCATCCCGATCTCGGGGAAGCGGAAAAGCGCCCGTCGCTGGGCCAGCTTTTCACGCGGGATTTCGCCCGCATCGACGACGAGCAGCAGGAGAGCGCCGCCCGCGAGCGCATCCGCGCGCTGGAGCCGGTGCCGGCCTTCCTGCTCGGGGTCCACCTCATCTGCGCGGTCGCCTTCCTGGTCGGACTCGGCAATCCCGCCGATCCCAACCCGGCCTTGCTCGCGCCGCTCGGCGCGCTGATCGCGCTCGATTTCGGTCTCTGGGCCTATTTGTGGCGCAACCCGCTTTCCAGGCTCGCGCCGCACGTCGCGATCCGCGCCGCCGCGCTCTACAGCCTCGTCGCCTACGGCCTCTGGTGCGCGGCCTCCGTGGCCGCCGGCCCGAACCACGCGCAGAACCTGACCCTGCTCGATCTCGCGGTGGCGGGCGGCGTGCTCGCGCTGCCGATCGCCTTCCTCTCCTATCCGGCGCTCGTCGCTTTGGGCTGCCTCGGCTTCGCCGCCAAATTCTGGTTCCTATCGCAGGACGTGGTCGGCGCCGGGGCCACCGTCCTGCTCTCGGCCCTGCTCGTCCGCCTGAGCCTCGCCCGCTCGGCCGACCGGATCGCCCAGCTCCGCAAGCGCACCGCGATGGACTGGCACGCGCAGCGCGCCGCCCGCTTCATCGAGGAGTTCGAGCAGGCCGGCCGCGGCTGGTTCTGGGAGACGACCGCGCGCGGCGCCCTTTCCTACGTGTCCGAGCAGATCGCCGCCGACCTCAAGACGCCGGCCGCCGACCTGATCGGCAAGAATTTCATCGACCTGATCGGCCTGGACGACCGGCGCGGCTCCGAATCCTCGGAGCGGACGCTGGGCTTCCATCTCTCCACGCGCCTGCCCTTCACCGACATCAACGTCCGCGCCAACACCACGGCGGAAATCTGGTGGTCCTTGTCGGGGACGCCGAGCTTCGACGAATATGGCCGCTTCCTCGGCTTCCGCGGCATCGGCACCGATCTCACGCAGCAGCGCCGTTCCGAGGAGGAGATCAACCGCCTCGCCAAATATGATTCGCTGACCAACCTGCCGAACCGCATGCTGATGCGCCGCACGCTGGACGAAACCCTGCAGAAGAAGGGCGACGCGGCGGGCGGGGGCTGCGCCCTGTTCCTGATCGACCTCGACCGCTTTAAGAACGTCAACGACACGCTCGGCCATCCGGTCGGCGACGCCCTGCTCAAGCAGGTCGCCCAGCGCCTGACCAGCGTGATCGGCAAGATCGGCCAGGTCGGCCGCCTCGGCGGCGACGAGTTCGAGGCGGTGCTGCCCGGCAAGCATGACGACGCGGCGCTGGGCGATCTCGCCAACCGGCTGATCCAGCAGGTTTCCATGCCCTATATGATCGAGGGGCATAATATCTCGATCGGCGCCTCGGTCGGCATCGCGCTCGCGCCGTCAGAAGGCTGCTGCGCCGACGCCCTGATCCGCAACGCCGATCTCGCGCTCTATGCCGCCAAATCGGCGGGCCGCGGCACCTATTGCTTCTTCGCGCCCGAAATGCACTCGGAGGCGCAGGATCGGCAGACGCTGGAGGCGGATCTCCGCAAGGCGATCGCGCGCGGCGAGCTGCAGCTGCAATATCAGCCGGTGGTCAACGCCCAGACCGAGGAGCTTTCGGGTTTCGAGGCCCTGGTCCGTTGGCATCACCCGACCCGCGGTGTCGTCTCCCCGGCTTTGTTCGTGCCGCTGGCCGAGGAAGCGGGCCTGATCCTCTCGATCGGCGAATGGGTGCTCCGGACGGCCTGCCTCGAGGCCGCGAAATGGCCGGAGCATATTCGCGTCGCCGTCAATCTCTCGCCGATCCAGTTCGTCGAGCCCGCGCTTCCGGCCACGGTGATGTCCGCCATCGCCAATGCCGGCATCCAGCCGCGCCAGCTGGAGCTGGAGATCACCGAGGGCGTGTTCCTCGCCGAGAATGACGCGACCGACGACATGTTCGCCAAGCTGAAGAATATCGGCGTGCGCCTCGCGCTCGACGATTTCGGCACCGGCTATTCCTCGCTCGGCTATTT
The DNA here is from genome assembly GCA_035502235.1 of Allosphingosinicella sp. GTDB lineage: Bacteria > Pseudomonadota > Alphaproteobacteria > Sphingomonadales > Sphingomonadaceae > Allosphingosinicella. Next base: position 93,692 of record DATJUQ010000031.1, read on the forward strand.
GAAGAAGGCGCCGTTCGACAAGATCAAAATCGACCAGAGCTTCGTGCGCGGCGCCGCCAAATCGGGCAGCCGCAACGCCGCGATCATCCGCGCCATCGTCACCCTCGCCGAGAGCCTGTCGATGGATACGACCGCCGAGGGCGCGGAGACCCATGACGAGCTGACCATGATCCGCGAGCTCGGCTGCTCGCACATCCAGGGCTATATTTTCGGCCGGCCGATGAACCCCGAGGATGCGGGCCGGCTCGCCGCCGAGAACAAGGCGGTGACGGCCGACGGCTTCCAGTTCAACCGGCCGCCGCGCCAGGGCATTCTCAAGGTGGCGAGCCTGCAGTTCAACGGCATGTCCATGCCGGTCCGCGTCCGCAACATCTCCACCGGCGGCGCCCTGCTCGAATGCGACCGGATGCTGCCGCTCGAATCCAAGGTCCAGCTCGACCTGCCGGGCTGCGGCAATCTCGGCGCGGAGGTGCGCTGGTCGGAGGCCAAGCGCATGGGCGTCCAGTTCGAGGACGAGTTTGACCTGCGGCGCCTCCAGCCCGGCAAGGGCGCGGGCTTCGGCGCCAAGCTGCCGGCCTCGGGCTATACCAACCTCAAATATGCCGACGCGGCCGCCAACAAGCGCGCGCTCTCCGCCGGCGACCTGCGCTACGGCAAGGGCGGCTGAGCCCCAGAGTCAAATTCACCGAACTTGAATTCACCACCGTTCGGGCTGAGCTTGTCGAAGCCCTCTCCTGCCTTTCGGCTGCAAGAAGGAAGGCCCTCCAACAGGCTCAGGGCGAACGGTGAGTGGGTCAGCCCAACCGGATCATACTCTAGCCCCGCGGACAGAGCGTCCGGATCGTCGCCAGCACGCGCTCCGCGATGGCGGGGCGGCAGATCAGCAGATCGGGAAGATACTTGTCCGGCCGGTTGTAGCGGAGCGGTGTCCCGTCGATGCGCGAGGCATGGAGGCCGGCGGCGAGCGCCACGGCGGCGGGCGCGCAATTGTCCCATTCATATTGGCCGCCGCTGTGGAAATAGATGTCGGCCTCGCCGCGCACCACCGCCATGGCCTTGGCGCCCGCGGAGCCCATCGGCACGAGTTCCGCGCCGAGTGCCTCGGCGACGGCCAGGGCGTCCGCGGCGGGGCGCGAGCGGCTGACCAGCAGGCGCAGCGGCCCCTCCTGGGCGGGCACGCAGGCGGGGCGTCCCGAGCAGAGGGTCAGCGCCAGACCGGGCAAGGCCACCGCGCCATGGGCGGGCGCGCCGTCGATGCTGAGCGCGACGTGGACCGCCCAGTCGGTCCGGCCCTCGCCATATTCGCGGCTGCCGTCGAGCGGATCCACGATCCACACCCGGCGCGCCGCCAGCCGGCCGGCATCGTCCTTCTCCTCCTCGGAGAGGATCGCATCGCCGGGGCGCCGGGCGCGGATCGCCTCAATGAGAAAGGCATTGGCGACCCGATCGCCGGCGCAGCCCAGCGCCTTGCCCTCGAACAGGCCCGAGCGCTGCACGACAAGCAGCAGCGCGCCGGCGCTCTCCGCCAGCCTGCGCGCGAGCGCGGCATCGCCCAATGTCACGTCCGCGGTCACGAGATCAGCCGCCGGACGATCAGGGCGGCCGCCTCCTCGGGCGACATGCTGGTGGTGTCGATCCGCAGCTCCGGCGTCTCGGGCGCCTCATAGGGGCTGTCGATGCCGGTGAAGTTGGTCAGCTCGCCCGCCCTGGCCTTGCGGTAGAGACCCTTCACGTCGCGCCGCTCGGCCTCCTCCAGGGGCGTGTCGATATGGATTTCGACGAACTCGCCAGGCGCGATCATCTGCCGCACCATCTCGCGCTCGGCGCGGAACGGCGAGATGAAGGCAGTGATCACGATCAGGCCGGCGTCGGTCATCAGCCGCGCCACCTCGCCGATCCGGCGGATATTCTCCACCCGGTCGGCATCGGTGAAGCCGAGATCCCGATTGAGGCCGTGGCGGACATTGTCGCCGTCGAGCAGGAAGGTGTGGCGGTTCATCCGCGCCAGCTCCTTCTCCACCAGATTGGCGATGGTCGATTTGCCGGCGCCGGAAATGCCGGTGAGCCAGAGGACGGCCGGCCGCTGGTTCTTCAGCGTGGCGCGGCGGTCCCGGTCCACCGCTGTCGCCTGCCAGTGGACGTTCTGGCTGCGGCGCAATGCGAAATGCAGCATACCCGCGGCGACGGTGGCGTTGGTCAGCTTGTCGATCAGGATGAAGCCGCCGAGATCGCGATCGGCCTCATAGGGCTCGAACACGAGCGGCCGGTCGGTCGAGAGATTGGCGACGCCGATCGCGTTCAGCTCCAGCGTCTTCGCCGCCAGATGCTCCATCGTGTTGACGTTGACCTGATATTTCGGCTGCTGGACGCTGGCCGTGACGAGCTGGCTGCCGAGCTTCAGCCAATAGGGCCGGCCGGGCAGCATCTCCTCGTCGGCCATCCAGACCAGGGTCGCCTCGAACTGGTCGGCGACCTGGGGCGGCGCGTCGGCGGCGGCGATGACGTCGCCGCGCGAGCAATCCACCTCGTCCGCCAGGGTCAGGGTCACGGACTGGCCGGCAACGGCCTCCGCCAGCTCGCCGTCGAGCGTGACGATGCGCGCGACCCGGCTGGTCCGGCCCGAGGGCAGGATCCGCACCGGGTCGCCCGGCCGGACGGCGCCACCGAGGACCAGGCCCGAAAAGCCGCGAAAGTCGAGATCGGGCCGGTTCACCCATTGCACGGCCAGGCGGAAGGCGCCGTCCCGGTCGCGCTCGTCGTCCAGCGCCACCGTCTCGAGATGCTCGATCAGGCTCGGCCCGTCATACCAGGCGGCGCGCGCGCCCCGCGCCGCGACATTCTCGCCGGTCACGCCCGACAGCGGGATCGGCACGAAGCCGGTAATGCCGATCCCCTCGGCGAAGGCGCGATAATCGTCGACGATCCGGTCGAACACCGCCTGGTCGTAATCGACCAGGTCCATTTTGGTGACCGCGAGCACGATCCGGCGGATGCCGAGCAGGTGCACCAGATAGGAATGGCGCCGGGTCTGGGTCAGCACACCCTTGCGCGCGTCGATCAGGATCACGGCGAGATCGGCGGTCGAGGCGCCGGTCACCATGTTGCGCGTATATTGTTCGTGGCCGGGCGTGTCGGCGACGATGAACTTGCGCCGGTCGGTCGCGAAGAAGCGGTAGGCGACGTCGATGGTGATGCCCTGCTCCCGCTCGGCGGCGAGGCCGTCGACGAGCAAAGCGAAGTCGATATTCTCGCCCCGCGTCCCGACCCGTTTCGAATCCGCCTCCAGGCTGGCGAGCTGGTCCTCGAAGATCTGGCGGCTGTCGTAGAGCAGCCGGCCGATCAGGGTCGATTTGCCGTCGTCGACCGAGCCGCAGGTGATGAAGCGCATCAACGACTTGTGCTCGTGCCGGTCGAGATAGGCGTCGATATCCTGGGCGATCAGCGCGTCGGCATGGAAGGAGGAGGTCCCGCCCATCAGAAATAGCCCTCCTGCTTCTTCTTCTCCATGCTCGCCTCGCCCGCGTCGCGGTCGATCGCCCGCCCCTGCCGCTCGGAGGTGGCGGTCAGCAGCATCTCCTGGATGACCTCGCCCAGCGTCGCGGCCTCGCTCTCGACGGCACCGGTCAACGGGTAGCAGCCGAGCGTGCGGAAGCGGATCGAGCGCAGGGCCGGCACCTCGCCGGGGCGCAGCGGGAAGCGGTCGTCGTCGACCATCAGCAGCAGCCCGTCGCGCTCCACCGTCGGCCGCTTCGCGGCGAAGTAGAGAGGGACCACGGGAATGTGGTTCAGCCGGATATATTGCCAGACGTCGAGCTCGGTCCAGTTGGACAAAGGAAAGACGCGGATGCTCTCCCCCTTGGCCTTCTTCGCATTGTAGAGCCGCCACAATTCCGGCCGCTGGTTCTTCGGATCCCAGCGATGATTGGCGGAGCGGAAGGAGAAGACGCGCTCCTTGGCCCGGCTCTTCTCCTCGTCGCGCCGCGCGCCGCCGAAGGCCGCGTCGAAGCCGTGCAGGTCGAGCGCCTGCTTGAGCCCCTCGGTCTTCCACATGTCGGTGTGCAGCGGGCCATGGTCGAACGGGTTGATGCCGCGCGCCCTGGCGTCCGGATTCTGGTGGACCAGCAACTCCATCCCGCTCTCCCGCGCCATCCGGTCGCGCAGGGCGTACATGTCGCGGAACTTCCAGGTCGTGTCGACGTGAAGCAGAGGGAAAGGCGGCGGCGACGGGAAGAAGGCCTTGCGGGCGAGGTGAAGCATCACCGCGCTGTCCTTGCCGACCGAATAGAGCATGACCGGGCGCTCGACCTCGCCGACCACCTCGCGAAGGATGTGAATGCTCTCCGCCTCGAGCCGCTCGAGATGGGTGAGCCCGCCCCTGCCCATATCCTCCCCCTTCCGTTTCGCGACGGGAATGCCAGAGGCTTTCGCTTTACGAACCTCCCAAATGGGAGGATAAGGGGTTATGGCCATGACCCGGCAGGATGAGACGGATCTGCTGACCGCGGTCCATGACGGCCCGTTCGAGCAGCCCCTCTGGGCGACCTTCCTGGAGCGGCTGCGGCGGCGGGTGCGCGCCAATTATGCCGGCCTGATCTTCCGCCGCCCGAACCAGCCGGACAGCCTGATCGAGTTGTTCGCGGGAACGTCGCCGCCGGCGGCGCTGAAGCAGGTCTATGGCGCCGGCGATGCCGGCCGCAACCCCCTCCCCTATTTCGAGTTGCGCGAGGGCCGGGTCTATGCGTCGGGCGAATTGCTCGACCCGGGCCTGGCATCGCACCGCGCCTTCATCGAGGACATGCTGGAGCCCAGCGGCATGAGCCGGTTCCGCCTCGTCCGCATCGGCGAGCCGGGCGGAGTCAGCGCCTGGCTCAGCATCGCCCGCGACGCGCCGGATTTCAGCGCCGGCGACGGCGCCCTGCTCAGCGCGCTCGTCCCCCATCTGACCCGGGCGCTGCGCGCTTATGTCGCGATCGAGCGCGAGCGCTTCCGCGCCGACGTCGCGGCCGGCGCCATGCAGCGGCTCGGCTTCGGCTGGCTGAGCTTCGACGCGGAGGGGCGCATCCTCGATTCGAGCCCGCATGCCGATCGCCTGCTCGACACCTGCATGGCGCTCAGACGGACCCGCCACGGCCGCCTCACCGCGGCGCGGCCAGCGCTGGAGCGCGAGCTGAACGCGGCGCTGCGGGATTGCGCGATGAACCCCGCGGATCGCCCGCGCGCGCTGCAGGTCAGCCGCGAACCCTGGCTGGAAATGCTGCTCGTGCCGGTCCAGGACCGGCCGGCCTCTGCCGCGGCGACGCCGGTCGCGATCGCCTATATCCAGGGCGACAACCGCTCCTCGGCGGACCGCCACCAACAGATCGCCGAATTGTTCGGCCTGCTGCCCAGCGAGGCGCGGCTGGCGCTCGCCCTGAGCCGCGGCCTCAATATCGCCGAGGCCGCCGCCGAACTCGGCCTCACCATCGAGACCGCGCGCAACTATTCGAAGAAGATCTACGCGAAGACGGGCGCGCGCGGGCAGCCGGATCTGATCCGCTTCATCCTCGCCAGCGTACTCGCCTTCGCCTGAGCCCGGCGGCCGCGGTCAGACGATCAAGGAGAAACTGTGCACCAGGATTTCGGCATCGGACATCGGCCCGCGCGCGGCCGCCGCGCCGTCCACCCTCCGCCGAAGGCGCGCTTGCGGACCGTCCGCCGCGCCGCTAGACAGGCGGCCGCGCAGCATCATGTCGGAACGTCCGATATGACCATGTTGGAGAGCCCGCCTCTGCCGAGGTGGAAGGCGGGCCCTCTCAACGGGTTGCGGGTGTAGCTCAATGGTAGAGCAGAAGCTTCCCAAGCTTACGACGAGGGTTCGATTCCCTTCACCCGCTCCAGCCTTCCGCGTCCATCTTCCGGATCGTCACCCTTCGTCCCGCGCGCTGAGCCGATAGGCGGACAGCGCCAGCATGGCGCGCAGGACGCGCGGGTGGAGGCGGATGACGAGGCCGGCGCTGAGGCAGGCATCGAGCCGGGGCCGGAGCGCGGCGAAGGCGTCCGTTTCCGCCGTGTCGCCAGGGACCGAACTCAGCAGCGTCCGTACCTGCTCGGGCGCCGCGGCGATCAGGCACAGGCCCATCTGGTCGGCCTCGTCCCGCGCGCGCAGCGGCCGCGCCGGATCCAGGCGCGGCGGACGGTCGCGGACCAGGGCCTCGGCGAGCGCGCCCTGGAGCAGGATGGCGCTGACGCTGAGCCGGCCGGGCGGCGCGCAGCCGCTGCGTTGCCGCATCAGCCATTGCATCCGGTCGCGGGCAGCCGGCGTCTCCGGCGGCAGCGCGAGCAGGGCCCGGCTCTCCGTCCGGTGCCGCGCCGCGACGCAGCCCGCATATTGGCGCAGCGCCCGCGCGCCGGGGACGGTGAGCGGCCGGCTGCAGACCAGCACGTCATTGCCTTCCCCGCGCGGGCAGGGCGCATCGCGATAGAGCATGACCTGACCCGGCTGACGGGTGGGCCGCATGCCGGTGAACGGCGCCTGCATCGCGGTCAGGGCGAGGAGGATGGCGGCGGCAATCATGATATTGTCTTTGCACCCCTTTTCCGCAGCATAGCCCGGCGGCGGGCGGGTTCAACAATGATGCATCTTGCTAATAGCGCTCCAGCAGTTTCTCGACCGTGTCGGACGGGCTCGCCGCCTTGCGGTTGCTGTGCCCGCCCGTTTCCTGCTCGAGCGCGGTACGGATTTCCTCGAGCTGCTTCTCGCTCAGATGCTCGATGCCGATGAATTGCGGCCGCGCCGTCTCGACCGCCCGAAGCAGCTCGTCCAATTTGGCCTGCATCGCCGCGGCGTCTCGGTTGGTGCTGTTCTGGATCAAGAACACCATCAGGAAGGTCACGATCGTGGTGCCGGTGTTGATCACCAGCTGCCAGGTGTCGGAGAAACCGAAGAGCGGCCCGGTCACCCCCCAGACGATGATCGTCCCGACCGCGATCACGAACGCGAGCGGCTGGCCGCAGACGAATGAGATCCGGCTCGCGAACCAGGTGAAGAAACGGTCCAGCATCCTGTCCTCCGATCAGATCTCGTCGCCCGTCGCCGGCAGCCCCGCCGCCTCCAGCCGGCGCAGCAGGTCCGACGCGCAGGCTTCCAGCGCGCCTTCGTCGGTGCTTCGGACCACGAAATTGGCGCCGACCCGGCCGTCCTTGAAAAAGGGGTAGGAGCCGATCTGGCAGCCGGCATGGGCCCGCTCGGTCTCACGCAATATGTCCGCCACCTCGCTCTCGGGCGCGAGGCAGCCGATGGTGCGGGACAGGAGGGGCCGCCCGCCCTCCAACTGGCCGGACAGGGCCTCCAGCATCAAGGTCGCGATATGCGGCACGCCGGCGAGGATGAAGATGTTGCCGTGGCGGATGCCCGGCGCGCCGGAGACCCGGTTCTCGATCAGTTCGGCCCCGTCCGGCACCCGCGCCATGCGCAGCCGCGCCTCGGTAACGCCGCCGCGCGTCGCATAATAGGCCTCCAGGATGGCCCGCGCCTTCGGATGGACGACGACCGCGACACCCAGGGCCGCGGCGATGGCGTCGACGGTGATGTCGTCATGGGTGGGGCCGATCCCGCCCGTCGTGAACAGATAGTCGCTCCGCGCCCTCAGCGCGTTCACCGCCTCGCCGATCGCGGCCATGTCGTCCGCGACCACGCGCACCTCGGCAAGTCGGATCCCCTGCAGGTTCAGCCAGGTCGCGACCTGGGCGATGTTGCGGTCCTGGGTGCGGCCCGAGAGGATCTCGTCGCCGATGATGAGCAGCCCCGCCGTCCAGATGCGCTCGGAAGTCATGATGACGCTCTATCGGCTCCGCCGGACGCCGTCATGGGTGCAAATTAAGGAAGCCGCCGCTATATGAGGGGGATGGACAACATCACCCTCGATCCCGAGGCAGGCATCGTCGGCCGCCACGGCTCTATCAAGCTGCACGGTCCGGAAGGCTTCGCCGGCATGCGCGCCGCCGGCCTTTGCGCCGCCGAGATCCTCGACGCGCTCGTGCCCCATGTCGTTCCCGGCGTCACCACCGAGGAGATTGACGAGATCGTCTTCGCGGAGATGCGCGCGCGCGGCGCGATCCCGGCGACCCTGGGCTATCGTGGCTATACGAAGAGCTGCTGCACCTCGATCAACCATGTGATCTGCCACGGCATTCCGGGCGAGAAGGTGCTGAAGGACGGCGACATCGTCAATATCGACGTGACCCCGATCCTCGACGGCTGGCACGGGGACACCAGCCGCATGTATCTGGTGGGCGACGTCGGCATCAAGGCGCGGAAGCTGGTCCAGGTCACCTATGAGGCGATGATGCTCGGCATCGCGCAGGCGAAGCCCGGCAACCGGCTCGGCGACGTCGCCCACGCCATCCAGACCCATGCCGAGGCGCAGCGTTATTCGGTGGTCCGCGATTTTTGCGGACACGGCCTCGGGCGCACCTTCCACGACGCGCCGGAGGTGGTCCATGCCGGCCGCCCGGGGACCGGCCCGGAGCTGCTGCCCGGCATGTTCTTCACGATCGAGCCGATGATCAATATCGGCAAGGCGGCGGCCAAGGTGCTGGACGACGGCTGGACGGCGGTCACCCGCGACCGCAGCCTCTCCGCCCAGTTCGAGCACAGTATCGGCATCACCGAGGACGGCTGCGAGATCTTCACCAAGAGCCCGAAGGGCTTCGACGCGCCGCCTTACTGACGCAGCCGCCGCCCGCCTCGAAGAAGACGGGCGGCTTTGACCGGCCTTTATTCCGTGCCGCGCGGCGCCCGGCGATAGGGCACGAACTCGCCCAAGAAGACCACGCCGGTGAAGCTGCGAGAACCCTGGTCGACCATGGTCACCGTATCGACGTTGCAGAGCTGCGAGGTCGAGGTCCGGGTCACCATCGTGTCCCACTGGTTGAGCTGGTCCGCGCCGTTGGCCGGCCGGTTCACATAGATCACGCTCCCGGCATCGTAGATGATCGCCGTATTGGGAATGATCCGCGAGCTGCGGACCCGGTGCAGATCGATGCACTGGACCGGAGCGCCGGCCTCGCGGCCCTGAAGGGCGCGGGCGAGCTCGGCTTCACGATCCTGCGGCCTGGCCTGCGCGACGCCGCCCAGCATGAGCGTGCCGGCGAGGAGTGCGATAAGCTTGCGCATATTGGGCCTCACTTTCAAAACGACTCCCTTGCGGAGCCATATATATACCAGACGCCTGAACGCGCCCTGACCCGCATCAGATGCGGCGTCCTTGCTATTTTATATAGTGTATGAAGGTTTGGGTTTCGAGCCCGCGGGTCGAGCGAGAGCGCTTGCCTCGCCGCCCTCGACCGCTAAGGGGAGATGGGTCGGCGCGAGGAGACGGACGTGAAGAAGGTCGAGGCGGTCATCAAGCCGTTCAAGCTGGACGAGGTGAAGGAGGCGCTGCACGAGGTCGGCGTGTCCGGCATCACCTATACCGAGGCCAAGGGCTTCGGCCGGCAGAAGGGCCATACCGAATTGTATCGCGGCGCCGAATATGTGGTCGATTTCCTGCCCAAGCTCCGGCTCGAGGTGGTGGTCGAGGACACTATGGTCGAGCGCGTCGTCGAGGCGATCGCCAATGCCGCGCGCACCGGCCGCATCGGCGACGGCAAGATCTTCGTCTCCAGCGTCGAGGAAGCGATCCGCATCCGCACCGGCGAACGCGGCTCGGACGCGATCTGATCCCTTTCCCGCTTTCGTCTTCGGCCTGACTGACGTTAAAGCCGCTCCCATGGTCGACGATCCCCGCCTCGCCTCCATGTCGCCCGAGGAGCTCAGGCAGGCGATGCACACGCTCGGCTATCGCACCCAGGCGGATCTCGCCAATGCGATCGGCGTGAGCCGGCCCGCGGTCAGCCTCTGGCTCGACGGCAAGGTCGGCGTGCCACGCCCCGTCGCCATGCTGCTCAGGATGCTGATCGCGGCGCAGCGGCGCCCCTTCTAGCCTCCCTCTCACGGCCAATGTGAAATATTCACATTCCCGGCCTCGCGGCTGGACGGTTCGCGTTGGCCTTGGGATGGAGGAAAAATTGTGCAGTGCGGCGATTCTTGCCGCAAGATTTGAGCATAGGGGCTGACCATGGCGAATGACGCGGGCACGATTCTGAAGGCGATCAAGGAGGGGGAGATCGAGTGGATCGACCTGCGCTTCACCGATCCCAAGGGCAAATGGCAGCACCTCACCATGTGCGCCGGCGTGATCGGCGAGGACGAACTCACCGACGGCCTGATGTTCGACGGCTCATCGATCGAGGGCTGGAAGGCGATCAACGAGTCCGACATGATCCTGAAGCCGGACCTCGACGCCTGGTATGTCGATCCGTTCAGCGCGACGCCGATGGGCATATTGTTCTGCGACATCGTCGATCCCGGCACGGGCGAGCTCTACGCCCGCGACCCGCGTTCGACCGCCAAGCGCGCCGAAGCCTATCTGCAGGCGACCGGCCTCGGCGACACCGTCTTCGTCGGCCCGGAAGCCGAATTCTTCATGTTCGACGACGTCCGCTTCGAAGACGGCTATGCCGGCTCCGGCTTCACCATCGACGACGTCGAGCTGCCGACCAACACGGCGACGAAATATGAAAGCGGCAATCTCGGCCACCGGCCGCGCGCCAAGGGCGGCTATTTCCCGGTCGCGCCGGTCGACAGCGCCACCGACATTCGCGGCGAGATGGTCTCCACCATGCTCGAAATGGGCCTGCCCATGGACAAGCATCACCATGAGGTCGCCGCCGCGCAACACGAGCTGGGCCTGACCTTCGGCACGCTCGTCACCACCGCCGACCGTATGCAGATCTACAAATACGTCGTGCACATGGTGGCGAACAATTACGGCAAGTCCGCCACCTTCATGCCGAAGCCGATCAAGGCGGACAACGGCTCGGGCATGCACACCCACATCTCGATCTGGAAGGAGGGCAAGCCGCTCTTCGCCGGCAACGGCTATGCGGGTCTCTCCGAGATGTGCCTCTATTTCATCGGCGGCGTGATCAAGCATGCCAAGGCGCTCAACGCCTTCACCAACCCGACGACGAACAGCTACAAGCGCCTCGTCCCGGGTTTCGAGGCGCCGGTGCTCCTGGCCTATTCCAGCCGCAACCGCTCCGCCTCCTGCCGCATCCCCTACGGCTCGGGCGAGAAGGCGAAGCGCGTCGAGTTCCGCTTCCCGGACGCGATGGCCAATCCCTATCTCTGCTATTCGGCCTTGCTCATGGCCGGCCTGGACGGCATCCAGAACCGCATCCATCCGGGCGACCCGATGGACAAGAACCTGTACGACCTGCCGCCGCAGGAGCTGGTCAACGTGCCGACCGTGTGCGGGTCGCTCCGCGAGGCACTGCTGGCGCTCGAGGCGGACACCGCCTTCCTGACCAAGGGCGACGTCTTTACCGAGGATCAGATCGCGGCCTATATCGAGCTCAAATGGTCCGAGCAGCTGCGTTGGGAAACCACGCCGAGCCCGGTCGAATACGACATGTACTACAGCGCGTAAGCGCCGGAGCTCTGACGGGCTTGGGAAGGGGCGGCGCCGGCGACGGGGCCGCCCCGTTTCTTTGCCTAATCCTCCAGGATCTGGCTGTGCCGCTTGGTGTCGCGCATCCTGAGATAGACGATCAGCGACAGCGCGATCATGCCGGTTACATACCAGTAGAAGGCGCGCTCGATGCCCCAGTCCTTGAACTGGAGCGCGACATATTCCGCCGTGCCGCCGAACAGGGTGTTGGCGATCGCGTAAGGCAAGGCGACGCCGAGCGCGCGGATATGGGCAGGGAAGAGTTCCGCCTTCACCACCGCGTTGATCGAGGTGTAGCCGGTGACGATCAGCAAAGCCGCGAAGACCAGCACGAAGGCCGCGACCGGATCGCGTACGCTTTCGAGCATGGTGAAGAGCGGCACGGTCAGCAGCATGCCGAGGATGCCGAAGGTCACCATGACCGGCTTGCGCCCGATCTTGTCTGAAAGGTGACCCGCGCAAGGCTGCATGCACATGAACAGGAAGAGCGCCGCGGTCATCACCTGGCTCGCCGTCTCGCGGTTGAAGCCCGAGGTGTTGACCAGGAATTTCTGCATGTAGGTGGTGTAGGCGTAGAAGGCCAAGGTGCCGCCCGCGGTCAGCGCCATGACCAGGAAGGCCTCCTTCGGATGGTCGCGGAACAGGTTGATCCCGGAAGATTTCGGCTTGTCGCCCGCCGCCTGGGCGTTGGTGAAGCTCTCCGTCTCCGCCAGCCGGCGGCGGAGGTAGAAGACGACGACCGCGAGCACCGCGCCGATCCCGAAGGGGATGCGCCATCCCCACCCTTCCAGCGCCCTCTCCGACATCACGACCTGCAGCACGAGCAGGACGGCGAGCGCGATCAGCTGGCCGGAGATCAGGGTCACATATTGGAAGCTGGAGAAGAAGCCGCGGCGCTTCTGCCCCGCCATCTCGCTGAGATAGGTGGCACTGGCACCATATTCGCCACCGACGCTGAGCCCCTGCATCATCCGGGCGACGATCAGGATGGCCGGCGCGAGCCAGCCGATCTCCGCATGGGTGGGTGTGACCGCGATCAGCAGCGAGCCGAGGCACATCAGGGTGACGCTGAGCGTCAATCCGGCCTTGCGGCCCTTGCTGTCCGAATAGATGCCCATCAGCCAGGCGCCGATCGGACGCATCAGGAAACCGACCGCGAACACCGCCGCCGAGCTCATCAGCTGGGCAGTCTGGTCCCCCTTCGGAAAGAAGCTTGGCGCGAAATAGAGAGTGAAGGCGGCATAGACGTACCAGTCATACCATTCGACCAGATTGCCGGCCGACCCGCCGATGATGTTGCGCAGCCGATGGCGACGGACGTCCTGGCTCAATCTCGTGCTCCCTCTCCGAACGCGCACAACTTGGCGCAGCCGCGCGCGCGCGTCGAGAGGGCAGGCTCAGTGGATGGTGACGCCTTCGGTGGCTTCGGCGCTGAGCAGGTTGATCATCCGCTCGATCTGGCGCCAGCGGCAGAAATGCACGACATTGCCGAGCCCGCGGCTGTGGTTCGCCCGGGCCGCCGCCTCGAAGGCGGCATGATCGCCGAACTGGGCGATCAGTTCCGCCGCCTCGGCCGCCGCCGTGGCGTCGGGAAGGTGCACATATTGCTGCACGACTTTCCTCTTGTCGTCTTGTTATGGCGAGCTTGTAGCAAAGGGTGATTGCCAAAGACGTGACGGGCATCGTCAACGAGACGTAAACCCTGTTCCTTCGGGTCACTTTGGGCTGGCCCCGGCGCGCGGGGACTGCCAAGGGACGGCGATCATGGCTGCGAATAACAATGGGCCGCTCGCCGGCGGCTGTCTCCTCTGCATCGCGCTGCTGGCGGGCGCCCTGATCGGCATCTTCAACGGCCAGCCGAGCATCGGCTTCCTCGTCGGCGCCGGCATCGGTCTGCTGCTCGTGATCCTGATCTGGCTGTGGGACCGGCGGCGGCGCTAGCGCTACTTACCCGATCCGCCGTCCGGCCCAGACCACCCGCCCGACCACGTCCACCGCATCGGGATCGCAGTCCGGCCAGCCCGGATAGGCCGGATTGTCGGAGCGGATCGAGAGGGTGCGCGCCGCCGGATTGAGCGCCAGCCGCTTCACCACCAGAGCCCCCTCGATCCTGAGCACGTAAATGCCGTCGCGCAGCCGCGCCGCGGCGTCGCCGCGATCGACCAGAATGTCGTCGCCGTCGGCGAGCGTCGGCGCCATCGAATCGCCGGCGACGCGAATGATCGAGAGCTGGTCGGGCGCGCCCCGCGCCACCCGCCGCAGCCAGGCGGGATCGAACGCGATATGGCCACCGCCCCGTTCATCGCCGTCGAAGGCGCCGGCGCCGGCCGCCGCGTCGACGTCGAGCCGCGGCACCGGCCGTAGTCCCCGCCCCGGCTCCACCGCCGGCCCGCCCAAGAGCGCCTCGCCCACGTCGAAATAGCGGGCGAGGATCCGCCGGTCCCGTTCCGACAGAAACCGGGGCGAGCCGCGCTTGATGAATTGCTGGATGTAGGCGGGATTGCGGCCGAGCAGGCGGGAGAGGCCGGCATAGTCCTCCCCCCTCTCCTCGATCAGGCGTTCGAGCGCCGCCCTGCCGTCCGCGTCCATGGCGTCGCCATAGCAATAGGATTTTTCCTAGACAAGTAGGAAATGTCCTCCGAGAATTGGAACGAAGCAGGAACATCGATTCGGGAGGACAACCATGCACCTGATGCGGCGCATTCAATTGTTCCTGGAGCGCGCGGACATGGCCCCGACGCGCTTCGGGCGAGAGGCAGTGGGCGATCCACGCCTCGTCGGCGATCTGAAGAACGGCCGGGAACTGCGCGCCACCACGGTGTCGCGGATCGTCGCCTGGCTCGACGAGCAGGAGAAGAAGGCGTGAGGTTCACCAGCGCGGGGGCCGAGCTCAGGCGCGCGCTCCGGACCTATTTTACCGGTCTCGGCGCACCGGTCGCGTTCGAATCGCTGGCCAGCCGACCCTGGGCAAGCATCACCTTCGCCGGCGAGCGCCACCGTCTGGGCCTCTGCCTGCCGGGGCCGGGCGCGGAGGCAGCGGTGGAGACTTTCCTCGACGGCCTCGCCGAGCGCGACTTCGCGCTACGGGGGCACATCCTCGCCGACATCGAGGCGGTCAGCGTCGCCTGCGACGCCGACGGTCAGATGCGCCTCCAAATCGAGGCGCTGACGGTGGAGAGCGACTAGGAAGAACGGGCGGCGAGGCGCTGCAGGCTGGCGATCGCGCTCTGCAGCCGGTCGTCCGGCGCGTCGGGCGCCTCCGGAAAGACCTGCGGCGGCGTGGCGGGAACCACCGGGCCGGGCTCGATCATACGCCGTTTCGCGAGACCCTGCTCGAGCCGCTCCATCAACGCGGCGATGCTGGTCGGCATCTCCGCCGGAGGGGCGGGGTCGGGCTCCACCGCGGCCACAGCTTCGGGCTCCAGCGCGGGCTCAAGCTCGGGAACGGCCGTGGCTGAGACCTCAGGCTCAGACTCGGGTTCAGGCTCGAACTCGGCAACCGGCTCCGGCGCAACTTCAGGCTCGGGAGCGGGCTCGAAGACGGGCTCGGGCTCGGGTGCGCGCCAGAGTTCCGCGACGGGCTCCGGCGCCGGGACGAAGACCGGCTCCGGTTCGGGTTCAGGTTGGGAATCCACGATCCGGGCCGCCGCCGGCTCGGCCTCGTCGAGCCAGGCCGGCACCTCGTCGCGCGGGGCGCGGGGCGGCATCGGCTCGCCCAGATCGCGGGCGGCGGAAATCGGGCGGGGCGCCGGCGCGTCCGGGTGAACGTCGCGGCGGCGCACGCGGGGCGCCAGCAGCTCCTCCTGCTCCTTCGCCTCGGCCGCGGCATTCATGCCGCTCCGGTCGAGCAGGCGCAGCAGCAGGAAGACGAGACCGAACACGATTGCCGCGCCGCCAATGGCGAGCACGACCCGCGCGGTCAGGCCGAGCGGCGGCTGGGCGGCGGAGAGGAGCGACGGCAGGCCGGTCGCGACGACGGCGCGCGACAGCAGGTCCTGCGGAACGGCGAAGGCGGCGAAGGCCGCGGCGAGGGCCGCGAGGCCCGCCACGGGCAGATCGAGCGCATTGCGCCCGGTGCCGCTGAACAGGGATTTGAAGGGCCTCGCTGCCATCATAAAGCCTTGCCGGTAAGCCGTTGGTAAACAGGCGCATAACGGGAAATGTTTGACGACCAGTTACGCTCTTTCTCAACGAAGCGGCGCGCGGTGTCGCGGCGCTTGTCCCATTCGCTCCGCCGTTCGAACAGGTCCGCCAGCGCGTCCGCCAGCGCGGCCGGATCGCCGGCCGGGAAGAGCGTGCCGGTCACCTCGTCCTCGATCAGCTCGCGGTGGCCGCCGACATTGGAGGCGGCGACCAGCTTGCGCTGCGCCATCGCTTCGAGCGGCTTGAGCGGCGTCACCAATTCGGTCAGCCGCATCGCCTTGCGGGGATAAGCGAGGATGTCGATCAGCGCGTAATAGCGCTCGACCTCGTCATGCGGGACGCGGCCGACGAAGCGGATCCGGTCTTTCGCCGGCGAGGCCTCGGCCTGCGCCTTCAGCGCCTCTTCCATCGGCCCGCCGCCGACGAGCAGCAGCTGCGCCTTCGGGCGCTTCGCCACCAGCGCCGGCATGGCGGCGATCAGGTCGTCGAGCCCCTCATAATCGTAGAAGGAGCCGATGAAGCCGACCGTGTCCGCATCCTCGAGACCGAGGCTGCGCGCGAACGGCGGATCGGCTGCGAGCGGACTGCCGAACAATTCCATGTCGACGCCGTTGGGCGAGACGATGATCTTCTCGGCGTCGATGCCGCGGCGGATCAGGTCCTGCCTGAGGCCTTCGCAGATCACCGCCACCGCGTCGGCGCGGCGGGCGGCATAGGTTTCGATCAGGCGAGTGAGGCGGTAGCGGGCCGAGCCCTCGCGGCCCGTGCCGTTGCCGACCGAGGCATCCTCCCAGAAAGCCCGGATCTCGTAGACCAGAGGCAGGCCGCGCCGCTTCGCCACCGGCAGGGCGCCCAGCGCGGTGAGCACCGGGCTGTGGGCGTGGAGCTGGTCCGGCTTCCAGTCCTCGACCAGTTTGTCCAGCCGGTCGGACAGCGCTCTGATCTCGCGCCACTCGCCGAGCGGCGCCGGCGCGGGCTCGACCCTGGGCGTGCGGTAGAAGGTGATGCCGTCGATCACTTCCGGATCCGGCCCGTCTATGGCATGGCGCGGCCCCGTGAGGCAGGCGACCTCCCAGCCCATGGCGAGCTGTGCCTTGACGATGGCCCGGGTGCGGAAGGCATAGCCGCTGTGCAGCGGCAGGCTGTGATCCAGTACATGCAGGATGCGCATGCGGGGCTGATAGCCCGATAGCCTTAACGCCGCGTCAATCGCCTGCTGCTACGGCGTCCCGATGCGGGACTTGAGGATGCCGGCCGCCGGATGATCGACAATTTCGCCATCGCCGTGACTCACGGGCTCATGCTGCTTGCGGCATGGCGCCTGCTGTCGCGCCCGGACCTGGACGACGATGCCGCGAAGCCGGGCGCGAAGAAGAGCTGGCTGAATCCGGGGCGCGATCCGGATGCGTGAGCTCGCCCTTGCCGGCTTCATCTTCGCGCTGCTGCTGTTCGCGATGAAGCGGCCGTTCCTGTTCGTGCTGGCTTACGCCTATGTTGACACCGTCTCGCCGCAGCGCATCTCCTATTTCATCCTGAACCGGGTGCCGCTCTCGATGATCGTCGCGGCGCTCGCGCTCGGCGCCTGGCTGGCGCTGGACAAGAAGGAATTCCGCTTCGGCCCGCGCCAGGGGCTGATCCTCATGCTCCTGCTCTATGTCACCTGGACGACGTCGCATGCGGACGTGCCGGTCGAGGCCTGGGTGAAATGGGAATGGGTCTGGAAGGCGATGATCTTCGCCATCTTCCTGCCCCTCACCCTGCGCACCAGGCTGCGGGTGGAGACCACCCTCCTCTTCCTCACCCTTTCGGCGGGGACGATCATCATCGTCGGCGGCCTGAAGACGGTGGCGGGCGGCGCCGGCTATGGCGTGCTCAACCTGATGGTCGACAACAATAGCGGCCTCTACGAGAGCTCGACCATCTCCATGGTCGCGATCGCGCTCATCCCGGTTATCCTCTGGCTGATGAAATACGGCACGATCTTTCCCGGCACCCAGGCCTGGATTTCCACCGCGCCCGGCGCGCCGCCGGTCCGGCGGACATTGCTCAACAATCCGCTGCTGGTGAAATTGTTTTGCGCGGCGCTGATCTTCGCCTGCCTGCTCATGCCGATCGGCACGGAGGCGCGCACCGGCCTGGTCTGCATCGGCGTTCTCGGTATCCTGCTGCTGCGCGATGCCAAACGGCGCCTCCTCTATATCGGCGCGGCCATGTCGCTGGGCGTGGCCGCCATCCCCTTCCTGCCCTCCTCCTTCACCGAGCGGATGGAGACGATCCAGGGCTTCAAGGGCGACGAATCCGCCGGCACCCGCCTCGCCGTCTGGAAATGGACCTGGGATTATGCGCTGCACAATCCGATGGGCGGCGGCTTCGAGGCCTATCGCCAGAACCGGATCCAGGTGAACACGGTGAACCCCGAGGCCGCGGAGACCGGCATCGTCGCCGTGCAAAGCGTCGCCGACGAAGGCCGCGCTTATCACAGCGCCTATTTCGAGATGCTCGGCGAGCAGGGCTTTCCGGGCCTGATCCTCTTCCTGCTGATCCACGGCATCGGCGTGATCCGCATGGAGGTGATCCGGCGACGCTTCCGCCGCGTGACCGACGGTGAGGACGCGTGGATCGCGCCGCTCGCCACGGCGCTGCAGAATTTCCAGCTCATCTACCTGGTCGGCGCCCTGTTCGTCGGCATCGCCTACCAGCCTTTCGTCTATCTGATGCTGGCCACCCAGATCGGCTTCGACATCTGGCTGACCCGCCGCGAACGGGCGCGCAACGCGACGAAATGGGTGACCGCGCCGGCGGTCGCCTGACGGCCGTCAGGCCGGCTCCTCCGCCCTTATTTCCAGCGTCTCCACCAGTCGGATGAACGCGTCCGTGAAAGCCGGAATGTCCTCGGGCTTGCGGCTGGTGACGATATTGCCGTCGACCACGGCCGCCTCCTCGACCACATCGCCGCCCGCATTGGCGAGGTCGGTGCGGATCGAGGGCCAGCCGGTGACCGTTCGCCCCTGGACGATATCGGCCTCCACCAGCAGCCAGGGCCCGTGACAGATGGCGGCGATCGGCTTGCCGGCATCGTCGAAGTCGGTGATCAGGTTGATCACCGTCTCGTTCGTGCGAAGCCTGTCCGGATTGGCGACGCCGCCCGGCAGGACGAGCCCGTCGAAATCGGCGACATCGATATCGTCGACCAGCAGATCGGGCCGGATCAGGGCGCCCTTGTCGCCCTTGATCTCCTTCGTGTCGGGCGCGGCCAGCACCACTTCGGCGCCCGCGGCGAGCAGCCTCTTCCTCGGTTCGAGCAGCTCCGAATCCTCATAGCCGTCCGTGGCGATGATCAGGATCTTGGCTTTGGCGATGTCCGGCATTTCGACCTCCTGTGGCGTCCCCTGCGAGCCAATGAAAAGCCCGGCGGCGACGCGCGTTCCGGAACGAAGCGGCGATGCGTGTCTTTTAGAGGGTCCATGACGGAGGCGGCGAAACTCACCTATGTCGACGACAGCCGGCCGGGCATCACCCGGCGGAAGCAGGGTCGTTACTGGCAATATTTCGACGCCAAGGGAAAGCGCGTCACCGATCGCGACGAGATCGACCGGCTGAACGGCATCGGCCTGCCGCCCGCCTATCGCGACGCCTGGTTCAGCCCGAACCCGCGCGGCCACATCCAGGCGATCGGCTATGACGACAAGGGCCGCAAGCAATATCGCTACCACCCGGAGTTCCGCGAGCAGCGCGAAGCGGCGAAATATGATCGCTGCCCGGAATTCGGGAAGGCGCTGCCGAAGCTCAGGCGGCGCGTCGCGGCCGATCTCCGCAAGCGCAAGCTGACCCGGGACACGGTGGTGGCGGCGGTGATCCGCCTGCTCGACACGGGCCGGATCCGGGTCGGCAACGAAGCCTATGCGCAGTCGAACAAGAGCTATGGCGCGACCACCTTGCGCAACCGCCACGCCAGGGTCGCCGGCCGAACGGTGAAGATGCGCTTCAAGGCGAAGAGCGGGATCGAGCGGGAGCTCAGGATCACCGACGCGACGCTCAGCCGGATCGTGAAACGCTGCCAGGACCTGCCCGGCCAGCATCTCTTCCAATATCTCGACGAGGCGGGCGAGGCGTACCCGGTGACCTCGACGGACGTGAACGACTATATCCGGGAGGCCACCGGCGCGGATTTCACCGCCAAGCATTTCCGGACCTGGAGCGCGAGCGTGATCGCGTTCGAGCAGATCTGCGCCGCCGGCGAGGACGGCGTCGGCCTCAAGGCGATGCTCGCGCCCGTGGCGGAGGCGCTCGGCAACACCCCGGCGATCAGCCGCAAATCCTACGTCCATCCCCGGATCGTCGAGGCGGTGAAGGAGGCGCCGCGCACGCGGCTCGCCTTGCAATGTCCGCGCGCAACGAAATATCTGTCCGGAGCCGAACGCGGCCTGATCGCGTTCCTCGGCCGAAAGACGACCCGGAAACGCAAGGCAGCATAAGATTATGACCGATATCTGGAACCAGACGAGCGCCTGGCTCTCCAACCATTATCTGCAGATCCTGATCGGCCTCGCCGCCGGCGCCGTCATCTTCGTCCTGCTCTATGGGATCAAGTGGCTGGGCGTGCGCATCTGCGGCACCGATCCGACCCAGACCCACTGGCGCACGATCATCGGCCGGGTGCTGGCGCGGACCCGGATCTGGTTCATGGTGGCATTCGCCGCGAAGCTCGTCATCGGCTACTCGCAGGCGCCGGAGATGGTTCACACGACGGTGACCGTGATCTTCACCGTCACCACGACGCTGCAGGTCGCCTTGTGGGTGCGCGAGATCATCCTGGGCGTGATCGAGCATCGCGCCGGCGGGCTGGAGCAATCGTCCAGCCTGGGCAGCGCGATGGGCATCATCCGGCTGCTCGTCACCGTCGCCATCTTCGCGGTGGCAACGATCGTGGTACTCGACAATCTAGGCGTCAACGTCACCGGCCTGATCGCCGGTCTCGGCATCGGCGGCATCGCCATCGGTCTCGCCGCCAAGGGCATTTTCGACGACCTGTTCTCGGCGCTGTCGATCATCTTCGACAAACCGTTCCGGCGGGGCGATTCGGTGCGCTGGGACAGCACGGCGGGCACGGTGGAGCAGATCGGCCTGAAATCGACCCGGGTGCGCTCGACGACCGGCGAGGAGGTGATCATCTCCAACACCAACCTGCTGAACAAGGAGCTGCACAATATGCAGCGCCTGAACCGGCGGCGGATCGTGCAGACCTTCGGCGTGACCTACCAGACGCCGCCGGAGGTTTGCGCGAAGATCCCGGCCATGGTGAAGGAGGTGGTGGAATCGGTCGAGAAATGCTCGCTCGTCCGCTGCGGGATGAACGGCTTCGGCGACAGCGCACTCAATTACGGGCTCGAGTTCGACGTGAAGTCGGAAGTCTGGCAGAAAGTGTTCGACGCCAGGCACCAGGTGCTGGTGGCGCTGCTCGCCCGCTTCAACAAGGAGAGGATCGAGTTCGCCTATCCGACCCAGACCAGCTTCACCGCGGCGCCCGATGGAACCCTGATCATGCCTTATGCGGTGGAGGAGCCGGGCCCCGCACGCGAACCAGCGCCAGCGCCGTCCGGTAAGGGCGGCGGTACCAAAGCCAGCGGCTCGCGCGGGCGCGGGCGCTCTTCGGACGAACCGGCGCGATAAGGGCGAAGCCGAGCGTGCGGGCGAACTCGCGCGCCGGCGAGGACCCGCGCGCCGCGATCTCCGCCTGGTAGGTCCGCCCAATCACCTCCTCGGTGTGCAGCGCCTCGCTGGCTGTGAAGGCGGCCGCCAGCGCGTCCGGGCTGGGCCGATAGCCGGCGTCGATCGGATCGGCATGATAAGGGAAACTGGATGGCACGGTGGCGAGGATCAGGCCGCCGGGGCCGACAATCTCCTCGCAGGCCGCGATCACCGCGCCGCGGTCCCGCACATGCTCCAGCATGTTGGCGATGAGCAGGGCGCGAAAGCCCCGCCCCTTCAGATCGGTGCGGACGGCCGGATCGAATATGTCGCCGGCGAGATCGACCCCGTCGGCCTGCTTGAGATCGGCATGGACGACCGCGATCCCCGCGGCCCGGAGCGGCGCGAACAATTCGCGCTCGATATGCGGCTTGGCCTGCTCGCGGAAGGCGCGGGTCGAGGAACCGAGATTGAGCAGGGGCGAGATGACGTCCTGCGCGAGCAGGATTTGCCTGATCCGGATCGCCTCGGCTTCGAACATGGCCGCAATGAAAAACCACGCCCCTGAGCGGGTCAAGGGCGTGGCCTAGTCTGGGGAGACCTCGATCATGCTTTTGGCTGGAAGCCACCGCCAATCGGGGTCAGGGGTACGCTCTACAGATGGGGACAGCCCCTCCCTCCCAATCCGCCTTTTTTTGACGGATGCGGGGGGAGCGTTGGGAGAAAAGGACTGCCCCCAAGCTCGGTGTTCGGATCAGGCCGCCTCGGCGAAGCCCTGCATCTTCAGCATCATCTTCCAATTCTCGATGGTGATCGCGCCGGTATATTCCCGCTGCATCTCGTCGGTCAGGACCTCGATCATCTGGCAATCCTCGGCGAAGATCTCGATCACGCCGAACACGCCGCCGCGCTTGCGATATTTGGCGCCGAAGCCGTAGCGGTCGCAGAGGGCGTAGATTTCGGCCTCGCTCTTCTTCGTGCCGATCGCCATGTGCGTCGCATTGTGGCGGTGCGGCGCGACGCGGACGCCGGCGGCGTCATTGTCGCCCTCGACCACATGCAGCTCGGTGCCGCGCGGGTAGATTTCGATCATCGTGGCGCGCTCGTCGCCGCTATGAGCAGCCCAGCTGCCCGGCGTCACCGACGGGAACGGGAGGGCCTCGCCATCCCAGATCTCGGCGAAGAACTGCGCCATGCGCCGGGGGTTGTCGGCCTCGATGGACAGGTGGAACAACATGGGAAGCTTACTCCTTGAGACGGTTATTCGGCCGCGGCCAGGACCGGCGCGGGGGCGGACCGGAGCGCCTGGCGGACCAGATTGACGAGGAAGAGCAGGACGCCGGCGAACCATAATAGGGACGCGACGATCGCGACCAGCGGCTGCTCGGCGAGAATGGACAGGGCGATGCCCAGCGGGAACAGGATCGCCGCCGGCGCCGCCAG
>DATJUQ010000032.1:0-72422 GCA_035502235.1 Allosphingosinicella sp.
TGATAGTCATCCCGGCGAAGGCCGGGACCTATGAACGCGGAAGTTGGGAGGCAGCGGGAGCGTTTCGCTCCTCCGAAACCCCTAGGTGTTCATAGGTCCCGGCCTGCGCCGGAATGACTATTTCTCCCTTATCCGCTCCCAATTCTTCCCCTATCCGCTCCCGATAGCCGTCCCACCTGATAGTCATCCCGGCGAAGGCCGGGACCTATGAACACGAAAATTGGGAGGCAGCGAAAGCGTTTTCGCTCCTTCGAACCCCTCGATGTTCATAGGTCCCGGCCTCCGCCTGGATGACTATCCCCCACGCGCTCCCGATTCTTCCTCTACCTGCTCCCGAAAGCCTCAGATCCGCGACAGCGGCATCTGCGTCACGTCGCCCGCCCAGAGCGCGCGCGCCCGCGCCAGATTGCGCTCCGCCGAGGCGGCGTCGCCGGCGGCGCGGTCCGCCTGGGCGAGGACGTAGAGCGCCAGCGCGTCGTTCGGCCAGCGGCGGAGCGAGGCATAGAGCTGGTGTCGGGCGCTCTCGGCGTCCCCGCCCGCCAGCGTCGCGGCGGCGAGGCTGCGGCGGACCGAATACCAGAAGAGCGGCGGATCGCTGCCGAAGCCGGAGCTGAGCTGCTTCGCCATCGCCTTGCGATAGGCCGTCTGCGCCGCCGCCGGATCGTTGGCCAGCATCGCCGCCCGGCCCTCGAGCACGAACTGGAAGACCTCGGCCAGCTGGGCGCCGCGCCGGCCGAAGCCCGGGGCGTCGCTGCCGTCGCGCAAGGCGGCGATCGCGGCGGCCTCGGCGCGCACCCGGGCGCCGTCGCCGCGCCGCGCCAGCGCCTCGCCGCGGGCATAATGGAGCTGCGCCCTGTCGAAGACGTGCGCCGGCATCGGCGCCGCGAGCACGGCGTCGATGTCGCCGTGCAGGCCGTCCGCATAATAAGTGGCGGTGCCCAGGATGCGCGGCCCGGGCCTTATGTCGCCGGTGAGATAGGCCTCGCGAAATTGCCGCGAGACCGCCTGCGCGGTGTCGCCGTCGCCCCGCGCCAGCGCGCTCTCGATCGCGAAGTGCATGTTGTGCGAGAGCAGCCCGACCCGATAGTCGGAGGCCTGCGGCCGGGCCTGGGCGACGAAGGCGCGGTCCGCCGCGATCGCCTCCACATTGACCCGCGCCGCATCCTGGTAGCGGCCGACGCCGTAGAAGGTGTGCGAGGGCATGTGGATCAGGTGGCTCGCCGCCGGCGCGATCCGCCCCAGCCGCTCGGCATAGGGCACGGCGAGCTGCTGCCGGTCGATCCAGTCGGTCAGATGGATATAATAATGGATGGCGCCGCCATGGTCCGGGTTGCGCGCCAGCACCCGCTCCAGGAAACGCTGCGCCAGCGAGCCCGGGCGCGGCTCGTTGTCGTCGTCCCAGGTGATCATCCGCGCGTCGGCGGCCATGATGTTGAGCATGTCGTCCTGCGGATGGCGGAGCGCCTGCGTCTCCATGAAGCCCGCATAAGCGGCGTTGCGGAAGGCGTCGCCCGTGCCGGTGCGGACCACCATCGCCTCGACGAGGATGCGGTCGCGCGGGGACAGGTTGGCGGCGAGCGCCTGCGCCCGCAGCGCGGCGGCGCGGGCGGCGGCCAGCTCCTGCGTCCGCGGCTGCAGGTTGATCGTCGGCCCGCGCGCCCAGGCCTCGCCGAAGAAGCACAGGGCGCAATTCGGATCGAGCCTCTGCGCCTGCTGGAAGGCGCGGATCGCCTCGACCTCGTCGAACGCCCAGACCAGCCGCACGCCCTGCGCGAACCAGGCGCGGGCCTCGGCGTTCGTGCTGTCCGGCTCGAGCCCGGCATAGCCGAGCCCGTCGACCAGCACGGGCGGCGTGGTGGCGGCCGCGGTCGGGGCGCTGCCCCCGGTCGCTTCCTGCCCGGCGACCGGGGCGAGGCACTCGGCGTCGGGCAGTTCCAGCGGCCTGACCAGGGTCGCGTCGCGGCTCGCCGTCGCCGGCCAGGCCGCGAGCCCCAAGGCGGTGGCCAGTAAAATTCGTTTCGTCACGCCGCTGCGCATCCGATGCCTCCCTGTCGAGCCCAGCCTAGCGCGCCTCGGCGGAGAAAACCACTTCGGAATGGTACGCTTTTGGACTTAACATACATCTCTCCTAGAAAAATCAATGACTTAAGCGAAATCTAGGAATCGGAGAAAATCGTTGCGGCTGCCGATGGGACTCGATATATCCGGTTCTCCATCGGGACGCGATGGCAGAGCGGCTATGCACTCTGATTTGCAATCTGAGGTCCCCTGTTGCGGGGGTACGTGGGTTCGAGTCCCACTCGCGTCTCTCAATTTCAGTACGCCCCACCTACGTGGCCACTTTGCGTTCATGCTTGCGCAATGTATTACATTTAGGTAGTTCGACACACGCAATGTGCGGCGAACGCAACCGGGTTCGCCCGTCGTCGTACAGAGCAAAAGCAGGCTCTGCCTGTGTTGAGGTGACGCCTCAGCTGGAGACGCGAGTGTCCCCAAGGCCCCGAGCGGAAACGCCGGGGCTTTGGTCATTATAGCGCCAATGATTGCTGCCCGGTCGCGATTTTCGTACCGACCTTGGCGGGCATGTGGAACTCGCGGCGCTCTTCCAGAACCTGCTGAACGGTTAGGAACTGCATGCGGGGATACTTCACCCCCATGTACTCGTACACGCCCGCTTCGGCGGCCTCCGCCAGCATCGCGCGCGACGGCGGCACCATACTCAGGAAGCCCGCCAGTTCCGCGCCTTCTTCCCGTTCCAACGTTCCGCGCAGATCGCGTACATCGGTCGGGCGTACAGTCTTACCGCCCTTTACCTGCAAGATCATTTGACTGAGGCCGGCACTGGTTTCGAAATAGATACGCCCGTCAATTCCGCGGTCGCCGCTAGAATGGGTCATCGGGAAGCCGCCCACCCGTTCGGTAAGCCAAGTCTGGAACGTCTGGGGTGACTTGTTGAACAGCTCTTGCGCACCATCGACGCTCATAGGAATCCCGTTGACCACGAAATCCGAACCCTCAACGAGCCGGTACTTTTCGGTAAGCCGCTCACGGATCAGCTTGATCGACAGGATGGCAATGTCGCAGCCGATCCACTGCCGGTTGGTCTGATGCGCGGCATAGATTGATGTTCCGCAGCCGCAGAACGGATCGAACACAATCTGACCTTCGTTGCTCGACGCGCGAATGATCCGTTCGAGAAGCGCGATCGGCTTTTGGGTTGGATAGCCCATGCGTTCGCCGGAATGAGCGGTCAGCGGTCCAATGTCGGTAATCAGGTCCTGCACAGGATTACCGCCAGCGACGGCGGCATACCGCTTGAACCGGGGCACAGAGCCGCGCTTGGGCCAATAGATGAGGCCAGCTTTGTCCAGCACGTCTAGGCGCTCTTGGCAGTCCATTTGCGCGTAGCCCTGCGGAAACTCGAACCACGAAGGCAGCGCACGATCCGGCGGCAGTTCCCAATGCCTCCCGCCCGGCGTGGGATCGACGCCACGCCACGGCTGACCGGAACTGCCGGCGCGCGTACCTGGCCCGGTCAAAGAGATTGGCTGATACTGGCCTTTGCCGTCCTTGGATCGGTAGAACTTCTCCAGATAGTCCTTGTCGTATTCCTCGAACACGCGGTTCCAGGTGTACTTGTCGCTCTTCGTGTAGAAGAGGATCGTATCGTGGATCGGCCCCCACCGTTTGGCCCGGCCATGCGCGCCGGTGCGCTTCCAGATCAGCTCATTGCGGAAGTTCTGATGGCCGAAAATGCCGTCCATCATGACCTTGATGTAGTGGCTCGCTGCGGGGTCGCAGTGCAGGTAGATCGACCCCGTAGGACGAAGGATCGTCTTCATGTGCAACAGCCGCTGCACCATGAACGTAAGGTAGGCGAGTAGGTGGGGACGCGCCTTGCGGAGCGCGTTCATCCACAGCCGCCAGAACTCTGCGTAATAGTCGTCGACGCCGTACTCGCGCAGCAGGATCGGCATGGACTTGGCAACCGCCTCCTTCTGCGCGTCCATTTCCCACGTGTCGCAGAAGGCGTGGACCTGCTCGGGCACAGGCTTGCCGGTCATCGTCTTGTACAGGAGGTTGTAATTTGCGTCGGATTTGAACGGCGGATCGAGGTAGATCAGATCCACTGAGTCCTTGCCCATCGCCTCTTGCATGATGGTCAGGTTGTCGCCGTACCAGAGCTTGTTCATGCGGCGGCTCCCACAAACATCCGCATGCTGTCCCCGAAGGCCGATTTGGAGGCCCGGCGGTTGTACTTATAGCAGGCCTCCGCGATGTACAGCGGCATGTACTTCTGGCTGTAGTGGTGGTGACTGCCGTACCACGCCCGCTTCACGAGCGCCCAAAACCCCTCAATCGTGTTCGTGTGCGTCATGCCGTCGACGTATGCGGCAGAGTGATTGACTACCGCGTGCAGCATCTTGCGGCCAACGCGCCGATAGCCGGGCCATTCGTCGGTAATCAGGATCGTGCCGAACGGATCGACGAACCGCTCGATGAACTTCGTGATGCCTTTGGCCGACAGGTCGCGCGCATTGGCGACTGCGGCGACGACGCGCCCGCGCCGCTCAACCGCGCCGAGGACCGGCGTCTTTTTCGTGCCGCGTCCCAACGGTTTCCCGCCACGGCCATTGTTGCCCCGGCGCGGCTTGCCACCGATGTAGGTTTCGTCCGCTTCGACGAGCCCATAAAGCAGCTTCTCTTGCTCGGGGTCGGCCGCCATTGCCGTACGGATACGCTGCATCATGCTCCAAACAGTCGGGCGGCGCATATCGAGGTCACGCGCAATCTGGTATGCGCTCATGGACTTCTTGGCGTTCAGCATGAGGGCCAGAACGAGAAACCAATTGCGGAGCTTTATGTGGGTCCCGTGAAAAAGGGTGCCGACAGTGACGGAGAAGGCGCGGCTGCAATCGCGGCACTGCCAGCGGGCCATTCCCCGATCCTTGCTGGCATGACGCCCGACGGTGAGACTGCCGCAATAGGGGCAGTGAGGCTGGTCTGCCCACCTGACTTTTTCCAGATAGGCGATAGATTGCTCTTGGGTCTGGAAGGACTCGAATATCTGAATGATGTTCACGGTTCGCCTCCCCTCTCGATACGAACCTCTTAGACCCTCTCAAAACGCCCGTCAAGTCCAAAAGCGTACTAGTCCGAACCACTTTCCTACAAATAACCGAATTGGTTATTCAGTGGAAATGGAAAGCACCGGTGACGCGATTCGGCTTGTGCAGCGCGCGCTTAATGCGCTCGCCCGCGACGCCGGCCGGGCGCGGCTCAGGGTCGACGGCCGGATGGGCCGCCGCACGTTCGCCGCCTTGGCCGGCTTCCTCGCCGCCCGCGGCGCCGCAGGCGAGGCGCGGCTGCTCCGCGCCATGCGGGCGCTGGGCGGCTCGGTTCACCGCAATTTGCCGGCGACGTTGCGTAACCTCTGTAACCTTTGGAGTGTGAAATGACCCAGGACGACAGGCCCCGTCCCGAGCTCAGCCCCTTTCGCGCGGCGCTGGCGATCGTCGCCCTGGCCGGCGGGCTGATCGGCATGACCGCGCTCTTCTTCGTGCCGATCCCGGCCGGCAATCGCGAGCCCTTGCTGCTCGCCCTCGGCCTGGTACTCGGCTGGGGCTCGACCGTGATCGGCTATGAGTTCGGCTCCTCGCCCGCCGGGCGCCGGGCGGCCGATGCCGGCATCCGCGATGCGCCATTGCAGGCCGAGGCTTCCGCTCCCAGATAAGTCCGGAACCGGCCGGACAATTTCCCGGCCGAAACGAGCGGGAGCTTGAAATGGAAGTCTGGCACGGCACGACGATCATCGGCGTGCGCAAGAACGGCAAGGCGGTGATCGCCGGCGACGGGCAGGTCTCGCTGCAGTCGACGGTGATCAAGCCCAATGCGAGGAAGGTCCGGCGGATCGGCCAGGGCGGCAAGGTGATCGGCGGCTTCGCCGGCGCCACCGCCGACGCCTTCACCCTGTTCGAGCGGCTGGAGAAGAAGCTGGAGGCGCATAACGGCCAGCTGATGCGGGCCGCGGTCGAACTCGCCAAGGACTGGCGGACCGACAAATATCTGCGCAACCTCGAAGCGATGATGATCGTCGCCGACAAGGACGTGACCCTGATCCTCACCGGCAATGGCGACGTGCTGGAACCGGCCAGCGGCGTCGCCGCGATCGGCTCGGGCGGCAATTTCGCTCTCTCCGCGGCGACCGCTTTATATGAATATGAAGAAGATCCGGAGGTGATCGCCCGCAAGGCGATGCAGATCGCGGCCGACATCTGCGTCTACACCAACGGCAACCTCACGGTGGAAACGATCGAGGGCGCGGCGGACGCCTGAAGCCTAATGTGATCCGGCGAAGGCCGGATCGCTGGACGGAAAGACCCTGCCCGGTTCGCACACCGGTCCGGCCTTCGCCGGACCACGAAAACGGATCACCGGCCAAAGCGGGACTTTCGCCCGCCCCGAGGGGTGGCTAGCGTAGCGCGATGCACCGCCGCGCTTTCCTCGGTTCCGCCGCCGCCAGTCTCGCCCTCCCCGGCTGCGCCACCAATATGGCCACCCGAGGCCCGGCCGCGACGCCCGCGCCCACCGGCTGCCTGCCGCGCGTGCTGGTCTCGCCGGAGCGGGTGATCCGCACCCTGGCGGGCCTGCGTCCCTATCGCCCCGGCGGCTTCGTCGTCCGGGCGGAGGCGCTGGGCGACAAGCGCCTGGTACACAATTACGGCCATGGCGGCGCCGGCATTACCCTGTCCTGGGGCTGCGCCAGGCTGGCCGTCCAGCTCGGGCTGCAGGGGCATCAAGGGCCGGTGGCGGTGCTCGGCGCCGGCATCATGGGCCTGTCCACCGCCCGGCTGGTCCAGGAGGCGGGCTTTCCCGTCACCATCTACGCCAAGGCGCTGCCGCCGGAGACCACCTCCAACATCGCCGGTGGCCAGTTCCATCCCTTCGGCCATGTCGACCGCGGCCGCAGCACGCCCGAATATCGCGCCCAGCTTCAGGCGGCGGTCGATTATGGCTGGCGGCGCTTCCAGATCATGGTTGGCGACGATTACGGGATACGCTGGCTCCCCACCTACAAGCAGGGGACCGAGCGGGAGATCGTGCCCCATTACCCGCCGAACATCCGCGTGCTGGGCCGCGGCGAGCATCCTTTCCCGATGGACAATGTCACCTGCTACGACACGCTCTATGTCGAGGTTGGCCGCTACCTCTGGCGCCTGCAGCAGGACCTGCAGATCGCCGGCGGCCGGATCGTCGTGCGCGCCTTCGAAACCCCGGCCGACGTCGCCGCCTTGCCCGAGGGGCTCGTCTTCAACTGCACCGGGCTCGGTGCCGGCGCCCTGTTCGGCGATACCGAGATCATGCCGATCCGCGGCCAGCTCGCCTTCCTCCTGCCCCAGCCCGAGATCCGCTACGCCCTGAATGCCGAGGCCGGCTACATGTTTCCCCGCCCCGACGGCATCCTGCTCGGCGGCACGTTCGAGCGCGGGGTTTCCGATCCGGCGCCGGAGCCGGAGACGATCGCCGGCATCGTCGAATCGCACCGCCAGTTCTTCGCCGGGTTCCGCTGCGCCACTTGAACCGCTTCGTTGCGGCTCCAATCTAGTTCAGCGAGATGAACTACCAGACCTCTTTCCCGGAGAGCGGCCGGGAGCCGATCACCCCCTCCACCGAAACCCCGAGAGCGGCAGGACGAATGAACGACCAACTCACGCCCAAGGCCGTCGTCGCCGCGCTCGATGCGCACATCATCGGCCAGGACGACGCCAAGCGCGCCGTCGCGGTCGCGCTCCGCAACCGCTGGCGCCGCCAGCAGCTGCCCGAGGCGCTGCGCGACGAGGTGACCCCTAAGAACATCCTGATGATCGGCCCCACCGGCTGCGGCAAGACCGAGATCAGCCGCCGCCTCGCCAAGCTGGCCGACGCGCCCTTCGTGAAGGTCGAGGCGACCAAGATCACCGAGGTCGGCTATGTCGGCCGCGACGTCGAGCAGATCGCCCGCGACCTGGTCGAGGAGGCGGTGCGGCTGGAGCGCGAGCGGCGCCGCGAGGCGGTGCGCGAGGCGGCCAGCGCCGCGGCGATGGAGCGGCTGCTCGACGCCCTGGTCGGCAAGGAGGCGAGCGAGGCGACGCGCGAGAGCTTCCGCCTGCGCATCACCGAGAACCACATGAACGACACGGAGATCGAGATCGACGTGATCGATCAGCCGAACACGCCGTTCGAGATTCCCGGCATGGGCGGCCAGGTCGGCATGATCAACCTCAGCGACATCATGGGCAAGGCGATGGGCCAGCAGCCCCGCAAGAAGCGCAAGATGCGCGTCGCCGACGCCTGGGACAAGTTGATCGAGGAGGAATCGGACAAGCGCCTCGATCCCGACGACGTGAACCGCGTCGCGCTCAAGGACGCCGAGGCGAACGGCATCGTCTTCCTCGACGAGATCGACAAGATCGCGGTGTCGGACGTGCGCGGCGGCTCGGTCTCCCGCGAGGGCGTGCAGCGCGATCTGCTGCCGCTGATCGAGGGCACCACGGTCGCCACCAAATACGGGCCGATGAAGACCGACCATATCCTCTTCATCGCCTCGGGCGCCTTCCACGTCGCCAAGCCGAGCGACCTGCTGCCGGAGTTGCAGGGCCGCCTGCCGATCCGCGTCGAGCTGAAGGCGCTGACCGAGGAGGATTTCGTCCGCATCCTTTCCGACACGCGCGCGAGCCTGACGGAGCAATATCGGGCCCTGCTCGGCACCGAAGGCGTGACCGTCAGCTTCGCCGAGGACGGCATCAAGGCGCTCGCCCGGATCGCCGCCGAGGTGAACAGCCAGGTCGAGAATATCGGCGCCCGCCGCCTGCAGACCGTGCTCGAGAAATTGCTCGAGGATGTCAGCTTCGAGGCGGAGGAGCGGCAGGGCGAGACGCTGACCGTGGACGCCGCTTATGTCGAGGCGCAGCTCGCCGAGATCGCCCGGGACACGGACCTCAGCAAATATGTGCTCTGACGCATTCGTTCTTCCTTTGTTCGTGAGCCGCCGCTAGACTAAGGCGACTCACGGGCGGGAGGATGGAATGCGGAGCGGCGGCTGTCATTGCGGGGCGATCACCTACGAGGTCGAGGGTCAGCCGGTCTATCACGCGCTCTGCCATTGCACCGATTGCCGGCGGCAGACCGGCGCGCCGATGGTCAGCTGGGCTCTGTTCGCGAACGATGCGCTGACCGTCTCGGGGGAGCCCAATGTCTATGCCTCTTCGGACAATGCCCGGCGCCACTTCTGCGGCGCCTGCGGTTCGGGCCTGTTCTATACGAACGAGATCATGTTCCCTGGGATGACCGACATCTGCTCCGCCACGCTCGACGACCCCGATACGCTGCCGGTGCAGCTCCACGTCCAGACTGCCGAGCGGATCGCCTGGATGAAAAATGCCCACGAATTGCCGCAATTCGAACGTTACCCGAGCGGCGAATGAGCCTTTCCGGCGGCTGAAGCGGCGCCCCACGCTCCCATAACGACGCGTTCGAGCCGCGCTTCATCGCCCGACTCCAACGGTCCGTCTTGCGGCCATGCAACCTCGATCAAGGCCGACCTTTGTTCTTCCAAACAACCCTTTGGAGGAAGAGATGACCCTGAAGACCAGATTGCTCGCCGCCGTCGCCGCACTGACCCTGCCGGCCATCGCCGCCGCGCAGAGCACGACGCCGCCTGCCCCCAATCCGCCCGCGACGCAGACCCCGCCGGGGCAGAGCGCGACTCCGCCGGCGCCGTCCAGCACCACCACGCCGACGACCCAGCAGGATGCGGACGCGACCGAGACCGAGGCCCAGCAGCCGGAGAATACGGCTGACGACCAGCCGCCGCAGCAATCGGCCGAGACCCCGCCGCCGGCATCGACCACCACGCCGCCGGCCACGACGCCGCCGCCCACTCCGGCTCCGGGCGCGCAGGCGCAGACCCAGACAACGCCGCCGACTCCGCCGGCCGCCGCGGGCGCCGTCGCGCCGGCCACCGCCGCCGATCTGCGCGCCGGTGTCCAGGTCCGCGACCAGCAGGGCGCCGTCGTGGGCACGATCGAATCCGCCGACGCGGCCGGCGCGGTCGTCTTCACCGGCACCGCCCGCGGCCGGCTCGCGCTGACCAGCTTCGGCCGCAACAGCC
Organism: Allosphingosinicella sp.; assembly: GCA_035502235.1. Taxonomy (GTDB): domain Bacteria; phylum Pseudomonadota; class Alphaproteobacteria; order Sphingomonadales; family Sphingomonadaceae; genus Allosphingosinicella. The sequence continues at coordinate 10,151 of DATJUQ010000032.1, forward strand.
AGGGCCTGGTCATCGCGATGAGCAAGGCGCAGCTGGAGGCCGCGATCGCCGCGGCGGCCACGCCGAGCTAGACCCTCATCCCCAGCCGGCCGCCGCCCAGCGCGGCCGGTCCAAGAGCCGCGCCGGTTGTCCCCCTCGCCGGCGCGGCTTTTTGGTGTAAGCGGCAGGGAATGCGCCGGCTTTCCCTCGCCGCTTTGCTGATTCCCGGCGCCGCCTTCGCGCAGGCGCAGGACGTGGTCGTCACCGGCCGAGGTCTCGATGCCGCGCCCGGCGAAGCGGCCTACGACATCAGCATCATCGGCCGCGACCGGCTCGCGCACAGCCCGAGCGGCCGGCTCGAGGATGTGCTGCGCGACATTCCGGGCTTCCAGCAATTCCGCCGCTCCGACGGCCGCACCGCCAATCCGACCAGCCAAGGCGCGACCCTGCGCGCGCTGGGCGGCAATGCCTCCAGCCGGGCGCTGCTCCTGCTCGACGGCGTCCCGCAGACGGATCCGTTCGGCGGCTGGATCAGCTGGCCGGCCTACGATCCGCGCCGCCTCGGCCGAATCCGGGTCACACGCGGCGGCGGCGCGGGCGCGAACGGCCCCGGCGCGCTGGCGGGTACGATCGAGCTGGAGAGCGCTGCGCCGGACGAGATGGAGGGCCTCGCCGCGGGCCTCGCTCATGGCAGCCGTGACAGCATCGACGCCTTTGCGGGCTATGGCGCCCGGCTCGGGCAAGGCTTTGCCGGCCTGTCCGCGGCTTATGCGCGGGGCGACGGCTTCGTGCCGGTGGTCGCACGGCAGCGCGGGCCCGCCGACCTGGCGTCGCCCTACGGACAAGCGAGCCTCGCCGCCCGCGCGGTCGCGCCGCTGTCCGAAACGGTCGAGCTGCAGGCCAATGTCTCTGCCTTCGCCGACCGGCGCGAGCGCGGCACCGCGTTCAGCGCCATCGAGGCGCGCGGCGCGGATGCCTCGCTGCGGCTGGTCGGGCGGGGCCGCCTGCCTTTCTCGGCGCTCGCCTATGCGCAGGTTCGCGACTTCGCCAATGCCTTCGCCTCGGTCAATGCCGGCCGCACGGCGGCCACCCAGACGCTCGACCAATATAGCGTCCCCTCGACCGGGCGCGGCGCGCGGGTGGAGCTGCGTCCGCGCATCGGGCCGGTGGCATTGCGCTTCGGCGCCGACTGGCGGGGCACCGAGGGGCGGACGCAGGAGCTCTACCAATATGTCGCCGGCGCGCCCACGCGCGGCCGCGTCGCGGGCGGGGAGACGCGCACGCTCGGCGCCTTCGCCGAGGCGAGCCTCGAGACGGGCCCGCTGACGCTGACCGGCGGCGGCCGGATCGACCATTGGCGGATCGCGGGCGGGCGGCTGCGCGAGCGCCTGCTCGCCACCCAGGCGCCGCTCACCGACCTCGCCTTCCCGGACCGCGGCGGCTGGGAGCCGACCGCGCGGGCCGGGCTGGCCCTGCGCGCGACCGAGACCCTGACCGTCCGCGCCGCCGCCTATCTCGGCTGGCGCCTGCCGACGCTGAACGAGCTCTACCGCCCCTTCCGCGTCGGCCTGGACGCGACCGCCGCCAATGAAATGCTGTCGCCCGAGCGGCTGGAAGGCGCCGAGGCCGGGTTGGACTTCCGCCCGATCCCGGCGGCCCGGATCGGCGTTACCCTGTTCGCCAACCGCCTCGGCGACGCCATCGCCAATGTCACCCTGGGCCAGGGGCCCGGCACCTTTCCCGGGGTCGGCTTCGTCCAGGCCGGCGGCACCTACCGGCAGCGGCGGAATGTCGATGCGGTGGCCAGCCGCGGCGTGGAGGTCGATGCCAGCCTGAACCTCGGCCGCGTCCGCCTCGCCGCCGGCTACAGCTTCGCCGATGCCGAGCTGTCCGCCTCGGGGGCGGCGGCCCCGCTCGACGGCCTGCGCCCCGCCCAGACGCCGCGTCACAATGTCACCGCCAGCCTGGCCTGGGCGGGGCCGCGCGGCGCCTATGCCATGCTCGGCCTGCGCTACGTTTCCGCCCAATATGAAGACGATCTCAACGTCCAGCGCATCCCCGACGCGCTCACCTTCGAGGCGTCGGCCACGCTTCCGCTCACCAGCCGTCTGGCCATCGAGGCGCGGGGCGAGAACCTGACCGACGAGACGGTGGTGGCGGGCATCTCCGGTGCCGGCATCGTCGAGCGGGCGACGCCCCGGACCCTGTGGCTGGGGCTACGCTGGACGGGCTAGGGTCTGCTCCATCCAGCGGGCCCCGAAGGAGACCAGGTCCGCCGCGTCGATCAGCTCGCTCCGCGCCTCGCCCACCCGTCCCTCGCCATGCCGACCGAGCGCGAGATAGGCCTTGAGGATCAGCGCGAAATAATCCTCGCCGTCCCAGTCGGCGATGCCGTGCGCGTCGTCGAGGCAGTCGATCCAGACATGCTCGGGCTCGCCCTCCGGACCTTCGAGCACATAGTCCCAGCGCGTCCTCTTCTTGGCCGGCAGGTCGGCGAGATATTCGGCGAAATGGAGCGCGGTCACCGTGTCGGGACTGGCGCCGAGACGCAGAATCCTGCCGCCCCAGGCGCAGAGCCTATCGAGCGGCGAGCCCGGCCCGTAATAATCGTGCCAGGGCTGGTCCGCGAGCAGCGCCGCCGCCCGCGCGCCCCGCGCGCCGAAGCGGCCGCTCGGATTGCTGCTCAGCAGGGTGCCCGGCCGCCGCCGGAACGCCTCCGCCAGCCAGCCCACCTCGGGCAGGACCGGCGCATTATAGTGATCGAAAGGCTCCGCGCCCGCCAGCAGGGCCGCGCGCCGTTCGGGCGGATGTTCGTTCACCCAGTCCGTCGGGCAGTCGGTGCCGAGCACCATCAGCAGCGTGCCCTCGGGCCCCACCGCCGCGTCGAGCGCGTCCAGAATGAGATCGGCCCCGCCTGCGCCATGGAAGGCGCGGGCGAGGCCGAGCTTGCGGAGGGATGCGTGGATCATCAGGACGTCGCCGGCCCTGAGGCCCAGCGCGACGAGATCTTTGAGCAGCCTCTCCTTGTTCATGCCGGGTTCGCCCCGGCTGTCATTCTAGCTGAGATGCTTCGACAGATGCTTGTTCATCTCGAACATCGAGCATTTGTCCTTGCCGAAGATCTTCTTCAGCTTGTCGTCCGCGAGAATTTCCCGCTTGTTGGCGGGGTTCTGAAGGTTGTTCTTGCGGATGTGGTCCCAGACCTTGCTGACGACCTGGCTGCGCGGCAACGGATCCGGACCCGTGATCGCGGCGAGATCCGCCGACGGCTTCACCGGACGCTGCAATCCGCTCTTAGCTTCTGCCATTCTTGCCTCCCTAAGGTGTTGTGGGGCCGATAGAGCGCAATTCCCCCCTCTTGGCAATGGGGGGCAAGAGACGAAATGGGCCGGTTTGGCGGCAGTCCGTTCGATTTCTGTGGATTGTGGCCCGCACAGAGAAGCAAAGGCTCAGAAACGGCCGAAAGGAACCACCTTATTGGCCGAGTCGTGGCCGATATCGGCGCGGCCCAGATAGGCGAGTCCGGCCTTGCGGCACCAGAGGCCGGCAATCTCCTCCTCGCTTTCGCCGAAGTCGGGATCGTTGGGCGGGACGTCGCTGACCCGGCCGAGCCTGATCCCGGCGACGCGGCGGACCGAGGCCTGGCCGGTGACGTGGCAGAAGCCGCGGTCGAACCGGTACATATGCTCGGAGACCTCCTCGAGCAGCAGGACATGGTCCGCGAGGTCCGGCTCGAGCGCGGTGCCGACCAGCTGGCTGAACACGGTGAGGTTGAAGGCGGCATGGCGATCGCCGAGCGCGAGGTGCGGCTCCAGCGCGTCCGCGTCGCGCTTCACCAGCCAGTCCAGCGCCCGCGCCACCGCCGCCTCGCCGCCGTCCCGCATCACGTCCTGCGCCATCGGGCCATGGGCGAGATCGGGGAAACCGGCCCGGTAGAGCCCCGCGAGCAGATAGCCCGCATCGCTGAAACCCAACCAGGCCTTGCGCCGCGCCGCCGCCCCGAGCGCCGCCAGGGCCGCCTCCGCCACCCGGCAGGCGCCATAGCCGCCGCGCGCGAACCAGATCGCGCCGAAGCCGGGATCGTTCGCCACTTCGACCAGCGCCGCGACCCGCTCGGCGTCCGTACCGGCGAAATGGTTGTGGCTCAGGAAGCATTGCGGGTGGAAGTAGAGCTCCACCCCCGGATGCCGCGCGGCGGCGATGCCGGCGACCCGCATGGCCGCCTCCTCGGTGAAGCGTGAGCTTGGCGCCACGACCGCGATCCGCATGGTTGCTCCTTTCTCGCCGCCCCAATAGGGCGGGCGGATGGGCGAGGCCAAATCCTATTTCTTCGTGGGCATCGGCGGCAGCGGGATGCTGCCGCTGGCGATGATCGTGCACGGGCGCGGGCATGAGGTGAAAGGCTCGGACCGGTCCCTCGACCAGGGGCGGCTGTCGGCCAAGTTCGCGGACCTGGCGCGGCGGGGCATCGGGCTCTTCCCGCAGGACGGGAGCGGCATCGCCGGGCCGGCGCAGATCGTGGTCGCCTCCGCCGCGGTGGAAGAGAGCGTGCCGGACCTCATCAAGGCGCGAGAGGTCGGCGCGGCGCGGCTCGGCCGGCCGGAGCTGCTCGCCCGATTGTTCAACGATGCGGCGACCGGCATCGCAGTGGGCGGCACCAGCGGCAAGTCGACCGTGACCGGGATGATCGGCTGGATCCTCCATGAAGTGGGCCGCGACCCGACGGTGATGAACGGCGCGGTGATGAAGAATTTCGTCTCGCCCGACACGCCCTTCGCCAGCGCCCTGGTCGGCGCCGGCCGGGATTTCGTCAGCGAGGTGGACGAAAGCGACGGCTCGATCGCCCTCTACCGGCCGAAGATCGCCGTGCTCAACAACATCACCCTCGACCACAAGTCGCTCGAGGAGCTCCGCCGCCTGTTCCGCGACTTCGCCGGCAAGGCGGAGACGGTGGTGCTCAACCTGGACGATGACGAGACCCGCCTGCTCGCCGCCATGCTGCCCGCGGAGACATTGCGCACCTGTTCGCTCGAGGATCCCGGCGCGCATCTCTTCGGGACCATGGTCGAGGAAGAGCCCTTCGCCATTTCCTTCCGGGTGAACGCCATTCCGGTGCGGCTGCAGGTGCCGGGCCGCCACAATGTCGAGAATGCCCTGGTCGCGCTCGCCGCGGCGGAGGCGGCGGGTGTGCCGCTGGCCGAGGCCGCCGCGGCGCTGTCCGGCTTCAAGGGCCTGCGCCGCCGCTTCGAGCTGGTCGGCGAGGCACGCGGGGTGAGCGTGATCGACGATTTCGGGCACAATCCCGACAAGATCGCCGCGACCCTCAGGACGCTCCACGCCTTTCCCGGCCGCTTGCTCGTCTACTTCCAGCCGCACGGCTATGCGCCGCTCAGGGTGATGGGCGCGGAGCTGACCGACATGTTCGCCGGCGCGCTGGCGCCAGACGATGTGCTGCTCATGCCCGACCCGGTCTATTATGGCGGCACCACCGACCGCAGCGCCGGCAGCGAGACGATCATCGCCGCGGTCGCGGCGCGGGGGAGAAAGGCCGAGCATGTCGCCGAGCCGCCGCCCGAGCGCGCCCTCGCCACCGCCCGGCTGCTCGATCTGGCCCGGGCGGGCGATCGCATCGTCATCATGGGCGCGCGGGACGACACGCTCACCCTGTTCGCCGAGGATCTGGTCGCCAGGCTCGGCCGGTCGGCCTAGGTTCATCCGCGGCATCGTAATGGAGCCGCAATGATCCTCGCCATCGCCCTCGCCGCCCAGCTTACCAATCCCGGCTTTGAACGGGGGCTGGAGGGCTGGCAGGCGATCGGCCATCGCGGCATCGGCGCGAGCGTGGTCGCCAATCGCAGCTATTCCAGCGATCGCGCGCCGCAGGGCCGGCATTATCTGGCCATGGGCTGGCGCGCGCGCAATTCGATCCTGGGCGCCGAGAAACGCCTCTTCACCTCCGTCGACGCGCGCCGCTACCGGGGGCGGACGATCCGGGTCTCCGCGCTGACCAGGGCGCCGGCCTTCGCGCACGGCAACGGCCGGCTCGTCCTCCGCGTCGAGGGCGCAGAAGCGCAAGCGAGGATCGCCGCGAGCGAAAACTGGCAGCGGCACGGCGCGACCCTGCGCATCCCCCGGGACGCGCGTCGGCTCGAAATCGCCTTCGAGGTCCGCGGCGCCTCGTCCGAACTCGCCGTCGACGACGTGCGCATCGCGCTGGTCCGGCGCTGATGCTCGCCGCCGCCCTCCTCCTGCTGCTGACCGAGACCTTCCCCGCGACCCTGACCAATCCGGGGTTCGCGCGCGGCATGGACGACTGGGGCGCCACCGGCCACCGCGGCTATCGGGCGGAGGTCGACTCCAACTATCCCGCCCGGCCGCGCCGGCAATGGCTCAGCGCCGGCTGGGCGGCCCGTTCGGCGCCACCCAGGGACTCGGACTATCAGGTCTTCACCTTCGTCGACGCGCGCCGCTATCGCGGCCGCCGCGTCCGCTTCTCCGCCGAGGTCAGGACGCGCGGCCAGGGCGCCAGCCTGGTCGCCATGGCCAATGGCGCGCGGACGCAGGCCGCGGTGACGCCGAGCTCCGACTGGCGCCGCCAGGGCGTTGTGCTTCAGGTTCCGAGCAACGCGGACATCATCCAGGTCGGCTTCCGCCTGCGCGGCGGCGGCGGCTTCGAGGCGGACAATGCCAGGCTGGAGATCCTGCGCTGATCGCCTTGCTGGCCTTGGCCGCCGCCCAGGCCGCCACGCCCGCACCCTGCCGCCCAGACGAGATTTGCGAGGTCCCGCTGGCCCTGTCCGCTGCCGGCGCGGACGCGCTGCTGGGCGCGCGCAATGAGACCTGGTGGGTCAATGGCGAGGTGGTGACCGTGGTCGCCCGCCGCGAGGACGGCGCCCAGACCTGCTGCGCGATCCAGCAGCGCATGCATCCGATCGGGCGCGGCCTGCAGGCCGTCTCCGTGCGCGTGCCCGATATCGACAGCGCCATCTTCGACATGATGGTGATCCCGGGCCAATGGAGCGACGCTGGCCGGCGCGGCCCGCGCGCGCCGCCGGCTCCGCCCCGCTCCCCGCTTGCCGAAGTCGAGGCGCGCACGACCTTCCATCGGATCGATTCCGTCCGGCTCGGTGAGCAGCGCTCCTTTTTCGTCTACGTCCCGGCCGGGCTTGCGGAGGGCCAGCGCGTGCCGGTCATCTACATGCCGGACGGCGGCTGGCCGGAGTTCAACGCCATCGCCGACGCCATGGCGCGGCGGGGCCAGTCCAGTCCGGTCATCATGGTCGGCATCGCGAACCGGGAAGACGCCGGCCCGCCCGCCTGTCCCGAGCTAAACTGCGACTCGCGCAGCCAGGAGCTGCTCGTCGACATCCCGGAGGCGACGCCGGAACAAAGCCGGTTCGACGCCCGCGACCTGTTTACCGTCGAAGAGGTAATGCCCTTCGTCGAGAGCCGCTATCCGGTGCTTCGCACGCCCCAGGGCCGGGCGGTGCTTGGCTGGTCCAGCGGCGGCTCCTGGGCGCTGGTCATGGCCGCCCGCCACCCCGACCTGTTCGGCAATGTGGTGGCCTTTTCGGTTGGCTGGCGGCAGGCCGTGCCCTTTGCGTCGCGGCTCACGCGCGGGCGGGCATTGTTCGTGGCGGGACGCCTCGAAGTCGCCCGCTTCCGCGAACGAACGGCGGAAGCCGCATCGCTGGCCCGGGCCGCCGGCGCGGAGGTGCGGCTGCTGACGCCCAATGGCGGCCATGCGCATCTGACTTGGGAGCTCGGCCTGGCCGAGGCCCTGCAATGGATGTTCCCCGCCACGCCGGAGCGCTGACCAGGGCTCAGAAGCGGGTCAGATCCTCCACCCGTCCGTCGTCAACCTGCGCGTTGCGCGTGCCGGGCCGGTAGCCGAGCGCGCGGGCGGCGCGTTCGCTGAAGCCGCGGCCGTGGCAGAAACGCATGTACAGTTCGGCGGTGGACTGCTGGTAGCCGGCGAGATCGAACAGATCGAGATAGTGGGTGATCAGGCCCTCGGTCTCGGTGAAGGCGTAAGCGGGCCGCCGCGTCGAGCAGAAGACGTAGTTGGTCCGCGTGCCCGGCTCCCAGCGGATGCGGGCCTCGGCGGGACGGTTCGGCAGGCTGCCGTCGCGGTGCAGCGAGAAGCCGCGCCGGACGATCACGCGCCTGAGTTCGCCCTGGCGCACGCGCGTCCCGCGGGTGATGCCCATGACGCGAATCCAGGCGCATTCGCCCTGCCGGCAGCTGGGCGCGAGAAACTGGCCCTGCAGCCGCGGCAAGGGGCCCTGGGCGGCGGCGGACATGGCGGCGAGCAGCGCCGGAGCGGCGAAGGGCAGGATGCGCATCATGGCAGCCTAACGCGCCTTCCCGGAAAAAGAAGCGGCCGGCCTGGGTCCGCCGCTTCAGGCCGGCCGCAACGCCGCATAGGCGCGGCTCAGTTCCTCGAGCAGCGCGCCGTCGTCATGCAGATTGTGCCGCCCCTGCATGGTCAGGATCACCAGCGCCTCCGCCCGCGACACCAGTTCGGCCCAGCGTGCCCAGCCGGGCCTTGCCGCGACCCCCGGCACATGAGCGGCGAAGCCGCGGACCAGCAGCCGCTCGCTCCGCCCCTCGAACCGGCCCCCGGCCAGCGGCGCGACCACCGCGACCGGGAAGAGCATGTCCGCATAAGGGATGATCTCATGGACCGGGCGGGGGCCGAAGCCGAGCCGGGCGCGGACCCAGGCGTCGATCCCGACCACGTTCAGCGTGGGGTCGGCCGGCACCCACTCGCCCTGCTCGACATCACGATATTCCGTCCAGACATGATCGTTGTGGCGCGCCCCGAACACCGAGGCGCGCGGACCCGTCCGTGCGATCATCTCCTCCGCGTCCCGCTGCCGGCGCTCGCTGGCCGGCTGGACGTTGATCTCGCGCACCAGCCGGGTCTCCACCCCGGCCGGCGCCAGCAGGGCCCGCACCAACCGCGCCTGCTCGTGGCAATTGCCGCCGCCCCGCGCGAGCACCTGCTCCGGCGTGCGATCCTGATAGTCGGTGGTGGTCCAGTCGAGATTGGCGTGCGTCCAGGCGATCACCGCACGGACCCGCGCCGCCGCTGTCGCCGCATCGCCGATCGCCGCGCGCGACACCTCCGCCAGCGTGCGCGCGGCCGGTGCTGCGGCTGGAAGGCAGGCCATGGCGGCGCCTGCGGCAAGGAACGTGCGTCGGTCCATCAGTGCGCGCCCGTCGCGGTTTCCGGGAAGGTTGCCGTTACTCTCCCGCCAGAGTCGAAGAATTCCAGCCTGGCATTGCCATCGGCATCGAGCCGCAGTTGGGCACGCAGCTTTCCCGCCCGGTCCTTGAACTGCAGCAGCGGCTGCTGATCCTGGCTGCCGATGAAGATGCGCTGCGTGCCGAGTTCGCCGCGGGCCTGGGCCGCCCGGCTCGCCGTCCGCGCCGCTTCCCGTTGGGCCGGCGTGCCTTCGAGTATCGCCTGTGCCCGATCGAGATCGCCGGACATCGAAATGCCGGTCGGCCGGTCGATGAATTGCAGGCCGGTCCTCCGGATGCTGCCATTTTCGATATGCTGCAGCGCCATGACCATGTTCTGGTCCCACTGATCGAAGGACAGATGGCCGACCTGACTCTGACGGCCATCGGCCCGGCGCAGGCCGGCGAAGACGAGACCGCCCACCTCGTCCCCGGCCTGGCTGAAGAAGATCATCCCGGCCATTTGCGCTCGCCCCTCAACGATGCTGGCCGGATATTGCCGGCCCTTCAGCATCGGCCCGGGCAACCGGCCATTGCTCGCGATCACGAGCGCGGGGCGGCCCTCCGCATCGACGACGTTGATCCGATGGACGTCGATCTCGTCGAACCGCTCCCGGCGCGGATTGGTGAAGCCGGCGAGCATCAACCCGGCCATGACAACCAGAGTGCCGAGGTTGAGCGCGGTCAGCAGACGGAGGCGGCGGCTGGCCATGAAACAATCTCCCGATAAAGTACGATTCGTACTATCAAGTTGTACGGGAAGCGCAAAGCCATGCTACAAAAGAAAAAGGGCGGACCGGACGGCCCGCCCCCAGTTCTAGGGATCGCGGAAAATCGGACGCTCAGCCGGCGACGGTGGTGTCCACCTTTTCGACCCATTCCGGGTAGAAGACCGGCTCGCGGTTCGACCAGCCCGGCGCGGTCGCCGCGGCCTCGCTGATCGACTGGAGCAGAGTGCGACGGCGGTCCGGATGAAGATGCGGCAGGGCGGCGGCGGCGCAGAAGGCGCCGGGCAGCCAGGGGCGGACGGCGGCGCCGATCAGCCGCTCGTAGAGGAAACGGTAGGAGGCGAAGCACGGCAGCCGGTCCTGGCCGAGATCGAAGGCGGTCATGGTGACGAGCGGCGCCATCAGCGGCTCCATCGCCTCCAGCCCGCTGTCGTCGGGAATGGCTTCGCGGATGAGATCGAGGCGGCGGTAGATGCGCTCCTGGGCGCGGATCCCGGCGGCTTCGGCCGGATCGCGCGACCAGCGCTTCACCGCGTCGCGGCGGGCAAGGCCGACATCGAGCGCGCGGCGGATGTAGCGCTGCGTGCCCTTCGAGAAGGACGCGAACTCGCGCATCTCCGCCAAACTTGTCGCCCCGCTTGCGGGCCGAGTCCTGGTACTCATGATCCCACTCCTTCTGCCCCCGAGAACGGATCATGCACCACAACGGCTTACAAAGCCGTTAACCACAACCCCACCCCTCGTTCAGGAAAGTGAATCAGGAAAGCGTTGAGCCCGCAACGTGAAATCTTCGCGGCCCGTCGCTGAGGCGGAGGACTGATGCCGCGGCGCAACAGGACGCGCGAACCGACCCACGTAAAAGCGCCCTGTTTGCGCTTCCGGAACGACCGCGAGGCGATCGAACCGCGCGCGAAACGCCGCCGATGACCGGCCCGCAGCGCCATGCTAGACCGGTCCGGGGCCAAGAGAATCAGGCGTGGGCAGCAGCAGGAACGGCCAAGAGGACAGCGATTCCGAACCGCTTCTGGGCGAGCCCGACGCGTCCGGATATCGCCGTCCGCTGCCCGGCTTTTCGACCAACGCGCCACGCCATTCGTCGAACGACCGGTCGGCGCAAAGCTTTTCAAGACCCGACGCGTTAGGGGGGACCATGGACTCGGCCCTTCCGGACAGCGAGCATCGCCGGCTGCCCGATCTGGGCATGGCGATCAAATCGATCATCGGCTTCTGGCTGGTCTATTTCCTGCTGACCACGCTGCGCTCGATCGTCGTCCAATATCCGGATTTCTGGGAGATGATGTCGCGGCGCGGCTGCGTGTCGGTCGCGGGGATTTTCATCACCTTCCTGCTCTACGTGGCGCTGCGCCCGGTGGCGGCGATGGGCCTCAACGTGAAGGCGGCCGTGGCGGCGGTGCTCTGCCTGCCGGCCTCGCTCGCTTATGCCTCGGTCAATTATTATGCCTTCTACGTCTACGCGCCGCTGCATGCGGTGAAGCAGGAGCAGGAGCGCATGGCGATGGGCTGGAGCCCGTTCGAAATGGCCGCCCGCTCGATCCTCGACAGTTCCTTCGCCTGGTTCTTCCTGTTCGCGGCCTGGGCGGCCTTCTACGTGGCGATGAGCTACGCCAAGCAATTGCGGCTCGCCGACCGCCATGCCGCCATGCTCGCCCGCGAGGCGCAGGAGGCGCAGCTCCGGGCGCTCCGCTACCAGATCAACCCGCACTTCCTGTTCAACACGCTGAACTCGCTCTCCTCGCTGATCCTGACCAAGCGGACGGACACCGCCGAGCAGATGCTGATGAACCTCTCCACCTTCTTCCGCGCCACGCTCTCCGCCGATCCGACCGCCGACGTCAGCCTGGAGGAGGAGATCAAGCTGCAGCGCCTCTATCTCGACATCGAGCAGATCCGCTTCCCGGAGCGGCTCGCCGTGGAGGTGGACGTGCCCGAGGCGCTGCGCACGCTGCGCGTGCCCGTATTGATCCTGCAGCCGGTGGTCGAGAATGCGGTGAAATATGGCGTCGCCCGGTCCCGCAAGCACGTCACCGTGCGCATCTCCGCTTATGAGGAGGCCGGCCGCCTCCACATCAAGGTGAAGGATGACGGCGAGATCCCGGCCGAAACGGGCGAGAGCGAGGGCGGCACCGGCGTCGGCCTGCGCAACGTCTGCGACCGGCTCACCACCCGCTACGGCAACCGCGCCGGCTGCCTGCACGGCCCCGATCCGGACGGCGGCTTCACCGTCCACTTGTTCATGCCGGTGGTGAAGCATGGCTGAGACGCTGCGCGTGATGGTCGTCGACGACGAGCCGCTGGCGGTCGAGCGGCTGCAATTGCTGCTCGCCCGGCTCGAGGGCGTCGCCGTGGTCGGCACCGCCAATGACGGCGAGGCGGCGCTCAGGATCGCCGAGGCGGTCGCGCCGGACCTGGTGCTGCTCGACATCGCCATGCCCGGCATGGACGGGATCGACGTCGCCCGCGCGCTCTCCCAGTCGGCGGTCGATCCGGCCGTGGTCTTCGTCACCGCCTTCGACAATTTCGCGGTCGCGGCCTTCGACGTCGCGGCGATCGACTATCTGATGAAGCCGGTCCAGACCGACCGGCTGGAGCGCGCGCTGGAGCGGGTGCGCCTCTATCTTTCCGGCGGGCGTCCGGCCGGCGGCAGGGGCGCGTCCAGCCATGTCGAGGAATTCTGGGTGCCCGATCATAGCGGGCTGGTGCGCATCGCCGCGACCGACATCCAGCGGATCACCGCGGAGCGCGACTATATGCGCCTCCATGTCGGCGCCCGCTCCTGGCTGATCCACCGCACCATCGCCAAGCTGGAGGAGGATCTCGATCCCGCCCTCTTCATCCGGGTCCACCGCTCGGTGATCCTGCGCCGCGACACCGTCACCGGCCTCTACCGCGACGAGGCCGGCCACTGGACCGCGCGCCTCAACGACGGCGCCGAGCAGCGGATCGGCCGGTCCTATGTGGACGAGGTGAAGAGGTTCGCCGGGCGCTGATCGTTCGCCCCGGCCATGCCGGAACGCGCCGCGAAAGCCGAAAAAATTAGGGAGGCGGCGATGGGGCACCGCCGCCTCCCATGAGCTTTGCCGCCTGGTGGGCTCAGTTGGCGGCGCGGCTCAATCGGTAACCCGTGACCGCCACGCTCCGCGCGCCGTCGCTGCTGGCGACGGCGGCGGGGATGCGGGCGGAGGCGATCGCGTCGGCGCGGCAGTCGCTCACCAGCGCCGACATGCGCAGGTCGATCGGGAAAAAGGCGCCGCAGATGCCGCGCGCGGCGCCGGCGATCCGGCGGTCGAGCTGGGCGCGGCCGTCGGCGCTGGCGAGGTTGAGATCGGCATAGGAGACGCGCACCGTGACGGTCTCCGGAGCGACGACGATCTCGGCGGCCGAGGCCGGGGTGGCGACGGTCGTGGTGAAGGTGGCGGCCGTGATCGCGGCGGCGGCGAGGGCAATGGTACGCAAGGACATCACATCAACTCCTGGTTCCGGCCTGGGGGAAGGCCGTCGGTTCGGGTGTGCGGCCCCGGCGATCGGGCTGGGGGACTGTCCCGCCAGGGCCGCTGTCCTTCTCCTCGCCGATCCGCGGCGCCGCCGCCGCTCCGTTTCGATCATGATGGAGTTCGTTTCGGCGAACGCCCGAACCGTTCGACGAAGCGCGGGCGCCGCTCGACCAAGGGCGGGCGCCGCTCCCGGACGCGCCCGCGTCAACACTTCCTGCACCTCTGTCCACTATTGGGACGCCCCAAAATACGAGGGCGCGGAGCGTGCGCATCGCGGTTATGCGGCGCTCTGGGACACCTCAACCCGGGCGGGAAAGCAGTGGCGAACACGGTGCGCAAAGGCGGCAACAGGAGGGGTGGCTATGGCCGCGACGCCCGCAGCCTCGCCCAGCTGCTGCTGATCCTGCCGATCGCCTCCTGCGTTCCGGCTCTGGCCGGCTCCGGCCCCGCCACCGATCTCCAGATCGTCGACGGCCCCACCGTCGCCGCGGCGCCGCCGCCGCCGCGCGAGGGCGCCGCGACCGGGGTCCTGCCCGGCTTCGAGGGCGATACGCCCGGCGGCTCGCTGGAGGGCGCGAGCGCCTTCCAGGCCAATGCCGACCTGCCGGTGGCGGGCCTGCCCAGCCCGGCGGCATCCTCCTTCGCCTTCCGCCCGGCCACGCCGGTCGACCAGATGCGCTCGCTCGATTGCCTGACCCAGGCGATCTATTACGAGGCGGGCAACCAGAATGAGGACGGGATGCGCGCGGTCGCGCAGGTCGTGCTGAACCGCGTCCGCCACCCGTCCTGGCCGAACAGCGTCTGCGGCGTCGTCTATCAGGGGCCGATGCGCGCGGGCGGCGGCTGCCAGTTCACCTTCACCTGCGACGGCTCGCTGGCGCGCACGCCGGTGCCGACGCTCTGGGCGCGCGCGCGTCAATATGCCGCCGAGGCGCTGGCCGGCCGCACCTATCCGGGCGTCGGCCTGTCGACCTTCTACCACGCCAATTACGTCTTCCCGCGCTGGGCGCCGCGCCTGGTCAAGACGGCGACGATCGGCGCGCACATCTTCTATCGCCTGCCCGGCCTGCAGGGCGCGCCGGGCGCGTTCAGCGACGCTTATGCCGGCGGCGAGCCGATCGTGCGCGGCTCCTCCTACATGGCGCGCGCCGCGCGCGGCAGCGCGGGGGCGCTGCCGGCGGCCTCCTTCACGGACGCGCCGGCCTTCAATCCCGCGCCGGGCTACGAGGCGCGGCCCGCCCGGGCACCGGTGCCCTCGGACATCCCGCAGGACGCGCGCTGGACCCCGAACAACATGCCCGCCTCCGGCATCCGCGAGGAATATCAGCAGTCGGGCCAGTGGCGCACCGACGCCCCGGCCTCGGTGACCGGCACGCGTTAGGACCGCCTCCTAGCCGATCCGCGTCAGCCGGGCCGCCAGCTTCGCCAGGCCCGGCACGCCGGCGAGCCCCAGCATCAGCCTCCGCCTGACCGGCGCCTCCGCCATGTGGCGCAGCGTCTCGGCGATGGCGACCGGGCGCCGGGCGCGCGCGGCGAAGGCGCGCTGATAGGCCGGGGCGCCGTCGCCGTGCAGGCAGGCATGGGCGGCCGCCGCGGCGCTGCACAGGGCCATGGCGATGCCGTCGCCGGCGAGGCTCGCGATCACCCCCGCCTGGTCCCCGAGCCGGAACAGGCCCGGTTCGACGGCGCGGGCGCGCCAGCCATAAGGCACGCCGGCGATCGCCTCCCAATCGGCGGGCGGGACTCCGCCGAGCCGGTCGGCGAGCAAGGGCACCTCCTTCATCAGCATCGCGAGGAAAGCCTCGCGCCCGCCGGCCATGCGCCGCTGGGCGACGGACAGGCAGAGATTGGCCGCGCCGTCCTCCTGCAGCAGCAGCCCCGCATAGCCGCCATCGTAGAGGTGAAGCTCGATCGTCCCCGCGAGATCCGCCGGCGGCGCGACGGCGGCGCGCAGGCCGACGGACACGGCACGGCGCCCGATCGGGCGCATCGCGCCGCGCAGCTCATGCTTGCCGGTGGCGAGGAACAAGGCCTCGGCCGCCATCTCGCTGCCGTCGTCGAGCCGCAGGCAATCACCGTCCAGCGCCCGCGCCGTCCGCCCGCGCAGCACCGCCGCGCCCGCCTCCTCGGCCATGCGCAGCAGGGTCGCGTCGAGCCGGCGGCGGGAGAGGCCGGCGGCGGGCCTGGGCAGGTCGGCCTCGACGATCCTGCGCCCCGCCACCAGCCGCAGCCGGTGGATCGGCCGGGCGCCCAGCGTCGCGGGATCGAGACCGATTTTCCTGAGCGCGGCGATCGCATCCCAGCCCAGGAAGCCGCCGCAGACCAGGTCGCGCTCGCCGGGGCAGCGCTCGATCACCACCGGCATCGCTCCGCCCCGCGCCAGCGCGATGGCGGTGGCGGCGCCGGCCGGGCCCCCGCCGACGATCAGCGCAGCCGTTCGACGCACAACCGGAAGGGGAAGCGGCGGACGATGCGCGCGCCGTCGATGCCGGCCCTGGCGAGGATCGCCTCCCAGTCGGCCGGGCGGAAGGCGCGGCCGATCGAGACCTTGCCGTCCTCGCGCACGATGCGGTGGGCGCCGAGCAGGCGGGCGAGCAGCGGGAAGCCGTGATAGGGGAAAGCGAGCCGGTGCAGATCGTTGACGAGCCAGCCCTTCTCCGCGCGCGCCTCCATGAAGCGCACGAACGCGTCCAGCTCCTCGTCCGTCATATGATGAGCGACGAGGCTTGAGACGATGAAGTCGAGCGGCCCGGCGACATCGCGATAGTCGCCGGTGCGATATTCGATCGGCCATTCGACGGGCGTGGCCGCGCGCGCCGCGACGGCGCTGCGCCGGTTGAGGTCGACGCCGATCAGATCGACGGCGAGGCGCCGGCGCTTCGCCCAGCGCGCGATCCGGCGCAGCATGTCGCCATGGCCGAAGCCGACGTCGAGCAGGCGGAAGGACGTCATGCCCTTCGTCCCACGCGCGATGAAGCCGAGCGTCGGCCGCGCCGCCAGGGTCACCGCATTGACCCGGGCGAGATCCTTCAGCACCCGGTCGTAGGTTTCCGGCGCGAGGCCGGGATCGTCCATCTGCTCGTCGACGCGGATCCGCGCGGCGAGGCTCATGCGGCCGCCGCGACCCGCTTCCCGGCCTCCGCCGGGACAGGCTTCGCGCGCGCCACGCGCTCGAAATGGAAACCCTCGGCGGCGAGGCCGGGCCCGAAGGCGATGGCGACGCCCTTGCCCGTGTCCGGCCGGCCGATCAGCGCGGCGAGAACGAACATCAACGTGGACGAGGACATGTTGCCGTAGCGGGCGAGGATGTCGCGCGACGCCCAGAGCGACCCCTGCGGCAGCTCCAGTCCCTTCTCCGCCGCGTCCAGGATCGACCGGCCGCCGGCATGGATCGCCCAGCTGGAGATCTGCTCCGCGCCCCAGCCATTGTAGAGCGTCCGGCGTACGCCCTCATCGGCCAGCCCCTGCTGGATGCGCCCGGGCACCGCGCCGGAGAGGGTCATCTCGAAGCCGGTGTCGCCGATCTTCCACTGGATGAGCTCGGCGGACTCCTCGAGCTGCAGCGAGAAGAGATGGCTTATCTCCAGCCCCTCCGGCGCGCTCGTGACCAGCGCCGCGGCGGCGCCGTCGCTGAACTGGAGCATGGCGAGCAGGGCTTCCAGTTCCTGCGTCTCCTGCAGGTGGAGCGAGCACAGCTCGACCGTGACGGCGAGCACCCGCGCCTCGGGCTCGGAGCGGACGATATGATAAGCGGTCCTGAGCGCGGCGACCGCGGCATAGCAGCCCATGAAACCGACTAGGGTCCGCTCCACCCCGTCCAGCCCGAGCCGGCGGGCGATGATCTGGTCGATCCCGGGCGCGACGAAGCCGGTGCAGCTCGCCACGACGAGATGGGTGATGCCATCCAGCGCGACCTGCTCGCGCAGCCTGGCGATCGCGCCAAGGGCCAGGTCCGGCGCCGCTTCGGCATAGGCCTGCATCCGCCGCGACGTGGGCGGGGCCTCGCCATGGTAGAAGCCGCCCGGCCGGTTGTGCGGCAGGCCGCCATCGGCCGGCGGAAGGATCGACCAGCGATGCTCGATGCCGCTGCGCTCGGCCATGCGCAGGAAGAGCTTGCGCAGGCGCTCGTCCGCGACCTGGCCCTGCGCCCAATCGATGAAAAGGGCATGCACGTCATGCTCGGGAACGGCGCCCGCGAGGGCGTTGATATAGGCGCGTCTCTCACTCACGCGTGCGGCCCTTTCGGCTCGGACGCCCCCGTTTCCACCTGAACGGCCATGCCTGCCGAAGGGTCCGTTGCAAGGGCGAACTAGTTGCGCGCGTTGCCGAGCGCGACCGCCAGATCATGGATGTGCTCGATCCCCGCGTAGAAGCTGGCCACAGGGATACGTTCGTTCAGACCATGGGCGAACATCTCCTCGGGCTTGATGAAGATGCCCGAGCTCGCCCAGGTGGGGATGCCGGCAATGCGGTAGATGAGGCCGTCCGTGCCGCCCGATTCCAGATAGGGGCTGACCGGCACGCCCGGATAGCGGCGGTGTATCGAGGCGGTGATCGCGGCATTCACCGCGGGATTGGTGTCGGAGACCGGGCTGAGCCGTGGCGCGCCCATCGTCTCGACGCGCACCGCCTCATTGCCGATCGCGGCGACCAGTTGCTGCCGGACGGCCTCCGGCTGGATGCCGGGGAAGATCCGGCAATTGACCACCGCCGAGGCACGCTGCGGCAGCGCATTCTGGGCATGGCCGGCCTCGAGCAGGGTGGCGACGCAGGTGGTGCGGGTGGTGCCGACGAATTCGGGGGAATGGCGCAGCGCCTCGCCGGCTTCCGCATCCTCGGGATTGGCGGCGAAGCGCGTCAGCATCTGGCCGGCCGGGCCGGGCACGATCCGGCCGAGCGTGCCGAGATAGGCGCGGGTCAGCGCGTTCGCGGTCGCCGGAAAGCGATAGGCCTCGACGCGCAGCAGGGCCCTCGAGAGATCGTAGATCGCATTGTCGTCGCGCGGCCTGCTGGAATGGCCGCCCGGGTTGGTGACGGTGAGCCGGTAGGAAGCGAAGGTCTTCTCCGCGCCCTGCACCAGATAGACGAGCGGCTGCCCGGTCGGCGCGAGCATGCCGCCGCCCGCATCGGTGTTGATCGCGTAGCGGGCGTTGCGCACCCAGTCGTGGCGGGCGATCAATTCGGTGGTGCCGAACGTGGTCTCCTCGTCGCCGACGAAGGCGAAGACGAGCGTGTTGCGCGGGCGCTGGCCGGACGCGCGAAGGCGCAGGATCGTCGAGACCAGGGCGGTGACGCCGGTCTTGTTGTCCAGCACGCCCCGGCCGAAGAAGGTGCCATTCTCCTCGATCAGCCGGAACGGGCTGCGCTCCCAATCCTCGGGCCGCGCGTCGACCACGTCCATATGGGCGGAGAAGAGGATCGGGCGGGCATTGCTGTCGCTGCCGGGAAGGCGGACGATCAGGGCCGCCGTCTCCTCGTGCGGGATCACGACGACATCCGCGTCGGGCACGCCGCCGGCGCGCAGCGTCTCGCGGAGATAGGCGACCATCGGCGGCACCTGGCTATGGCCGGCGGCGGTGCGGAAGGAGACGAGCCGCTCCAGGATCTGCCGCGCCTGGCGCTGGTGCGGCTGATCCTGCGCGGCGGCTGGCGTGGCGAGGGTGAGGGCCAGGCCCAGAGCAAGGAACCGACGCAGCATATTACCCTCCCCGTCATTCCCGCTTTCCTTGGGACAGGCGGAGGGAAAAGGGAAGGGATGCGCCAGCCATTGAGTCATTCCGGCGAAGGCCGGGACCCATGAACACCGACCGACCGAAGGGACGCGAAAACGGTGTCGCTCTACCCGTTACGGCTCGCGTTCATGGGTCCCGGCCTGCGCCGGAATGACTCCCGAGGGGAGACACTCTCCTGCCGAAAAAAATGACGGGCGGCCTGCACGCCGCCCGTCACCTCCCTAGAGACTGTTTGGGGCCAGCTCCTCCCCCCGTGGGATCCTCAGTCGGTACGGCCTTCGCCCATGCGGCGGGCGGCCTCGCGCATCTCGCGGGCCCCCTCGCGCATGCCGCGGGCGCCTTCGTCCATGCCCTCGGCGGCCTCGATCAGGTCCTCGTGGGTCACGGTGCGGCCGCGGGCGCGCTGCCGGGCGATCTCCTGGTCGCGCCAGTTGCGATCGCGGAAGCGGCGGGCCTGCTCCTCCATGCGCTGGGCGCCGCGCTCCATGCCCTCGGCGCCGTGGGCCATGCCGGCCGCGCCGCTGCGCATGGAAATGGCGATCGCGCGGGGGGCGATGGCGGCGGCCCGGTGGGCCTCGCGGACGGCGAGGGCGATGCGCGGCGCCTGGGCCTGCATCTCGACGCGGACGCGGGCCATGTCGGTCCGGACCCGGGCCATGTCGACGCGGGCGCGGGCCATGCTCTCGCGGGCCTGCCGCATCGCCCGGCGGACCTCGGCGCGGACGCGCTCGCGGTCGGCGCGGCTCATGTGGCGGACCTCGACGTCGGCGTCGCGCAGCGCTTCCTGCACCTGCCGCTCGATCTCTTCCGGGTTCACCGCGGCCATGGAGGCGGCGACGATCTCGGGGATGTGCGGGAGCACTTCGGCCAAAGCGGCGTGGACCTCGCCCGACACGTTGGGAACGTCGATGTCCAGGTCCGCGAGCGGAGCCTGCGGCGCGACCGGGGCCGCGGGGACGCCGGGCGCACCAGGGGCGGCCGGAGCGCGCGGCGGCGCGGGCACCGTCGCGACCGGGGCCGGGGCGGCGGGCGCTTCCGGCGGCGCCGGCTGCGCGGCCTGGACGAGCTGGACGGCGGCGATCGGCGCGGCCAGGCCGATGCAGGCGAGCGCGGCGAACTTGGTCCAGGCCGAATTGCGCGGCCGCTCGCGGCGATCGAGGATGGCGTGGATCCGGCGGCCGAGCGCGGTCTGCTTCGGCGCGATCGAATTGGCCGGGAGGGCGCGGCCGGAGATGGACGCCCAGGTCAGCAGGGTCTGGGCGTAGCGGGCCGGCTCGACATGGCGGGCGGCCTCGCTGTCCGCGGCCTCCTCGGCCTGCTGGACGATCTCGCGCTCCAGCATCCAGACCACCGGGTTGAACCAGAACACGACCGACGTCATCCGGGCGAGCATCAGCGCGACCCAGTCCCGCCGCGCCACATGCGCCATTTCGTGCGCCAGGATCGCGTCCGCTTCCTCGGGCTCGTCGAGCGTGTCGGGATCGACCAGGATGACGGGATTGCGCCAGCCCCAGCTCAACGGCGAGGGCACCGCGTCGGAGACCAGCAGGCGAACTCGGTCGTCGGCGCCGCGTACCCGGGCAAGCGCCGCCTGCCATTGCGGATCGGTGACCTCGCGCGCGGCCCTGGTCCAGCGGCGCAGCATGAACAGGCCGATGAGCAGCCGGCCGCCGACCATCAGCAGCCCGCCCAGATAGGCGAGGAGGACGAGCGGCGTGGGATCGTCCCAGATGGTCGAGGCGGCGGCCGGCTGCGCGTCCCCGGCGACGACGTCGGCAGGCGCGACGTCCGGGCCGGGAACATAAGCGTAGCTCGAGGCCAGCTCCGGCGCGATGGCCGGCGCGACTGCGGCGGCGGGCGCCGCGTCGGGTGCCGAGAAGGCCTCGATCTGCAGCGCCGGCAGCGCCAGCGCGGCGAGCGGCAGCAGCAGCAGCATGGTGACGCCGATCCGCAGCACCATCGCCCGGTCCGAGGCGGCGCGGGAGCGCAGCACATAGGCCAGGCCCAGAGCGGCGCCGGCGATCAGGGCGGATTTCCAGCCCATCTGCAAAAAGAAGGACACGTCCATCACTCACGCTCCCTGGCTTCGTCGATCGCCTGTTGAAGGGCGTCGAGCTCGTCTCTGGACAGGCTCTTGGTGAGCCCGAGCAAGGCGGTCGCGGCGCTCACCGCCGAACCGTCGAAAAAGGTGCGCACCATCTGGTTCATGGCCGTCTCGCGGACCTTCGCCGGCTGCGCGGCGCTGCGGTACACATAGGCCTGGTCGACGGTGCGGTGCTTGATCACGCCGCGCGCCTCCAGCCTGGCCAGCAGGGTGCGGACCGCCGAATAAGAGGGCGGGTCCTTCATCGCCGCGCGCAGCTCGGCCGCGGTGGCCTCGCCGGCGCTGCACAGGAGCTCGAACAGCTCGCGCTCACGTCTGGGAAGAGAATCGATCATCATCATGCCTAACTGCTACACCTGTAGCATGTCACATTTGTGGCAGGATGCAAGCGCTTTCGTCGCGCTGGACTGTCATTTCGTCGCCGGAAGATGAAGGGCGGATGAACCCCGGCCATTTGCGCCGCGGTTCGGGCGCGCTAGGTTCCGGCCGATGCTCGCCGCGCTCGCCCTGTTGTTCGCCGCCGCGCGGCGCTAATCGGAATTGTCCGGACGCCCTCGAAGTCGTCACCGTCCCAAAATCGTACTGCCCCGCCCCCTTCCAAAAGATGATTTGCCTAAAATCGCTTTAATCACATAGTCTTTTCAGTTCGTTCAAGAAACGAATCGTAATCGGGGGGATTATGCTGACGCGCCGTCATTTATTGGTGCCTGCGATATTTGGCATTCTGGTGGCTGCCGCGGGATGCGCCACGGACCCGCTTCGCATCGAATATGCGCAAAGCGCCTCGGCCAAAGGCAAGGCTGCCGCGACCGCGTCCCGCACCTTCCTGGATCGAGTCGAGGCTGGCCGCCAGGCGCTGAGCATCGACCTCGTCGCCGCCGACCCGGCCTGCGCCCGGCCGGACCAGCGGGCGATGGTGCGGATACAGGCGCTGACCGACCGAAACGCTCCCGCGCGGGGCTGGCTCTGCGTTCCACGCGGCTGGAATGGCAGTGGCCAGGACATCGACATATCGCGCGCGCCCCTGGCGAACGACCCGGAGATGCGGGCGACGCTCGGCCTGATCGATGCGCTGAGCACCTATTCCGATGCCCTTGCCGAAGTCGTCGGTCGCACCGGAGAGGATCCGGCGGCGGCGTTGAATGACGCCTTCAGCACCGCTCGTGCGATCCAGGGCTTCCTGCTCGCCGCGACCGGCACCGAAAAGGGACCGATCTGGGCGGCCGACGATCCCCGCGCGGAAGCCATTACGGGCTTCGTGACGTTCCTTGGCGAGCTGGCGCATCAGCGCGCGCAGGTGAACGCCCTGCGCGAAGTCATCGAAAACAATCCGGACGTCACCAGCGTCACCATCGCCACCCTGCGCGAATCGATCCAGTCCTGGGAAAGCGTGCGCAATTCGGAGGACGGCCTCCGCATCGCGGCCAGCGAGGTGTTGCTGAACGGCATCCTCAACAAGCAGCCGCCGGCGACCGCCGCCGCGCGACGCGAGGCCATGCGCGCCGATTACGATCGAAAGGCAGAGTCCGACACCGCACGGCAGGTTGCCCCTGCTCTGTACGTTCTTCTCGACGCGTTCGCGCAGGCCGATGCCGATCTGCGCAGGATTCTCCCCGAAAATGGGCCGCTCAACGCCCGCGAACGCCGGCGCGTCGCCGAGATCGCCCGGCAGCGTATCGTGCGCGCGCTCGAACGAGTCACCGCCCTCATCACCGCTTTCGCAGGAGCATGACCATGGCAACCAGATCGAATTTGCGCACCGCCTTTGACGGTCTCGTCACCGCAGTGGCCCGGCTCAGCGTCGCGGATCAGCCGGCGCCCATTCCGGGCCGCCGTGTCGGTGTGGCGGCCAAGGCCACACAACTCGCGCAACCTGCCGTCTGGGCAGCGGCCGCGGCGTCCTCGCCGCTCTATGACAATGTCATCGCGTTGCTGAACGCTGCGGTCGCCGCGCTCGCCAATCGACCCAACGGGCTGCTCGCCGCGTTGGAACAGGCGGACGATGCCCTCGACGCCCTGGCCGGCGCGCTCGGCGCCTGACCGGCTACGGCGGCGCTTCGCCGCCGGTCAGGCGTCCTCGGGGTATTTCTCGTTCATATAGGCGAGCGTGTCCGCCGCCAGCTCCTCGAGCACGTCCTCGTCCACGTCCGACAGCTTCTTGATGTAGAGGCAGCATTTACCGGTCTTGTGCTTGCCGAGCCGCGCGAGCTGCGCGGCCTCCCGCTCCCCGCCGGCCTCGGTCAGGACATAGAGGACCAGCTCGGCCTTGCGGGGCGAGAAGCCCATCCGGCACATCGTGCCGCCATGCCCGCTCGCATATTTGTAATGATATTGGCCGAAGCCGATGATCGTCGGCCCCCACATCTTCGCGGGCGCGCCGGTCAGCCGCTCCAGCATCGCGCGGATCTTCTTCGCGTCCTCGCGCCGCTGCGGGATGGGGACGGCCTCGATGAACTCGTCGACCGACACTTCGGTCGCCTTGGTCTTGATCTCCGCCATCCTGCCCTCCGTACGAATCGCGCTTGCCCAGCATGGCCCGGGATCAGGCGTCGGGGAAGGCCAGGTTCATCGCCGCATGGGAGGCGGCGACCACCCCCTCCAGCACCGCTTCGTCCACGTCGGCGAGCCGCTTGATATAGAGGCAGGAGACGCCGTTCCGGTACGGCCCCAGCCGGGCCAGCGCCGCTTCGTGCGTCTTCACGCCGTCCATCAGGTGAATGGTCAGCGTGCCCTTGCGCACGGCGAAACCGGTGCGGATCCACTGGCCCTTGTGGCCGGCGCCGGTCTTGTAGCTGTAGGTGCCGAAGCCGATCATCTTGTTGTCCCAGACCCGCGGCGCCTCGCCGGTCACGCGCGCCATCATCGCCGCGAGCAGCTGCGCGTCGGCGCGCTGGGTGGGATCGGGGATTGCGGCGAGGAAGGCGGAGACGTCGTCGCCCGTCGGCTTCGTCTTGTTCTCGGCCATCCTTCCCCTCCCCTAATCGCGGCGGCGATAGGTCCAGCTCATCGCATTGGATCCGTCCAGCGCCGAGATGGTCGCCGTCATCGTGTCGCCGGTCCGGACATAGCGGATTCGCTGCGGGAAATCGTGCTGCGGATTGTCGAACGTCGCGCTGGTGCCGTCCCGCGCGGTGAGGCGGAAGGCGACGGGCGGCCGGCCGCCGGGCTGGGCGAGATAGGCGGGGACGCCGTCCGCGCCCGCCTGCAGGCGCAGGAATTCGAACTCGCGCACCGCCTCCCCCGCGCCGGCGCGGCTGTAGCCGAGCATCACGCCGCCGCGCGGCGCCGACCAGCTCTCCTCGGTCCAGCGGCCGCTCGCCGAAAGGCTTTCCCAGCGCCCGCTCATCCAGCCCAGCTCGGCCACGGCCGCGGGCGGCGGCGCCTGGCCCATCAGCAAAAGCGCCAATCCCGCCGCGAACAGTCTCTTCATCCCTGCCTCCCTCGTTCGCGCCCCTGATGCCGGATCCGGCCGGACCCGTCTTGAACGGACGCGACAAAAGGCGTCTCATCGCCGCGATGGACTATCGGGAGCATCCGCCAGCGCCGGCCCTGCAAGGCCTGATCAAGGTCCGCTGGACGCTTGCGGGCGGCGGCAATGCCGACACGTGGGCCGCGCAGCAGGCGGTGCCTGACGGCTGCGTCGAGATCATCACCCGCCACGCGGGCCGCTCGCGCTGGGGCGACGACCAGCCGGCGCGCTTCGCCGTCGGCCTGATCGAGCGGCCGGAGAGCTTCGAGATCAGCGGCGACGCCCGGTTCGAGGGGCTCAGGCTTTGGCCATGGGCCTGGCCCCTGGTCGGCGACCGGCCGCTCGCCGAGCTGCGCGGACGCTGGCTGCCCTTCGACGGACCGGAACCCGGCGAGATCGAGGCGCGCCTCGCCGCCGCGCCGGACCTGGCCGCGATAGGCCGGGCGATTCTCGGCGCCGCGACGGTGGCGGAGATGGGCCGCGCCGCCGGCATGAGCCCGCGCACGCTGCAGCGCTGGTTCGCGGCCCGGGTCGGCCTGCCGCCGCGCCGCTATCTCCGCCTGCTCCGCTTCCAGAAGGCCTTCGCCGAGGTGCCCGCGCAACCCTCGCTCGCCGATCATGCCGCCGCGCAAGGCTATGCCGACCAGGCCCATATGGCCCGCGACTTCCGCGCCATGGCCGGCGTCCCCGCGAGGCAGGCGCGCCGCTCGGCAAAGGGCCCCTTCCTGACTTAAGGTTCAGACTCAATTCGGCTTGGGGTGGATCGGTCAAAAAGAGTCATCCCGGCGAAGGCCGGGACCCATGCACACGGGAGAAAACGAAAAAGTCGATTGTGTTGGTCACTCTTTTGTCGGCCAATCGTGTTCATAGGTCCCGGCCTTCGCCGGGATGACTATGAAATCACACGCAAATCAGCGTTGGCTGATCGAGTACAGACCTTAGAATGTGATCCAGTCGGGCTGAACCGCTCCCCGTTCGCCCTGAGCCCGTCGAAGGGCCTTCCTTCTTGTCGCCGAAAGGAAGGAGAGGGCTTCGACAGGCTCAGCCCGAACGGTTGCGAGAGTCGAACCTGGTGAATTCGAGTCTAGCGCGGCCGGCGGAAGCGGTAGACGAACCGGTCGGTGCGGCCCCGGATCGAGGGATCGAACACGCTCTTGCTGTGATCGTCCCCGGGATTGCGCAACAGGTCCGACTCGCCGTCGAAGACGAAGCCGGCCCGCTCGAAATCCGCGCGCACGGTCGCCGGATCGATCCGGTGCAACTGGCTCACCACGGCCCGGGTCTCGCCGCCCGGATTGGCGACATGGTCGATCACCGCGATCGTCCCGCCGGGCTTCAGCGACTGGAAGACGGCGCGCAGAAAGGCCTCCGGCTCCATCCGGAAATCGCGCCGCGGCAGCTCGAAATAGGTGTCGTGATAATTGAGGTTGATCATCGCGAAATCGAACGCCGCCGACGGCAGGGCGAAGCCGCTCGCCTGGGTGACCACGAAATTGAAGTTCGGGCTCCGTTGGCGCGCGGCGGCGAGCGCCTGGCGGCTCTCGTCGCCGGTGAAGGCGGTCGGGTTCCAGCCGAGCACGGAGCCGCGCGGCCCCACCGCCCGGGCCATGATCTCCCCATAATAACCGTTGCCGGTGAACAGATCGAGCGCGCGGTCGCCGCGCTCCAGCCCGGCGAAGCGCAGGATCTCGGCCGGACGGCGCCCGGCATCGAGCGCGGTCGCCTCGGCGGGCCGGCCGGGCGCGGAGACGGCGGCGGCGACATCGGCGGGCACGGCCCCGGCGGCGCCCAACGGGGCCAGGGCAAGCGCGGCGGCAAGCATCAGCATCTTCATGGCGGTCCTCCCTGTACCGACATGGTGCTAGGCGCCGCGCCCCGTCCGCCCATGCGCTTTCGACGGAACGCGCCCGCCTTTCGACAGACGCTCAGGCCGCGCGGGACGCCGCCTGCTCGGCCAGCACCCGCATCGCCGCCTGCGCGGAGAGCACCGCGCCTTCCTGCCAGAATTGCAGATAGGACAGATGCTCGCCGGCGAAGATCACCGGCCCTTCCGGCCGCAGCAATTCGGCATAGCGGGCGCCGCGCGTCTCGTTCGACCAGTCCTGGTGGCCCGGCCCGACCCCCTCCGACCAGGGCGTCAGGCCCCAGGCGACGGTGACCGGCTTGTCCAGCAGCCGCGCCTTGCCCGGATGCATGCGCTCGATCACGTCGCGGCTGGCCGCGAAGCGCTGGTCGTGGCTCAGCGCCTCGAACTCCGCCACATGCCGCTGGCCGGTCCAGCCGGCGACATAGGCGCCGACCAGCACGCCGCGCGGCGCGTGGAAGCCGGACGAGGGATAGAACAGGCTTTCGCTGACCTGGTCGGTCCAGCCGACGCCGCCGTAAATCCCCTCCTCCTCCCAGAAGCGCGGCGCCTCGAACGCGACCTTCGAGGCGCGGACATAGGGAATGCCGGCGATCGCCGCCTTCTTCGCCGCGGAGAAATCGTTCGGGATCTTCTCGAGCAGGTTGATGCCCAGGGTGCAGATGCAATGGTCCGCGACGACCGGGGCGCGTCCGCCGGCCAGCTCGATCCGCACCCCCTCGCCCTGCCGCCGGATCGCGGTTACCGGGCTGTTCAGCCGGACGTTGGCCCGCACCTGCGCGTGCAACGCGTGCGCGATCCGGTCCATACCGCCGACGGGCTGCAGCATCGGGGTCTGCTGGTCGAAAATCTCCTCGAAGACGAGCGGCAGCGCGACCGAGGGCGTTCGCATGAAATCGGCGAGGGACAAAGGCGGCAGCGCCTCGCCGGGCTGGCCGTAGCCGCCGGGCTCCCGCACGAAGCCGGAGCGCCCCTGCGGCCGATAATCGCCATTGGCGGCGAGCTCGCCATAGAAGCCGAGGAACTGCCGCATCACCGTCCGGTCGCCGCCGGTCAGCTCCCGGTCGAGCGCGCCCTGGTCGATCGCCTTGGCGAGCAGCGACGAGAGCTGGCCGCGCATGTCGTTCAGCATCTGCCGCCCGCGATGGACCTGCCCCCCGAAGTCCCATTTCGCCGAGCGGTTGGAATTGACCATCACCTCGAGCGGCACGCCGAGCCTGCGGGCGTAGCCGAGGATCGCGTGATGCTGCGACGGCAGCCGCGCCGCGCCCGCGTTGAAATAGAGGCCGTCGGCGAAGCGGCAGAGCTGGTCCGGCCGGCCGGTCTGCTCGATCCGGTCGCCGCCGCGCAGGGTCCACACCCGCCCGGCGACGCGGTCGCGCGCCTCCAATACGGTGACGTCCCAGCCGGCGTTCTTCAGCTCATAGGCCGCGACCAGGCCGGCGATGCCCGCGCCCAGGATCACGACCGTCTTCCCGCGTCCCGGCGCGCGCGGCAGTTCGAACGGCTCGGCCGAGGCCGGGGAGGCGTGCAGCAGCCCCATCGCCTCCATGCCGAGATAGGCGGCGCTGAAGCCGCCGACGGCCCCGAGCCGCTCGAGGAAGGCCCTGCGGGTGACGCTCATTGCCCGCCTTCCCGCCGCGCCTCGGCCGGGGTCGCCGCGGTCACCTCGATCTCGACCAGCCAGCCCGGATCGACCAGGCCGGCGACCGCCATGGTCGAGCGGGCCGGGCGCATCGGCTGCGCCTCGGTGCCGAAGAATTCGCGATAGGCGGTCATCATCCCGGCGAAGTCCATCCGCGCCTGCCCCGGCGGGGCGACCAGGAAGACGCGCATCATCACCACGTCGCGCAGGCCCAGATTGTGCGCCCGCAAGGCGGTCTCGAGCTTGCGCAGGACGGAGCGGGTCTGCGTCGCGGTGTCGCCATAACGCTGGAAGGAGCCCTGGGGCGCATCGGCATTGACAACATCCGGTACAGTGCCGCTGACATAGACAAGCCGCCCCCCCCAAGGAACCTCAACCGAGGTCGAGATGGGCGACTCAGCGGGCCCGACCCGCTGGATCTCCTGCGC
Source organism: Allosphingosinicella sp. (assembly GCA_035502235.1). Lineage (GTDB taxonomy): Bacteria > Pseudomonadota > Alphaproteobacteria > Sphingomonadales > Sphingomonadaceae > Allosphingosinicella. The sequence continues at coordinate 38,861 of DATJUQ010000032.1, forward strand.
CTGGCCGGCGCTTCCGGCGATGCACAAGGCGGCGGCGGTCAGCAGGATCGAAAGGCGCATCGGCGAGTCCCCCCTTGTCGCACATTTGCAGCAGGCTAGCCCGGCGGCGCGCGCCCGTCACCTGCCCGTTCGGCGAAGGGCGGCGGAGCGTCGACAAAAGAAGGGCGGCACCCCGAGGAGGAGCGCCGCCCGGCGGCCGGGGACAAGGCCGCTTTATGAAACTAGCGGGTGCCGAACAGGCCCGCGGCGAGCGGCCCGGGCAGCCGCACATTGGCGCGCGTCTCGGCCCGGCATTCGCGCACCTGCTGGCGCCTCGCGAGATCGAAGCTGGGCGCCTCGCCGCAGACGTCGCGCACCGCATTCTCGATCCGCTGGTTCAGCCGGGCGCGGCCGGCGGCGCTGGACAGATCGAGATCGGCATAGGGCACGGTACGCACCTCGGCAGTAGCGGGCTTCGCGATGACGGGCGAAGCGGTGACGGCGGCCACGAGCGTCGCGGCGGCGAAGAGGAAGGGCTTCAACATGGCAAGTCTCCTGGTGGGGGCTCCTGAACATGTCCCGCCGCGGACCGGAACGAGGAGCGATATGCCCCGTCCCGCCGTCCCCCGCCAACGAAAGGAACGGCGAAGACCATAAGGAAAACTTATGAAGCCGAGTGCGGCATCGGCTCTTGTCAAGCGCAAGCGGCGCGGAGACAGTGCCGGCTCCGGGAGGGCTTCATGCGATCAGTGCGTCTCATTGCCGTGTTGACGGCCAGCCTGGCCGTCGCCGCGTCTGGCCAGCCGTCCGGCACCGCGGGGCCTCCGGCGGACCCGGCCCGCGCCGACGCCCTGGTCGCCCGCGGCCAGTATGACGCGGCCGAGCCGATCGTCCTGGGCGACTATGAGGCGCTGGTGCGGAATGCCGGGCCGGAGGATCCGAGGACCCTGGCCGCCGCGATCCGTCTCGGCATCCTCCGCACGGGCCAGGGCCGCTTCGCCGAGGCCGAGACCCTGCTGCAGCGCGCGGTGCTCGGGCTGGAGCGCGCCGCCGGCCGGGACCATGCGGACACGCTTCGCGCCCTCAATGCGCTCAGCCGGCTCTACGAGCGCCAGCGGCGGCTCGGCGAGGTCGAGCCGATCGTGCTGCGGATCATGGAGACGAGCGAGCGCACGCTCGGCACCGACCATCCGCTCACCCTGCAGGCGATCAACAATCTCGCCGTGCTCCGCTTCCGCGCCGGTCAGCTGCAGGAGGCCGAGCCCTTGCTCGTCCGCAACCTGGCCGCCCGCGAGCGCGTGCTCGGCGCCGACCACGCCGACACGCTGAACGGCCTCGGCAATCTCGCGGATCTCCGGGACCGGCTGGGCCGGACCGCGGAGGCGGAGGCGCTGTTCCTGCGCGCGTTCGAGGCGGCGCGGGGGCGCTACGGCCTCGCCCATCCGGTGACGCTGAACGCGATCGGCGGGCTGGCCGGCCATTATCGGCGGCGGCGGCGTTTCGCCGAGGCCGAGCCTTTGCTTGACCGGCTGGCCGGCGCCTATCAGCGGCTCCACGGCGATAGTCATCCTGCGACGATCGGCGCGGTGCAGGCGCTGGCCGAGGTCCGGCTCGCTTTGCCGGGCCGCGCCGCCGACGCGCTGCCCGCCGCCCGCCTGGTGGTCGCCGGCCTGCGCACCCGCCAGCGGGACGGCGCCGACCTGCTCTTTGCGGCGGAGCAGGCCGAGCGCGAGCGGGAAGGCCTTGCGGACGGCTATCTGACGCTCGCCGACGCCGCTTATGCGGCCCTCCAGCGCGACCGGGCGCAAGGCCCGCAGCTCGCCGCCGAAGCCTTTGCCGCGCTGCAGGATTCGATGACCGGCGCCGCCGGCCAGGCGATCGTCCAGATGGCGGCGCGGCGCCGCGCCGAACGCAGCGAGCCCGGCCTCGGCGCGCTTATCCGCGAGCGGGACGCGGCGGCGCGCGCCTGGTCGGCCAATGCCGCCGACTATAGCGCGGTGCTCGGCGGCTCGGACGACGTCGCGGCCGAGCTGCGCGGCGAACTCGCCGCCGCCCGGCCGGCGATCGAGGCGCGGCTGCGGGCGCTGGACGCGCGGCTGCGGGCCGACTTCCCGCGCTACGCGGCCATGGCGCGGCCGGAGCCGGTCGGCCTGGAGGCGGCCCGCGCGCTGTTGCGGAGCGACGAGGCGCTGCTGATGATCGTCCCCACCCGCTCCGGGACCCATCTTTTCGCCGTGTCGCGCGGCGACATGCGCTGGGTGCGGACGCCGCCCACCCGGGCGCAGGTCAACGGCGCGGTGCGCCGCCTGCTCTGGGATGCCGGCGCCCGGGTCCCCGCCTCGCCCGAGGAGCAGGCGCGCTGGCTGGCGGCGTCGCGGGAGGGGCGCGCCTTCGACCGGCGCACCGCTTATGAGGTGCATCAGCAGCTCGTCGCGCCGGTGGCGTCCGTGCTCGCCGGGAAACGGCATGTCTTCGTGATCGCCGCGGGGCGGCTCGCCCAGCTTCCGCTCGGGCTGCTCGTGGCCGCGCCGCCGGCGGGCGACGATGCCGATCCGGCGGCGCTGCGCGCCACCGCCTGGCTCGCGGACCGCTACGCCCTGATCCAGATCCCCTCGCTGCAGTCGCTGCACTTCCAGCGCCGCTTCGCCCGCCCCGCCAGGGCCGGCGCGGCGGGCACCGGCTTCGTCGGCTTCGGCGATCCCCTGCTCGACGGCGCCGCGGCGACGCGCGGCCGCGGCGCCATCGCCGCGTCCCGCGACCTGCGGCGCCTGGCCCGGCTGCCCGGCACCGCCGTGGAGCTCGAGCGGATGCGGGTTGCGCTGGGCGCGCCCGCGGAAGCGCTCTACCTGCGCGAGCGCGCCACGGAGCAGAGGCTGCGGAGCATGGACCTGACCGGCATCCGCATCCTCGCGCTCGCCACCCACGGCCTGACCGCCGGCGAAGTGGGCAGCGCGCCGGAGCCCGGCCTGGTCCTGACCCCGCCCGCCAGCCCCGGCGAACAGGATGACGGCTATCTGAGCGCCTCGGAGGTGGCCAGCCTCGATCTCGACGCCGACTGGGTGATCCTCTCCGCCTGCAACACCGCCGCCGGCGCGTCCGACGACGCGCCCGGCCTCTCCGGCCTCGCCCGCGCCTTCTTCTACGCGGGCGCGCGAACCTTGCTCGCCTCGCACTGGCCGGTCCGCGACGACGTCGCCCCCGTGCTGACCGTGCGTATCCTGGAGCTGCAGCGCGCCGACCCCGCGCTCAGCCGGGCCGAGGCCTTCCAGCGGGCGATGCGGGAGGTGCGCGGCGACACCGGCCATGACCCGGGGGGCGAGAGCTGGGCGCATCCCAATGCCTGGGCGGCCTTCACCCTGATCGGCGACGGCGCGTCCTGAGCGGACGCTCAGGCGCCGAAGACGAGTTTCACATGGTCCCGGAACAGGCGGGTATGGCGCCCCATCAGACCCTTGTCGTTCAGCGCCTTGGACAGGATGATCGCGCCCTCGACGATCACGGTGACATTGTCCGCCATGGCATGGAGATCGACCGGATGGCGGGGCGGATGGCGGGCCGCGATCTCCAGCAGCCAATTGGCGAAGCGCAGGCGCAGGGCGATCACGCTCTCCGCATTCATCTCCCGCACCGCGGCGTCGAACATCTGCTCCTGATAGGTGACCATCGCGACGAGGCAGCCAGGATGCAAGGTCGGCATCTCGTCCATCATCTCGGCATAGAGATTGAGGAAGATGAGGAAGGACTGGAGCGGATCGTCGGCCAGCGCCCGCGCACGCCGCTCCAGCGTGTCGAGGATCTCATTGTCCTCGGCGAGGAAACGCTCCAGCAATTGCCGGGCGAGATCGTTCTTGTCCTTGAAATGGTAGAAGAAGCCGCTCTTCGTGATCCCCGCCGCCTCGACCAGCTCGTCGATCGAGGTCGCGGCGAAGCCCTTGTGGACGATGGAATCATAGGCGACGTCCAAGATCCGCGCCCGCGTGCGCTCGCCTTTCGTGGCGGCCGCGCCCGATAACTGTACCGCAGGTACGGTTTTCTCCACGAGCTTCTCGACCATCGCGATTCCCCGCCGCCCTGATTGTAAGCAAGCTACCAGAAAGAGGCGCTTTTCTCCACCGCATGGAAAAGCGACCGCAAAGCTCCTAGAGAGCGGCCCGCCAGAAGCATAGTTACTCCGCCGGTTCAATCGTTCCGATCATCCGGGAGTAGATCATGTTGGGTCTCTATCACTATATCGCGCTCGGCCTGTTCGCCGCCTTTGCGGCCGCCGATCTCGCCACCAACGCGCGCCGTTATCCGTCGGTCCGCTACTGGCGGATCAAGGGCGTGGTCTCGACCCTGCTCTACTTCGCGGCGGCGACCTATGCGCCCCTGCTCTGGGATGCCTGGCTCGGCGAGCACCGGCTGTTCGCGGCGGACGCCCTGCCGCTCTGGGCGCAGATTCTGGGCGGCTTTCTGCTGCTCGAGCTGTTCATCTACGCCTGGCACCGGACGATGCACAATGTGAACTTCCTGTGGCGCTGGTTCCACCAGCTGCATCACAGCGCCGAGCGGGTCGACATCTGGGGCGCTTATTATTTCCACCCGTTCGACATGCTCGGCTGGGCGTTCCTCGGCAGCCTGGCCTTGGTGCTCGGCTTCGGGATCAGCGCGGAGGCGGCGATCGTGATCAACATCGTCTCGACCTTCATGGGCATGTTCCAGCACACGAACATCCGCACGCCGCGCTGGCTGGGCTATCTCATCCAGCGGCCGGAGAGCCATTCCTGCCATCACGAGCGCGGCGTCCATGCCCGCAATTATGGCGACCTGCCGCTGTTCGACATGCTCTTCGGCACGTTCCACAACCCGAAGACGTTCGAGGGCCGATGCGGCTTCTACGACGGCGGCTCGGCGCGCGTCGGCGCGATGCTGGCCGGGAGGGCGATCGCATGAGCCGCGTAATCATCGCCACCGCTTTGCTGTTCTGCGTGCTGCTGACGTTGAGCGTGCCCCCCGCCTTCGCCACGCCGGCCCCCGCGGCCGCCGTGGAGGGACCGGTCGACCAGGCCGGCTGGACCAGCCGGAAGCGCGTGGCCGCTTTGCCGAACGGGGTCCGGCTCGCTTATGTCGAGCTGGGCAATCCGGCGGGGCGGCCGGTGCTCCTGCTGCACGGCTTCACCGATTCCAGCCGGGTCTGGACGATCCTGGCGCCCTATCTCTCCGATCATCGCGTGCTGATCCTCGACCAGCGCGGCCATGGCGGGTCCGACGCCCCGGCCTGTTGCTACGGCACGTCGGACTTTGCCGAGGATGCCCGCCTGTTCCTCGACGCCATGCATGTCGAGCGGGCGGCGGTGGTCGGCCACAGCCTCGGCTCCTTCGTCGGCCAGGCGCTGGCCGCCCGTCATCCGGAGCGGGTCGAGCGGCTGGCGCTGCTCGGATCCACCGGCCTGCCGCCGGTGCGGCGCGGCGACTGGCTCTGGACGAACGTGATGGGCATGACCGCGCCGGTCGCGGAGAATCGCCGCTTCCTCGGCGAGTTCAGCACCGGCGCGAGCCCGACCCCGGTCGATCCGGACTTCGTCCGCCATGCGGACCGGGAAATGGCGGCGGTCCCGCTGCACGTCTGGCGCGCGGTGGCGCGCGAGCTGGTCGACCTGCCCGCGGGCCGACATGCGCCGGACGTCGCCGCGCCCGTGCTGATCCTCTCGGCCGGCGCCGATCCGATCTTCACCGCCGAGCATCACGCCGCGCTGCTGGCCGCCTATCCGCGGGCGACGGCGCACGTCTTCCCTGGCCTCGGCCACAATTTCCCGGTCGAGCGCCCCGCCGAAGTGGCGCCCGTCCTGGTCCGCTTCCTCGCGGACGGGCGAAGCGGGCGCTAGACGCGCTCAGCCTTGCGGCAGCACCCAGCGCACCGCCGCCCGGTCGCGGTCGGCCACGGCGACGCCGCGCGGGTCGCGGGCCGGCGTGTAGCGGGCGCGGGAGCGCATGATCCGGCAGGTGGTGCTGTCCAGGATCGCCGAACCGCTCGATTCCGTCACCTGACAGCCGGTCACCCGACCTTCGGGCGAGATGTCGAGGGTGAAGCTCACCCGGCCCTGCTGATTGTTGCGCAGCGCCGCGGCGGGATAATCGTCCTCGCTGAGATAGCTGCCGAGCGCGCCGGTGCGGGCGCGGCTGCCGCCCGGGGCCGAAGCGCCGGCGCCGGCATCGGGCCCGTCCGCCACCTCCCCGCCCCCGGCCGCGGGCGGCGCGGCGGGCGCCGGCGGCGGCGGTTCTTCGGGCGGCGGTTCTTCGAGTGGAGGCGCTTCGGTCACGATCGGCGGGGGACCGCCCGGCCCGCCGCACTGGCTGGTCGCCGCCTGCATCCGGCTCACCGGGATGCGGTCGTCGCGATAGAAGGCGCGCAATTCCTCGTCGCTGCTGCCGGCGATGACCCGGGTCATGATGCAGCCGCAGAGGCGCGTCGCCTCGGCCTCCGGCACCGCCGCATTGGCGCCGCGCATGGCACTCGCGCATTCGCGCGTGGCCATGTCCCGATAGCGATCGCGATCGAAGCTGCCGTCGGCCTTGTCGAGGCTGGCCCGGCCGCAGGCGGCGAGAGCGAGGAGCGGGAGCAGGAGGAGGCTGAGGCGCATGCTTTGGTCCCCTGTTCGATCGGCCGGCCTACGCAACAAGGGCGGGAGCGTAACAGAAAGGCCGCGCGGTGGCGACCGGCCCGGACGGGCTTGCGGCGTGCGGGCATTTGCGGCCATTGCGGGCGGGGGGACACGCCGCCATGAGCCCGTTCGAATTCGCTTTCTCACTGTTTGGGCTGCTGCTCGGCTTCAGCTTGGTCGAGGTCCTGTCCGGCCTGGTGCGGACGATGAAGCTGCGCAAGCAGGTGCGGATCGGCTGGCTGACGCCCTTGCTCGGCCTGTTCGTGATGGTCGACCTCACCTCCTTCTGGAGCGCGGCCTGGGACAGCAAGGAGTTGATCCCCGCCCATTTCGCGATCCTGCTGCTCGGGCTGTTCGTCAGCGGGGTCTATTATTTCGCGGCCTCGATGGTGTTCCCCGACAGACCGGAGGAGTGGCCGGACTTCGACGATTGGGCGGCGCGGCACAAACGGCAGGTGATGGGCGGCATCCTGGCCTGCAACCTGATCGCGACCGCGGCGATGTTCGCCGCGCGCCCCGGCGCCTGGATCCCGGCGGTGCTGGCGCCCCATGCCGTCCTGCTCGGCATGATGACGATCGCCGCCTTCGCCAGGCCGCGCTGGCTGACCGGGGCGATGCTGGCGGGGATGCTGGGCTTCTATCTCTGGTTCGCCCTGACCACGTTCTGAGCCGGGACAGCGGCGGCGTGGGCAAGGCCCGTGCGGCGTCAGGCGCCTTTGCGGCCGAAGCCGCCGGGCCGGGCGGGGGCATTGCCGAAGGCCTGCGACGGCGCGCCGGACGGGTCGGTGCCGCCGGCGTCGCGCTTGGCCATGTAGCGGGCGAAGGCGGCGTCGGCGTCGAAGTCGCTCCGCGTCTCGGCCACCGCCGCGTCGACCCGGTCGCCGGCCCGGGCGCTGGGCGGCGCGGGCGGGGTGGCGGCCTTGCGGAGCTTCAGGAAGAAGAGGAGGATGAACACCACGCCGATCGCGGCGAGGCCGAACATGGTCGGCCCCATGGCGCCGTCGAGCAGCCCGAAGAACGAGGTCCGGACGTGATTCAGATAGAGCAGCAGGCCGCCGATCAGGAGGATCGGGACCAGCGCCATGAGCAGGCCCATGAAGGATTTCGTCGTTTTCATGCCGCGTCGTCCGGAAGGTGCGGGTCCGCTTATGCCGGGACAATGGTAAAGGATGGGGAAACGCGACGGCCGGAAAGGCGCATGAGGCCAGGGGCTCAGCGGCCGATGCGGGGCAGCAGCCGGGCCTTGGCGGCGGCGAATTCGGCGTCGGTGAGCGCGCCTTCCCGCCAGAGCAGGGAAAGCCGGGCCAGTTCCCCGACCGCGCTCGCCGCCTCCGGAACCGCCTCATCCCGCGCCGGCCCGCCATTGCGCGCCATCGCGAACAGGGCTTTCACCTCGGCGGAGGCATGGTCCTCCACGTCCGTGCCGTACATCCACTTGCCGGGATCGGCGCGGTCGAACCAGGCGGGATAGCGCTCCCCGGGGCGCGGCACGCCGACCCGCGAGACGGTCACCTTCTTGCTGCGCTCGACGCCGGCCGAGCCGTCGACCGGCTCGATCCGCATGCGGATGACGACGCGCGGATTGTCGTTGATCGTGACCCCCGTATCCTCGACCGCGACGATCGTGCCGATGCCCTTCACGCCGCTGCGCATCAGTTCCCCGGCCATGACCTGCTTGCGGGCGAGGCTGCGGCGCAGGAAGAGCGCGGCGACGAAGGGCGCGAGGCCGAAGGCGACCATCATGCCGCCGAACCACCAGGGGAAGGCCGGCATGTCCGGCATGCCGTGGATCGCGCCCGCGGCGAGCGCGCCGGCGCCGACGGCCAGCATCGTGGCCGGGGTGACCAGGAAGCCGCCGCCGGTGAAGGCGCCCACCAGGACGAGGATGAGGCCGACGGGAAGACCGAGCGCGGAGAGATTGGAAACGCCGGGACAATCCGGGCCGGTGCAGCCCGCCGAGGACAACAGGGCGTAGATGAACCAGCCCATGTAGAGCGCGCCGGCGCCGCCGATCAGCAAGCCCCGCATCCGCCGTTTGCCACCCATGCCCACGGGTTTAGGATGGGCGTTCCCGGGCCGCAAGCATGCCAGCCTGCGCGCCGTGACCGGAATGAAAAGGAGCCCGCCATGCGTCCGTTGATCCCCCTCGCCCCGCTCGCCGCCCTCGCCTTCGCCCTGCCCGCGCAGGCGGCGCTGCCGCCCTGGCACCAGCGGGCGGCCGAGCTGCGCGCGGTGGCGGACCATGGCGGGTTGATCGAGGCGCTGGGCGGCAATGCGATGATCGAGCGGATCGAATATGTGCGGCCGGACCTGTACCGGGTGAGCGCCGGGCGCTGCCAGGTGGACGCGCGGATCCACGATCTGCCGGTGCCGCGCGGCGTGGTTGGCGGGCGGCGGTTCGAGGTGCGGCTGGGGCGGCGGGTCTGCCGCTGAGCTTGGCGGCGGCGGCGGCGAAGCCTGCAAGGCCGATACGTCCCATCCGTGCCCGTTTCCGGGCCGTGAAAAGGGCGGACCTGCGCAACGTTCGCATGCCCGCGTGCGCGCGCCGGGACGGCCGAATGGTCCCAATGTTCGCACTGCCCATGGAGGCTGCGGGGGAACGATGGCGGTGGCGGTTCATCGGGAAGCTTAGGACAGAGGAAATCCTACATTGCAATGCGGGCCTGGTCCGTTCCGGTTGCGATCTTCTCCGGATGCGGTGCTCGCCCGCGTGATCCGGGTCTCGGGCAGGGGTCGTTTATTTCACGCGAAGCGCGCGAAGCAGAAGGAAGGGCGCGACGGCGTCGGTGCGGGTCTCTGCCGCTTTGCGCCTTTGCGTGAGACAATATGGCGGCTGCGCCGCGCACGGTGTTTGCAGGTTTACCCGATCGGGTCAGCGTTCGAAGGAGCGGCGGCCTCGCCGTCCGGCGCCCGCATCGGCTCGCGCGGGCGCCGGGGCGGAACCGGGGTCCCGTTGGCGCGTCGGGCGCTGGACCCCGAAGGAGATTCCGCATGACGCTCAAGGCGATCGCGCTCAATTGCACGTTGAAGGCCAGCAATGGCGAGGAGACCAGCTCGACCGACCGGATGATCGGGCTCATCGTGGACGCGCTGAAGGCGAAGGGCGTGGCGTATGACGGGACGATCCGGATCGCCGATCATGAGGTGAAGCCGGGCGTGAGTTCGGACGAGGGCGACGGGGATGCGTGGCCGGACCTGCGCAAACGTATCCTCGCGGCCGACATATTGATCTTCGGCACGCCGGTCTGGATGGGCCAGATGTCCAGCCTCGCCAAAAGGGTGTGCGAGCGGATGGACGCCTTCCTCTCCGAGACGGACGCAGCGGGGCGGACGCCGGCTTATGGCAAGATCGTGCTGATCGCGGTGGTCGGCAATGAGGACGGGGCTCACAATGTCACCGCGCAGCTGGGGCAGGCTTTGGTGGACGTGGGCTGGACGCTGCCGCCGTCGCCGACCTGCTATTGGGTTGGGGAGGCGATGGGGCGGGTGGACTTCAAGGATCTGAAAAAGGTGCCGGAGACGGTGGCGGAGACGGTGGCGATGGCGGCGTCCAGCGGGGCGCATCTGGCGGGGTTGTTGAAGGGGGCTGGGTATCCGGGGGTGGAGGGCTGACGAACTGCGGCGCGGACCGGTATTGCGCCAATCAAGCCCCGTCATCGGCATATGGCGCTGCCCGGTTGGCCGGCGTGCCGGATGTGATTTGAGGCGGTAGGCGAGCAGAGGCAGTGCGGGATGGATACCGAGAATTTCTGCGTTGTTATCCTGACTCAGATTGGTCCCGCTTTAGACTTGGCGATCCTGTCTTTAGCTCGTAATTGCTATTTGAGATCCGGAATGATCTGATCTTCTTGGGGGCAAGATGTTGGCAACAACCGAGTCAATGGTCGCCGAATTAGGCAAGGCTACGGCGCCTCACATCGGAAAACTACTTTCTCGCTTAGGCCGAGCGCAGTTTGACAAGTTCGTCGCCACCTCCACAAACGTTTTCGCTGACCATCTTCGGGATACCGTCGCCCGCTGCTCCACCACAAAGAATGTCCTGTACCGCGACCCTGTCTCACTGCTGTCTCAATACGTAACCACAAATTTCATCGCGCAGCAGAGCACCATTTCCGATGGAAGGCTGCTGAAGCATGCGCAATCGGCAGGCATCAACTGCCTAATAACTGGACTCGCAGGATCTGGTAAGTCGATGTTCATGAAGTGGATGGCCGTTAATCTAGCCGACACCATTCTGAATCACCAACGAATCCCACTCTATATTGAGGCACGAAATCTTGGCAATCATGCGCTCACTAGCACTATTGAAGTAGCGCTATTTGATTCAACTAGTAGCGAAAAATCGAATGCTACGTTTGATCAATTTAAAATAGGATTAGAGCATGGCGTTTTTATTTCTATAATCGACGGACTTGATGAAATCAGTCCAGAATATAGGGATGGATTTCTACGAGAAATATCTGAATTTAGGCGAAGATTCCCTAATACTCCAATTATTTGCTCATCGCGTCCTGAGCGACAAATCGAGTCCTTGGCAGATCTACAAGTTCTCCGCATCGCAGGAATGGAGCTTCATCAGGTCAAGGAAGTGATTCACAATTTGGTGTTTGACGAGGAAAAGAAGCGCGGCTTCGTTAATGAGCTTGAATCCGGCTTATTCGATGACCATAGAAGTTTCCTCTCAAATCCGCTCTTAGCGATAATCATGTTAATAATGTTTGATAATAACTCGAACGTGCCACGCAAACTTACTGCATTTTATAGTCAAGTATTTGAAGCATTGTTCTTCCGTCACGATTCATCAAAGGGAATATATACGAGAAAGCACTTCGCCAACTTGGAAATTGATCAATTTGACGAGGTGTTTCGCTCGTTTTCCTTTGAGACGTATGCTATGGGAAAAATTCGGTTCCCGGCCACGGATCTAACCGGACTCATTCGAGCGAGCCTGAACCGGAGTGGCCTACAAAACGTAAAGCCGGATTTATATATCAAAGACTGCAAGCAATCAGTGTGCCTCATGCAGGAGGACGGCCTAGAAAGTGCCTTTGTACATCGATCATTCCAAGAGTACTTCGCAGCAAGGTATCTTCTATACTACAAAGGCGATGTTTTCAGCAAGGTCTTAGATCGATTGGCCTTGAGGGCAGACACTGACAATGTCTTGCCAATGCTATATGAAATGAATGCGATAGAAGTGAAAAGGCTTTGGATTATTAATCGCCTCACAGACTTTTCGCGGTCCTTAGATTCTCTGGACGTTTCTGATCCTGCAGCAGTATGCAAATTTATTATTAGCCACGTCGAAGCTGTTGAAGTCGACAAAAGAACGACAGAAGTGGTTGCGGTGTTTTTCAAAACTGATGCGCGGCCTATCGATGCTGCGCTTTCATTGCTAGCCAGAGAATTCAACGAGGCCGGTGTCCACATCCTTTCGGGCAAGCTATTTGGAGGAATGGGAGACACAATTGGCAACTTCCTTTCTAGTCCTGCAGTCGCCGAGGCGGAACTTCGTAAAACGATCACGGGCCTTCTCAAAAGCCATGAGAATAAGAATCCTAGGGTCTATTTCTGGGAGGACTCTGTCGCATGGATGCAGCTTAGCAACCTGTCAGAGATGCTCTTGCGATTGAGAGATCGGATAGCCGAGTTGGCAAAATCCGTTGAGCAGCAGACGTCGGCAAATGATGACTTTGCCGCTGACATTCTGAAAATAATGACCGCCTAGAGCGGACAGTTTATGCGGCTGTCTCGCGCTCACGCGCCGCTGACGCCCGCGTCTTCTTTCGCGGCATCGCTGTCACCAGCCCCGTCCGCATCCCGTTGAGCAACGGCTTCAAATAAGCACCGGTATAAGATCGCGCCACCCCCGCCACATCCTCAGGCGTCCCCTCCGCCACGATCTCGCCCCCCTTGTCCCCGCCCTCGGGCCCAAGGTCGATCACCCAATCCGCGGTCTTGATGACCTCGAGATTGTGCTCGATCACCACGACGCTGTTCCCCTGCTCCACCAGCGCATGGAGCACCTCCAGCAGTTTCCGCACATCCTCGAAATGGAGCCCCGTGGTCGGCTCGTCCAATATGTACAAGGTCTGCCCGGTCGCCCGCCGGCTCAGCTCCTTGGCGAGTTTCACCCGCTGGGCCTCGCCCCCGCTCAACGTCGTCGCCTGCTGGCCGACCTTGATATAGCCGAGGCCGACCTCGGCCAGCATCGCCATCTTGTCGCGGATCGGGGGGACGGCCTTGAAGAATTCGACCGCGTCCTCGACCGTCATGTCGAGCACGTCGGCGATCGACTTGCCCTTGAACTTCACCTCCAGCGTCTCGCGATTGTAGCGCTGGCCGTGGCAGACGTCGCAGGTGACGTAGACGTCGGGCAGGAAGTGCATCTCGATCTTGAGCAGGCCGTCGCCGGCGCAGGCCTCGCAGCGGCCGCCCTTGACGTTGAAGGAGAAGCGGCCGGGCTTGTAGCCGCGGGCCTGCGCCTCGGGCAGGCCCGCGAACCAGTCGCGGATGTTGGTGAAGGCGCCGGTATAGGTGGCCGGGTTGGAGCGCGGGGTGCGGCCGATCGGCGACTGATCGATGTCGATCACCTTGTCGAGATATTGCAGGCCCTCGATCTTCTCGTGCCGGCCGGCCTGGACGCGGGCGCCGTTCAGGTGGCGGGCGGCGGCGGCGTAGAGCGTGTCGATGGTGAAGCTCGACTTGCCGGAGCCGGAGACGCCGGTGATGCAGCAGAAGGTGCCGAGCGGGATGGACGCGGTGACGTCCTTGAGATTGTTGGCGCGGGCGCCCCGGACGGTCAGCTTCCTGCCGGTGCCCTTGCGGCGCTTCTCCGGCAGCGGGACGGCGCGGCGGCCGGTGAGATAATCGGCGGTCAGGCTGTTCTCGTTGGCGAGCACCTCGTCGAGCGTGCCGCGGGCGACGACCGCGCCGCCATGGACGCCGGCGCCGGGGCCCATGTCGATGACGTAATCGGCGTGGCGGATCGCATCCTCGTCATGCTCGACGACGAGCACGGTGTTGCCGAGATCGCGGAGGCGCTTGAGGGTGACCAGCAGGCGGTCATTGTCGCGCTGGTGGAGGCCGATGCTGGGCTCGTCGAGCACGTAGAGCACGCCGGAGAGGCCGGAGCCGATCTGGCTGGCGAGGCGGATGCGCTGGCTCTCGCCGCCGGAGAGCGTGCCCGAGGTGCGGTCCAGGTTCAGATAGTCGAGCCCGACATTGTTCAGGAAGCCGAGCCGCTCGTTAATCTCCTTGAGGATGGCGCGGGCGATCTCGTTCTGGGTGGGCGTGAGCTTTTCGTGCAGCGTCTCGAACCAGGGGAGCGCATGGCGGACCGAGCGGGCGGTGGCCTGGCTGATATGCTCGCCGGCGATCTTCACCGCGAGCGGCTCCGGGCGCAGGCGGGCGCCGTGGCAGGTCTCGCAGGGGGCGGGCGACTGATATTTGCTGAGCTCCTCCTGCATCCAGGCGCTCTCGGTCTGCAGCAGGCGGCGGTTGAGATTGCCGATCACGCCGTCGAACGGCTTCTTCACTTCGTAGGATTTGCGGCCGTCGATGAAGCGCAGGGTGACGGGCTTGCCCTTGGTGCCGTTCAGGATGATCTCGCGCACCTCCTCCGGCAGATCCTGCCAGGGCGTGTCGAGGCTGAAGCCGAATTCGGCGGCGAGGCTGCCGAGCACCTGCATGTAATAAGGGCTGGGCGGGTTGGAGCGGGCCCAGGGGACGACCGCGCCCTTCTTGATCGAGAGCGCCTCGTTGGGGACGATCAGCTCCGGATCGAAGAGCTGCTTCTCGCCGAGGCCGTCGCAGCCCGGGCAGGCGCCCTGCGGCGCGTTGAACGAGAACAGGCGCGGCTCGATCTCCGGGATGGTGAAGCCGGAGACGGGGCAGGCGAATTTCTCGGAGAAGACGATGCGGCCTTCGGGGGCGTGGGTGGCGAGGACGTTGCGCTCGGCGGCGGCCTCGAGCGCGGCGGCGACGCCGGTGCGGGCGGTGGAATCCTCGTCGTCGTCCGGGCCGTCCACGGCGAAGGCCTGGCGCGCCTCGCTCACCCGGGCGGAGGGGGCGTCGGCGGGGTCGAGATAGACGAGGCCCTCGGCGAGCTTCAGCGCCTGCTCGAAACTGTCGGCCAGGCGGGTCTCGATGCCCTCGCGGATCACGATCCGGTCGACCACCACCTCGATGTCATGCTTGTATTTCTTGTCGAGGGCTGGCGCCTCGTCGATCTCGTGGAACTTGCCGTCGATGCGGACGCGGGTGAAGCCCGCTTTCTGCCACTCGGCCAGCTCCTTGCGATATTCGCCCTTCCGCCCGCGCACGACCGGGGCGAGGAGATAGAGGCGGGTGCCCTCGGCCAGGGTCATTGTCCGGTCGACCATCTGCGACACGGTCTGGGCGGCGATCGGCTCGCCCGTGGCGGGGCTGTAGGGAATGCCGACGCGGGCCCAGAGCAGCCGCATATAATCGTAGATTTCGGTAACGGTCGCGACCGTGGAGCGCGGGTTGCGCGAGGTCGTCTTCTGCTCGATCGAGATGGCCGGCGAGAGCCCCTCGATATGATCGACGTCGGGCTTCTGCATCATCTCGAGGAACTGGCGCGCATAGGCGCTCAGGCTCTCGACATAGCGGCGCTGCCCCTCGGCATAGATGGTGTCGAAGGCCAAGCTCGACTTGCCCGAGCCGGACAGGCCGGTGATCACCGTCAGCGTCTCGCGCGGGATGTCCACGTCGACATTCTTGAGATTGTGCTCGCGCGCGCCGCGGACGGACAGATGAGTCAGCATAAGTGAGGCTGTTCCAGATTTGTTCTTGTTGTTAGTGGCGGTCGCGAGGGCAGTCAACGCGGGTGTTGGGGATGTGGGGGCGGCAAGGGGATTGGGCAAGTCGGGTCGGCCACGGCCCCTCGAACTTCAGCGACGGCACGGCCGATTCATGGTAAATGCCGCATTCGAGTCAGTGGGGATGCCCGTGTTTCAGTTTTCCGAAACCCAGCTCAGTTCCATTCGCAACCTTAAAGCACAGCGGCTTTTCCCGGAGGCTTATAGAAATATAGCGGCCTGGGCGGCGGGACAGGACGGAATCGACGATCGTTCGATCCTGTGGTTTTCCGCCGCCGCGGACATCAATGCCGGAACCGGCGCGTTCTCACACCTGATCAGGTCCTATACGAGCATTCAGTACCAGTATCGTTATGGCGTTCCCCTGACGTCTGCCCAAATCCAGGATGCCTCCAATGCGATTGCGGACGCCGTCCTGGCCGACGTCTTGGCGTTGCGGACGGTACCGGCGATCGAACGTCTCGGGGCACTCGACGCGGCCGGCGCGGCCGCGCGCATATTCAACGGCGATGAGGCGCTGTGGTCTGGCAACCTCTTATTCCTGATGTTTCGCGACAGTGGCCCGTTCATGGCGAACATCATCGAAGACGAGCCCGACAATCCGTACGATTTTCTCGCGATGATGAAGGCATTTGCGCATGCGCAAGGTGAGGCGCGGATCGCCTCCAGTGCCGGCGAGCTCTTCGATGCTCTGCTCACGATATGGGAGACGGTGACCGGCGGGGGCGTGGCGGCCATCGTCCAGCGGGGAATAACCGCGCAATCCGTGGCGGTCACCGCGACGATCGCCTCGGCGCTGGCCAGCGGCAATGCGCTGCTCAACGATGCATATGACGACCGGGTCAGCCTCGCGTCGCTGGTCACCGCGGATTCCATAAGGCTTGGCCGCGTCGACATCGGCGACAGCCTGATCGGAGGATCCGGCTACGATCTCATGCTCGGCGAGGCCGGGAATGACGGCCTGCAGGGGCTCGGCGACGACGACGTCCTCGATGGCGGCGAGGGCGCCGACATGCTGTTCGGCGGCGACGGCGAAGACGACATGTTCGGACGCGCCGGCTCGGACCAGCTCAACGGCGGCACCGGCGACGACTATCTCAACGGCGGCGACGGCGGCGATTTCCTGACCGGCGGCGCCGGCGCGGACAGGTTCATCCTGAAACGCGAGGGCGGCCTCGACACGATCATGGACCCGGAGGCGGCCGACCGGATCGTCTACGACGGCAGCGAGATTTCGGGCACCGCGCAGAATCTCGACAACGGGCTCTACAAGCTCGGCAACTTCGTCTTCACGCGCGCCCAAGGCGGCCTGGACCTGATGGTCGTGCCGGCGGGCGGGTCCGGCCCCGCGGCGCTCATCAAGAACTTCTTTCCCGCCGGCTATGACGGCCAGTCCGATCTTACCCTGATGGGCATTACCCTCCCCAAGGATTCCCGCAAGCCGGGGGATCTCGGCATTCCCGGCGACACGGCCAAAACCTCCCCAATCGCTCTCGATCTGAACGGCGATGGCCTGAGGTACATCCCCTACGTCAGCACCCTGAATCCGCCCCACTTCGACATCGACAATGATGGCTTTGCCGAAGGCATGGAATGGCTGGACAAAAACGACGGGTTCCTGGTCCGCGACACTAACGGCAACGGCAGGATCGACAATCAGCGGGAGATGTTTGGCGACGACGGCGGCACCACCGCCTATCAGAAGCTGGCGCAGCTCGACACCAACCACGACAACAGGGTGAGCGCCGCCGATGCGGGCTTTTCCGGGCTGAGGATCTGGCAGGACCTGAACAGCAACGGAAAGACCGATGCCGGCGAGCTCAAGACCCTCGAGTCCCTGCAAATCGTCAGCCTGTCCCTGCAATTGACCAACGCGACGTCGCTCAACGGCCACGCCGTTGCCGGCACGTCGGAGTTTACGCGTGCGAACGGCAGCGTCGGCGTGGCGGCGGACGTCCTGTTCGACGTCCGGCAGTCCGATAGCATCTATGTTGGCTCCGATACCTCGGTCTCTCCGCCCGTCGACGCCTCGACCCTCTTCCTGCCGCTCTCGCGCGGATACGGCACCCTGCCGGCGCTTCATTATGCGATGACCCAGAATAGTTCACTGAAGGCGATGGTCACCGAGCTGGCTGGACTCGAGCTGTCCCGGCTGGATGAGGTCTACGACCGGGTCTATACAATCCTGCTCGCATGGGGAGACGCCAGCGGGATTGCCCCGACCGGAAGCGCCAATGACAGGCATGCCGCGAAGCTGGCGGTCCTCCAGCGCTTCGTGGACGGCGACACCAGCGAGATCAATGTCGACCAGGCATTTGGAAGCCTGTTCAGCAACATGGTTTCGAAACTGCTTATTCAAGGACCCTTGAAGAGCGTGCTTCCGGGCATGGCCTACAATTTCGCCACTGACACGATCGTCTTTGATTCAGCGTTTCTCCAGGGCCTCGACGGAATTCTCGCCCAAGCAAGGCTGACCGCGCCGACGGACAGCGCAGACAGATCGATTTACTGGACAGAGATTGTCAGAATCCTGTCCCCCCTGTCGAATGCTTATGCACGGGTGGCGGAAGCAGCGGGGTTCAACCCGGCCTTTCCCGCACGCATCATCGGGAGTTCGGGAAACGATATATTGACCGGCTATCTGGGCTCCACCTTTCAAGGCCTAGGCGGAGATGATGTGTTCCACGCCGGCCCGAGCACATTCATGTACAACATCGGCGATGGGGCCGACACCATTTACCAGAACCCACTATCGACCCCGGATCAACATGCCTCGATATACTTCGGACAAGGGATAACGTTCGACGCGCTCACCTTCCAAGTTACCGGCGACAAGCTCGTTCTCGGTATACCGGGAAACGGTTCCATCACATTCGCCAATTTCAAGTTTCTCGACAACCTGCGTTTCACGGACGGGAGTTTCGTGGAAGCCTACCAGTTCAATTTCGCAATGTTCGGCGGCAACGGCACCTCGGCCGAGGACCTGCTGTACGGCAATGCCGCGGCCAACATCATCGCCGGACTCGGCGGGGACGACCATTTGTCCGGTCTCGCGGGCGACGATCGGCTCGAAGGCGGTGCCGGCGACGACTGGCTGCAGGGCAATGAGGGCGCCGATATCCTTGACGGTGGCGATGGCATCGATACCGTCGCCTATGGCGCGACCGTCTCCAACGGCGGCATGACAAGCACTACAACCGGCGTGATCATCGATCTGAAGCTGGCGACGCAGCGCGGCGGGGATGCGGAAGGCGACACCCTGCGCAATATCGAGAACGTGGTCGGCACGGACTTTGACGATTTCTTCGCCGGCGACGCCAATGCCAATTTCTTCGAAGGCTGGGCCGGCATCGACACCGTGTCCTATGCGAGCTCCCCGGGAGCGGTCATTGTCGATCTCGGCAAGGGCTACACCCCCCAGAGCGGCGGCGATGCCGAAGGGGACATGATCAACAATATGGACAAGCTGATCGGTTCCCGGTTCGATGACGTGTTGACCGCCGGATATACGGACAGCCTGGACGGCGCCGGCGGCAATGACACGCTGATCGGCGGGCCGGGCCGGGAGATGCTTACCGGGGGCGAGGGCCGGGACGCCTTCGTGGTGCGGAAAGGCTCCGCATTCACCACGACGATCGTCGACCTCAATATCCTCGCCGGGGAAACCGTTCGCCTCGAGGGTTTCGGCGACGCGGGGAAATTCATCAATCTCGTCATCTCCCAGTCCGGGGCCAATGCGATCATCGCCCTGCCGTCCGGGCAATCGATCACCCTGCTGAACGTGAACAAGGCGCAGCTGACCGCGGCCGTGTTCGGCGAAGCGCCCACGGTGCCGGGGCAGGCGACCAACGGCAACGACATCCTGGCCGGGACCGGCGGCGACGATATCCTGTTCGGCCTGGGCGGCGACGACAATCTGGACGGTGGCCCCGGCGCCGACCGTTTGGTGGGCGGGCTGGGCAATGACGGGCTGACCGGCAGCAGCGGTTCCGACACCTATGTCTTCGACGCCGGTGACGGCGTCGACCGGATCGAGGATAACGGCTTCCGCGACAACGACCGGCTGATCATCCACGGCTACGTCCCCACGGACGTGACCCTGCACCGCGCCGGGAACGACCTGACGCTGCGGTTCATCGGCTCGACCGACGTCATCACCATCATCAGCACGATCGACGGCGACCTCAGCGACCATGTCGAGGAAATCGCGTTCGACGACGGCACGATCTGGAACGACCTCTATGTCCGCTATCTGCTCAGCGGGACGCCGGGCGCCGGGCTCTTCCTGGGCAGCGGGGCCGGCGAGCAGCTGTTCGGGACGGCCGGCAACGATTCGATCTACGCGCAGGACGGCAACGACACGGTCTGGGGCGGGACCGGCGACGACCAGATGTTCGGCGGGGCCGGCGCCGACCTGCTGGGCGGCGATGCCGGCGCGGACAAGATCGGCGGGGGAAGCGGCAACGACACCATCTATGGCGGCGCCGACAATGACGATCTGCGCGGCGGCGGCGACGCGGACTTCATCCTCGGCGACAGCGGGAACGATCTCGTCTCCGGGGACGGCGGCGCCGACCGGCTGTTCGGCTATGACGGGGAGGACCAGTTGCGCGGCGGCGGCGGGGAGGACCGGCTGCATGGAGAGGCGGGCGCCGACCGGATCGACGGCGGTCTGGGCGCCGACTTCCTCGAAGGCGGCACGGGCGCGGACGTCTTCGTCTTCGGCGCCGCCGGGGACAGCCGGACGCTGACCATGCGCTCGGACGGGGGCAAGCTCCGGCCCGACATGATCGGCGACTTCACCTCCGGGCAGGACAGGATCGACCTGTCCGCGATCGACGCGAAACGGGCGACCGACGCCGACGACGCCTTCGCCTTCATCGGCACGGCGGCGTTCGGCGGACAGGCGGGGCAGCTGCGCTACCAGGTCGCCGGCGGCGTGATCCGGATCGAAGGGGATGTGGACGGAGACGCTTTGGCCGATTTCGCGATCATGGCGACGGCACCCCTCATCGTGGCGGCAGACTTCATCCTCTAGCAAAATCGGCCCGCGGAAGCGGCGAGCCCCGCCTGTTTGGCATTTCGCCGGGCGCGGGCGCCGCCTATACGTGAAGGCGGGGAGAGCGGGATGCCTGTCAGGACGTTTGCCGACCAGCTTGCGGAAATGGCGCGTCTCGCCGCCCTCGCCTATCTGGAGGCCCCGCTCACGCTCCCCTTCGGCTTCGTGCCGGTCGGCGACGGCATCGTCCGCATGTCTGGGAACGACTCCGCCGAGATGCTCGTCGCGGTCAACACGACGACCAGAACCCTCGTTTTTTCATTCCGCGGGACAAATCCCTTCGAAGCTGACGATTTGCTCGCGGATGCAGACCGCGTCTGGGGCGACATCCGTGGCCGGGCCGAACAGTTCATCCCCCACATCGAGGAGATCGCGGCGGAAGCGCGCTTCGCCGGCTACGAAGTCTGGCTGGTCGGCCACAGTCTCGGGGGCATGACGGCGGAAACCCTGTTCGCCTGGGTGCAGACCGGTGAGCTGGACCTCGGCGGCCATCCGGTCATGGGCCTGGCGGTCGGGGCGCCCGGACCGGGGATCCTGACGCCGGCGCCCTCGCCTGCCTTCTGGCACGTGACCCGCGAGGGCGATGTGATCGGGGAACTCTATCCCGAACATTCCGGTCCATCGCTGCTGCTGGACGACGACAATGTCGGCGTCGGCCTCGCGGCGCACAACCACCTCACCTATGCCGATCGGATGGCGGAGATCGCCGGCTCGCTGCTCGCGGGCGCGGTCCTGGAGCGTCGCGCGGCGCATTTCCTCAGCAACGCGCGCGCCAATATGGTCGAGATCATCGACACCAAGCCGGTGTTCGGCGGACGGTTCGCGGACGAACTCATCGTAAAGGCCGGCGCGGGCTTCATCGAGGGCCTGGGCGGCGACGATCTCATCGCCGGCTACGTCAACGCAGACCTGCTCTCCGGCGGCGACGGCAATGACGGGATAATCGGCGGCGGCGGCGACGACCGGATCGCGGGCGGCGCGGGCGACGACGTGCTGACCGGCGGACCCGGCGCCGACCGCTTCGTCTTCGGCACCGCCTTCGGCCGGGACCGGATCGTCGACTTCCGACCGCTCGAGGGCGATGTCCTGGAAGGGCTGGGAAATCCGGCAGAGCTGACGCGCGCGCCCGGGATCGACGCGGACGGCGACGGCGCGGCGGACGACACCCGCATCTCGACCGCCGAGGGCATTGTCGATCTGCTCAACTATATCGCGCCGGAGGATGCGGCACGCGGCCCCGCGTCCCTGGGCGCATCGCGGCCCGGCGGCGTGCCGCCGCCCGAACAGACGGGCTTCACCCTGTCGACGCCGACCGGCGCGACCAACATGATCGTGGCGGCATTGGCCGATGGCGGCTTCGTGCTCGCCTGGAGCGCCGGCGCCTATGGCGCCAACATCGCCGTGCAGAAATTCACCGCCGCCGGCAGCCCGGCGGGCGAGGTCAGGACCGTGGCCTATAGCGGGGCGCCCTTCAGCGAGATCGAAGCGGAAACCGTGGTCCCGCTCGCCGATGGCGGCTTCGCGGTGCTCTGGCTGAACGGCGATCTGATGATGCAGCGCTTCGACGCCAACGGCAACATCTTCCGCGAGGTTGACGGCCAGGGCCGCGTGCTGCACCGGCTGTTCGGCCAGGCCCAGCCTTATGCCGGCAGCCCCGGCGACCATGGCAGCACGGTCGCTTTCCGGCCGCCCGCCTGGTCGTCGCATCCGCCCAGCTCCGACCAGTCGATCGCGACGGAGCTCCTGCCCAACGGCAATCTGGCGATCGCCTGGGGCGCGGCCGATTCCTCCATCCGGCTGCAGATCGCGAACCTGGCCGGCGGGAGCGGCTATTCCCAGGAGAGGATCCTCGCGCCCGCCGCCAGCGGCCTGTCGGTCACGCTCGACCTCGCCGCCGACGGCACCCTGCTGGCAAGCTGGCAGCCTTCCGGTTCGTCCATCCTGGTGCGCCAGAGCTTCGCGCTGGACGGGACCCCGTTCACCGCGCCCGCGCCGGTGCCGGCGACCGCGCCGCTGACCGCGATCACGCTCCACGACAATGTGACGCCGATCCCGACCCCCGACGGCGATCGCTATTATATCTTCACCAAGGGCGGCGAGGTCTGGGGGCGCTGGGTCGACGCGAGCGATCATTATGGCGGCCCGGAACAATTGCTGGCGAGCGGATCCTCGATCGTGTCGTCCAGCGTCGCCGGCGCCGTGCTGAAGAACGGCGACCTGATGACCGTGTGGCTCGCGGGCGGACTATGGCGCGGCACCGTCTTCTCCGCCGAAAAGGCCGCGCTCTTGCTCAGCGCCGGGGACGACATCGTCGATTTCGACGCGGTGACGCTCGATCTCTATGCGGGCGGCTTTCTCGACGCGGGCGCCGGGAACGACGTGATCGCCCTCCCCGGCGCGAACGCGCAGGCCGCCGCGATGCTGGAGCGCACGCCCGGCGCCAGCGAATTCATCTTCGCCGCCGGCGAAGGCAATGACGTCGTCTTCCTCTCCTTCCGGACCGAGAAGGTGGACGGAGGACCGGGCGACGACGTCTTCTACGACGTCGATTTCCTCGTCGGCGGCGGCGACGTCGTCATCGGCGGAGCGGGCCATGACATCGCCCATGTCACCAATTTCTCGAACCCGGGCTATCGGCTGAACGGCCAGGTCAGGAGCCTGCCCCTGGCGGGAAGCCCCGACGCGCTGCGCGTCGCCTTGGCCGAATTCATCGCCGCGCCCGAGATCCAGTTCAGCTCTTCGGGCAAGTTCATCAACCTGCAGGCCGCTGGGATCGAGGATTACCGGCTGCTGGGCGCGAACGCCGGTCTCCCGCCATCCCTGTTCGCCTTCCACCCCCTGTTCACCCTCTATGACGGGTCGGCGGGCACCAACCGGTTCGCCGCCGATCTCAGCGGTTTCGCGGGCGGCCTGGACCTCGATCTGACGCAGACCGGCGCGCTGGAGTTCGGCGGCCGCTATCGCGTCGTCAATGTCGAGGCGATGAGCCTCTGGCTGGGCAATGCGGCCGATCGCCTGACGCTGGAGGCCGGAAACGACTTCGTGGACGGCGCCGGCGGCGGCGACCAGCTGCGCGGCGGCGGCGGCGACGACAGGCTGCAGGGCGGCGCGGGCGACGACGAGCTGCGCGGCGGGCTCGGGAACGACATCCTGGTGGGAGGAACGGGCGCGGACCGCCTGTTCGGCGACGAGGGGGTGGACATCTTCACGTTCGGCGGCGGGGACAGCCGGCCGCTGACGCCGCGCTCGGACGGCGCCAAGCTGCGGCCAGACATGATCGGCGACTTCACCTCGGGGCAGGACAAGATCGACCTGACCGCGATCGACGCGAAACAGGCCACGGCGGCGAACGATGCCTTCACCTTCATCGGCGCGGCGGCCTTCACCGGACAGGCGGGACAGCTGCGCTACACGCTCGGCGGCGGGGTGATGCGGATCGAGGGGGATATGGACGGGGACGCGCTCGCCGACTTCGCGATCCTCGCGATCACGCCAGTCATCCGGGCCTCGGACTTCTTCCTCTAGCGGGGCCGGCCCCGGGGACGCCGCGGGCTTGAAGCGCGCGCGAGGCGACGCCCCGTCCCCCGCGCAATTGTCGCTCCATCGGCGCCATGCTAGCCCTGCGGGCCGACAGTCCACCGAGGAGCAGCCATGCCGACAGCGCCGCGTTACTGGGATGGCGATGCCGCCTCGATCGACATCCTGGCCCGCTTCGACACGCCGCGGCAGCGGCACGTCGGCGCGATCCAGCTCGCCAATGGCGACATCTGGATGTTCTGGACGGATTCGCTGCAGGCCAACGCCCCCGAATTCGGCACCGACCTGGTCGGCGTCCTGTTCGACGCCTATGGCCGGAGGAAGACCGGCACGGTCGTGCTCAACAGCGGCTTCTTCAGCGGCAACGAGGCCGAGCCGAACGCGGCCGCCCTGCCCTCGGGCGAGTTCATCCTCGCCTTCTCGCAGGAACGGCCGAACGGCATCCCCGCCGATCCGACGATCGACATCGTGATCGAGAAGAGGCTGGCCAACGGCAATTATGGCGGCGGACTCAGGATCGCCACGGATCCCGCGAACGGCGAGCGGATCTGGTTCGGCAATCCCGAGATCGCGGTCGCGAGCGCCACCAACGGCCTCGTCGTCTACCAGCGCATGTCCGGCGGCACCTGGGACATCTGCTTCCAGCGGTTCGACCCGTCGACCATGACCTTGCTGTCGACGCCGGGCGGCGGCGTCGTGCTCGACAACGACCGCAACCTCACCGACCCGCGCGTGGCCCTGCTCTCCAGCGGCAATTATCTCGTCGCCTTCACCTCGACGGCCGCCAATAACGGGGCGGACAGGGAGGCCTATTTCCGCATCTACAATGCGTCCGGAGCGCCGGTCACGGCGCTGACCGGGCTCAACCCGTCCGGGCGCGAATTTTCGGTGGAGATCGCGGTGCTGACCGGGGGTCGCTTCGCGATCGGCTTCGACACGACGAACGGCACCCGCGTCGAGGTCTATTCCGACGCCGGCGCCTTGCTGCTCGGCGTCAATGTCGGGGGGAACAGCCTCTCCGATCTGCTGCCGACCGCCGACGGCGGCTTCGTCGCCGTGAACGGCAGCGGCGAGGATGTCGGCTTTTCCGCGCGCACCTACGATGCGAACGGCCAGCTGGTGGGGCAATCGACCGGGATCGGCGGCGACGCCTATGACTATGCGGTGACGCCGCTGGCCGACGGCCGCTTCTTCGGCGCCGGGCTTTTCCATCAGGACTTTTCCGGGATCGTCTACGCCACCGGCGACATCTTCGACACGCGCGCGACGCCGACCGCGCCGGCCTATCCCTCCGCCACCCAGTTCGGCACGCCGGGCAATGACGATGTCGAGGTGAGCGCGGCGGCGGCCATCTTCAACGGCGGCCCGGGCGACGACATCATCCGCGATCACGCCGCGGCGGCCACGACCTTGCTGATGGGCGGCGAGGGCAATGACACGATCGTGCTGCGCGGCCTGGTCGCCGGCGTGCGGGCGCGGGGCGGCGACCTCGTCTCCGACGAAGGGGATTTCGACGGCGACACGCTGGAGATGACGCAGGAGAGCGCGCGCGTCTTCTTCAACATGAATACCGGCGTGCTGTCGCGGCCGAGCGTGCAGGCCACCGCGTTCGATTTCGAGCATTACCGGCATGTCGACGGCGGCGGCGAGGACAGCGTCATCGGCACGGCCGGCGTCAACCGGATCGAGACGGGGCCCGGCAACGATACGCTGAACGGCGAAGGCGGCAACGACATTCTCATCGGCGGCGCCGGCGCCGACGGCCTGCTCGGCGGGACGGGCAACGACATCCTCTATGTCGACGATGCCGGCGACATACCGGCCGAGGCCGCGGGCGAAGGGATCGACCGGGTGCTGGCCTCGGTCAGCTTCGCGCTCCCGGACAATGACGACACCGAGATCGAATTCCTCTCCGCCGTCGATCCGGCGAGCACGGCGCCGATCAATCTGACCGGCAACAGATACGGCCAGACGATCACGGGCAATGCCGGCGCCAATGCGCTGAACGGCGGCGGCGGCGACGACCTGCTGAGCGGCGGCCTGGGCCATGACCGGCTGGCGGGCGGCACGGGCGCCGACAGCTTCGTCTTCGGCCAGGCGGCGGACAGCCGCCCGCTGACGCTGCGTTCCGACGGCGCCAAGCTCCGGCCCGACACGATCGGCGATTTCACCTCCGGGCAGGACAGGATCGACCTCTCGGCGATCGACGCGAACCGGAGCACCGCCGCGAACGACGCCTTCACCTTCATCGGCGCGGCGGCGTTCGGCGGGCAGGCGGGGCAGCTGCGCTA
The DNA here is from genome assembly GCA_035502235.1 of Allosphingosinicella sp. Lineage (GTDB taxonomy): Bacteria > Pseudomonadota > Alphaproteobacteria > Sphingomonadales > Sphingomonadaceae > Allosphingosinicella. Next base: position 65,211 of record DATJUQ010000032.1, read on the forward strand.
CCAGGTCGCCGGCGGGGTGGTCCGGATCGAGGGGGATGTGGACGGGGACGCGCTGGCCGATTTCGCGATCATCGCGATCACGCCGGCCATCCAGGCGTCCGACTTCGTTCTCTAGCGCGGTCTTCCCCGGACAGATGTGAGGCCGGGCGACGACGGCCGGGACCTTGCCGGCGAGTCCGCGCGTCTCCGACCCGCCGCGCCTCGGTTCGTCTCAATCCGTCAACAACGCGTGTTTCGGATCATGAATTCGTCGCGTAGGGTCATTGTCTTGCATAGTTAACGAGTCGTCATTTCCGACCGGGGGGCCGACATGAAGACGAAGCTGCAAAAGTATTACGTCACGGAATTCATGGCGCCGGCGGAGCCTTTTCTGCTGATGGACAGCCAGTTCCTTGTCTCCCAGCCGGTCGGCCTCAGGGATGCGCCGCTGCCCGCGTTCACGCTGCGGGAGGCGGCGGCCTTCGAGCCGGCGCTGCCGCGCGCGGACCGGGCGGCGCAGCTGACCGACCGGCTGCAGCAATGGCTCGACGATCTGGGCCGCGCCGAACGGCCGGGGCGCGCAGGCGAGCCGCCCGTCGCCGAGGCCGCCACGCCGGCGCCGCCGCAGCCGACGGAGGGAGAAGAAAGCGATCTGCTCGGGACCATCAACTATCTGCTCGACGAGATCCTGGGGCTGGACCGCTCCGGCAAGCTGACCAGCGTTGAAGTCAAAACGAGCACGGACGACGACCGGATGCTCACGGTCGTGGTAAACTACGCTCCCGGCGCCTGGCCCGCAGCGATCCTAGAGGTGCTGCCGTCCTTCAAGCTGTTCTCGATCGACGTCGACCCCGAGAAGCTGATCGACGACCACGAATATGCCTTCGATCTTCAGGCGAAGATCAGGGACCAGTTCGACGGCTTCGTCACCGAATTCGTCAGCAAGGCGATCGAAGGCGTGACCGGGCCGGAGCGCGGAATTGCGCAAGCGGCGGTGAACGCGCTCGTGAAAATGCTGTCCGCCGAGGTGATGACGCCCTTGTCGCAGCATCTTTCGGAGAGCCTGCTCGCCCTCGACCTGCCCCAGGGAAATGTCTTCGGCACCTTGCTCGGCAAGGTGTTCGACGACCTGGGCAAGGACTATTTCAAACTGTTCTTCCCGGAGATCGCCAAGGTCTACGCGAAGCTGGGGCTGAGCGAGATCCTGACCCTGGTGACGTCGGGCTCGAGCCCCGACTGGGCCCAGGCGATCCGTAGCGTCGGCGAGGGCGTGCTGAACCCGGTCATCGACAATATCGTCACAGCCTATTTCGAACAGGATCCCGCGGAGGATCCGAAAATCCTCGACGGCATCAAGTTCAACGAGGTTTTCGGCAACGCCATCGCCGCGTTTCTCATCGATTTCGAGACCCTCAATCAGGAGATTATCGACGACTTCCTCGGCATCGACGGGGACAGCTATATCGAGGAAAGGATCGCCGACGTCCTGGGCGACAAGTTGCGCGACTTCATCGAGGACCAGTTCGCCAACGCCGTCGAATTCCTGGCCGGCGATTTCAAAGCCGAGAATGTGCAGAAGTGGTTCGACGGCCTCGACGCGAACTTCAATCTGCAGGAGTTCCTCGGCGCCTTCTTCACCCGCTATGCCGGCAGCCAGCTGGCCGAGCTCTTCGTCGAGATCGACAGCCTTCCCGAGCAGCTGCTCGGCCAGCTGGGCGCCTGGCTCGGCGCCGAGCTGCTCGGCAGCACGATCGACGGCGCGCTGAGCGGTGTGCTCAGCTCCTTCACCGTGGACGCGCTGGCGGCGTTCTTCGGCGAGGCCACCGCGAGCGTGATCGGCACCAGCATCTTCCACGGATTGGGCACCATCCTCGGGGCCGGCATCGGCACCATCGCCGGGTCGGTCATCTTCGAATTGCTCGACGATATTTTCGACGGCGCGATCTCCGATCTCGTCGAGTCCATCCTCGACTGGATCCAGAACGAAAGCCCGCAGGCCTTTTACGAAACCGTGTTCGACGCCTCGCTCAACGAATTCCGCTGGAGCGGCTACGAATATTCGAAGGATGGCAGCGACGAGCTGCGGCTCGCGGTCCGCTCGACGATGGAGGCCTTCCAGAACGAGATCAACACGATCATCGACTTCGTCGGCGAGCCGGTCTCACTCGATCCGAATTTCGACCGGATCATGTTCGCCTGGGGCAAGAAGCATTTCAACGAATCCTTCGCGAGCTACATCCATCCGGGCGAAAACAACAAGCTGAGCTATAACCGGAGCGCCGAGCATGTCGCGACCGAGACGATCGGCGCCGTGCTCTGTCACATGGATTTCCATGGCGGCAATGCGATCGTCGCCCAGGCCTATGACCTGTGGCGGACGGATATCGATGCGATCGCGGTCAACTCCCTCTCCTATTTCCAGCCCGACGCCCTGCAGCACCTCCAGAGCCTGATCGGCCTCGCCCGCTTCGCCAACGACTATCGGCAGGATCCCACCTATTTCGACCTGCTGATGGGGAGCGACACGCCGCTCGCCATCACGATCCTCCAGCAATATTTCGAGGCGGACGCGAAGGGCTTCCACGACTCGACCATCTTGCGCGGCAGCGTGCTCGGCTTCGAGACGATCGGCTCCGCGGCGGCGGGCGACACGATCCATCTGGACGGCCAGGCGCGGCGGGCGATCGCGCGCGGCGGCAACGACATCGTCTATATCGGAGCGGCCCGGGCGCAGGAGATCGACGGCGGCGGCGGCCTGGACACGGTGATGCTGACCAAGAGCCGCGGCGCCTATCATGCGGTGATCCTGGCCGACGGGGAGGTCGTGCTGGCCGACATGGCCGCCAACATCCAGATCCGCATCGCCGATGTGGAGCTGTTCAACTTCAACGGCACGACCATGACCTACGCCCAGGCGTTCGGCCCGCCCGGCTCGCTCAACCTCCCGCCCGCGATCACCTCGGACGGCGGCGGCGGCATCGCCTGGATCAACCTGGCGGAGAATGGCGCGGCCGTGACCACCGTCCGGGCAAACGACGCGAACAACGATGTGCGGGCCTATCTGATCGTCGGCGGCGCCGATGCGGCGCTGTTCCAGATCGATATCGCCAGCGGCGCGTTGGCCTTCCTGACTCCTCCGGACTTCGAGACGCGGCGCGACGCGGACAAAGACGGCGTCTACGAGGTGATCGTCGCCGCCGGGGACGGCTGGGCGAGCGACAGCCAGACCTTGATCGTGCGCGTCATCGACGCGTTCGAGGGCTCGACCATCCGCGGCACGAGCTTCGCCGACACCCTGACCGGCGGCGGCCATGCGGAGACGATCCATGGCGGCGACGGCGCCGACATCATCAGGGCCGGCGACGGCGCCGACTTCGCCTTCGGGGAGGGCGGGGACGACCTGATCGACGGCGAGACCGGCGCGGACCGGATTTCGGGCTGGGTGGGGAACGATGTGCTGCTGGGCGGCGCCGGCAACGACCGCATCGCCGGAGAGGATGGCGCCGACAAGCTCAGCGGCGGCCTCGGCGCGGACACCCTGCTCGGCGGCAGCGGCGGCGACACCTTCGTTTTCGGCGGAACCGGGGACAGCCGCACCCTGTCGATGCGCTCGGACGGCGGGAAGCTGCGGCCGGACATGATCGGGGACTTCCTGTCGGGCACGGACAGGATCGATCTCTCCGCGATCGACGCGAACCGGGCCACGGGCGCGAACGACGCCTTCGCCTTCATCGGGACGGCGGCATTCGGCGGCATGGCGGGGCAGCTGCGCTATGCGCTCGCCGGCGGGGTGATGCGGATCGAGGGGGATGTGGACGGCGATGCGCGCGCCGATTTCGCGATCATGGCGATCACGCCGACCATCCAGGCCTCGGACTTCATCCTCTAGGCGGATTCTCCAGCCGGCGGCCGGACTCGCCTCTCAGGACGGCAGCCGGGCGAGCTTCTCGCGGATCCGGTCGAGCGTCAGCCGGGCCAGCTCATGGAGATAGGGCAGATAATCCTGCCGGTAGACCCGCATCGCCGCGCGCACCTCCGCCTCGGCGCGGGCGAGGTTCGCGCGTGGGTCGGCGCCCCGGTTGGCGAGCTCCTCGTGGACCAAGGCGAGATTGATCGTGGCGCGGGCCCAGAAGACCGGCATCGTCCGTTCGTCATAGACGCCGAGCGCGGCCCGATAGCCGGCGGCGCTCTCCTCGAGCAGCCGCGGCGCCCGCCGCGGCTCGGCCAGCTGGGCCTGCATCAGGAGGACGCTGGCGAGGCTGTTCTGCACCTGCCCCCAGTCGATCGCGGACGTATCGCGCCGGATCACCGTCAGCGCGTCGCGAAAGGCCGTTTCCGCCTCCGCCAGCAATAGGGGCGCGGCCGCCTCGTCCGCGCGTCCGCCGGCGGCGGCCAGCGCATTGCCGAGGTGCATCCTGGCGCGCGCCCACAAAGCCGGGGCGGCGGCGCGGGTATGGACGCGGGTGGCGGCGCGGCTGACCGCCGCCGCTTCCTGGAACAGAGGCATCCCCGCCGCGGGCTCGAGCCGCTCCGCCTGCGCCCGGAGCATGTCGCCGAGCGCGACCTGCATCTCCGCCCAGTCGGTCGGCGTCCCGGTCTCGCTCAGCACCCGGCCCGTGGCGCGCACCCGCTCGACCGCCTCCGCCAGCAGGGCATTGCCGGCCGCGCCCGAGGCCGCCTCGCCCTGCACCCTGATCAAAACGGCGAGGGCGGTCTGGGTCTGGGCCCAGGCCATGGGGCTGGCCGTTTCGGTCAGCACGGTCAGCGCGTCATGATAGGCGGCCACGGCCTCGGCCAGCAGCGGCCCCGCCTGCGCGCCGCCGTCCAGCTCCGCCTGGCGCGAGAGGACGTTGGCGAGATTGACCTTCACCCGCGCCCAATCGTCGGGCGTCCGCTCGCGCGTCAGCACGGTCAGCGCCGCGCGATCGGCCGCCTCCGCCTCGCGCAGCAGCGCCAGCCCGCCGGCGCCGCCGATCCGGGCGCCGAGCGTCGACAGGGCGTTGCCGAGATTGTTCTGGGTCTGCGCCCAGGCGGTCGGCGACGCGGCGCGGGTCTGCACGGCCAGCGAGGCGCGATAGGCGGCGATGGCCTCCTCGAACAGGGCGATGCCGGCGCTGCCGCCGACGATCTCGCCCTGCGTGATCAGCGCGGTGGCGAGGTTGTTGCGCACGACCGCGACGTCCTCGGGCACCACCTGGCCCTCCACCGCCGCGAGCAGCTGCCGGTAGAGGGCGACGCCCTCGGCGAGCCGCGCCGCGCCGGCCTCGCCGCCGATCGCGGTTCCGGAGGCGCTGAGCACGAGGCCGAGGTTGGTGGCCGTCATCGCCCATTCGCCCGGGAAGCGGTCGCGCGGGACGCGGGGCAGGGCATTGTCGCGCAGGATTTCGGCGGCCCGCTCGAGCGCCGGGAGATCGCCGAAGATGCGGCCCTGCTCGTAGCGGCCCAGCGCCGCCTGCACCTCGAAGCCCCAGGCGTCCAGCAGGCTGCGCCGGTGATCGGCGTCGCGCTGGCGGGCCGCGCCGAGGAGGATGGCTTCGGCGCGGTCGTCCTCGCCCTGCAGGCGGGCGGCGCGGGCCTCGGCCCTGACCGCCTCGTCCCAGGCGGCGCGCGCCATCTCCGTCTCCGCCCAGCGCAATTGGCGCACCGTCCGGAACTCGCCTTCGGCATCCGCCAGCCGGCCCGCGTCGATCGCGGCATTGGCGCGGCGCAAGGCGGCGAGGGCGGGATCGCGGACGGCGGGATCGTCGAGCCGGGTCACCCGCGCCTCAAGCTCGGTCACCCGCCCGCGCAACGTGGCGGCCTCGCCGGCCAGAGCGGTGACGATTTCCAGCAGCCGCGCATCGCTGAGCCGCGGATTGCGGCCGACGACCGCCCGGGCAATGGCCCGCAGGGTCTCGACGCGCACCCGATAGCGGCCCTCGAGCGCGGCATAATTGGCGCGCGAGAGGCGGGCTTCGGCGGGCGTGTAGCCGGCGGCGCCGGTCGGGGTGACCTGCGCCGCTGCGGGCGCGGCCGTCAGCGGCGGCAGCGCGCCCATGAGCAGGAGCGCGAGCCGCCTCACGGACAGCGCCGATATTCGTTGAGATTGGCGGCGCGGCGCTCGTCGTCCCAGGTCAGGCGCTCGGTCACACCGTCGAACTGGTAGCGGAAATGGGCGGCGGAGCCGCGCGCGGCGGCGGGCTCGCGGCCGACGATGTCCATCTCGTCGCCGCGGGCCCGGGTGATGCGCGCGGTCAGGGTGTAGGGGGCGACGCCCGGCGGCCGGGTGACGATCTCGGCGATCAGCGCCTCGCCGCGGATCTCGATGTTCCAGACCAGCCCGCAGGCGGGCTCGATCTCGCCCCAGCGGCCGGGCAGCTTGCGCAGGATGCGGTGATCGCCCGCGCGCCCGGCCAGCTCCTCGACCACCCGCCGCGTGACCTTCACGTCCTCGCGCGTGGCGGTGACATTCTCGAACATCGCGCCGGCGACCGGCTCGGTGGCCGCGCGCGGCAGGAACAGGCTGACCGCGTCGGTGGCGGCGCCGAAGCCGCCGAGGATGGCGAGAAAGAGCAGAGCGACGTTGCGGGGCTCGATCACGGAGCGGACGAAGCCGCCCTTCCTGAGCTTGTAGTCGCTGGTCGCCAGGGCCGCGACGATCGCGCCCAGGGTCACGACCAGCAGCAGCCAGCGCGCCCACAAGGTGGCGTCCTTGTCGAGGGCGGTGTTGTTGACGAGCATGAGCAGGGCGCCGCCCGCCAGCAGAGCGAGGCCGAGCAACGCCCAGCGCGCCGCCTTCGACCAGACAGGAATGCGACGCCGTGCCATGCAGCCCCTCCCCCAAGATAAAGCCGAAGAACAGGGGCGCGAATCTCCCCGGCCCGAAAGCAGAATGGGGCGTCGGCAGGCGGAAGGCAACGCGGCCTAACGGCCTGGTCCCGCGATTTGCATAGCCCCGTCCGGCCGCCATCGGCCCTCACCGGCGACGACCCGCGGCGAGGGTCCTCCAGGCTCCAGATTCAGGACCATCGACTGCGTTAGCGCTACCATTTCCGCTTGCCACTTCGTGTCGGCCATGATCCAGTGCGGCCGGCAGCCGGGGAGAGGCGGATGCGCGGACGCTTCATGATCGTGGCGATGCTGGGGCTGGCCGCCGCCGCCGGGGCGCAGGCGCCCGCCCCGCCGCCGGGACAGGCGCCGCCCCCTCCCCTCCGCTTGCTCTGGCAGCCCCAACGGGCCTGGCACATCCGCCAG
>DATJUQ010000033.1:0-3356 GCA_035502235.1 Allosphingosinicella sp.
ACAAGCAGGACGAGATCGGCATCGATCTGTGTGGCCGTCCGAGCGCTGATAATCTTCAGCGCCTGGCCGGAAGACAGGGTCGCTTCGTAGCCGTTGACGCGCCGGACCGAAAATGGCCGGAGCCGACAAATTTGGAGCGATGCAGGCGCCGCCAATTGTCGTACCGAACTTCCGAGCACCCTGCCTTCGATCGCAAGACGCGGAGGCAGCAGCAGCGATACGGTCTCATTGAAGAGGTCGTCCTGCTCGGAGCTGGCGGTGCGTTTGCGCGATGCCATTAGTCGCCCTCGTGTCAGGCCGCCGCTGGCTTAGCCGTGGGCGAGATGGTGATCACTGCGCCTGAGGTCATCAGCACGATCAGTCCGCGCTCGGCGCCGGTCATGTCGAGATAAGCCCGAACCTGCGCGCGATAGTGATCGAGTGTTTGAGGATCGGGCGCAACGTCGCTCTTCCAGTCGACGACAACGGCGGGTTGGCCTTCGGGCGTGACAGTGAGCGCATCCGCGACCCCGGCCGTTACCGTTTCCGTTCCTTCGACCGACCCTGCGGCATAGACGGGAAACTCGGCCAGAAGATCCGGCCGCAAGGCCGCGATGTCGGGCAGGGCCAGAGTCCTGATGACACAGGCCGCCAGTTCCTGGGCCGACAGTCCCGTCGCCGGGTCGTCGACCGGAGACCGGCCGAGGGCGCGGATGAGTTCGGCGGCCCGTTGCGCCAGAGTGGCTCCGGCCTCCTGGGTTTCGCCGGTCAGAACCTCTTCCATGAGCTTGTGCAGGATCAGCCCGCGTTCGCGGCCGCCCTGCACCGGGGCGGCGGCGTCCAGCTCGGAGGGCTGGTCGTCGGCCGATCCTATCCAGAGGGCCGCCTCTTCTTCCCGCAGCACGCTCCCGGCGGCGTTTTCGTCGCGGCTAGGGGCGAGCCAGGTCAGCCGTGTTTGCCCGGCAGCGATGGTTTCGGCTTCGGCCGCGAAGCTCGCGCGCGTCTGGGCGTTGGCCGCTCCGGCCGCCGTCGCCGTGAAACCGGCGGGCAAATGGGAGACGTCCAGTCTGGGCAGCGCGGCGAGCGACAGATCGACGAGACCGATCCAGGCGGATTTAGAAGGCGTGGCGTCGAGCCGGGGCAGGACGAGGAGTTCGCGAGCGCGGGTGGCAGCGACATACCAGAGCCGGATGCGTTCGCGGTCCAGCTCGTCCTTTTCCGCGTCACGCGCGGCGTCGTAGCCCTCGGGCGGGACGCCCAAGACCGGGCAATAGAAGGTCTCCGTCTGGCGGTCGATAACCGCGCTCTCGGGCGCCATGACGCCGGTCATGGTGTTGACCGGAATGACGATCGGCCATTCCAGCCCCTTGGCGGCGTGCATGGTGAAGAGCGCGACCGCTTCCTCCTGCGCGTCGGGCCGTCCCTCGACGGCGCGCGCCTCGTCGGACCAAGCCGCCGTCATCGCCTCGGCGAAGGCGCGCAGGCCGCGCACGGCGTAGCCGGTCGACAGGCTGAGATAGAGATCGACATTGGCGAGCGCGCGCTCGGCCTGGCCGCGATGGCGTTCGAGGAGGAGCGGACGCAAGCGCATCACGTCCACGGCCTGCGACAGCAACTCGTGCGGGGTCGTGCTGTTGCCGCGCCGGGAAAGCGATTGCAGCCTCTCGATGACCTCGCGCGCGAGCGGATGCCCGATGACGGCGGGGTCGATGCTGAGGTCCAGACGCGGAATCCGATCGGGCTTCTCCTCCGAGCGCGGAAGCCCCCATACGATGTCCAGGAGTTCTTCCTCGGTGAGGCCGACCAGAGGCCCGCGGAGCAGCGCGCCGAGCGCCAGCGTGTCGCGGTGATCGGCGAGGACGCGGGTCAGCGCGATCAGGTCCTGGACCTCCTGGCGGCGGAACAGCCCCTTGCCAGCCTGGGTCGCCACGGGGACGCCGCGGCGCTCCAAGGCTTCCTCATAGCGCCACAGCTCCGCGCCGGTCGGCGCCAGCAAGGCGATGTCGCCCGGCTGGCAGGGGCGCTCGGCTCCGCTGCGACGATCGATGATGGGGTGGCTTTCGATCAGCCGGGCGCACAGATCGGCGATGGCGTCGGCTTCGGCGTCACGCTGCTGCTCGGCGGTGGCCTTGCCGTTTTCATCGGCCACGGCGATGTCGAGGGCCGCCACGCACAGGCCGCCGCGATCGTCATGGAACGGATCGAGCGCGGTGAAGCCGGGCTGGCCATCGGCCGAGAGCGCGACCTCGAAGCGCTCGTTGACGAAGGTGAGGATCGAGGCGCAGGAGCGGAAATTGGTGGAGATCGACAGGAGGCTGCCGGGGTCCTGGTCACGGAAGGCGTCGCGCGCCTGCACATAGGCACCGACATCGGCGCCCCGGAAGCGATAGATCGCCTGTTTGGGATCGCCGACCACGAAGAGCGCGCCCGGCCGGATGCGGAACCCGGTCCAGCCGTCCGCGCCATCGACCGGCTCGCCGCAAAGGCGCCAGAAGATCTCGGTTTGCAGGGGATCGGTGTCCTGGAACTCGTCGACGAGGACGTGGGCGAAACGCTGTCCGAGCGCCCGGCGGACGTCGTCATGGTCGCGCAGCAGATCGCGCGCGGCGAAAATCAGATCGTCGAAGTCGAGCTGGGCGCTGGCGCGCTTGTGGTCGCGATAGCGTCGCAGAATCGGATGCGCCTCGTCGATCAGCGCCGCCAGGGCGTGGCCGGCGGCGGCCTGCACAAGCGAGACCCAGGCGTCGCAGCAGGCGGTGTAGTGGACCTCGGCGGCGTCGTTCAGCCGATCGCCGTCGGCCTTGGAGAGACCGGCCTGCTTCGCCGCGGCGGCCCATTTGCCCTTCTTGCGGTAGGAGGCGAACGCGCCGGCCTTGGTGCAAAGGTCCGGATGGGGACGCGAGGTCAGGAGCCGGACGAGGCCCACAGGCGTTGCGGGATCGGGGCCGTTGGCCAAGGCGGTCGCCATCTCGGCCAGCCGCTCGACGATCGCCGCCGTTTCTGGCTCGGCCGCCGCCGCGCCATCCATGAAGCCCGCAAAATCGGCCGCAGCCTGGCGGAACGCTGTCATGTGGCCGCCAAGTGGGGAGACGGGCGGAGCCGAGAGCGTGCGGCGGCGGCGCAGATTCTCGGCGATCTTATGGATGAGCGCCACGGTCTCGCCGGGGCTGTGCAGCACCATCTCGGCCAGGATGCCGCCCTGGCCGCCGGACAGGCGCTCGCGCAGCCAGCCGTCGACGATTTCGAGGAAGGTGAGATCGGCCTGGTTGCGGTCCATGACGCCGGCGCCGGGATCGATGTCGGCCTCCGCCGGATAGGGTTTGATCAGCCGCTGGCAGAAGCCGTGGATGGTCGAGCAAGTGATCTCGTCGATCGCG
>DATJUQ010000034.1:0-2145 GCA_035502235.1 Allosphingosinicella sp.
GCGCGATGACCTCGGGCCCGGCCGGACGGGTCCACTCGTTGCCGCTGTCCACCTCGCGATCCCACGCGGCGCGGTTGTACGCCACCGGATCAAAGCTTTCCGCCACAACGGCACAGCATACGAGAGCCGTCAGCCGTCGCCATGGGGATGCCATGCCTCAGGCAGGCGCTGGCGGCCGCCGCGTGACGGGCCTGCTCGGCGGGGAGGTGTGAGTGTCGCCCTCCGGGCTGGCAAGCTGGCGTTCCAGTGAGGTGAAGGCGTCGATCACTTCCTTGGCCTCGAAGGCCCGGTTGCGCTTCCCGATGGTGATCTGCTTGAGCACGTCAGCTTCGGTGAGGCGGGCGATAGCGTCGCTGGCGGTCGGGAAGGTGCGACCGATCAGTTCAGCGGCGCTCGCCGCTGTCAGCACCGGGGCACCGGGCAGAGCACGCAGCAGCAGATCGGTGCCGGAGTTCGCGCGGACGTGCCCAAGCCGGGCGCGCCACTCGACTTCCAATTCCTGGATGCGGGCCTCGAATGCGGCTGCGTCTTGCACCGCCCGGATACAGGCGCCGGCGAAGCGGCCGATCCACCGGTTGAGTCCTTCGTGGGCGACCTCCCCGGTCGCCGGACCTTGATAGCGGGTAGCGGTCAGCCCGTCGACATAGTCCCTCGCCCAGGTGGCGAGCACCAGCGAGACTGGTGGAACAATCCGGCTAGCCAGCCCGCGACGCCGAAGGACGAGCTGGATCAACCCGCGCCCGGTCCGGCCGTTGCCATCCCCGAACGGGTGAATCGTCTCGAATTGCGCGTGCGCGAGGGCGGCCTGGGCCACCGCGGGCAAACTGTCCTCGTTGCAAAACGAGCACAGGTCGGCCATGAGTTCAGGGACGAACTCGTGCGGCGGCGGGACGAAAGCCGCCGTGCAGGGGTTGTAGTCGCTTCCGCCGATCCAATTCTGCTTGCTTCGCAACGTCCCGCCGTCGGCCCCGCCAGGCGCATCGGCCATCAAGCGGCCATGGAAAGCGAGCAGCATATTCAGGGTGATCTCGTCGCCAGGTCCGACTGCCTGGAGCGCCGCGTTCATCGCGGCGATGTTCCCGAGCACCTCATTTGCGGTAATGTCGGCGCCTGCTACCCCCAGCGCGTGCGCCGCCTCGGCCCGTAGCAGCTTCCGCGCCCCGACCTCGAGGCCCTCGATCCTGGACGAAGCGACCGATTCCGCGCGCAGCAGCAGCCGTGCAAGCGCCTCCGTGTCGGCAAGCGCGAACGCCTGCGCGTTTAGTTGGCCGATGGCCGCCTCGGCCTCAGAGACCTCCGCCGCCACGTCGCCGTCGAGCCTGATCGTCCTCCCTGTGAGCAGGTCAGGAACGTACGCTTCGTAGTCGCAGGGCACCCGCCCGCGGCGATAAGGGGCGAGCGGGTTGCCGGGCCACTGACACTGGATAACCTTTGACATGTCGCCCCTATATTAAAGGTTGTCGCCTAACCTTTAATATAGCTGCTTCGTGTTAAGGGTTAGACCGACCCCGCTACGGAGGCGAGAACGGCGAGCCCCGCCTCGGCGCACTCATCGTCTTGCCCCGGCGCCATCCCGCCGCTCACCGCCAGCGCCCCCACCACGACGTCGCCCCGCATGATGAGCGCCGCCCCCGCGCCCGCCAGAATCGGCTGCCGCATCACCCGGTCGAGCTGCCCGAAGAATCCCGGCGAAGCCTCCTGCATCTGCCGCAGCGCCGCCCCGTCCCGGCGGAACAGCGCGACGCTCGACGCCTTGGTCTCCGCGATCCGAGCCGACAGCGGCGCCGCCCCGGCCATCCGGCCGAGGGCCTGCAGATGCCCCCCTTCGTCGACAACCGCGACCGTGACCTGCGCGGCGATCGCGGAGGCGCGCTCGTGCGCGCCGGCGATGACCGTCTGAGCCTCATGAAGCGAAAGCGGCATGGCGATCCCCTTCGTTGCAAGCATTAAGTGGACAACTGTCCTTGCATGAACGAGCGTATTCTCACGTGCCACCGCTGCGCAAGGGCCCGGAGCCTAGAATGATCAGGCGATGGACGACACCACCCCGGCCGGCCAGGCGGCCGCCCCCCGCCGCCCCAACGCGCGCGGCCAGGGGGACCGGCTGCGCGAGGAGATCATCACCGCCGCCGTGCAGAAGCTCGG
>DATJUQ010000035.1:0-51188 GCA_035502235.1 Allosphingosinicella sp.
CGTCTCGACCGATCCCGAGGCGCATTACGGCCCCGTGGTCACCGCCGCGCACAAGGCGAAGATCGAATCCTACATCCAGCTGTGCCAGGACGAGGGCGGCGAACTGGTCATCGACGGCAGAGGCTTCACCCTGCAGGGCCATGAGCAGGGCTTCTTCGTCGGCCCGACCTTCTTCGATCATGTGAAACCGCACTTCCGCTCCTACCGGGAGGAGATTTTCGGACCCGTGCTGCAGATGGTCCGCGCCGACAGCTTCGAGGAGGCGCTGCGCCTCCCCTCCGAGCACGATTACGGCAACGGCGTCGCCATCTTCACCCGCAACGGCCATGCCGCCCGCGAGTTCGCGGCGCGCGTGAACGTGGGCATGGTCGGGATCAATGTCCCCATTCCCGTCCCCGTCGCCTATCACACGTTCGGCGGCTGGAAGCGCTCGGGCTTCGGCGACATCGACCAGCATGGCCCCGAGGGCGTCCGCTTCTGGACCAAGTCCAAGAAGGTCACCCAGCGCTGGCCGGACGGATCCGCAACCGGCGAAAACGCCTTCGTCATCCCGACCATGGGGTGAGGGCGGCGGACCGGAACATGGACGTTCGCTGCGTCATCCTGACGAACGTCAGGGCCCATGAACGTGGAGCCGGTGGCTATTCTCGGCCGTCATGTTCATGGGTGCTGAATCCGGTTCGGCATGGCGTTATGGGAGTGTCATGAGACGGTTCCTCGCCCTTTGCCTTGCCCTCTTCGCCCTCGCCGCCTCGGCGCAGGCCGAGAAGCGCATCGCCTTCAGCTTCGATGACGTCCCGCGCGGGCCCGGCGCGTTCATGACGGTGGAGGAGCGGACGCCGCGCCTGATCGCGGCGCTGCGCCGCGCCGGCATCCGGCAGGCGGCCTTCTTCGTCAATCCGGGCCACCTCCAGCAGCCCTGGGGTCCGGGCGGCGAGGCGCGGATCGACGCCTATGTCCGCGCCGGCCACGTCATCGCCAATCACAGCTTCAGCCATCCGGCGCTCAGCCAGATCGGCGCCGAGGCCTATCTCGCCAATATCGACCAGGCCGAAACCTGGCTGCGCGGCCGCCGCGGCTACCGGCCCTGGTTCCGCTACCCCTTTCTCGACGAGGGCACGCGCGCGAACCAGCCCGGCCTTGCCGTCCGCGACGCCGTCCGCGCCGGCCTCGCCCAGCGCCGCCTGCTGAACGGCTATGTCACCATCGACAGCTACGACTGGTACCTGGACAATCTCGCCAACGCGGCCCGACGCGAGGGCCGGCAGATGGACATGGACGCGCTGCGCGAACTCTATGTCCGGATCGTCGTCGAGACCGCCGAGTGGCAGGACCGGATCGCCCGCGAGACGCTCGGCCGCCAGCCCGTCCAGGTGCTGCTCGCCCACGAGACCGACCTGCAGACCATGTTCCTCCCCGACGCCGTCCGCGCGCTCCGCGCCCGTGGCTGGCGAATCGCGACGATGGACGAGGCCTATCGCGACCCGATCGCCCGGGTGACGCCGGAGACGCGCTATCTGGGCGGCGGCCGGATCATCGCCATGGCGGCCGCCGCCGGCCGCGCGCCCCGCGACCTCGCCCCGCCGCTGAACGAGGAGGCGACCATCCAACGTCTGTTCAACGAACGGGTGCTTCGCCTGCCCCCTGCAACAAGCCAGGAGACCGCTCGATGATCGCCACCCTGCTCAGCGCCGCCCTGACGATCCCGCCGCCGCCGGACTGGCAGCCGCCGCGTTTCGAGGGACCCGTGCTGATGTGCGGCAGCACCTACGGCCTGAGCCTGGTCGCCGGGGAGAATGCGACTTTGAGCTGGCCTGGCGAGGTGTTCATCAACGATGTCTTCTCCACCTTCACCGTCGCGACCCCGCGCGGCGCGGTCGTCGTCACCGAGAACGGGCCCACCACCCGGCCGTCCGGCGCCGGGCGGCGCGACGGGCGGGTCGGCACGCGTTTCATCATGAACCATGGCGGCGGCGTCTACAGCGTCCAGGTCGCCACCGCCGGCAACATCCGCGCCGTTACCCTGCGCTTTCCCGCCACCTTCGCCGCGGCGGACCGCCGCGCTTTGCTGACCCGCCTGCGCGCGGCGCCGTCCGCCGCACAATGCGGCCGGCCCGTCAGCGGCTCGATAGGAGCCTGAAATGAGCCAGTTCGACCTCACCGACGAGCAACGCCAGATCCAGGAGATGGCGCGCCAGTTCACCGCCGACGCGATCACGCCCCATGCCGCCGAATGGGACGAGAAGCATATCTTCCCGCGCGACACGATCCGCGCGGCGGCCGAGCTCGGCTTCGGCTCGATCTACGTCTCCGAGGAAAGCGGCGGCATCGGCCTCGGCCGGCTCGAGGCGGCGTTGATCATGGAGGCGATGGCCTATGGCTGCCCCTCCACCTCCGCCTTCATCTCCATCCACAACATGGCCTCGTGGATGATCGACCGCTTCGGCAGCCAGGCGGTGAAGGACAAATATCTCCCGCAAATGATCACCATGGAGCGGATCGGCTCCTATTGCCTCACCGAGCCGGGCTCGGGCTCCGACGCGGCGGCGCTCAAGACCAGGGCCGTCCGCGACGGCGACCATTATGTCGTCACCGGCTCCAAGGCCTTTATCTCGGGCGGCGGCGAGAATGAGAATTACGTCGTCATGGTCCGCACTGGCGTCGACGGCCCCAAGGGCATTTCCTGCCTCGTCGTCGAGAAGGAGATGGCGGGCGTCTCCTTCGGCGCGAACGAGAAAAAGCTCGGCTGGCATTCCCAGCCCACGGCCCAGGTCAATTTCGACAGTGTCCGCGTGCCCGTCGAGAATCTCGTTGGCGGCGAGGGCGAGGGCTTCCGCATCGCGATGATGGGGCTGGACGGCGGCCGCCTGAACATCGGCGCCTGCAGCCTCGGCGGCGCCCAGCGCTGCCTCGACGAGGCGGTGAACTACACCAAGGAGCGCAGGCAGTTCGGCCAGGCCATCGCCGATTTCCAGAACACCCAGTTCATGCTCGCCGACATGGAGACCGAGCTGCAGGCCGCCCGGATGCTGCTCTACGCCGCCGCGGTGAAGGTCACCGAGAATGCGCCGGACAAGACCAGGTTCGCCGCCATGGCCAAGCGTCTCGCCACCGACAGCGGCTCCTCGATCGTCGACCGCGCGCTGCAGCTGCACGGCGGCTACGGCTATCTCCAGGATTATCCGATCGAACGCTTCTGGCGGGATCTCCGCGTCCACTCGATCCTCGAGGGCACCAATCAGGTCATGCGCATGATCGTCGGCCGCGAACTGACCCGGCAATAAGATGGACGTGAGAACCGGAACCCCGGCGGCCTCGGCAGAAGGGGAAATCGTGACCGACAAAGTGATCAGCCGCATCGAGGGCCGCACCGGCCGGATGAGCCTGAATCGCCCCAAGGCGATCAATGCGCTCGACCTCGACATGGTGCGCGCCATGACCGAGGCCCTGCGCAACTGGCAGCACGATCAGGCGGTGAAGCTGATCCTGATCGACCATCATGCCCAGCCGGACGGCGACGGAAAACCGGCCCGCGGCTTTTGCGCCGGCGGCGACGTCGTCTCGATCGCGAAGAGCGCCGAAGGCAGCGGCGCGGCGGGTCAGGCCTTCTTCTTCGAGGAATATCGGCTCAACCACCTCATGTACACCTATCCGAAGCGCGGCGTGGTGTTCATGGACGGGATCACCATGGGCGGCGGCGTCGGCATCGCCTGCCCCTGCAAATATCGGATCGCCACCGAACGTACCGTCTTCGCCATGCCGGAGACCTCGATCGGCCTGTTCCCCGACGTGGGCGGCGGCCGCTATCTCTCGCGCCTGCGCGGCCGGGTCGCCCAGTTCCTCGGCCTCACCGGCGCCCGGCTCGACGGCGCCGAATGCGTCGCCCTGGGCCTCGCCACCCACTATATCCCCTCCGACCGGCTGGAGGAGGTGAAACGGCAATTGATCGACGTGCCCGAACATGTCGAGATGATCCTGCGCAAGGCCGCCGTCGAGCCGCCGCCGGCGCGGATCGTGAACAATTACGGCATGATCGACCGCTGCTTCGCCTCGGACCGGTTCGAGGACATCCTCGCCTGCCTGGAGGAAGACGGCTCGGACTGGGCGCGGAAGGAGCTGAAGACGCTCCGCGCCAAATCCCCCACCGCCTGCAAGGTGTCGCTCCGCCTGCTGGTGGAGAGCCCGATGCAATTCCATTTCCTAGACGAGATGCGCCTGGAATATGGCATCGTCGTCCGCATGTTCCGCCACCCGGATTTCGCGGAAGGGGTGCGCGCTTTGCTGATCGACAAGGACAATGCGCCGCGGTGGAACCCTTCCACCCCCGAAGGCGTCACCGATGCCATGATCGACAGCATCTTCGAACCGCTCCCGGCCGACCAGGCCTGGACCCCATTGGGAGCCGACGCATGACCGACAGCCGCGTCTGGCATCTACCCGACTCCGCCCCGCAGCCGGCGGAGCTGGCCGCCGCCTGGACCCGGGTGATCGAGAACGGCATTGCCGCGATCCGCGCCGGGGCCGCGCACGCGCCCGCCAGCCTCGCCTTCGATCCGACCGCCCCGGCGCGCGCCATGGCGGAATTCTCGGTCCAGCTCTGGTCCAACCCGATGGCCGTGCTGCAGGCGAGCCAGGCGGCCGCGTCCGAATGGATGGAATTGTGGGGCGCCTCCGCCCGCCGCCTCGCCGGCCAGCAGGTCGCGCCGGTGATCGCGCCGGAGCGCGGCGACCGCCGCTTCGGCGACGCCGCCTGGAGCGAGGATCCGGTCTTCGACTATCTCAAACAAGCCTATCTGCTCGCCTCGAAGCAGGCCGCCGACCTCGTTGCCAATGCCGAGGGCGTCGACGAGGCCACCCGCACCCGCGCCGAATTCTACACCCGGGCCTGCCTCGACGCGCTGAGCCCCGCCAATTTCGCCTTCACCAATCCCGAGGCGATCCGCCGGGCGATCGACACCGGCGCGATCAGCCTGCTCTCCGGCCTCGCCAATTTGCTCGCCGATGCCGCCACCGATGCCCGTCTGCCCGTTCGCCGCGCCTCGGCGGCATTCGAACTCGGCAAGGACCTCGCCGCCACGCCCGGCAGCATCGTCTTCCAGAACGAGTTGATGCAACTCATCCAATACGCGCCGGCGACGGACGAGACGTACCAGCGTCCCCTCCTCTACGTCCCGCCGTTGGTGAACAAATATTATCTGCTGGACCTGCAGCCGAAGTCGTCGCTGATCCGCTGGCTGGTCGAGCAGGGCCACACGCTGTTCGTCGTCTCCTGGGTCAATCCCGGTCCGGAGCTCGCGGAAAAGGGCGTCGACGACTATCTTGAGCTTGGCCCCCTCGCCGCGCTGGACGCGATCGAGAGAGCGACCGGCGAGAAGGCGGTCGACCTGTTCGGCTTCTGCATGGGCGGCACCCTCGCCGCCATGGCCGCCGCCCGGGCCAAGCGGGGCCGTATCGCGTCGCTGACCACGATCGGCTCGATGTTCGACTTCACCAACATGGGCCAATGGTCGACCTTCCGCGAACCCGCCCAGCTGGAGCAGATGGAGAAGCATCTCGAAGCGAAAGGCGTGATGGCCGCGCACGAGCTGCAGGCGCTGTTCTCGGTGGTCCGCGCCAACGATCTGATCTGGTCCTCGGTCGTCTCCCACTATCTGCTCGACAAGGAGGTGCCGCCCTCGGACATCCTCCACTGGTTCGCCGACGGCGCCCATATTCCGAGCGCCTTCTTGCTCGATTGGGTGAAGCGCATCCTCGTGGCCAACGAACTCACGCAGCCCGGCGCTCTCGCCTTCGACACGCCCGCCATGGTGATCTCGCTGAAGGACGACCACGTCTCCGCCTGGCAGGCCACCTATGACGGCGCGAAATTGCTCGGTGGCGAGACCCGGTTCCTGCTCGGCGGCTCCGGCCACAATGCCGGCGTAATCAACCCACCCTCGGCCAACAAGCATGGCTACTGGACCAACGCCGCCATGCCCGACAGCGCCGAGGCGTGGCTGGAGACCGCCACGCGTCACGAAGGCTCGTGGTGGCCCGAATGGCAGGCATGGCTGGTCCGCGATGGCGTGGCGAAGGTGAAGGCGCGGAAGCCGAAGAACGAGATCGAGCCGGCGCCGGGCAGCTACGTGCGCATGAGATAGGGACGAATGTGCTCTGGCGAAGGCCGGAGCGCTGGATGAAGCGCGGAAACACCGGAGATGAAGCGGCCAACGCTCCGGCTTTCGCCGGAGCACGAAAGTGAGTGAGACAATGGCAGATTACGAAACCATCCTGGTCGAGAAAAAGGGCGCGGTGGCGCTCGTCACCCTGAACCGCCCACAGGCGCTCAATGCCCTCAACAGTCAGGTCCTCGGCGAGCTGATCGCCGCCTTCGCAGCCTATGACGCGGACGCCAGCCAGCGCTGCCTCGTCCTGACCGGCAGCGGCGAGAAGGCGTTCGCCGCGGGGGCGGACATCAAGGAAATGGAGACGCAGGGCTTCGCCGAGATGTACGGCGTCAATTTCTTCGCCGGTTGGGAGAAGGTCACCGCGACCCGCAAGCCGTGGCTCGCTGCCGTGAACGGCTTCGCGCTCGGCGGCGGTTGCGAGGTCGCGATGATGGCGGATTTCATCATCGCCGCCGACACCGCCAAATTCGGCCAGCCCGAGATCAAACTGGGCGTCGCCCCGGGCATGGGCGGCTCGCAGCGCCTCACCCGCGCGATCGGCAAGGCCAAGGCGATGGAGATGTGCCTGACCGGCCGGATGATGGGCGCCGAGGAGGCCGAGCGCGCCGGTCTTGTCGCCCGCGTCGTCCCCGCCGCCGATCTGCTCGCCGAGGCACTAAAGACCGCCGAGCAGATCGCTGCCATGGCTCCGCTCGCCGCCATCGCCAACAAGGAGATGGTCAACGCCACCTTCGAAAACGGCCTCTCCCAGGGCATCCTCTTCGAGCGCCGCCTCTTCCACGGCCTGTTCGGGACCGAGGATCAGAGGGAAGGGATGACGGCGTTCGTCGAGAAGCGGGCAGGGGTATGGAAGGGGAAATAAGAGCGGTGCTCCGGCGAAGGCCGGAGCGCTGGATGCCGCGCGAAGGCGCCTGAAATGGAAATCACAACGCTCCGGCCTTCGCCGGAGCACGACGGAGAGAGTGAAATGGCACGCGTAGCCTTCATCGGCCTCGGAAATATGGGCGGCGGCATGGCCGCGAACCTCGCCAAGGCGGGCCACGAGGTCACCGCCTTCGATCTCAGCGAGGATGCGCTTGCCCGCGCCGAGGCGCGCGGCGCCGGCCGCGCCGGTTCCGCCGCCGAGGCCGTGGCGAACGCCGAGGCGGTGGTCACCATGCTTCCCGCCGGCAAGCATGTCCGCGACGTCTATGCCCAGTCCGTGCTCGGCAGGGCGCCGGCCGGCGCGATCCTGATGGACTGCTCGACCATCGACGTCGACTCTGCCCGCGCCGTCATCGCCGACTCGGTCGCCGCGGGCTACGACATGGTCGACGCGCCCGTCTCGGGCGGCATCGCCGCGGCCGAGGCCGGCACGCTCACCTTCATGGCCGGCGGCACGGACGCGGCCTTCGCGCGCGCCCGGCCGTTCCTCGAGCGGATGGGCAAGGCGGTGATCCATGCGGGCAATGCCGGCGCCGGCCAGGCCGCGAAGATCTGCAACAACATGCTGCTCGGCGCCACGATGGCCGCCACCTGCGAGACCTTCGCCATGGCCAGGAAGCTCGGCCTCGACCTGCAGACCTTCTACGACATCTCCTCCAAGGCCTCGGGCCAGAGCTGGTCGATGACCTCCTACTGCCCCGTCCCCGGCGTCGGCCCGGAGACGCCCGCCGACCGCAATTATGACGGCGGCTTCGCGGCCGCGCTCATGCTGAAGGATCTGCGCCTCGCCATGGAGGCCGCGCGCAGCGTCGACGCCTATACGCCGATGGGCGCCGAGGCGGAGGAGCTCTATACCCGCTTCGCCGAGGCGCTGGGCGGCGGCGGCAAGGACTTTTCCGCGATCATCAAGATGATCGACGACAGCTGGCAGGCGCCGGCCGGGTCGGAAGCCTAGCAGGCACTCATGCTTCGGCGTCACCCTGAACTCGTTTCGGGGTCCAGGGTGGCGTCGCTCTCACGTCAGTGGGTCCCCGCCGGCATGGCAGCGTGGTCCACCCTGGATGCTGAAACGAGTTCAGCATGACGGCCTTGGAGGGCCTTCAGTTGGCCGCGGGGGTCTCCGGCGCCGGCCGGGCCGAGCCGATCTGCCCCTCGATGCCGATCATCGTCGCGTCGCCGACATTGCGGGTCAGGATGATGCAGGGCTCGCGGAAGCGCGGCCGCGCGCAGATCTGCCAGCGGTCGCCCGGATGCAGCGAGAGCGAGCGGATGTTCCAGTCCGTATGGACCGAGGACCGCGCCTCGTTGATCATATGCTGCTCGCCGTTGAAGTTGGTTTCCTTGTAGAGGATCAACTCGCCATGCACCGAGTGCATCTTGGTGCCGGTGCCAGTCTGCCCGCTCTGGGCGAGCAGCGGCATGGCGGCGATGCCCGCGACGGTGACCGCCGCAACGTAAATTTTCTTCATGATGAGCCCTTGTGCAGTCTTAGGGTTAGGCCACGGAGATTACGCCCCGCGCCCCGCTTTGCAAGCCTTGCCATGGGGTCGCTGAACCGACGCTGTCCGCCCGCTCAGGAAGCGAGCACCGCGCCGATCGCCTTCTCCCAGCCGGCCAGCCGCGCCGCCCTCGTCTCCGCCGCCATGGCGGGCCGGAAACGCTCGACCGCGCCGCGGATCGCCTTCGCCGCCTCGAGCGAGCCGAACAGGCCCGCGCCCACGCCCGCGAGCATCGCCGCGCCGAGCGCCGTGGTCTCAATGAAGGCCGGCCGCTCCACCTCCAGCGCCAGCACATCCGCCAGATCCTGCGCGAGCCAGTCATTGGCGACCATGCCGCCGTCCACCTTCAGCACGCCCCAAGCCGCGCCGTCGCCGGCGAAAGCGGCCATCAGATCGTGGGTCTGGTGCGCCATCGCTTCCAGCGCCGCGCGTACGATATGCGCCCGCCCCGCCGCGAAGGACAGGCCGGTCAGGGCGGCCCGCGCCTCCGGCCGCCAGTGCGGCGCGCCGAGCCCCGCCAGCGCCGGCACCAGATAGACGCCCGCATTGTCCTCGACCGAGCGCGCCAGCGTCTCGCTCTCCGGCGCCGTCACCAGCATGCCGAGCGCGTCCCTGAGCCACTGGATCAGGCTGCCGGCGACGAATACCGAGCCCTCTAGCGCATAGTGTCGTTCGCCGCCGAGCTGCCACGCCACCGTGGTCAGCAGCCGGTGGCGCGACACCGGCGCCGTCGTCCCCGTATGCGTCAGCACGAACGCGCCGGTGCCGTAGGTCGCCTTGGTCTCGCCCGGCGACAGGCAGGCCTGCCCGATCGCCGCCGCCTGCTGGTCCCCGGCCATGCCGCAGATCGGGATCGCCGCGCCGAACAGTTCGGGGTCGGTTTCCCCGTACAATCCCGCGCAGTCCACGATCTCCGGCAGCGCCCCCCGCGGCGCGCCGAACAGTTCGCACAGGCCCGCATCCCAACCGCCTGCGTGAATGTCCATCAACGCCGTGCGCGAGGCGTTGGTCGCATCGGTGACGTGCAGCCCGCCGGTCAGCCTGAACACCAGCCAGCTCTCCACCGTGCCGATGCAGAGGTCGTCGCCCGCGGCGGCAACGTCCGGCCAGTTCTGCATCGCCCAGCCGATCTTGGAGCCCGAGAAATAAGGATCGAGCAGCAGCCCGGTCCGCCGCTGCAGGCTCTCCTCGTGCCCCGCCCCCTTCAGCGCCGCGCACATCTCGGCGGTCCGCCGGTCCTGCCAGACGATCGCCCGCGACAGCGCCCGGCCCGTCTTGCGCGACCAGAAGCAGATCGTCTCCCGCTGGTTGGTGATCCCGATCGCGGCGATCCGCGCCGCGCCCCCGTTCCCCAGCACCGTCCGCGCGCAACGCAGGGTCGCCGTCCAGATCTCCTCCGCGTCATGCTCGACCCAGCCCGGCCGCGGATAATGCTGGGTCAGCTCCGCCTGCTCGACCCCGAGGCAGGCGCCGTCCGCGCCGAACAGCATCGCCCGCGTGCTCGTGGTGCCGGCGTCGATGACGAGGATGGTGTCGCGCATTGCATCTGCTCCCGACACCATCGTCCTTCCCGCGCAAGCGGGAATCCAGCTTTTTCTTTCGGCCTCTCCAGGACGGCCGGAGCCTTGCTCCCGCGGGAATGACCCGGCCGTATTCGGCTACCCGACCCCCAGCGCCCCGCGCGCGTACCATTCCTCCTTCATCTTCTCCTTGAACCAGAGATAGTCGGCGTCGGAATTGGGATCGAAGCGGGCCACGTCCCATTTCTGGAGATAGTCGAAATAGGGCCAGTGCAGGTCGTTGGTTGCCGCATATTGATAGCATTGGATGGTGATGCAGGGCTCCGGATCCAGATTCTCCAGCTTGTGGATCTGGTTCAGCCGCGAGGAGATCCAGGTGACCTCGCCGGTGCGGAACACGGCGGTGCCGTAGGGCTGCTCGTGATGGCGGGAGAGCATCGGATAAAGGTGCACGTTGATCGCGCCGTGCAGCACCTTGATGACCGCGTCGGCACCGCCATGGTCGTGGATCGGCGAATAATGTTTGTGCGGCCAGATCTCCATGACGAAGGGGATGCCCGGCGATTCCCCCTGATTGCCGCCCAGGGTGATCCGCAAATAGGTGGCGAGTTCGTTCTTCTCGCCGAACTCGCTCGCTTTCTCCTCCAGCTTGTCGTGGCACCAGAGGCCCCTGGTCTCGATGCTGCGTTTGATCGCCTGCGAGAATTCCGGGAAGTCGGGCCCGTCGAGGACGAACGCCTTGCCCGCGACATTCTGGTAGAGCTGCTGGCAGGCGGGGGTGAGATTGGCGGGGACCGCCACCCGGTCCGTCTCCCGCGCCACGTCGTCCATGGTGATCATGTCCGGATCCACCACCTTCATCGGCGTCGCATAGGTGACGGGATCGCGCCAGATCTCCGCCTCGCCGCGGATTTCGGCGCGCAATTCGACCTCGCCCACCTCGCAGAGCCAGCCATAGGGATCGGGCGCGCCGTCCGCCGGCTTCGGCCCGAGATAATGCTCCATCAGCATCGTCTCCAGCCGCATCTCGCCCTTGCCGTAGCGCAACAGCCTATTGTGGCAGTCCAGGCTGAACCAATAAGGGCAGAGCGGGTCGGGATCGAGGCCGAGCACCGGCATCCAGTCGGCCCCCGCCTCCTTCGGCTCCAGCACGCACCAATGGCCCTCGCGAAACTCGCTGAGCGTCGCCGCGCCGAACTCGACGCTCCAGCGGAAGCCCGGCGCGCCCCAGCAATCGGCGCGCAGGGTGACGGTGAAGCGGCTTCGCTGCGCGATCGCGAAGGCGATCGTGCCCTGCCCCTTTACCGGCAGCCGTGCCTGCCGCGGCTCATGCTCCTGCCCCGGCTCCGCCGCGCCCAGCAGCACCCGCGCCGGCAGCGCCAGAAAATCCCCATGCGCATCCGCCATTTTATTTCCTCTTCCCAACGAGATCGAATCGTTTCGATGGAGAGGAAAGTAATCCCAAATAGTCTTAAGACGGAATTGCGAACGCGTCCTTCATCTCCGCGAAAACGGAAGTCCGGTTTCTTTTGGTAGTTGGAGGCCAGACCCGGCCGGGGGTCAGCCGGCGCCGCCGTCCTTCGGGCGTCGCCGGGTGAGCCGGTAGACGGTCGCCGGCGGCAGGTTGCGCAGGGTCCGGCCGATCCGCTTCGATTCGATGCCCAGCCGCTCGCGAATCTGCTTCGGCACGGGGCAGCGAGGGCCGTAGGTGAACTGGTAGAAGGCGCCGTCCTCTCGCAAATAATGGAAGCTGTCGGTCAGCACGCCCATGATCTTGCGCGGCGACATGCTCAGCAGGGGCAGGCCGCTCACCACCGCGCCGACGCTGCCGGCGGGGTAGAGATTGTGGCTCGCCAGCCGCGCCGCGTCCGCCTCGACGACGCTGGCGCGCGGGAAGCGCTCGCGGAGCATCGCCAGGAAGTTCGGCCCGCTGTCGATCAGGGTCAGGTCGCCCTCGTCGAGCCCGCGCGCGATCAGCGCCTTGGTAAAGACGCCGGTGCCCGCGCCGAGCTCGATGACCGGGGCATGCGAGGCGTCGATCTCCTTGGTGATCAGGCGGGCCAGCGCGTCGCCCGACGGCATCACCGCCCCCACCTTCTCCGGATTGGATTTCCGGGAGCGCAGGAATTGCAGCAGGTCGGACTTCTTCTGCTTCGGCCTGGCCGTCACGGCTCCCATCCCGGCATCACCCTCGAATCCGCGCGCGCCCGCGATGGAGCCGCAGCGGCACGCGCTGCCACTCTCGGGGCGGCATCGCAAGCCTTAGCGTACATCAAGCGCGGCGGAATCCGTCTTGGACCGGGTCAGCGGCCGCGATCTCGTCCCACTGGATGGCGAGCCGGCGATGGTCCGCGCGATCGATGACGATCGGCAGAATATCGCCCGCCTTCGGGAATTTGTCGGTCAGGATCATCGCGTTCTGCCGGTGCACGAAGGGCGCCTGGCCGGGGATGGTGACGATCCCGGTGATCGCACCGCCCTGCCAGACCGCCTGCTCCTCGCTCGCGCTCGCCAGCGACATCTGGGTGACGAGCATCGTCGCCCGCGCCGGATCCTTCATCCGCCTTACCTGCGCGCGACGGAACGGGACCACGATTCCGAACCAGGCGGCCAAGCCGGCGAACAGGATCGCGACACCGACGATAGCCAAAGTGATGATGATGTCGGTGGGCATCGGGCCTTAACCCTCGTCATCCCGGACTTGATCCGCGAGCCAGGAACATAGAACGGAGAAGCCGACCCCTCCATGTTCATCGACGCTGGATCAAGTTCAGCATGACGCTAAGGGACCGCATGGACTCCTTCGATCTCCTCATCGTCGGCGGCGGCATCAACGGGACCGCGATCGCGCGCGACGCGGCGGGGCGCGGGCTCAAGGTGCTGCTCGTCGAGAAAGACGATCTCGCCAGCCATACCAGCGCCGCCTCCTCCAAATTGATCCACGGCGGCCTGCGCTACCTGGAGCAATATGAGTTCAAGCTGGTCCGCGAATCCCTGAAGGAACGCCAGGTCCTGCTCGCCACCGCGCCGCATATCGTCCGGCCGCTCGAATTCGTTCTGCCCGATCCGCCCGGCGGCCGGCCCTGGTGGATGATCCGGCTCGGCCTGCTCTTCTACGATTTCCTCTCGCGCGGCGACGAGCTGCCCCGCTCGAAGGGTCTCGGCCGCAAGGACCATCCGTTCCGCGCGCCGCTCAAGCCGGGCCGGTTCAGGCTCGGCACCTATTGGGACGCCTGGGTGGACGATGCCCGGCTCGTCGTCCTCAACGCGGTCGACGCGCATGAGAAGGGCGCGGAGATCGCCACGCGCACCGCGCTCGTCTCCGCCCGCCGCGACGGCGATGCCTGGGAGGCGACCCTCGCCGGCGGCCGCACGGTCCGCGCCACGATGCTCGTCAACGCCGCCGGCCCCTGGGTCGCGGAGGTGCTGAACCAGCGGCTGGAGACGGAGGCGGGCAGCCGCGTCCGCCTGATCAGGGGCAGCCACATCCTCGTTCCGCGTCTCTATCAGGGCGAGCAGGCCTATATCCTGCAGAATGAGGACGGGCGGATCGTCTTCGTCCTGCCTTATGGCGACCGCAACCTCATCGGCACCACCGACGTGCCGGTCGACACTCCCGGGGACGCCGTCTGCACCGAGGCCGAGATCGCCTATCTCTGCGCCGCCGCGAACGCCTATTTCACGATACAGGTGAGTCCCGCCGAAATCTCCTGGTCCTATGCCGGCATCCGCGCGCTCTTCGACGACGGCGCCAGCAAGGCGAAGGACGTCACCCGCGACTATCGCCTCGAGCTGGACGACACGCCCGGCCCGAAGCTGCTCTCCGTGTTCGGCGGCAAGATCACCACTGCCCGCCATCTCGCCGCCGAGGCGCTGGAAAAGCTCGGCATCGGCGGCTTCAAATTCACCCGCACCCAGCCGCTCCCCGGCGGCGACATCGACATCGCCTTCAACGCGGCCCTGATCCCGCTCGCGCTCTGGATGCCGGAGGAAATGGTCGTCCGCCTCGCCCGCGCTTATGGCACCCGCGTCGCCCATCTCGTCGGCAATGCCGTGCACATCCGCGACATGGGCCGCCATTTCGGCGCGGATCTCTACGAGCGCGAGGTGCGCTACCTGATCGACACCGAATTCGCGAAAACCGCCGAGGACATCCTCTGGCGCCGCACCAAGCTCGGCCTTCAGCTCACCGCAAGGGAAGCGAAGGACCTCGCCGCCTGGATGGAGAAACAGGGTGGCGAGCGCCTATCCAAGCCGCGTTCGCGCGGCTAGACACGGCGCATGAGCGGGCACGTCTTCATCAGCCACGCCTCGGAGAATCGCGACGAGGCGAACGAACTCGTTGCCTTGCTCGAGTCGAAGGGCGTCACGGCCTGGATCGCGCCGCGCGACGTCCGGCCGGGCCTGGATTATTCGGAGGAGCTGCAGCGGGCGATCGAGAATGCGGCCGCCTTCGTCGTGCTGGTCACGGATCATTCGAACAAGTCGCCTTATGTCCGCGCCGAGACGGAGATGGCCTTTTCCTGTCAGAAGCCGATGCTTCCCATGCGGCTCACCGACATCAATCCGGCGCCGGGCCTCGCCTTCTTCCTCAAGATCCGCCACTGGACGGACGCTTATGGCGCGAACCGCGAGGCGGCCCTGTCGCGGCTCGTGCTGGAATTGCAGACGCTGACCGGCAAGGCGCCGAGCTGGGCGCCCAAGGTCGGCGCCGCGGCGCCCCCGCCGCTCGCGGAGACGCCGAGACCGCCGCCACCCGTGCCGGTGCCGCCTCCGCCACCCCCGTCGCCGCCGCCGCCGCCGACACCCGGATCGCCGCCGCCTTTGTCGGTCGCGCCGGCGCCACCGGTCGGGACGGGACGCCGGATTCCGCCCTGGGCGATCGGCGTGGGCGCCCTCGTCCTGATCGCGATCGTGGTGGCCGTGGTCCTGCTCAGCCGCCGGGGCAACACGCCGCCCTCGCCTTTCCCGCCGAACAACGGCGCCGTTCCCGCGCCGACGCCCGGGCCGGGGCCGACCCCGACGCCCGCGCCGACGCCGTCGCGGGCCTTCGCCAACGAGCTCACCGATTACGGCGTGATGCCGAAGAACGAGCTGGAGGCGAATGTCGGCTCGCCGACGCCCATGTCGATCCCGGTCGGCAATCGCGTCACCACCGACGAGGTCCACCGGCTGGCGAACGAGGGCAATGCCCTGCTGGTCGACGTCCTGGCGGGCGATCATCCGCAGAGCCTGCCCAATGCGCTCTACATGCCGGCGGGCGGCCTGCCCGGCACGTTCGAGGATGTGAACCAGGTCCAGTTCGGGCTGCAGCTCCTGCAGGCGACGGGCGGCGACCAGACCAGGCCGCTGGTCTTCTTCTGCCAGGGCGCGAATTGCTGGGAATCCTACAATGCGATGCTGCGCGCCAGCGCGCTCGGCTACAGCCAGCTCTACTGGTATCGCGGCGGCCTCGCCGCCTGGCAGGAGGCCGGCTTCCCGATGGGTCCGCTCCCCGGCATTTACGGCAACAGCAACAACAACCAGCCCAATTACTGAGGCCCGGCGGTTGCACGTCATCGGCTGGAAGCTCGACTCCGCCCAGCGCGCCGAATTGCTCCAGCAATTCCCGCCCCGCTACGCGCAGGTCGTCGCCGATCATGTCACGCTCGAGGCCGGCGGCGACCCCGGCGCGCCGCTTCCCCCGCCGGCTCCCGCGACGATCGTCGGCCGCGCCGACGACGGCAAGGGCGTGGAGGCGATGGTCGTCCGCCTGGGCGGCACCATCGATCGGCCGGACGGCTCCACCTACCATATCACCTGGTCGCTCGAACCCGGGCGCGAGGCCAGGGAAAGCAACGACGTGATCGCCGCTTCTGGCTGGACCGAGTTCGCGCTGCCCATGCCCGTCAGCCTGATCCCCGCCCGCTGGCCCTGAGGCCGCGCACGGCGCCGGAGAGAAGTCGTTTACCCGGACCTGCTATGCGCCGTTCCCCGAAGGGGAGGCCGCGATGAATGCAAAGACGATCTGGTCCCTGGCGATCGCCTTCGGCCTGCTCTCCGTCAGCAAGGCCGTGGAAGCGCGCGGCGACGCGCTGGCGCTGGCGGACGGACGCCTGACCTATCACCTGCTCGCGCTCGGGCTGCTGCTCGGCGCTCTCGGCTGCTTCATCTATGCGGGCCTCAACGCGTTCCGCGGGAGCCGTTAGGCCCGCGCCAGCCCTGCCGGCGATGTGCAGGGCCGATGCGGACTCGGAGGAGAGTCCGCGCGGTCCTTGACCCTCGCCATCCGCGCCGGACAAGACCGCCGCATGCGAAAACGGCTCGCTCCCGTCCGGATCGTCGGCGCCCTGCTCCTGCTGGCGATCGCCGGCCTGCTTTCGCTCGACCTGATCCAGGCGCTGGGCGGGCAGGCCTGCGCGCCGGGCGCCGGGCCGGACTGCTACCCCTGGGGCGCGGAGGGGCCGGCGGCGGGTCGCTGGAGCTATGCGAGCAAGACGAACTACCTGCTGCGGGGCGGCGCCCAGCTGGTTCTCCTCATCGCGGCGGGTACATGGCTGATCCTGCGCGCCGGCACGGGCCGGCGCTGGTCGGGTCCCGCGCGCGGCGCCGTCCTGCTCGCCGCCGCAGCCTTCATATCGCTGTTCTTCCTCTAGCGCCGAAGCCCGCCGGCTTGCGCCCGGCGGGACCGTTGCTAAGCCTCGCGGGTGACGTTCGCCGACTGGCTCATCAACGACCTCGTCTTCATCGCCATCGCCCTGCTCTGGGCGGCGGCGGCGAAGCTCGATCTCGGCTTTCGGGCACCGGCGTGGCGGGGCGTCTGGCCGTGGGTCGCGCTCTATGTCGCTTGGTATGCGGCGGAATGGGTGGTCTTCGCCCTCCTGCCCGTCGCGGAAGATCCCGAATGGGTGACGGAGCTGCTCGGCCTCCCGCTCGCCGGGCAGCTCATCCTGACGGTCGTCAGCGGGCCGATATTCGAGGAGCTGCTGTTCCGCGGCGCCATGTTCTCCGCTTTGTTGCGCCGCTGGGGAATCCAGGCCGCAGCGATCGCGCCCAGCGTGCTGTGGGCGCTCATGCATGTGGGCTACGAGGCCTGGTTCATCTTCTCGATCGCCGGCTCCGGCGTGGTGCTGGCGATCATCCGGTGGAAGAGCGGCTCGCTCTGGCCGCCGCTGGCCTTGCACGTCATGGGCAATCTCGTCGTCACGCTCGATCCCTATAGCTGGTTCGCGGCCACGGGCTGAGCGCCGGCCGGAACGGTGTCCATTCTCCGCCGCCGCGATCTGCCTTATGAGGGCGACATGTTCGGCATGTTCCAGGAGTCGTTCTCGCAGCCCCTGAGGCTGGCCCTGCCGCCGCTCGCCGCGGCCATCCTTTATTGGGGGGGCCTCAACGCGCGCCACCTCGTCCCCATGGCGGCGAGGCGCGCATGATCCTCGCTCTCGCGAGTGCCGCCCTGGGCCCCGCGCCGCCCGCCATCATTGACTCCACCTCGCACGAGACCTGCCGGGTGTTGGAGGCCACCTACACCGCGGCGATCGAGAGCTGGCGGCTCGCCGCGCCCGTCGACGTCCGGCGATCGGACCGGCGGCTCGAGCTCGACCGTTTCGACGCCGGCTACATCGGCCGGCTGCCCCTGACGCCCAGCGAGTTCGACGCGCTACGCACCCGCCAAGACCGGTCGGGCCCAATCGGCTTCCGCCCCCGCTGCGCGTGGGACGGCTTCCCGACCCCCGCCGTGCACGAGGGCCATCGCCTGTGGGTGACCTTCACCGAGCCAATCTTCTCGGCGGACGGCGATCTCGCCCTGGTCGAGGCCTCGTTCCACCTAAGGGGCTTTGGCTATGGCCGGATGTGCGTCGTGCGGCGGACGGCGTCGGGCTGGGCGGCCCGCTGCCTGCCGAGCTGGGTCACCTGAAAGCAGGCTCGGCCCGGAGCGCCGGCCCGCTTGCTTCAACGCGGCGACGCCGCCAACGGCGCCCCGACGCTGAGCCGCATCGCCCCGAAATCGAGCGTCCAGCTCTCGAACCGGCGCAGCACGTCCGAGCCGAGCACGCCATTGAAGCGCGAGGCGGGGCCGGCGGCGGGCAGCGCGATGGTCAGCTGCGGCAGGGTGAGGCTCCGCCCGGCGAAAGCGACCGGCGCGTCGGGCCAGACCGCATAATTCAGCTGCCGGGTCCCGCCGGCGCTGGAGAAATTGGCAGACGCCGTCCTCAGGCCCGCGACGCGCCGGGGCTCCGCCGCCGCGTAGAGCGCGGTCAGGCTGGTCCGGTCGGCGCCCGTGTCCAGGTGAAGCGGAATCGTCCGCCCGTCCACCACCATGTCGGCGAACAAATCGTTACCGCTGGCGTGGAGATTGGCCGGGCCGGTGTCGTCCGGCAGGGGCTCCGGCAGCACCGTGAACCGCCCCGCCTGCTCGAGCCGGATCCGGCCGAGCGCGCGCAGCTCCGGCATGCCGATGATCGCCGGAATGCTGTAGCCGCCCGGCACCTGGGGGAAGGTGAGGTTCGAATCGTCGATGATCAGGAAGGCGACGTTGGTCAGCATTGTCCCGGCGATCTCGATCCGCGGCGCGACCCCGATCCGCGTCGCCACCGTGGTCTGCACGCCATTGCCGATCGCGGTCTCGCCCTCCTCGATCGTGACGCCCAGCCGCCGCGCCGTCGCCGCGGACAGGACGGACAGGTTGGCGCCGGTGTCGAGGATCGCGTCCTGCGTCTGGCCGTTGACCGAAAAATCGATGCGGGTCAGCCCCACCCGGTCGCGCCGCGCCGGCACGGTGGCGGCGCGTACCGCGCCCTGCACCGCCGGCGGTCCGTGCCGGGCGAGCAAGGCGGAGAGCCGCCAGACCTGCTCGGTCGCCGCCGCTTCCTCCGCCGCGCCGGCCGCCGCCAGCCCCTCGGCCAGCCGCCGGGCGGACCGCTCCGCCTCCGCATAATCGCCGCGCGCGAAGGCGGTGCGGGTGATGATCTGCAGCGCCGCGCGGCTCAGCACGGGATCGCCGCCCTCCGCCAGCCGCCGCAATGCCGGCTCCCGCCCCGCCGCGGGGTCGCGCCGGCTCGCCGCCAGCTCGGCGGTCGCCAGGACGCGCAGGGCCGGGCTGGTCGCCGGGTCGGCGAGCGCCCGCTCGAGCGGCGCCGTCTCGCCGCGCGCGGCGGGAACGAACAGGCTGTCGACCGGCCCGGCTGCCGGCACGGGCGCTGGGGTGGAGGCCTGGGCCCGGGCGGGCTGCGGCGTCAGCAGCGCCGGCACGACCAGGGCGGGCGTCCAGGCCAGGAAGGAGGCCAACAGCGTCATGGCGACGGGGTTGGAATGCGTGCGCATCTCTGGCCTTTCTTTTCGCTTGCCCGCTTGCCGATTCGAGCTTAGTTTATAACAACTATTTCTTTATATAAAACGATAAGAAATGGCTGTCAATCGATGAACGAACCGCCTCCCCGTCTCCGTCGTGCCGCGCGCCGGCTCCGCCTCGTGGCGCTGATCATCACCGCCATGGTCGAAGCGGCCATTCTGGTCGCCGCCTGGGTGCAGCTGAACGGCAGCGCCGCCGCCGTCCCGCACCTCCAGATCGAGACGGGCGGCCTCGGCCCGGTGCCGGGCGCGATCATGCTCCTGCTCTTCGGCCTGCTCGTCGGCCTCGCCTTGCTCCGCGCCGTGGCGCTGCTGCGCGCGGTCGAGGCGGGCGACCTGTTTCCGGCCCGGCCGCTGCGCGGCTTCGCATTCTATCTCTTCCTCGCCGTCCTGCTCTCCGTGGTCGGTCCGCCGTTGCTCCAGCTCGCGAGCGGCGCCGGCCGCCTGGAAGTGTCGATCGGCGGCGGGGAGGCCTTGATGCTGCTGCTCACCGGCCTGCTCTTCTTCGTGGCCCGCCTGCTCGACGAGGCCCAGCGCCTCGCCGACGAGCACAGCCAGATCGTCTGAGGGAGCGGCGCATGGCCATCGTCGTCCGGCTCGACGTCATGCTGGCGCTTCGCAAGGCGAAGTCCAAGGACCTCGCCGCTTATGTGGGCATCACCGAGACCAACCTGTCGCTGCTCAAGTCCGGCCGCGTGAAGGGCATCCGCTTCGAGACGCTGGAGAAGATCTGCGAGTTCCTCCAGTGCCAGCCGGGCGACCTGCTCGTCCATGAGCCCGACGCCTGAGCTGCGCGCCGCGCGGGACGCCGACATCCCGCGCCTCATGGAGATCCGCGCCGCCGTCCGCGAGAACCGGCTGGTCGACCGGGCGATCGGCGCGGCCGATTACCGACCTTATGTCGAGGGCGGATGCTGCTGGGTCTGGGAGGAGGCGGGCGCCATCCTGGGCTTCGCCGCCCTCGACGCCCGAACCGCCTCGGTCTGGGCGCTGTTCGTCGATCCGGACGCGGAAGACAGGGGTATCGGCCGTCTTTTGCTCGCCCGGCTGGTCGAGGAGGGCGGGCGCCGCGGGCTTGCCGCGCTGACGCTCAACACGGCGGAGGGCACGCGCGCCGCCGCTTTCTATCGTGCCGCCGGCTGGCAGGCCCTCGGCCTGGACGGCGGCGAGCGCCTTTTCCGTCTCGCGCTCTAATCCCGCGCCGTCGCGGTTGGTCAGGTGTCGGCTACGTGCCTGGCACGGACCGGCATCTAGTTCCCCGCCGCGTCGCGGGCGCGCTGCCGCGCCATGGCGGCGTCGGCGGCGGCGATGATCTCGGTCATCGGGATGTGGAACATCCCGCCCCGGGCCTGGCGCCACGCGCCGATCCCCTCCTCCGCGGACGGGAAGTCGGCATTCCAGGTGGCGAGTCGGGTCACGCTCGCGTCCAGCGTCCGGCTGGAGACGGGCAGGTGCTGCAGCGTCATCGGCGCGGTCGCGCCGCCGAGCCGCACGCCGACGACGCTGATATGATAGACCTTTCCATCGCTGCCGTCGGGATTGCCCGGATAGGTCTCGATGCGCTGGATCTTGAGCAGCGAACGCTCCTCGCCGGGCCGCGTATGATATTCCCACACCTGCCCGTCGAAATAGCGGGAGGGCTCCGGCGCGATCGGCGGCTCCGCCTGCATGGCGAGCAGCAGCCCGAGCAGCAGCTTCAGCATCCTTGCCTCCCCTCCTCAGCGCAATTTCGCGATCTTCAGACCGTCCGCCTTGGCCCGATCCCTGATCGACTCCTCGCTCCGCGTCATCGCCTTGGAAATCGCCTTCAGCGCCATGCCCTTGCCCGCGAGCAGGTGCAGCTTCTGGATCTCGTCCTGCGTCCATGGCTGCCGATGCCGCTCGAACCGTTCCGCCATCTCTCTATCCCCAAACGAAAAAGGGCCGCCGAGGCGACCCTTCCTCTTATCTTGAAACCGGCCGCGGCTTAAGCGGCTTCCAGCTCGTCCTCGTCAACGTTGACCGGGCCCGAATCCTGGCCCTTGGCGTCCGGGTCGCGATCGACCAGCTCGATGATGCCCATAGGCGCCGCGTCCGAGGCGCGGATGCCGGCCTTGATCACGCGGGTATAGCCCCCGGCGCGCTCCTGGTAACGCTTGGCCAGCACGTCGAACAGCTTGGTCAGCTGCGCGTCGTCGAGCAGGCGGGCGTGGGCGAGGCGGCGGTTGGAGAGGCCGCCCTTCTTGGCGAGCGTGATCAGCTTCTCGACATAGGGCCGAAGCTCCTTCGCCTTGGGAAGCGTGGTCGTGATCTGCTCGTGCTTGATCAAGGCGGCCGCCATGTTGCGGAACATGGCGGTACGGTGGCTGGAGGTGCGGCCGAGCTTACGGCCGCCGACGCGATGGCGCATGTCTTCTTCCTTCGTTCGTCCGGAGACCGTTTCAGGTATCTCCGGCCAGGCTGTCGAACGGGGGACGGCCCAAAAACCCCGGGGTGCGACGACCCCAAATAAAAACACGGGCCGAGGCCCGCTTCGCCAGCGCCTAGAGCGGATCGGGGCGCGAAAGTCAAGTCCGGCGCGCTCGCCGGCCCTCATCCGGGCCGGCGCGGTTTCGCGCCCCTTATAGTCATCCATTTCCGGCGTGTCTCAAGTTCTTATCCAGTAAAAGCCGTGACTTGCGCATCTTTTGTCTCGCCAGCGAAACAAAAGCGAGTCATGTTGCCGCATTGCTCAGGAATCGGGGAGGAAAAACACATGGCTGGACCGGGCGGCAACTATGCGCAGATGGCTGCGGCGACGCAGGGGAGCGGCTGGGGCGTCTGCATCATGTCGCTCGACGGCGACGGCCAGCTCTGGTGTACGACCCAGCAGGGGGAGGGCGGACCGTGGAATGCCGCGCAGGGGCCCAAGTTCAACGGCCAGCCCGGTCCAGCCAGCGCGATCGCCTTGTCCGACCAGGGCAATGGCCTGCTCATGCTCGCCATGCTCGACAAGGAGGGGATGACCTGGACCCTGGCGCAGACCGCGGCCAATGTCTGGGCCGACGAATGGACGCCGCCGCCGATCGGGGTGCAGATCATCGGCTTCTCCGCGATCGCGGCCAATGCCAATTACACGTACGGGCTGCAGCTCATGGCCGCCGACGAGATGGGCCAGATCTGGAATTGCTATCAGCTCACCCCGGGCGGCGAATGGGGCGGCTGGATCGCGCTCGGCGCCGGCACGCAGCCGGTCACCGCCTATGAGCTTGCCCTCGCCATGCAGAACAACAACCAGCAGATGCTGGTCGCCGAGGGCGGCGGCCAGGTCGCCACCTGCCCGGAGGTCAGCACCGGCGAGACCTGGGGCCCCTGGAGCGAGGCCAATGTCAACAACCAGCCGGAACCGCTAACGGGCATCTGCGCCTGCCAGCAGGGGGGCGGCCGGGGCATCCAGATCTGGGGCCTGGAGGATTCGGACAATGCCGGCGGCACGCTCTGGACGCTCTACCAGAATACGGCCGGCGGCCAGTGGGATCCGTGGCAGGGCTTCACGACCAACCAGCCCGCTTTGTTCGTCGCGATCGTCGCCGCCCAGCAATATGACGGCACCTGCCTGTTCGTCGGGGTCGCCGAGGACGGCAATCCCTGGATGATCAACCAGACCAGCCCGGGCGGCGACTGGGGCGACTGGTACCAGCCCGTTCCGACCAGCTGATCCGGCGGACCAGGGGAAAGCGACCGCGCTTTCCCTTGACGCCGTGGCGGCCCGGCGCATGATCGCCTCATGTTCGCCGCGACCGCCTTCGCCTTCCTTCTCGCCGCCCAGGCGGCCGAACCTGCTCGCCCGCGCGAACCGCGCGTCGGCAACCTCGCCCAATATGTCGGTCCGGACGACTATCCCGCGGAGGCGATGCGGCGCGGACAGCAGGGCACGGTGCGCTTCGTCGTCGCGGTCGGCACCAACGGCCGCGTGACCAATTGCACGATCACCCGATCCAGCGGCCACGAACAGCTGGATGCGGGCACCTGCCGGCTCGCGCGCGCCAGGTTGCGCTTCAACCCGGGCCGGATCCGCGGCCGCCCGGCCGAGATGTCCGCAATGCCCTTCGGCATCACCTGGACCTTGCCCGGCGTCGCCGGATCGGTCGGCCCCGACGGCGACTGAACCCTTTTCGCCTCACATACGTTAGTGTGGCGATGGGCGACCCGGTCCCGGGCGACGGCCGCCCGTCGGGGCGGGTCCGCCGCGGCGGCACCCGCCCTACTCTTTGCGCCGAAACCGCCCCCCGGTGACACCCTCGAGTCTTCGCGGAACATCTCTCCGCACGCCAGAGCCGCGCGCTCGGCCGAGGCTGACAGAGCTTATCCAACATTGGAAGACACGGAACCATTTTGGTTCTTTTATTTTTCGTGTTGGAGACATGTAGGAAATATCCGGTCAGTTCTCCTCTGGTTCCCGCCGCGACTCGGCGGGGAAAAGCAAAAAGGAGAAGCATTATGACCGCGGATCGCGCGATCAAGGAACCCTGCCGGCTCGCCACCACCGGCAACATCACCCTCACGGGCCTGCAGA
Organism: Allosphingosinicella sp.; assembly: GCA_035502235.1. Taxonomy (GTDB): domain Bacteria; phylum Pseudomonadota; class Alphaproteobacteria; order Sphingomonadales; family Sphingomonadaceae; genus Allosphingosinicella. The sequence continues at coordinate 23,975 of DATJUQ010000035.1, forward strand.
CCATCGACGGCGTCACCACCGCCTCCGGCGATCGCGTCCTGGTAAAGAACCAGAGCAGCGCGAGCCAGAACGGCGTCTACATCGCCGCCGGCGGCGCCTGGGCGCGCGCCACCGATCTCGACGGCGCCGGGGAGGCGATCGGCGGCATCGAGGTCTTCGTGACCTCGGGCACCGCGAATGCCGGCACCAGCTGGCGGATCGAGGGCAACGGGCCGATCACCATCGGCACCGATCCCATCCCCTTCGCCCCGGCTTATGCCGCCCGCTCGGTGACCTATGCGCAGACCGGCACCGGCGCCGTCGAGCGCACCGTGGCGGAGCGCTTCGCCGAGAGCGTCCACGTCACCGACTTCGGCTCGCTGCAGGAGGCTTATAATGCCCTGCCCGCGGCGGGCGGCGCCGTGATCGTGCCGGCAGGCTATGCGGAGACGCTGGCGGCCGACCTGGTCATGAACAAGCCCTTTGCGGGCTTCCTGTTCATCGGCCCGGCGACGATCACCATGGGCACCTATCAGCTCAAGATCCTCAAGGACACGACCGGCGCCTTCCTGGACTATCTGGGGGCGATGGTCGGCGGCGACCGGCATGGCAGCATCATCGCCAATGCCGGCGTGCTCTGGATCTATTCGGGCGACGACGTGCTGTGCAATGTCGGGTCGTCCGAGGGGCCCTACAACACGCAGCACGTCCGCATCAGCGGGCAGGTGTTCAACACCAGCCTGGGCGATCCGACCGCGATCAACCTCCGCTTCCAGCGGGTTACGCACTCGCAGGTCTGGAACACGATCCTGCGCGGCTTCGGCTCGCAGACCGGCGGGGCCTTCGTGATGGACGGCGCCGGCACCGGCCCGAACCTGGGCGATCCCTATTGCGGCTTCATCGACACCTACCGGCTCGAGGTCATCAGCACCCGACTGGGCATCCAGCTGCTGAATCAGGTCAATTACACGACCCACCGGGCGATGAGCGTGAACGGTCCCGATGCCGCGTCCGGCACGACCGGCATCCACATCCAGCGCGGCTACGGCAACTTCTTCGAGACCAATCTCGGCGGCTGGGAGAAGGGCCTGTATCTCGCCGGACATCTTGCGGAGGGGAACCGGTTCGTCGCCTATAACGAGGCGAACACGCTCGACGTCGACGCGGCCAGCGGCTCGTCGCGCAACGTCTTCCTCGGCATCGGCGAGGACCCCCTGGCCACCGCGGACGCCAACGGCGCGACCTCCACCAACTGCTATTCGGTGACGGGCAATCTGGCGGCGGCCAATCTGGACCTGCCCCAGCACGGCTATGTCCGCCTCAACACGCCGACCGGCCTCACCCGGGCCTTCGGCATCAACATGAGCAACGAATGCTATATCGGGAGCAGCGACCGGGCGATCGCGGGCATCAACTTCGTAATGAACCCGGCATCGGTGGCCTATCTGACCAACCTTCGCTTCCAGACGCTGGGCAAGATCTCGCCGGGCACGCCCGCCGGCGCCTATCAGGCCAATACCGGCCTGACCGCCGGCAACGGCGCGCCGAACAACTCCAATGGCGCGAACGGCGATTTCTACTTCCGCGCCGACGGCACCGTGGCCGGCAACACAGTGCTCTACCATAAGGAGGCCGGCGCCTGGGTCGCCCTGACCACGACCTGAGCGCGGCGGCGGCGCGGCGGGCCGGGGGGTCCGTCGCGCCGTATCCACCCGCGCCACCACGCCGCAGCCGCCTTCACCCCCGGTTCACGCGCCAAGGGCGATGGCGACGGCCTCCAACAGGGAGACGGACGCCATGCAGCCCCGCCCGAGCCTTTGTCTGATTCCGGCCCTGCTCCTGACCGCCCCCGCCCCGCAGGCCGTCGCCCGCGAACCGCTGCGCGGGCCCGATTTGAGCGCCGTGGCCAATCTCCCCCGCGCCTATCATCCGGCCCTGCACGCCGCCATCCGGGCCTTCGTGCGCGAGCGCAATCCGAATCCCGGCTGCTTCACGGTGACGGCGCGCTATCTCGGCCAGTCGCTGGCGGTGACCTTCACGCCCGGCCGGCCGCTGCCGAGCGACCGCCACCTGGGCGGCGGCCGCACCAGCTGCGGCCGCGACGTCACCTTCCTGGTCGCCCGCAACGGCACCCTCATCCGCCGCACCTATTCGCGCTGACCATCGAGAAGGCGCCCGGCGCCTAGCGCAGCTGGCTGTCCTTGCTCCCGCGACGGTTGATCGCGGAATGGACCACGGCCCGGTCCCGCTCCGCCTGGCAGGCGACGCAGGTCCGCGCGCCCGGCAGGGCCAGCCGCCTCTTCTCGGAGATTTCCTCGCCGCATTCGACGCATTGCGCCGCGCCCTCGCCCGACGGCATCCGCGCCCGCGCCGCCGCGACCGCGTCCGTCACGCTGTCCGCGATCTGCTGCTCCACCGCGCCGTCGCGCGCCCAGCCGCCGGCCATCGCCCGCGCCGTCCGGCTCAATCCGGCTGCGGGGCGACCGGGTTGGGATCGGCGGGCCGGTCGCCGGGCAGCGGGTTCGGATCGGGGAATTGAGTCGGCTCCGGCTGGGTGATGCCGGGCTGCAGCGGCTTGTTCCATTCCTTGTCGGGGCTGGTGGCCATGATCGTTCTCCTTTCCCCTCCAACGCGCCGCCGGCCCGGCGGCTCCCGCCGTCACGCATCGGTCGGCTTCCGGTCGGGTGGACCGAACGGGTCGCCGCCATTCCCCGGCATGGCGGCTTGTCTCCGGGGACAGTCGCCCCCGCTCATCCCGACAATCCGGAGGAAAGGCGGATGCAGCCAGTTTCCGCATTTCCCCGCCAGCCCGCTCATCCGTCATCGCCATAAGTGCGAAAACTGGAAAGCCCGTAGCGCCGCATGCAGTCGAAGAGGCTGCCCCGCAACGCCATCTGTTCCTCAAGGAACGTGCACTGGGCGACCGTGCCGATCGTGTAGGTGGCCACGGGCGCGCGACGGCTGAACCAGCCCAATAAGGAGCCGCCATCGGTGAAGACGAAGTCTATGTTTGCCTCTGCGGGCCCGCGGCTCAACGTATGGGCGAACTCATGCGCCAGGCTGTTGATCGCGAGGGCGCGGCTGCGGACGGTGCCGAGGCGCCAGCGGTCCCGGACGTTGGTGGCGAGGAGGATGGTTCCACCCTCCCTGGTGATCGACGTGCTCTCGCTGCTGTTCCAGCCGACCATTACGGGACGGAAGCGATAGCGTGGATCGCGGCCGGCATAGAGGTCGGCGATCATAGCCGCGGACAGTTCGCGGCCGGCGCGGGACTGGCGGATCAGCCCGAACTCGGCCTCGACCGCGCGCAGGTTCCGCTCGAACGCCGGCAGGCCGATCACCCGCTGGGTCTCGGCAATAAGGTCGGCGATCTCGCGTATGTCCCCGGCGGACAGATGCGGGTCGGGCAGTGGCGCCGCGACGGGGCCTTGCCCCTCGCCGCGGAGCGGTGCTGCGGCAGGGGTCACGGGCGCCGGAACCGAGCAGGCGGCAAGCAACAGCAGCGATGCGCCGAAAACAAGCTTCATCTTCCCCTCCCCATTTCGGCCGAAGATAAAAAAAGGGCCGCCCGAAGGCGACCCCTTCTTTGAGAAATGAAGAAACCGACGTTCAGCCCAGCAATTCCTGCTCGAGCTTCTTCGCCATCTCCTCGATATTCTCCGGCGGCCAGCCGGGGATGTCCATGCCGAGGCGGAGGCCCATCGAGGCGAGGACTTCCTTGATCTCATTGAGCGACTTGCGGCCGAAGTTCGGCGTGCGCAGCATCTCCGCCTCGGTCTTCTGCACCAGATCGCCGATATAGATGATGTTGTCGTTCTTCAGGCAGTTGGCGCTGCGCACGCTCAGCTCCAGCTCGTCCACCTTCTTCAACAGATAGCGGTTCAGCTGGTTGGCGTCCGCCTCGCTCTCCGCCGCGGACGGCACGGCGATGCCGGCCATGGTCGGCACGGAGACCATGCCCTCGTCGAAGTGGACGAAGAGCTGCAGCTGGTCCTGCAGGATCCGCGCCGCATAGGCGATGGCGTCGTCCGGGCTGATCGTCCCGTCCGTGTCGACCGTCAGCGTCAGCTTGTCGTAATCGAGCTCCTGCCCGACACGGGTATTCTCGACCTTGTAGCTCACCTGGCGGACCGGGCTGTAGAGCGCGTCGATCGGAATCAGGCCGATCGGCGCGTCGGCCGGGCGGTTGGCGACGGCGGCGACATAGCCCTTCCCGGTCTCGGCGATCAGCTCCATGTTGAGCGTCGCGCCCTCGTCCAGGTGGCAGATCACCAGATCGGCGTTCATCACCTCGATGTCGCCGGTGGTGGCGATCTGGCCGGCGGTGACTTCGCCCGGGCCGGTGGCCGAGAGCTGCAGCCGCTTCGGGCCCTCGCCCTCCATCTTCAGCGCGACCTGCTTCACGTTCAGCACGATGTCGGTCACGTCCTCGCGCACGCCCGCGAGTGAGGAGAATTCGTGCAGCACGCCCTCGATCTTGATCGAGGTGACGGCGGCACCCTGCAGCGACGACAGGAGCACGCGGCGCAGCGAGTTGCCGAGCGTCAGGCCGAAGCCGCGCTCCAGCGGCTCCGCGACGAAGGTCGCCTTGCGGCGGCTGTCGCCACTGGCCTTCTTCTCGAGCGCGTTGGGCTTCTTCATTTCCTGCCAGTTCTTTGCGTTGACGGCCATGAATGATGTTCCCTTTGGGTGTTGGGGAAGCGTGACGAGGCTGCTTCCCGGTTATTCACCGGGGACATGCTATTGCGTGTCCCCGCTACAGCAGAGGGGACACCGAATACGGTGTCCCCGAATCGTTACACCCGGCGGCGCTTGGACGGGCGGACGCCGTTGTGCGGGATCGGGGTCACGTCGCGGATCGAGGTGATCTGGAAGCCGACCGCCTGCAGGGCGCGAAGCGCGCTCTCGCGGCCCGAACCCGGGCCCTTGACCTCGACCTCGAGCGTGCGGACGCCATGCTCGGCGGCCTTCTTGCCCGCATCCTCGGCGGCGACCTGGGCGGCATAAGGCGTGCTCTTGCGGCTGCCCTTGAAGCCCATCATGCCGGCCGACGACCAGGCGATCGCATTGCCCTGCGCGTCGGTGATCGTGATCATCGTGTTGTTGAAGCTCGCATTCACGTGGGCGACGCCCGCGGTGATGTTCTTGCGCTCGCGCCGCCTGAGGCGCTGAGGTTCGCGTGCCATAATCTGTTCCTAACCCTGTATCCTGTGTGACGCCGGGCGATCTCGGACCGTCCGGCGGAGAAGTCGCGCGTGCGCTTACTTCTTCTTGCCGGCGATCGGCTTGGCCTTGCCCTTGCGGGTGCGCGCATTGGTGTGCGTGCGCTGGCCGCGGACCGGCAAGCCCTTGCGGTGCCTGAGGCCGCGATAGCAGGCCAGGTCCATGAGCCGCTTGATGTTCATCGCGGTCTCGCGGCGCAGATCGCCCTCGACCGTATGGTCGGCGTCGATCGTCTCGCGCAGGTGGAGCACCTCCTGGTCGGTCAGGTCCTGGACGCGCCGCTCGGCCGGGATGCCCAGCTTCGCGGTGATTTCCTTCGCCTTGGTCCGGCCGATGCCGTGGATGTAGGTCAGCGCGATTTCCACGCGCTTGTTGGTCGGGATGTTGACGCCCGCAATACGTGCCATGGATACTTTCTCCTGCTCCACAGGCCGCCCGTGGCGAACGGCCCATCTCAGCGCTTTGTCACTCCCAGAAAACGGGCACAGCCGACGCGCGCACGAATGCGCCGCCGGATACCGGTGATCGGGATGGAGGCCATGTAGGTTTGGGTGACAGCGATGTCAACAGCCGCCTGAGAGGATTCGCGGACGTTTTCAACCTCCTCTGTGTCGCGATCGAACATCGAAAAGCCAGGCAAAAGTCAGGCCAATGTACGGTCGCGGAATCGGCCTGCCGACTGGCCAATGTTCCCAATGTTCGCACTGGCATGGGGTGTGCGGCGGACGCGCGGAAGATTACAAAGACAACACGAACAAGCCTGTCAAATCCGTGCTCCGGCGGAGGCCGGAGCGTTGCTCAGTTCGCTTAGTCTTTTCCGACCGACGCTCCGGCCTTCGCCGGACCACATATCCTGCGTTTCGACAGACACGGGAGAGCCGACGATGGGAAAGAGCCGCCCGCGGCAAGGACCGCGAGTCGGCCGAGTCTGGCAGGTGAAATCCTACATGTATCCAACAATAGCGGGCACGGCCGTCGCCGGGGCGATTGGCAAGCGCACGGCGCAATGGCATGGCCGGGCGATGCCGGCCGCCGCACCCGTTTACTATGACGCGATCATCCTCGGCGCCGGCGGGGCCGGCCTGATGTGCGCGGCGGTGGCGGGGCAGCGCGGGCGGCGCGTGCTGCTGATCGACCATGCGGACCAGACCGGCAAGAAGATCCTGATCTCGGGCGGCGGGCGCTGCAACTTCACCAATGTCGGCGCCGTGCCCGAGCGCTATCTTTCCGCCAATCCGCATTTCGCCAAGTCGGCGCTGGGCCGCTATCGTCCCGCGGACTTCATCGCCCTGGTCGACCGGCACCGGATCGGCTGGCACGAAAAGACGCTCGGCCAGCTCTTTTGCGACGGCTCCGCGCGGCAGATCGTCCACATGCTGATGGAGGAATGCGCGAAGGGCGCGGTCCGGATTTCGCTGGGCAGGCCGATCGTCGATGTCGGCCATGCGGACGGCCTGTTCACCGTCCGCTACGGGGAGGAAGCGGCCGCGGCGCCGGCGCTCGTCATCGCCACGGGCGGCCCCTCGATCCCCAAAATGGGCGCGACCGGCTTCGCCTACGAGCTCGCGCGCCGCTTCGGCCTGAAGGTGGCGGAGCCGCGCCCCGCCCTCGTCCCGCTGACGCTCGGCGGCGAGGATGTGCTGTTCCGGGACTTGTCGGGCGTCTCCGCCGACATCGTCGCCAGCGCCGGCAAGACGCGGTTCCGCGAGGCGGCCCTGTTCACCCATCGCGGCCTCTCCGGCCCGGCCATCCTGCAAATCTCCTCTTACTGGCGGCACGGCGAGGAGATCGGGATCGACTTCCTCCCGGATCTGGCGGCGGACTGGGCGGTCGCGGCAAAACGGGGACGGCCGAAGACCCATTTCCATACCCTGCTCGGCGAAGTGCTGCCGGACCGGCTCGCCGAGGCGCTCGCGAAAAAGATCGGCCTCTGGGGCGAACTCGCCAACCTGCCCGACGCGAAGCTCGCAGACGCCGCGCGCCGTCTCGCCGACTGGCGCTTCCGCCCCAACGGCACCGAGGGCTTCGCCAAGGCGGAGGTCACCGCCGGCGGAATCAGCACCGCCGATCTCTCTTCGCAGACCATGGCGGCCCGCCGCGTCCCGGGCCTCCATGCGATCGGCGAGGCGGTCGACGTGACCGGCTGGCTTGGGGGCTATAATTTTCAGTGGGCCTGGGCTAGTGGGTGGGCCGCCGCGCAGGTTCTTTAGCTCCGCACCTTGCCCAGCGGACCGCGCGCCCCATCTGGATTTGATATGACATTCGAACATCTTCCGCCGCTTCTCGGCGAAGCGCTCGCCGCGCGCGGCTATGCAGCGCCCACCCCCGTCCAGGCCGCGGTGCTCGAAGCCGATGCCGAAGGCCGCGACCTGATCGTCTCCGCCCAGACCGGCTCCGGCAAGACCGTCGCCTTCGGTCTCGCCATCGCCCCGCAACTGCTCGGCGACGAGGGCAATCTCCCCTATGCCCTGAAGCCCGTCGCCCTGGTGATCGCGCCGACGCGCGAACTGGCCCTGCAGGTCAGCCGCGAGCTGATCTGGCTCTACGGCAAGGCCGGCGCGCGGGTCGTGACCTGCGTCGGCGGCATGGATCCGTCGAAGGAACGGCGGAATCTCTATGGCGGCGCCCATATCGTGGTCGGCACGCCGGGACGGCTTCGCGATCATCTGGAGCGCGGCGCCCTCGATCTCACCCAATTGCGCGTCGTCGTGCTCGACGAGGCCGACGAGATGCTCGACATGGGCTTCCGCGAGGATCTTGAGGAGATTCTCGACGCCACCCCGCAGGAGCGCCGCACCCTGCTCTTCTCCGCCACCATGCCGCGCCAGATCGTGGCGCTGGCGAAGCGCTACCAGAAGGATGCCTTGCGCATCTCGACGCTCAGCGAGGAGCGCGGCCATGGCGACATCGCCTATCAGGCGATGACCGTGGCTCCGGCCGAGATCGAACATGCCGTGGTCAACCTGCTGCGCCTGCACGAAGCGCCCTCGGCCCTGCTCTTCTGCGCGACCCGCGACAATGTCCGCCGGCTCCATTCGAGCCTGACGGAGCGCGGCTTCAATGCCGTCGCCTTGTCCGGTGAGCACAGCCAGAACGAGCGCAACCACGCGCTGCAGGCGCTGCGCGACGGCCGCGCCCGCGTGCTGGTCGCCACGGACGTCGCCGCGCGCGGCATCGACCTGCCGAATCTCAGCCTCGTCGTCCATGTCGAGCTGCCCCGCGACGCCGAAACGCTGCAGCATCGTTCGGGTCGGACCGGCCGGGCCGGCAAGAAGGGCGTCGCCGTCCTCGTCGTGCCCTATCCGCGCCGCAAGCGGGTGGAGGCGGTGCTGCGCGGCGCGCGGATCGAGGCCCGGTGGATCACGCCGCCGACGCCCGAGGACATCGCCCGCGGCGACCGCGAGCGGCTGCTCGCCGCCTTGCTCGCGCCCGTCGAGGTGGACGAGGAGGATCTGGCGCTCGGCCAGCGCCTGCTCGCGGAGAAATCGGCCGAGGAGATCGCCGCCGCCCTGGTCAGGACCCATCGCGCCCGCCTCCCCGCCGCCGAGGAGCTCGCCGACGCCGATGCGCCCCGCGAGCGCGGCCGCCCGGACGGCCCCCGCCCGGGCTTCGAGGACACGATCTGGTTCCGGATGGACATCGGCCGGCGGCACAATGCGGACCCGCGCTGGCTCCTGCCCCTGCTCTGCCGCCGCGGCCATGTGACCAAGAGCGAGATCGGCGCGATCCGGATCGCCGCCAACGAGACCCTGTTCGAAATTCCGCGCGCGGCGGCCGGCCGGTTCGCCTCGGCGCTCAAGCGGACCGCGGGCGGCGATGGCGACGGTGAGGGCGACATCCGCATCGAGCCGGTCGAGGGCAAGCCGCGCGACGCGGCCCGCGCGAACCGCCGTGGCGGCCCGCCCCCGGTCCGGCACCAGGCCAAGCCGTTCCGCAAGGGCCCCAAGCCCCATCGCGGGCGCGGCGGCTGACCCGCGGCGGCATGGGGACTCGTCTCGTAACCATGCTCTTGAGCAGGCCCTTAACGGACTGCGCCTAGGCCGGTCATAGCTGAGGACCAGATGACCGACCTATTCATGTTGTCGCGCGCCGTCGCGAAGGGGCGCGCCGATCGTGGCAGACCGACCAGCCGCCAGCAGATCCTGGTGAGCCTGCTCAACAAGCGCGCCGAAGCCCATCGGCAGGGCCTGCATGGCGAGGAACGGCTGCTGCGCGAGCAGATCCGCTGGGCGCTCCCGGTCAACGAGCCGGAAGACGCCTGACGCCTATTCCGGCCGGGCGGGGCCGTCCGAGTAGCGGCGGATGAATTCGTAATCGAGCAGACGGTGCGGAATCTCGACCGGCTGGCCGGCGCGCTGCCGCCCGATCATGTCGGCGAGCATCGTCACCGCGCCCTCCGCCATTGCCGCGACCGGCTGGCGGATGGTGGTGAGCTCGGGCCAGATCGTCGTCGCGACCGGCGTGTCGTCGAACCCGCAGACCGACAGGTCGGTCGGCACGTCGAGCCGCTGCCGGTGCGCCGCGGCGATCGCGGCGGCGGCCATGTCGTCGTTGGAGGCGAAGATCGCGGTCGGCGCCGGATCGAGCGCGAGCAGATGCTCCGCCGCCTCGAGCCCCGACTGGTAGGAATAGGTGCCGTGCGCGATCAGCGCCTCGTCCACCTCCAGCCCCGCCTCGGTCAGCGCCTCGCGATAGCCGGCGAGCCTAAGCCCGCTCGAGGCATGGTTGGGCAGGCCGGTGATGAAACCGATGCGCCGATGGCCGAGCTTGGTCAGATGCCGCGTCATCTCCCGCGCCGCGCCGCGGTCGTCGATCCCGATCGAGGCCAGCGACGGCGCCGAGCGGACCGCGCCGGTCGCCACCATCACGATCCCCGCCTCGCTGAGCCGGTCGGTGAGATGATGGGCGTCGGCGAGCGGCGGCGGCAGGATCACCCCGTCCAGCCGCGCCTCGATCAGCATGTCGGCGGCATGGCCGTCGTCGACGCCTCTCTTGTGCCGCTGCACGATGAGCTGGGCGTTGATCTGGCCGCAGCGGTCGAGCGCGCCGATCAGATATTCGCCGAGATAGGCCGCGCTCGGAATCCGGGAGATCAGCCCGATCCGGAGCACCGCGCCCCCGGCGAGCGTCCGCGCCGCCGGGTTCGGCGCATAGTTGAGCGCGCGGATCGCCGCGTCGACGGTCCGGCGCGTGTCGGGTTTGACGCTGCTCTCGCCGTTGATGACGCGCGACACCGTCATCCGCGACACGCCCGCATGGCGCGCCACGTCGAGGATGGTCGGCGCGCCCCCCTGCCGGCGATCCGGCTTCTTCTCCAAAGTCATTCCCCGACGGCCTTATTGTGGTCCGCAAGGCTGCGCTTTTGGCAGGCCCTGTCAAGGCCGTCGGGTGCTTCCCGGCGGATCAGACCACGCCGAAGGCCAGCATCGCGTCGGCCACCTTCTTGAAGCCGGCGATGTTCGCGCCCTTCACATAATCGGTATAGCCGCCGCCGCGATCGCCATATTCCAGACAGCGCTGGTGGATGCCGTCCATGATGTCCTTCAGCATCTGCTGCAGCTCGCTCTCGCGCCAGGAGCGCCGCTCGCTGTTCTGGCTCATCTCCAGGCCGGAGACGGCGACGCCGCCCGCATTGCTCGCCTTGCCCGGCGCGTAAAGCAATTTCGCCGCCTTGAAGACGTGCACGCCGTCCAGGTCGGTCGGCATGTTGGCGCCCTCGGAGACCGCGATGCAGCCGTTCGCGACCAGGGTCCTGGCATCCTCGCCGAGCAGCTCGTTCTGCGTCGCGCAGGGCAGGGCCACGTCGCACGCGACGCCCCACGGGGTCTTGCCCTCGTGGAAGGTCGCGCTGGCGAATGCGTCCGCATATTCGCTGATCCGGCCGCGGCGGCGGGTCTTGTGCGTCTTCACCCAGTCGATCTTCTCCTGGGTGATGCCGTCGGGATCGTGGACGAAGCCCTGGCTGTCCGAGAGCGTCAGCACCTTGCCACCCAGCTGCACGATCTTCTCCGCCGCATGGGTGGCGACATTGCCCGAGCCGGAGATGACGGCGCGCTTGCCGGTCAGGTCCTGGCCCCTGGTCTTCAGCATGTTCTCGAGGAAATAGACGGCGCCATAGCCGGTCGCCTCGGGGCGGATCAGCGAGCCGCCATATTCCATGCCCTTGCCGGTCAGCACGCCGGTGAACTGGTTGGTGATGCGCTTATACTGGCCGAACATATAGCCGATCTCGCGGCCGCCGACGCCGATGTCGCCCGCCGGCACGTCCACGTCCGCGCCGATATGGCGGTAGAGCTCGGTCATGAAGCTCTGGCAGAAGCGCATGATCTCGCCGTCGCTCTTGCCCTTCGGGTTGAAGTTCGCGCCGCCCTTGCCGCCGCCCATGGGCAGGCCGGTCAGCGCGTTCTTGAAGGTCTGCTCGAAGGCGAGGAACTTCAGGATCGACTCGTTGACGCTCGGGTGAAAGCGGAGGCCGCCCTTATAGGGACCGATCGCATTGTTGTTCTGGACGCGATAGCCGCGCTGGACGCGGATATTGTGATTGTCGTCCTCCCAGCAAACGCGGAAGCTGACGACCCGGTCGGGCTCGGCGATGCGGCGCAGGATCTGCCAGCGGTGATAATCCTCGCGTCCGTCCATGAACTCGAAAATGTCCTCGGCGACTTCCTGCACCGCCTGGACGAATTCGGGCTGGTTCGGATTGCGGCGCTTCACACCTTCCATGAAGCCGTTCAGATCGACATGCTGGTTCGCGTCGTCCCTGCTCATTCTCGCCTCCCTTTGACTGGGCGCGGCCCCGGGGGCGGAGTCGCGGATGGCGCGAACCATAACAAATTCCGGCCCGATGGCACCCGCCTGCGACGAGCATGGCGGAGCGGACGACGAACCCGCTTATTGCCGCGGCACGGCCCCCGCGGCCGGCCAGTCGGTGTCGCCGACGCGGCGCAGGTTCATCTCGAAAATCTGCAGGGGCGGCGCGTTGCCGGCGATGCGGTAGCCGACCTCGCGGAAGCGGTCGCCTTCGATCGTCGCGGTGTAGCGGACGATCGCGCCGGGCCCGGCCTGCGTCTCCCATTCATAGCCGTTCGGGGTCACGCGGAAGGCGAAGACGCCGCTGCGGCCCTGCGCCCAGGTGGAGAAGCTGTAATTGCCGCTCGCGGGATCGAAGGAGATCACGCCGAAAGCGTTGAAGCCCACGCTGCCGTCGGCATTGTAGCCGCGTCCCTCGACCACGCGCACCGAGCCGCCGAGGAAAGTGCCGATCCGCTCGGTCTGGACGATTTCGTGCCGCCCGGCGGGCGTGACCGACCAGGCCGGCCCGCGCCACACCCCGTCCATGAAGGCGAGCCGGGCCATCGCCTGGCGCTGCGCCTCGATCCGGGCCGTGGCGTCTGGCGCCTGGGCGGCGACCGGCGCGGCGGCCAGGCTCAGCGACAGGGCGATCAGGGTCGAGGCGAGAATCCGCATCTTGGTCTCCTTACTTTGTAATTCAAAGTACACTGCGATTGCCCATCGGTCAAGCGGCGCGCATGCAGGATCGCGGAGGTTCGCATGGTCCGGCTGCTCCTGCTTGTCGTCCTCGTCCTGACGCCTTCGCTCGCCGCCGCGGGCATGCGCGCGACCTTCGTCGGCCCCCTGGGTTACCGGCAGGTGATCCGAGTCGCCGACAATGGGGATCTGGAGATAGAGATGCCGACCGGAGGGCGGCTGATCGTCAACCATGGCCGGGCCTTCTTCGTCGACGACCGGCTGACGGGCCCGATCGTGACGCCGCTGGAAGACCTGACCGCGGCCGTCGCCGAGCGCGCCGCGGCGACCCGGCCACCGCCCTCGCCCGAGATCCAGGCGGCACTGGATGCGGTCGAGGCGGATCTCGACGCGGCCGCGCGAAGGCTGGACGATCCTGCGACGGGGGCGCCGCCGGACCGCGAAAGCGCCGTTCCTCCCGGCAACCGGCCTCCCGAGGGACCCGCGTCCCGGGCGCGCACGGGTGCGACGGTCGTGAACGGCCGCGCCGGTCGCAGCTATCACGTGCCCCGCTTCGACGGCGGCGAGCAGCTGTTCGCGGTGATGAGCGACGATCCGGCGCTTGCGCCGATCGGCGAAGCCTTCCGCCGCGGGCTCGACGCCCGGGAGAAGGTGCGGCGGCTGGAATGGGAGAGCTCTTCGCCGCCGCCCGGCCTGGACGCCGAAGAACGCGCCATCCTCGCCTCGGGAACGCCCCTCCAATATTATGAGGCGACGCTCCGCGACGTCGAGCAGGTCGCCCTCCCCGCCATTCCGCTTCCCGCCGCGCCGGAAAGCGCCGCGGCCCTGCGCGCTCGTCTCGCCGCGGAAGCCGCGGCGCGCGACGCGCCGTCGCCGCCCGAATGGAATGCCTCGCGCGTCGTGTTCGCCGCCGGGCGCCTCTATCTCGTTGCCGGCGACAACCGGCTGCTGAGCGTGGCGGAAGGCGAGACGTCGCTGACCCGCCATGATCCTGGCGCGCCCGTGCTGGACGCCTGCGCGCAGGGTGCGTCGCTGCTCGTCCTGACCGGCGCCACGGAGGGCGCGCGGGCCTGGACGCTGCGCCGCCTGCGCGGCGGCCAGTGGCAGGCCGAGCGAACCCTGGCGCGCGACGGCGACGAGGCGGTCGGGCTCGCCTGCGCGGCCGAGGGCGTCTTCATCCTGACCAGCAACCGCTTCGTCGATCTGAGCCCGGCGCGCCCGTCCGTGCTGCGGCTGCGCGGCGATCCGGTCCGGCCCCTGGTCACCGCCGCCATCCATGTCACCCCGCGGGCGGTCTTCGTCGGACTCAATGCCGGCGAATGGGGCGGCGGCCTCCGGCGGATCGACCGGCGCAGCGGCCGGATCGAGGTGGTGGCGCGCAACGCGACCGGGGAGCTCTGCGACGGTCCGCTCAATACCGATTGCGATCCGGTCCAGGGCATCGCCACGCTTCCGTGGCGGCCGGACTGCGTCGCCGTGGCGATCGGGATGATCCACATGATGGCGCACGGCCGGCTCACCCGCGTGTGCCCGGACCGGGTCGACCAGCTCTACGCGGCGACGGACGGCCCGCTCGACACGCCTGACAGCGAACGGGAGGCCGCGCTCGGCCGCTACGGTTCGATCGCCTTCTTCGGTCTCGCCCGGACCGGGGACAGCCTGCTCGCCGTCGGCCATAACGGCCTGCACCGCGTCGGGCGCGACGGCGCCACCCATGTGCCGCTGCCGCGCTTCGTCCGGGTGGAGGGCCTGCTCGTCAGCTTCGCGCTGCCCGAGGCCGTGCTGGTGGTGACGGGGATCAACGGCCGCGCGTCGCTGAGCGGCGCGGTGCCGATCATGGCCGTGCGGCAGTAAACCGAAAGACGGCGTCAGCCGTCGAGGACGGCGTCGATTCCCTTGGCCACCGCCTCGACGCTGGCCATGCCGTCGACCCGGCGAACAATTTTCTTCGCCTCGTAATGCGGCAGGATCGGCGCGGTCTTGGCGCGATATTCGGCCATGCGCGTGCGCACCGTCTCCTCATTGTCGTCCGGACGGCGCTTGAATTCGTGGCTGCCGCAGACGTCGCACGTGCCGGCGCTGACCGGCTGCTTGTAACGGTCGTGATAGGGGGTGCTGCACTGGGCGCAGGTGAAGCGGCCGGTGATCCGGTCGACCAGGGCATCCTCGTCCACCTCGAGCTCGACCACATAGTCCAGCCTGCGGTCCCGCTTCGCAAGCAGGGCGTCGAGCGACTCCGCCTGGGCGAGCGTGCGCGGATAACCGTCGAAGATCACGCCCTGCTCCGGCGCGAGCGCCGCGAGATTCTCGTCGATCAGCTGGGTGACGATCGCGTCCGAGACGAGCTCGCCCGCTTCCATCACCGACTTGGCCGCAAGGCCGACGGGCGTGCCCGCCTTCACCGCCGCGCGCAGCATGTCGCCGGTGGACAGCTGCACCATGGCGCGCTGTTCCACGAGACGGCTGGCCTGGGTGCCTTTGCCGGCCCCCGGCGGTCCGAGCAGGATGATGTTCATGCTGTCCCCTAGCGCTTCCCGAGGCCGCCCTTCAGCTTCGCCTTCTTGATCAGGTCGCCATATTGATGCGCGATCAGATGGCTCTGGATCTGGGTCACCGTGTCCATCGTCACGTTGACGACGATGAGCAGGGAGGTGCCGCCCAGGTAGAAGGGGATGCCCATGCGCGCGATCAGGAATTCGGGCACGAGGCAGATGATCGTCAGATAGGCGGCGCCGACCACGGTCACGCG
Organism: Allosphingosinicella sp.; assembly: GCA_035502235.1. Classification (GTDB taxonomy): domain Bacteria; phylum Pseudomonadota; class Alphaproteobacteria; order Sphingomonadales; family Sphingomonadaceae; genus Allosphingosinicella. The sequence continues at coordinate 39,414 of DATJUQ010000035.1, forward strand.
GGTCAGCACGTGATCGAGATATTCCTCGGTCCGCTTGCCCGGCCGGATGCCCGGGATGAAGCCGCCATATTTCTTCAGATTCTCCGCGGTCTCCTCGGGATTGAACACGACCGAGGTGTAGAAGAAGCAGAAGAAGACGATGCCCGCGCCGTAGAGGAACATGTAGAGCGGCGAGCCGTGCTGCAGGTGGGTGGTCACCGCGATCACGAAATCGCCCCAGGCGCTCTCGCCCACCGCCTGGTTGCCCGAGAACTGGACGATGGTCAGCGGCATCAGCAGCAGCGACGAGGCGAAGATCGGCGGGATCACGCCCGCGGTGTTGACCTTCAGCGGCAGGTGCGAACGCTCCTGCTGGATCTGGCCGCGCGCGGTCTGGCGCTTCGGATATTGAATCGGCACGCGGCGCTGCGCCCGCTCCATGAAGCAGATGAACAGGACCAGCACGGTGCACATGACGATGATCAGCAGGATGACCATGGCGTCGAGGCTGCCCGAGCGGCCGCCTTCGAACATGCGCGCCAGCGAGGTCGGCAGCTGGGCGACGATGCCGGCCATGATGATCAGCGAGATGCCGTTGCCGATGCCGCGGCTGGTGATCTGCTCGCCGAGCCACATCAGGAACATGGTGCCGCCGACCAGGTTGATGACGCAGGTGATGCGGAACATCAGGCCCGGGTCCATCACCGCCGAGCCGCCGGAGCCGGCGCCCGCATTCTCCAGCCCCACGGCCATGAAATAGCCCTGGATGATGCAGAGCACGACGGTGCCGTAGCGCGTATATTGGTTGATCTTCTTGCGGCCGCTCTCGCCCTCCTTCTTCAGGGCGGCGAGGCTCGGCGACATGGTCGTCGCCAGCTGCATGACGATGGAGGCGGTGATGTAGGGCATCACGCCCATCGCGATCAGGCTCATGCGCTCCAGGCTGCCGCCGGAGAACATGTTGAAGAAATCGAGCACGCCGCCCTGGGTCTGCTGGAACAGCGCGCTGAGCCGGGTCGGATCGATGCCGGGCAGCGGGATGAAGGACAGCAGCCGGAACACGATCAGCGCCCCCAGCGTGAACCACAGCCTCTTCTTGAGGTCGGTCGCCTTGGAGAAACTGCCAAGGCTGATGTTGGAGGCCATTTGTTCGGCGGAAGATGCCATGGGAGGGTACGACCTTCGGAAAATTGAAAAGGCGGCGGGAACGCTGAACGCCTCCCCGCCGCCTCATATAGTGATCGGTTCCGGCTTGTCAGCCTGCAACCGGCGGGAAGGAGGCGCTTAGGCGTCCTTGCGCTTCTTTACGCTGTTCTTCTTCGCGGCCGCTTTCTCGGCGGCCGGGACCACCTCGATGACCTCGACGGAGCCGCCAGCCTTCTCGATCGCGTCCTTCGCGCCCTTCGACACGCCGGCGACCTTGAAGCTCAGCTTCGCGGAAAACGCGCCCTTGCCGAGGAGGCGAACGCCGTCCTTGCCGCCGCGGGCGACGCCGGCCGCCTTCAGCGCCGCATGATCGATCACGCCCGCCGTATCGAGCTTCTTTGCGTCGACCAGCTTCTGGATCGCGCCGAGATTCACCTCGGCATAATCCTTGGCGAAGATGTTGTTGAAGCCGCGCTTCGGGATCCGCATGTGGAGCGGCATCTGGCCGCCCTCGAAGCCGAACACGGAGACGCCGGAGCGGCTCTTCTGGCCCTTCTGGCCGCGCCCGGCGGTCTTGCCCAGGCCCGAACCGATGCCGCGGCCGACGCGAACGCGGCTCTTGCGGGCACCCTTGTTATCGCGGATTTCGTTCAGTTTCATTGTCTTGCACTCGCTTTCGCTTTTGTCGCGCGGAGAAGGATGGGGACACGTACTTTTTCACGGAAAAAGTACGTGTCCCCTTCGATGTCAGCCCTCGACCGACACCATATGCCGCACCGCCCGGATCATGCCGCGCACCTCGGGGGTGTCGTCGAGTTCGACCGTCTTGTGCATCTTGTTGAGGCCGAGGCCCTTCAGCGTCGCCCGCTGGTCGTCGGTGCGCCGAATGGGCGAGCCCGTCTGCGTGATCTTGATCTTCGCCATGTCGATTACTCCGCGACCGCCTCGGCCTCGGCCGACGCCTCCGCCGTGCTGGTGACGCCCTCGCGGCGCGCCATCAGATCGGCGATCTTGCGCCCGCGGCGCTGGGCGACCGACTTCGGGCTGGTCTGATCCTTCAGCGCCTCGAAGGTCGCCCGGATCATGTTGTAGGGGTTGGACGTGCCGATCGACTTGGTCACCACGTCGGCGACGCCAAGGCTCTCGAACACGGCGCGCATCGGGCCGCCGGCGATGATGCCGGTGCCGGCCGGGGCCGAGCGGACATAGACGCGGCCGGCGCCGAAATGGCCGAGCCCGTCATGGTGCAGGGTGCGGCCGTCGCGCAGCGGCACGCGCAGCATCGCCTTCTTGGCCGCCGCGGTCGCCTTCGAGATCGCCTCCGGCACCTCGCGGGCCTTGCCGTGGCCGAAGCCGGCGCGGCCCTTGCCGTCGCCGACGACCACGAGCGCCGCGAAGCCGAAGCGCTTGCCGCCCTTCACCGTCTTGGAGACGCGGTTGATGTGGACGAGCTTCTCGATCAGCTCCTCGCCGCCTTCCTCGTCGCCGCCACGGCCGCCACGGCGGTCGTCGCGACGGCCGCCGCGGCCGCCATCACGGCCGCCGCCGCGTCCGCCACGGGCGCCGCGCTCGCGACGCGGACCGCGCTGGTCCTCGGTCGGCGCACCGGCGGCCTCGACGGCGACGTCGGTGCCTTCGGTCTGGTTGGTTTCGTCAGCCATCATCAGAACTCCAGTCCGCCCTCACGGGCGGCATCGGCCAGCGCCTTCACGCGGCCATGAAAAAGGAAGCCGCCGCGGTCGAACACGACCTTGGTGACGCCGGCCGCCTTGGCGCGCTCGGCGAGCTTCTTGCCGACTTCCTGGGCCGCGGCGACGGTCGCGCCGGTCTTGTCCCGGGCGTCCTTCTCCAGCGTCGAGGCGGACGCCACGGTCCGGCCCTCGCCGTCCAGGATGACCTGGGCGTAGATGTGCCGGCCCGAGCGATGGACGCTGAGGCGCGGACGGCCGCCGGCATTGCGGCGGATCGCGGTGCGGACGCGCTGGGCGCGCTTCGCGAAGGTGTTGAATCTCGCCATGGCTTACTTCTTCTTGCCTTCTTTGCGGAAGATATACTCGCCGCGATACTTGATGCCCTTGCCCTTGTAGGGCTCCGGCTTGCGCCAGCGACGGATCTCGGCGGCCAGCTGACCGACCTTCTGGCGGTCGATGCCGCTGATCTCGACCGTGGTCGCGTCCGGCGTCTTCACCTCGAGCCCTTCCGGGACCTCGATGTCGACGTCGTGCGAATAGCCGAGCTTCAGGTTCAGCTTCTTGCCCTGCGCGGCGGCGCGATAGCCGACGCCGGTGATCTCGAGCACCTTGGTGAAGCCGTCGGTCACGCCGGTGACCAGGTTCTGCACCAGGGTCCGCTGCATGCCCCAGAAGGCCCGCGCCTGCTTGGAATCATTGGCCGGCTGGACGCTGATCCCGTCCTCCGAGATGTCGTACTTGATCTCGTCGCGCATCTGCAGCGAGAGGGTGCCCTTGGGCCCCTTCACGCTGAGCGTGCTGCCTTCCGTGGTCGCCGTCACGCCCGATGGGAGCGAGACCGGCCGCTTGCCGATGCGGGACATTTTAGAACACCTCCGCGAGCACTTCGCCGCCCACGTTCTGCGACCGCGCCTCGGCGTCGGACAGAACGCCCTTGGGCGTCGAGACGATGGTGATGCCCAGGCCGTTGCGCACGCGCGGCAGCTCGGTCGCGCCCGAATAGACGCGGCGGCCCGGCTTGGACACGCGGGCCAGATGCTGGATCGCCGGCTGGCCCTCGAAATATTTCAGCTCGATCCTGAGGCCCGGATGGGCGCCGAGCGCCTCTTCCTTATAGCCCCGGATATAGCCTTCACGCTGCAGCACATCGAGCACGCGCGCGCGCAGCTTCGACGCCGGCGAAAGGACGCTGTCCTTCCTCGCCTGCTGGCCGTTGCGGATGCGGGTGAGCATATCACCCAAAGGATCGGTCAATGGCATAGCTCTACCTTACCAGCTCGACTTGGTGAGACCCGGGATCAGGCCCTTGTTGCCCAGTTCCCGCAGCATCACGCGCGAAAGACGGAATTTGCGATAGACGGCGCGCGAACGGCCGGTCAGCTCGCAGCGGTTGCGGATGCGCGTCGGGTTGCCGTTGCGCGGCACCTCGGCCATCTTCAGCCGCGCGATCAGCCGCTCCGTCTCGTCCTTGGACTCGTCGTTCGCGATCGCCTTCAGCTTCGCATATTTCGCCGCATATTTCTTCGTGAGCTTCCTGCGACGCTCATTCTTGTTCACGGAACTCAGTTTCGCCATGACTTAAGTTCTCTTTCCTCTAACAGGCAGGGCGCTTACGCGGCCTGCTTCTGATCCTGCTCATCCCGCGGGAACGGGAAGTTGAAGAGGCGCAGCAGCTCGCGCGCCTCGTCGTCCGTCTTCGCGGTCGTGGTGACGATGATGTCCATGCCCCGGACCTTGTCGATCTGATCGTAATTGATCTCGGGGAACACCAGCTGCTCCTTGAGGCCCATGGCGTAATTGCCACGGCCGTCGAAGCTCTTCGGGTTCAGGCCGCGGAAGTCGCGGACGCGCGGGAGCGCGATCGTGACCAGGCGGTCCAGGAACTCGTACATGCGCTCGCGGCGCAGCGTCACCTTCACGCCGATCGGCATGCCCTCGCGCAGCTTGAACTGCGCGATCGACTTCTTCGCCTTGGTGATCACCGGCTTCTGGCCGGCGATCTTCTCCATCTCGGCCGCGGCGGTCTCGACGCGCTTCTTGTCCTGGGTCGCCTCGCCGACGCCCATGTTGATGACGACCTTCTCCAGCTTCGGGACCTCGAGCCGGTTCTTGTAACCGAACTTCTCGATCATCGCCGGAACGATCTTGTCGTCATATTCCTTGCGCAGGCGCGCAACATATTTGGCGTCAGCCATTGATCAGCTCCCCGGACCGGACCGCAACCCGGACCTTCTTGCCGTCGCGCTCCTCGAAGCGGACCCGGGTGGGCTTGCCCGTCTTCGGATCCTCGATCGCGACCTTCGAAATGTGCATCGGCGCCTCGGAACGGACGATGCCGCCCTGCGGACGCGCCTGCGTCGGCTTGGTGTGCCGGGCGTGGACGTTGATGCCGGACACCAGCACCTTGCCTTCCTTCGGCATCACCTGGGTGACTTCGCCGTGGCGGCCCTTGTCCTTGCCGGACAGGACGACGACCTTGTCGCCCTTCTTGATCTTCGCAGCGGACATTACAAAACCTCCGGCGCCAGGCTGATGATCTTCATGTGCTTCTTGGCGCGCAGCTCGCGAACCACCGGGCCGAAGATGCGGGTGCCGATCGGCTCCTGGTTGTTGTTGATCAGCACCGCCGCATTCGAATCGAAGCGGATGGTGGAGCCGTCGGGACGGTTGATGTCCTTGGCGGTCCGCACGATCACGGCCTTGTGGACGTCGCCCTTCTTCACGCGGCCGCGCGGCGCGGCTTCCTTGACGGAGACGACGATGATGTCGCCTACGCCGGCGAAGCGCCGCTTGGAGCCGCCCAGCACCTTGATGCACTGGACGCGCTTGGCGCCGCTATTGTCGGCGACCTCCAGGTTGGACTGCATCTGGATCATCGATCCAATTCCTTCTCTTCACTTCAACCGGAACAAGTCCGGCGATCAGCTTTCACGTGCTCCTGCGAAAGCAGGAGCCCAGTTCTGGACCCCTGCTTTCGCAGGGGAACGACTTACGCCTCGGCGGCCTCCGCTTCCGGCGCGGTCTCGGCCGGGGCCTCGTCCTTCTTCGCCTTGGCGGGCTTCTTCTCGACCTTCTCGGGCGTGGCGTGCGTGTCGACGCGGCCAAGCACCGTCCAGGTCTTCAGCTTGGAGATCGGCGCGGTCTCTTCGATGCGCACGGTCTCGCCCTCGCGATACTCATTGCCCTCGTCATGGGCATGGTATTTCTTCGACCGCCTGATGATCTTGCCGTAGAGCGGGTGCTTCACCCGCCGTTCGACCAGGACCACCACAGTCTTGTCGGTCTTGTCGGACACCACGGTGCCGGTCATGACGCGCTTCGGCATCTATCGCTACTCCTTAAGCCTGCGTGGCGGCGCGCGAACGCTCGCCCTGCAGCGTCTTGATCCGGGCGATGGCGCGGCGAACCTCGCGAACGCGGGCCGGCTTCTCCATCTGGTTGGTCGCGGCCTGGAAGCGCAGGTTGAACTGCTCGCGCTTCAGCTCGGCCAGCTGCTCGACGAGCTGGTCGTCGGTCTTCAATTTGAGATCGTCAATCTGCGCCATCTTACGCGTCCTCGAGGAGCGACTCGCCCAGGCGGGCGACCACTTTGGTCTTGATCGGAAGCTTCTCCGCCGCCCGCTCGAAAGCGGTCTTGGCGATGTGGCCGGGCACGCCGTCCAGCTCGAACAGGACGCGGCCGGGCTTCACCCGCGCGACCCAATATTCGGGCGCGCCCTTGCCCGAGCCCATGCGGACCTCGGCGGGCTTGGACGAGACCGGCACGTCCGGGAAGATGCGGATCCACAAGCGCCCCTGGCGCTTGATGTGACGCGTGATCGCGCGGCGGGCCGCCTCGATCTGGCGCGCGGTGATCCGCTCCGGCTCCAGCGCCTTCAGGCCGAAGGCGCCGAAGTTGAGCTGGGTGCCGCCCTTGGCATCGCCATGGATGCGGCCCTTATGGGCCTTGCGGAACTTGGTGCGCTTCGGTTGCAGCATTGTCTTTTCCTAGTTCCTGTAGCTCAGCGGGCCGGACGGACGCCGGAGGTCTGGGCCTCCATCATCAGCCGGTCCTGGGCGAGCGGGTCGTGACCCAGGATCTCGCCCTTGAAGATCCAGACCTTCACGCCGCAGACGCCATAAGCGGTGTGCGCGGTGGCCTCCGCATAATCGACGTTGGCGCGCAGGGTGTGCAGCGGCACCCGACCCTCGCGATACCATTCGGTCCGCGCGATCTCGGCGCCGCCGAGACGGCCCGAGCAGGTGATCCGGATGCCCTCGGCGCCGAGGCGCAGGGCGGACTGCACGGCGCGCTTCATCGCCCGGCGGAACGCGATGCGGCGCTCCAGCTGGTCGGCGACGCCCTGCGCGACGAGCCGGCTGTCGATCTCCGGCTTGCGGATCTCGACGATGTTCAGCGACACGTCGGAGGAGGTGAAGCTCTTCAGCTTCGTGCGCAGCTTCTCGATGTCCGCGCCCTTCTTGCCGATGATCACGCCCGGGCGCGCGGCATAGACGGAGACCCGGCACAGCTTCGCCGGACGCTCGATCACCACCTTGGAGATGGCGGCCTGCGGCAGCTCCTTCATGATGTACTTGCGGATCTTCAGGTCCTCGAGGAGGAGCCGGCCATAGTCCGCGCCGTCGGCGTACCAGCGGCTGTCCCAGGTCCGGTTGATCTGCAGCCTGAGGCCGATCGGATTGCTCTTCTGACCCATGAGTTAAGCTTCCTGCTGCTCGCGGACGACGATGCGCACGCGGCTGAACGGTTTGACGATGCGGCTGGCGCGGCCGCGGGCGCGCGGCGTGAACCGCTTCATCGAGATCGACTTGCCCACGCTCGCCTCGGCGACGACGAGCGCGTCGACGTCGAGATTGTGGTTGTTCTCCGCATTGGCGATCGCCGAGGCGAGCACCTTGCGGACTTCCTTGGCCATCGCCTTGGGCGAGAAGCTCAGGATGTTCAGCGCTTCTTCCGCCTTCTTGTTGCGGATCAGGGCCGCGACGAGATTCAGCTTCTGGGCGGAACCGCGGATCTGCGTGCCGACCGACAGCGCCTCGTTCTCGGCGACGCGGCGGGGAGCCTTTGCCTTACCCATGACTTACCTCTTGCCCTTCTTGTCGGCGGCGTGGCCGGGGAAGAAGCGGGTCGGCGCGAACTCGCCGAGCTTCATGCCAACCATGTCCTCGTTGACCGACACCGGCACGAACTTGCGGCCGTTGTAGACGTTGAACGTGAGCCCGACGAACTGCGGCAGGATGGTGGAACGGCGCGACCAGGTCTTGATCGGCGCGCGGCCACCGGCATCCTGCGCCGCCTCTGCCTTCTTCAGCAGCGACAGCTCGACGAACGGACCTTTCCAGACGGAGCGGGCCATGATTACCTCTTCTTCTTCGCGTGACGCGAACGGATGATCATCTTGTCCGTCGCCTTGTTGCTGCGGGTGCGGGCGCCCTTGGTCGGCTTGCCCCACGGAGTGACCGGGTGGCGGCCGCCCGAGGTGCGGCCTTCGCCGCCGCCGTGCGGGTGGTCGACCGGGTTCTTGGCGACGCCGCGGGTCAGCGGGCGCTTGCCCATCCAGCGGCTGCGGCCGGCCTTGGCGAAATTCTGGTTCTGGTTGTCGGGGTTCGAGACCGCGCCAACCGTGCCCATGCAATCGCTGCGGATGTAGCGCTGCTCGCCCGAGTTCAGGCGGACGATCACCATGCCGCGATCGCGGCCGACGACCTGGACGTAGGTCCCGGCGGCGCGGGCGATCTGGCCGCCCTTGCCCGGCTTCATCTCCACATTGTGGACGATGGTGCCGACCGGCATCTGGCCCAGCTCCATGGCGTTGCCCGGCTTCACGTCGGTCTTCTTGCCGGCGACGACGACGTCGCCCGCGGCCAGGCGCTGCGGCGCGAGGATGTAGGCGAGCTCGCCATCCTCATATTTCACCAGCGCGATGAAGGCCGTGCGGTTCGGGTCGTATTCCAGCCGCTCGACGGTGGCCGGCACGTCCCACTTGCGACGCTTGAAGTCGACATAGCGATACTTCTGCTTGTGGCCGCCGGCGATGCCGCGCGAGGTCACATGGCCCTTGTTGTTGCGGCCGCCCGTCTTGCGCTTGCCCTCGACGAGCGCCTTGACCGGCTTGCCCTTCCACAGGGAGGACTTGTCGACGAGGACGAGACCGCGCTGCGACGGCGTCGTCGGATTATATTGCTTGAGTGCCATCGCCTCAGATCCCGCTGGTGATGTCGATCGACTGGCCGTCGGCCAGGGTCACGACAGCCTTCTTGACGTCCGAGCGCGTGTAGGGGCGGCCCCGCCAGCGCTTGGTCTTGCCCTTCACGTTCATCGTGTTCACGCCCGTCACCGAGACGTTGAACAGGGCCTCGACCGCCGCCTTGATCTGCGGCTTGGAGGCACCCGACGCGACCTTGAAGACGACCGCGTTCTGCTCGCTGAGCAGGGTCGACTTCTCGGTGATGTGCGGCGCCACGATGACGTCGTAATGGTTGATGTCGACCGCGCCGGAAGCGGCCTGCTTCTTCGCCTTAGCCATTGAAGCGGCCCTCCAGCTGCTCGACCGCGGCGCGGGTGAGCACCAAGGTCTCGTGATTGAGAATGTCGTAGACGTTGGCGCCCACCGCCGGGAGGAGATCGATCTCCACCAGGTTGGACGAGGCCAGCGCGAAGCCGACGTTGAGCGCGTCGCCGTCGATCACGAGCGTGTTCTTGCCGAAGCCGAGCTTCTCGATCTGGCTCTTCAGGGCGGCGGTCTTCGCCTCCTTGAGATCCAGATTGTCGAGCACGATCAGATTGCCGCCCTGGGCCTTGGCCGAGAGCGCCATCTTCAGGCCGAGCGCGCGCACCTTCTTGTTCAGCGACGGATTGAAGTCGCGGGCCCGGGGGCCGTGCGCCTTGCCGCCGCCGATGAAGATCGGGGCGCGGCGATCGCCGTGACGGGCGGTGCCGCCGCCCTTCTGCCGGCCGTACTTCTTGCCGGTGCGGGCGACATCGGAACGCTCGCGCGCGGCGCGGGCGGTGCCGCGGCGCTTCTCGAGCTGCCAGGTGACGACGCGGTGCAGGATGTCGGCGCGCGGCTCCAGGCCGAACACCTCGTCATTGAGCTCGAGATCCGAGCCCTTGCCCTTGCCGTCGAGGCTTTGAACCTTGACCTTCATGATTAGCCTTCCTTGCTCTCGTCGGCGGCCGGGGCGGCCTCGGGGGCAGTAGTCTCAGCCGGGGCCTCGGCGGCCGGGGCCTCGTTGACCGCGGCCTGCTCGATCACCTCGTTCTCGACCTCGTCGGCCGGAGCCTCCTGGGCGGGGGTCGCGGCCTGCTTCAGGCCGGCGGGATAGGGAAGGTCGGCATGGGCCGGAACCTTCACGGCGTCCTTGACCAGGCACCAGCTGCCCTTGTGACCGGGCACGGAGCCCTTCACGAAGAGCAGGCCGCGCTCGACGTCGGTGCGGACGATCTCGAGATTCTGCTGGGTGCGGTTGCGGGCGCCCATGTGGCCGGCCATCTTCTTGTTCTTGAAGACGCGGCCCGGATCCTGGCGGTTGCCGGTCGAACCGTGCGAGCGGTGCGAGACCGAGACGCCGTGCGTGGCGCGCAGACCGCCGAAGCCCCAGCGCTTCATCGCGCCGGCAAAGCCCTTGCCCTGGGTCACGCCCTGGACGTCGACCAGCTGGCCGGCGACGAAATGGTCGGCCGACAGCTCGGCGCCGACCTCGAGCAGATTGCCCTCGTCGACGCGGAATTCCACGACCTTCGCCTTGGGCTCGACCTCGGCCTTGCCGAAATGGCCGCGCTGCGGCTTGCTCAGGTTCTTGGCCTTGGCCGAACCCGCGCCCAGCTGGACGGCGTCATAGCCGTCACGCTCCGCCTCGCGGCGGGAGACGACTTGCAGATTGTCGAGCGCCAGGACAGTCACGGGCACATGGCGGCCGTCGTCCTGGAACAGGCGGGTCATTCCCACTTTCTTCGCGATCACGCCGGTGCGCATGACCAAACTCCTCATACAGAGGCCCCCGATGCCGGTATTGGCGCCGGGGGCGTGCTAGCCCTTGAAACGATGCGTGCCCCGTCTGGGCTAATTCCCCGCCGGAGCGGAGAGGACGGGGGACGCAGACCCGGAGCAAGCTCCGGCGGTATCCCTATGTCGGTGCCGGCTCAGGCCAGCTTGATCTCGACGTCGACGCCGGCGGCGAGGTCGAGCTTCATCAGCGCGTCGACCGTCTGCGGCGTGGGCTGCACGATGTCGAGCAGCCTTTTGTACGTCCGGACCTCGAACTGCTCCCGCGACTTCTTGTCGATGTGCGGCGAGCGGTTCACGGTGAACTTCTCGATGCGCGTCGGCAGCGGAATCGGACCGCGGATGAGCGCACCCGTGCGCCGAGCGGTGTCGGCGATATCCCCGGTGGCCTGATCGAGCACTCTATGGTCGAAGGCCTTCAGGCGAATGCGAATATTCTGCGTTTCCATGTCCACTACCGATGCGAAAGAACCACCCCGAAGGGCTTAAACATACAACGAAAAAGCGAGCCGCTCGAATCGCTGAGGACCCGAGCGGCTCGCCCCTATATTACTTCGTGATCGTCGCGACAACCCCCGCGCCGACGGTCCGGCCGCCTTCGCGGATCGCGAAGCGCAGACCCTGGTCCATGGCGATCGGCGCGATCAGCTTGACGGCAAGCTGCACGTTGTCGCCGGGCATGACCATCTCGGTGCCCTCGGGGAGGATGACCTCGCCGGTGACGTCCGTGGTCCGGAAGTAGAATTGCGGACGATAGTTGGCGAAGAACGGCGTGTGACGGCCGCCCTCGTCCTTCGAGAGGACGTAGACCTCCGAGGTGAACTCGGTGTGCGGCGTGATCGAGCCGGGCTTGGCCAGAACCTGGCCGCGCTCCACCTCTTCACGGCCGACGCCGCGGATCAGGGCGCCGATATTGTCGCCGGCCTGGCCCTGGTCGAGCAGCTTGCGGAACA
>DATJUQ010000036.1:0-17410 GCA_035502235.1 Allosphingosinicella sp.
CTACAATCCGCTGCAGAACCAGATCACCTTCCCGGCCGGCATCCTGCAGCCGCCCTTCTTCGATCCGAACGCCGATCCGGCGGTCAATTACGGCGCGATCGGCGCGGTGATCGGCCATGAGATCGGCCACGGCTTCGACGATCAGGGCCGCCGCTTCGACCCGCAGGGCCGGGTGCGCGACTGGTGGAGCGCCACCGCGGCCGAGCGCTTCACCGAGCGGACGACGCGGCTCGGCGCGCAATATAATACCTACCGGCCGCTCCCGGACCTCACCGTCAACGGCCAGCTCACCATGGGCGAGAATATCGGCGACCTCGGCGGCCTTGAAATGGCCTATGCCGCCTATCGCCGCCATGTCGCCCAGCATGGCGAACCGCCGGTGCTGAACGGCCTGACCGGCGATCAGCGCTTCTTCCTGGCCTGGGCGCAGGTGTGGCGCGGCCTCGACCGGGACGGCGCGCTTCGCCAGCAGGTGCTGACCGATCCGCACAGCCCGGACGAATTCCGCGTCAACGGCGCCGTCCGCAACATCGACGCCTGGTACCGCGCCTTCAACGTGCAGCCCGGCGACCGGCTCTATCTGCCGCCCGACCAGCGCGTGCACATCTGGTAGGAGAGGAAGGGGCCGGGCCAAAATCCGGCCCCTTTTCTCAGGGACGCCGATGCGGCCGTGGCCTGATCGACAGTCGCCGGGCCAGCGTCCAGCCGCCGCGGCCGGGCTTCACGATGTCGTCCAGATACCAGCCGCCGTCTTCGTGGACGAAGTGGAAGCGCAGCCGCACCGGTCGGCCCTCGTTCAGGAAACGCACGGTGATCGTCCGCCGCCCGGCGGCGCGGACGGGCTCGAGCGCGAGGCTCAGCGCGGACAGGGACCATTGGTCATGGTCATCGACCCAGACGTCGAGATTGTCGCCGAGCTCCTCGCCGCCCATCGCCGCGTCCAGCCCGTCGGACAATGCGCGCAGGCGCCTGCTGGCATAGCTATGGAATTCGGTGCGGGGGCGGGTACCGGCCCGATAGAGGCGATATTCCCCCGCGACGAACGCCATCGGGTCGCTGCGGTCGGGGCCCGGTATGTCATCGGGCTGGCTTGCTCCCGCCAGGAGCCCAAGCGCACAGGCCAATAGCCACATAAGATCAGCCCTCCCCGGCATGCAGTGCGCCGGAGAGGGCTGAATAGGGGCTTAAGGGGCGGTCGTCATGCCGGCGCGCGCCGGGATCCGCCGCGGCCTCAGCCTTGCTCTTCCTCGAAGCTCACCGCCACGTCGGCATTGGCGGAAAGGCGGACCTTGTCGCCCTCGACCTCGGCGATCAGGCCCTTGGACAGGAAGTGGTGATGGCCTTCATGGCTGCCCTGGCCGCTGTCCTTCTTGGTCAGCTTGATTTTGTCGCCTTCGATCCGGTCGACGGTGCCCACGTGCACGCCGTCCGCGCCGATGATCTCCATGCCTTCTTTCACGTCGTCAATACCGGCCATGGTCTTCACTCCTTCAGGGGTCCGAAATTCGTTACGCCGTCTGAACCGCCCGGACGGCAAGCTGTTCCGGCGGATGGTTTGCGAGCCAGGCGTGGAGCAGGGCGACGACCTGCGCCCCGTCTCCGACCGAGGCCGCGACCCGCTTCACCGAGGAGGCGCGGACGTCGCCGACCGCGAACACGCCGGCCCGGCTCGTCTCCAGCGGCAGCCGGCCTTCGCCCGCCTCGGCCCCGGTGAGCAGGAAACCGCGCGCGTCGCGCCTGATCCCGGCCGAGGCCAGCCAGTCGGTATTGGGCTCCGCGCCGATGAAGGAGAAAAGGTGGCTGACCTCGCGCCGCGTCTCCGCGCCCGAGGCGAGGTTGCGCCAGCATATCGCGTCCAGCCGGCCCGCTTCGCCCTCGATCGCCGAGACCTGCACCCCGGTCACCACCTCGACATTGGGCTGCTGCCGGATCCGCTCGATCAGATAATGGGACATGGTCGCCTCGAGCGGCTTCCTGACCAGCAGCCAGACCTTCTTCGCCTGGCCCGCGAGGAAGACCACGGCCTGGCCGGCGCTGTTGCCGCCGCCGACAAGGGCGACCTCCTCGTTCGCGCAGAGATTGCCCTCCATGGGCGAGGCCCAATAATGGATGCTCGATCCCTCGAACCGGTCCAGCTCCTCGACGTCGAGCCGGCGATAGGTGGCGCCGGTCGCGATCACCACCGCGCGGGTGCGGATGCGCTCGCCCGTGGCGAGCTGCAGATGCAGCGGGTCCATGCCGCATTCCAGCGTCACCGCTTCGTCCGGGATCGCCATCTCCACGCCGAACTTCTGCGCCTGGCTGAAGGCGCGGCCCATCAGCGCCATGCCGGAGATGCCGGTCGGGAAGCCCAGATAATTCTCGATCCGGCTGGAGGCGCCGGCCTGCCCGCCGAAGGAGCGGCAGTCCAGGGTCAGCACCTTCAGCCCCTCCGAACCCGCATAGACGGAGGTGGCCAGCCCGGCCGGCCCGGCGCCGACCACGACCACGTCGTACAGCGCGTCCTCGTCGAGCGTCCCGACCAGGCCGAGGCAGCGGGCCAGCGCATTCTCGTCGGGATTGCGCAGCATCTTCCCGCTCGGGCAGAGCACGATCGGCAGCTCGTCCGGCGTCACCTCGAACTGCCCCACCAGGGTCCGCGCGCACATGTCCGCATCCGGATCGAGCTGCGTATAGGGATGGGCGTTGCGCCGCAGGAAATTGACCAGGCGAAGCACATTGCCGTCGCCGGCGGGACCGAGGATCACCGGCCCGCCGCCGCCGCTCTCGATCAGGCCGACGCGCCGCAGGATCAGGGCGCGCATGATCCGCTCGCCGAGTACCGCCTCGGCGATGATCAGCGCCCGCAGCCGGTCCGGCGCGATCGCCACCGCCTCGACCTCGGTCAGCGCCTGGGCGTCGACCAGCACCGGCCGGCCGGAAAGCTGCGCCAGCTCGCCCATGAACGAGCCGGCCTCGTGGATGGTGATGGGCAAGGGCGCATGGCCGTGCGCGACCTGGGTCACCTCCACCGCGCCGGACAGGATCAGCATCAGGCCGTGCCCGGTTTCCCCGGTCCGCTGCATCGCCTCGCCGGCGGCGAAATGCATCGGCGTGCCGAACCTCTTCAGCCGGGCGAGTTCGAGCTCGGTGAGCGTGGGGAACATCTGTGCGCCGCGCTCGGCGATGATGGTCTGCTGCGTCTGGTTGATGCCCATGGTCTGCGGCGGCTCCTCGCTTCGACGTCTCTATTGCGGCCTTTGGCCCGACTCCGTCACCTGACCGAAAGTATGAGACCCGCATCGCCCGCGCCAGACCCGTCTCCACGCGAATGATGACGCCGCCATGTCGATGCGCGCGCCGCGCGCCGGGGCTTGAAGCGCTTCCGAAACGCGCGCACGCTGTCGGGAAAGGGGATCCGATCATGCGCCTCATCGCCATCCTGCTCGCCCTCCTGATGGCCGCCCCCGCCGCGGCGCAGACCGCTGAAGAGCAGGCGCGGCTGCAATGGATCGTCGCGCGCGGCCAATTGCTCTTCGAGATCGACCGCGCCGCCTGGGTGGCGACGGACGACCTGCGTGAGCGGGTGAGCCGCGCCGATCTCGGCCTGATTCGCGGCTGGACCGTCGAGCGCGACGGTGACGGCCTCGTCGTCAATTTCTACGCCGGCGAAGGCGATACCCGCGCGGCGCTGTATCGCGCCCGGGTCGAGAACCGGCGCGTCGTCTCCCGCGAAGTTTTCGCGGCGAACGCCCGTCCTCCGCTGACCCCGCTCCAGCGGCGCCTCGCCGACGCGCGCGGCGCCATCGCCCGCTTCGGCGAGCGGCCCTGCACCAACAGCCCGTTCAACGCTGCGATCATTCCCCCCGACACGCCCGATGGGCCGATCGACGTCTATGCGTTGACCGCGCAGACCGAGGCGGCCAGCTTCCCGTTCGGCGGCCATTTCCGCGCCACGCTCGCCGCCGACGGCACGCTGAGCGGCAAACGCGGCTTCATGCGCAGCTGCTTCATGGCCCCGCGGCCGCCGCCCGGACGGAACGGCGCGCAGCCGGTCGGCATGGTCATCTCCCATCTGCTCGATCCCATCCCGACCGAGATCCACGTCTTCATGTCGATCTGGATGGGCTTCCCCGTCTTCGTCGCGACCACCGACCGACGCGTCTGGTCGGTGGAGGGCGGCCGGATCAGCCTCGTCGACCGCTAGGAGCCCATGCATGCGCCGTTTCGTGACGCTCGCCACCCTCGCTTTCCTCGCCACCGCCGCCTCCGCCCAGCCGCAGCAAGGCCGCTGGACGCCGCGCCCGATCCCGAATGCGACCGAGCCGTCCGAGGTCGTCGCCAACGCCCCTGCCACGGCCTGGCGCGCCATCGAGCCCGAGAATCTCCTCGTCATGGAGCTGCAGGAGGGCGGCCGCGTGATCATCGAGCTGGCCCCGGCCTTCGCTCCCGTCCACATCGCCAATATGCGCCGCTACGCCCGCGCCGGCTGGTGGGACGCGGCGACCATCTACCGGGTGCAGGACAATTATGTCGCGCAATGGGGCAATGGCGATGCCGAGGTGCCGCTGCCCGAGGGCGTCGTCCGCCGCCCGCCGGCCGAATATGAGCGGCCCAGCGCCGGCCTGGCGCCGCGCCCGCTCGGCTTCCCGGACAGCTATGCGCCGCTGACCGGCTTCGTCGACGGCTGGCCGATGGCCTGGGATCCGGCGCGGCGCAGCGCCTGGCTCACCCACTGCTACGCCACGGTCGGCGTCGGCCGCGATCTCGCCCCGGACACGGGCACGGGCGGCGAGCTCTACGCGGTGATCGGCCACAGCCCGCGCCCGCTCGACCGCAACATCGCCAATGTCGGCCGGGTGGTCGAGGGCATAAGCCTGCTCTCCGCACGCCCGCGGGGCACCGGCAATCTCGGCTTCTACCAGGCCGAGCGCGGCGAGACCCCGATCCGCATCGCCCGAGTCCACGTCGCCGCCGACATGCCCGAGGCCGAGCGCCCGCGCTTCGAGGTCATGCGCACCGACACGCCGACCTTCGCCGCCTATCTACGCGGCCGCGCCAATCGCGGCGGCAGCTTCTTCCAGGTGCCGGCGGGCGGCGTGGACGTCTGCAACGTCAACGTGCCGGTGCGGCGGCGGCCGGGGTGAAGTCGAAGCATCGCCAGGCCTGTCTCCTGGCGCTGGCCGTCGTCTTGCCGGGCCTCGCCGCCTGTTCGAAGCCGGAGGCGAACAACGCGCTCGAAATGTCGGCGCTGGCATGCACGCCGCCGCGCGCCAATTGGATGCGGCAGGGCAATTTCGATGGCCTTATGCCGCCGATCAATCGCCTGTCGCTCGACCGCAACGGCGCGATCCACTGGAACGGACGGGTGATCGCCATGCGCCAGCTCTCCGAATATCTTGGGATCGTCCATGGGATGAATCCCGAACCGATCGTGTTTCTCGAAACGGAAATGGGCGCGCCGTGCGCCAGGCTGGAGGCGATCCGCGACGAAATGGAGCGGCGCATGGAATGCAGTAATTTCGGCAGCTGCGCCGAGGGGATCTGGCATGTCTGGCAGGCCACCCCGACACCGCCCGGCACGCCGCCGTCCTGAGCGGCGCCTGACGGCCGATCCTGCTCCCCCGGCCGGCGCGAAGGGCCACGCGCGTCGACCCGTTCCGACGGCCGTCAGAGGCGGTGGATCACGATCTCCAGTCCCTCCGCCCCGCTCGGCGGGACGAAATAGGCGGTGATCTGGTCGAACTGCGCATCCGTGGCGGCGAATTCATGGTCGCCCGCCGCGTTGCGCGCCCGCAGGCGCGCGCGGCAGACGTCGTCCGGCACGTCGAGCCAGTGCAGCCGGTGCACCGCCCGCGCCGCCTCGGCGATGCCCTTCATCCAGGCGCGGTTGGCCGGCGTGTTGGCGGGATAGTCGAGCACCACCGACATCCCCGCCTCCAGCAGCGCCGTCAGATGCGGGGCCATCGCCGTCCGCAGTTTCGCCGCGAAGCGAAGATAATCCTCGACCGAGGCCATCTCCTCGCCGAACAGGCGCGCGAGCCATTGGTCCTCGCTGACGATCACGGTCAGCGGCGCCTCGGCGAGCCGCGCGGCGAGGGACGACTTGCCCGCGCAGATCTTGCCGCAGAGCATGTGCAGCGTGGCGGTCACAGCGGGCGGAGGTCCACCCGCCGGAAGCGCACCATGCCCGATCCATATTGCAGGGCGATCGGCCCCTCCGCATGGCGGGCGTCGCGCGCGCCGTCGACCGTGGTCCGGCCGTTCAGCACCACGTCGAACCGGTCGCCTTGGGCGCGGACCGTCATCGCGTTCCAGCGGCCGCCGGCGCGGGGCATGGGCGGCGCCACCGGCGCGACGTTGACGATAGCGCCGGTGCCGTAGGTCGGATCGGGCCGCGCGTCGAAGATGTTCACCTCATAGCTGTTGTCGGGCGTGATCGCGGCGCGGTCCCGGCAGCGCAGGAAGAGGCCGCTGTTGGCGTCCGCGCTCACCCAGAATTCGGCACGCAGCTCGAAATTCCGGAAGCCGTCCCGCGAGACCAGGAAGCTCATTCCCGTGCCGCGGTCGGCAATCAGCAGTCCGCGTTCCACCCGCCAATTGGCGTCGCCGACCGGCATCCACCCATCGAGGCTCCTGCCGTTGAACAGGCGCCGCGCGGCCGGCCGCCGCGCCAGGGCCGGCGCGGCGAGCAACGTTGCGGCGCATCCGGCGATGAAGGCGCGGCGGCTGGTCATCCCTTTCTCCCCTCGCCGCCAACCTAGGCGACCTCGCGATCCCGGGCGAGTCCCGTTACGCATCCGGCACAGTCGACGGGTGATCCGGCGCCCCGCCGCTCACCCGCCCAGCACGATCTCGCGCGTCACGCCGATCGCGTCGAGGAAGGCGCGGTCGTGGCTGACCACGAGCAGGGCGCCGTCATAGCCGCCGAGCGCCGCCTCCAGCGTCTCGATCGCGTCCAGATCGAGATGGTTGGTGGGCTCGTCGAGGATCAGCAATTGCGGCGGCACCGGGCCCGAAAAGGCGATGGCGAGGCCGGCACGCAAGCGCTCGCCGCCGCTATAGCCGGCGGCCGGGCGCAATGCCTCGCGATTGCGGAAGGCGAAGCGGGCGAGCGCCTCATGCGCGTCGTTTCCGGTCAGGGCGGGGTGATGGCTACGCAGATTGTTGACCAGGTCCAGCGCGGGATCGAGCAGGGCGACATGCTGATCGAGCATGGCCGCGGGCCCGGCGCGACGGACCGTCCCCGCGGTCGGCGCCAGCCCGCCGGTGGCGAGCTTCAGCAGGCTGGTCTTGCCCGCCCCGTTCGGCCCGGACAAAGCGACCCGCTCGGGCCCGCGCACCGTGAAGGAGAGCGGCCCGAACAGGCGCCGCCCGCCTTGCTCGAGCACGACCTCCTCGAAGGCGAGCAAGATGCGATTGGCGGAAAGGCCCGACCGCGGCAGTTCGATCCGCAGCGGCGCCAGCACCTCCACTTGCGCGCGCGCGTCCGCGACACTCTCTTCCGCCTCGCCGACCAATTTCTGGCCGAGCACGCGCCCGCGGCCGGCGCTCTCCTCGGCCTTGCGCTTCAGCCCGCCGAGGATGATCTTCGGCGCCCCGCCACGCGCCGCCGCCGCGCGGCCGGCCTTGTCGCGCCGCGCCTGCCGCTCCGTCCGCGCCTGGGCCGCGCGCTTCTCCTGCTTCAGCGCCTGTCCGGCCTTGTCGAACGCGCCCTCGGCCCGGTCCAGCGCCGCCGCCCGCGCCGCGGCGAAGGCGGACCAGCCGCCGCCGAACAGGGTGACTCCGATAGAAGAAAGATGCGCGATCCGGTCCGTCGGCTCGAGCAACAGCCGGTCGTGGCTGGCGACGAGCGCGCCGCCGCGCCAGTCGGCGAGCAGGGCGGCCACCGCCGCGCGTCCGTCCGCGTCCAGATTGTTGGTCGGCTCGTCGAGCAGCAGCAAATCGGGCGCCTCGAGGAGCAGCCGGGCGATGCCGAGCCGGGTCCGTTCGCCGCCGCTGAGCGTGTCCGACCCGCGCGCCAGGTCGAGCCCCGGCAGCCCGACCGAGGCCAGCGCCTCGCCCAGCCGCGCCGACAGCGACCAGTCCGCCTCCGCCATGTCCCCGGCGCTGCCGTCGCCCCGCTCCAGCCGGTCGAGCCGGGCCAGCCCGTCCGCGACGCCGAGCGCCGCCCCGACCGGCCCGTCCGAGGGTTGGAGCTGGCGAAGCACGCCGATCCGGCCGTTGCGCGTGACGCTGCCGGCGGCCGGCGCGCGCTCCCCGGCGGCGATGGCGAGCAAGGTCGACTTGCCGGCGCCGTTGCGCCCGACCAGGCCGATCCGCTCGCGGCCGACCGAAAGCGTCAGATCCGAGAAAAGAACACGCCCGTCAGGCGCGGCGGCGGCGAGAGCGTCGAAGGTGAGAAAGGCCATGGGACACCTGAAGCGAAGGGAAGAGAAGGGCGGGCTTCAGGTCCTCGTTCATCATGTCCTCCATGGCGGCGCGCGGGATGCGCGGGCGCCTCATGTGGCGGCGCCCCGCTAATTTGGCAAGCCGGGCGCGCCCCCTCGGCGCGGCCCCGGCAAGGCGTCTGCGCTCAGCGCAGCACCATCCGGTCGCCGCGGATCTCGACGCTGCCGACGCGCTGCAGATAGGACTGGCCGAGCAGCGAGACCGGCAAGGTCTCCGCCACCGCCGCCTCGACCCCGCGCGCCTCGATGCCGCCGATCGCGATCCGGTCCAGGGTGACGGGGATGATCTCGACGGGCCCGCCGACGCCCATCGCCATCGATCTTTCGCTGGGCAGCCGGATGCCGGCGCGCTGCGCGTCTTCCGGGGTTAGCACCACCATCGACGCGCCGGTATCGACGAGGAAGCGGATGGTCGCGCCGTTGACCTGCGCTTCGGCGTAGAAATGGCCGTCCGGCCCGCGCTGGAGTTCGCGCGGCGCCGGCGCGGTCACCGGATCCGTGTTGGAGACGCGCTTGCCGCCGCCGACGGCATTGGCGGAGGGCAGCGGCGCATCGTCCACGGGCGCGGCCTCGCCGCCGCGCTTCAGCGTCGGCGACATCAAGGCGAGGCCGATCAGAGCGGCGCCCGCAATGGCCAGGCCGTTTCCCGTGGACATGAGCGGGAGCCTAGACTCCCGCCTGCAAAGAGCGGGTTAACGCCCCCGCTTGGCGGACGCGTGTCAGGCGGCGTGCTGGTGCGCCGGATCCGGGATCAGCCGGCGCCGGACCGTCCTGACGATCTGGCTGCCGCCAATGCCCTGCGACCCTTCCAGCGGCAGCGCCGTCGCGCAGAAGGCGCATTCGGCCATCATCCGGCCGATATGCCAGTGGGAGCGGCCGCAGCCGGGGCAATAATTGGTCTGCTGATCGCGGTAGACGATATAATAGCCACGCTGCGCGGCGGGCGGGACGAGGCTGCCGCCCCGGGCCTCGAGCACATTCGGTAAGCTGGCCATGGGTCGGCCTCCTTGCAGTCTGGTTTCGAGCCCTCAACGCAGGCAAAGCCCGGGCGGTTGCATAACGGGACCGGCACGAAGGGAACTTGCGGCCCTTAAGTGCTTTCTGTGTCACATGGCTTTTCTGCCCGCCTCGACCCCCGCGGACGCCCGCAACGACCGTCGCGATCTCATCCTCGCGCGGGCCGAGGCGAGCCGCCTGCGCCGGCTGGAAGAGGCGCGGATCAGGGACGCGCAGGCGATGGTCGCGCGCTTCTTCGGCCTCGACAGAAAGGCGTCCGCGCGATGAGGAGCCGGTCCCTGCTCAGACGGCGGACCACGCTCTGGGGCGGCGCCCTCGCGCTCGTCGTCGTGATCCTCGCCGCCTCGATGCTTATCCCCGATTATGGCGACAACCGCGCCCAGGCGGAGCCGGTCGGCCCGCAGGCGCTGAATCGGATCGTCCAGAAGAACGACAATGCGGCGCTCAACGCCGCCGCGGCGATGCGGGCGAGATCGGCCCGCGAGGCGCGGATCGCGGACGCCCTGCAGGACGAGCAGGACCGCGCCAACGCCGCCGCCCGCGCCGAGCGCTAAACAGCCGACCCTGTCCTAGCCGTCATGATCCGTCGGCGCGGCCCCGCGCGAGGCGGGATGCGGCGCGTCATGGTCGTTCACCACCTCTTCCCGGCTCGGCCCGGCCAGCTTGGAAAAGGTGGTGCCGCGCATCCCGCCGGCGACCTGGGAGACGAAGGAACGGGGGCGGAACTTGCGCGTCGGCTTCATGCCTGGGCTGATAGCATGGCGC
The DNA here is from genome assembly GCA_035502235.1 of Allosphingosinicella sp. Lineage (GTDB taxonomy): Bacteria > Pseudomonadota > Alphaproteobacteria > Sphingomonadales > Sphingomonadaceae > Allosphingosinicella. The sequence continues at coordinate 10,212 of DATJUQ010000036.1, forward strand.
CGCGCCGCCGCCAGCCCCGTCCGCTTCTCCCTGACATTTGGCCCGCGTTCCGGCCCCCTTCGAACCAATCATGAGGTGCGGGTTTTCCCTACTGGCTATTTCGAAAGAGTGGGCGCACACACCGTGACGCAGGCGTCATGAAGTCACTAGGGAATGGGCGCCGAAGCAGAAGGGGGAGAGTGATATGGACACCCAATCTCTGATCATCCTGATCGTCGTCGGCCTCGTCGCCGGCTGGCTGGCCGGCGTGCTGGTCCGCGGCTACGGCCTCGGCCTGGTCGGCAATCTCGTCGTCGGCGTCGCCGGCGCTTTCCTCGCGACCTGGGCGCTGCCGCGGCTCGGCGCCGCCTTCCTGCTGATCAACCCGCTCGTCACCTCGATCGTCTACGCGACGATCGGCGCGGTCGTGCTGCTGCTCCTCGTGGGGCTGATCAGACGCGCCGCCTGACCCGAATGCCTGAGCCTCCCTCTCCCGTCCGGGGAGAGGGAGCGCGGGACGGCGCTAGAGGAAGCGGGCGACCGACAGGATGACGGCGGCCCAGCTCGCCGCGCCGACCAGCATCACCAGCGCCAGCGCCAGGCCGAAGCCGCCCACGTCGTAGGGCTTTTCGCCCTCGCTCTGGGCCCATCGGCCCGGCTCTGTGCGCATCCCCGCCATGACTCGACCCTAGCATGGGCGAGGTTTCCACTTCGTTAGCGCCGGATGCGCTGCTAGGCCCGCGCCCCGACGCGGACAGCCGGGGAAAAGACCGCCATGACTTCCATGCAGCCGGCGGTGGCCGCGCTTTTCGACGCCATCGAGGCCGAGTGCGGCGCGCGGCTGGAGTTCACGCCCTGCATTTCCCGCGAACGGGCCGAGGCGGCGGTCCACGCCTTGCTCCGGGCGTTCGGCTGCCGCGAGGGCAGCACCGCTTCGGTCTACGCCTTCGTCAGCCTCTGGGAGGCGCTCGGCGTCGACATGGCCTCGCTGCGCTTCGTCGACGAGGCCGGCCCCGGCGCCGCCTGAGGCGCCGCCGCCCGCGACAAGTTCGCCCGGCTCCCTTTCCCCTCTGCTTTCTCCCTGCTAAGCGCCCCGCAAAGCCCGGGCGTCGAGTCCGGCGCGGGGCACGCCCCGCTTCACGATCATCCTTGGGAAGGGGCGAACGATTATGACCTCCACGGGGCACGACACGCTCGGCACGCGCAGCACTTTCGACGTCGGCGGCAAGACCTACACTTATTATTCGCTCGCCAAGGCCGCAGCCAAGCTCGGCTCGGTCGACAAATTGCCCTTCTCGATGAAGGTGCTGCTCGAGAACCTGCTCCGCTTCGAGGACGGCGTCACCGTGACGGTCGAGGACGTGCAGGCTTTGGTCGACTGGCAGGTGGAGCGCGCCTCCACCCGCGAGATCCAGTACCGCCCGGCCCGCGTGCTGATGCAGGATTTCACCGGCGTGCCCGCGGTGGTCGATCTCGCCGCGATGCGCGACGCCATGGCGAAGCTCGGCGGCGATCCGCAGAAGATCAACCCGCTCGTCCCCGTCCACCTCGTCATCGATCACTCGGTGATGGTCGACGCCTTCGGCACGCCGATGGCGTTCGAGGAGAATGTGGCGCTGGAATATCAGCGCAACATCGAGCGCTACCAGTTCCTGAAATGGGGCGCGGTCAGCTTCGACAATTTCAAGGTCGTCCCCCCGGGCACCGGCATCTGCCACCAGGTGAATCTCGAATATATCGCGCGCGGCGTGTGGAGCACGACGGAAGTCGGCGGCGCGGACGAGGTTGCCTATCCGGACACGCTCGTCGGCACGGACAGCCACACCACGATGGTCAACGGCCTCGGCGTGCTCGGCTGGGGCGTCGGCGGCATCGAGGCGGAGGCGGCGATGCTCGGCCAGCCCGTCTCGATGATCATCCCCGAGGTGGTCGGCTTCCACCTGACCGGCGCGCTCAAGGAAGGCATCACCGCGACCGATCTGGTGCTCACGGTCACCCAGATGCTCCGCGCCAAGGGCGTGGTCGGCCGCTTCGTGGAGTTTTTCGGCCCGGGCGTCTCCGCCCTCTCGGTCGCCGACCGCGCGACCATCGCCAACATGGCGCCCGAATATGGCGCGACCTGCGGCTTCTTCCCGGTCGACCACAAGACGCTCGAATATATGCGCCTCACCGGCCGGCCGGAGGAGGAGATCGCGCTCACCGAGGCGTACAGCAAGGCCCAGGGCCTGTGGCTGGACGAGGGCGCGGACGACCCGGTCTTCACCGAAACGCTGCGGCTCGACATGTCCAGCGTTGAGCCGAGCCTCGCGGGCCCGAAGCGGCCGCAGGACAAGGTGTTGCTCAGCCAGGTGGACGAGGAGTTCGTCACCAATTTCGCCAAGGAATATGGCCACAAGCCCGACACGCTCGGCAACCGCTTCAAGGTCGACGGCGCCGAGCACGATATCGGCCATGGCGACGTGGTGATCGCCGCGATCACCTCCTGCACCAACACCTCCAACCCCTCCGTCCTCGTCGCCGCCGGCCTGGTGGCGCGCAAGGCGCGGGCCAGGGGCCTGAACTCCAAGCCCTGGGTGAAGACCAGCCTCGCGCCCGGCTCGCAGGTCGTGACCGACTATCTCGACAATGCGGGCCTCTCCGAGGATCTGAACGCGCTCGGCTTCGATCTGGTCGGCTATGGCTGCACCACCTGCATCGGCAATTCGGGCCCGCTGCCCGAGCCGATCTCCGGCGCGATCAACAAGAACGATCTGGTCGCCGCCTCCGTCCTCTCCGGCAACCGCAATTTCGAGGGACGCGTCAGCCCCGACGTGCGCGCCAATTATCTCGCCTCGCCGCCGCTGGTCGTCGCTTATGCGGTGAAGGGCAGCGTGGTCGGCGACATGGTGACCGAGCCGATCGGCAAGGATCTGACCGGCGCCGACGTCTATCTGAAGGACATTTGGCCCTCGAATGACGAGATCCGCGCGCTGATGGACACCTATGTCAACGGCGACATCTTCCGCGCCCGCTATGCCGACGTCTACAAGGGCGACGTGCGCTGGCAGGGCATCGACGTGATCGGCGGCTCCACCTATGGCTGGCCGGCCGGCTCCACCTACATCGCCAACCCGCCTTATTTCGAGGGGATGAGCATGACCCCGGTGGCGCCCGGCGACATCGTCGACGCGCGGCCGCTGGCCATCCTCGGCGATTCCATCACCACCGACCACATCTCCCCGGCCGGCGCGATCAAGCTGGACAGCCCGGGCGGGAAATATCTGTCGGAGCATCAGGTCAGCCGCGCCGACTTCAACTCCTACGGCGCCCGCCGCGGCAATCACGAGGTGATGATGCGCGGCACCTTCGCCAACATCCGCATCAAGAACAAGATGGTCCCCGGCGTCGAGGGCGGCATCACCAGGCATATCCCGACCGGCGCGCAGATGCCGATCTACGACGCCGCCATGCTCTACAAGGAGGCGGGCACGCCGCTCGTCATCGTCGCCGGCAAGGAATATGGCACCGGTTCCTCGCGCGACTGGGCGGCGAAGGGCACCAACCTGCTCGGCGTCCGCGCCGTGATCGCCGAGACCTATGAGCGCATCCACCGCTCCAACCTGGTCGGCATGGGCGTGATCCCGCTTCAGTTCGTCGACGAGGTGCCCGAGTTCGACGGCACCGAGCAGTTCACCATCCTCGGCGTCGGCGAGCTCACCCCGCGCAAGGAGATCGCGGTCAAGGTCACCCGCGCCGACGGCACGAGCTTCAGCTTCGCCGCCCGGGTGCGGATCGATACCGCCAACGAGCTCGAATATTTCCGCAACGGCGGCATCCTCCAATATGTGCTCCGGAACCTGGCACGGGGAGCGTCCGCCTGAGCGGAGTCGACATCGCCGTCGAGATCGTCGGCTGGACCGGCGCGGCGCTGATCCTCGGCGCCTATATCCTGGTGACCCTGGGGCGGCTGACCGGCCAGTCGGCCGTCTTCCAGTGGATGAACCTGGTCGGCGCGGCCGGCTTCGTGGTCAACGGCTGGTGGCACGGCGCCCTGCCGTCGGCCACGCTCAACGTGATCTGGATGCTGTTCGCGGCGGGAGCGCTCATCGCCTTATGGAAACGCGCCCGATAGATATGCGGGGGCTCGTCGACCTCAGCCATGTGATCGAGCACGGCATGGTCACCTATGAGGGCCTGCCCGGCCCGCACATCTGCGACTATTGGACGCGCGAGGGTTCGGCCGCGCATTATGACGACGGCTCGTCCTTCCAGATCGGCCGGATCGACATGGTCGCGAACACCGGCACCTATCTCGACGCGCCCTTTCACCGTTATGCGGACGGCGACGATCTCGCGGCGCTGGAGCTCGCGCGGCTCGCGGCTTTGCCCGGGCTCAAGGTGAAGGCGGCCGCCCGGGCCGTGGACGCCGGCGCCTTCGAGGGCCTCGACCTCGCCGGCAAGGCGGTGCTGGTGGAGACGGGCTGGGACCGGCACTGGCGGACCGACGCCTATGCGGACGGCCATCCCTTCCTGACCGAGGCCGCGGCGCGGCTGCTCGTCGAACGCGGCGCGAAATTGGTCGGCATCGACAGCTACAATATCGACGACACGTCCACCCGCGGCCGCCCGGTCCACACCATCCTGCTCGGCGCGGGCATCCTGATCTGCGAGCATATGACCAACCTCGCCGCCTTGCCGGCGGAAGGCTTTGCCTTCAGCGCGGTGCCGCCCAAAATCGCGGGCATGGGCACCTTCCCGGTCCGCGCCTTCGCAATGCTCTAGCGCCCGCGCGGCAGCGAATAGGCGAACAACTTGCTGCCGTAGAGCCACGCGCTGCGCCCGTCGGTGGCGAAGCCCGCCTGCGGATAGCCGTTGCCGATCAGCGCCGGCGACAGCCGCTGCAGGACGCGGCCGTTGCGCATGTCGATCAGGGCGACCCATTGCCGTTCCGCGTCCGACGGAAGCTGGATCAGCGCATAACGCCCGTCGGGGCTGATCGCGGGCCGCATCGTCTGCGACCAGAAATGCGTCGCGCGCGACGGTACACGCCAGCGCACCCGGCGGCTGGCGACATCGACCAGTTCGGCGACCGGGCCCGTCGCGGGCTCGGGCGAAGGCGGTGGCGGACAGCGGCGGCAATCGGAGATCTGGATTCCGTTCGGCTGCAACGACCGGATCACCAGCACGGTCTCGCCGCCGGGCGAGAAAGCGAGCGGCATCGCCTGCGGATTGGCGTCGGGCTGGGGCCATTCCTCGGGCGGGCGCCCCTGATCCCACAACAGCCAGAAGGCCGGACGCATGATCGGCGCCTGCTGCGGCGAGGTGCGCTGGCGATAATCGGCCCAGGGACCGAACTGGATGATCGCGCGGATGCGCCCGTCCGGCAACAGGGTGGCCGCGACACCCGATGGCCGCATCCCCCCGGCGCTGGTGCGGTCGTGCAGCAGGGGCAGGCCCGGCGTCGGCACCGCCTGCAGCACGCGGCCCCGCGCCGCGTCGACCATGGCGAGCGTCGGCGCGGGATCGTCATGTTCGGGGCGGTAGAAATTGCCGCGTGTGCCGAACTGGGCGAGCGCCCGGCCTTCGCCACCAACCCAAAGGATCGCGTCGAGCGGGCCGGCCGGATGGGTGAGCGGCGGCAATGGACGAACGGCGCCGTCGCGGCCGACGAAGACCGGCTCCAATCCGCTGAACGCCCAGCCCGCCGGACGGCCGATGCGTTGCCTTACGGTGAAGACGCCGCGCGAATCGCCGGACCAGGCGACGGCATCGGGGGTGCCGCCGGGGCCGCCCCCCAGGCCGGCGAAATTGCGGAAGACGACACGGTTGGGAATGGTGACCCGGCCCGGCCCGCCCACGGCGGCGATGAGCAGGGGCATGTCCAACCCGCCTTGCCATAGCGCGACGGCCCTCCCGTCCGGCGCATGGTGCGGACCGGCGGCGCCGAACAGGTCGGCGCCGAAGTCCTGACAGGTGATGCTGGTCAGGTGCAGCGGCCCCGGCGTCATGGGCCCGTGATCGAGGTGGGCGCGGAGCTCCGCCGGACAGCCCGGCATCGGCACGGTCGCGGCCATCGGAGGAGGCTGCGCCACGGCGAGCAGCAGAGAGAACCAGGAATGCATGTAGGCGAGCATCGCACCGCTCACCTTAACGTCCGCCTAGCGGCGGGGCGGCGTCGGTGCGGCAGTCGCCGGCGCGCGTGCCGGCGCCGGCGTCGGTGCAGGCGCGACCGGGCGCTGGATCGGCGGCGCGGACGAGCCGTGCATGTGGACGATCAGCCAGCGTCCGGCGATCCGCCGCAGTACCAGGGTCCGCCGGCCGATCTCCTGCTGGCCGCCGATCAGGAAGGTGGCGAGCGCGGTGTCGCCCAGCAGCTGCACCTCCAGCCCCTGCGGGCGGATGCCGGCGCTGCGCGTGCCGCGCTGGCGCAAGGCGGCGAAGAGCTGGCCGAAGGCGCCCTGGATGGTGGCGCGGCCCTGGACCCGCACGGCCGGGAAAGGCGGCCCCGGGAAGAAGACGGTCGCATCCTCGGCGAAGGTCCGGCCGAGCCGTTCGGCGTCGAAGGCGTTCAGCGCGTTGACGAACTCGGCGACCTGGGCGCGGACCGGCGCGTCCGCGCTCTGCTGCGCGCCGGGCACGGCGGGCGTTGCCGCCTGCGCGGCCAGGGCGGCGGGCGCCAGCGCGAGGCCGGCGAGCAGGAACGGCAGGGCTCTGGCGGCGGACATCGGCTTCCTCCCCTCGACTGGCTTTGCCGCCTTTCTAGGCAAAGCCGGCCGCGTGCGGAAGGGATGGGGCCATTCAGGCGCGGGACAGTTTCGGGGCCGTAGCAATGCGGCGCCCATTGCCCAATGTGCCTGTCCAAGGAGGTTGCCATGTATCGCGCCCTCGCTTTGCCTTTGCTTGCCCTCGCCGCCGCCGCGCCCGCCTTCGCCCATCCCGCGCCGCCCGCCGCCCCGCCGGCGCCCGCGCCCGCGCCCGCGCAGCTGCTTAACCCGCAGATGAGCTATGACGGCTATCGCGACCTGATCGCGGAGGTCCGCCCCTATCGCCTCTCGCGGCTGATCGACTGGGACACGTTCGCCCGGGCCGCCCGCGAGCGCAATGTGCTGATCCTCGACGCCCGCTCGGAGCGCCAGTTCGCCGCCGGCCATATCCAGGGCGCGGTCAACGTGCCGCTCACCGAGTTCAGCGACGAACTGCTCGCCGAAGTGATCGGCCCGAACCGCGACAGGCCGATCCTG
>DATJUQ010000037.1:0-53852 GCA_035502235.1 Allosphingosinicella sp.
GGTGGGGCCGCCGCAACGCGGCGGTAAACCGCCGCGCCCCTCCACCGCGCTCCGTGCGGTCCCCCTCCCCTGAAGAGGAGGAATAAGTGGCTGACCGCGCCGTCTCCGACAATCCGCGCGTCCAGGCCCAGCTCGACCGGCTGGCGTCGCTCTCCCCCGGCGCCGACATCCTCGGGCTGGAGCGGATCGAGTCGCTGCTGGCGGCGCTCGGCAATCCGGAGCGGTCGCTGCCGCCCGTCCTCCATGTCGCCGGCACCAACGGCAAGGGCTCGACCTGCGCCTTCCTGCGCGCCGCGCTCGAGGCGGCGGGCCTCAAGGTCCATGCCTATACCAGCCCGCATCTGGTCCGCTTCAACGAGCGCATCCGCCTCGCCGGCCGGCTGATCGGGGACGAGCTCCTCGCCGATCTCCTCGCGGAGGTGTTCGAAGCCGCCGGCGCGATGGAGCTGAGCTTCTTCGAGGCGACCACCGCCGCCGCCTTTCTCGCCTTTGCCCGCGCGCCGGCCGACGCCTGCATCGTCGAGGTCGGGCTCGGCGGCCGGCTCGACGCGACCAACGTGATCGCGGCGCCGATCGTCTGCGGCATCGCCCAGCTCGGCCACGACCATCATTTCTTCCTCGGCGACACGCTGGAGGCGATCGCCGGCGAGAAGGCCGGGATCGCCAAGGCCGGCGCCCCGCTCGTCACCCTGTCCTATCCGGACACGCTGGAGGCGGTCATCCGCGACCGGGCCGAGGCGGCCGGCGCTTTGTGGCTCCCGCGCGGCCGCGCCTGGCATGCGGAGGTGCGCGACGGCCGCCTCCATTATGGCGACATTCACGGCAGCCTCGCGCTTCCCCTGCCCCGCCTCGCCGGCGCGCATCAGGCGACCAATGCCGCGCTCGCGGTGGCGATGCTGCGCCACCAGGCGGGGCTCGCCGTCCCCGAATCCGCGCTTCGCGCCGCCATGGGCTGGGCGGAGTGGCCGGCGCGGCTGCAGCCCCTTTCGCCCGGCCCGGTCCGCGACCTGCTGCCCCGGGACGCCGAGCTCTGGATCGACGGCGCCCACAATCCCGCCGCCGCCCGCGCCGTCGCCGATCATTTCCGGGGCGCGGTTCCCGCCGGCCGCCCCTTCCACATCGTCTTCGGCCTGCTCGCCAACAAGGACGCGCCTGGCGTGCTCCACCCGTTTCGCGGCCGCGCGCTGACCGTCCACACCATTCCCGTCCCCGGCCACGAGCATCATGGCCCGGAGGCGCTGGCCGCCATGGCGCGCGAAGCGGACCTCTCCGCCATGCCCGCCGCGGACGTCGCGGACGCGCTCAAGTGGATCGCCCGCCATGCCGACCGCGAAAAGCCGCCGGTCGTGCTGATCATGGGCTCGCTATATCTCGCCGGCGAGGTGCTGCGGGCGAACGGGGAATTCCCCGCTTAAGCCCGGCCGGCCTCGGCTCAATCCTGGTTCGGCCGCTCCGCCCGAAGCTGGGCTAGCGTCTCGGCGGCCCAGCCGTACATGTCGGGATCCTTGGCCAGCTCATGCCGGTCCATCTTCTTCACCCGCCGCTCCACCTCGGCCAGCGGCGCGATCGCCTCCTGCCCCCGGCCGAGGCTCAGCAGCAGCCCGGCCTCGCGGCATTGCGCCTCCGCCCCCGGCAGGCGCACGCCGACATCGGCATAGACGGCGAGCGCCCTATCGCTGTCCCCGTCCGCCTCCAGCATCCGCGCGAGCAGCAGCGCGGCGCGGTCATTGTCGCTCTGCAGCGTCGACGGCGGCAGCGCCTCCAGCAGCGCCCGCGCCCTTTTCGCCTGCCCGTCCTCGAACAGGGCCCTGATCAGCTTCAGCCTGATCCGGCGGTCGCTGCCGCCCGGCGCCTTCGCCTCGGCCTTCTCATAATGCTGGATGGCCTCGAGCCAGATGGTGCGCGCGGCCAGCGCATCGGCATAAGCGGCGTGATTGGCGGCGGTGTCGGCGACCTCCAGTTGCTCGCGCGCATGCCGGAGGTCCCGGTCCGGATCGAGCTGCTGCACCGCCTTGGCCCGCGCCTTGCCGACGGTGCGGGTCACGCCCGAGCCGGGCAGGACCTCCATCACGACATAGGCAAGGCTGCCGGCGACCGGGAAGACGAGGATCACCATGATCCAGATGCCGCCCCGGCCCGAGCGCGCGCAATGCACCGCGCAGGCGATCTGGAGGGCGACGATGGCGATGATCAGCGGCACGGCGTCAGCCCGAGACGGGCGGGGGCTTGCCCGGCGAGGCGTCCGCGCGGGCGTCGCCTTCCCCCGTCTTTCCGGCGCTGCCGATCGAGGCGTCGATCAGCCCGGCCCGGGCCATCCACCAGAAGAGGAGGATGCCGGGCACCGCCGCGGCGACGGTGAGCCAGTAGAAGGAGACGAAGCCCATCTGCTCGACGATCGCGCCGGCGGTCGTGCCGGTCAGCAGCCGCCCGACGATGCTCGCCGCCGCCGAGATCAGCGCATATTGCGAGGCGGTGAAGCGCAGGTCCGTCAGCGCGGAGAAATAAGCGACGAGGCAGACCCCGCCGATGCCGCTCGCGATATTCTCGAACGCCATCGTCGCCGCGAGGCCGATATTGGTGTGGCCGACCATGGCGAGCACGGCGAAGCTCGCATTGGAGACGCCCATCAGGACGAGGCTCAGCAGCACCGAGCGCTTCAGGCCGTGCGAGCTGTACAGCCAGCCGCCGATGAAGATGCCGATCAGGAAGGCCCAGAAGCCGACGCCGACGTCCCAGATCGCGATCTCGTCATTGGTATAGCCCTGCGCGTCGAGCAGCAGCCGCAGCACCAGGTTCGCGAGCGTGTCGCCGATCTTGTGCAGCAGGATGAACAGCAGGACGATCAGCGCGCCGCTGCGCTTGAAGAATTCCGCGAACGGCCCCCAGATCGCCGTCACCGTCTGGGCGATGCCCTTGCGCTCGCTGATCTCCCGGTGCCGCTCCGGCTCGCCGACGATGAGCCCGGTGAGCATCGCCGGCAGCGCGAACGCCGCGCAGGCCAGATAGGCCATCTGCCAGCCGACCCGGGCCGCCAGCACCAGCGCCAGGGCGGCCGCCAGCGTCGAGCCGATCCGCCAGCCATATTGCGACATGCCCGCGCCGACGCCGAGCTGGCGCGGTTCGAGCAATTCGATCCGATAGGCGTCGATGACGATGTCGAAGGTCGCGCCCGCCGCGCCGACCAGCACCGCGGCGATCGCGGTCTGGAAGACGTTGGCCGCCGGATCCTGGAAGGCGAGATTGGCGACCGCCGCCATCACCAGCACGCCGGCGACGAGCAGCCAGGACACCCGCTGGCCGAGCCGGTGCAGGAGGGGGATTTTCACCCCGTCGATGATCCACGACCACAGGAATTTGAGGTTGTAGACGAGGAAGGCGAGCGCGAAGGCGGTGACCGTCTTCTTGTCGATCCCGTCCTGCGCGAGCCGCGTGGTCAGCGTGGCGCCGATCATCGCATAGGGAAAGCCCGACGAAACGCCGACGAAGAAGGACGCGATCGGCGCCTTCTCCGTATAGGCCCGAAAGCCGGCGGGAAGCTTGTCGCGCCAGCTGCGCGGGGCGGAGGGGACGGCGTCGCTCATGCCGTGCTTGTAACGACTCGTACGGGGCCGAAAAGCCCCCGCCGCTTGCCTTACGTTCGCGTAAGGCGCAGACATGCGCCATGGACATGCCCGCCAGCCGGCGGCCGACCGAAGGCCAGCTGAACCTCGCCCGCGTCCTCGCCTTGGGCGAAGCGACGATGGGCGCCGGCATCACCAGGGTGGCGGCCTCGGTCTATACCGATCCCGCCCGCTTCGCCGCCGAGAAGGCGAAATTGTTCGATCGCCTCCCCACGGTGATCGCGCCCTCGGCCCTGCTGCCCGAGAACAATATGGCCGTCGCCCATGACGGCTTCGGCCTTCCCCTGCTGCTGACCCGGGACAAACAGGGCGTCGCCCATGTCTTCTGGAACGTCTGCCGGCATCGCGGCACGCGGCTGATCGAGGGCGGCGCGGTGGCGAAATGCCCGCGCATCGTCTGTCCCTATCACGCCTGGACCTATACGCCCGACGGCGCCCTCGCCGCCCTTCCCCGCCCGGATACCTTCCCCGGCCTGGACAAGGCGGACCACAAGCTCGTCGAGCTGCCCAATGTCGAGGCCGGCGGGCTGATCTGGTTCGCGCGCGAGCCCAGCGACTTCGCCGACGCGATCGGCCTCGCGCCGGAATTCGACGCCTTCGACCTGGCCGGCCACCATCTCTTCCGCCGCCGCACGCACGACGTCGCGTCGAACTGGAAGCTGATCATGGACGCCTTCCTCGAAGGCTATCACGTCCAGCGGCTGCACGCGCAGACCATCGCCCGCTTCTTCACCGACGGGGTCAGCGTCGCCGACACGATCGGCATCCACCAGCGCTCGGCGGTCGGCCGCAACGAATATCAGGTCGAGATCGACCATGAACACTGGCCGGAGCTGCGCGCGGTGATCACCTTCGCCTACCAGCTCTTCCCGGCGACGGTGATGATCATGAGCCCGGATTATGTGAACCTGATGGTGCTGATGCCGCAGGCCGTCGACCGCACCCTGGTCGAGGACTTCATGCTGATCCCGACCGCGCCGAAGACGCCGGAAGAGGTCGACCATTGGGAGCGGAGCTGGACCCTGCTCGACGAGGGCGTGTTCGGCGCCGAGGATTATCGCGCCGCGGCCCTGGGCCAGGAGGGCCTGGCCTCCGGCTCCATTCAGGAACTCACCCTCGGCACGCTGGAAACCGGCATCCGCCACTTCCACGACACCGTCGAGAAGGCGATCGCCTAGTCAAATCCTCCCCGGAACGGGGAGGGGGACCATGCGCAGCATGGTGGAGGGGTCGCGGCGGTGAAACCGTCGCGGTGCGACGGCCCCTCCACCACGCCGCTTCGCGTCGCGGTCCGCCTCCCCAGCCGCTAGCTGGGGAGGAACCCCGCGGTCAGCACCTCGCCCGCATCCGGCTCCTGCACGATCACCGCATAACGGTCCGCGCCCGGCGTGCGCAGCCGGCCCGGGGCCAGCTTCAGCCGCAGCGGCCCGCCCCGCCAGCTGCCGATCACGCCCTCTGCGACGACGATGTTCACATAGTCGAGCATCATCCCATGATTCTCACCGCGACCGACCGGCACGCGCGCATGGCCGCGCAGCGCCAGCAGCCTGATCTCCGCCGGCCGCGCCGCGGCGCCGTCGAGGAGCACCGCGCCCCCCTCGAAACGCAGCCGCGGCGCCGGCCCGGCGGCGGCGCGATATTCGTCGATCGCCCGGTGCACCGCGCCCTCCCGGCCGCCGACCAGCATCACCCGGCCCTGCACCACCGCCTGCGGCATATAGCCCTCCTCGCCATGGCGGCGCCCATAGGCCGCCTGCAAAGCGGTATTCTGCTCGCGTCCGAACGTGTCGCGCCAGCCGAGCCGGTCCCAGGAGGTGACCGGCCGGCTGATCGCGACGATCTGCCGTTCGCGCGCCAGCCGGCCGAGAAACTCGTCGGCCGGCGGACAGGCGGCGCAGCCCTGGCTGGTGAACAATTCGACGAGGACCGGCCGCAATGCCGCCGTCTCCGCCTTTGCCCGCGCGGGGGCTGGCGCCGGTTCCGCCCGCGATGTCTGGGCCGCCTCGGGCGCGCGCTGGCAGGCCGCCAGCAGGATCAGCAGGAACAGGCTCGGCCGCCGCATGAGCGGCTTCCTATCATGCCTGGACGTAGAGCGTCAGTTCCTCGGGCACGCGGCGCGGCGAGCGCCCCTGCAGATGCTGGTCGACCGCGTCGAGCGTGCCGAGCAGCACGCGCTCCGTATAGGGCTTGGTCAGGCAGCCCACGGCGAGCGCCTTCGCCTCCGCGGTGCAATTGCCGGTGACGAACAGGACGGCGATGCCGCGCGCCGCCGCCGCGCGGGCGACGTCGAGGCCGTCGCCTTCGCCCGCCAAGGCGATGTCGGTGAGGATGAGGTCGATCGCCTCGCGCCCGATCACGTCTGCGGCGTCCGCATAATTGTCGACGGTTCCGACCACCTCGTAGCCGGCATCCTGCAGCATATTCTCATTGTCGAACGCGATGAGGGGCTCGTCCTCGACGATGAGGATCCGGCTGATCCGTCTTTCGCGCCTGCCGAAGAGCATGTAGGGGCCACCCTCCCGTTTGAGCTTGCGTCAACGGATTATCTGGGTGCTGGTGCCCGGCCCCGCAATCGCCCGGACGCAAATATCGTTCGCGCCGCCGATGGAATGAGAGAAATGGCCGCCAAGGAGCCTCCGAAGACCGGACAGCGCACCGAACAGCGCCCCGAACAGCGTATCGCCAAATTGCTGGCCAGGGCCGGCATCGCCTCGCGCCGCGAGATCGAGCGGATGATCGAGGAAGGCCGGATCGCGATCGACGGCAAGCCGGTCGAGAAGCCGGCGACCCTGCTCGCCTCGCTGCACGGCGTCACCGTCGACGGCAAGCCGGTCCGGGCCCCCGCCCCCGCCCGCCTGTTCCGCTACCACAAGCCCGCCGGCCTGCTCACCACCGAGCGCGACCCGAAGGGCCGCCCGACCATCTACGACCGCCTGCCCAAGGGCCTGCCGCGAGTCATGCCCGTGGGCAGGCTCGACATGAACACCGAGGGGCTGCTGCTCCTCACCACCGACGGCGAGCTCAAGCGGCAGCTCGAACTGCCGGCGACCGGCGTCGAGCGCAGCTATCGCGCCCGCGTCTTCGGCGACGTGAGCCAGGCACAGCTCGAGGAGCTGATCCACGGCGTCGAGATCGACGGCGTGCGCTACGGGTCGATCGACGCCAATCTGGAACGGCGGACCGGCCGCAACGGCTGGGTCGAGATGCGCCTGCGCGAAGGCAAGAATCGCGAGGTCCGCCGCGTGCTGGAATATCTCGGCCTCCAGGTCTCCCGCCTGATCCGCACCGCCTATGGCCCGCTGACGCTGGACGGCCTGCCGCCCGGCGCGGTCGACGAGGTGCGCCAGCACGATCTGGTCCTGTTCCGGAAGGAATTGGGCCAGAAATCCTCCCCTGCTTTTGCAGGGGAGGGGGACCGCGCGAAGCGTGGTGGAGGGGCGGCGGGTCACCGCCGGACGGCGGCCCCTCCACCGCGGCGCTCCCCGCCGCGGTCCCCCTCCCCTCGAAAACGAGGGGAGGACTAATGCGCATCATCTCCGGCGCCTGGCGCGGGCGCCCGCTCGACGCGCCATCGGGCCAGGCCACCCGCCCGACCAGCGACCGGGCGCGCGAAGGCCTGTTCTCGATGCTGGCCAGCCGCCTCGGCAGCTTCCAGGATCTCGCCGTCGCCGATCTCTTCGCGGGCACCGGCGCGCTCGGCCTCGAGGCGCTTTCGCGCGGCGCCGCCCATTGCACCTTCGTCGAGAAGGATCGCGCCGCGCTCGACACGCTGAAGCGCAACCTCGCCAAATTCGGCGCGACCGGGCAGGCCGACGTCCGCGCCCAGGCGGTGGAGCAAGCCCCCGCCCCGCCGCGTCCGTTCGACCTGATCATGCTCGATCCGCCCTACGGCGCCGGCCTCGCCCAGCCCGCGCTCGACCATGTCGCCCCCTGGCTGGCCCCCGGCGGCTGGCTCAGCGTCGAAGTCCATGGCGAGGCGCTGACCGTCCCGGCCGGCCTCGAACAAGATACGGAGCGCCGCTTCGGCAAGGCGACCTTGCTGTTGTTCAGGCGCCCCGCCGCCTGAATACTTGATTCGAGCCCCGAAATAGCTTTCTCTTCCGCGCGCCCGGCAAGTCATTCCGGCTGTCGGTCAGAAGAGGAACCAGATCATGCTGGAACCGAAACCCAAGGAAGAAGGCGGCGGCGGCGCCACGGGCGGCAATACGTCCGACGCGAAGAAGACCGGCAAGAAGCCCGCGAAGAAGAAATAGCCTCCCCCACTCCGCCCCGTCGGGCCAAAGGCGGGGCGGCTCAGCCGTGCCGGCGCAGCGCGATCAGCGCGATCAGGCTGATCGAGGCCAGGCCGGCGAGATAGAGGCCCACCCAGATCAGTCCGCCCGGCTGCGCCGCGAGCCAGACCGCAGCGATCGGGGTCAGCGCCCCGCCCAGCACGCCGGCCACGTTGAACGTCACCGAGACGCCCGTATAGCGCACCCGCGCCGGGAACAGGCCGGGCAGCCAGGCGCCGAGCGGCCCGTAGACGAAGCCCATCACGAACAGGCCGAAGCTGAGCCCGGCGAAGATCGTCGGCAGCGAGCCCGATTCGAGCGCCGGCGCCAGCGCCAGCCCGGCGACGATCGCGCCGACGCAGCCCCAGCGCAGCACGTTGCCGGGGCTCGTCCTGTCCGACCACCAGCCGGCCAGCACGATGCCGAGCGCGGTGAACAGGATCGCGCCGAGCTGCATGAGCAGGAAGGTCTGCCGGTCGATGCCGAGCGTGGTCGTGCCATAGCCGAGCGCGAAGGCGGTCGCGAGATAATAGACGGCGAAGCAGGCGATCGCGCCGAACGTGCCGCCGAGCGTGATCCAGCCATGCCTGCGCAGCAATTCCGCGAACGGCACGGTCGGCGGCGGCCCTTCCTCCAGCATCGCCGCGAAGGCCGGCGTCTCGCTGAGCTTCAGCCGCACCCAGAGGCCGATGCCGACCAGCACGATCGAGAGCAGGAACGGGATCCGCCAGCCCCAGGCCATGAACTGCTCGCTCGTCATCATCGTGCCGAGCAGCAGGAACACGCCATTGGCGGCGATGAAGCCGACCGGCGCGCCGAGCTGCGGCACCATGCCGAACCGTCCGCGCCAGCCCGGCGGCGCATTCTCCACCGCGAGCAGGGCCGCGCCGCCCCATTCGCCGCCGAGCCCGAAGCCCTGGCCGAAGCGCAGGATGCAGAGCAGCAAGGGCGCGATCCAGCCCGCCATTTCATAGGTCGGCAGGAAGGCGATCAGCAGGGTCGAGCCGCCCATCATCAGCAGCGAGGCGACCAATGTCGACTTGCGCCCGATCCGGTCGCCATAATGGCCGAACGCCCAGGCGCCGAGCGGCCGCGCGATGAAGGCGACGCCGAGGCTTGCATAGGAAGCGAGCAGCTGGATCGAGGGCGAATCCGCCGGGAAGAAGAGCGGCCCGAAGACCAGCGCCGCCGCGGTCGCGTAGATGTAGAAATCGTAGAATTCGACCGACGTGCCCACCAGGCTCGCCAGCAACACCCGCCTGTTCGCCCTGATCATCCACGCCTCCCCTGCCGCCCAGCCTTAGCGCGGCGCCGCGCGGACCGGAAGGCGTGAGGCCAGCCCCTTGGGATCCTTGCGGAAAAGGCCTAGGATCGCCCCGAAGATGTTCCTGGACTCGCCTCCTCAGGACCGGCTCAGGGCCGCCGCGCCCGTGCTGGCGGTGCATGCCCTTCTCGCCTTGCTGATCCTGCGCAGCCTCGGCTTCACGCCCGGCCTGGTCGCGCCCGAGACGCTGCAGCTGGTCGACATCCCTCCGCCCCCGCCGCCGATCCCGGTCGTCCGGCCCCTCCCGGAACGCAGCGAGGGCGGCCGCCGCGAGGGCGCCGCCGCCCCGGCCAATCGCGAGGCCCGGCCCACCGAACTCGTCGCCCCGCCGCCCGTGCTCCCGCCGGTCAATCCGCTCCCCGCCGCGCCGGTCGCCAGCCCGGGCATCGCCCCGATTTCGGGCGCCACGCCGCTTGCCGGCCCGGGCACGGGCGCGGGCGGCGTCGGCAGCGGCACGGGCAGCGGCCGCTTCGGCGACGGCCCGGGGCGCGGCGGCGACGGCGGCGGCGACGGCACCGGTTATGGCGACGGCGACGGCGGCGGCTATTCCCCGCCCCGCCGGATCCGCGGCCGCATCTCGGACCGCGACTATCCGCGCGAGGCGGGCGACGCCGGCGTCGGCGGCATCGTCTCGGTCATCTACGCGATCGAGCCGGACGGCCGCGCCACCGATTGCCGGATCACCCGCTCGAGCGGCAGCCGCGCGCTCGATCTCACCACCTGCCGGCTGATCGAGCAGCGCTTCGTCTTCGAGCCCTCGCGCGACCGCCGCGGCCGCCCGGTCCGCTCGCGCATGGTGCAGGACCATTATTGGGAGGTGGAGGATCTGCCGCCCGACCCGGAGGAGCCGCGCCGCCGCCGCCGCTTCGGCTTCTGACCCGCGCCTAGAGGAAGTCGCGCAGCGCGATCTCCGTCCGGTGCGCCTGTCCACCCCGCCGGTAGCTCACCGGGATCCGGTCGCCGACGCGCCCGCCGAGCCGCGCGATCAGCGCCTGGAAACCGATCCCCTCGATCTCGTCGCCCGGACGCAGGCCCGCATCGGCGGCGGGGCTGCGCGGGCTGACCAGGGCGACGACGACCTTGCCCTGCCGCTCCTCGAGCCACGTCCCCGCCATGCCGTAGCGCTCGGGCCGCGCCGGCAGCCCGCTCGCCTTCGCCCAGATCTTCCCGGCCCCGATCTCGGTCGACCAGTTCATCCGCTCGATCACGCCGATGCCGAGCAGGCCGTCGCTCGGCAGTGCGTCGCGCGAGTCCGGATCGGTCAGCGAGACCAGGGGCCGCTCGAAGCGCAGCGAGCCGATCCGTATCTCAGGCGCCCGCACCAGCCGGCTCGCCGCGCCGACCCCGCCGATCCCGCGCCGCTGGCCCGGCGAATAAGGCGTCGCATCGTTCCACAGGCCGCTGCGCCGCGCCGCCCGCGGCCAGAGCAGGACCTGGCCCGGCGCGCCCGTGTCGACCTGCAGCCGGTAGGTCTGGCCGCCGATCGCCGCCTCGACATGCATCGTCGCCGCGCCCACCCGGGTCACCGCGCGCGAGATTTCGGACTCCAGCCGCTCATAGCCCGGCCGCGCGCCGCGCCCGTCCGGATAGATCCGCCACTCATTCTGGCTGAAATCGAGCTCCGAATCCGCCACCGTCAGCACGGCGGTGGAGAGCGCCCCCATCGCCTCGCGGTGGATGCCGAGATCCTCATGCTCATAGGCCGCGAAATCGAGGTCGCCGATAGTGGTCGTGCCCAGCGCGATCGCGCGGCCCTCGTAAAGGCCCATCTGGTGGCTGCCGCCGACGCCGCGCAAGGTCTGGTCGCCGATCTGGCGCAGGCCGAGCTCGCGCACCAGATCCCGCCGGATCAGATTGGTGAAGGCGCCGGTGTCGATGACGAAGGCATAAGGCCCGCGCGGTCCGAACTTCACCTGCATCCAGACGCGATTGTCGAGCACCACGATCCGCGCCCCGCCCACGCGCCGGTTCTGCGCGCCGAGCCGGCCGCTCCCCAGCAGGGGCAGAGCGGCCAGGGAACCGAGCAGGGCGCGACGCGACAACATGTTGATCTTCCTCCGAATCAGTCGCCCCGCCCCTAGCGCCCGCCGGTTTCGCCGAAAAGACGCGGCTCAACCCGCGCGCGTCAATTCCGCCGCCATAAGCGCGACCAGCGCGTTCAGCGCCTTCAAGGGCCGCACCATCACCTTGAAGCGCGTGATCCGCCCGCTCTCGTCCCACCAGATCATGTCGACGCCGTTGACGATCAGCCCGTCCACCTCGCTCTCGAACTCCAGCACCGCCTTGTCCGCGAGCACCCATTCGTCCAGATAGCGGAAGCTCTCATTGTTCAGCACGACCAGGGCCGCGCCCAGATATTTGAGCGTGATCGCCTTGCCCTCCTGCGGGCTGTGCACGGCGGGCGACTGGAAGACTACGTCGTCGGCCAGCAACGCCGCCAGCAAGGCCGGATCCTTCCGCGCCACCACCTCATGCCATTGCGCGATCACGTTCATGCCGCCCTCTCTCCTGTTGCCCTGAAGCCCTGCGTTCCCTACCTGTTCGCCGGTGACGCTGCCATCCCCCACCGATCAGGACCCGCCCTATCTCGCCGGCCTCAACGCGCCGCAGCGCGACGCCGTGCTCACCACCGAAGGCCCGGTCCTCGTCCTCGCCGGCGCCGGCACGGGCAAGACCGCGGCGCTCACCGCCCGGCTCGCCCATCTCGTCTACACGCGCCGCGCCTGGCCCTCGGAGATCCTCTCCGTCACCTTCACCAACAAGGCGGCGCGCGAGATGCGCGAGCGCGTCGGCCGGCAGATCGGCGCGGCCGTGGAGGGCATGCCCTGGCTCGGCACCTTCCACTCGATCGGCGCGAAGATGCTCCGCCGCCATGCCGAGCTGGTCGGCTTGCAAAGCAATTTCACCATCCTCGACACGGACGATCAGCTGCGCCTGCTCAAGCAGCTCATCGCCGCCGCCGACGTGGACGAGAAACGCTGGCCCGCCCGCGCTTTGGCCGGCCTGATCGACCGCTGGAAGAACAAGGGCTGGACCCCGGATCAGGTCGATGCCGGCGAGGCGGAGGCCTATGCCAACGGCAAGGGCGCGAAGCTCTACGCCGCCTATCAGGCGCGCCTGCGCGAGCTGAACGCCTGCGACTTCGGCGACCTGCTCCTGCACATGCTGGTCATCCTCAAGACCCATCGCGACGTGCTCGAACATTACCAGCAGCGCTTCAAATATATCCTCGTCGACGAATATCAGGACACCAACCAGAGCCAGTATCTCTGGCTCCGCCTGCTCGCCCAGGCGCGCAAGAACATCTGCTGCGTCGGCGACGACGACCAGTCGATCTATTCCTGGCGCGGCGCCGAGGTCTCCAACATCCTGCGCTTCGAGAAGGACTTTCCCGGCGCCAGGATCATCCGCCTCGAGCAGAATTACCGCTCCACCCCCAACATCCTCGCCGCCGCCTCCGGCCTGATCGCCCGGAATAGCGGCCGGCTCGGCAAGCAGCTCTGGACCGAGCTGGACGAGGGCGAGAAGGTCCAGGTGATCGGCGTCTGGGACGGGCCCGAGGAGGCGCGCCGCGTCGGCGAGGAGCTGGAGACCATCCAGCGCCGCGGCGACCATGGCCAGCCCGGCCGGCTCGACAGCTGCGCCATCCTCGTCCGCGCCCAGTTCCAGACCCGCGAGTTCGAGGACCGGTTCATCGCCATCGGCCTGCCCTATCGCATCGTCGGCGGCTTCCGCTTCTACGAGCGCGCCGAGATCCGCGACGCCCTCGCTTATCTGCGCGTCATCGCCCAGCCCGCCGACGACCTCGCCTTCGAGCGGATCGTCAACACGCCCAAGCGCGGCCTCGGCGACAAGGCGGTGGCCAAGCTGCACCAGCTCGCCCGCGCCGAGGAAATCCCCCTCTCCGTCGCCGCCGCCCGCATCCTCGACACGGACGAACTGACCGGCGCCGCCCGTCGCAGCCTCGGCAACCTCGTCGGCGATTTCGCCCGCTGGCGCTCCCTGCTCAATTCCTCCCCTGCCTTTGCAGGGGAGGGGGACCAGCCGCAGGCTGGTGGAGGGGCCTCTTCCAAGACCGCCCTCTCCCACCCCGAACTCACCCGCCTGCTCCTCGACGAATCCGGCTACACCGCCATGCTCCAGGCGGACCGCTCGGCGGAGAGCGCCGGCCGCCTCGAAAACCTGGCCGAGCTCGCCCGCGCCATGGAGGAGTACGAAACCCTCGGCGCCTTCCTCGAGCACGTCTCCCTGGTCATGGACAATGACGCGGACCGCGAGACCGACAAGGTCACGATCATGACCATCCACGCCGCCAAGGGCCTGGAGTTCGACAATGTCTTCCTCGCCGGCTGGGAGGAAGGCGTCTTCCCCTCGCAGCGCGCGCTCGACGAAGGCGGCAATGCCAGCCTGGAGGAGGAACGCCGCCTCGCCTACGTCGCGATCACGCGCGCGCGGCGGAAATGCTTCATCATCCACGCCGCCAACCGCCGCATCTACGGCCAATGGACCAGCTCGATCCCGAGCCGCTTCGTCAACGAACTGCCCGCCGCCCATATCGACACGGAAAGCAGCATGACCGGCGGCGAGAGCCTCTGGCGCGCCAACTGGTCCGAACGCGCCGACCCCTTCGCCAACCTCGCCCGCGGCGGCACCCGCGGCCCTGGCTGGCAACGCGCCGTCGGCAGCGGCGCCTTCGACCGCAACGCCGTCAAGGGCGTGATCGACGTCAAGGCGAGCGCGATCAGCCTCGGCAATCCCGGCCGCGGCGACATCGCGCTGGGCCAGCGCGTGTTCCACTCGAAGTTCGGCTACGGGACGGTCGCCGAGATCGAGGGTAACAAGCTGGAGATCGACTTCGAGAAGGCCGGGCGAAAAAGGGTGCTGGATAGCTTTGTGAGCGTGGAGTGAACTCCCCCTGCCCGGGGCTGCACCGCTACTCTAATTATCTCGCGCAAAGACGCAAAGGCGCAAAGTGGCGTCAGTCCTTTCATTCGCGAAGCGCATGAACCCGAGATCATGAACGACGCGGCCTTGCCGGAAAGGCACAGACTTACCGCTCCCTCGGCACCTTCGCGCCTTTGCGTCTTTGCGCGAAACAAATCAGCACCCTTGCACAGCACCGGCGCTTGAGACGGCTCGCGAAGATCTGTGGTCACCATATCCGTTCACCGCGCGCTTGACCCCCTCTCGCAAGGTCGCCCCGCCGAAATTCATCAGCAGGCCAAGCGGCAAATCCATCAGGCGCAAATAGGTTATAAGCTGTTTCATATGAACGGGCGCAATGCGCTCGACGGATTTCAACTCGATGAGTAATCTTCCCTCGACGAGAAGGTCCGCGCGAAACCCTTCATCGACGGCTATGCCGTCAAAGGAAATCGGGATCGCGCGCTGGCGCTCGACGGTTAGACCTCGCCGTACCAGGCTTTGCTCAAGCACCGCCTCGTAGACGGACTCAAGAAGCCCCGGTCCAAGCCCTTTGTGGATCCTGAACCCGCAATCGACCGCGACCCTCGCAATGTCCTCGATCCCCATGCCAGCCCCTTCGCGTCTTTGCGTCTTTGCGCGAGATAAAACTCAACCTCTCTCCCACCTCGGCGAACGAGGTTATCTATCACATTCTCGCAAGAGAACAAAAATAGAACTTTCCTACACGCCCCGTCCGACATCATAAGCTCATAGATGAGCGACTTCCCCTCCGATCCCCTCGCTTTCACCCCCGTCCCGTCCGCCCGTACCCGCCACGACGGCTGGACAGCCGAACGCCAGCGCGGCTTTATCCATGCCCTCTCCAAGATCGGCGTCGTCGCCTTCGCCGCCGAATGCGTCGGGATGAGCCGCAAGTCGGCCTACGCCCTCCTGAAGCGCGCCGGCCCGGAGAGCGGTTTCGCCCGCGCCTGGCGGGAGGCGCTGATGGGCGGGCGCGCAAACACCTGGTTCGAGACCGTCCGCCGCGCGGTCGAGGGAGTCGAGGAGCCCTATTTCTACCGCGGCATCCAGCGCGGCACGCGCCGCGTCTACAATGACAAATTGCTGATCGCCGCCTTCCGCGCCATCGAGCGCGTTCAGGGCGCCGATCCGTTCGGGCCGGACGAATGACGCCCGCGCCACTCGGTTCGTCGAGGTTGGCGCGCGACGTACCGGCACCTTTGTCACCTTTGCGTCATGCTTGCCTGCCCGCGATGCATTTTGCACTAACGCCCCATGACCGCCGCCACGCCTTCCGAGCGCATCGCCCGGGCCCGCGCGCTGCACCGCAGCCGGATCGGCGCGCTGCTGCGGCTGGCGGCGCGGCAGACGGTGGCCGCGGCCAATGCGGCGCTGGCGGACCATGGCCTCACGCTGCCCCAGCTGGAGGTGCTGGCGGGCGTCGCCGCCTTTCCCGGCGAGGACCAGCTCTCCATCGCCTCCCGCCTCGGCATGGACCGCTCGACCATGGCGACGCTCGCGGCGGGGCTGGAGGCGACGGGACTGCTGGTGCGCACGGCGGGCGCGGACCGGCGGCGCAAGCTGCTGCGCCTCGGGCCCACGGGCAAGGGCCGGCTCGGCCGCGGCCTCGCCGCCGTCCGGGCGGCCGAAACCGCCCTGCTCGCGGACACGGACGGGACCTTGGCGGCCCAGCTGGAGACACTCGCCGCCCGGCATTGCGAGCTTGCCGCCGCGCCGGAGCCGCTCCGCGACTCCGCCACCTTCCTGCTCCGCCGGCTGGCCCAAGCCGCCAATGCCCTGTTCGTCGCCGAAGGCGGCGCGGACCGGCTCGGCGGCCTCGATTATTCCATCCTCACCTTGCTCGCCGAGGGCGTGGCGGACGATCAGGCCTCTTTGATCGAGGCGATCTCGACGAGCCGCTCTTCCACCCTCCCCGCCATCGCCCGCCTGCAGCGCGAGGGCCTGATCGCGCGGACCGAGCCCCCGGGCGACCGCCGCCGCAAGCCGCTCGCCATCGCCCCCGCCGGCCGCGCCCGGATCGCGGCGCTCGCGGACGCCGTGACCCGCTACGAACAGGCTTTCCTCGCCCCGCTCGCCCCACCCGCGGCGAAGCGCCTTCACGCCGCTTTGGTCCACCTGACCGAGAGCATTGCCTGACACAAATACGTACGTTACTGATCATCAGGAACGTACGTATATTGGAGAGGCCGATCATGTACCCCTTCCCCGAAGGCTGCTTCGCCGTCCGCAACGCTTGGTATGTCGCCGCCTGGTCCAGCGACGTCACCCGGACCCCGCACGAGCGCTGGTTCCTCGACGAGCCGGTCGTCCTCTACCGCCGCGAGGACGGCAGCCCCGTCGCCATGGCCGGCCGCTGCCCACACCGCCATTTCCCGATGGCCGCCGGCCGGCTGGAGGGCGACACGCTGGTCTGCGGCTATCATGGCATCGCCTTCGCCAGCGACGGCCGCTGCACCCGCATCCCGACCCAGGACCGGATCCCGCCGGCCTTCTGCATCCGCACCTATCCGATCGCGGAGCGCTGGCAGTGGCTGTGGATCTGGATGGGCGATCCCGCGCTCGCCGACGAGAGCCTGATCCCCAACCATGCCGCGCTCGATCTCGCCAATCCGGATTTCTCGTCCGAGCCCCTGCATTACCATCTGGTCGAGGGCCGCTATCAGCTCCTGAACGACAATCTGCTCGATCTCTCCCACCTCGCTTATCTCCATCAGAGCCGGATCGGGATGGAGGAGGTCGCGACCCAGCAGGACGAGGTCAGCTATGGCGACGACTGGGTGCGCAGCCGGCGGATGATCCTCGACGCCGCCCCCGCCCCGGTCACCCGCGAGCGGCACGGCGACATCCGCGTCGACTTCCTGATCGACTTCACCTTCCATGCCCCGGCCCTCCATGTCGGCGCGAACCTGACCTGGAAGACCAGCCCCGAGGGCCCCTGCGAGGGCGTGCTGCTGATGAACAACACCGTCTATCATGCGGTCACGCCGGCGACGAAGCACAGCGCCCATTATTTCTTCGCCCGTACCGCCATCCACCCCGCCGACACCGACAACCAGCAGGCGGCCAAAGCGGCGATCGCCCATGTCATCGACGAGGACATTTTTGCCACCCGCGAGATCGAGCGGCTGATCGCCAATATGGACCGCCCGCGAGACCTGCTCACCCGCGGCGACCAGGCGGTGACGCGGGGCCGGCTGATCCTGCAGAAGATGATGCAGCGGGAACGCGAGGCCGAAGCGGCCAAAGTCAGGCCGGCGCGCGCGCCCGAAGCGGCCTGAGGCCGGCGGTCGAACCATTTCGGCCCCGGCGCGTTTCCGGGCGATGATCAGCTACGCCACCCTCTCGCCCCGCGCGCTCGAGGCCGTGATCGAGGGCCGGATCACCAAGGAGGACGTCCACGCGGCGTTCGAGCGGATGGACGCGCTGATGGCGGCCGCGCCCAGGGTCGACATGCTCGCCGACGTGCGCGGCGACGTGACCATCGATCTCGCCGCGATCGGGGAGGAGCTGCGGCATCTCTCCCATCTCGGCCGCATGCTCGGCCAGATGGACCGCATCGCCCTGGTCGCGGATCCGGCCTGGATCCGGACCATCGCCAGGATCGAGGCCCATCTCCTCCCCGGCATCGACTATCGCGTCTTCACCCGCGACCGGGCCGAGGCGGCGCGCGCCTTCGTCCTTCGCCAGGATGAGACGGCCGCCGCCTGATCGCGGGCTCGTCGCGTCGCGCGCGACCTTGGTCGCTCTTTCCGTGCCTTCCCGCGCCGCCCTGTTACGTCCGAGCGGGGACTCTTCGAGTCGAGGACAAGGCCATGCTGGTCACCAATGCCGAAACCGGCACCAACATCTGCGAGGTCGGCGACGGCCTCTACCGGATCAACACGCCCGTTCCGATCCCGGGCCAGAGCTTCTCCTTCAACCAATATCTGCTGCTGGCGGACGAGCCCCTGCTCTTCCACACCGGCCTGCGCGGCCTCTTCCCGCACGTCCGCGACGCCGTCGCCGCGATCATGCCGGTCGAGCGCTTGCGCCACGTCTCGTTCAGCCATGTCGAGGCCGACGAATGCGGTTCGCTCAACCTCTGGCTGGAGGCCGCGCCGCACGCCGTCCCGCTCTGCGGCGGCATCGCCGCCATGGTCTCGATCAACGACCTCGCCGATCGCGCGCCGCGCGCCTTGGCCGACGGCGAGACGCTCGACCTCGGCGGCCGCACGGTCCGCTGGCTCGACGCCCCGCATGTCCCGCACGGCTGGGAATGCGGCTATCTCTACGAGGAGACGGCCGGCACGCTCTTCTGCGGCGATCTCTTCACCCAGCCGGGCATCGGCGAGGTCGCGCTGACCGAAAGCGACATCCTCGGCCCCAGCGAGCAATTCCGTGCGATGGACTATTACGCCCACGGTCCCAACACGCGGGAAGTGCTTGAGCGGATCGCCGCGACCGAGCCGGAGACGCTCGCTTGCATGCACGGCAGCGCCTGGCGCGGCAAAGGCGGCGACCTGATCCGCGCCCTCGCCGATGCGGTTGCCTGAGACGGCGCCGGTTGCCTGACGCATCCGCATCGCGCACTAGCGGGGCGTGACCGAAGGCCTGCCCTTTCCCCGCCGCCTCTGGGCCATCGCCGCCATCTCCTTCGGGACGGCGCTGGTGGTGATCGACGGCGCCATCCCGACGGTGGCGCTGCCGACGCTGGCGCGCGATCTCGGCGTGGACGAATCCGCTGCGGTGCTGGTCGTCACCGTCTACCAGCTCGTCCTGGTCATGACCCTCCTGCCCTTCGCGGCCCTGGGCGACCGGATCGGGCACCGGCGGATCTACCAGCTCGGCCAGCTCACCTTCGTCGTCGCGACCATTCTCTGCTTCTTCGCCGAGAGCCTGCCCTTCCTGCTCGTCGTCCGCGCCGCCCAGTCGCTCGGCGCGGCCGCGGCGCTCAGCGTCTCCTCGGCGATGTTGCGCGCCATCTATCCGGCGAACCAGCTCGGCCGCGGGCTCGGCATCAACAGCGTCATCGTCTCCTGCTCGATCGCGCTCGCGCCCACGCTCGGCGGGCTGATCCTCGCCTTCGGCTCCTGGCCCTGGATCTTCGCCGCATCCGTCCCCTTCGGCATCGTCTCGCTGCTGCTCGGCCGCCATCTGCCGGAGCCCGAGCGGCACAGCGACGATTTCGACATAATCGGCGCGGTGCTCTGCGCGGCGACCTTCGGGCTGATCATCGTCGGGCTGGAAAGCGCGGTCCATGGCGACAGCCCCGTCGTCTCGGCCGCGATCGTCGCCGCCGGCGCCGTCGTCGCTGTCTATTTCGTCCGCCGCGAGCTCGGCGAGCCGCGCCCGATCATGCCCGTCGACCTGCTCGGCCAGCCGGTCTTCGCCCTGTCGGTGCTGGGCGCCTTCGCCGCCTTCATCGCCTCGATGACCGTGGTCCTCTCCATGCCCTTCCGCCTGGAGCAGGGCTATGGCTTCGGCCCGGCGGAGGTAGGGGCGATGCTCGCCCCCTGGCCGCTGACCGTGCTCGTCGTCGCGCCGACCGCCGGCGCGCTGTCGGACCGGGTCCCGGCCGGCCTGCTCGGCGGCATCGGCATGGCGGTGGCGACCGTGGCTCTGCTGCTCATCGCCTGGCTGCCCGCCGCGCCGAGCTGGTTCGACGTGGGCTGGCGGATGGCGCTGTGCGGCGCGGGCTTCGGCCTGTTCCTCTCGCCCAATGCGCGCCTGATCATCGGCTCCGCGCCGCGCCACCGCGCCGCCTCGGCCGGCGGCCTGGTCTCGACCACGCGCATGACCGGGCAGACGCTGGGCGCCACCCTGGTCGCGGCCCTGCTCGCCCTCAATCTCGGCGGCGGCGCCGCCCCGGCCCTGGTCGCCGCCGGCCTCGCCTTCCTTGCCGGACTCTGCAGCCTCGCCCGCCTCAACCCCGCCCTGCGGAAGCCCGCCGCCGAGGAGGTGGACGACAGCCAGCCCGGCGCGCAGGTCCGCTAAGCGCCGGCCGTCAGAACACCGCCCGCGCCGGGCCGCCCATCATCTGCGCCCTGACCAGGGGAATGGGCGGGCCGCCGAAGCTCAGGAAACGGTCGTGGAACTGCTTCCAGGCGCGCCGGCCGCCCCGCGTCCGGGTCCAGTCGTCGCGCAGCCGGCGGATCAGCAATTTGCCCATCGTATAATTGAGATAGGCGGGATCGTAGGTGCCGCGCGCCGCCTGCTGGCGGGCATTGCCCTCGTCCTGAAAGCATTGCTCGCGGAACATCCGGAAGCTCTCCTCCTGCGTCATCCGCCCGGTGTGCATGCCGATCGCGGAGAGGAAGCGGCAATCGCGCAGCAAGGCGTTGGAGAGCTGGCCGATATGCACTTCGGGATCGCCGTCGCCGAGCCCGGCATCCCACATCATCTCCTCGCTATAATGGGCCCAGCCCTCGGCGAAGGCATAGCCGACGAACACCCGCCCGAAGAGGAAGGGCGAGCGGTTGGAATGCAGGAAATTGAGGAAATGGCCCGGCCAGACCTCATGCACCGAGGTGAAGAGCAGATCGGACTCGCCGGGGATGAAAGCCTGCTGCACCTCGCGGGACCAGCTCGGATCGGGCGGCGCGATATAATAGACGCTGGGCAGGCCGCGCTCATAGGGGCCCGGAATGTCGATATAGGCGCTGTTCTGCCGGTTGTAGGGCGGCGCCTCCTCGACCTGCGCCTGTTCGGTGCCGGGGATGGAGACGAGGTCGTGCTGCTCGATGAAGGCGCGCAGCCCCGCCAGCTGCCGCCGGGCGCCGGCGACTGGGCCGCCCTCGGGCTTGTCCGCGTTCATCCGCGCCATGCAGTCCGGCACGCTCGCTCCCGGCGCATAGCGCGCGCAGGCGCCGACCAAAGCGCGCCGGTTGCGCTCGAGATCGGCGCGGCCGATCGCCTCCAGCCGCCCCAGCGGCAGGTCGACCATCTCGGTGTCGCGCAGCATCTGGGCGAAGCGCCCCGCGCCGAGCTGGAAATTGGTGGTCGCGGTCCGCCGCTGGCTCTCCAGCCAGTCGGCCAGGCCCTGCATCGCCCGCGCGGCGTCCCGCGCCGCCTCGCGCAGCTCCGCCTGCAGCCGCGGATCGCGCACCTCGGCGAAGGCGCGGGTGCCGTCGCCCGGATAATATTCGGCGAAGCCGGCAAAGGCCGCCTTGCCATAGTCGATGAAGCTGACCGGCATCGGCGTCCTGAGGTTCGCGCGGATCTGGCGGGCGGCGCGCGGAATCTCGCGAAGATAGGCGATGAACGCCCGCATCCGGGTCGCCGCCGGCGCATAGGGCCGGGTCACGTAGACCGACGGGTCCAGCCCGTTGTCCATATAATAAGCCGGATTGGTGTGCGGCTGATCGGCGACGTCCAGCCAGAACAGGGAGCCCCGCGCCTGCGCGATCAGATAGTCGCGCTCGAAGCGCTGCTCGCGGGTCAGGCTGCGCGGGCTGAACGCCTGGGCCGTGGCGATGGCCGAGCGCAGCCGCATCTTCTCGTTGTTCAGCCCGGTCTCGCTCCAGTCCGGCAATTGCCCGTCATAATCGTGGCGGCCCTGATAGACGGCGAAGCCCGGATTGGCGCGGAACTCGCCGTCGATGAAGCTTTGCAGGAACGCCGCCCAGTTCTGACGCGTGGCGGGCCGGCTCGGGCGCTGGGCTTGCGCGGCTTCGGCCTGTCCCGCCGGGAGCCCGCTGCCGGGAAGAGTGAGGACGGCCGCCATGGCCGAGACGAGCATCAGGGTGAATCGAGGCGCCATACGCTTCCTCCGCGCTTAGTCCCCGCCCACCGCGCATCGTTCTGCACCGAAAACAGCGCGGGCGCCAGCAGGACGCGTCATCGATCCGGATCGGGTTCCGGAGCAATCGCGCGCTGACCGGCCTCGCATAATCCTGCTCAGCAAAGCGGGCGGACGGGCATGAACTTGCCCTGTCCGCCCGGCCGGCGGCAGAACGGCGCTTTCCCGTCACGGGAGTTGCGGGGCCTTCCGCGCCCGCCTAGGTGAGCCGGGATGGCCGAAGGATCGCCTTTCCAGTTCCGGGACTATCGCGCCTTCTGGGCGGCGCGGCTGGCGAGCACGATCGGCAACACGATGCTGGTCGTGGTGATCGGCATCCACGTCTACGACATCGCCCGCGCCTCCGGCATGAGCATCGAGGCGGCGAGCTTCTGGCTGGGCATGATCGGCATCGCCCAGTTCCTGCCGCTCTTCCTGCTCACCCTCGTCGCCGGCTATGTCGCCGACCGGCTGGACCGGCGCTGGATCGTGCGCGTCTTCATCGGGCTGGAGATGGTCTGCGCCGCGTCGCTCGCCGCCCTGGTCTGGCTCGACGCGATGACCCTCGCGCCGCTCTTCGCGGTCGCCGTCCTGCTCGGCATCGGCCGCGCCTTCGCCGGGCCGGCGCTGTCCGCCATCGCCCCCAATATCGTGCCGCCCGCCCTGCTGCCGAGCGCGATCGCGCTGAACTCCATCGCCTGGCAGGCGGGCGCCATCGTCGGACCGATGCTCGGCGGCTTCGCTTATGCCTGGTCGCCGAGCCTGACCTACGAGGCCTCGGCCCTGCTCTACGCCGTCTCGCTCGGCTGCATGTTGCTGATTCGGCCGATCCCGCGCGGCAATGCCGCGGCCTCGCGGCCGCTGCGCGCGGTGATCGAGGGCCTCGCTTATGTCCGCGACAACAAGATCGTGCTCGGCGCGATCAGCCTTGACCTGTTCGCCGTGCTGCTCGGCGGCGCGACCGCGATGCTGCCCGTCTATGCGCGCGACGTCCTCCACGTCGGCTCGGAAGGTCTCGGCGCCCTGCGCGCCGCGCCCGCGGTCGGTGCCGCGCTCACCGCGCTCTGGCTGGCCCGCCATCCGCTGAAGCGCCATGTCGGCGTGAAGATGTTCGTCTGCGTCGCTTTGTTCGGCGTCGCCACCATGGTGTTCGGGGAAAGCCGCTGGATGTGGCTTTCGCTCGTCGCCCTGTTCGTGATCGGCGCGTCGGACATGATCAGCGTCTATGTCCGCACCTCGCTGATCCAGCTGCACACGCCGGACGCGATGCGCGGCCGCGTCTCCGCCGTCTCCGGCCTGTTCATCTCCGCCTCCAACGAGCTGGGCGAATTCCGCGCGGGCCTGGCCGGCGCCGCCTTCGGGCCGATCCTCGCCGTGGTCGGCGGCGGCGCCCTCTCCGTGCTCGCCACCGGCTTCTGCGCCTGGGCCTTCCCATCGCTGCGCAAGGCCGACCGGTTCGTGCAGCCCGATCCCGAAATCCTCGCCGAAGCCTCCGGCAAGGACATTACCGATGTCGAACTCCCGGCAATGGTCGCCGGACTCAAACCCGAAGCTGAAAGGGCAAGGTCATGAAAGCCGCCAACATCCTCGAAACGATCGGCAACACGCCGCACATCCGCATCAACCGCCTGTTCGGCGACGCGGAGGTCTGGGTGAAGTCGGAGCGCTCCAATCCCGGCGCCTCGATCAAAGACCGCATCGCCCTCGCCATGGTCGAGGACGCCGAGAAGAGCGGCAGGCTCCAGCCCGGCGGCACGATCATCGAGCCGACCTCCGGCAATACCGGCATCGGCCTCGCCATGGTCGCGGCGGTCAAGGGCTACAAGCTCGTCCTGGTCATGCCGGAGAGCATGAGCCTGGAGCGCCGCCGGCTGATGCTCGCTTACGGCGCCAGCTTCGATCTCACCCCGCGCGAGAAGGGCATGAAGGGCGCCATCGCCCGCGCCGAGGAGCTGGTCGCCGAGACCGAGGGCGGCTGGATGCCGCAGCAGTTCGAGAATCCCGCCAATCTCGAAGTCCACCGCCGCACCACCGCGCAGGAGATCTTGAGCGACTTCGCGGACTCGCCGATCGACGTGCTGATCACCGGCGTCGGCACGGGCGGCCACATCACCGCCTCCGCCGAGGTGCTGAAGGCGGCCTGGCCGAACCTCCAGGTGTTCGCCGTCGAGCCGACCCTGTCGCCCGTCCTTTCCGGCGGCGCCCCCGGCCCGCACCCGATCCAGGGCATCGGCGCCGGCTTCGTCCCCGGCATCATGGACACGAGCCTGCTCGACGGCATCGTCCAGGTCGATCCCGCCGACGCCAAGGACTATGCCCGCCGCGCCGCCCGCGAGGAGGGCATCCTCGTCGGCATCAGCTCCGGCGCCACCCTCGCCGCCATCGCCCAGAAGCTCGCCGAGCTCGGCGCCGGCAAGCGCATCCTCGGCTTCAACTACGACACCGGCGAGCGCTACCTCTCGGTGCCCGACTTCCTGCCGGAGGAATGAACTCCAGCTCCTCCCCGGCACGGGGAGGGGGACCGCGACGCGCAGCGGCGTGGTGGAGGGGGCCCGGGTCGCGCCGCACAATTGCCGGGCCCCCTCCACCAGCCTGCGGCTGGTCCCCCTCCCCGTGCCGGGGAGGAATTCTAGCGCCGGGCCCGCATCGCTTCCCTCAATCCGGGCACATGCTCCGCGCCCTCCAGCACCTCGCCGCTGGACCGCGCCAGATCGCCACCGATCGGCTCCGCCCGCCCGCCGAGGCATTGCGCCAGGAAGGCCTCGGCCACCGCGAAGAAGCCCATCCGGTTCTCCGGCCGGTTGAAGCCGTGCCCCTCGTTCGGGAAGTTCAGATAGGTGACGGGGAGCCCGCGCGCCCGCATCGCCGCGACCATCCGGTCCGATTCCGGCTTGGTGACGCGCGGATCGTTGCCGCCCTGCCCGACCAGCAACGGCGCAGTGATCCGGTCCACCCGGGTGATCGGCGAGCGCGCCAGCATGTCCGCGCGGTCGGCGGGCACGGCCGGATTGCCGACGAAGCGGTACCAGCCGAGTTCGATCGACGGCCGCCAATAGGCCGGGAAGCTCTCGATCAGGGTGACGAGGCTGGAGGGCCCGACGATGTCCACTCCGCAGCGGAAGCGGTCCGGCGTGAAGGTGAGCCCGACCAGGGTCGCATAGCCGCCATAGGAACCGCCCATGATCGCCACCCGGTCCCGCGTGGTGACGCCTTGGGAGATCGCCCAATCCACGCCGTCGATCAGGTCGTCGTGCATCCGCCCCGCAAATTCGTGCCGGGCGGCGAGCGCGAACGCCTTTCCGAAGCCGGCAGAGCCGCGATAATTGACCGACAGCACCGCATAGCCGCGATTGGCGAGCCATTGATGCATCGAGCTGTAGCCGTGATAGTCCCGCACGCCCCACGGCCCGCCATGAACCTGCACGACCAGCGGAACCGGCCGTTCCGGACGTCCGTCGCCATTGCGGTCCGCGCCGGGCGGGAGGGTCAGGTAGCTGACCAGGGGCAGACCGTCGCGCGAGCGCAGGACCAGCGGCTGCATTGGCTGCAGGGGCTGCCGGTCCATTTCGGGCCGCGTGCTGAACAACGGCTCAAGGCGCTGCCGGCGCCGGTCGTAGAGATGATAGGCCTGCGACCGATCCGACCGGGATACCCAGACGATCATCCGGTTGCCGTCGCTGGTGATCGAGCGCTCGTCGTCCCCGGCGGAGAAGAGGAATTCCGCCCGCCCCGGAAAGCTGCGCCGCAGGAAGGCGATATCGCGGCGGAAGCCCTGGCCCAGCGGATGCCAGACGGTGAGCTGGTGGTTCACCGAATAGGCGACAGACTCGAACGTGACCGGATCGGTGAGCACCGCCTCGACATCGGCGACCTCGCTCGCCGCCAGCACCGTCCGCCGCCCGGTCTCCGGATCGAGCCGCACGAGCGCCGCCTTGTCGCGTCCCTCGGCATCGATCATATAGGCGGCCGTGCCGTCCCGGTTGAAGCCGAGGATCCGGGCGCTGCGATTGTCCTCGTTCGACTCGGAAAAGAGCAGACGCCAGCCGGCGCCGCCCGGCTCGGGCACGAAATAGCCGACCCGTCCGCCCTCGACGCTCCTGATGCCGATGCGCACGCGCAGCCGGCGGTCTACGACCAGGTCGAGGAAGTCGGTGTTCCGGAAGACCTCCCGGCTCGCGCCGCTGCGATAATCGACCTCGAACAGGTCGAACTGCGCCGGGTTTCGCTGGTTGTGGGCGATCAGCACCACGTCCGGCCGCAACGGGCTGGTCCCCACGATCTCGGCGCGGATACGGGCGCCCTCGGGGCTCAGCGCGCGCTGCTCGCCCGTCTCGACACTCACCGCGTGGACGCGGAAATTCTCGTTGCCGCCGCTGTCCTGGCCGAAGAAGAGGTGGGCGCCGTCGGGCGACCAGCTGTAATCCTGCAGCGGCTCATGCGCGTCGGTGACCGCCCGCGCCGCCGCGCGATTGCCGACCGGCGCGACCCACAGGTTCATCACCCCGTTGCGCGGCGCCAGCCAGGCGAGATGGCGTCCGTCCGGGCTGATCTTCGCGCGATTCTGCACCGCATTGCCGAACAGCAGGGCGCGGGGAATGAGCGGCGCCTCCGCCGGCGGCCGCGGCGCCGGCTGCGCGGCCGCCGCGCTCGTCATCAGGATCAGCGCCAAGGCAATCGCATGCATCTCTTTCCCCCCTCTTGCGGCGCGGACTATAGGGCGGCGCATCATGCCGTCTAACCGCAACGCCATCAGCATCCTCGTCCCTGCAGCGAACGGCGCCTATGGCGGCTCGCGCTGGCCCGAGGTGCTGGCCCGCATGACCGCGCCGCTCGCCGCGGCCGGCCTCGCGGTCGAGGCGGCGGACTGGACGACGGGGGCGAATCTCACCGGCTTCGGCCTCGTCCTGCCCTTGCTCGCCTGGGGCTATCATCGCGACGGCGACTGGGGCGGCCAGCTCGACCGCTGGGCGGCGGCGGGCGTGCGCCTGCAAAATGCGCCCGCCGTGCTGCGCTGGAATGCGGACAAATTCTATCTCGCCGCGTTCGAGGCGAAGGGCGCGCCGATCGTGCCCACCGCGTTCGTCGACCGGATCACCGACACGGCGCTGCGCGAGGCCGCCGCGCGCTTCGGCACGGACCGGCTGATCGCCAAGCCGCGCGTCTCGGCAGGCGCCTATCGGACGATCCGCTGGTCGCCCGGCATCGCGCTGGACGATGCTCCCGTCGACGCGGCCATGATCCAGCCCTTCCTCCCCGACGTGCTCGACGGCGGCGAGCTCTCCCTCCTCTATTTCGGCGGCCGCTTCAGCCACGCCTTGCGCAAGCGGCCCCAGCCCGGCGACTTCCGCGTCCAGCCCGAATATGACGGCATCATCACCCCGCACGATCCCGCGGCCGACGAGCTGGCCGCCGCCGAAGCCGCCCTCGCCGCGGCGGGCGAGCCCCTGCTCTACGCGCGCGTCGACCTGGTCCGCGACCTGGCCGGGCGGCCCGTGCTGATGGAGCTGGAGGCGGTCGAGCCCGATCTCTTCCTGCAATACGATCCCGCCGCCCCCGCCCGCTTCGCGGCGGCCGTCGCCGCGGCGGCGCGGCGCCCTTAACCCTCTCCGTCCGGAACCGCGCTCGTTGCGGTCGCGTTCTGGGCGCAACGGAAGAGGATCAGCGTCATGGACGAACGCGACGAGCCGGTCAGGCACGAGACCACGATCATCAATACGGGCGAGCGGGGCGGCGGCGGCGGGGCGACCATGCTCGCGCTCGTCATCGCCCTGCTCGTGGGGATCGGCGCCTTCCTCTATTTCGGCGGCTATCTCGGCGGCGGCGACCGCGACATCAACATCAACATCAAGGCGCCGGACATCAACCTCGACACCGGCGGCGGAAACAGCGCCCGATGAGCCTGTTCTCCGGCGCGCCCGCGCCGCGCAAGGGCATGCCCGAGGTGAAGCTGGACGAGGCGGAATATAAGCGCCGCTTCCGCGCCCAATATACGGATCCGGCCTTCGATTCCCTCCAGACCGAGCTCGAGCGGATCGCCGATGCCGCCTGGGACGGCTACAGGAACGGCCGCAAGGCGCCGCGCACCCGCAAGGCCGGCGAGGGCTATGACGATCCCGATTACGATCTCGCCACCGACTGGCTCGCCGCGAAGGACGCGATCGACCGGGCCCGGCGCGAACATGACGATCCGGACGAGCCGCCCTGCATCCTGATCGTCAACGGCTCCTCGCGCTCGGAACATACCTGTCCTGGCGAGATGTCGAAGAGCTGGCGCCTGCTGGAGATCGCCTCGGAGATCTGCGGCGTGGACGGCGTGAAGGTGGAGGTGCTGAATCTCTCCCGCCTCGCCAGCGAGTACGGGAAGCACATCCACCCCTGCAAGGCCTGCTTCTCGACCGCCGCGGCACTCTGCCACTGGCCCTGCTCCTGCTACCCCAATTATTCGCTGGGCCAGGCGCAGGACATGATGAACGAAATCTACCCGCTCTGGGTCCGGGCGCACGGCATCATGCTGATCACCCCGGTCAACTGGTACGCCACCTCCTCGCCGATGAAGCTGATGATCGACCGGCTGGTCTGCGCCGACGGCGGCAATCCCGATCCCACGTCCACGCAGGGCAAGGATGCAAAGAAGGCGAAGGAGCTGGAGCTGGCCGGCTGGCCCTATCCCCGCCATCTCGAGGGCCGGCTCTTCTCGATCGTCGTCCACGGCGATGTCGAGGGCGCGGAGAATGTCCGCCGCAGCCTGGCCGACTGGCTGCGCTTCATGCACCTGGTTCCCGCCGGCGTCCCCGCCGAGCTGGACCGCTATATCGGCTATTGGGAGCCCTATGCGACCAGCCATGAGGCGCTCGACAAGGACGACAAGATCCAGGGCGAGGTCCGCAACGCCGCCCGCACCCTGCTCGAGGCGGTGCAGGCCAGACGCGCCGGCCGGCTGGTCAGCGCGGGCAGCGACCTGGAGCCTGCGCGGGAGAAGTGACCGCCCAGGACCTTGGGCAGAGCGGGACGAACCGTGCCTGTTGATCGACGGGCGGAAGCCGGCAGCGCCCCGCCCCGTTAACCGCTTCCCAACCCCCGCTCGGTAGAAACCGTCCCGAAAAAGAGATCGGGCGGAACTGTCTATGCGTTATCTTGTGGTCGCGGGCTTCGGCCTGCTTGCAGCCGTCGCCGGAGCCCCGGCTCATGCCGGTGGCGCGGCGGAGCCCTATAGCGCCAGCCGCGACCCGGCCACCTTCGAGCGGTCGCTCCAGTGCCTGACCGAGGCGCTCTATTATGAAGCGCGCAGCGAATCCGAGGCGGGGCAGCGGGCCGTCGCCCAGGTCGTGCTGAACCGCGTGCGCCATCCGGCCTATCCGAACACGGTCTGCGGCGTCGTCTATCAGGGCTCGCAGCGCACCACCGGCTGCCAGTTCAGCTTCACCTGCACCGGCGTGATGGGCCCGATCGGCGAGCCCGCCGCCTGGCACCGCGCCCGCGCCATCGCCGCCTCCGCGCTCAGGGGCGCCGTCTACCGCCCGGTCGGGCTGGCGGTGAACTATCACACCACCGCGATCCGCCCCTATTGGGCGCCCAGCCTGGTCACCCAGACCACGGTCGGCGCGCACATCTTCTACACCCGTCCGGACAGCCGTTCGGTCGAGGCGTTCAGCCAGGCCCCGGGAAATTACGAACCGGACACGTTCGGCCGGATGCGCGGCGAGCAGCGCTATGAGGACGTCCGCGTCGAGCAGCCCGTCTCCGCCCGCCCCGGCCGCGAGCGCCGGGTCCCGGGCCGCGACCGCTATGCCCCGATCCAGATCGCCGAGATCCCGGTCCCGCAGCAGCGGCTGGTCTATCGCACCTACGGTCCGGGCCCGACCCGGAGCGCGACGCCCGCTTCGTCGATCGATCAGGCCCGTCCGCAGCAGCGCCAGGCCTCGGCTGCCCGCAGCGGCCCGCGCGTGGTCCGTCAGAGGAACGGCATCCGCATCGTCTATGGCGGCGGCCCCTCCTGAACCGCCGGCTCAGTTGCGCGGCGCCTGCCGCCTGTAGCTGAGCGCCTCCGCGACATGGACCCGGCCGACGCCCTCGCTCCCGGCCAGATCCGCCACGGTGCGCGCCACGCGCAGCACCCGGTGATAGCCGCGCGCGGAGAGCCGCATCGCCTCCGCCGCCTGCGCCAACAATCGCCGCCCCGGCTCGTCGGGCGTCGCCACCGCGTCGAGCAGGTCGCCGTCCGCCTCGGCATTGGTGCGTAGGCCCTGTCCCGCATAGCGCCGGGTCTGCACATCGCGCGCCGCCGCCACGCGGGCGGCGACCTCCGCGGACCCCTCGGCGGGCGGCGGCAGCACGAGATCGGCCGCGGCGACCGCGGCGACGTCGACATGGATGTCGATTCGGTCGAGCATCGGCCCGGAAACCTTGGCCTGATAATCGGCTGCACAGCGCGGCGCGCGCGAACAGGCCAGCGCCGGGTCGCCCAGATGCCCGCAGCGGCACGGATTCATCGCCGCGACCAGCTGCACCCGGGCCGGAAAGGTCACATGCGCATTGGCCCGCGCCACCTGCACCGTCCCGGTCTCCAGCGGCTGGCGCAGCGAATCGAGGACGCTGCGCTGGAATTCCGGCAGTTCGTCGAGGAACAGCACGCCGAGATGGGCGAGGCTGACCTCGCCCGGCCGCACCTTCAGCCCGCCGCCGACCAAAGCGGGCATCGAGGCGCTGTGATGCGGCGCGCGATAGGGCCGGGTCCGGACCAGCCGCCCGTCCTTGAGCTCGCCGGCGACCGAGGCGATCATCGATACTTCCAGCGCCTCGGCCGGGGTCAGCGCGGGCAAGATGCCGGGCATGCAGGCGGCGAGCAACGACTTGCCCGCCCCCGGCGGCCCCGACATCAGCAGATTGTGCCCGCCGGCCGCCGCGATCTCCAGCGCGCGCTTCGCGGTCTCCTGCCCCTTCACCTGCTTCAGGTCCGGCCCCGCGGCGGGGGGATCGGCCTCGCCCGGCCGTGGCGGGGCGAGCGCCGCGCCGCCGCGCAGATGGTTCATCAGCGCGATCAGGTCCGGCGCGCCGATCACCTCCACCTCGCCCGCCCAGGCCGCCTCGCTGCCCTGCGCGGCCGGGCAGATCAGGCCGAGCCCCTGCGCCGAGGCATGGATGGCGGCGAGCAGGACGCCCGGCGACGGCGCCACCCGCCCGTCGAGGCTGAGCTCGCCCACCGCGCAATAGGCGGCCAGGGTCTCGCGATCGACCGCGCCCATCGCCGCGAGCAGGCCGAGCGCGATCGGCAGATCGTAATGCGAGCCTTCCTTGGGCAGGTCGGCCGGCGACAGATTCACGGTGATCCGCTTCGGCGGCAGCGACAGCCCGATCGCGGCGAGCGCGGCATGGACCCGCTCCCGGCTCTCCCCCACCGCCTTGTCCGGCAGGCCGACGACCAGGAATTTCGGGATCCCCGAGGCGATCTGCACCTGCACTTCGACGGCGCGCGCCTCGAGCCCCAGGAACGCCACGGTGGCGACATGCGCGACCATCTTCCCCCACCCGTCGCTTTCCGTCCACTTCGGCGGAAAACCCATTCATTTTGAATGGGTCGAAGACGGGAGTCGAGGGAGAAGTTGGCTCCCTCCCGGCGGCAAGTAAACCGTCGTGCTCTGGAGCCCCTCTTGCGGGCCCCCTCAGGAAAGTCCGCGCACCGTTCGGGCCCGCCGGTCCTGGCCGATGGCGACGAAGGTGAAGCGCGCCCGCGTCACCAGGTTGACGTCGTCGGAATGGCGGTCCCGCCGCCAGGCCTCGACCGCGACCTTCATCGAGGTCCGCCCCACCTCGTCGAGCGAGGCGAAGACCGAGACCTCGTCGCCGACGAAGACCGGCCGGTGGAAGGTCATGCCGTCGACCGCGATGGTGACGGCCCGGCCGGCGGCGTGGCGCGACGCGACCGAGGAGGCGGCGAGATCCATCTGGCTCATCAGCCAGCCGCCGAAGATATCGCCATAGACATTGGTATCGGCCGGAAGCGCCGTGACCCGGATCGTCGGCTGGCCATCGGGCATGGTGTCATCGGTCATCATCTTACCCCTAAATCGGGCGGATGACCGGCATGCGCACGGCCACGGGCACGGCGACGCCGCTCCCGGTCCGCAAGCCGCCTGCCCGGTCACCCCGCCGGAGGACGTCTGTGCCGGGGCAGGTCTCCTGGCTCGCGGGTCGCCGCGCCGGCCTGGCCTTCCCGGAGGCATCGCCTCCAGTGGCACGCAATGGCCGTCGCTCGCCGCTTACAGTTGCGGGGGCAGCGCCGGCATCGCACCGGCTTCCCGTCTTAGCTCCGCCGGCGCGAACCGGCGGAGAACCTCGGCATGGCGGGCTGTGCGGCCCGCATCTCGAGAAGTCAATTCGGCGTGCTGCGGCCCTTCGACTGCCTGCAAGGCAGGCGCTCAGGATGAACTTCAGCCAAAGGCTGAAGGCCGGAGCGTTGCGAGCCGCGCGCCGATCTTGTCGGCCGACGCTCCGGCCTTCGCCGGAGCACGATACTGGCCGTGCAAGGCGATCCCCTTCCCTGCATGGGAGGGGAGTTCGCCGTGATCAGCCCCAGACCTCCTCGGCCACCTCGACGACCAGGCGCATCTTCGCCGCCTGCTGCTCGATCTCGATGTCGTTGCCGTGGACGGTGGAGGAGAAGCCGCACTGCGGGCTGAGCGCCAACTGGTCGAGCGGCACGAACTTCGCCGCCTCGTCGATCCGGCGCTTGATCTCGTCCTTCGTCTCCAGCTCGCCGAGCTTGGTGGTGACCAGGCCGAGCACGACGATCTTGCCCTTCGGCACGAACCGCAAAGGCGCGAAGTCGCCGGAGCGGGGATCGTCATATTCGAGGAAGAAGGCGTTGATCTTCAGCTCGTTGAACATGACCTCGGCGACCGGCTCGTAGCCGCCCTCGGCCGCCCAGCTGGAGCGGAAATTGCCGCGGCAGAGGTGCACGGCGGTGAACATGTCGGCCGGCGCGTCCGCGATCGCGTCGTTGATCATGCCGGCATAATGGCGCGGCAGGTCGTTCGGATCCATGCCGCGCTTGCGGGCATTTTCGCGCTGCTTGTCGTCGCAGAGATAGGCGAGGTTGGTGTCGTCGAGCTGCAGATAGCGGCAGCCGGCATCGACGAGGTCGGCGACCTCGGCCCGATAGGCGGTGGCGACGTCGGCGAAGAAATCGGCCATGTCCGGATAGACGGCCTCGCTGATCCCCTCGCGGCCGGCGCGGAAGTGCAGCATGGTCGGCGACGGGATCGTGATCTTCGGCGTCTCGCCGACGACGCCGGCGAGGAATTCGTAATCGGCGCGCTGGATCGCCTTGGAATGGCGGACCTTGCCGGTCACCACCATCTTCGGCGGGGCGAAGTTCACTTCCTTGCCCTGCGCATGCTGGAACGCGACCTCCATGCCGCCCTGCTCCTCGATGCCGTCGAGCTGGAGCAGGAAGTCGGTGTGGAAGAAGGTGCGGCGGAACTCGCCGTCGGTGATCCCCTTGAGACCCAATTGCTCCTGGAAACGGACCACGTCGCGGATCGCGACATCCTCGGCGGCGCGCAGTTCCTCGGCGGTGATTCGGCCCTCCGCCCGCGCGGCGCGCGCGTCGAGCAACGCCTTGGGCCGGAGGAAACTGCCCACATGGTCGGCGCGAAACGGGGGACGGACCTTGTCGATGGTCGTGGCGGCCGGCTGCTTTTCTGCCTGCATGATCGCGAATCTCCTCTGCGGCAGCCCGAGCGGATGCCTGTTGGGCAGAGGCCCATATGGTATGCGACACCTACGGTCAATCTGGATATAAAGACATCTTTATATCCGTATATGCATTCCCTCTCGAAATGGATTCGGCCGGCCGCGATTGCACTTCGCCCCGATTGCCCCAACATGTCCGTCATGACCCGGCGACGAAAGCGGATCCCCTTCCTCCGGCAAGGCCTGTTCTTCCTCGGCTGCCTGCTGATCGTGATCGCGCCTCTGGTCGGCGTGATCCCGGGGCCGGGCGGCGTCTTCGTCTTCGCCGCCGGCCTCGCGCTGGTGCTCAAGAACAGCGAATGGGCGAAGCGCCAATATGTGAAGTTCAAGAAGCGTTGGCCGAACAAGGGCCGCTGGGTCGACTGGGGGATGCGCCGGCTGAGCGCGCGCCGCCGCGAGGAACGGCTCAAGCGCGAACAGGCGGCGGAGGCGGAAGCCGGCAATGCGCCCGTATCCGATTGACTTTCGCCTGACCTTTCCCTATCCGCGCCACCAACGAGGCCGCCCGTTACGGCGGCCGTTTTCTTTAGACTTCGAATTACGAGGAATGAGCGATGAAGCGCACCTTCCAGCCGAGCAATCTCGTGCGCAAGCGCCGGCACGGCTTCCGGGCCCGGATGGCGACCGTCGGCGGCCGCAAGGTCCTGGCCGCGCGCCGCAGCCGCGGCCGCAAGAAGCTGTCGGCCTAACAGCGGACCCTATCGGCAAGCTCACCCGCCGCGCGGATTTCCTCGCGGCGAACGCAGCGTTGCGCGCGCCGACCCCCGGCTTCGTGCTCCTCGTCCGCCCGCGCGGCGACGGCGATCCCGCCATGCGGCTCGGCCTCACCGTCTCCAAGAAGGTCGGCAACGCCGTCACCCGCAACCGCATGAAGCGCCGGTTCCGCGAGCTCGCCCGCGCGATCCTGCCCGAGGCCGGCCATGCGGGCGCCGACCATGTCCTGATCGGCCGCCAGGCGGGCATCGA
The DNA here is from genome assembly GCA_035502235.1 of Allosphingosinicella sp. Taxonomy (GTDB): domain Bacteria; phylum Pseudomonadota; class Alphaproteobacteria; order Sphingomonadales; family Sphingomonadaceae; genus Allosphingosinicella. Next base: position 34,636 of record DATJUQ010000037.1, read on the forward strand.
GCGGGACTATGCCTTGCTGGCGGAGGAACTCAGAAAGGCTCTGACCAAGTTGAAAGGGAAAACCGTTCGGACTGAGCCTGTCGAAGCCCTTCCCTTCTCTTCCCCTGCCAAGAACGAGAGGCCTTCGACAGGCGCAGGCCGAACGGGTGAGGGTGACGGGGCGCACCGATGATCGCCAGATTGCTCATCCTCGTCGCCCGCGGCTGGCAGCTCGGCCCGTCGCGAATCCTGCCGCCCAGCTGCCGCTACAGCCCGAGCTGCTCGGCCTATGCAATCACCGCCCTTTCCCGCTATGGCGCGCTGCGCGGGAGCTGGCTGGCATTCCGCCGTCTCTGTCGTTGCCACCCCTGGGGGGGATCCGGCCACGATCCTGTGCCTTAGAGGGAAGATTAAGTGAGCAACGACAATCGCAACATGATCCTGGCGGTCGTCCTGTCGGCATTGGTGCTGTTCGGCTGGGCCGGCATCAGCGAGTATTTTTTCCCGACGCCCGAGCCGGCGGCCCAGAATCAGACGGCGCCCGCCAACCAGGCGCAGCCGCAGGGCCAGCCCGCCCGGCCCGCGGCGCAGGCCACCGCCTCGGCGGGCGCGCCGGCCCGGACCAACCGCCCGGTCGCCGCCGTTCTCGCCGAGGGCCAGGCCCGCCGCATTCCGATCCGCACGCCGCGCCTCGAAGGCTCGATCAACCTCGTCGGCGCCCGCCTCGACGATCTCGTCCTCACCACGCATCGCGAGGGGCTGGACCGCAACACGCCGCCGGTCCGCCTCTTCTCGCCCTTCGGCTCCGCCAATGCCCAGGGCCAGCCGATCGATTATTACGCGACCTTCAGCTGGAGCGGCCCCGGCGACAATGCGCGCCCGCGTTCGGACACGGTCTGGACCGCCAGCGGCGGCGCCGCTCTGACCCCCGAGACTCCGCTCACGCTCAGCTGGGCCAATGGCCGCGGCCAGCTCTACCGGATCGTGCTGCGCGTCGACGACGGCTATCTGTTCACCGCCGAGCAGACCATCGTCAATGCCGGCCAGCCGATCGGCGTCTCCGCCAACGCGATCATCAACCGCTACGGCATCGGCCTCGACCACGACAATTGGCAGAGCCATGTCGGTCCGGTCGGCGTGTTCAACGGCGTCGCCAATTACGACACCGACTATCCGACCCTCGCCGACGCGCCCGATCATGCGGTCAGCCATCAGACGCGGGGCGGCTGGCTCGGCTTCACCGACAAATATTGGCTGGCGGCGGTGGTCCCGACCCAGGGCTCGACCGTCACCGCCGTGTTCCGCCGCATCGGCGAGCATAATTACCAAGCCGATTTCTCCTCCGCGGAGCGGGTGATCGGCACCAACCAGCAGTTCAGCAACACCTCCTACCTCTTCGCCGGGGCGAAGGAGATCCACTATCTGAATCGCTACACCGACTCGCTCGGCACCGATCTCGGCCGCTCGATCGACTGGGGCTGGTTCGACTTCCTCATGAAGCCGATCTTCGCCTTGCTGACCTGGCTGTTCGCCCTGATCGGCAATTTCGGCGTCGCCATCATCTGCCTCACCATCATCGTCCGCCTCCTCCTCTTCCCGCTCGCGCAGAAGCAGTTCAGCTCGATGGCGAAGATGAAGGTGCTGCAGCCGAAGATGAAGGCGTTGCAGGAGCGCTACAAGGAGGACAAGCCGCGTCTCCAGCAGGAGATGATGAAGATGTACAAGGAGGAGCAGGTCAATCCGATGGCCGGCTGCCTGCCCATCTTCCTGCAGATCCCGGTCTTCTACGCGCTCTACAAGGTGCTGCTCATCTCGGTCGAGATGCGCCACCAGCCCTTCTTCCTCTGGATCCACGATCTCACCGCGCCGGACCCGCTGACCCCGGTCAACCTGTTCGGCCTGCTGCCCTTCCAGCCGCCGGGGCTGCTGCTCATCGGCGTCCTGCCGATCCTGGTCGGCGTGACCATGTGGGCGCAGCAGAAGATGAACACCGCGCCCATGGATCCCATGCAGCAGAAGATTTTCGCCTGGATGCCGTGGATCCTGGTGGTGATCATGGCGCCCTTCGCGGCGGGCTTCCAGGTCTACTGGGTGACCAACAACCTGATCTCGATCATCCAGATCTGGTTCCTGAACCGCAAGCTGGGGATCAACAATCCGCCGCCCGCCGCCGCTCTGGCCGCGCCGGCGCCGACCGAGCCCGCGCCCGCCGGCCCCTCGCGCCAGGTGACAAGGGCGGCGACGAACAAGGGGCGGACCCGCGCGCCCCGCAAGAAGTGAGCGACCCCGAGACCGGCGGCGACCTGACGCTCGAGGAGGCGGCCCGGAAGCTCTTTTCCGGGCCCGCCACCTTCCTGAAGTCGGCGCCCGAGCTGAAATTCCTGCCCGACGCGACGGTCCCCGAAATCGCCTTCGCCGGCCGCTCCAATGTCGGCAAGTCGTCTTTGCTCAACAAGCTCACCAACCGCTCCAGCCTGGCGCGCACCTCCAACACGCCGGGCCGCACGCAGGAGCTGAACTTCTTCGAGATCGGCGATCCGATCCGCCTTCGCCTCGTCGACATGCCGGGCTACGGCTTCGCCAAGGCGCCGAAGGACGTCGCCCGCAAGTGGCGCTATCTGGTCAACGACTATCTGCGCGGCCGCCAGGTGCTGAAGCGCGCACTCGTCCTGATCGATTCGCGCCATGGCGTGAAGGAGATCGACCGCGAGATCATGAAGATGCTCGACGACGCGGCCGTCTCCTACCGCCTGGTTCTCACCAAGGCCGACAAGATCAAGGCGACCGAACTGACGGCGGTCACCGCGGCGACCGAGGCCGAGGCCCGCAAGCGCCCCGCCGCCCATCCGGAGGTGATCGCCACCTCGAGCGAAGGCGGCCTCGGCATGGACCGCCTGCGCGCGGCGGTGCTGGAGGCGGCTCTGGTCTGAAGGCGAGGCCTCGGCTCGGCCACGGCCCGTCATGCTGAACTTGTTTCAGCATCCAAGCTTGTGCCACGCTCTCATCCTCGCCATGAACCCGCACACGGTCGTGCCGCTCGACCCTGGGCCCTGAAACAAGTTCAGGGTGACGTTTGGAGGAACCCGGACCTTGCTCAAGCTCATCATCGGCAACAAGGCCTATTCCTCCTGGTCGCTGCGCGGCTGGCTGGCCTGCAAGCATAGCGGCCTCCTCTTCGAGGAGATCACCGTCCCCATGTTCGACGAGGCCTGGGGCAAGCGCACCGAGGGCGACGAATTCGCCCCCTCGGGCGGCAAGGTGCCGATCCTGTGGGACGACCAGACCGTGATCTGGGACAGCCTCGCGATCATCGAATGGCTGGCCGACAAGACGGACCGCGCCCGCTACTGGCCGCGCGACGACACCGCCCGGGGCATGGCCCGCTCGATGGCCGCGGAGATGCACTCCTCTTATCCGAATCTGCGCCGCGAGCTCTCCATGAACGTGCGCAAGCAATTCCCGACCCGCGAGCTGGACGAGCCGGTGAAGCTGGAGGTGCTGCGCATCCTCGAACTCTGGGCCCAGGCCCGCGCCCGCCACGGCTCGGGCGGCCCCTATCTGTTCGGCGATTTCGGCGCGGTCGACATCATGTTCGCCCCCGTCGTCACCCGCTTCGTCACCTATTCCGTCCCGGTCCCCCGCTTCGCCGCCGCCTATATGGAGACGATCCTCGACCATGCCTGGATGAAGGAATGGATCGAGGCCGCGCAGGAGGAGCCCTGGGTGATCGAGCAATATGAGGCGCGCCAGGCGTGACCGCCTTCGCCGCCGTCGCCGCGTGCCTGCTCGCCGCCGGACAGGACGTCCCGGTCGAGACCCTGCGCGACCTCGCCGATCGCTTCGACCGCGCCCAGATCGAACAGAACCGCGCCGCCATGGAGGCGATGACCGCGCCGGACCTGGTCTTCGTCGGCAGCGACGGCCGCCGCCAGGACCGCGCCGCCTTCATCGCCGGCTGGATGGACCCCGGTACGCGCTACCAGCCGATCCAGGTCACCGACCGCTACATCCTCCCGCTCGGCCCCGATGCGGGCGTGGTCGGCGGCGACGTGGTCGTGCGCGGCACCTCGAACGGCCGGCCCTTCGCCGTCCGCATCCGCTTCTCCGACACCTTCCGCCGCACCGCCGGCCAGTGGCGCGCCGTCCACATCCAGGCGACCCGGGTGCCGGAACCGGCGACGACGCCCTAAATCTCGCTCTTCCTGACAAATCCGCGCGCTGCATCGAGGTGCATGTCGATGTCCGGATAATGGCAGTCCGTGTCCGACGGTTTCCCCACCGCCACGAACACGCAGGGCTCCTCCGAGCGGTTCACCAGCTGATGCCCGTTCGGCACGCCCTTCGGAAAGGCGGCGACGTCGCCCGGCCGCATCACCGTCTCGCCCTCGTCCTCGATCAGCACCGCCTCGCCCGCGAGCATCACGACCAGTTCGTCCTCGCCCTCGTGCCAGTGGCGCTGCGACGAGATGCCGCCCGGGTCGAGCACGACATGGCTGACCCCGAAATCCTCCAGCCCGCCCGCCGGGGCGAGCCGCCGGTAATGGCGCTTGTCCATCGGCGCATCGTAAGGCGGCGGATAGCCGGTCCGGCTGGTCTGTTCGATCGCCTCGAGGTCGAGCTTCGGCATTTCACTCCTCCCGGCCGCGATGCTAGGCCGAGCGCATGACCGCCGCAATCGACCCCGTCGCCCTCGCCTCCCGTCTCATCGCCTGCCGCAGCATCACGCCCGCGCGCGGCGAGGTGTTCGACGTGCTGGAGGCGGCGCTCGTTTCGATCGGCTTCGCGGTGCACCGCTTCGTGACGGGCGAAGCGCCGGACGGCCCGGTCGAGAATCTCTACGCCTCGCGCGGGACGGGCGGCCCGCATTTCGGCTTCGCCGGTCATCTCGACGTCGTCCCGCCCGGCGACGGCTGGCAGACCGATCCGTTCCTGCCCGAAATCCAGGGCGAAATCCTCTACGGCCGCGGCGCGGTCGACATGAAGGGCGGCATCGCCGCCTTCGTCGCCGCCGCCTCGACGACGGCGCATGCGGGCACCATCAGCCTGATCATCACCGGCGACGAGGAAGGCCCGGCCACCTTCGGCACGCCGGCGCTGATGGACTGGATGGCGACACGCGGCATCAAGCCGGACATGATCCTGATCGGCGAGCCGACCTCGGAGGCGCGGCTCGGCGACATCGTGAAGATCGGCCGGCGCGGCTCGGTGAACCTCTGGGTGACCGTGCCCGGCACGCAGGGCCATGTCGCCTACCCCCACCGCGCCGACAATCCGATCCCGAAGCTCGCGAAGGTCGTCGCCGCGCTGGAGGCCCTGCACCTCGACGACGGCAATGACGCCTTCCAGCCTTCCAATCTCGAATTCACCGCGGTCGACACGGCGAGCAGGGCGACCAACGTCATCCCCGGCGCGGCCCGCGCCCAGCTCAACATCCGTTTCAACAATCTGCAGCGCGGCGCCGACCTGGTCGAGCTGGTCCGCCGCACCGCCGAGGCGGCCGCGCCCGGCGCCACGGTCGAAGCGAAAATCTCCGGCGAGGCCTTCCTCTGTCCGCCCGGCCCGATCTACGACATCGTCTCCGCCGCGATCGAGGCGGAGACCGGCGTGACGCCGCGCCTCTCCACCCATGGCGGCACCAGCGACGGCCGCTTCCTGATCGCGCTCTGCCCGGTCGTGGATTTCGGCCTCCCCAACGCGACCATGCACAAATTGGACGAGGCGGCGGCGGTGGAAGACCTGCGCGCCCTCAGCCGCATCTACGCCCGCGTGATCGAGGCGGCTCTGGCCTGACAAGGATTTGTGCTCCGGCCAACGCCGCAGCGCGCGAACCATGGAAGCAATGAAAGCAGGGTTAGGCCCGCGTCACCCTGACCTTGTTTCAGGGTCTAACGTGGTTGCGGCACTGAGTTTGACGGACAGGCCCAGCAGCGGTCTCGACACTGGACCCTGAAACGAGTTCAGGGTGACGATGTCATACCTCAAAAACTCGTGCTCCGCGAAGGCCGGAGCGTTGCGAAGCCAGGCGCGATCGCGGCCATCGCTCCGGCCTTCGCCGGAGCACGATCGTTCCACGGTAAAGCAATCTGGTCAGGCGGCGTCAGCGCCGCCGCCTCAGCACGATATACAGCGCCCCCGCCCCGCCATGCCGCGGATGCGCGCCGCGCACCGCCGCGATGTCGCCCGCATAAGGCGAGGCGGCGAGCCAGTCGCCGACCGCCGCCCGGATCGCGCCGCGCCCGCTCTTCGCGTCGCGCGGCTTGCCGGTGATCAGCAGCAGCAGCCGGGCGCCCTCCGCCACCGCCTCGCCGAGCCGGCGGCCGAGCAGATCGTAGGCGGTGGCGAGATTGTGCCCGTGCAGGTCGAGGCTTCGGTCCGGCTGGACGAGGCCCCGCGCCAGCCGCCGGTCCCAGCCCGCGTCGAGCGTCGTGCCCAGTCCAGGCTTGCGCGACGGCTCCGGCGCCGGCGCCTGTTTTGGGGACACGTACTTTTTCTTCGAAAAGTACGTGTCCCCTGTCTCGACAATCGGCGCGACTGCCGCCGCGGGCAGCGGCCCGTGCAGCGGCGTCACGCTCTCCACGACCCGGCGCCAGAGCGCCGCCTCCTCAGCGCTGAGCCGCCGCATTCCGGCTCTGGATCCGCGCCAGTGCGCCGCGCGGCAGCAGCAGCACCGCCCGCCCGCGCGAGGCCATGCCGCCGGCGATCAGGGCCGCCTCCTCGCCGGCGCCCCAGAAGGTGTCGACCCGGTTGGGCCCGCGGATCGCGCCGCCCGTATCCTGTGCCACCCACAGGCCGTCGGCGCGCGCATTGTCCATGTTGCTGAGCACGACCGGCGCGCCATAGGGAATGAATTTCGGGTCCACGGCGACCGAGGCCCGCTCCGCCACCGGCACGCCGATCGAGCCCAGCGGCCCCGGCCCGGTCAGCTCGCGGAAGAAGACGTAGCTCGGATTCTCGCGCATCATCGCCGCGCCGCGCTCGCGATCCTCGTGTAGCCAGGCGACGATCTTCTGCATGGTCACCGGCGGCACGATCAGCCCGCGCTCGCGCAGCAGCCGGCCGATCGGCACATAGCCGCGCCCGTTCTGCTGGGCATAGCCGATCCGCATCACCCCGCCGTCGGGCAGCCTGAGCCGTCCCGAGCCCTGGATCTGCAGGAAGAAGAGGTCGACCGGATCCGCCGCCCAGGCGAGTTCCAGCCCGCGCCCGGCCAGCGCGCCGGTCTCGATCTCGGTCCGGTTGTAATAGGGCACGAAGGCGCCGCTCGCGTCGCGCCGGCCGCGCGCGGCGGCGCCGGTGGCCGGATTGGTCTCGAGCAGGTCCGGCGGCCGGCGGTAGACCGGCACCTCGCAGCCCGGCTGGCGGGTGCGGCAGCCGCGAATCTCGGGCTCGTAATAGCCGGTGGCGAAGGCGGCGCCCTCGCCGACCTGCACCGCCTCGAACTGGCGCTCGAAGAAGCGGGCCATCGCCGCCGGATCGGTCAGCGCGGGGCCCGCGCAGGCGTCGCGCCAGTCCTCGGGCCGGGTCAGCCCGCTCGTATCCTGCCGGGTCGTCGCCGTGCGGCAGGACAGGCGGAAGGCGCGATAGGCGCGCGCCGCCTCCTCCGCGCCCAGCCTGACCGGCGGCGCGGCGCGCACGCCGGCGGCGAGGGCATTGGCGTAATCCGGCACGGGCGGCGGGGTCGGCGCCGGCGGCGGGAGGGGCGCCGGGGTCGGAGCCGGAGGCGGCACCGGGGCCGGCGGCAGCGGCGCGGGCAAAGGGGCCGGGCTCTGCGGCGGCGGCACGACGCGGGCGCAGCCGCTCGCCGCCAGGATCAGGCCGGTCAGGAGGAGCAGGCGCCGCCCAGGCCTCACAACCAACAACCGCGTCAGGCGGCTTCGTCGGTCTCGACGAGGAGCCAGTTCGGATCCCGGCTCTTCAGGTCGCGCTGGAAGGTCCAGAGATCCTTGGTCGGCACGGCGTCGCTGAGCGAGCCGGCGACGACCTCGCCCTCCTTGTTGCGGGTCACCGCGGCGATGAACGCCTCGAAGCGGATCTCGACCTCGGCGACCTTGCCGTTCAGGCGGGCATCCTCGATCGTCGCCCGCTCGATCCCGACCAGCCTATTCTCCAGCGTCTCGCCCGCCGCCTCGCGCGCGTCGATCGCGCTCTCGAAGGCGCCGCGCACCTCGGCATTGGCGAGATAGCCCAGCTCCTCGCGGTCGCCCTTCCAGAACGCCTCGAGCGTCATCCGATAGGCGGCCTGGGCGCCCTCGACGAAGCGGGCGACGTCGAAGCTGGGATCGGCGGCGATGATCGCGCGGATGCCGGCGGCGGCGCCCTGGTCGTAGGCGAGCCCGCTCGGCTCGGCGGCATTGGCGGGAACGTCGGCGACCGGGGCCACCGTCTTCTTGGTCTCGGGCGCGGTCTCGGGACGGAGCACCGGCTGCTGCTCGTGGCCGGTCCTTTGGCCCAGCACGGCATAGAGTCTGAGCCCGACAAAGAGGGCGATCATGGCCAAGAGGACGATCTCGACGGTCAACCAAATTCTCCCGGAAAGTTTTTCCTACATAGGCGCGATGCGCCCGACTTTCAAATAAGCATTAAACATGAACGAACCATGGGTGGGGATGTTGCGCCCCGCCGCGCCCCCTGCTACCCGCCCGCGCAACCTTTGCGCCCCGGCGCCGGGACCCCGATCACCCTTGTTTTGAAAGACGATAGAGATGTCCGACGCAGGCGTTCCCGATTTCATCGACACCAATGCCGGCAATGGCAGTGACGGCCTGCCGCAGGTCGGCATCCTCGCCCAATATGTGAAGGATCTCAGCTTCGAGAATCCGAACGCGCCGGCGGTCTTCCAGTGGCAGGGCCAGCCGCAGATGGACGTCCAGGTCAATATCGGCACCCAGGGGGTCGGCCAGGACGTGCACGAGGTCGTGCTGAAGGTCGAGGTCGAGGCCAAGGGCGACGAGGGCACCGCCTTCCGCGTCGAACTGCTCTATGCCGGCCTGTTCGCGCTCCGTAACATCCCGGAGGAGCAGCTGCAGCCCTTCCTGCTCGCCGAGGCCCCGCGGCTGATCTTCCCCTTCGCCCGCCGGATCATCTCCGACACGGTGATCGACGGCGGCTTCCCGCCCTTGCTGCTCGACCCGATCGACTTCGCCGGCCTCTACATGCAGAGCGCCGCCCAGCAGCAGGCCGGCGCCACCGGCGGCCAGGTCGGGGATGCCGGCCAGGCCTAAAAGCGACGACCTCTGAGACCGCAAAGCCGTTCGCCCTGAGCGTGTCGAAGGGCCTTCCTTTCTGCTTCCCTGCGAGAAAGGGAAAAGGAGGGCTTCGACAAGTTCAGCCCGAACGGTATTGGGGTTCCGGGAGGGCCCTCAACGCGTGAATCTCGTCCGATCCTTCTCCTCGATCGGCATCCTCACCCTGGTCAGCCGGGTGCTCGGCTTCGTGCGCGACATGCTGATGGCGCGCTTCCTCGGCGCCGGCTTCGCCTCCGACGCCTTTCTGATCGCCTTCCGCCTGCCCAACATGTTCCGCGCCCTGTTCGCCGAGGGCGCCTTCGCCTCCGCCTTCGTGCCCAGCTTCAACCGCAAGGTGGGCGAGGATGACGGCAGGCTGGACCGCGCCCTGCTGTTCGCCGAGCAGGCGCTGGCGATCCTCCTGCCCTTCCTGATCCTGTTCACCGGCCTGCTCATGCTGCTCGCCGGGCCGGCCGTTTTGCTCCTCTCGGGCGGCTTCAACGACGTCACGCCGGACCAATTCGCCTTCGCCACCGAGCTGGCCCGGATCACCTTCCCCTATCTGCTCTTCATCAGCCTCGTCTCGCTGCTGGGCGGCATCCTCAATTCGCTCCACCGCTTTTGGGTGAACGCCGCCGCGCCAATCCTCCTGAACCTCACCCTGATCACTGCCTTGCTCTTCTTCCACGGCACGGACGACCAGGGCTACGGCACCGCCCGCGCCCAGGCCTGGGGCGTCACCATCTCCGGCGTGCTGCAATTCCTGTGGCTCTGGCTCGCCTGCCGCCGCGCCGGCGTGAAGCTGAAGCTGCGCATGCCCCGCCTCAACGACGACGTGAAGCAACTGCTGAAGCTGATCTGGCCCGCCGCCGCCGGCGCCGGCGCGATGCAGATCAACCTCGTCGTCTCGACCATGCTCGCCGCGCGCTTCCTCGACGAGGGCTCGGTCTCCTACATCTATTATGCGGACCGGCTGAACCAGCTGCCGCTCGGCCTGGTCGGGATCGGCCTCGGCACCGTCCTCCTGCCCACCATCGCCCGGATGCTCGCCGGCGGCGACGAGAAAGGCGCGATGGACTTCCAGCGCAAGGGCCTGCAGCTCGCCCTCTTCCTCGCTCTGCCCGCCACCGCCGCCTTGATCGTCGGCGCCGAGCCGATCATCCGCGGCCTGCTCCAATATGGCGCCTTCACCGAGGCCGACGCGGTCGCCACCGCCTGGGCGCTCGCCGCTTTCTCCACCGGCCTCCCCGCCTACATCCTCGCCAAGGTGCTCACCCCCGGCTTCCACGCCCGCCAGGACATGAAGACCCCGCTCAAATTCGCGCTCGTCTCGATGGTCGTGAACCTCGCGCTCAACTTCGCCCTGATCTTCCCGCTCCAGCATATCGGCCCGCCGCTCGCCACCGCTACCGCCTCCTGGGTCAACGTCACCCTGCTCTATCTGACGCTCAGGAAGCGCGGCCATTTTACGTTGGACCGCAAGCTCGCCTCCCGCATCGCCCGCCTCGCTCTGGCCGCGGCGCTCATGGCCACCGCTCTGTTCGCGGCCACGCCCTGGATCCGCCCCTTCCTCGCCGGCAATTTCGAGCATCGCGTGGCCGGCCTGGCCTTGCTGGTCGGCGGCGGGATCATCGTCTATGCGGTCGCCGTCTTCGTCACGCGGGCCTATTCGCTCGCCGAGCTGCGGACGTTCCTGCGGCGCAAACCCAAGCAGAAAGCGGACTGACCATGCGCGTTGTTTCCGGCATCCAGCCGACCGGCAATCTCCACCTCGGCAATTATCTCGGCGCGATCCGGCGCTGGGTGCGGATGCAGGACGAGATCGAGTGCATCTTCTTCCTCGCCGATCTCCATGCCGTCACCGTCTACAACGATCCGGCGGAGCTGCGCGCCAACGTCAACGCCATGGCCGCCGCCCTGATCGCCTGCGGCATCGATCCGGACCGGTCGGTGCTGTTCAACCATGCCCGCGTGCCCGCCCATCCGGAAATGGCCTGGCTGCTCTCCTGCACCGCCCGCATCGGCTGGCTGAACCGGATGACCCAGTTCAAGGAGAAATCGGGCAAGAATCGCGAGGGCGTCAGCGTCGGCCTCTACGCTTACCCGGTCCTCCAGGCCGCCGACGTCCTGCTCTACCAGGCGACCCATGTCCCGGTCGGCGAGGACCAGAAGCAGCATGTCGAGCTGATGCGCGACATCGCCACCAAGTTTAACACCGATTACGGGGTGGAGCTGTTCACCCTGCCCGAGCCCCATATCGGCGAGACCGCCGCCCGCATCATGTCGCTCCGCGACGGCAATGCGAAAATGTCCAAGTCCGACCCTTCCGACATGAGCCGGATCAACCTCTCCGACGACAGCGACACGATCGCGCAGAAGGTCCGCAAGGCGAAGACCGACCCGGAGCCTTTGCCCGACAGCATGGAGGCGCTGGCCGGCCGCCCCGAGGCGCTGAACCTCGTCACCATCTACGCCGCGCTCACCGACGTGGCGCCCCTGGCCGTCCTCCAGCAATTCGCCGGCCAGGGCTTCGGCCAGTTCAAGCCGGCCCTCGCCGACCTCCTCGTCGAAACCATCGCCCCGATCCGCGCCCGCCTCCGGGATTTCGAAGCCGACCCGGCCTCGCTCGAGGCGATCCTCGCCAAGGGGTCGGCCAAGGCGAGCGAGCTCGCCGCGCCGACGCTGGAAGGCTGCTACCGGGCGCTGGGCCTGCCGCGCTGAGCGGCGGGACGTCCACCGCAACCCCTCCCTTCGCATGGCTTGTCCCGTGCGGGCCGCGCGCGCATTGCGGTTCCGGCCCGGCCGCGGCGTCACAGCAGCGACGGGATTGCGTGCGAAAGGACCGGTTCGACCCGTAAAGCGATGGTTCAGCGCGCCTTTGTAAATCGGGTCAACGCGTTCTATATACAGGACAAAGCTCCGCTCCCCCGGCGGGCTTTCAGATGCAAGGGCTGGATGCCATGTCGTTCAAGAGACTGCTCATTTCGATCGCCGCCCCGGCGGCTCTCCTCGGCCTCTCCGCCTGCGCGACCGGCCTGCCCACCCAGGTCTCCCGCTTCCAGGCGATGCCGGCGCCCGCCGGCCAGACCTTCGTGGTCCGCGCCGAGGATCGCGACAAGAATGGCGGCCTCGAATTCGGCAGCTACGCCGCTCTCGTCCGCGAGCATCTCGCCGGCCTCGGCTATCGCGAGGCCGCGGCGGAAAGCGAGGCGAGCCTGATCGTGACTCTGGATTACGGCGTCGACCAGGGCCGCGAGCGCGTCGTCGCGACGCCCGATCCCTTCATGGATCCCTGGGGCTATCGCGGCTTCGGCTATCGGCCTTATTACAGCCGCTTCGGCTATGGCGGCTTCGGCCGCTATCGCAGCCCCTTCTTCTGGGGCTGGCACGATCCCTTCTGGGGCGGTTACGACGTGTCGAGCTACACGCTCTACACCTCCTATCTCGAGCTCGACATCCGCCGCGCCAGCGACGGCCAGTCCCTGTTCGAGGGCCGTGCCCAGGCCCGCAGCCGCACCAACGAGCTGCCGCGCCTGATCCCGAACCTGGTCGAGGCGATGTTCACCGGCTTCCCCGGCAATAGCGGCGAGACCCTCAGGATCACCGTCATGCCGGAGCGCGAGGGCCAGAGCCGGAACTAGGGTCCGCTGCCTGCCGATGCTGGGGACAGTTACTCGTAACTGTCCCCTGTGCTCCGGCAATGCGGCGCAGCCGCCTTTCAAACCCACGCAACCAGCAAGCGTGCAAGGCGGCGCGACCCGCTCAGGCACCTTCGCGTCTTTGCGTCTTTGCGTGAAACAAAGCGGCTTTCGTGCCGCGCGGACGCACCCGGACGGACAGGCCAACCGAACAGCCCGCGCTCCGGCGGTCGATTGTTGGATCAATGTTGGAAAACATCTGATCCATACTGGCGGATGACGAACCCTCAACGCCGCGGCGCCGGCGAAAGCGCGCCAACCGCCCCGGCCTTCGCGCCGGTGAAGCTCCGCTACCGCCATGACGGGCTGACCCCCGCCCGGCAGGTCGCGCTCGTCCAGGCCATGGCCGCCTGCGGCTGCATCCGCGAGGCCTGCGCGAAAGTGGGCGTCTCGGCCGAGGCGGTCTACCAATTGCGCCGGCGCCCGGACGCGCAGAGCTTCCGCTGCGCCATGGACCTCGCGTTGGACGGCGCCGCCGACAGGGTCGAGGACGCGGTCTTCAGCCGCGCCATCGAGGGCGTCGAGGTACCCCATTATTACAAGGGCGAACTGGTCGGCACCCACCGCCGCTATGACGACAGGCTGGCTCTGTTCATCCTGCGCTACCGCAAGCCGCATCGCTACGGCCGGCACCTGGACCGCCGCGAGGGCGCCCCGCATCCGGAACGCGCGGCGCTCGGCATGGCCGACCTGCTCACCTGGGTCGGCGCGGACGCCTTCCGCGACGAGGCGGGCGAGCCGCGCCATGTCTCGACCGCCGTGCTGGATGAGGAGGACGAGGCGCCATGGAGCCGGACCAACCTGTTTCGCTGGGGCCCGGCCGTCGCCTCGCCGGCGGAGGAGGCGTTGCGTCGGCTGCAAGAGGAGGAGGAAGAGGATTTCGACGGCGGGGAAGACCCGCCTTCCCGGGACGTGCCGTCAACAACGTCAACTTCCACACGCACCCGCAACCGCCGCCTGCGCCGGAAGGCGGCCGCCAAGGCCCGCAAGCGATGACCGGGAAACGCCGAACCCGTCACCCTGAACTCGTTTCAGGGTCCAGGGTCGAGGCCCGCCGCCACGTCTGTCCATCCGGCTCGGCGCCGCAGCCAGCCTGGACCCTGAAACAAGTTCAGGGTGACGGCAGCGAGTGGCGCCCGAAATTGGAGCAAATGTGCTCCGGCGAAGGCCGGAGCGCTGGCCGCTTCCGTGCCGGGTTTCGCAGCGCTCCGGCCTTCGCCGGAGCACGAGTTTACGTCGTGAAAAGCGAACCCCAGTCCCCAATCCCGAGACCCCAGTCCCGAAGCCTCAGCTCTCCAGCTGCCGCGTCAGCAGGCGGATGTCCGCGTCCAGTTCGGCGTCGAGCGCGCGCAATTTCTCGATCTGCCGCACCGCGTGGATCACCGTCGTATGGTCGCGCCCGCCGAAGCGGCGGCCGATCTCGGGCAGCGAGCGCGGGGTGAGCTGCTTGGAGAGGTACATGGCGACCTGGCGCGGCCGCGCCACCTCGCGCGCCCGCCGCGCCGAGGTCATCTCGGCCTTGCGGATCCTATAATGGTCGGAGACGCGGGTCTGGATCTCGTCGATCGAGATGCGGCGCTGGTTGGCACGCAAGATGTTGGCCAGCACCTCGCCGACGAAGTCGAGGTCGATCACCCTATTCTGCATCGTCGCATAAGCGGCGATGCGGTTGAGCGCGCCCTCCAGCTCGCGGACGTTGGAGCTGATCCTTTTGGCGAGGAACATCACGACGTCGTCGGGCACCTGCACGTCGGGCAGGGCTTCCAGCTTCTTGGTGATGATGTTGAGCCTGAGCTCGAGGTCGGCCGCGTTGATGTCGGCGACGAGGCCCCAGGACAGCCGCGAGAGGATGCGCGGCTCGAGCCCGTCCAGATCCTGCGGCGCGCGATCGGAGCTGATCACGAAGCGCCGGCCGGCCGAGATGATCTCGTTCATCGTGTGGAAGAATTCTTCCTGGGTCGATTCCTTGCCGGCGATGAACTGGACGTCGTCGATCATCAGCAGGTCGGCGGAGCGCAGCTGCTGCTTGAACTTGAAGGTCTCGTTGGCGCGGAGCGCGGCGAGGAACTCGACGGTGAACTTCTCCGCCGACATATAGATGATCTTCGCGCGCGGATGCAGGCGATGATATTCATGGCCGATGGCGTGCAGCAGGTGGGTCTTGCCGCGGCCCGTGCTGCCGTGGATGAACAGCGGATTGAACGCGACCTTGTCGCTGTTGGCGAGGGTCTGGGCGGCGCTGAACGCGACCTCGTTCGCCTTGCCGACCACGAAATTCTCGAACCGGTAGCGGGGCTCCAGCGCGACCGCATAGAGGCCGGGCGCCGCCTTGGTCTCCTTCTCCACCGCCGGCGCCGGGATCTCGACCAGGGCCGCGGTGTTCGGCGCGCCGGGGCCGACCCCTATCCGGATCTGGCGGACCTGCGGGAGCTTCGCCTTCCAGGCGAGGGTCAGCCGTTCGGCGAAATGGGTCTGCACCCAGTCGGCCATGAACTGCGACGGGAGCTGCAGCCGGAGCGTGCCGCTGTCAGCGTCGAAGTCGCCGAGGGCGATCGGGCGGAGCCAGCCGTCGAAGGTGCGCGCGCCGCAGTCGCGGCGCAGATTCGCGCGAATCGATTCCCACGCCGCGGCGATGATGCCGCCCACGTCCGTCTCCGCCTCCAGACCGCCTTCCGCCATTCTCTGCACCGCCCGCGCACCCCTCAATCTCTCTCGGCCGCCCTGCCGGACGGCTCATTCTTCAAAGCGCAAAATTCCCCCTGCGCGGATAGCCTCCCTCGGCCAGCCGCAGGCATCATTGATTTTGCTGTGCGCCGGCCGGGAGATTCGCCCGACCGGAAGATCGTTTTGGAACCGAGGTGCGTGGGGATCAAGCTGAAAAAAAACTGTCACGGCAATTAAATATGTTGACGGCCAGAAAATGGCGGAAATCCGTCACTTCGAATAAAAGACCAATAAAACCAATATCTTAACTTTGTTACTGAATCGCAACATTGCCGTCGCGAGAATGCGAATCGCGGGAAATCCTAGGGTTTTTGAAGGCCCGGTTTTGGGGCACGAAAAAACCCGCCGGAATGGACCGGCGGGTCTGATTTTCGGCGCTGGTAAAGCGCTTAGGCGAGCGTCGTGAGACGCCGCGTGAGCCGCGACAATTTGCGGGCGGCGGTGTTCTTGTGGAGCACGCCGCGGGCGACGCCACGGGCCAGTTCGGGCTGGACGCGGGCGATGGCCGCCTTGGCCTCGTCCTTGTTGCCGGCGGCGAGCGCCGATTCGACCTGCTTCACGAAGGTGCGGATGCGGCTGATCCGGGCGCCGTTGATCTCGGCCCGCTTCGTGTTGCGAAGGATGCGCTTCTTTGCTTGCGGCGTATTCGCCATCGTCAGTGCCTCGTCGGTAAAAAGAAAAGGGGCGCGGTCTTGTACCGCACCCGCTCAGGGGGCGCCCTCTACGTGGCGAGAGGCGCATCGTCAAGTATCAGCGCTGGCATTTCGGGCAGTAAAAGGTCGATCGCCCCGAATCCACCCGGCGCCGGATCGCGGTCGCGCAGCGCGGACAGGGCAGGCCCTCGCGCCCATAGACCCGCCACTCCTTGGAGAAATAGCCGAGCTCTCCGTCCGGCTGGACATAGTCGCGCAAGGTCGAGCCGCCCGCGGCGATGGCGGCAGTCAGCACGTCCTTCACCGCGGCCGCGAGCCGGTCGAGCCGGGCATGGGCGATCTGCCCCCCTGCCCGCCCCGGCGCGATCCGGGCGAGGTTGAGCGCGTCGCAGACATAGATGTTGCCCAGCCCCGCCACGACCCTCTGGTCGAGCAGCAGCGCCTTGATCGGCGCCGAGCGCCCGTCCAGCGCCGCCGCCAGATAGGCCCCGTCGAAATCCGCGCCCAGCGGTTCCGGCCCCATCTTCACGAACGGCCCGTAGGCGGCGAGCACGTCGGTCCGCACGATGTCGAGCGAGCCGAAGCGGCGATGGTCGTTCAGCGCCAGCCGCCGCCCCGCATCGGTCAGCAGCACGACATGGTCGTGCTTGCCGAGCTCCGCCGGATCGATCCGCCAATGGCCCGACATGCCGAGATGGAAGATCATCGTGTCGCCGCGGTCGGTGTCGATGAGGCCGTATTTCGCCCGCCGCCCAAGCCCGGTCACGACCGCGCCCTGTACGCGCTGGCGAAGGTCCGGCGGGAACGGCCAGCGCAGGTCCGCGCGGCGCAGGTCGAGCGATTCGATCCGGTGCCCCGCCAATATGGGACGCAAACCCCTGACCGTGGTCTCGACTTCGGGAAGCTCAGGCATGTTTCACCATGCTCGTTCCCCTGCTAGAGCCCGCGCCGATGGACAAGGTCTCTTTCGGTCACGAGCAGGTTTCCCCGGAGGAAAAGACGCGGCGGGTGCGCGGCGTCTTCTCCAGCGTCGCCGCCAGCTACGACATCATGAACGACCTGATGTCGGGCGGGCAGCACCGGCTGTGGAAGCACGAGTTCGTGCGCAAGGTCCGCCCGCGCAAAAGCGAGGCGATCCTCGACATGGCCGGCGGCACCGGCGACATCGCCTTCCGCATGGCAAAGACTGGCGCGCGGGTGACGGTGGCCGACATCAATCCGGAAATGCTGGCGGTCGGCATGGAGCGCGCGGAGACACGCGGGATCGAGGGCCTCGCCTGGTCGGAGCAGAATGCCGAGACTTTGACCTTCGCCGACAGGAGCTTCGACGCCTACACTATCGCCTTCGGGATCAGGAACGTCACCGACATCCCGGCGGCGCTCAGGGAGGCGCGTCGGGTGCTGAAGCTGGGCGGCCGCTTCTACTGTCTCGAATTCTCGCAGACTCAATGGCCGGGCTTCGCCACGCTCTACGAGAGCTATTCGCGCCGCGTCGTCCCCAGGATCGGCAAGCTGGTGGCGAAGGACGAGGACAGCTACCGCTATCTGATTGAATCGATCGAGCGCTTCCCCGACATGCCGAGTTTCGCCCGGATGATCGAGGCGGCCGGCTTCCACAACGTGAAGGCCGAGCCGATCCTCGGCGGCCTCGTCGCCATCCATTCGGGCTGGGTCGTTTGACCGCTTCGATCACCCATGTCTGGCGGCTGCTGAAATGGGGCCGGGTGCTGGCGCGGCACGGAGCGCTGCGCGGCATTGAGCGCGATCCCAATACGCCGCCGCCGGTCCGCCGGCTTTGCCGCCTCGCCCGCTTCGGCGCGCGCATTCCCGACGTGCCCAAATATGCCGAGGCCTTCCAGGCGATCGGCCCGGCCGCGATCAAGCTCGGCCAGGCGCTCGCCACCCGCCCGGACCTGGTCGGCGCCGAGGCCGCGCACGATCTCGCGCGGCTGCAGGACAGCCTGCCCCCGGCCCCGTTCGAGCGGATCAGGCCGGCGATCGAGCAGGCGCTCGGCCGGCCGATCGAGGAGATGTTCGCCGAGATCGATCCGGTCCCGGTCGGCGCCGCCTCCATCGCCCAGGTCCACCGCGCCGTCACCACCGAGGGCAGGACCGTGGCCGTGAAGGTGCTTCGCCCCGGCATCGAGGAGGATTTCGCCGAGGCGATCGAGACCTATGAATGGGCCGCGGCCCAGGTCGAGGCGATGGGCGGCGAGGCGGCGCGCCTGCGCCCGCGGCTCGTCGTCGCCACCTTCCGGCAATGGACCAACCGCGAGTTGGACCTCAGGCAGGAGGCCGCCTCCGCCTCCGAGCTGCGCCAGAATCTGATCGCCGAGACCGGCTTCTTCGTGCCCGAGATCGACTGGAGCCGCACCTCGCGCCGGGTGATGACGCTCGAATGGATCGACGGCATCAAGCTCACCAACCGGGCCAAGCTGATCGAGGCCGGCCATGACGTGAAGGCGCTCGCCGCCACACTCGTCCGGGTCTTCCTGCGCCAGGCGGTGGTCGACGGCTTCTTCCACGCCGATCTCCACCAGGGCAATCTCTTCGCCCTCCCCGACGGCCGCCTCGCCGCGATCGACTTCGGTATCATGGGGCGAATCAACCGCCAGGCCCGGGTCTGGCTCGCCGAGATTCTCTACGGCCTGCTCACCGGCAATTACCGCCGCGTCGCCGAGATCCACTTCGAGGCGCAATATGTCCCGCCGCACCACAATCTCGACGAATTCGCCACCGCGCTCCGGGCGGTCGGCGAGCCCATGCGGGGTCTCGCGGCGAAGGAGGTGTCCCTGGGCCAGATGCTCGAGGGCCTGTTCAAGATCACCCGCGACTTCGACATGCCGACCCAGCCGCATCTGCTGCTCCTCCAGAAGACGATGGTGATGGAGGAAGGCGTCGCCACCTGGCTCGATCCCGACATCAACATGTGGGAGACG
>DATJUQ010000038.1:0-71952 GCA_035502235.1 Allosphingosinicella sp.
GAGCCGGCCGTCGGCGCCCAGCGAGACGAAGCTGAGATCGGAGGCGCCGCTCCTGAACCACCAGCGCTCGGCGTCGTTGGAGCGCGGCACGGTGGGGACGCCCATCAGTGCCCCGCCGTCCGCCTCGGGCCGGGCGTTGAAGGCGTGGCTCCGGCCCTCGCTCTCGTAGCGCCCCTCCAGGTGCAGGGTCGCGCCGAGCCGGGGTGTGCCGTCCAGCGCGATCATCGTGAAGTCGAGGCCGGACCGGTCGCGATAGCCGGTCGCGACCATGTCGCCGCCGACCCGCTCGACGCGAAGGATGCCGTGCGTGACGTTTAGCGTCCGCGCCTCCCGCGGCCGCGCCACCGGCAGCACGACGAGCGGCTGCGGCGCCGGCGCCTGCGCGGGTGGCGACGACCCCCAGCCCGGCCGGCCACCATAAACGAGCCAGCCGCCATTGTAGCGATTCTCGATGCTCGCCCCGCCGAGGCCTGGCACCGCCGCATAGGCGCGCGCCGGCGCGTCGGCGCGGGTCCGGCCGAAGGCGCTGAGCGGAATGGTCGCGAAGGCAAGATCGCCGTAGCGCGCATCCCCGCCGCACGCCTGCGCTTCCCAGGTGACGAGCGCGTGCAGCTTGCCGCCGATCGCCGCCAGCGAGAGCTGGTCGACCGGTGTCCCGCGCGCGCCGGCGACGCTGAGCCCGCCGCCGGGCAGCGCCAGGCGATAGACGAAGGCCGAGTTCACCTCGTCCGGCCGCGCACGCCGGCTACAGCGGGGCGAGCCCGCCGGAGGATCGCGCTGGTCGCCGCTCACCCACAAAAAGGCGTCGGTGGGCGTCACGTAGAGCTCCGCCGTCCCGGGCGCGACGAAGGCCGTGGTCTCGCAGCCGAGGCCGCGCACCTCCGGCCCGAGCCGGCAGACCGAGAGGGTGTGGAGGGCCGGGGTTTCGGCGTCATGGACGATCGGCCGGTGGATGGCGCGCGCGTCGAACAAAGGATGGCGCGGCGCCGCCCTGTCGGTCCGCTGCCAGCGCCGAAGCGTCGGCCAGACGAAGCGGTCGCCTTCGTGGAGCAGGATCGGCGTGTAGATGATCAGTCGGTCGCCGACGAGCCGGGTCGCGTAATTGTCGACGTCGTAATAGTCGTTGGAGGTGAGCAGGAAGGTGCCCTCGCGGCTGAGCCGGCCGTCCGGCGCGACGCGCAGCACGACGATCTGGCTCGCCTCCCGCTCGTAGGAATAGCCGGTGATCACCACCCGGTCGCCATGGACGAGCATCTCGTCATACCAGGCGTCGTCGCTCCGCGAACGATAGACGTCGATCCGGTCGGCGAGCGCGAGACCGGGCCGGCCATGCGGCGCCAGATCGACCGAGAAGACCCGGCCGTCCTGGAGCACGAGCAGGAAGCGACCGACCTGCTTGACGATGTCGCCCTCGTCGACATTCGCCTCTTGGGTGTTGGTGATCGCGGGATTGAGGGCCTGGCTGAAGGTCGACTGAAGCTGAGGCAGATCGTTGAGCGCGTCGCCGCCCGTGAAGCCCTGGCTGCGCACCGCGTTCGCGCCGACCGAGACGATCGGAACGTTGGATTCGATATTGGGCGCGCGGATGCGAGTGCCGGTGACCTCCACCACCTGGCCGGTGTCCAGCGGCGGGTCGTAACGCCCGGCGATGGCGACGCCGAGGCTGCGGAGATAGGCGCGAAACTCGGCCTCGCCCCGGAAGCGGGTCAGGGTCGGGCTCACGAACCGCCGCGCCGCCGCCTCGTCGGGCTCCGGGATCGGCCGCTGCGCGAGGCCGTCGCCGGCCAGCAGCGCTGTCCCGATCAGGAAAAGCAGTCCCGTCCGCATGACCGAGCCCCCCTTTTCGGGAAGGCTAGGGCAGCCCGACTGTCGGCCGGATGAACGGCATTCAGCCGCGCGGCGGCGGCGCCTGGTAGCGGTAGCCGCCCTGCCGTTCGATCATCCAGCCCGGATATTCGGCCGCCGGCTTCGAGACCGCGTCGAGGGCGGCCAGCTCGTCCGCGGACAAGGCGACGTCGACCGCGCCGAGATTGTCCTCGAGCTGGTCGATCCTTTTGGCGCCGATGATCACGCTGGTCACCGCCGGCTGGTGGAGCAGCCAGGCCAGGGCGATCTGGGCCACTGTCACCCCCTTGGCGTCAGCGATGGCGCGCATCGCGTCGATGATGTCGTAGGCGCGGTCCTTGTCGATCGGCGGGAAATCGAAATTGGCGCGGCGGCCGCCATCGCCCTTCTCGTCCGCGCGGCTATATTTGCCGGAGAGCAGCCCGCCGGCGAGCGGGCTCCAGACCATCAGGCCGACCCCTTCCGAGGCCATCATCGGCACGATCTCGCGCTCCAGGTCGCGCCCGGCGATCGTATAATAAGCCTGCAGCGAGACCGGGCGGGCGAGCTGCCGGCCCGCAGCGATCCCGACCGCCTTGGCGACCTGCCAGGCCGCCCAGTTGGAGAGGCCCACATAGCGGACCAGCCCGCGCTTCACGAGATTGTCGAGCGCCTCGACGGTCTCCTCGATCGGGGTCAGCGGATCGACGCCGTGGATCTGGTAGAGATCGATATGGTCGGTCTGCAGACGCTTCAGGCTCGCCTCGACCTGGTCCAGGATATGGCCGCGTGAGGCACCCGCGCCGTTCGGCCCGGGGCCCATCCGTCCGAGCACCTTGGTCGCGAGCACCACCTGGTCGCGCGGAATGCCGAGATTCTTCAGCCCCTGCCCGAGGATCGTCTCGGACATGCCTTCCGAATAGACGTTCGCCGTGTCGATGAAATTGATGCCGGCGTCGAGCGAGGCCTTGAGGATCGAATCCGCCTCGTCCTGCTGGACCCTGCCGACCACCTGCCACATCCCCTCCCCGCCCCCGAAGGTCATCGTGCCGAGACAGAGTTCCGAGACGTAGAGGCCGGACCGGCCGAGGGAATTGTAACGCATATCAGGCTCCAATCAGACGAAAACGTCATAACGCGCGACGAACCCGACAGCGACCGCCTTTATCGTCACCCCCGGGGGCTTGATCGCAAATCACGCCCCGTTTCCCGGACGGCTCTCTAGGGGCGCTCCCCACACCCCCACGCCAGATTCGTTACTGATCAGAAACAAGCGGGGCTCGAAACAGGGAGTTTGCATCATGAAGGCCAATCGCACCGACATTGCCCGCCGCATCGCCGTCACCAGCGCCGCCCTGCTCGGCACGGCGCTCACCCCCCTGTCCGCGCTCGCGCAGAGCGCCGACTGGAACGGCGCCACCGGCGACTACACCACGTCCGGCAACTGGACGCCCTCCATCGTCCCGAGCGCCCGCGCCCGCTTCGGCGCGACCGGCGTCGACACGGTGACCATCGCCGCCAACGCGACGATCGAGCAGATCGAGTTCACCGCCAACGCGCAGCAATATTCGATCACGAACCTCAACGGGCGCAGCTTCACCGTCAATGGCAGCGGCACGCTGGGCATCACCAATCTCTCCGGCTTCACCCAGTCGATCGTGAACCTCGGCACGATGACCTTCAACAACGGCGCCACGATCGTCGGCGGCACCGCCGGCCTGTTCCTCGACAATGGCGACCTGCCAAACGGCAGCTTCGCTTCGATGATCTTCAACGGGACGTCCGGCATCGACGTCAACGTGATCCTCACCTCGATCGGCGGCAATGTGACCGCGACCGGCACCGCCGAATCCGGCGGCGGCGCGGTGCTCGCCTTCAACGACGACAGTTCGGCCGACGGCGCGACGATCAGCGCGGTCGGCGGCGCGGCCCAGGTTCTTGCCACGGCCGGCAATCCCGCCACCGGGGTCGGCGGCTCCTCGCTGGTCACCTTCTCAGACAATGCCCATGCCGACGGCGCCTTCGTCATCAACAATGGCGGGATCGCCTTCTCGTCGGCCGCGAACGGCACGTCGTCGCTCGCGGTCGGCGGCATCGCGGTCATGTCCTTCGCGGACGACAGCCATGCCGACGGCGCGACCTTTTTCAACCAGAGCGGCGGCGCGAGCGCGGGCGGGGCCGTCAACGGCGGCGTCGCCACCGCGCTCAGCGGCAACGCGACCCTCACCTTCTCCGGCAATGCCCATGCCGACAACGCGATCTTCAACAACCAGACGCTCGGCGCGACCGGGCTTGGCGGCTCGGGAACGGCGGGCGGTGCGGTCGACGGCGACGCGGGCGGCGCCGGCAGCGCCGCGGAAGGCAGCGCCGTGATCAGCCTGACGGAGAACGCCCATGCCAATGGCGCGACCTTCAACAATTTCGTCGGCCAGGCCAATGCGGTCGGCGGCGCCGGCGGCGTCGGCGGGACGACGGGCGCGGGCGGCGCCGGCGGCACCGGGGCGGCGTCCGGCGGCACGACCACCCTGGTCGTCGGGGGCAATGCCCAGGTGAACGGCGCGACGATCACCAATGACGGCCTGCTCGCCCTCGCCAGCGGCGGCGTCGGCGGGGCCAGCGGCACCGGCAATGGCGGCGCCGGCGGCGCGGCCGCCGCCTCGGGCGGCACCGTCAACGGCAATTTCAGCAGCACGGCGCCGATGAACGACGTCACCATCGTCAACGCGGCCGGCGACGCCTTCGCGGTCGGCGGCGCCGGCGGCACCGGTACCGGTTCGGGCACCGGCGGGGCGGGCGGCAACGCCAGCGTGGTCGGCGGGTCGGCGAACATGGTCTTCTCGGGCACGGCCAGCCTCGGCACCGGCTCGACTCTCGTCAACGCCGGCGGCACCGGCTCGGCCTTCGGCGGCGCGGGCGGCAGCGGCGGCAACGGCAATGGCGGCGCCGGCGGCGCGGCCAGCGCAACCGGCGGCAACGCCTCGATCGCCTTCGTCGACTCGGCCAGCGCGGGCAATGCCATGATCGTCAACCAGGCCGGCAACGCCTCGTCGCTCGGCGGCAATGGCGGCAGCGGCTCGACCGGCAACGGCGGCAATGGCGGCAGCGCGACCAGCTTCGGCGGCAATGCGCTGATCAGCTTCAACGGCTCCTCCACCGCCGGCAGCGCGACCATCCAGAACATTCAGAACGGCACGCTGTCCCTCGCCCTCGGCGACATCGGCGCGGACGGGCTGGGCGGCGGCCTCGGCGGCAATTCCGGCGGCGCCTCCGGGACGCGCGCCACGGCCAACATCATCTTCTACGACAACGCCACCGGCGGCACCGCCCAGATTCAGAACATGGGCGGCGGCCTGACCTTCTACGACAATTCGGTGTTCGGCACGGGCCCGTCCGGCGGCACCGTCGCCCTGATCGAGAACAGCAATCAGGGCCAGGTGGTCTTCGCCGGTTCGTCCAGCCTCGGCAACGGCATGATCCTGAACAACACCGGCCCGGCGACCAATGTCAGCTTCGGCGATTCGGCGAGCGCGGGCAGCGGCACGATCGTCAACAATGGCGGCAACGTGATCTTCTCCGACAGCGCGACGGCGGGCAGCGCGACGTTGACCAACAATGACGGCTTCATGACCTTCGCGGGCAGCAGCTCGGCGGGCACGGCGCTGATCACCAATGCGGACCTCCTGAACTTCATCCAGAGTTCCGACGCGGTCGCGGCGCGGGTGGTGAACAGCGCCTCTGGCACGGTCTCGATCGGCGTCAACGCCTTCCGGCTGGGTTCGCTGTCCGGCGCGGGCACGGTCAACAACAACGGCAACACGATCCAGATCGGCTATCTCGACCTGAACGACACCTTCTCGGGCGTCATCTCGGGCGCGGGCGGGCTGATCAAGCGCGGCACGGGCACGCTCGTCCTGACCGGCGAGAACACCTATGCCGGCGGCACCACGATCGCCGAAGGCACGCTGCAGATCGGCGACGGCGGCACCACCGGCTCGGTCATGGGCGACATCACCAACAATGGCGCGCTGGTCTTCGACCGGTCGAACAGCCTGATCTACGGCGACGTGATCTCGGGCTCGGGCACGGTGACCAAGAACGGCGCCGGCACCCTGGTCCTGACCGGCGAGAACACCTATGCCGGCGTCACGACCGTCAATCAGGGCACCCTGCAGATCGGCCTGATCGGCACGACGGGCTCGATCGCCAGCGACGTCGTTCTCAACAACGACTCCCGGATCGCCTTCTCCCGCACGGACGACTTCACCTATGCCGGAGCGATCTCGGGGACCGGCTCGATGGTCAAGGTCGGGGCCGGAACCCTCACCTTCACCGGCGCCAACAGCTATACGGGCGGGACCGCGATCGCGGGCGGCACGCTGCAGATCGGCAATGGCGGCACCACCGGCTCGATCGCCGGAGACATCGCCGTCGGCGGGACGAGCGTGCTGGCCTTCAACCGGAGCGACACGATCGCCTATGGCGGCAACATTTCCGGCAACGGCCAGCTGACCAAGCTCGGCGCGGGCACGCTGATCCTGACCGGCGATGTCGCCCATGCCGGCGGCACGACGGTCCAGAACGGCACTGTCCAGCTCGGCGACGGCGGGACGACCGGCTCCCTCGCGGGCGACGTGAACCTCGTCAACCTGAACTCGGTGCTGGCCTTCAACCGCTCCGACACGGTCACCTTCGGCGGCGTGGTCTCGGGCCTCGGCGCGCTGTCCAAGATCGGCAGCGGCACGCTCGTCCTGACGGGCGCGAACACCTACACCGGCGGCACCTTCGTCAATGCCGGCACCCTGCAGCTGAACGGCAGCGTCGCCTCTCTGGTCAGCGTCGGCGCCGCCGGCCGCTTCACCGGCACCGGCACCGTCAACGGCGGCCTCGTCGCGAACGGGGTCGTCGCTCCCGGCACCGCGACGGCGCCGCTCGGCACGCTGACCGTGACCGGCAATGCCGCCTTCAACGCCGGCTCGATCCTCGCGCCGACGATCACCTCGGCGGGCCAGACCAGCCTGCTGCAGGCCGGCTCGCTCACCATCAACGCCGGCACGGTGCGGCCGGTGGCGGTGCCGGGCGGCCTGTTCCTGATGCAGACCGACTATCGCGTCGCCGCCGGCACTGGCGGGCGGACCGGCACGTTCGGCGGCGTCGACGAGAGCCAGCTGCCGACCTTCCTCGACGCCAGCCTGTTCTACACCGCGAACGAGGTGTTCCTGCGGGTCCGGCGCAACGCCACCAACTTCGCGCAGGTGGCGGGCCTCACCCCGAACCAGGATGCCCTCTCCGATGCGCTCGACGCGGCGGTCGTGGCCGGCGACGCGGACGTGTTCGGCACCTATCTGACGACCTACAACACCCTGCTCGCGCTGGGCACGAACGGGCCGCTCCAGACCGCGCTCGACACCCTGTCGGGCGACGCGCTGACGGCCGTGCCGGCCGCCGCGCAGGAGCATTCGAACCGCTTCAGCCACCGGCTCGCGGCCAATACCTGGAGCAACAGCTCCAACGTCTGGGGCCTGATCGCCTATGGCGACCAGAGCGCCGACGGCGACGGCAACGGCCCGGGCTTCGATGCCGACGGCCTCGAATTCCAGGTCGGCTTCAACACCAGCCTCGGCGCCAACACCCGGCTCGGCCTGTCGGCGGGCTATAATGAGGGCAATGTCGATGTCGACGGCCGCGCGGCGAGCGCGAATGTCGACAGCTGGAGCATCGGCGCCCATCTGCGGCACGATTTCGGGCCGGTCTATGCCTCGGGCCAGCTGACCTACTCCTGGCACAGCGTCGACACGCGCCGCGCCCTGCTGCTGGGCGGCTTCGCCAATGCCGATTTCGACGCCAGCACCTGGACGGCGGCCGGCGAGATCGGCGGCATGTTCCGCGCGGGCCAGCTCAGCATCGAGCCGCATGTGAGCATCCGCCATGCCAGCACCGAGCAGGACGCCTATGCGGAAACCGGTCCGGTCGGCGCGCTGAATGTCGCCGCGGCCGATTTCGAGACCACCCGCTTCGGCCTCGGCGTCCGGCTCGCCAATCGCGATCCCCAGGCGCCGGTCCGCTTCCATGCCCTGCTCCGCTACGAGCATGAGACGGGCGACGAGCAGGTGGTGCTGGACAACACCCTGCCCGGCCTGCCGACCTTTCGGCTGCTCGGCACCCGGCTCGGCGACGACATCCTCACCGCCGACGTCGGCGTGGAGTTCCAGGTCTCGCAGGGCCTGTCGGTCTTCGCCGCGGGCGGCGGTCACATTCGCAGCAACGACACCAGCCTCAATGCCAGCGCCGGCCTGAGGTTCAGGTTCTGAGCCATTGCACCAGGGCGCGGCTCTCCCCGCCCGAATAACTGGGCCCGTCGCCGGTCAGCCGGCGGCGGGCCCTTTCTTCATCAGAGGGTCGCGTGGACCGTCGCCACGGCCGTCACCACCGCGGCGATGCGGGCGGCGGCCTGGACGGTCTCCGCCTTCACGCCGTGCTGGGTCAAGACCTTCTCGTGGCTGTCGATGCACATGCCGCAGCCATTCTGCGCGGAGACGGCGAGGCTGAACAATTCGAAGTCCGCCTTGTCGATCCCGGGCGCGCCGATCGCGTTCATGCGCAACTTCGCCGGCAAGGTGCCGTAGACCGGGTTGGAGGCGAGGTGGACGAACCGGTAATAGACGTTGTTCATTGCCATCACCGCCGCCGCGGCGCGCGCCGCATTGGCATGGGCCTCGTCCAGCTTGCCCGCGACCTCCGCCTCGGCGGCGTCGACGATCGGCTTGTAGCCGGTGCCGTGCGCGCAGGCGAGCAGCAGCCCGTATTTGCGATTGTCGCCGAGCGTCTGGTCGCTGAGCAGGGACGAGATGTTGAGCCTGAGGTCCTTCGCATGTTCGGGAAGGGTTTCGGCGAAGAGCTTGAGCGACATTCTGAGGTTCCTTCGTAATGAAAAAAGGGGCGCGGCAACCGCTGTCGCCGCGCCCCCGGTCTCCGTCCCCGTTCGGGGAGGGCAAGGGAGGAAGCCCTAGGCCGCGGGACGGAGGACCTCTTCACCCGCGCTCCAGTTGCACGGGCAAAGCTCGTCGGTCTGCAGCGCGTCGAGGACGCGGAGCGTCTCGGCCGGATTGCGGCCGACATTGAGGCCGTTCACGGTGACGTGCTGGATGATGTTGTCCGGATCGACGATGAAGGTGGCGCGGAAGGCGACATGCTCGTTGCGGTCCAGGATGCCGAGCGCGGACGCCAGCTGCGCGCCATTGTCGGCGATCCAGGGGAAATCCGCATTGGCGAGCTGCTCGTCCGAACGGCGCCAGGCGAAGTGGACGTGGGCGGTGTCGGTCGAGGCGCCGATCAGCACCGCGTCGCGGTCCGCGAAGTCGGTCTTCAGCTCGGCATAGCCGGCGATCTCGGTCGGGCAGACGAAGGTGAAATCCTTCGGCCAGTAGAACAGAATCTTCCACTTGCCGTTCATCTCGGCGAGGTCGATCGTCTCGCCGGCCGGAAGGGCGGCGACGCCCTGCTGGACGGGAAGGGTGAGGCCGGGAAGCGTGTCGCCAACGGTAAGCATTTGCGCGTGTCTCCTTGTTTTTGTGCGCTGCATCAAAACTCTTGTGCAGCGCATATAAGAGCGCGTTTTCATCGCGCCAATAGATTAAATTGAACATATTGATCGATTGAGACGATGAGCGCATAGCGGCTTGGTGAACATCCATCTGCCCACGCTGAAGCAGCTCCAATATCTGGTGGCGCTCCAGGATCACGGCCATTTCGGCCGCGCCGCCGAGGCCTGCTTCGTCACCCAGTCCACCCTCTCGGCGGGGATCAAGGAGCTGGAGAGCCTGATCGGCGTCACCCTGGTTGAGCGCACCCGCCGCGTGGTGCGCTTCACTCCGCTCGGCATCCGCTTCGCGGAGCGGGCGCGCCGGGTGCTGCGCGAAGCCGAGGATCTCACCGACATGGTCCGCGCCTCGGGCAAGCCGCTCGCCGGCGAGCTCCGCCTCGGCGTCATCCCCACGATCGCCCCCTTCCTGCTGCCGACCCTGCTGCCCCGGCTCCGCGCGCAATGGCCGGACCTCAAGCTCTATCTGCGCGAGGAAACCAGCTCGGCGGCTTGCGACGCGCTGCACCGCGGCGCGCTCGATTGCGTCCTGCTCGCCCTTCCTTATGCCTGCGGCGACGTCGAGCGGGCGGAATTGTTCGACGACCGCCTGCTCATCGCCTTTCCGCCCGGCGCCGCCGCCGACGCCCTGCCCGACATGGTCACCGCCGCCGCGATCGACGAGAGCAAATTGCTGCTGCTCGAGGACGGCCACTGCCTCAAGGACCATGCCCTCTCCGCCTGCAACCGGCCGGAGCTGCGCGCCGAGGCGGCGATCCTCGGCACCTCGCTGCACACGCTCGTGCAGATGGTCGACAACGGCCTCGGCATGACGCTCGTGCCCGAAATGGCGGTCGAGGCCGGCCTGCTCACCGGCACCGGCGTCGTCACCCGCCGCCTCGACGCCGACCACCCCTCGCGTCGCATCGCCCTGGTCTGGCGCCGCGGCAGCCCGCGCGAAAAGGAATTCAGGCTGCTGGCGGACGCGCTGAAGGCGGCGGCCTGAGAGACGGGGGACTTGGGACTGGGGACTCGGGACTGGCAGGGGCAGAACTCCCCGTCCCTAGTCCCTAGTCCCTAGTCCCCAGTCCCCAGTCCCCAGTCCCTAATCCATATGCTTCAGGCCGACCCGCAGATAATCCCAGCCCGTCACCACCGTCAGCGCGGCCGCGCCCCAGAGCGAGATCAGGCCGACCAGGTGCACCCAGGGCCATTGCGGCACGGCGCCGGCCAGGATCAGCGCGCCGAGCGCGATCATCTGCAGCGCCGTCTTCCACTTGGCGAGCGCGCTCACCGGCACAGAGACCTGCAGCCCGGCCAGGAATTCGCGCAGGCCGGAGACGGTGATCTCGCGCAGCAGGATGACCAACGCGGGGATGAGGTGGAAGCCCTCGATGATCGGCGTCGCGCCCGGCTGGCGCGTGCTCACCAGCATGGCGATCACCGCTACCACCATGATCTTGTCGGCGATCGGATCGAGGAACTGGCCGAGCCGCGACACCGTCCCGGCCGCGCGGGCCAGATAGCCGTCGAAATAATCGGTGATGCCGACCAGGCAGTAGAGGATGAAGGTGATGCCGTAATCCCACCAGGTCGGCTTCCAGAGCAGGAAGACGAGGATCGGCACGGCGAGAATCCGCGAGAGCGTCAGGAGGTTCGGCAGCGTCAGCATTGCGGGCCAGCCATTACCCCCAAACCGGGACGAATGGGAACGGGTTCCGCCAACCGGGCTTGTGCGGCTTCGCGCGGGCGGACTATGAACATCGATGAAAGTCCATTCGGGCGGATTCGCAGAGGCGTCATGCACTTGACCAAAGGCCACGCCTCCGCCGCCTTTTGCGGAGCGCGATTCCCCCAATGAGCCATTCCTCAGGCGCCTTCCACCTGCTCGGCACCCGCCGTTTCCTGCCCCTGTTCGGCACGCAGATGCTCGGCGCGTTCAACGACAATCTCTTCAAACATGCCGTGGTCCTGTTCGTCGTCTACGAACATTATCAGTCGGAGCAGTCGGAAACCTGGTTCTCCGCGCTCACCACCGGCCTGTTCACCCTGCCCTTCTTCCTGCTTTCCGCGATTTCCGGCCAGCTCGCCGATTCGAACGACAAGGCGAAGATCATCCGGATCGTGAAGACCTGCGAGATCGTGATCATGCTGGTCGGCGCGATCGGGCTGCTCATGGCCTGGAAAGGGATGCTGGTCGACGCGGTCGCGATCCCGCTGCTGCTGCTGGCGATGCTCGCCATGGGCACCCACTCCACCTTCTTCGGCCCGATCAAATATGCGATCCTGCCGCAGCATCTGGAAAAGCAGGAGGTGCTCGCGGGCACCGGCCTGGTCGAGGCGGGCACCTATGTCGCGATCCTCGGCGGCACCCTGCTCGCCGGCCTGATCTCGGTCGAGATCTCCGCCGCCTCCGTGCTCGCCGTCGCCATCATCGGCTGGTTCTTCGGCCGCGAGGTGCCGCCGGCGCCCCCGCTCGAGGAGCCCCGCAAGGTCGACTGGAACATCTTCCGCTCCTCCATCCGGCTCATCAAGGGCACGCTGAAGATCCGGCGGCTGTTCCTCGCGATCGTCTCGATCAGCTTCTTCTGGACGATCGGCGCGGTGCTGTTCATCCAGTTCCCGCCGCTGGTGAAGAACGCGCTCACCGCCGACAAGGTCGTGGCCAGCGTCTTCCTCGCCATCTTCTCGATCGGCGTCGCGATAGGCTCGCTGGCGGTCAACCGGCTGCTGAAGGGCGAGGTCTCGGCCCGCTATTCGCCTCTGGCCGTGATCCTCATGGGCCTGTCCGTGTTCGGCTTCTACATGCTGTCCGTCTATTGGGACCGCGCCCCGGACGGCACGCTCTACACCGTGTCGGATTTCCTCGCCCATAGCGGCGCGATCTGGCTGAGCATCGCCTTGCTCTGCATCGCCATTTTCGGCGGCATCTTCGTCGTCCCGCTCTACGCCTTCCTCACCACCACGGTGAAGAAGAGCGAGGCGGCGCGCACCGTCGCCGCGAACAACATCGTCAATGCCGGCTGCATGACGATCGGCGCGCTGACCACGATGGGGCTGAGCGTCTGGGGCGTCGGCGCGGCCGACCAATTGCTGCTCGCAGCCGGCATGTGCACGGTCGCCGCCTGGCTGGCCTGGCTGCTGCACAAGGCCTGCGACCATCCGCTGGAGATCGAGGGCGCCGACGGGGAGGGCCCGCCTCCGGGTGGCATGGCGCACTGAACCGGGAGACATCCGCCGCGCCGGAAGGGTGGCGGCGCCGGCGCTAGCTCAGCAGGGTTCCGAAGAAGACGACGCCGCCCAGCCAGGCGGTCACGAACAGCTTGAGGTCGGCGAGCCACCGGGCGGCCTCCGCCTCCGTGAACGGCTCGGCCTCCCGCGCGGGCAGCGCGACGGCCACGGCCTTCGAGCCGGGACGGCGGGTGATGAGGGGCGCGAGGCGGCTCATGCCCCCATTAAGAATTCATTTACCATCCGCCCGCAAGCGGCTCTTGAGGTTAATACGGGGCCGTTACGTCCCGCCGCGGGACGGGCCTATTCGGCCCCGGCCGACGGCACCGGCAGCCGCAGCTCGCGCACCGTCACCGGCCGCCCCGAGAAGAAGGCGACCAGGATGCCGGGGACGTCCGGATGCGCCTCGAACAGATTGTGCCCGCCATTGCGGACGAGGATGCGATGCGCGCGCG
This sequence comes from Allosphingosinicella sp., assembly GCA_035502235.1. Lineage (GTDB taxonomy): Bacteria > Pseudomonadota > Alphaproteobacteria > Sphingomonadales > Sphingomonadaceae > Allosphingosinicella. Next base: position 13,087 of record DATJUQ010000038.1, read on the forward strand.
ACAGGCCCCGGGTCGCCACCGCCTGCTCCTCCAGCGGGGTGCGCACGTCGAGATCCCCCTCAAGGATGAGCACCGGATGGTTCGAACGAATCTCCCGCCGGAAGGCGTCGCCGAGATCGAGGCCCGGCACCGCGCCGCGCAGCTGCGGCATGGGGAAATTGACCGAGAGGCCGAGCAGGGACGCGGGCGCCTGTCGCGCGATCAGGGCCTGGCGCGCATCGCTGATCCCGGACGCCACGTCCATCAGCTCGCCCATGCCCATGCTGACCGGCTCGCGGTAGAAGAAGTCGTAGAGCGGCTGCGCGATCGCCTCGCCCCGACCCGCGTCGAGCGCCGCATAGGCGCCCGCCACCTGCGCATAGCCGGCCGGGTCCGCCATCATCCCGCCCGCCATGCGCCGGGCCGCGAAGCTGTCCATGCGAAAGCTGATCCGCGCGTCGGGGGGCCCGGCGGTCAGCGTCAGCGGCGCCGCGTCGAGCTGGGCGTGAACCCGCCGCATCCGCTCCACGAGCCCGCCGCCCACCGCGCGGTCGATCCGCGCATAGGTGGCGTCGACATGGGCCGGCAGCTTCACCGTCTGGCTCATCCCCTCCACGGAGGCGAAAGCGACGCGGCCCACCGAGCGCGGGTGCCGTCGCATCATCGCCATGCCGAGATGGGTGCCGTAGGAAATGCCCCAGAGGTCCACCTGCCGGGCGCCCAATGCGCGGCGCAGATCCTCGATATCGTCGGCGCTTTGGACGGTGGTGTAGCCGTTCACCGCCACGCCGGCGGCGCGCCAGCGCCCGACGCAGGTCCGCAGCGTCTCGGCATGATAGGCGGTCAGCGCCGCCTCGTTCAGGCCCGCCGCCGGATCGAGCCGGCGTTCGGCGGTGCAGGGCGGGATATGGTTGGACAGGCCGGTGCCGCGCTGGTCGAACACGATCACGTCGGCGACCGCGCGCAAGGCGAGGAAGATGGGCTGGCGCCGACCCTGTGCGGTGAACACGCCGGAGCCCCCGGGACCGCCGGCCAGATAGACGATCGGATTGCCGGGCCGCGCGGCAGTCGAGCGGAAGCGCAGGAAGCCGAGTTCGATCCGGCGCGAACGCGGGTCGTCGCGGTCCTCCGGCACCAGCATCCGGCCGCGCTCGACCGCCAGCTCATTATTGTCGCGCAGGCGGAAGCTGTAGGGCTCGAACCGCGCCTGCGGCTGCGCAAGGGCAGGCGTCGCCACGGCGGCCATCGCCAGCAATGAGATCAGTCCGGTAAGCGCACGCATCGTCATCCCTCCCGCTTCTACCCGCGCGGCTTCGCGCCGGAGCCCGCGGTTCGCCAGCGCGGCTCGGTGAACGACGGCCCGGTTCGGCGAGCGGCGGAGACGCGCCGGTGAACGGCGCTATAAAAGGGGCATGCGGCTCGTCCTGCTCCTGCTCGCCTCATGGCTGCTGACCGGCGCCGCGCCCGTCGGCCACGGGCCGCTGCAGCGCTGCCCGGCGCTCCACTCGGCCGCGGGCTGCGACACGCCATCGCGCTGGCGGCTGCCGCTGGAAGGGCCGGAGACGATCCTGCGGCGCGAGATCGTCGTCGACACCGCCGCTTTGCAGGGGCGCCCGCCGCTCACCGTCTCGCTGATCGCCTTGGCCAGTTCGGAGGTGCGCTGGAACGGCGTCGTGATCGGGCGGAACGGCGTGGTCGGCCGCGACCGGGCCAGCGAGGTCCCGGGCCTCTACGTCGCGGCCTTCATCATCCCGCCCCGGCTCATCCGCCCCGGCGTCAACATCCTCGAGGCGCGGTTGTCCGGCCATCATCTCTGGGCGCCGGTGACGATGCCGATCCACGACTTCCACGTCGGCTTCTACGGATCGCCCAGCCTGCCGGGCATTGGCTATTATCTCCCGGCCCTGCTGACGCTGGGCGCCCTGCTCGCCGGTTTGGTCTATTTCTTCGCCGCCTTCCTCTCCGACCGCGCCGACCGGGGGGCGCTGGCCGTGGCGCTCGCCGCCGGCTCGGGCGCCGCGCAACTGCTGGTCGAGGTCAGCCGCGCATTCATCGCCTATACCTATCCCTGGCATCTCACCCGGGTCGGCGCGATCGCTGTGCTGTCGGCGCTGACCGCCTGCCTGATCGCCTCTTATGCCGCCCGCCGCTTCGCCCCGCGCTGGACGCGCCGGATGGCGATCTCGACCGCCTTGCTTTCGATCGCGTCCATTCTGCTGGTCCCCGGCTTCGACCTGAAGGCGATGGGCGCGATCGCGGTCGCCTGGCTGTGGCTGGGCATCGCGGCGCTCATGGGATGGCGGACGGCGCGGAAGCCCGCCGCCGTCGCGCTCGCTCTGGCCGTCGCCGCGCTGGCGCTGATGGTCTGGAGCTTTACCGATTATCTGGACCGCACCCATTATCTGCTGCTCGCCGGGATCGTCATCCTGCTCGTCGCGGAGCAGGTGATCGCGCTCCGGCGCGCCCGGGCGGAGCGGGACGAGCAGGCGCGGCTCGCGGCGGCGCTGGCGGAACGGCTGCGCAAGGCCGAGGAAAGCGGCGAGCCGATCCTCCCCTTGCGCGACGGCAGCCGCATCCATCGCGTGGCGGTGGGCGACATCGTCGCGGTCCGGGCGGCGGACGATTATTGCGATGTGATCCTGACCGGCGGCCGGGACATGCTGGTCACGCAGACGCTGACGAAGCTGCTCGACACGCTGCCGCCCCGCTTCATGCGCGTCCACAAGAGCCATGCCGTAAACCGCGCCCATGTCACGGGCGCGGCGCCGCGGCCCGGCGGCGGCACGCTCCTCACGATGAGCGACGGCTCGGAGATTCCGGTCGGCCGGACCTATCTGAAGGCGGTTGCCGACTGGCTCAGCTGATCATCGCCCGCGGGTTGGAGAAGACCCGCGTCACCTCGGGCTCGAAGCTCGCCAGCGGATCGACCTGGAAATCGGGATCGAAGGCGGGCGCGTCCCATTCGTCGACCAATTTCTCGGCGAAACCATACCAGCTCTCGCCCTTGAACCGCGCGCGCCCCTCCGGATCCTTGCCCAGATGCGCGAAATAATAGCGGCCCTGGAATTCCTGGTGCCAGTAGACCGCGTGATAGATGTCCTCGCGGACATAGGGCTTCAGCATCTCGGCCGCGATCGCGCCGTGATTGGGGATGGAGAAGAGCTTGCCGAGATCGTGGCAGAGCGCCGCCACCACCTCCTCGTCGCTCGCCCCGGAGCGCCGCGCCAGCGTCCCCGCCATCAGGCTGTGGCCGAGCTGCGTCGCGGCGAACCCGACCTCGATGGCGTCGAGCCGGGCCAGGATCTCCATGATCTGCCGGGCGGCGACCGAGGCCTGATGCTTGCCATGCTCCGCGGCGATATGCATCCAGTCGTCGCGCGTGCCGTCCTGCATTGCGGTAAACATCGGGCCTCTCCTTTGGTCCGAGCCTATCACCAGGCGACGGACAACCCAAGCATCCCAGAATGGCCGGTATAATCGCTGCCGAAGCGCCCGTCATAAGCGGCCCAGAGCGACACGGAAGGCGACAGCATCAGGCGGCCGCGGGCGCCGATCAAAGCGGTGTCCGGCTCGTTCGGCGCGGTCATTTCGAGGACATTGCCCGGCGCGAGCGCGAAGGCGACCGGGATCACCCTCTCGTCCCCGTTCAGCACGGTCAGGTAGCGGGCGGAGACGGCGAGCTGGAAGTCGCCCCAGGCACGGCCGACCTCGAGCCCGGCCGAGGCGCGGAAGCGGTCGGCGTCCTGGTCGCCGACGACGAGGCCGAGCATGTCGGTCTCGGTGAAGCCGTCGGTCGAGATGGAGACATAATCGAGGCCCGCGACCGGCCGCAGCGTCCAACCGCCGGCCTGGAAGGCATAGCCGAGGTCCAGCGCGACGCCGCCGACGCGGACGTCATATTTGGCCGCCGAGGCGCCAATGACCGTGCGGCTCGTCCTTGCATTGCCGGCGCCATAAGTGGCGGAGAGCGCGGCCGTGAACGGTCCCTGCTCGAGCCGCAGCGCGGCGCCGCCCTCGGTGAGCGTGACGTCTCCCTCCTCCACCGCGCCCGGCACGTCGATGTCGAGGCTGCCATGGTCGACGCCGAACGCCAGCGTCACGCCCTGCCCCAGCGCCACGTTCGCGCCGACGGCGAAGCCGCGCGCGTCGCGGCGGCCGCTCTGGCTCACCCGGAAGGCATAGACCTCGCCCCAGCCGGCATTGGCGGGCAGCGGCCCGGTCAGCCGGTTCAGCAGCCGCGAGCCGAGATCGAACAGGCCGGACTGGACCTCCGCGTGGATCGTGCCGACCGCGACGACCTGGCCGGTCAGCTCATAGACCTCGCGCAAAGTATCGGTGATCGTGTCGGTGCGGGTCTCGGCCACGGTGTAAACCACGTTCGTGATCGTGTTGTAGTTGGTCTCACCGACCGCGACGTCGCGGGGGGTGCCGCCCGGCTGGCAGGTCGGACGGGTTGCGGAAGGCAGGGAACCGACATCGCATATACTGAGATTGCCGGTCTGGATCGTGTCCGGGCCGAAGGTGATGGCGGTCTGATCGCTGCTCTGCGTATTGGTGAGCGTGAAAGTCGAAGCGCCCGTCACCGTCGCCGTGGTGGTCGCGGAGGAGATCCGCACCGGATCGCCGATGATCACGCCAGGTCCGCCAGCGGCAGTAATCGCCGCGCGCGCCGCGGTGAGACCGTTCTGCACCATGAGGCTGCTGAAAGCGGCCGCGAAGGTCTGATCGTAAAGCGGCTGCCCGCCGGCGATCCGCCCGATGATCTGGGTCGAGAAGGCCGAGACCCGATTTGTGGTCACGGTCGGCGTGCTGAACAGGATGCTCTCGCGCCGTGACATGCTGAAGCTGGTCGTGGGCGTGCCGGAGTTGATGTCGAGATAGACGTTGTTGCCGTCGTAGCGCAGGGACACGCCGCCGCTATTCGGCTGCGTCGTGAAGGGATTGAACGTGCCGCTGATGCCGCCGGCGGCGTTGAGGATGGTATAGGTGCCGTTGGTGAAGGTGGCCCCGTTCGCGAAGGCGGCGAAAGTCCCGGCCAGGGTCGCCGTCCCGGTCACATTGACGCGGTCGGCGGTGCCGTTGCCGATATCGGCCTGGAAGGTGCTGCCCGCGGTCAGGACGAGATTGCCGTTGATCGTGAAGGTGCCGATCGTGCCATTGCCGCCGGGCGACAGCGTACCATTCACATTGGTCGTACCGACGCTGCCCGTGCCGCCGAGCGTCGCGCCGTTGGCGACGGTCACGCCACTGGTCAGCGAGCCGTTGACCAGCAAGGTGCCGCCGCTGACCGTCGTCGCGCCCGTATAGGTGTTGGCGCCGGTCAGGATCAGCGTCCCCGTCCCGGTCTTGACCAGCGATCCGCCGCTGCCCCCGCCGAGACCGCCGTCGCTGATCACCCCGGAGATCGTCGTCGAGGCGTTGCCGCCGCCGAGCGTCAGCTGTCGTCCGCCTAGCCGGATCGCGCCCGCGCCCTCGATCGAGCCCGCCGAAAATCCCGTGCCGGCGGTCAGCCGCGAAATGTCGATCGTGCCGCCCGCATTGTTGATCAGGCGGGCATTGCCGCCTGTGCTGACGTCTTCGAAGATCACGGTCCCGCCATTGTTGTTGGTGATCACCGCGTTCGCCGCCGTCGCATCGGTCACGAACCGGGTCGTCCCGCCATTGTTGGTGATCGTCGCCTCGGCGGCGGTCGCGATGCAGACGGTGCCGTTGACGTCGCAATAGGGGTCGCCGTCCAACGCGACGCCGGTGTTGAAGCCGAACAGGGTCGTGCCGCCGGTCTCGTTGATGATCGTGCTGGCGCCCGCGGTCGCGTTGTTGGTGAACTGGGTCGTCGCGCCCGATCGGTTGGTGATGGTTGCATTGCCCGCAGTCGGGGTGCCGACGCTGTAGTTGAAGCCGAAGGCGAGCAGGCCATCATTGTCGAACACGGCGTCGCCGCCCGTGGAATTGCGACTGAAGCTGGCGCTGCCGCCGGCATTGATCGTGATCCGCGCGGTGCCCGCCGTAACGCTGCGCGTGTTCACGTCGCGATTCCCGTCCATGGTCAGGAAGCTGCCATTGCCGATCGTGATGCGGGCATTGCCGGCGCTGGTGACGTTGGCGGGTTGGCCGGACGAGCCGAAGAAGGCGACGCCGCGCGTGCTGTTGGCGACAATGATCGCGTTGTCGGCGCTCGCATTCTCGAAGAATGACAAGCCCGCGTCGCCGGTAAGGGTGATGGTCGCCGCGCCGGCGCGCGACGTCCCGGTGAAGCTGACGAGAGCGCCGGTGCCGGCATCGATGGTGGCGGTAGCGGCCGTGCTGGCGCCGCTGAACTCGATTTGCGCGGCACTCCCCGCATTGTTGGTCAGGGCGGCCGAAATCTGGGCATTGCCGGCGCTGCCGGAACTGCGGAAGCGCAGCCTGCCAGCCCCGTTCACGCGGATGATCGCATTGCCGGCGGTGGCCGATCCGTCGAAGTTGAGGGTACCCGTGTTAGGGAGGCCACCGAACGAAACGCCAGCGACATTGAAGGTCGGGGCGTTGCCTGAGTTGTTGACGATGCCGTTGCCGTCAATCGTGAATTCGCGGAAGCCGTTGTTGCTCGCGACGCCCAGCACGTTGAACGTGTAGGCCGGCGCCCCCGCCTCCAGCCGGATCGTGCCGATGCGCGTCTGCTGCTGGGTGAGCCGCAACGCGGTGATCGACGAGGCGCCAAAGCTCGCGGTCGCGGTCGGCACCTGCCCCGGGCTCCAGTTCGCGCCGCTGCTCCAATCGTCGGAGCCTGGCGCGGCATTCCAGGTCGCGTCCTGAGCCAAGGCCGGCGAGGCCGATAGGCCGGCCAGCATCGTGCCGATCATCATTGCGACCCGGACTTTGCGAAATGCCTTGAATTGCTTCCGATGCTTCATGACCTCGCCCCCTTGTTTGAGTTCATGAGACAAAGGCGCGGGCCGCGCGGAAAACGGGTCAGTGCGATTCAAAAAAGCGGGCGGCTTGGGCGTGCGGGCAATGCGTCCCGCTCGCCCCGTCACGCCTCGCCATGGCGAGGCGGTTCCATTAGGTTCGGCCGATGCACGCTGGACCAACCGGAACGATAGCTGACGGACTGAGGCTCGCGGGGCGACTGCTGCGCGACAATCCCGCGCTCGCCGCCGAACAGGCGCGCGAGGTCCTGAAGGCCTCGGCCGGCAATGCCGATGCCTACCGCCTGCTCGGCGCCGCGCTGCGCCGCACCGGCGACAACGAGGCGGCGGACAGCGCCGAACTTGAGGCGATCCGGGTCTCGGTTCATGATCCCGTGCTGATGCAGGCCGCCACGGCGCTGCTCGACAATGACCTGCCGACGGTCGAGACCATTCTTCGCCAGCGCCTGCACGACAAGCCGACCGACGTCGCCGCGATCAGGATGATGGCGGAGCTGGCGGCGCGGATCGGCCGGCTGCAGGATGCCGAGCATCTGCTCCGCCGCGCGCTGGAGCTTGCGCCCGGTTTCGCCCCGGCCCGTTCCAACCTGGCCACCGTGCTCTACAAGCAGAACCGGCCCGCCGAGGCGATCGCCGCGCTCGAGCCGTTGCAGGGCGTGGACCTCGAGGCCAATCAGAACCTCAAGGCCGCCGCACTGGGCCGGATCGGCGCCTATGAAGAAGCGCTCGCGCTCTACGAGGCGGTGCTGGAGCGCTTTCCCGGCCAGGCCAAGGTCTGGATGAGCTACGGCCACTTGCTGAAGACGGTCGGCCGCCAGGGGGACAGCATCGCCGCCTATCGCCGCGCGCTCGGCGCCGCGCCCGGCCTCGGCGAGGTCTGGTGGAGCCTGGCCAACCTGAAGACCGTGACGTTCGACGATGCCGACGTCGCCGCGATGGAGGTCGCGCTCGGCGATCCGGCGATCGGCGAGGAAGACCGCTTCCACCTCCATTTCGCCCTCGGCAAGGCGCTGGAGGACGCGCGCCGGGCCGAGCCCGCCTTCCGCCATTATGCCGAGGGCAATCGCCGGCGCCGCGCCCTGATCGACTATGACCCGACCGACATTTCGACCCATGTCGCCCGGAGCATCGCCTGCTTCACGCCGGACCTGTTCGAGGCCCGCGCCGGCCAGGGCTGCCCGGCGTCCGACCCGATCTTCATCCTCGGCATGCCGCGCGCCGGCTCCACCCTGATCGAGCAGATCCTCGCCAGCCATCCGCGGGTCGAGGGCACGATGGAGTTGCCCGATATCCCCGCCCTCGCCGGGAAGCTCGGCCGCCGCGAAGCGAAGGACGAACGCTCGGCCTATCCCGAAGCCCTGGCGGCGCTGGACGGGGACGCGCTCCGCGCCCTCGGCGAGGAGTATCTCGAAAACACCCGCGTCCAGCGCAAGACCGACCGGCCCTATTTCATCGACAAGATGCCCAACAATTGGGCCCATGTCGGCCTGATCCGCCTGATCCTGCCGAACGCGAAGATCGTCGACGCGCGCCGCCATCCGCTCGCCTGCTGCTTCTCCAACTTCAAGCAGCATTTCGCCCGGGGCCAGGGCTTCACCTACGACCTCGCCGAGCTCGGCGCCTATTATCGCGACTATGTGACCCTGATGGCGCATCTCGACGCGGTGCAGCCCGGGCGCATCCACCGCGTCATCCACGAGGCCCTGGTCGAGGATCCCGAGACCGAGGTCCGCCGCCTGCTCGATTTCCTCGGCCTGCCCTTTGATCCCGCCTGCCTCGCCTTCCACGAGAACGAGCGCGCGGTGCGCACGGCCAGCTCGGAGCAGGTCCGCCGCCCGCTCAACCGCGAGGGCTTCGATCAGTGGCGGCCCTTCGCGCCCTGGCTCGGCCCGCTCGAAGCGGCGCTGGGGCCGGTGCTCGCGGCCTATCCGGAGGCTCCCGCCTGAGGCGAGCGTGGCAAAACCGTCACAGCCGCGTCACGCTTTTGTTGCGGCCCGAAAACGAAATTGACGCGCCCCGAAAAGGGGCAGAACTTACCCCCGACATAGACCAAGGGGGGTCGATTATGGCGGTTAGGTCGTTGCGCCGGTACGCGGGTCTTGGCCTGCTCACCACCACGATGCTGTGCGGCTCGGGCGCCGCCCTCGCCCAGAATACGCCGGGGACGCCGGCCACGCCCGCCGAGGAAAGCGCCAGCGACACCGACATCGTCGTCACCGCAACCCGCCGCGCCGAGAATCTGCAGGACGTCCCGCTGGCGATCACCGCGCTCGGCACGCAGCAGCTCGATCAGCAGGGGGTGACCGGCTTCGACGGCTATGCCCGGCTCGTGCCCAGCCTGTCCTACCGCACCTCGGGCCCAGGCTTCTCCAACGTCTATTTCCGCGGCGTCTCCTCCGGCGAGAACAGCAACCACTCCGCTTCGCTCCCCAGCGTCGGCACCTATCTTGACGAGCAGCCGATCACGACAATCACCGGCGCGCTCGACCTGCACATTTACGACATCGCCCGCGTCGAGGCGCTGGCCGGGCCGCAGGGCACGCTCTACGGCGCCTCCTCCCAGGCCGGCACCGTCCGCCTGATCACGAACCAGCCGGATCTCGCCTCCACCTATGGCGAGATCCGCGGCGAGCTGAACGCCGTCGCGCATGGCGATTTCGGCGGCAATATCGAGGGCTTCATCAACGCGCCGCTGGCCAGCAACGTCGCGTTGCGCGTGGTTGGCTGGTACCAGCATGATTCCGGCTATATCGACAATATCCCCGGATCGCTGACCTTCCCCAGCTCCGGCATCACCATGACCAACGACGACCTGGTCGAAGACGATTACAACGATGTTGACACCTATGGCGCCCGAGCCGCCCTCCGCATCGAGCTCGGCGACCGCTGGACCGTCACCCCGACGATCATGGGCCAGCGCCAGCGCAGCAACGGCTCCTTCTCCCAGGAGCGCGGCCTCGGCCCGCTGCAGGTTCGCCAGTTCAATCCCGAATTCGCCAATGACCGCTGGTTCCAGGCCGCGCTCACCGTGCAGGGCCGGATCGGCAATTGGGATCTGACCTATGCCGGCTCCTACATGCGCCGCCGGGTCGACGGCGCCCAGGATTATTCCGACTACGCCTATTTCTACGACGCGCTGGCAGGCTACGGCGCCTATTTCTACGACAACAACAACAATCTGGTGAACCCGAACCAGTATATCGAGTTCACCGACCGTTACCGGAAGCTCAGCCAGGAGCTGCGCATCACCTCGCCCGCGGATCAGCCGGTCCGCCTCGTCGCCGGCCTGTTCTACCAGCGCCAGCAGCACGGCATCGAGCAGAATTACATCATCGACAATATCGCCGACGCGATCACCGTGCCCGGCACCGAGAGCAACATCTGGCTGACCAAGCAGCGCCGCGTCGACCGCGATTATGCGATCTTCGGCGAGCTGAGCTGGGACATCACGCCCGATCTCACGCTGACCGGCGGCGGTCGGCTCTACCGGTTCGACAACACTTTGACCGGCTTCTTCGGCTATTCGGACGGCTTCAGCGGCTCGACCGGGGTCGCCGCCTGCTTCGGGCCGCCCTCCGTCCCGGGCTCTCCCTGCCAGAATCTGGGCACGGTCGGGCCGAATGGCATCGGCCCGAAGCGGTCCGAGGATACCGGCTTCATCCACCGGCTGAACCTGACCTACCGGATCACCGAGGATCATCTGATCTACGCGACCTGGTCGCGCGGCTTCCGGCCGGGCGGCGTCAACCGGCGCGGCACGCTCCCGCCCTACAACGCCGATTTCGTCAGCAATTACGAGCTCGGCCTCAAGACCGACTGGCTCGCCCACCGGCTGCGGATCAACCTCGCCGTCTACCAGCTCGACTGGTCGGACATCCAATTGTCCTTCCTCGGCCCCAACGGCCTCACCGAAATCCAGAATGCCGGCAATGCCCGCATTCGCGGCGCCGAGCTCGACGTTCTCGCCCGGCCCACCGAAGGCCTGACGATGAGCTTCGGCGCGGCCTATAATCATGCCGAGACCACCAATGCCATCCTGGCCCCCGCCGGGACGCGGCTGCCGATCACCGCGCGCTTCAAGGGCAATGCCCGGATCCGCTACGAATTCCCGGTCAGCGAGGGCTGGGAGGGGCATTTCCAGGCGTCCGGCGCCTATGAGGGGCGGCGCACGCGCGACCTGAGGGCCGACGAAGCCGCCATTTACGGCGCCATGCCCGGCTATGCGACGGTGGATCTCACCGCCGGCCTCGAGCATCGCGACTGGTCGATCGAGCTCTTCGCCCGCAACCTCTTCGACGAACGCGGAATCACCGGCCGGTCGATCCAGTGCAACGAATTGGTCTGTGGCGATCAATTGGGGCAGACGGCGATCGGTCCGAAAATCTACTCCTTCGTGACCACGCCGCGCACGATCGGCCTTCGCATCGGCCGGCGCTTCTAGCCTGGCCGTCCGCCACTCGCGAACCCCATTCGGCCGGAACGGACGCGCGCGGCGCGCGTCACCGTGCCTCTGCTCGTGACGCACCCGTAATTTATATTCTTGATCTATTGCAAGTTCCGTGAAGTCATTACTTGATATTTGTTTCTAACACTCAATTAACTTCCGGAATATATCAGGTCGACATGGAGTCGAGACCCTCTTTTGTCGAATGGAAACCGCAGCATAGCCCCCGCTTTGTTGACAATTCAACAGGAGTTGTAGGTATCACCTACAGTCTATCCTCCCCGATACTCCCAAGGATTTCCAGGGCTTCGGCCCGTACGGCTTTCTGATCGCGCCTGGTCTCGCGGTCAGAGGGAGGGGGCGTTACCCTCAGCCCCCCACACGCCCCCTCCCACCCCTCCCCTCGCGGCTTAGACAGACAGCCGGGCGGCCGCCGGCGCCGTCGCCCGGGACCGCGGCAATGCGTCACTTGACAAGTTGGAAAGTCACGTTACTTTCCATTGTGGAAAGTGAGGTATGTGATGAGTGACGATTTCGATCCCCGGGAAGCCCTTGCCGTCGCGCAGGCGACTCGGGCGCGCATGGCCGGCCGCGCCGACACGACGCCGGGCTGGTACGGCATCGCCTATGGCCTGATGTGCGGCCTCATCGTCGCCTCCGCCGGCATCCCAGCGCCCTGGGGCCTGCTGCTGCTCGGCTTCAGCCTCTGCGCGCTCGCCTTTCTCTACCGCTACTGGACGCAGCTCACAGGGCTCAGCGTCAACGGCTATCGCAAGGGCCGCACACGCACGATCGCCGTCACTTTGGCCATCGTGTTGGTCGGTCTCTCCCTGCTGGGCCTCTATCTGCGCAGGACCCTGGGCCTGGACTGGGCGCCCTTCGCCACCGGCGGCGCGGCGGTGCCGATCGCGATCCTCGCCTCCTGGGCCTGGGACCGCGCCTGGCGCCGCGAGATCCTGGCGGAGGTGGCGGCATGAGCCTGCCCGGCCTCGATCCGCTGATCCACGCGCCGGCGCGGCTGCAGATCTGCGCGATCCTCTCCGCGGCGGACGAGGCGGAATTCGCCTTCGTCCGCGAGGAGACCGGGGTCAGCGAATCCGTCCTCTCCAAGCAGGTGAAGCTGCTCGACGAGGCCGGCTATGTCGCGGTCCGCAAGGCCACCTTGGCCTCCCGCCAGCGTACCTGGCTCGCCCTCACCAAAGCGGGGCGGGCGGCCTTCGCGGCGCATATGCAGGCGCTGACGAAGCTCGCCGCGACGGCGGCCAACGGCGTGGCCGCGGCGTAATTCCCCTCCCACGCGCGGGAGGGTAACCTTGACACGGCGTTCCCATTTCGTTCTGATGCCGCCATGGCGGGCGGCTCCGATACTCTCTCCCTGAAGGCCGCGCGGAGGATCGCGCTCGCCGCGCAGGGTCTCGGCGTCCCCCGCCCGGCCACCGTCACCCGCGGCCATCTCGCCCGGACCGTCGACCGGCTCGGTCTCCACCAGATCGACAGCGTCAACGTCCTCGCCCGCGCCCATTATCTTCCCGCCTTCTCCCGGCTCGGCGCCTATGATCGCGGCCTGATCGACGAGGCCGCGTGGGGCCGCGGGAGCCGGCGGCGCCTGTTCGAATATTGGGCGCACGAGGCCTCGCTCCTCCCGCTCGACCTCCACCCTCTGCTGCGCTGGCGGATGGAGCAGGCGGCGCGTGGGGAACGCGGCTGGAAGAGCCTGCGCGCCTTCGCCCATCAGCGCCGCCCGGAGGCCGAGGCGATCCTGAAGCGCATCGCCGCCGAGGGACCGCTCGGCGCCTCGGACTTCGACCATGGCAAGAGCCGCAGCGGCTGGTGGGAATGGGGCGACACCAAGCAGGCGCTGGAATTCCTGTTCTGGTCCGGCCGGATCACCACCGCGACCCGGCGCGGCAGCTTCGAGCGTGTCTACGACCTTGCCGAGCGGGTGATCCCGCCGGCCATCCTCGCATTGCCCAGCCCGGCGCCTCACGACGCCCACAAGGCGCTGGTCGAGCGCGCCGCCCGCGCCATGGGCGTCGCCACCGCGGCGGACCTGCGCGACTATTTCCGCCTCGATCTCGAGGACAATCGCCGCGCGGTCGCGAGCCTCGTCGAGGACGGCCGCCTCCTCCCCGTCGCGGTGGAGGGCTGGCGCCAGCCGGCCTTCCTCCACCCCGAGGCGCGCCACCCGCGCCGCATCGGCGGCCATGCCCTGCTCGTCCCCTTCGACCCGTTGATCTGGGAGCGCGCCCGCACCGAGCGCCTGTTCGGCTTCCGCTACCGGATCGAGATCTACACGCCCGCGCACAAGCGCCTGCACGGCTATTACGTCCTCCCCTTCCTGATGGACGGCGCCCTCGTCGCCCGCGTCGATCTGAAGAGCGACCGCCAGGCCGGCCGCCTTCTCGTCCAGAAGGTCAGCTATGAGGACGGCGCTCCGCCCGAGACCGCCGAGCGCCTCTCCGCCGAGCTCGCCCTGATGGCCGAATGGCTGGGGCTGGCGCCGCCTCTCCCGCTGGGCTAGCCTGTGCGATTACGGAGAGGATAGAAGGAAAAATCAATGACATCAGAGGGAAAGAGCGGGCATATCCGCCTGACCTCGCATCCGGGCTCGCGCGGCCCGGCGCGCTTTCCGATCCACTGGGGCGCCGCCACCGCGCGAGAGCGCGGCCCGGTCATCGCCACCGTCAATGCCGGCGCGCATCGCAATGCGATCGGCGCGCATGGCGGCTCCTATTCCATCTACCGCGCGCTCGCCATTTCGGCCGGGGCGATGGACCCGTCCGCGCGGCCGGACCTCAACGACACCGCGCCGGTCTGCGAGATCGGCCCGCACAAGCAATGGGGCGATCCGGGCAAGATCGTCTCGCTCGATCCCTGGGGCCACCGCGTCGCTCTCGATCATGGCGACCTGCTCGCCGAGGGGATCGACCTGCGCCCGTCCATCGCGATCACCAAGGCGCGGCTCACCCTGCCCGAAATCCAGGATGCGATCGAAGCCGGCCGGCTGGCGGTGGACGGCGAGATCGTCCACGAGGCGGGCGACGTCTCGGTGACCAAGATCGCGGTCGATCCGGTCTGGTGGCTGCCCGGCATCGCCGAGCGCTTCGGCGTCACCGAGAACAATTTGCGCCGCTGCCTGTTCGAGCAGACCGGCGGCATGTATCCGGAGCTCGTCACCCGCCACGATCTCAGCGTCTTCCTGCCCCCGATCGGCGGCATGACCCTCTACATTTTCGGCGACCCGGCCTTTCTCGGCAACAAGCGCAAATTGCTGACCTGCCGCGTGCACGACGAGTGCAACGGCTCCGATGTGTTCGGCTCGGACATCTGCACCTGCCGTCCCTATCTCACCCACGGCATCGAGGAGGCGACCCGCTCCGCCCAGGCCGGAGGCGTCGGCCTCATCGTCTACAACCGCAAGGAAGGCCGCGCGCTCGGCGAGGTCACCAAATTCCTCGTCTACAATGCCCGCAAGCGCCAGCCGGGGGGCGACCAGGCGGCGACCTATTTCGAGCGGACCGAATGCGTCGCCGGCGTTCAGGACGCGCGCTTCCAGCAGCTCATGCCCGACGTGATCCACTGGCTCGGCATCCGCCGCATCGACCGCTTCGTCTCCATGTCCAACATGAAATATGACGCGCTGGCCGAGGGCGGTATCGAGATTGGCGAGCGCGTGCCGATCCCCGACGAGCTCGTCCCGCCCGACGCCAGCGTCGAGATGGAGGCGAAGAAGGCCGCCGGCTATTTCACGCCCGCCGGCGCGCCGAGCAAGAAGAAGCTCCGCGACACGGTGGGGCGCGATCTGGGCAAGTTCTGATGGACGCCATCGCGTCATCTTCCGGTGGGCGCCCCCTGGCTCCCTCTCCCCGGGGGGGAGAGGGTTGGGGTGAGGGGGAGCGAGCGAAAGCGAGCGCCCGCCGTCCGTGAACATTCCCGAACGCGGAACCCCCTCACCCTGCCCTCTCCCCCCCGGGGAGAGGGATGACCCCATCCGCGCCCTCCTCAACGCCGCCGCCGTGCGCGAGCGGGCGCATGAAATGCTTGACCTTGCGCTCGCCGGAAAGGTCGAGGGCTGGCGCGTCGAACTCGACCGCCTCGGCGCCGCTGCCGATCTCACCGCCGCGGTCACGCGCGAGAATTACCCGGACCTCCGCATCCCCTTCCACGCCCGCGCACGCCACTTCGTCGCCGGCCCGCCGCGCCTGCCCGAGGGCGATCCGGCGACGCGTGCCCGCGCCGCCTTCGATCTGGTCATCCTCTCGGTCCTCCTCGACGCCGGCACCGGCCCCGGCTGGCGCTTCGTCGATCCGGTCGGCGGCGGCACCTATACCCGTTCCGAAGGCCTCGCCGTCGCCAGCCAGCGCATGGTGGAGGCGGGCGAGCTGGACGATCTGGTCGGCCTCGACCCCGAGCGGCTGGCCCGCGCCTTCCAGGTTTCCGACGACAATCTGCTGGCCGGCCTCGAAGGCCGCGCGGCTCTGCTCCGCCGCCTCGGCGCGCAGGCGCTGGCCCGGCCCGACCTGTTTCCGAACGGGCGCCCCGGCGGCCTCTACGACAGCCTCGCCGCCCGAGCGGAGAACAACGTCCTCCCCGCCTCCGCCATTCTCGAACTGCTGCTGGAGGCGCTCGGCCCGATCTGGGCGGACCGTCTGGTTATCGACGGCATCCCGCTCGGCGATTGCTGGCGTCACGCCGCGCTCCGCCGCAACGATGCGAGCGACGGCCTCGTGCCCCTGCACAAGCTCTCCCAATGGCTGTCCTACTCGCTGATCGAGCCGCTCGAGGAAGCCGGCATCCGGATCACCGACGTGGACGGCCTCACCGGTCTCGCCGAATATCGCAATGGCGGCCTGTTCGTGGACCTGGGCGTCCTCGTCCTGGCCGATCCGGCCGACGCGACCCGCGAACACCGCGTCTCCGATCCCCTGATCGTCGCCTGGCGCGCCATGACCGTGGCCCTGCTCGACCGCTTGGCGCCCCTGGTCCGCGCCCGTCTCGGCGTCGATGAGACCGCCTTCCCCCTCGCCCGGATGCTCGAAGGCGGCAGCTGGGCTGCGGGCCGACGCATCGCCGCCGAGAAGCGCCCGGGTGGCGGCCCGCCCTTCGCCATCCTCAGCGACGGCACCGTATTCTGAAGGAGCTTCCCATGGACGGCCTGACCATCGTTTCCCATCCCCTGGTCCAGCACAAGCTCAGCCTGCTGCGCGACCGCGACAGCTCGATCCAGCTCTTCCGCTCGGTGGTGCGCGAGACCGCGACCCTGCTCTGCTACGAGGTCACCCGCGACCTCCCCACCGAGACGGTCCGCATCGAGACCCCGATCGCCGCGACCGACGCGCCGATGCTCGCGGGGAAGAAGCTCGTGATCGCGCCGATCCTGCGCGCCGGCCTGCAAATGGCCGAGGGCATGCTCGATCTGGTCCCGTCCGCCCGCCTCGCCCATGTCGGGCTCTACCGCGATCCGGTCTCGCTCCAGGCGGTCGAATATTATTTCAAGACGCCGGAGGATTGCCACGAGCGGATCGTGATCGTCGTCGATCCGATGCTCGCCACCGGCCATACCGCCATCGCGGCGATCGACCGGCTCAAGGAAGCCGGCGTCTGCGACATGCGCTTCGTCTGCCTGCTCGCCGCCCGCCCCGGCGCCGAGGCCCTGCGCGCCGCCCATCCCGACGTGCCGATCTGGGCGGCGGGCATGGACGAGAGCCTGAACGACCACGGCTATATCGTCCCCGGCCTCGGCGATGCCGGCGACCGGACCTACGGCACGCGCTAGGAGCCGCTGACCGCCGCCCAGTCCAGCCCGAACCGCGCCAGATACTTCCTGAGCCGATCCGCGTCATTGGCACTGCTCCGCCGCAGCCGCGACGCCGCGAACAAGCTCCGTCCCGCCTCCGAGAGCGACCGGCTCGCCCGGCAGACGCGCAGCACCTCGGCGAGCTGCACCCGGTCGAACGGATCGACCGCGGCGGCCACCTCCTCGCCCAGCAGTTGGGCGAGCCCGTCGGCCGCCTCCCCCTCCGTCCCGGCCCAAAGCCGCTTCAGCCGCGCGATCTCGCTCTCGACGCAGGCGACGTCGATCCGGCCGCGCGGGCTGAGCGTCGCCATACGGGTGACGCTGGCGGCGAGATCGCGGAAATTGCCGGGCCAGCGCGCCTCGGGCGAGACCGCGAAGGCGAGGTAGAGCGCGCGCGCCTCCTTGTTGAAGCTGGCCCTCTCCCCTTCCCGCTCCGCGAACCGGTCGAGCTCGTAATCGAGATTGGGCGCGATATCCTCACGCCGCTCGGCCAGGCCGGGCAGATGGAAGGTCCAGAGGTTGAGGCGCGCATAGAGATCCTCGCGGAACCGCCCCGCCGCCACCGCTTCGCCGAGGTCGCGATTGGTGCCGGCGAGCAGCTGGAAGTCGGACGAGGATTCCCGGTCCGCGCCGACGGGGAGGAACACCTTGTCCTCGATCGCGCGCAGGATCATCGCCTGCTCGTCCAGCCCGAGCTCGCCGATCTCGTCGAGGAACAGCATCCCCTTGTCCGCGCTCTTCAGGAGCCCGGGCCGGTCGGCCACGGCGCCGGTGAACGCGCCCTTGCGGTGCCCGAACAAAGCGGACATCGCGCTGTCGCCCTTCAGCGTCGCGCAATTCACCTCGACGAACGGCCCGCCGATCAGGTGGTTGAGCCGTCTCAGCTCGTAGATGCGCCGCGCCAGCTGGCTTTTGCCCGCGCCGGTCGGCCCCATTAGCAGCATCGGCGCGCGCGAGCGCAGCGCTACCTGCTCGATCTCGTCGATCATGCGGTTGAAGGCCGGGTTACGCGTCTCGATGCCGGATTTGAGAAAGCTCTGCCCCTCCGCCGCCGCCACGGCGAAGCGGGTCGCGATGCTGTCGTAGCGCGACAGGTCGAGGTCGATCACGTTCCATATCCCCGCCGCGTCCACCGAACCGCGCCTCGGCTGGGTCTGCAGCAGCCGCCCGGGCAGATAATGCGACTCGCTGAGCAGGAAGAGGCAGATCTGGGCGACGTGCGTGCCCGTGGTGATGTGGATCAGAACGTCCTCGGCCCCGGGATCGAGCGGCTCGGCCCGGGCGAAGTCGAGCAATTTCCCATACACCTCCTCGAAATCCCAGGCGTCGCCGAAGTCGAGGATGCGCGCATCCACCTTCGTCTCGGGCGAGACCGAGGCGATGTCCTCCGCGACGAACTCCGCCAGCCGCCGGTGCGCCGTGCCGTGCAACATGACGAAGCGGTCGACCCTGAGATCGGGATGCATGCACAGGCCCACGGACGGCCGCCACTTGTTCCAGCGCGCGGGACCGAACTGGCTCGCGTCGAGCGTCGAGCCGAGGAAACCGATGACCGTGACAGGTTTCATTCCTTATCCTGTCGTATAATCTCGGAGAATTGTCGATAGTATTTCCGGTCGTCTCTGCGAGCCCATGGAAGTGCGAACTTCCTCGATTCAATAAGATATGTATACATATCAATATCTTGCTGAATTCCCTCCGGGAACAGGGCGAAACTGGCACGCTCGCTGCAATGTTTCCGGCGTCTGGCACAATCGGCCAGGCGGGCGGAAGGACGGGGCGGCCGGAATGGGCCGGCCGCCCCCGAAACCTCCGCTCAGGGTGTAGCTCAGTCGGTAGAGTCCCGGCCTTGGAAGCCGGTGGTCGCTGGTTCGAACCCAGCTGCCCTGACCAGTTTGAAGACGAAGGAATTCGAGATGGCGAACAAGGGTCTTTTCGCGTCGGCGATCGCGAAGCTGCTTCCGGCGGCGAACGCGCTGAACCGCGAGGCGGCGCCGGCTTATGCTTACGGCCCGGAGGCCCTGCTCGCTCAGCTCGCCGCGACCGGCACGCTCAGCGACAGCTTTTACGGCCAGGCGCGCGATCATCTCGCGGAGATGCTGCAGGCGCTCCAGGGCGTCGATCCGCTCTTCGCCGCGAAGACGGCGGTCTACGCTCGCCAGGCCGGCAAGATGAAGGACATGCCGGCGCTGATCGCCGCGTGGCTGACCGTGGCCGATCCGGCCCTTGCCGTACGCGTCTTCGGCCGCGTGATCGACAATGGCCGCATGGTCCGCAACTTCGTGCAGATCATGCGCTCCGGTCAGGTCGGGCGGACCTCGCTCGGCACCCGGCCGAAGCGGCTCGTCCAGGCGTGGCTCGAGCAGGCATCGCTGCCGACGCTCATGCAGGCCGCGACCGGCCAGGATCCGAGCCTCGCGGATATCGTCCGCATGGTTCACCCGAAGCCGGCCGATGCCGCGCGGCGCGCCTTCTATGGCTGGCTGCTCGGCAAACCCTATGACGTCGAGGCGCTCCCGGCGGAGCTTCGCGCCTTCGAGGCGTGGAAGCGCGATCCGTCGCGGCCCTTGCCACCGGTGCCGTTCGAATGGCTGACCGCCTTCCCGCTGTGCCCGAACCAGTGGGGGCAGCTGGCCGGCCGGATGGGTTGGCAGGCGCTGCGGATGAACTTCAACACGCTGGCGCGCAACGGCGCGTTCACGATGGAGGGGGTCACCGAGGCGGTTGCCGCCCGGCTCGCCGATCGCGATGCGGTCGCCCGGGCCCGGATCCTGCCCTACCAGCTGATGGTGGCGCTGGGCCAGGCAAGCGACGGGGTGCCGCTGGCGGTCCAGGCCGCGCTGGAGACGGCGCTCGATGCGTCGCTGTCGGGCGTGCCCCGGATCGACGGCCGCGTGGTCGTCTGCCCGGACGTCTCGGGCTCGATGAGCTCGCCGGCGACCGGCTACCGCAAGGGCGCCAGCTCGGCGGTGCGCTGCATCGATGTCGCGGCCCTGGTCGCGGCGGCGATGCTGCGGACCAACCCGACCGCGCGGGTGATCCCGTTCGAGCAGAAGATCGTGCGCCTGTCGCTCGATCCGAACGCTCGGGTGGCGGTGAATGCCGCGAAGCTCGCTTCGGTGGGCGGCGGCGGCACCAACGTCTCGGCGCCGCTCGCTCGGCTCAATGCCAAGCAGGCGGCGGTGGACCTGGTCGTGATCGTCTCGGACAACGAGTCCTGGGTCGACGCGAGCCGCCACGGCGCCACCGCGACCATGCGGGAGTGGGATACGCTCCGCCGGCGCAATCCGCGGGCGAAGCTCGTCTGCATCGACATCCAGCCCTACGGCACCACGCAGGCGACCGGACGGGCGGACATTCTCAATGTCGGAGGCTTCTCCGACGCGGTGTTCGATACCATCGCGCGCTTCGCCAATGGCGAGGCGGCGGACTGGGTCGGCATCGTCAACGAAACGGAGGTGTGAGAAAGGGGGCGTGGCGGCGCCATGCCCCCTCGACGACTTCATCACAGCCGGCGAATGCCGGCGGGACTACATTCATCCGGAACCAGGAGGCGGGGGCACGCCCTGCGCACTGGTCGAATGTCTCGCCACCCTCTCGTCGCCGGCACTGAAGGACGCAAGCGGCGAATGCCGAAGGGACTACATGGGGTCGCGGGTTCGAATCCCGCCGTGCCGCGAGGCACGTAGCTCAGTGGGTAGAGCTGTCTCTTCATCCCCTCGTCGCCGCGACAGTGAACGCAGGCCGGCGAATGCCGGCGGGACTACAGGTTAGAGCGTCCGCCGAAAGGCGGGAGGCCGGCGGTTCGACTCCGCCCCCGGGCGACCGGGTAGCTCAGGCAAAAACGTCTCGCCACACTTCGTCGCCGGCACCATGATGGACAAGGAAGGAGGCCCGCGATGGCCGAGAAGAGTTACGATATTCAGCACGTCGAGGGCGGCCGTCCGGTCAAGCTGTGGACGCGCGGCGTGCCGGTCGACGACAAGGCGCGCGACCAGCTCGCCAATGCGGCGAAGATGCCGTTCATCTTCAAGCATGTGGCGGTGATGCCCGACGTCCATGTCGGGATCGGCGCGACCGTCGGTTCGGTGATCCCGACCAAGGGCGCGGTGATCCCGGCGGCGGTGGGAGTCGACATCGGCTGCGGCATGATGGCGGCGCGCACCTCGCTCATGGCCTCGGATCTGCCCGACAACCTGGAGGGAGTCCGTTCGGCGATCGAGCAGGCGGTGCCGCACGGCCGCGAGGTCGGCCGGGGCAAGCGCGACAATGGCAGCTGGGGCTCGCCCCCGGCGGCTATCGTCGAGGCTTGGGCGACCCTGGCCGCGCGTTTCCAGCGAATCACGGACAAGTATCCGCGCCTCAAGAACACGAACAATCTCGTGCACCTGGGGACGCTGGGGACCGGCAACCACTTCATCGAGCTGTGTCTCGACACCGAGCAGCGCGTCTGGATCATGCTCCATTCGGGCTCGCGCGGCGTCGGCAATGCGATCGGCAGCTTCTTCATCGAGCTGGCGAAGCAGGACATGCGCAAGTGGTTCATCAACCTGCCGGACGAGAACCTCGCCTATTTCCCGGAAGGGACCGAGCATTTCGACGATTATGTCGAGGCGGTCGGCTGGGCGCAGGACTTCGCGGCGCTGAACCGCAGGATGATGATGACGAACGTCATCGCCGCCTTGCGCAAGACCATCGCCAAGCCCTTCGACGCGGAGTTGGAAGCGGTCAACTGCCATCACAATTATGTGACGCGGGAAAACCATTTCGGCGAGAATGTGCTCGTGACCCGCAAGGGCGCGGTGCGCGCCGCGAAGGGCGTGCTGGGCATCATCCCGGGCTCGATGGGCGCCAAGTCGTTCATCGTGCGCGGGCTGGGCAATGCGGAATCGTTCGAGAGCTGCAGCCACGGCGCGGGCCGAGTCATGTCCCGCACCCAGGCGAAGAAGGAGGTCTCGCTCAACGAGCATGTCCAGGCGCTGGAAGGCGTCGAGTGCCGCAAGGACGAGGGCGTGATCGACGAGACGCCGCGGGCCTACAAGCCCATCGAGGCGGTCATGGCCGCCCAGGCGGATCTGGTCGAGATCGTCCACACCCTGAAGCAGGTGGTGTGCGTGAAGGGGTGAAG
The DNA here is from genome assembly GCA_035502235.1 of Allosphingosinicella sp. GTDB lineage: Bacteria > Pseudomonadota > Alphaproteobacteria > Sphingomonadales > Sphingomonadaceae > Allosphingosinicella. Next base: position 35,343 of record DATJUQ010000038.1, read on the forward strand.
CCCTTCACGCCGCCATCGCGGAGAAATCGGCATGGTCTGGAAGAGCATCTGGCAACCCAAACAGCCGAAGGCCGCCTATCGCTGCCCCTGCTGCAAATTCAAGACCATGCATTCGCGCGGCGATTATGAGGTCTGCAAGGTCTGTTTCTGGGAGGATGACGGACAGGACGAACATGACGCGGAGATAGTCCGTGGCGGCCCGAACCACGCTCTCAGCCTTCGCCAGGCACAGGCCAATTTCGCCCGCTTCGGCGCGGTCGAGGAACGCTTTCGACAATATGTGCGCCCACCGCGCGACGACGAGAAGATAGAAGAACCATGATCACCATCGACGGATCGGAAGGCGAAGGCGGCGGCCAGGTGCTGCGCAACGCCTGCGCGCTCGCGCTCGTCACCGGGCAGCCCTTCCGCATCACCGATATCCGCGGCAAGCGCGAGAAGCCGGGACTGATGCGCCAGCATCTGACCGCGATCGAGGCCGCCTGCCAGGTCGGCGGCGCCGAATGCGAGGGGCTGGGCCTCGGCGCGCGGGAGCTCGTCTTCCGTCCGGGCCGGGTCCGCGCCGGCGATTACCGTTTCGCGATCGGGACCGCCGGCAGCACCGGTCTCGTCCTGCAGACCTTGCTGATGCCGCTCGTCCTCGCGGACCGGCCGTCGCGCCTCGTCATCGAGGGCGGCACGCACAATATGGCCGCCCCGCCCTTCGACTTCATCGAGAGGGTCTTCCTGCCTATTCTCAACCGCATGGGCCCGCGCGTCGAGGCGCGGCTCGACCGCCACGGCTTCTTCCCGAAGGGCGGCGGCCGCATCGAGGTGGACATCCGCCCCGCCCCGCTCACCGCGATCGACTGCGTCGAGCGGGGCGCCCGCCTCTCGGTCTCCGCCACCTCCCTGTTCGCGGGCCTTCCCTTCGACATCGCCGAGCGGGAACTCGCCACCGCGCGTCAGCATCTCGGCTGGCCGGAGGCGGCCTTCCAGCCCCGCCAGCTCCCCGGCGCGCTCGGCCCCGGCAACGTGCTGCTGCTCGAAGCCGTCTTCGAGCATGCGACCGAGATCGTCACCGGCTTCGGCAAGCTCGGCACCTCCGCGGAATCGCTCGCGAAGAAGGCCGCGCACCGGATGGCGGGGTTTCTCGCCACGCCCGCCTTCGCCGGCCCCTATCTGGCGGATCAGCTGCTGCTGCCCTTCGCCCTCGCCGGCGGCGGCCGCTTCACCACGGTGACGCCCAGCCAGCACAGCCGCACCGCGGCGGACATCATCGCCTTGTTCACCGGGAAGCGCTTCGTCTTCCGGCAGCAGGAAGACAGCACGCACCTGGCGGAGCTGGCCTGAGCCAGAATCCTCCCCTCAAGGGGAGGGGGACCAGCCGGAGGCTGGTGGAGGGGCGCGGCGGTTTACCGCCGCGTTGCGGCGGCCCCTCCACCGTGCTGCGCACGGTCCCCCTCCCCGGACCGAGGAGGATCTCATCTATTTCAGCGACGCCATGTCGATCACGAAGCGGTACTTCACGTCGCTCTTCAGCATCCGGTCATAGGCCGCGTCGATCTCCTGCATCCGGATCATCTCGACATCGGCGACGATGCCGTGCTCCGCGCAGAAATCGAGCATCTCCTGCGTCTCCGAGATGCCCCCGATCACCGAGCCGGCGATCGCCTTGCGGCCCATGATCAGGGTCGAGACCGAGGGCGAGGGATGCGGATGCTCGGGCACGCCGACCAGCACCAGGGTGCCGTCCCGCTTCAGCAGCCGGGTGAAGGCATCCAGATTGTGCGACGCGGCCACGGTGTTGAGGATGAGATCGAAGCTGCCCGCATGGGCCTTCATCTCCGCCTTGTCCCTCGACAGCACGACCTCGTCCGCGCCGAGATCCAGCGCCTCCTGCCTCTTCGCCTCCGAGGTCGTGAACGCCACGACATGGGCGCCGAGCGCATGGGCGAGCTTCACGCCCATATGGCCGAGCCCGCCGATGCCGACGACGCCCACCTTCTTGCCCGGGCCCGTGCCCCAGTGGCGCAGCGGCGACCAGGTGGTGATCCCCGCGCAGAGCAGCGGCGCCGTGCCGGCGAGCTGGTCCTCTTCATGGCGGATGGTCAGCACGAAATGCTCGTCCACCACGATCGCGGCCGAATAGCCGCCATAGGTGTTCTCGCCCGAGCCGTCGTTCCAACCATTATAGGTGCCCTGGAAGCTGTGCGGCCCCTCGCAATATTGCTCCAGCCCCTCGCCGCAGGACGGGCAGGTCCGGCAGCTGTCGACCATGCAGCCGATCCCGGCGAGGTCGCCGACCGCGACCTTGCTCACCGCGTCGCCGACGGCGGTCACCCGCCCGACAATCTCGTGGCCGGGCACGCTGGGGAAGCGGATCCCGCCCCATTCGCCGCGCGCCGTGTGCAGGTCCGAATGACAGACTCCGCAATAGAGGATCTCGATGGCGACGTCCTTCGGCCCGACCGCGCGGCGCTCGATCACGGTCTCGGCGAGCGGCGTGGTGGCGGACTGGGCGGCGAAGGCGCGGGTGGCGGTCATGGTCTGTCTCCGGTGCGGGGGGCGGACGTCCGGCGGGCGGCCGCGCGAGGGATGCGCGGGAGATAGGAAGCGGGCGGTACCGCGGAAAGGGCGCCGCGCGGGGATTTCTCGTCCCGGCGCCAACGCGGCGTCGCACTCGAAGCATCGCCGCACTCCCCAGACCCGCGCCGATGCCAGCCCACGCAAGGTTTGCGAAACGCTAAGGCGCGGCCGCCGCGAAGCGAAAAGGCCGGGCCTCAGGCCGGCGCGCGGGCGATCTTCAGGAGGGTGGAAAAGGATGCGAAAGCGGCCTTGCGCCGCGCGAAGTCCTCGCCTACATGCGGCGCCTCACCCGCCCGGACCCATCCGGGCGCTGCAGGGTTCGGGGCCGTAGCTCAGCTGGGAGAGCGTCGCAATGGCATTGCGAAGGTCAGGGGTTCGATCCCCCTCGGCTCCACCATCCCTCAACTTTTGAAGCAGAAGCGGCACTCGCCCACCGGCGCGCGCCGTTCACACGCCGAACGTCACCAGCCCCTGCGCGTCGATCCTCCAGGCCGGGTTCCAGGCGATCTCCCAGGCATGGCCGTCGGGGTCGGCGACATAGCCGCGATAGCCGCCATGGTCCGGCGCGTCCGCGGCGCGGAGCAGGCGTCCGCCCGCCGCCAGCAGCCGGTCGATCAGCGGCTCCACAGCCGCCTTGCCGGGCACATTGTGCGCCAGCGCATAGGCGCCGGCGCCGGCCGCCGCCTCCCGCTTCATATCGTCGGCGAGCGCCGCCTTCAGCCAGGTGCCGAGCACGAAGCCGTTCATCTGGTAGAAGGCGATCTCCTCATTCTCGAAGACCGGCGTCCAGCCGAAGCCTTCCCCGTAGAAACGGCGCGAGCGCGCGAGGTCGGCGATGCCGAGGGTGATCACCGAAACCTGCTGCTGCATGAGCGACTCCTCGGCCCGACAACGCGCGACCCGGCGGTTCGGCTCAGCGCGCGGCCTGGGCCGGCGGCGGCAACGTCCCGCCCAGGCTGTTCAGATAGAGCAGCACGTCGGCCCGGTCCTGCGGATCCAGGACGCCGCTATAGGTCATGCGCGTGCCCGGCGCGAACTCGCGCGGGCTCTTCAGGAAGGCGTCCATCGCCGCCCAGTCCCAGGTCCCGCCATGGCGCTGCAACGCGGGCGAATAGGTCGCGTCGGGGCGCGACGCGATGCGGTTGCCCATCACCCCCCAGAGATTCGGCCCGACCGCGTTCGGCCCGCCTTGCTCCACCGTGTGGCAGGCGCTGCAGCGCGCGAAATAGGCCTGGCCGCGCGCCGCGTCGGCCCGCGCCAGATAATGAGTCAGCGGCTGTTCGGGGGCGGTCTGGCCGGTGATGTCGACCTTCACCGGGTCCTGCGGATCCGGCCTCAGCAGCAGCAGGGCCAAGGCGACGGCCGCCGCGATCACCAGCAGCAGGCCGACGACCGCCAGGCGTCCGTTCCGGGACGGCGGCGGCGCGTCGGCCATGGAGGGGTCTAGACCTCTTCCTCGTCCGCGCCCGCGCCGGGCACGCCGATATCGTCGTCGCCGCCCAGATCGACCTCGTCGTCCGGATTCTCCTCGGCATCCTCGTCGACGTCGATCGCCAGATCGTCGGCGGCCAGATCCGCATCTTCCTTCTCGGCCTCGGCCTCGACCTTGGCCTGCTCGAAGGGCAGCGGCTGCTTGGACTTCAGCACCGGCTCAGCCTGCCAGGCGACCCCGCAATTGATGCAGTGGATCGGATCGTCCTTGCCGAGATCGTAGAAGCGGGTGGCGCATTTGGGGCAGGTCCGCTTGGTGCCCCATTCCGGTTTCACCATGGGTGAAGGCTCTCCAATAAAGAACATGAAAAAGCGGCGCCGAGACTGACGTCCGAGCCGTGATCGGCGCGCGCCTTGCCACATGGGGTGCGCGCTGTCAAAGCCAAGACCCTAACTGGCTTTTCGCGCGTTGGCTTGCTCATGACCTCATCCTTGATCATCGCCGTCGACGGACCCGCCGCGAGCGGCAAGGGCACGATCGCCCGCGCCCTCGCCCGCCATTTCGGCCTGCCCCATATGGACACGGGCCTGCTCTATCGCGCCGCCGCGCTCAACCTTCTGGAGATGGGCGGCGATCCGGACAGCGAGTTCGCCGCCGCCCGCGCCACCGATCTCAGCCAGATCGATTTCGACGATCCCGAGCTGAAGAGCGAGACGGTCGGCGGCGTCGCCTCGCGCATCTCCGCTTATCCCCATGTCCGCGAGGCGCTGCTCGAACGGCAGACCCGCTTCGCCGCGCAGGAAGGCGGCGCGGTGCTCGACGGCCGCGACATCGGCACCGTGATCGCGCCGCACGCCCAGGCGAAGCTGTTCGTCACCGCCCGCCCCGAAATCCGCGCCCGGCGCCGCCATGCCGAGCTCGTCGCCCGCGGCCTCGACGTCCATTATGAGGACGTCCTCGCCGACATCCACGCCCGCGACGAGCGCGACACCGGCCGCGACGCTGCGCCCCTCGTCATGGCCGACGATGCGGTGCTGCTCGACACCAGCGAGCTGGACGTGGATTCGGCGATCGCCGCGGCGATGGCGGCGGTGACGGGGCAGACGCCTTAGGGTGCCGTCGCGACCATCACCGCGGCGGGCGCGTCCTCGCCGGGTGCCGGCGTCCAGGTGATGGCGAGCCGCCGGCGGCGGGCGCTGATCACGGACTCGCTGTCGATCACGCTCTCCTCGACCTCGATGACGACGCGGCCCGCGGTCTCGGACAAAACCCGATAGTCGAGGAAGTCGCCGATCTTGAAGATCCGCCAGCCGTCGCCCGGCGAGAGATGGAAGGCGAGATAGGTGTAGAGCCCGTTCATCGCCGGATCGCCGCCGGCGACGCCGAACAATTTGCCGGAGAAGTCGCCGGCCGCGCCGAGCTGGCTGACCGTCACCACCGAGGCCGCCCATTGCAGGTTCTCGTCCTCCGGCCCGGCCTCGGCCCGCAGGGTGACCGGCCCGCGCTCCGCCACCGGCTGGGCGGCGGCGGCCGAAGCGGGAGCTCCGCCCGCGGCGAGCAAAACGAGGCCGAACAGGCAGGCGGCCATGCGACGCGCGATCATCTCCCATCTCCTTCCCGAGCGAGCGCACGATGCGCCGCCGCCCGCTTGCCTGTCCACCGCCAAAAGCGAAGGGGCGGGACAAGGCGCCGCCTTTGTGTATCCTGCCCGCGATGGACGGGCTCGACAGCGAGGCACTGGCGATCGTCGAGGAGGGGCTCGCCTTCCCGACCGGCGCCGCGCGCGACGCGTTCGTGCGCAGGCGGACCGAGGGCAATGCGCCGCTCCGCGCCCGGGTGACGGACTTGCTCTCCCGTTCCACCCTGCTGGAGACCGACGGCTTCCTGGACGCGCCGCTGCGGCCGACCCGCCTGCCCGAGCGGGTCGGCCCGTTCCGGATCGCCGGCAAGATCGCCGACGGCGGCATGGGCGTGGTCGCCCGCGGCGAGCGCGACGACGGCGTCTACGCGCAGACGGTCGCGATCAAGTTCATCCGCGGCGACGTCTCGGCCGGCGCGGCGCACGACCGGTTCGAGGCCGAGCGGCGCATCCTCGCCCGGCTCGACCATCCCAATATCGCCCGCATCGTCGACGGGGGCAGCGCCGACGGCCTGCCCTGGCTCGCCATGGAATATGTGGACGGCCGGCCGCTTACGGAGGCGCTGGACGACGCCGGCGCGACGCTGGACCAGCGCCTCGCCGCCTTCCTCGCCGTTTGCGAGGCGGTGGCGGTCGCGCACCGCAACCTCGTCGTCCATGCCGACATCAAGCCGGGCAACGTGCTGATGCGGGCCGACGGGGCGATCAAATTGCTCGATTTCGGCATCGCCCGCCTGATCGTCGACCTGGACGAGGATGCCGGGGAAACCGGGCCGCACCCCCTCACCCGCTTCTATGCCGCGCCCGAGCGCAGCGGCGGCGGCGCGCCGACCGTCGCCGGCGACATTTACAGCCTCGGCATCCTGCTCCGCGAGATTCTGCCCGAGGCGCCGGGTCCGGATCTCGACGCCGTCGTCGCCCGCGCCACCGCCCCGGCGCCCGCGGACCGCTATCCGGACATCGCCGCCCTCGCCGAGGACATCCGCTCGTACCGCGACCATTATCCGGTCGCGGCGCGCGCCGATGCCGGCCGGTTCTACCGCACCGCCAAATTCCTCCGCCGCCACCGCGCCGGCGCGATCGTCACCGGCCTGGTCATCCTGCTCCTCGCCGGCGCCGCGCTCTTCGCCACGCTCGCCTACGTCCGCGCCGAGCAGTCGCGCGTCGAGGCGGAGCGCCGCTTCGACGAGGTCCGCCAGCTCTCCCGCTTCATGCTGTTCGATCTTTATGACGAGCTGGCCGACGCGCCGGGTACCCTGCCGAGCCGGCAGCGGCTCGCCGACACCGCCCGCCGCTATCTGGAGCAGCTCCAGCGCGTGCCGGACGCGCCGGCGGACCTGCGCCTCGACATCGCCCGCGGCTGGCGGCGGCTGGCGATGGTCGAGGGCGTGTCCGGGGTCTCCAGCCTCGGCCGGCCCGAGCGCGCGCGCGAAGCGCTGGCACAGGCCGAGGCGGCGACGCAGGCGATCCTCGCCGGCGATCCGCGCAATGCCGGCGCGCTGGAGGAGATGGGCTGGATCGCCTTTGGCCGCTGGACCCTGCTTGGCGACAATGAGGCGAGCGCCGCGATGACCCTGCGCGCGGCCGATGCCTTCGCCCAAGCGCTGCGGATCGAGCCTCGGCGCGAAGGCGCCCGCCTCGGTCAGCTGACCGCGCGCAAGAATCGCGGCTATGACCTGATCTGGGCCAATCAGCCGGCGCGGGCGGTGCCGGTGCTGCGCGCGGCGCTGGAAGACCTGCGCCGCCAGTCCTTCTCGCCGGCCTTCGCGCGGGAGGCCCGCAGCCTGGAAGCGGCGATGCTCGGGCGCCTCGGCGACGCCGTCTATTATGCGGGCGACCGGCCCGGCGCGCTCGTCTGGTATCGGCAGCAGGACGCGCTGGCGACCGCCGAACTGGCCCGCCACCCGTCGGTCGTGTGGACCGACCGGCTGGGCGAGGCGAAGTTCAATGTCGCGGGCACGCTCGCGGATCTGCAGGGGCGGAGCGCCGAGGCGCTGGCGGAGGTCGAGGCCGGCGTCGTCACGATCGAACGCGCGCTCAGCTTCGGCCCCGATCTCAACCTCGAGCGCCGTCTGACCATCCTCTACGGCCAGCAGGCGCTGCTGCTCGACAATCTGGGCCGCCGGCGGGAAGCGGCGACGATTTCGTCGCGCGCCTTGCTGTTGCGGCGGCAACGCGTCGCACGGGCGCCGAGCGATCCGCAGAACCACCGCTCCGTCGCCACCTCGATGGTCAATCACGCCCGCATTCTCGTCAATGCCGGTCGCCGCGGCGAAGCCTGCGCGTCGGTCCGCGAGGGCCTGGCGGAATGGCGCTGGCTGGAAACGCGGGGCGAATTGGGCCAGCGCGACGCCGCGGTCGAGATCCCCGCCACCCAGGCGGCGATCCGGAATTATTGCGGGTAAGCTTGGAAGCGGAAGCTCCTGTCCTGAACCGTTCGGGCTGAGCCCGTCGAAGCCCTCTCCTTATCCTAGCGCGGAAGAAGGAAAGCCCTTCGACAGGCTCAGGGCGGCGGAGCGTGTTGCACGCCCGTTTTACCTAAGCCGCTTTCAGCTCATCCGCCAGCCAGAGCCGGGCCGTCTGCCAACGGCGCTTGATCGTGGATTCCGACGCATCCGTGACGGCCGCGATCTCCGGAATGCCGAGGCCGACGAAATAGCGCAGCTCGACGATCTTCGCGAGTTCGGGCGCCGCCGCCTCCAGCTTGCCGAGCGCCGCGTCCAGCGCCTCGACGTCAAGCTCCGGGCCGCTGTCCACCTGGATCGTCACCGCCGGTGCCTGCCTTTTGGCGCTGCGCTTCTTGCGGATCTCGTCGACCATCGCCTGCCTCAGGATGCGCGCGCCGGTCGCGAAGAAATGCTGCCGGTCGTGGAAGCTCATCCGCTCCAGCCGCGCGATCCGCATCGCCGCCTCGTGGACCAGTTCGGTCGGCTGCAGGGTCAGGAACGGCGCCTCCCGGCGGAGCAGGCGCCCGGCGGCCGCACGAAGCTCGTCATAGAGATCCGCGAGCATCCGATCGCGCTCAAGCTTCTCGTCGCCCACGGCCGGCCCACACCTCCGAATCGGCGGAGAGTGTGACGGCGGCGCCGCGCCTTGTCCAATGATCGCACGGCGGACCTGTCCCGCATCTCGCGGCAAGCGGCATTGCGATCATTGCCGCCTCCGGACACAGGCTCTAAGGCGGTGGCGATGCGCGGCCTCTTCCGCCTCCTGCTGACCTTCTGCCTGTTCGCCGGCCTGGCGACCGGGGCGGTCAGCCATGCCGCCGAGCTTGGCGGCCATGGCGCCGAGGCGGCGGCGGGCGACTGGCAGCATGCCGACGGCGACCATGACGAGGTGCCGTCGGACGGCGACAACAACGCGCCGCATCATCACAGCCTCTGCCACGGCCATGAGGTCGGCGCCCCGTTCAAGACCTGCGCGCCGCGCCTCTACACACGCGCGCCTTTGCCCCGTCCGGCCGCCGAAGCCGCGCCGCCGGGCGGCACGCCCGCTCTGCTGCTCCGTCCCCCGATCGCCTGACCCGGACCGACGCGCGCCTGCCGCGCTCCCGTCCCACGTCAGGAGTTTCCAATCATGTCCCGTCATCTTGCGGCGCTGTGCGCCGTCCTGCTCGTCGCGGGCTGCGGCGCCGCGGCGCCCGCGCCCGAACCCGAAGCCGCCGAACCTCATGCCGACGGCGCGATCGCGCTGAGCGCGGAGCAGATCGCCGCCGCCGATATCGGCCTCGCCCAGCCCACCGCCGGCGGTGCCGGCGCCGCCATCGAGGCGCCGGGTCTGCTCGAAAGCGATCCCGAGGCCACCCGCATCGTCGCCGCCCCGCTCGAAGGCCGGGTCGTCGCTCTCACCCGCAATCTCGGCGACCCGGTCCGGCGCGGCGAGACGCTCGCCGTGATCGAGAGCCGCGCCGCCGCCGCGCTCTCGGCCGAGGTCGAGCGCGCCGGCACCCGGGCCGGCCTCGCGCGCTCGACCCTCGCCCGCGACCAGGCGCTGCACGACCGCGGCTTCCGCACGCGGCGCGATCTCGACATTTCGCGGGCCGCCGCCGAGGAAGCGGAGGTCGCGCTGCGCCTCGCCCGCCAGCAGGTCACCGCCTCCGGCGTCCGCGGCGGCAGCCTCAACCGGATCGTGATCGTCTCGCCCATTTCCGGCCGGGTGATCGCCCGCCGCGCCATGCTCGGCCAAGTCTTCGCCGCCGACGCCGCCGAGACCGAGCTGTTCCGGGTCGCCGATCTCGGCCGGCTCAGCCTGGCCCTGTCGCTGTCCCCCGCCGACGCCGCGCGGATCCGGCCCGGCGCCGCGGTCGAGCTGGCCTCGGGCCCGCGCCGGGCAAGCGCGCGCATCCGCTTCGTCTCCCCGGTGCTCGACGGCGAGACCCGCCTGGTCCGGGTGATCGCCGTTCTCGACAACAGCGCCGGCCTCTGGCGCGCGGGCGAGCCCGTTCAGGCCCGCATCCAGGTCGCCGCCGAGACGGGCGGCGGCCAGGTCCTGATGATCCCGGCCGCCGCCGTGCAGATGGTGGAGGACCGGTCGGTCGTCTTCGTCCGCACCCCCGCCGGCTTCCGCGTAACCCCGGTCACGCTCGGCCGCCGCGACGGCCCCCTGGTCGCGGTGACCGCCGGCCTGGCCGGCAACGAGACCGTCGCCGCGCGCAACAGCTTCGTGCTCAAGGCCGAGCTCGGCCGGGGCGAAGCCGAACATGGCGGACATTGAGCCATGATCGGCCGGATCGTCACCTTCTCCGTCGCGCGGCGCTGGCTGGTGCTGCTCCTCACCCTCCTCGCCGCCGCGATCGGGGCCGTCGCGCTGGCGCGGCTGCCGATCGACGCGGTGCCGGACATCACCAACAACCAGGTCCAGGTGAACGTTCACGCGCCGGGCCTTTCCGCCGAGCTGGCGGAGGCGCAGCTCGCCTTCCCGATCGAGACCGCGCTCGCCGGCACACCCGGGATCGAGCAGACCCGCTCGCTGAGCCGCAACGGCTTCGTCCAGGTCACCGCGATCTTCAGCGACGGCACCGACATCTATTTCGCCCGCGCCCAGGTCTCCGAGCGGCTCCGCGCCGTCGAGGCCGCCCTGCCCGCGGGCGCCGACCTCGAGCTCGGCCCGATCGCGACCGGCCTCGGCGAGGTCTATATGTGGACGGTCCGCATGGCCCACCGCCCCGGCGACCGCCACCCTGTCGGCCAGCCCGGCCTCCAGCCGGACGGGAGCTACATCACCCCGGAGGGCGAGCATCTCGCCACCGAGGCGGACCGCGCGACCTATTTGCGCACCGTCCAGGACTGGATCGTCGCGCCCCTCCTCCGGCCCGTCCCCGGCCTCGCCGGAGTCGATGCGATCGGCGGCTTCACCCGCCAGTATCGCGTCGTCCCCGATCTTCAGCGGCTCGCCGCCGCCGGCCTCACGCTCGACGATCTCGCCCGCGCCATCGAGGCGAACAATCGCGGCATCGGCGCCGGCACGGTCAACCGCAACGGCGCCGGCCTCACCGTTCGCTCCGACGCCCGCCTGACCGGCGTTGAGGATCTCGCCAACGTGGCGGTCCCGACCCGCGCCGGCGTCCCGGTCCTGCTCGGCCAGGTCGCCCAGGTCCGCCCCGGCCAGGCGCTCCGCGCCGGCTCCGCCTCGGAGAACGGCATCGAGGTCGTCGTCGGCACCGCGATCATGCGGATCGGCGAGAACAGCCGCGACGTCGCCTCCGCGGTCGCGGCCCGCCTGCGAGAGATCAACGCCTCCCTCCCCGTCGACATCATCGTCGAGCCGGTGCTGGACCGGACCGGCCTGGTCAACGCGACCATCGCCACCGTGAGCTGGAATCTCGGCGAAGGCGCCCTGCTCGTCGTCGCGATCCTCTTCCTCCTGCTCGGCAATGTCCGCGCCGCCCTGATCGCGGCCATGGTGATCCCGGTCACCATGCTGCTCACCGGCTTCGGCATGCTGCAGGCCGGCGTCTCCGCCAATCTGATGAGCCTCGGCGCGCTCGATTTCGGGCTGATCGTCGACGGCGCGATCATCATCGTCGAAAATGCGCTGCGCCGCCTCGCCGAACGCCAAGGGGAAAGCGGCCGCGCCCTCACGCCCGACGAGCGCCTCGCCACCATCGCCGCCGCGGCGCGCGAGATGATCCGCCCCTCGGTCTACGGCCAGGCGATCATCATCCTCGTCTACGTCCCACTGCTCATGCTGAGCGGGATCGAGGGCCGCACCTTCACGCCGATGGCGCTCACCGTGATCATCGCTCTGGCCTTCGCCTTCCTCCTCTCCCTCACCTTCGTCCCCGCCGCCATCGCGATCTGCCTGAATCGCCCGGTGCGCGAACGGGAGAGCCGCGTCCTCGTCTGGCTCTCCCGCCGCTACCGGCCCGTGCTGGAGGGCGCGATCGCCCGCCCGCGCCTCGTCGTCGGCGCCGCGGCGGGCGCCGTCGCCACCGGCGCCCTCCTCTTCCTGACCCTCGGCCAGGAATTCCTGCCCCAGCTCGACGAGGGCGACCTCACCGTGCAGGCGCTGCGGGTGCCCGGCACCGCGCTCGAACAGAGCCAGGCGATGCAGTCGCGCCTCGAGCGCCGCCTCGCCGCTCTGCCAGAGGTCCGCTTGGTCTTCTCCAAGACCGGCACCGCCGACATCGCCTCCGATCCGATGCCGCCCAACATCTCCGACACGTTCCTGATCATGAAGCCGCGCGCTTCATGGCCGGACCCGCGCCTCTCCCGCGCCGCTCTGGTCGCGAAGGTCGAGCGGGCGCTCGCCGGCCTTCCCGGCCAGGCCTGGGAGATCAGCCAGCCGATCCAGATGCGCTTCAACGAATTGATCGCGGGCGTGCGCGGCGACATCGCGGTCAAGGTCTTCGGCGACGATCCCGCCCGCATGGCCGAGACCGCCGAGCGCATCGCCGCCATCCTCCGTCGCACCCAGGGCGCCGTCGACGTCCGCGTCGAGCAGACCGACGGCCTGCCGATGCTCGACATCCGCCCCCGCCGCGACATGCTCGCCCGGCTCGGCCTCTCCGCCGGCGCGGTGCAGGACGTGGTCGCGGCCGCGATCGGCGGGCGCGACGTCGGCCTGATCTACCAGGGCGACCGCCGCTTTCCGGTGACGATCCGCCTCGACGAGGCGGCGCGCGCCGACCCGGAGACGCTCGCCCAGCTTCCGGTCCCCCTTCCCGGCGGCGGCACCGTCCCGCTCGCCAGCGTCGCCGAGATCGCGACGGCCGAGGGCCCCAACCAGCTCAGCCGCGAGAATGGCAAGCGCCGAATCACCGTGCAGGCCAATGTCCGCGGCCGCGACGTCGCCTCGGTGGTGGCGGACCTGCGCGCCAGGATCGCGGCCGACGTCCGCCTGCCCGCCGGCATCTCCCTCGAATATGGCGGCCAGTTCGAAAATCTCGCCTCGGCCCGCGCCCGCCTGGCCTGGGTGGTGCCGCTCTGTCTCGCCGCCATCCTGCTCTTGCTCTTCGGCGCGCTCGGCAATGTCCGCGACGCGGCTTTGGTCTTCACCGGCGTCCCGCTCGCCCTCGTCGGCGGCGTCGCGGCCCTCTGGCTGCGCGGCATGCCCTTCTCCATCGCCGCCGCCGCCGGCTTCATCGCCCTCTCCGGCGTCGCCGTCCTCAACGGCCTCGTCATGCTGAGCGCGATCCATGCCCTTGCCCGCGCCGGCCTCGACCGCGCCGAGGCCGCCCGGCAAGGCGCCCTCGCCCGCTTCAGGCCCGTGGTGATGACCGCTCTCGTCGCCTCTTTGGGCTTCCTCCCCATGGCGCTGGGCGGCGGCGCCGGCGCGGAGGTCCAGAAGCCGCTCGCCACGGTGGTGATCGGCGGCCTCCTCTCCGCCACTTTGCTCACCCTCGCTCTGCTCCCCACCCTCTACGCCCGCTTCGGCGCGCGGTTGGACAAGGGCGGGTAGCATCGCGCCGAGATGGTATCCGTCGACTGGGCGACGGCGGCATCGGGCTGGCGTCAGATCCGCCCGCCGACACTCTCTCCCCCTGAAAAATACCCCAACCGCGGCGGCTTCTGTCGACGCTGGGATCGTTCAATATTCCGCGGTCACCCCGAATGTGCCGTCCTGATTGTAGCCTATGTAGATCGTCGATTGCCCACGCGTGAAATCGCACGAGGCCGACTGGCTTATGTCATAGGCGACGGGCTGCCCGATGTCATGGTGACCCGCCTTGACGTAATAAACGGGGACCGGGGTGCAAAGGAGCTGGCTATTGGGCAAAGGCATGACGGAACTCGAAAGACTGATGCGCCCGTGCCCGTCGACGACCGCGCAGCCGCAATGAAGTCGCGCGAAGATGGCGGGTGCGCAGGGCGGTATCTCCATGCCGAAACTGCCGGCCGGCACTGCGGGCCGATCGGTGGGCGGAGACAGGCCCAGCGGCGCCAGCGTCAGCACCGCATGATTCCCGGCGCCGCCGCCCGTCGCCAGCTCGATCGGCCTCGCCGCCCAGGTCTGGCTCACGGCGCCCGTCGTTTCGCCCGGCGGTAAGGCCGGCCCGCACGCTGCTGGCGACCGCAGGAGGGCGAGCCGTTTCGCGCCGATGTGGACGGTCCGGTCGAAGGCGAAGTCGAGCTGCGCGCCGGAGCTGTCGTGAGGCGCCAGCAGCCCCGCGCCCAGGCTGCTCGAGCTGACCTCGAAGGCGGTACCGGCGCCGGAAAACACCGCCTGCTGCTGAAAGACGTAGAAGGATCTGGTCCGGGCCGACAGGTTCCGGACAATAACGAGATGCCGAGCCGTCATCGTATCCGCCTTTCCGGCGCCGGAGCCTGATCGTTGCGGGTGGCGGCGTGCATCAGGCTCTCTTCAATGGTCGAGACCCAGGGCCGCGCCTGACGTCATCGCGATCGTGCGAGCGGGCCCTGCGGGTGGCGCGACCCGCTCGCACGTCATCTCGAAACGGCCGGCGGCCTATTTGACGATCTGGACGTCCCAGGTGCCGTCGGCATTGAGCATCACGTCCATGATCGTATAGCCGCCCGTGAAGTCGCAGAGGGCCGCGGTGGCGCTCGACTGGGTGAAGTCCATCACCGTCCCCCGCGTATATTCGCCCGTCTGGACGTAATATTTGAGGATGGGCTGGCAATCCGTATTCTCGGTCGGCTCCGACACGACGAAGTTCGACAGCACGATGCCGCCGTTCGCCGCGACCGCCGAGCCCACATTGTAGCTGGCGGGCGGCGCATAGGACGGGGTCGTGATCCGGAACGCCCCGGCCTGCACGCCGGGACCCGGCACCGGCACCGACAGACCCAGCGGATCGACGCTGGCTTTCGTCCAGTCGTTCGCCGTGCCCGATGCAGGCGCGAGATCGATGGGCCGGCTGGCGGAGGAGAAGCCCGACGACTGGCCGACCTGCGGCGAGCTGTGCCCTTCCTGGATCCCGGCATAGAATTGCATGTTGACCTGGAACGTCAGCACCGATGCGTCGTCATTGAAATTGCCCAGCTGCGACGAGAACAGGCTGTTGCTGAACACCTGCGCGCCGCCGGTATAGATCGAGGGCTGCTGGAAAAAATAGAAACCCTGGTTTCTCTCCATATTACGGACGTTGATGGTGAGCAAAGTCGACATTGGAATCTCCCGTTATTCTCTTTTTCCGAGACTTCCCATGGATGCCGGATACGATGATATATCTGCGGCGGCCCACACAGCCTCGCCAATGACATTGTCACGGCCAAACCACCCCTTCCATTTTATTGGATTTACCTGGAGTAGATTTATTCCAACGAATTTACTCACGGTATATTGGTTGGATCGGAAGACGATATTTTGGGAATTTCATTGATCAGGCGACTGAGGATTTGGCCGATTCTCGACGGCCGCTCGCGGAGCTGGCCGAGCAGGTTGATTTCGACGTCGCTCAACTGATCCGGCCGGAGCCAGTCCACGCCGTTGCGCCCCATCAGGAACCAGTCCAGCGAGATATCGAGCAGTCTTGCCAGACTGCAGACATGGCCGATCGACATGGCGTGGCCCTGCGTCCATTTCGTGATCGCCGCCGGAGAAATATCGAGCCCGGCCGCAAGTGCGGTCGCCTTGCCATAGCCACGCATTGCCATGGCTTGCCGAAGACGATTGCCTCGATTTCGATCTTTATCCTGCTTGCCCATAAGCTCATGTCTCCAAACAAAGAATGGAGAACGCCGGCTATTTGCCGAATAGAGGAGCGGACCGGAACGAAAACTGCCTGATGTTCGGGACAATACTAAAATGGCACAGATTTTGATTGGCAGCGGCGCTACCGGATCGGACCCGATCGCGACTTGGCAAATGGTCAAGCTGACTGCCATTTCAGGTGTCAGGCACGTAGCTGACACCGGCAGCCCCTGTCGTCGTCGGCAAGAAGGCAGCTATTTCACGCGAAGCCCGCGAAGAAGCAGGGACGCGAAGATCGCGAAGGGGCCGCGGCCTCATGCGCCGCGAAGTGGCTGTTCCGCAAACCCGATCGCCAAACCGGCCTCGCCGGAAAAGCAGGATGCCCGTGGCGCTCTGACCCCTTCGCGCCCTTCTTTTGCTTCGCGTCCTTCGCGTGAAATAACTCCCTTCTCCTAACCCTCCTCCGCATCGGAGCTGTCCGGACTTCATCCGATTGTGACTGGGCGTCAGTTAGGTGTCAGTTACGTAGCTGACACCGGCCTTCAGAAAATTTCTTCGGCCACAAACTACTATGTGATAGACATTGTCTGGGGTTGCGCGCTGCGGGGCTGATTCGCAGATCGCGTAGGTATGTCCCCTGGATAACTTGTAACGGGCATCACGCGCCAAGCGCGATCTAATCCATAACTGAGCAGACAGCAGCGGAATGCTGCTGACTTTGGAGCAGATCAATGGCGGCCCTCTTGACGGCAATCGGTTACGTCATCGCTTCTACGGCTTGGCTGATTGCTGCCATTGCATTTCTCATCTTGGCGAAGCCTCTCCGTAAGGCTCTCACGGCATATTCGGTTCGTGACACAGCCAAGCGGGTGGGCCTTTTGGTCAAGGCAACGAAGGAAATTGCTGCACGAGAACTTTCTGATGCCGAAAGTTCGGAGCCACCCACGCGATGACCGTCTCATTTACGTAAGTGGGCGGGAGCCAGTGCGCCAAGAGGAGTGACTTGCCCCCTACCCCTCTCTCCCCTATATGCGCGCCCGTCCGGCGGGCGGTTGCGCTCGCGGAAGCCAGGAATGAGGCACGCGCGTCCCAGAGGGAGTAGCACTCCGCTCTCCACGCGCCTTTTGCCATTCCGCCCGCTTCCGCCAGCGCGCCACCCAAAGGACGCCGCCTCGGCATTCGGCCTTGGCGGCATGCTGGTTCAAAGACCGGGGGAACCAACCCCCAGGCCGGCAAAAACACGAATGAGGACGTCATCCATGGCCACTTCGGCAAACCCCACGCGCGACGATTTCGCCGCGCTGCTCAACGAATCCCTCGGCGGCGAGAATGAGAATTTCGAGGGCCGGGTCGTCACCGGCACAGTCACCGCGATCGAGAACGACCTCGCCGTCATCGACGTCGGCCTGAAATCGGAAGGCCGCGTGCCGCTGCGCGAGTTCGCCGCGCCGGGCCAGAAGGCCGAATTGGCCGTCGGCGACAAGGTCGAGGTCTATGTCGACCGCATCGAGAACACCCATGGCGAGGCGATGCTGTCGCGCGACCGCGCCCGCCGCGAGGCCGCCTGGGACAAGCTGGAGACCGAGCATAATGCCGGCAACCGCGTCGAGGGCGTGATCTTCGGCCGCGTGAAGGGCGGCTTCACCGTCGATCTGGGCGGCGCCGTCGCCTTCCTGCCCGGCAGCCAGGTCGACATCCGCCCGGTCCGCGACGTCGGCCCGCTGATGGATCTGCCGCAGCCCTTCCAGATCCTGAAGATGGACCGCCGCCGCGGCAATATCGTGGTGTCGCGCCGCGCCATCCTCGAAGAGACCCGCGCCGAGCAGCGCTCGGGCCTGATCCAGAGCCTGGCCGAGGGCCAGATCCTGGACGGCGTGGTCAAGAACATCACCGATTACGGCGCCTTCGTGGACCTGGGCGGCATCGACGGCCTGCTCCACGTCACCGACATCAGCTACAAGCGCGTCGGCCATCCGAGCGAGGTGATCAACATCGGCGACACGGTGAAGGTGCAGATCATCCGCATCAACCGCGACACGCAGCGCATCAGCCTCGGCATGAAGCAGCTGGAGAGCGATCCCTGGGAGGGCGCCGGCGCCAAATATCCGGTTGGCGGCGTGTTCAAGGGCCGCGTCACCAACATCACCGAATATGGCGCCTTCGTCGAGCTGGAGCCGGGCATCGAGGGCCTGGTCCACGTCTCCGAGATGAGCTGGACCAAGAAGAACGTGCACCCGGGCAAGATCGTCTCGACCTCGCAGGAGGTGGACGTCGCGGTCATCGAAGTGGACGAGGAGAAGCGCCGCATCTCGCTCGGCCTCAAGCAGGCCCAGGCCAATCCTTGGTCGGATTTCGCCGAAAAGCATCCGGTCGGCACCGAGGTCGAGGGCGAGGTCAAGAACGCCACCGAATTCGGCCTGTTCATCGGCCTGGACGGCGACGTGGACGGCATGGTCCACATGTCGGACATCGCCTGGGGCGTGACCGGCGAGGAAGCCCTCAACCTTCACCACAAGGGCGAGATGGTGAAGGCCGTCGTGCTCGACGTGGACGTGGAGAAGGAGCGCATCTCGCTCGGCATGAAGCAGCTGGAGCGCGGCGGCGTGGCCAAGGGCGGCGCGGGCGCGTCGGGCGGCGTCAACAAGAACGAGACCGTCACGGTCACCGTGCTCGAGGTCCGCGACGGCGGCCTCGAGGTGCAGGTGGGCGACGACGGCGCGACCGGCTTCATCAAGCGCACCGATCTCGGCCGCGACCGCGACGAGCAGCGGCCGGAGCGGTTCCAGGTCGGCCAGAAGTTCGACGCGATGGTCACCGGCTTCGATCGCTCGAAGAAGCCCAATTTCTCCATCAAGGCGCTGCAGATCGCCGAGGAGAAGCAGGCGGTGGCCCAGTACGGTTCCTCCGATTCGGGAGCATCGCTCGGCGACATTCTCGGCGAGGCCCTCAAGCAAAAGAAATCCTAACCTCCCAGCGCGGCGGGCGTCCCCGGTGGGCGCCCGCCCGCAATTTACCTTGATCTCTGACTAACCTTGTTGAATTGCGCGGTTTTTTCCGCGCCGCGCGGGTTGATTTTTATCAATATCACGTGCAAGGGTCCTCTTCGAAAACAGGTCGCATGGGGGCTTGCGACATGGGCCGGGCTTTCCGGTGACTAACCGTGAAAAAGGGGGGACGCCCGTGATCCGATCCGAACTGGTCCAGAAGCTCTGCGACGACCATCCGGACCTGACCCTGAAGGAAGTCGAGCGCGTCGTCTCCGCCTTCTTCGATTCGATCATCGAGCAGCTTCAGAATGGCGGCCGCGTCGAGCTGCGCGGCTTCGGCGCCTTCTCGACCCGGGGCCGCGACGCCCGCAAGGGCCGCAACCCGCGCACCGGCGAGCCGGTCGACGTCTCCGCCAAGGCCGTCCCCTATTTCAAGCCCGGCAAGGAAATGCGCGAGCGCTTAAACGTCTGAGGACGTTGACGCGGGGCCCTGCCGAGCGCACGTCCCGACTGTGCGGACGTGGCGGAACCGGTAGACGCTGGAGACTTAAAATCTTCTGCCCGACAGGGCGTGCGGGTTCGAGTCCCGCCGTCCGCACCATTTTCGGCTGATTCCGCCGCGGCGACATCGTTGCCACTTGGGCGATCCTCGTTCAGGCTTCGGCCTTCTCTGCATTCCATTCGCAGCGGGCGAGGCTGATCGGATCGAGGAACATGCCGCCCATCCGGGCGCCGATCTGCCAGCGCACCTGCGCTTGAACCAGCCCGATCCCCGGCACCTCCAGCGCGATCCAGGAGCCGATCCGCACGGGCTCGGCGCATTCGGCCATGAAGCCCACCGAAGACAGGTTCCGGACCGTCACCTCGACGGCATAGCGGTCCTGCGTCAACCGCGCCGCCTCGCCGGCCAAGGCGATCCGTTCGGTGCGGCGGGCCTTGAAGCCGGGCAGCTCCTCGTCGCGGGGCGGCTTGTCGGTCATGATCCGCCGCTCTCGCATGCCGAGATGAAGGAGCCGTAAAGCCGCTGCTGCATTTCCCGCCGCGTCCGCTAAAAAGGCGCCGCATGCCCGCTGTCCGCACGCTCGCCCGCTTCGGCCTCCTTACCGGCCTCGCCGCCCTGCTCGCGCTCGGCGGCTGCGGCGCGCCGGAAACCGGGCCGATCGAGGTCAGCGCGATCGGCGGACCGCCGCGGCTGGGCGATCCCAACCGCGCCCCGCTCGACGCGCCGTCCGCCTTCCTCACCGAGGCCGTCGCCCAGGGCTTGGTCCGGTTCAATGCGGAGGGCGAGATCGAGCCGGCTCTGGCCCAGAGCTGGATCATTTCCGACGACGGGCTGACCTTCACCTTCCGCCTGCGGCGGATCAACTGGCCGGACGGCGGCCGGGTGACGGCCCAGCAGGTCGCGGCGCGGCTCCGCCTGGCGCTGGTCCGCGCGAGCCGCAATCCGCTGAAGCCGGTGCTCGGCGCGATCGTCGAGATCGTCGCGATGACCGACGAGGTGGTGGTCATCAACCTGCGCGGCCCCCGCCCCAATTTCCTGCAGCTGCTCGCCCATCCCGAGCTCGCCATCATCCAGGGCAATACCGGGACCGGTCCCTATCGAATCTCCGGGACCGAGGACGGCACCACATTGCTCCAGGCCGTGCATGGCGAGGACGAGGAGGCGCCGGAGGCCTCGCCCGATATCCGCCTGCGTGGCGAACCGGCCCTCGCCGCCATCGCGCGGTTCGGCGACGATCAGCGCGTGCTCGTCATCGGCGGCACGGCGGGCGACCTGCCTTATGCGCGCGCCTCCGATCCGCCGAACAACAGCCTGCGTTTCGATCCGGTCAGCGGCCTCATGGGCCTGTCCTTCAATCCGCGCGGCGGCCCCCTGATCAGCGCGGCCTTGCGCCAGGCGCTGTCCATGGCCGTCGACCGGCAGGCGATCGCGACCGCGCTCGGCGCGCCGGGCCTGGGCCCGCGCACCAGCCTCGTCCCCGCCGGCGTGCAGGATCTGCCGACGGTCACCCAGCCGGACTGGGCGGACCAGAATCAGGCCCGGCGCCGCGACGAGGCCCGCCGGCTGCTTGCCGAGCTGGCCCTCCCCGCTCCGCTGCGCCTGCGCGTCGCCATCCCCGACGGGCCGGGCTACCGTCTGATCTTCGCCCACCTGCGCCGGGACTGGCGGCTGATCGGCGTCGAGACGGTCCGCGTCGGCCCCGGCGAGGAGGCCGATCTGATCTTCATCGACGAGGTCGCGCCGGCCAATCTAGGCAGCTGGTATCTGCGCCATTTCACCTGCGACGCGAGCGCGGTCTGCGATCCGGCGGCCGACACCGCGCTGCAGGCGGCCCGCCTCGCCCCCAATGCCGCGGAGCGCCAGGCGCAGTTTTCGCTGGCCGACCGGATACTTGCCCGCGCCACGCCGTTTATTCCGCTGACCGCGCCGGTTCGCTGGTCGCTCGTTCCCGGGCGGCTGGACGGTTTCCGGCCCAACCCGTTCGCGCGGCATCCCGCGGTGAACCTGATTGCGGAGCGACCCTAGGGCCCTCCGCGGAGGAGGAAGACATGGCCTTCAACCAGGCCCGCGCCGGCCAGGCGCGTCTCGACCGGATCGCCGACAGGCTTCAACTCGGCCGCGACCCCGCGTCCGTCCGGCAGCGGCTCGAGGCGATGGAGATGGTGCTGGAACGCGCCTTCACCATTCCCGGCACGAGGCGGAAGATCGGCCTCGACGTGCTGCTCGACCTCGTTCCGGTCATCGGCACGACCGCCGCCGCGGCCATGGGCGGCTGGCTGGTCTGGGAGGCGCGTAACCTCGGCATGTCGCGTTGGCACCTGGTCCGCATGGCCGGCAATGTCGCGCTGGACTGGCTGCTCGGCCTGATCCCCTTCATCGGCGCGATCCCGGACTTCTTCTTCCGCTCCAACACACGGAATCTGCGGATCGTGAAAAGGTGGCTGGACAAGCACCACCCGGAGACCGCGGTGATCGAGGGGCGCGTGGCGGAGCGGCGGGAGGTCTAGGCCGAGGCGAAATCCAGCCCGATATCCGCCGCCGGCGCCGACTGGGTGATCCGGCCGACCGAGATATAGGTCACGCCCGTCTCCGCCTTGGCGCGGATCGTGTCCAGGGTGACGCCGCCGCTCGCTTCGGTCGGCACGCGGCCGGCGACCAGCACGACCGCATCGCGCAGCACGGGCACGTCCATATTGTCGAGCAGAAGATGGGTGGCCCCCGCCGCCAAGGCCGGCTCGATTTGGTCGAGCCGATCGACCTCGACAATGATCCGCTCAATTCCGGCGGCGGCGGCGCGGCGCACGGCCTCGCCCACCGAGCCGGCGACGGCGACGTGATTGTCCTTGATCATCGCCGCGTCCCAGAGGCCGATGCGGTGGTTCTGCGCGCCGCCCGTGCGGGTCGCATATTTTTCGAGCATCCTGAGGCCCGGGATGGTCTTGCGCGTGTCGAGCAGGATCGCGCCGGTGCCGGCGATCGCGTCGACATAGCGCCGGGTGAGCGTGGCGATGCCGGAAAGATGCTGGACGAGGTTGAGCGCGGACCGCTCGACGGTCAGCAATGCGCGCGCCGTGCCGGACAGGCGGAGCAGATCGGCGCCGGCCGCGACCGCCTCCCCTTCCCGCGCCAGCCGCTCGACCGCGACGTCAGGATCGAGCCGGCGAAAGAAGGACTCGGCGATCGGCAGGCCGGCGACGACGATCGCCTCGCGGCTGTCCATCACGCCGGTGAAGCGGGCGTCCGGCGGAATCACCGCCGCCGACGTGATGTCGCCTTTGTCGCCGAGATCCTCGGCCAGGGTGGCGGCGACGAAGGCGTCGAGGTCGAAACGGTCGAGGGCGAAGGTCACGCCGCCGCTCTTAGGCGATTGGGCGGCGACGTGTCACCTTTGCAGGCGGCAGGATGGATTGGTGCTCCGGCGAAGGCCGGAGCGGTGGCCGCAGAAGCCGCCGCCAGCCGCGCAACGCTCCGGCCTTCGCCGGAGCACAGGCTCAGGCCGGGGTTAGGTCGACCGCAGAGACCTTGGCCGGAGGCAGGCCGCCGGCTTCGGCCTGGGCCATCAGCTCCTCTTTCCGGGCGAGCATGGCGTCGCGCATCGCGACCAGGTCGACATCGGTCTTGCGGCATTGGGCGAACATGCCCTCGGCCGGCCTTTCCTCTTCCTTCACGTGATGCTCGATCTCCTCGGAGAGGACCTTCACCTTGGCGTCGAAGAAATCCTCGTCCGGCCCGCCCGCCTCGATGTCGTTGATCAGCACCTTGGCGCCGTCATGTTCGACATAGGCCTCGTCGAGCAGATCGTCCTCGATCTTGCCGCGGAAGGCCGGATAGAAGATCTCCTCCTCGATCAGCGTGTGGATCTTGAGCTCGGTGCAGATCTCCTTCGCCAGCTTCTCCTTGCGGGAGGCACCCTTGGCCTCCTCGAAGGCGGCGAACAATTGCTCGACCTTGCGATGATCCGCCTTCAGCAAGGCGATGGCGTCGGTATAATCCTGCTCAAACATGTCTCTTCCCTCTTCCTGAAGTCGTTCGATCAGCCGTGGCCGCGGCGCCGCCGCGTTTCCCAGCCCTTCTTCGCCGCGGCGCTGCGGCTCGCGGCGGACCCGGACGAACCGCTTTTGCGGCCGCCTTTGCGCGCGCTGGCGTTGGTATCCTTGCGGCCCCGGCCGGAGCCGGACTTGTTGCCGCCGCCGCTATCCTTGTTGACCGTCGCCCAGGCCCGGCTTTCCGCCTCCTTCTCGGAGACGCCACGCTCCTCGTAGCCCTCGGCGATATGCGCGGCCTTGCGCTTCTGTTTGTCGGTATATTTGTCCTTGTCGCCCTGCGGCATGACATCCTCCCGATGCCTTTGGTTTTGCCCGCACAACGCGCCGGAACGGACCCGTATCCATCGGAAAAATCTAGGTTAATCCACATCAGTCAAATGGCGTGCGGAACCGGGCGGCGGACTCGATGGTTGCAGAACCCGACTGACCGTCCGACAGGGGAAGAGAAGATGGACTCAGCCGAGAAGCACTATTTCCTGGAGCGCGCCGAAGCCGAGCTCGATCTGGCCAATGAAGCGACGCATGAGCGCGCGGCCCGCGTCCATTATTATCTCGCCGGCTTTTACCTCGACCGTGCCCATAACGGCACCGCCAACGAAAACTGACCGAACAGGAGGCCCCATGCCCCCCGAACAAAATCAGGACAGCAAGCTTGAAGCGGACGGCGTCCTCGTCCGCCCGATCGGCGGCCAGATCTATCTGGTCGAGGAAGGCGCCGAAGGGTCGGAGGCGCCCTGGGACGAGCCGTCGGCCCCGGATCGCTCGCCGCTCTCGGGCCTGATCAACCGCCACTGAAGCCCGCCCATAAGCGGGAGGGTGTTCGTCAGTCGCCGCTGATCTGCGGCCGGCCGACGTCGCCTTTGCCCACGGTGTGCGCGGCCATGTCCAGCATGCGGTCCAGACTCCGCTTGGCCCGCAGGCGCAGGCCCTCCTCGATCTCGACGCGCGGCTTCAGGTCGCGGAGCGCGAGGTAGAGCTTCTCCATCGTGTTGAGCGCCATGTAGGGGCACATGTTGCAGTTGCAGTTCCCGTCGGCGCCGGGCGCGCCGATGAAGGTCTTGTGCGGCGCCGCCTTCTCCATCTGGTGGATGATGTGCGGTTCGGTCGCGACGATCATCACGTCGGACCCGGACTCCAGCGCGTATTTCAGGATGCCCGAGGTCGAGCCGACCATGTCCGCATGATCGAGCACGTGCGGCGGGCATTCCGGATGGGCGAGCACCGGCGCGCCGGGATGCTGCGCCTTGAGCTTCAGCAGCTCGGTCTCCGAAAAGGCCTCGTGGACGATGCAGACGCCCGGCCAGAGCAGCATCTCGCGCCCGGTCTTGCGGGCCAGATAGCCGCCGAGGTTCCGGTCGGGGCCGAAGATGATCTTCTGCTCTTTCGGAATCTGGGCGAGGATCGTCTCGGCGGACGAGGAGGTGACGATGATGTCGCTGAGCGCCTTCACCTCGGTCGAGCAATTGATGTAGGTCAGCGCGATATGGTCCGGATGGGCCTTGCGGAACGCCTCGAACTGGTCGGGCGGGCAGCTGTCCTCGAGGCTGCAACCGGCATCCATGTCGGGCAGCACGACGATCTTCTCCGGCGACAGGATCTTCGCCGTCTCCGCCATGAAGCGTACGCCGCAAAAGGCGATGACCTCGGCGTCCGTCGCCTGCGCCTTGCGGCTGAGATCGAGGCTGTCGCCGACGAAGTCCGAAATGTCCTGGATTTCGGGCGTCTGGTAATAATGGCCGAGGATGACGGCGTTGCGCTCCTTGCGCAGCCGATCGATCTCGGCGCGCAGGTCGAGGCCCTTCAGGGTCGCATTGGGTGCGTTCATGGATTCCTTGCCCTTATCCGGTCGTCGATCCGCCGCGGCCGATCGAGGAAGCTCGCCGTCTCGCGCCCATCGGCGCCGACGAACCTCGCAGCCACGCTCGCCTCTATCCCGGCGGCGCGCAGCGGCAAAGCGAAACTCCGGGCGACGTCGCGCAAGGCGGCATTGCGCGCTTCGGTCATCGGCAGCGGGCCACGCGCCTGGCGGGTCAGTTCCTCCTGCGCGGCGCGGCGATTGGTCTCGTCGAGATTCTGCTCCGCGCCGGTGAGCGTCAGCATCAGCCCGCCGTCCGAATATTCCTGCGCCGCGTTGAAATCGATCTGCGGACCGGCGACTTCGAGCGGCGGCAGCGTCACGGTCAAGGTCGCCGTCTCCGCATCCCAGGCGAGATCGGAGCGGCGCAGCCGGCTGAGATCGACGGCGTAGCGGACCTGGCCGGGCAGGATCAGGGTTTTGCGCGCGGTGAAGCCCATCCGCCCCTCGGTCGCGGTCACAATGGCGGCGAAGCGGCCGACAAAGACGATCTCCCGCCCCTGCTCGCGGACCGAGAGCAGGGTGGCGTTGGCGATCGTCATCGGATTGGGGCCCGTCTCCGCGTCCGAGGGCGGCCGCAATAGCAGGCCCAGGCCCGCGCCGATCAGCAGCGCGAGCAAAGGCGGGACGATGAAGAACCATTTCCTCACGCGGCGAGCATCCAGGCGTCGCCCTCGCTGCGCACCATGCCCCGCGCCTCGAGATCGACGAGATGCGCGAGGACCGAGCGGCCGGCCGCGGGGAACAGGCGCGGGTCGGTGCCCTGATACATGATTTCGACCATCGCCGGGATGCGCCCCTGCCCCGCGCCCAGCTGCCGCAAGATCTGCTTTTCGCGCATCCGGCGGTGGGCGAGCAGGCCGCGGACGTGGCTGTGCGGCTTCTCGATCGCTGGTCCATGGGCGGGCAGATAGACATCGTCGTCGCGCCGCAGCAGCAGGTCCAGGCTCTGCAGATAGGCGGCCATGTCCCCATCGGGCGGGGAGACGATGGTCGTCGACCAGCCCATGACATGGTCGCCGGTGAACAAGATGCCGCTGCCTTCCAGCGCGAAGCAGAGATGGTTGGAGGTGTGGCCCGGCGTCGCCACCGCGATCAGCCGCCAGCCCGGGCCGTCGACCGCCTCGCCGCCGGCCAGCACCCGATCCGGCGCATAGTCGAAGTCGAAGGCGGCGTCGGCGCGCGGCCCGTCATCATCCAGCGCGAGCGGCGCGCAACCGACGATGGGAGCGCCCGTGGCGGCGGCCAGCGGCCGGCTCGCCGGGCTGTGGTCGCGATGGGTATGGGTGCAGAGGATGGCAGTGATCCGCTCGCCCGCCGTTGCGGCGAGGATGGCCTCCAGATGCTCGGGCAGATCCGGCCCCGGATCGATCACCGCCACCTCGCCTTCGCCGACGAGATAGGTCTGCGTGCCGGTATAGGTGAAGGGCGAGGGATTGCCCGCCAGCACGCGGCGGACGCCAGGCGCGGGCCGCTCGACCAGACCGGTGGGAAATGCCTCCTCCATCACGGCCATGTGGCATCGGGCCGGGTGGAAGTGAAGGGGTGGACCCGAAAGGGGACTGCGGACCTGTCCGGCCCACCCCCGCCCTTCCCCGGGTCGGGAAGGGATAGGATTGCGTCTTCAGGGGACGACCAGAGGCGGAATGACCCACGAGCGGCGCTCGGCCGAATCGAGGACGATGGTGGCGCCGCGCATCGCCTGCATGCCGACATTGACCCGGTTGAGCCCGTCCATGAAGCGGATCTCGGGGTTCGTCAGCACCAGCGTCCCGATGCGCACATTGCCCCGGATCCGTCCGATCTTCACCGCGCGCGGCACTCCGTCGGCGAGCCGGGCCGGCGGTCCGTCCGCCAGCGGGCCATCCAGCGGCACTTCGCCGGACATCGCCATCGGCGCCATCAGCATGCCGGGCTGGCCGGTGTCGATATGGGCGTGATGGCGGCGCCCCCCGATCTCCACCTCGACACCCGGCAGGCTGCGCGGCCCCGCCTCGCTATAGGGGTGGGACGGCAAAGCCGGGATCGTCGCCGGCGACTTCGGCACGACCCTGATCTCGCCGCGGCCGAGATCGAGAAAGACGAGGCGGCCGGAAAAACTGCCCGGCCCGAACACGCCCCTGACGTTGAGCTGCTGCATCGACGGCATGGGCAGGGCCACCGCCCGAACGCCGGCCAAAGCCGCGTTGCCGAGCCGGCCGCCGGCGATCTGCGTGCGGAAGCCGATCATCGGCGGGCCGCCCGCGGGCGTGCCGACCCGGGCCGGCCCCTCGTCGGGGAGGCCGGCGGCGCGGGCGAATTCGGCGTCGAGCACGTTGCCGGACGCGCCGGTATCGAAGATCACCCGCACCGGGGCGCCGGTCCCGATGGTGAGCGTCGCGATCGGGCGCGGGCCGGTGAGATCGAGCGGCACGGTCTCGACCGCCGCCGGCGCGGGCGCCTGGAGCAGGCTGGCGGCGGCCGAGAGGGCCGCCGCCAGCACGGAAGCGGTCACTGCCCTCTCAGCCGCGCGATCTCGCGATCGATCGCGGCGAGCACGCGCTGGCGATGCTCGGCGGGGATCTGGCTGTCCCCGGCGAGTCGCTCGCGGGCGCGCTGCAGGCTTTCCGCCTGCTGGGCGGGGCTGCGTTCGCTGCGACTGCACAGGATGATGCGGGTGCGGTTGTTGGTGTCGCCCTCCGCCACCTCGGTGCGGCCGCGCCCATTCTCGCATTCCTCGGGCACGGAGAGGGACTGGCCGTCCGGCCCCTCGATCCGGATCCTGCGCCCCTCGGACCCCTCGCCGTTGCGGGTGACGACCGTGATCCGGCGCTCCTCGCGGCGCTCCTCTCCCGCGCCGGCGCGCGGTTCGCTGCGGGCGCCTTCGCCCTCGCTGCGCGTGCGATGCTCCTCGGTGCGGATGGTGCGCACGATCACGCGGGTATCGTCGCCGTCGCGGGGCGCCGCGGTCGAGGGCGGCGCCGGCGGCGTCGCCTGCTTCTGCCCGCCCGCCTGCGCGATCGCGCCGCCGCTGCCCAGCGCGAGGCCGAGGCCGCCCAGGGCGGCGATCGCAGCAGCGCCGCCGAGCATGCGCAGCCGGCCCGGCTTGTGGAACTTCATCATCTTCAATCTCCGTTTCAGTTGGTCGGCATGATTGAGCGGGCAGGCTGCAATCAGGCCGGGTCGGCTCGCGGATTTGACGAGAGCGCACGCATAATCGTGGCGCGCGCCCGGATCGGCCGTGGCGGCGACGGCGGCGTCGCAGGCCAGTTCCTGGTCGGCGCGGAAGGCCCTGAAGGCGAACCAGACGACCGGATTGAACCAGTTGAGGGCGAGGATGAGCAGGCCGAGATGATTCCACCACAGGTCGAGGCGACGGTGGTGGACGGCCTCATGGTCGAGCGCCAGCGCGCGCTCCTCCGGGCTGTAGCGGCTCTCGAAATCGGCCGGCACCGCGATCCGGCGGCGCAGCAGGCCGAAGGAGATCGGCCCCTCCACCGCGCCGCTTTCGATCAGCCGGACGCCGCGATGCGTACCGCGGTCGCGCGCGTCGCGCCGCAACGCGCCGACGAAACGCCGGTAGCTCCACGCCTGCCAGAGCAGGAAGGCGGCCGCGCCGACGGCCCAGATCGCGAGCAGCAAGGGCACCCACTGCCCGGGTCCGCCCGAAGGCGGCATCGGCGCGGCCATATCCTCCGCGACCAGGATCACGGTCGGCGGCGGAATGAGGGTCGGCAGCTCCACCGCGCCCCAGGCGGGCAGCGGCGGCATGACGAAGCGGAGCGCCGGCAGCAGCCAGAGCGCATAAGCGGGCCCCGCGCCGAAGCAGGCGGCGAAGGGCCGGCGGATCGCCAGGACCAGCAGCATCGCCGCGCTCGCCCAGACCATGTTCGACAGCAGCCAGGTCACTGCTTCAGCGCCTTCAGCAGCGCCTCGATCTCGGCGATGTCGGCCGGGGTCAGGCGGTCGCGCTCGGCGAGATGGGCGACGAGCGGCGTCACCCTGCCGCCGAACATCCGGTCGAGCAGCTTGCCCGATTCCTGCGCGACATAATCGGCGCGGGCGATGGCGGGGCGGTAGAGATAGCGGCGGCCATCCTCCTCATGGGCGAGGATGTTCTTGGCGAGCAGCCGGCCGAGCATGGTCTTGACGGTGCGGATCGACCAGCCGCGCGCGGCGGGGACGCGCTCAGCGACCTCGGTCGCGGTCAGCGGCGCCTCCTCCCAAAGCACCTCCATCACCGCATATTCGGCTTCCCCGATCCGTTCCAAATCCCGTTCTCCGCAGCTTCGACTACACGAGTAGTCATTGGGCCGGTGAACGCAAGATGAATGATCGGCGATTGTCCCGGCCGGGTGTCGGAGGACTTTACAACCGGGGAGGAAGGTTAATTTCGATTCACCCTGAAAAGGGCGGATTTCCGGGGCTTTGCGGAGCTGGCACGCGCCGTGCGTAGGTTATGGCGTCCACAATGGTTCCACTCTCGGGGCGGGCTTGGCGCTTTCCGGTCGCGCCGCCCGCCCTTTTCTTTTTCAGCCGAAACGCATCGCCTCACGGGCTGCCGGGCAGCGCGTTGTCGTCGCCCAGCTCGATGACGACGAAGATCAGGATGCCGATCGCGATCGCGCCGAGGATGAACGGGGTGTAGCCGCCCCGCAGGTCCGAGGCGTCGCCGAGCTCGGCGCCGGTGGCGGCCGGAAGCTGGGCCAAAGAGAGGGAGGCCGCGCTTTGCGCCGCGGCGGGGCTGGCGGCGGCGAGCGAGAGAGCGGCGACGGCGGCAAGCGTCCTGGCGAACATGATGATACTCCTTGTTGCCGGCGCAGCATAAGGCGGCGGCCGCCCGCAATCTAGCTGCTCGTGCCCTTCAGGATCGCCGCCGTCGCCTCGTCCGCCGGAAGGAAGGCCTCGATCGCCAGCTCCGACAGGGTGATGTCGATCGGCGTGCCGAACATCGTGGTGGTCCCGAGGAAGGAGAGCACCGTCTCCCCCGCTTTGAGCCGCAGCGGCACCGCCACCCCGCCATAGGCATCCTCGGCGCCGCGCGCGGTGCCGCCCGGATAGGCGCGC
This sequence comes from Allosphingosinicella sp., assembly GCA_035502235.1. Lineage (GTDB taxonomy): Bacteria > Pseudomonadota > Alphaproteobacteria > Sphingomonadales > Sphingomonadaceae > Allosphingosinicella. Next base: position 65,513 of record DATJUQ010000038.1, read on the forward strand.
AGCTCCACGAGCAGATCGGCGAGGCCCTGGTCGCCGCTCGCCGCGACCTGCGCCTCGAGCCGGTGCAGGATATGGGCGCGCCATTCAGCGAGATTTTCGATGCGCGGCGCAACGCCTTCGGGATGGAGGCTGAGCCGGAGCACATTGACCGGCGGCGCCAGCAGCTGCGGCGCCACGCCCGCCAGCAAGGGCGCGACACCCGCATTGGCGGCCAGCAAATGCCAGTGCCGGTCGACGGCGAGCGCCGGGAAGGGCTCGTGCGCCTTCAGCACCAGCTCCACCGCCCGCCGCGCCGCGGCCAGCGCGGGATCGTCGAGCGGCCGCTCGGGCAGCGCCGGGGCGAAGCCGGCGGCGACGAGCAGCACATTGCGGTCGCGCGCGGGAATGGCGAGCCGCTCGGCGAGGCGCAGCAGCATCCCCCGGCTCGGCCGCGAGCGGCCCGTCTCCAGGAAGCTCAAATGTCGCGCCGAAATGTCGGCATCGAGCGCGAGATCGAGTTGGCTGAGGCGGCGGCGCGAGCGCCAGGCGCGAAGCTGCTCGCCGACGGCGAGGTTCTGGGCGTGGGTCTGGGTCTGGATCTGCATGGCGCCAGCCTAACGCCGCCCGCCGCACAATCACATTACCTGCCACGTAATCGACCGCATGACCTGCCGCCGGCATGATTCGGGCGTCAACCGCGAAAGGAAATGCCCGTGCAGAACACTCTCTTCCTCCGCCGCATCCTCGCCCTCGATTCGCTGAGCTGCCTCGGCATGGGCCTGCTGCTGGCACTCGGCGCCGCGTCGCTCGCGCCGCTCTTCGGACTGCCGGAAACGCTGCTGCGCTTCGCCGGCCTCGCCCTGCTGCCGGTCGGCGCGTTCATGGGCTGGCTCGCGAGCCGGCCCATGCCGCCCCGCGCGCTGGTTCTGGTGGTGATCCTCGGCAATCTCGCCTGGACGGCGGAGAGCTTCATCACCCTCGGCCAGGTCCAGCCGACCGCGCTCGGCGCCGCCTTCGTCGTCGCGCAGGCCCTAGCCGTGCTCGGACTGACAATCCTGGAATATGTCGGGATCAGGAAGGCGGCTGTCGCGATCGCCTGACCATTCCCGCGTGCTCCGGCGAAGGCCGGAGCGCTGGGAGAATGAGCTTCGGACTTTTCAATCAGTGGTCCGGCCCTCGCCGGACCGCGTCGGTTTACTGAACAGAGTCCCGCCTTCGCCGGACCCCGTACGTCAGGCCCGGGCGACCTGCTTGTCGGCGAGGAGCTGCTGCAATTCGCCGGCCTCGAACATCTCCATCATGATGTCGCTGCCGCCGACGAACTCGCCCTTCACATAAAGCTGCGGGATGGTCGGCCAGTCCGAATAATCCTTGATGCCGTTGCGGATTTCCGGATCCTGCAGCACGTCCACCGTCTCGAACGCCACGCCGAGATGGTCCAGGATCGCCACCGCGCGGCTGGAGAAGCCGCATTGCGGGAAGAGCGCGGTTCCCTTCATGAAGAGGACGATGTCGCTCTTCTTTACAATCTCGTCGATGCGGTTGCTGACGTCGGTCATCTGAACTTTCCTACTCTGGAACCGAGGTGCTGAGCTTCAGGGCATGCAATTCATTGCCCATCCGCCCGCCCAGCGCCTGGTAGACGCGCTGGTGCTGGCGGACGCGGGGCTGGCCGCGGAAGCTCTCGGCGACGACCCGCGCCTCATAATGGTCGCCGTCGCCGGCGAGATCGATAATCTCCACCCGCGCGTCGGGAATCCCCTCGCGGATCAAAGTCTCGATCTCGGCGGCCGGCATCGGCATCGGATCAGCCCTGGGCCTCGATGAAGTGGCGGCGGGCCTCGACCGTCTTGTGCTCGAGCGTCTGCCGGATCAGCGCCTCGTCCACCTCGACGCCGGCGGCGGTCAGGTCGCCGAGCAGCTTGCGGATCACGTCCTCGTCGCCGGCTTCCTCGAAATCGGCGCGGATCACGTCCTTGGCATAGGCATCCGCCTCGACCTCGGTCAGCCCCATCTTCTTCGCGGCCCACTGGCCGATCAGCCGGTTCCGCCGCGCCGTGATCTTGAACTGCATTTCCTGGTCGCGGGCGTACATGGATTCGAACGCCTTCTCGCGGTCATCGAACTGGCTCATGGTGGTCCTTGCTGCTGGTGCTGTCTCAGCGCCGAGATAGGGGGTCGCGGGACGAGGCGCAACGCCATGTCGGCACCCTTTGGCGAAAGCCGCTTGCCGTAAGCGGGGAATCTGTCACGGGGAACGGGCCATCAGGAGAAATACCCCATGTCCCGTCTTTCGTTCATTGCTTTGTTCTGCCTCGCCAGCCTGCCCGCCGCCGCGTCGGCGCAGACCGCCGCCACGCCGCCCGCGCCGACCCCGCCGCCCGCCGCGGCACAGCCGCCCGCCGGCCCGCCGCCGGCCGAAATGGCCGCCGTCCAGCAGACCGGCATGGCGTTCGGCCAATGTGTCCAGGCCGGCAGCCAGGCCGTTCCGGCGACCGTCACGCCCGAGGCCGGCGCGGCAACCGTGCTGAGCGGCTGCGCGACGCAGCGCCAGCAGCTCGACCAGGCCCTGCGGGCGCTCGTCGCCGCGGTGCCGGAGGCCCAGCGGCCGATGGTCCAGCAGCAGATCGACGCCCAGCTCGCCGGCGTCGAGGCGCAGGTCGCCGCCGGCATCAGGCAGGCGCGCACCCCTGCCGCTCCCGCCGCCACGCCGACCCCGGCGCCTGCCCAGTAACCCGACGGACTGAACCGGCGCGGCCGCTCGACAGGGCGGCCGCGCCGTGCAAGTTTCGGCGGCGAAAGGAATTCCCATGCTCCTTGCCGCCGTCGTCGCTCTCATCCTCGCCCAGGCGAGCGAACCGCCCCCTCCGCCTGAGGTCGTGCAAGCGGCGCAGGCGTTCGGCACCTGCGTCACCGAGCGGCTCGATCAGGCGGAGGACGGCGTTCGCCCCGAGGTGATCGCCGATGCGATTCTCGATCATTGCCGGCCGCAGCAGGAGGCGATGACCGCCAGTCACGCGCGCTGGGTGCGGGCCTCCAGCCTCACCGAGCGGGAAAAGGCGCGATCGCTGCGCAACTCCGAGCGCAACCTGCGCGGCATGCGTGCCCAGATCATCCGCGCCATCCGCGATGGGCGCCGCCGCTGACAATTCGCAAGCCCGGACAATGCGCGGCCGATGACAAGCCGGCCGAATCGTGCGACCTTGGCCGGGAAAGGAGAAATCTCCTATGTTTGCCGTCGCTTCCCTCGTCTTTCTTGCCGCCGCGGCGCCCGCGACGGACCCTGCCACCGCGCGCCTCGACGCGCAGAATGCGGAGGTCGCCTATCGCCGCTGCATGAACGCGCAGGGCGCCTCCGAGAACAACGCGACCAGCGAGGGCCGGGCGACCAACATGGCGACCACCTTTTGCCGCCCGGCGCTGGAGTCGATGCTGCAGGCGCAGATTCGCTCGGTCGAGCTGTCGGATCTGCCGGATCGGGACAAGCGCCAGCTGCGCCGGCGACTCCGGGAGAGCCTCAGGGAGTTGCGCGACGAGGCGCTGTTCCCCTCGCGCCGCCCGGGCGACCGCGTCCCCGATCTGAACTCGGGCTCGCCCTACAACTGATCCCGGTCAGCCATCCATCGTCACCACGAGCTTACCCACCGCCTGGCGCGCCGCCATATAGGCGATCGCCTCGCCGCCCTCGGCCAGCGGCCAGGTGCGGCTGACCTTCGGCGCGATCTTGCCTTCGTCCCAGAAGCGGAAGAGCGTGCGGATATGATCCGCATTCGCCTTCGGATCGCGCGCCGCGAAGGCGCCCCAGAAGACGCCGCGCACGTCGCAGCTCTTCAGCAAGGTGAGGTTGAGCGGCAGCTTGGGAATCCCGGCCGGGAAGCCGATCACGAGCAATCGGCCCTCCCAGGCGATCGCGCGCAACGCCGCCTCGGTATAGTCGCCGCCGACCGGATCGTAGATCACGTCCGTGCCCGCCGGTCCGACCGCTTCCTTGAACTGGTTGGCAAGGGCCTTCGCGCCATCCTTGTCGAACGGACCCCGCGGATAGACGATCGCGCTGTCCGCGCCCGCCGCGCGCGCCGCCTCGGCCTTCTCCTCCGACGACACGGCGGCGACCACGCGCGCGCCATAAGCCTTGCCCAGTTCCACCGCCGCCAGCCCGACCCCGCCGGCGGCGCCGAGCACGAGCAGGGTCTCGCCCTCCTTCAGCTTCGCCCGGTCGGCGAGCGCATGGATCGTCGTGCCGTAGGTGAGGATCAGCGCCGAGCCGTCCTCGAAGCTGCGCGCGTCCGGCAGCGGGCTCGCCTGCGCCGCCGCGACCAGCACCTTCTCACTGAGCCCGCCATGGCCGAGCATGGCGATGATCCGCGCGCCCTCGGTCCAGCCGGTGACGCCCTCCCCCACCGCCTCGACGACGCCGGCAATCTCGCCGCCGGGCGCGAACGGCCGCTCGGGCCGGAACTGATATTTGTCCTCGATGATCAGCACGTCCGGATAGTTGATCGCGCAGGCCTTCACCCGGACGAGCAACTGGCCCGGGCCGGGCACGGGATCGGGCAGGTCGGCCAGTTCGAGCGTATCGGGGCCGCCGGGAGCGCGGGAGAGAAGAGCTTTCATGAAACACGTCCATCGCTGAAGGGCAAAGCGAAATCGAGATCGGCGAGGCCGGCCACCCGTCGCGGCCAGATGCGCGCCAGGAGCCGGCGGGTGAGCCAGAGGTCGCCGGCCGCGACCAGCATGGCGGCGGCGGCGAAGCCCCAGGAGGGCGTCAGCCAGGCCGAGACGGCGAGAAAGATGGCGAGCAGCGCGATCGACCCCGAGGAAAGCGCGAGCAGAATGGCGGCATTGACGAGCGTGTCGCCGCGCCACAGCTCACCGCCCGCCGCTTCGACCCGCGCCGCGAAGGCGCGCATCACCTGCGCATAGCCGGGATCGACCCGCCCGCCGACGAAATGGAGCGGCCGCCGTTCCCCGCGCCGCCAGAGCCGCGCCTCGTGGATGAAGCCATTCTTGATGGTGACCCGGCCGAGGCGAAGCTCGGCCACGTCGGCGGCGGGAATGGCGAGGCTGCGGCCGGTCTTGCCCTCGATCAGCAGGCTGTTCCCGTCGACCGACACGCGCAGCCGTCCCTCGCCGAGCCCCGCCTCCGCGAGGAGACCGGCCGGCATGACATGGAAGCTGGCCCCGCCGCCGCGGCTCACGGAACGGCCCCGTCCCTCACCGGGCGGGCTCGGGGAAGGCCGGCAGCTTGGCGATGTCGGCGGGCTCGTGCTGGATGATCGGCGTGGCGCGCAGGTTGCGGGCGAGCCGGTCGAACCGGTCCATCGAGGCGAGGGTCTCCGCCCGGCTGGTGTTGAACGGCGGCACGCCGCGCCGCTCGACCTGCTCGGTGAAATGATAGAGGTCGCCGGTCAGCAGGAAGGAGCGGCCGGGCAGCCGGACGAGCAGGCCGTGATGGCCGGGCGTGTGGCCGGGCAGGTTGAGCATGACCACCCGGCCGTCGCCGAACACGTCATGGTCGCCGCCGACGCCGGTGACCTCGCCGCCGCCGGTCAGCCAGCGCGCGAAGGGTTCGCGCGGGACGCCGGGCTCGGTGCCGCGCAGCGCCGCGAGGTCGCCCGCGCCGATCAGCAGCCGCGCATGCGGGAATTGGGCGAGCTGGCCGATATGGTCGAAATGATAATGGCTGATCCCGACCATCGCGACCTGCTCGGGGCGCACGCCGATCTGGCGGAGCTGGTCGACGATGCTGACGCGCATCGAGGCGGTCATCACCGGATTGCTGTTCGGATTGCCGATCAGGCCGGCGGGCAGGCCGGTGTCCCAGAGCAGGTAGCGGTCGCCGTGGCGGATCAGATAGCAGCTCGCCACCAGCCGCTTCGGCCCCGAGGGATATTCGGAGGTGTCGGAGAAGAAGGCGTTGAAATCGGTGAAGTTCACCTCGCCGCAGTCGAGCCGCCAGAGCGCCATTTCGGGCGCAGCGGCCGCGGCGGGTTGGGCGGGCGCGGCGGGCTGGGCGGCCGCCGGTTGCATCCCGGCCAGCGCGGTCAGGCCCAATAGCGCAGTCAAAGCCCGTTTCAGCATTCTTTATCTCCCTGTCCTGCCCACGGCACGACATAAGCGGGTTCGCGCCAGAAGGGCAATTTCCTCACGCACGCTCCTTGGGCGAGACATAATCGGCGTCATGGGCGAAGGGCGGTTCGTCCCCGGACGCGATCGCGTCCAGCACGGCGCGGAAATCGGTGCGGCAGCGAAAGCCCAGCAGCCGCTCGGCGCGCGACGGATCGTAGACCCGGTCGATGGACTCGGGCAGCGTCCAGCCCCTGCGCGCATAGAGGTCCGCCGCGTCCGGAAAATGCCGCGCGATCACCGCCGGCGCGTCGTGGAGCAAGGCCGCGCAGTCCTCCGGCGCGAAGGGCGGCGGGGCGGAGAGGATGAAGGTCCCGAAGCCCAGTGCCGGGATC
>DATJUQ010000039.1:0-2065 GCA_035502235.1 Allosphingosinicella sp.
CTAGTCGAGACCATCCGGCCCGAGACCGCGGCGCCAGCGTCCGGCTTCAGCCGGGCGAAGACCAGCACTGACAGGCTCGAGATGATCGCCACCAGCACGAAGGCGAGCGAGAGATCGCGCGCCATGAGCTCGGAATCGCCGAAGCCGAACTGGATCGTCTCCACGCAGATCGCCGCGACCGCGATGCCGACCGCCCCCGACATCTGCTGCGAGACGCTGGCGAAGCTCGTGGCGCGGCTCATGCGCCGCGAATCGATGTCGGCGTAGCTGATGGCGTTAAGCGCGGTGAAGACCAGCGAGCGGAAGAAGCCGCCGGTGAGCAGGACGAGCAGCAGAAGCCAATGCGGCGTCGACGGCGTGAACAGCGCGGAGGCGCCGAGAAACGCCCCCGAAACGAGGCCGATGACGATCAGCGTCTGGCGGAAGCCGAACCAGCGCAGCGCGGTCGAGGCGGTGAATTTCATCAAGAGCGCGCCCGCGGCGGCGGCGAAGGTGATCGAGCCTGAGGCGAACGGGCTGAGGCCGAAGCCGATCTGCAGCAGGAGCGGCAGCAGGAAGGGCGTGGCGCCGACGCCGATGCGGAAGATGAACCCGCCGACGACGCCGGCAAAAAAAGTCGGGATCGAGAGAAGCCTCAGATCGAGGATCGCGTCCTCGTTCCGCCCGGCGTGCCGGACATAAGCCGCGAGCGCAATGAGCCCGACCGCGATCATCCCGGCGATGAGCCAGACAGGCGCGACGCCGCGCCCGATCACGCTCAAGCCCGCGATCAGGCTGACGAGGCCAACGCCCGACAGAACGAATCCCCTGAAGTCGAAGCGCGGCACCGCCTCCTCGCGCAAATTGTGGATGAACTTCAGCGAAAGCAGGAGGCCGAGCACGCCGATCGGCACATTGATCCAGAAGATCCAGCGCCAGTGGAAATAGGTGGTGATGAAGCCGCCAAGCGGCGGCCCGGCGACCGGGCCGATGAGGGCGGGGACGGTAAGATAGGCCATTGCGCTGACGAGATCGCTCTTGGCTATCGAGCGCAGGAGAACGAGGCGCCCGACCGGCACCATCATTGCTCCGCCCAGGCCCTGGAACACGCGGGCGGCGATGAGGGTCGCGAGCGACGAGGAAGCGCCGCACAGGATCGAGCCGAGGGTGAAGACGACGATTGCGGTGCAGAAGACCGTGCGCGCCCCGAAGCGGTCGGCGACCCAGCCGGAGGCGGGAATGAACACCGCCAGCGTCAGCATGTAGGAGGTCAGCGCCAGCTTGAGGACGATCGGGTCTTGATGCAGGTCGAGCGCGATCGCCGGCAGCGAGGTCGCGATGACGGTTCCGTCCATGTTCTCCATGAACAGGGCGGTCGCAATGATGAACGCGGTCAGAATGGCGGAACGCATGGGCGGCTTTCGGGTCGGCGCCCTTGTGGCGCCGCGATTGCGCCGCCGCAAGGCGAACGCCGAGTACAGCGGTCACAATGGGTTGAACGCGGCGCGCGCCAGCGCGGATCCGCTCGCAGGGCCGGCTTCCGCCGGAACAGCGTCAACCGCCGAACACGACCTTGCTCATAATCCGACCGGGCGCGAGCGTGAACAGGCCGGTGACGACAAGCGCCAGGGTGAAGATCCAGATCATCGCCCAGCGATGGGCTTGGACCTGGTGCTGTCTCGCGCGCAGGACCGCGAGCGGCACGACAAGCAGCGTGAACAGCGACAGAAGGTGGATAGGGCTCCACGGTCCCCAGATCCGGATCGTGTGGATGAAGAGCGATGTGCCCGCGATCAGAATCATGAGAGTAGCCCACGCCCAGCCGATCGTCCGATGCGGGAGCGTTCCCTTGGGGGCCAAAAGCTGAACGGCGCCGAGGCCGATTGCGGCGAAAGCAAAAAAGGCGTGAAACCGGATGACCGGCGGGGCGTCGATGAGCGGAGCCAGCGTCATTGCGGAGCTGAGGGCGCGGACGCCTGATCGAGGGCGCGGTCGACTTCGCTTAACGCCTTTTCGCAACCGGCGCGGTCGCCCTGGTCGTCGGCGTTGCGCGCCTCGTCCATGGCCTTGGTGATCGCCTCGACCC
>DATJUQ010000040.1:0-26729 GCA_035502235.1 Allosphingosinicella sp.
TCGTCGAAGCCGTGGCCGATCTCATGGCCGATCACCGCGCCGATCGCGCCGTAATTGACCGCCGGATCGGCGTTCGGATCGAAGAAGGGCGGCTGCAGGATGCCGGCCGGGAAGGTGATCTGGTTCTGCAGCGGATTGTAGGAGGCGTTGATGATCTGCGCGTTCATGCCCCAGAGCCGGCGATCGACCGGATTGGGCAGGCGCGACAGCTGCAGGTTCCAGTTGAACTCGGCCGAGCGGACCATGTTGCCGAGCAGGTCGGCCCGGTCGACGCGATAGTTCGTATAGTCGATCCAGACCTCCGGGCCGCCGATGCGCGGCTCGAACGCGTCGAGCTTGGCGAGCGCGGCGGCGCGGGTCGTGTCGTCCATCCATTCGAGATTGCGCAGCCGCTCGGCGAAGGCGGCGCGCAGGTTGCCGATCAGCTCGTTCATCTGCCGCCGGCTCTCCGCGGGGAAGTGCCGCTCGATATAGATCTTGCCGACCGCCTCGCCCATCGAGGCGTTGATGTAGGTCAGGCCGCGCTTCCAGCGCTCGCGCTGCGCCTGCTGACCCTGGAGCGTCCGGCTGAAGAAGTTGAACTTCGCTTCGTCGAAGGCGCGCGGCAGATATTGCGCGTAGGAATTGATGAAGTGGAAGGCGAGATATTCCTTCCAGGTGGCGAGCGGCACCTCGTCGAGCAGCCGGCCGATGCCGGCGATCGCCGTCGTCTGGGTGGCGATGACGGTGGTGACCGCGCCGAGGCCGCGGCGCTGCAAATAGGATTCCCATTCGAATTGCGGGGCGAGCGCGGCGAGCTGCGTCCGGTTCATCGGGTTGTTGATCGCCTGGATGTCGCGGCTGCGCTCGGGGGTCCAGTGCGCCTCGGCGATGCGGCGCTCGAGGGCGATGATGCGGTCGGCCTTGGCTTCGGCGTCGGCGATGCCGGCGAGCTGGTGGAGCTGCACCACATAAGCGCGATAGGCGGTGCGGTAGCCGTCATATTGCGCGCCCTCGCGCAGATAATAATCGCGGTTGGGCATGCCCAGCCCGCCCTGGCCCGCGATCGCGGTGTAGCGGGTCGGATTGGCGAGATCGGGGATGATGCCGACGCCGACCGGCGCCTGGAAGCCCGGCGTGGCGAAGACGGCGAGCAGGTCGCTCCGGTTGTGGATCGCGGCGATGCGCTGGAGATAGGGCCGGAGCGGGGCGGTGCCGCGCCGCTCGATGCCGGCCTCGTCCATCCAGGCGGCGTAGAAATCGGCGACCTTGCGCTGGCCGGGGTCGCGCGAGCTGGCGCCCTCGGTGACGATCGCGCGGAGCTGCCGCTCGATATCCTCGGAGAGGACGGTCCACAGGCTCCAGCTGGTGCGGTCGGCGGGGATCTGGGTGGTGCGCAGCCAGGTGCCGCTGGCATAGCGATGGAAGTCGTCGCCCGGCTTCACCGCCATGTCGCGCGCGGCGAGGTCGATGCCGAAGCTGCCATAATAGGCCTTGCCCTGGGTTCGGGCAGCCGGCGTGGCGGTGCCTTGCGCAAGTAACGGCCCGGCCGTCGTCAGCAGCAACGCCGAGATCAGCGCGAAACGCTTGTTTTTCATCGATATCCCTCCAGGCGGCGGCGCAGTCGAGCCGCCGCCCCCAATAGCTTTAAGTCCCCGCGCGCACCCGTTGGCGCGCCGAGCCGAATGCGCAAGCCCCTTTTCGACGAAGCGCTTGATCGCTCTTGCGATTTCCGGATCATTGCGTCGGCGGCGAGCCGTTCGACTTGACCTGGTCGAGGTGCAGGTAGGTTTCCGAAAAGCCCGCGACCTTGCGCAACGCCTCCCAGCGCGGAATGGCGACGAAGCGGCGGTTGCGCTCGATCAGCCCCTCGCGCGCCAGTGTCTGCAGCGTCCGGTTCACGTGGACCGGCGTCAGGCCGGTGGCGTCGGCGAGCTGCTCCTGAGTCATCGGCAATTCATAGCGATATTCGTGCGCGAGGCCCGCCACTTCGAGCCGGCGCGCGAATTCGCAGAGCAGATGGGCGATGCGCGACCGGGCGTCGCGCCGCCCGACATTGACCACCCATTCGCGGAAGATGGAGCCGTCGATCAGGGTGTCCACCCACATCGCCATCGCCACCCGGGGATGATCGAGAATCAGCTGCTGCATGGCGGCGCGGGGGAAGAAGGCGATTTCGCAGCGGCTCAGCGCCTGGACATTATGGTCGGAGACGTTGAGCAAAGCGCCGTCGAGATCGATGAAGTCGCCCGGAATGTGGACGCTGACGATCTGGCGGGCGCCCTCGACGGTCACCTTGTGACGATAGGCGAATCCTTCCACGATGAGACAGGATCGGGTCGGCGTCTCGCCATCGCGCACGACATACATGCCGGGCTCGATCGTCTGCACGCGATGCGGCAGGGTGCGAAGCGCCTTGCGGTCGCCATTGTCGAGCGGCGCGCGCCGTTCGAACTTGCGAATCATGCGGTCCAGGACACTGCTGGGATCGGTCATGGCGCTCTCCAAAAAGGGGCGGGAGCGCAATCGGTCTCTCAGCCGCCGGAGCCCTGGGCTTATCCGTCCGGCGATGCCGCTGTCCCTAACACAGGGGCGCCGGTCTGTCCTAACTTAGGTTGTCGCGAAGTCTTTCAACTGGATCAGGAAACGGGCGCGGCGGCATGCGGACCGGCATCGAAGCGGGCGACCTTCTTGCGGCCGCACCACAATTCGGTGGGCACGTCGCGCTGTTTCTGACCGACCAGGCAGATCGCTTCGACATCGTCCGCGCTGTGGAATTCCTCGACGCCCTCTATATGGCCGTTGTGGCGGTTGAGCAGGTAAAGGCGGTAGTCCGGCATGGCCCGAGCCCCTGATGACTGAAGCGGTCGCGGACAGATAAATCGGTGGTGGGCGGCGTCGCCATAACCCAGATAATATTGAGGCCGCGGCGCGGAGGATTAGGCGCTTTGCCGCTCGATCAGCACCGCATCGGCAAAGGCGACGGTGAACAGCAACGCCCGCGCCCGGTCCCGCACCTCGATCCGGCCGTCGAGATCCAGATGGCCGCGCAGGACTTCCTCGGAAAGAATCGAGCGGATGTCCTTCAGCGCTTCGTCGCGGGCGGCCGCATCGTCGGGCAGGTCCCGACCTTCGGTGTCCGCGGTCAGGCCGTTGCCGTTGACAAGATCGAACAGATAAAGCGGCACCTTCTTGCTCCAGAGACTAGCGGGGTTCGGGTTCGAGATTGAGATAGCCGGGATCGAATTCCGCGATCCGCCGCAGCCCGGCGAGATCGAGGATCGTGACCCGGCGGCTTCGAAACTCGACGAGGCCTCGTTCGCGAAGCTCGCGCAGGGTGCGGTTCACATGGACCGCGGTGAGGCCCATGCACTCGGCGAGGTCGGTCTGGGTCAGCGCCAGCGCGAAGCCGCTTTCGTCCGCGAGGCCGACGACGGCCAGCCGCTCCCTGAGCTCGCAGAAAAGGTGCGCCATCCGGCTGATCGCCGAACGGCGGCCCAGCGACAGCACCCATTCCCGGTGAATCGCCGCGTCGATATTGGTGGTCAGCCAGAACAACCGGGCGAGATGGGGATGCTCGGTCGTCACGGCCTGGATCCGGTCGTGCGGCGCCACCGCGATGCGGCAGCGGGTCAGGGTCATGACCGAATGATCGAGCCGCTTCAGCGTGAAGCCGTGCAGATCGGCGAAGTCGCCCGGCACGTGCAGTTCGCTGATCTGGCGTGAACCGTCGCGCAGATCCTTGTAGCGGCAGAGCAGGCCTTCGACCAGCAACAGGCTGATGTTCAGGCGCTCGCCGGCGCGGATCACCGTCTTGTCCGAGGGCACGTCGCGCTCTTCCGAGAACAGGCTCCGGATCGCCTCCTCCTCCCCGGCACTCACGCTGTCGCGGGCCCGGAGCTTGCGGAGGTAGGCTTCGATCATAGGGGGTCGCGTTCCAGATGCAGGTAGTTGGAGGTGAACAGCCCAACGCGCATCAGGGCGGCGAGGTCCGGAACGATGAGACGCCGCCGCTGCAGGTCGATCAGCCCCTCGCGCCGAAGCAGCTGCAACGTGCGGTTGACATGGACGGAGGTCAGGCCCGTCGCGTCGGCGAGATCGTCCTGGGTCGGCGGCCAGTCGCAGCTGCCGCCCTCGAACAGGCCCGCAGCGCGCAGCCGGGTCACCAGCTCGCAGAGCAGATGGGCGATGCGCTGGTAGGCGGTGCGCCGGCCGATATTGACGATCCATTCGCGGTTGATCGCGGCGGCCACCAGCGCATGCCGCCAAGCCGCCCGCGCGAGCTCGTAGGGGTCGCCGGCCAGCGCCTCCAGATCCTCCTCGTCGATTTCCGCGTAGCGCACGCGGTTGACGGCGCCGATCGAATGATCGGTCTCGCCCAGGATCAGCCCGGCGTCCGCGAAGTCGCCCGGCAACAGGAACGAGGTGATCTGCCGCCGGCCGTCGCGTTGCTGCTTGTAGCAGCTGGCCCAGCCCTCGAGGATCAGCAGCATAGTGCGCGGGCTCTCGCCTTCGCGGACCAGATCGCGGCGCGGCTCTGTCTCGCGAATATGGCGAGCGAGGGCGGGCATGCCGTGGACAAGCTGACGGAGCGGCTCAAAGTCGAATTGCAGCACCCCTGACCGGTCCCCCGTTCCTGTTCTTGCCCTCTCGGGTAGGCGGCACGGCGGCGGATTACTTTTAACTAGGTTATGTTCCGGGTTTCGCGCGGCTTTTTCGGCCCTGCTGCTCCCGTCGGAAGGCTGTTCATCCGGCCCGCCGGCCCGGCACCGGCACGATGCCGCCGATCAGGCCGCGCTTCAGGGCCTCGCCGGCGGTCAGATACCAATTGTGCAGCGCCTTCTGGCGGATCTCCTCGGGGCTTATGCCGCAGCCGTCGACCAGGCGCCGGAAACCCTCCTCCTCCTGCGCGATCCCCACATTGAGCTGGGCGAGCAGGGCCTCGACCATCGGCAGGCTGGCGCGGATCGGGCCGGACAGCTGCAGCGTCTCCTCCAGCTTGCGGCCATGGATCATCAGCATCGCCTCCGCCGACAGCCAGCGGTCGGGGCAGGGAAAGGCGGCCATGATCGTCGCCCCGGCCGAATAGACGACGGTCTTGCCGAGAAAGAGGAAGCGCCCCGCCAGACGGGCGCGGGCCCGGTCGATTTCCAGCACGATCCGCCGCGCCATGTCCGGGTCGCCGCCCAGGGTGGTCAGCTCGAATGCGACGTCGCCGCCGGCCTGCTCGGCCGCGGCAAGCTGGTCGAGGAAGCGCTCGACGGAAAATCTGTCGATCTCGCCGACCAGCGAGATGCGCGGGCGGTCGAGGATCGCGGGATAGGGTTCGGCCTGGCCGTCGTCACGCGCCATCGTCACTCCCTCGTGAAAGCGGCCGCTCCCGAGGAGAGCGGCCGCTGCATGTCGAATCGGGCGAATGCGGGCTATTCGCGCTCGCGCTCCCGCTGGCGATCGTCCTGCTGCTGCTGGCCCTGATCGCCGCCGGGGCCGCCCTGCTGACCGCCACGGCCCTGATCATTGTCCAGGCCGCCCTGACCGCCGCCGGCGTCGTTGGCGCCGCCCTGCTGCTGGCCGCCGCTCTGGCCTTGGCCGCCCTGGTTCATGCCGCCGGTCCCCTGCTGGTCCTGGTCGGTGCGGGTCTGGTCATTGTCTGCCATGTTCACGCTTCCTCTTATTCTGGTTGCGCCCATCCGGAGACGAACGGGATGCCGGCCAAACGACGCCCGCGCGCCGGCCGTTCCGGGACCTTGAGAAAAGCTGATGTGGGTCAATACGATAGCCGGCCGCGGGGGCTGCCGTGCGTCAGCGGAGACCGGGGTGAGGGCGGCGGGCGCGCCTAGCGTCCCGCACCCTGGCGCGGCACCTCGCCGATGCCGTCGGGCGTGACCGCGAACAGCCGCTGCGGATCGCCCGCGACGACGAGCAGGGGATGCCCCGTCCAGGCCGAGAGGAAGGCGTGGATGTCCTGCGGCATGTCGTCCATCAGATGGGTGACCGGGATCGGCGCGGGCCGGGTGCCAGGCGCCGGCGGGGCGACGGGCGTGTCGAGGCAGGCATTGGTATAGCCGCGGGTCGCGCCGACGCTGCCGTCGGGCGCGATCGAGGTCCGGAAATGGCCGCCGAGTGGATAATGGCCCGGCCGGGTCTGCGGGCTGATCTGGTAGACGTCGATCGGCCCATCGGGGGTCAAGGGTGGGACGACGAAGACGTTGAAGACGTCGCCGCCGCAGGGCCGGTGGTCGAGCTGGGCGGTGGCGGCGCGGGCGGCGGCCATGCGCGCCTGGATCGGGTTGAGCGGCGGCCGCGCGCCGGCGAGATGGATGTCGCGGTCGACGATCCGGCCGCCGTTGATCGTGGCCCGATAGACGGCCACCGGGCCGGTCTCGCTGTCGGCGTAGAAGGTGACCGACACGCCATTGCCCTCCGCCTCGGCGATCCAGCCGCTGATCCCGGCGCCCTGCGGGTCGGGCACGCGGCTCAGCATGTCCTCGGTTGCCATCCGGCCGGACCGCTCGATCGCGCCGAGCAGGCGGCCGCGCGTCGCCGCGGCCTGCAATGCGCCGAGCTGGGCGCGGGTGAGCGGCTGCGGCGGCATCACCAGCGGCGGGCGCCCCGGCGCGGTGGGCGCGGGCGCGGGCGGTGGCGGCACCGGCGCGGGCTCTTCCGCGACGGGCTGGGCGGTGGTTTCGGCCGGCGGCTCCGCGGGCGTTTCGGCGGGAGCTTCGGCCGGGGCCTCGACGGGGGCATCCGTCCCGGTCTCGGGCGCCTCCTGCTGGACGTTCTCGTCGCTCAGCCCGTTCAGCGTGTCGGCGAGGCCGGACAGGCCGTTGCCCGGCGGCGGCGCGGCGTCCTGGGCGATGGCGGTGGCCGCGACGAGCGCGAGGGCGGTGGCGGAAAGCAACGGGGCGAGACGCATAGACGAAGTCCTCGGCGGGTCAGCGCGGCGGTGTGGACCCGCGCGGGGCCGGGATCAAGCACCCACTGCCCGTCAGCGCCGCAAGTCGCGCTCGATCCGGTCAAGAAAGAGATCGGTCGACCAGATGAGGTCGTGGACCGGGACGTCCGGCCGGTAGACCGTGCCGGACGCGCGCGGCCGGTTCACCCAGATCTTGTTCGGGACGACGAGCGAGGCGCGGCCCGAGGG
The DNA here is from genome assembly GCA_035502235.1 of Allosphingosinicella sp. Classification (GTDB taxonomy): domain Bacteria; phylum Pseudomonadota; class Alphaproteobacteria; order Sphingomonadales; family Sphingomonadaceae; genus Allosphingosinicella. The sequence goes on from DATJUQ010000040.1 coordinate 7,124, forward strand.
CAAAGGCCGGATCATGATCTCCATGAAGTCGCTGTCGGCCGAGGTCGGCGCGCCGATCAGGCGGACGCCGGGAAAACGCAGGAAGATGTCGACGGCGTCGAGGCAGGCGCTGGCGCACATGCCGTGAATGAGGACATAGACGGGCGGGAGCCGGCGGGGTGCGGGCGAGGGTTCGGCGCCGGGGCCGCCGATGCGCTGAACGAACAAAGGCTCGCCCCGGGCCGCGGCGGCGGCCATCGCGTCCGCGCGGGCGGTGAGCGAGGCTCCGGCCGAGGCGTCGCCGCGGTCCCGCGCGGCCGTCGCGAAGCCGCGCAGGCGCTCGATATTCTCAGGCTCGGTGCGCCACCAGATCTCGGTCCGCCGGAAATAGACGGCCATGGCGGCCTGCACCGCCTGCTCGCCCCAGAGCAGGCCGGCGACGCGCTCACCCCAATCGGAATCGCCGCCGCCATTGTGGCGCAGGTCGATCAGGATGAAGCGCCCCGCGGCCAGCCGCTCCCGCTCCGCCGCCAGCGCGGCGAACAGCCGGTCATAGGCGGCGCGCCCGGCGGCGTCAGGGTCGAAGCTGGGCAAGGCGATAACGTAACCGCCGGGGCGCGGCTCGCTGAGGCCGATCGTGCCCCGGGGGCCGGCATTGGCCTCGGCCTGCCGCCGGCGCGCATCCTCCGGCATCGGCGACCAGGCGAGCCCGTGGTCGAGGCCGCGCCCCGCCTGATCGCGGAACGTGCAGCGGCCCGGCCGGTCCGGCGCGGTGAGCGGCGTGCGCATGAACAGGAAGGGCGCGCGCATCTCCCATTGGCCCGCCTCGGCCTGCCGCCCCGAGAGCGCGAAGATCTGGCGCTCGATCGCCTGCCGCACCGGCATGCCGTCGCAGCGCAGCACCTCGGCACCGCGCGGCGGTCCCGTCCCCGAACCCTCCGCGACGAGCAGGCGGCCGCCGCGCCAGACCGTGACGAAGCCCGGCCAGAGGGCATCGCGCCTGCCCAGAGGCGGCAGCAGGATGCCGGCATGGCCGTCGTGCAACGCGGCGGTGAACCGGCTGAGCGCGCGCCGGTAGCCGATCTGGTCGCCGGCCGCCGCCACCGCCCGAAGCCCGGTGGCGCGCGCCGCCCGCAGCCGGGTCGCGAAGGCGCGGCCGCGTGGATCGTGCATGCCGGGATGAAGCCGGTGGAACCTGGCGTACGCCGCCTCGATGTCCGCGCGCGCCGCCTGGCGCCACTGGGCGGCCGTCTGCGGCGCGGCGGCGGGTTGCGCCGGCAGGGCCGGAGACGAAGTGAGCGCGGCCGACGCGACGATGGCGGCGAGGCCCAGACGGAGCGAGCGGCGCATGGACGTCTCCGAGAGGTTCGAATCGAACCACATAGATGCTACATGCGTAGCACTCGGTCAAGCATGCGCTGCTGGTACAGCGTCAGCCGACGATCAGCTCGCAGCCGAAATTGAGGCCGACACGGCCGTCCTTCGCCCAGCGCACGAAGGCGTAGATCGGGCTGCAGCCGTCGAAATGGATCATCACGCTCTCGCCGAGCCGGGGGCTGATGTCGCTCTCGATCATCGTGCCGCGCGCGGAAATGTCGAGCACCGGCGCGGGATAGGAGGTGCCCCGGAAGATCAGGACCGACGATGCGCCGGCGCAGGCGAGGCGCGGCTCGCCGCGGCGCTCGGCCGTGGGCGCGCGGGGCAGGGCGGCTGAAGCCATCGCATTCTCTCCCGATGCCGGAGAACTATGCGCCTGACATATTACCGAAATCTTTGCGCCTGCCCTGCGGCGGCCCGCCCCTCGCGCGAAGGGCGGGCCGGGCTTTTCGGTCGTTCGCCGCTCAGTCGACGTGCGGGCTGACGGCGGGCGGATCGCTGGCGGGGAAGCTCTCGTCCGAGGCCTGGTCGGTCTTCTCCCAGTCCTTCGGCGGATCGCGCATCGCTTCCGGGCCGGCCGAGCGGCCGGCGCCGGACCGGCCGGCCGCGCCGGGTTCGGTCCGGTTGCGGGCATGGGCGGGGGCCGGGCGCTCCTCGTCGTCGCGCCCCCAGCGGCGGCGGACGAACAGGGCCGCGCCGAGGCCGACGACCGCGGCGGCGCCGGCGGCGATGATTCCGGTCTTTCGATTCCACTTCATGAGGGGCTCGCTTTCCTCTCCGGTTTCGGGGCGTGTCTCGGTCCGGCGGGCCGCGGGGGCGCGCCGCTCGACGGTCTTGGCTTGGCTGGTCTTGGTCGGCATGACCTGAACTCCTGATTGCGGGGGTGGAACAACCGGAGCGCGGGCCGGTTCCGCCTGTTTCGGAGGGACCAGGAGGAATCTTGCGCGAGACCGAAACCCTGTCTCCGGTGCTGCCCGACGCGCTCGAGGAGGCGACCCGGCGGCTGCTCGCCAAGGCCTGCGAACGGACGCTGGTGCTCGCGACGGCGGAAAGCTGCACGGGCGGAATGCTGGCCAGCCTGCTGACCGACGTGCAGGGCGTCGCGCATGTGTTCGACCGCGGCTTCGTCACCTATAGCGAAGCGGCCAAGACCGAGATGCTGGGCGTTTCCGCGGCGCTGATCGCCGCGCGGGGCGCGGTCTCCAGGGAGGTGGCGACGGCGATGGCAGAAGGCGCCCTGTCCCGCAGCCGCGCCAATATCGCCTTGGCGATCACCGGCTTCGCCGATACGGGCGAGGAGCCGGGCCTGGTTCATTTCGCCTGCGCGCGGAACGGCCGTATAACGGCGCATCGCGAGGCGCATTTCGGCCCGGTCGGCCGCGGCGCGACGCGGATCGCGGCGCTGGCCGTCGCGGTCGAGATGATGACGGAGATGCTGTGAATGGCCGAGGCCGACGCAAAGCCGAAACCGCCGTTCGGGGCGATCCACCGCCACGGCTTCGTGCGGGTCGCCGCAGCGAGCCCCATCGCCTCGACCGGCGACGTCGCCTTCAACGTCGACGAGACGCTGAAGCTCGCGCGCGAGGCCGACGCGAAGGGCGTCGACCTGGCGGTCTTCCCGGAGCTCAACCTCTCCTCCTACGCGGTCGACGATCTGTTCCTGCAGGATGCCTTTCTCGACGCGGTCGAGGCCGGGATCGGGCGGCTGGCGGCGGCGAGCGCGGACCTGCGCACGGTGCTGCTGGTCGGCGCGCCGATCCGGCGGAACGGGCGGCTCTACAATACCGCGCTCGCCATCGCGCGCGGCGTGGTCCTCGGCGCGGTGCCGAAGACCTTCCTGCCCAATTACCGCGAATATTATGAGAAACGCTGGTTCGCGGCCGGCGCGGGGCTGGAGGGGCTGAAGGTCGCGATCGCCGGCCAGCACGTGCCGTTCGGCACGGACCTGATCTTCGCCGCCGAGGACCTGCCGGACTTCATCTTCCATGCGGAGATTTGCGAGGATTATTGGGCGCCGCAGCCGCCCTCGACGCTCGGCGCCATGGCCGGCGCGCTGATCCTCACCAACCTCTCCGCCTCCAACATCACCATCGGCAAGGCGGACGAGCGCAAATTGCTCTGCGCGAGCCAGGCGAGCCGCTGCCTCGCCGCTTATGTCTATTCGGCCTCCGGGCCCGGTGAGAGCACCACCGATCTCGCCTGGGACGGGCAGGGCTCGGTCTACGAGCTTGGCGACCTGCTCGCCGAGACGGGGCGGTTCGACGCGAGCTCGGAACTGGCGGTGGCCGATGTGGACGTGCAGAAATTGCGCCTAGAGCGGCTGCGCTTCGGCACGTTCAACGACAATGCGCGGCTCGCCGGTCATCCGGAGACGAAGTTCCGGACGATCTTCTTCGCGCATCGGCCGGCTAATGCGGAGATCGGCTTCGAGCGGAGCCTGCGCCGTTTCCCTTATGTGCCCAACCGCCCGGAGCAACTCGATCTGGATTGCTATGAGGCGTTCAACATCCAGGTGCAGGGCCTGGTCCGCCGCTTCCAGGCGACCGCGGGCAAGCATCTCGTCATCGGCGTCTCGGGCGGGCTCGATTCCACCCATGCCCTGATCGTGGCCGCCAAGGCCTGCGACCAGCTCGGCCTGCCGCGCTCGACCATTCTCGGCTTCACCATGCCGGGCTTCGCGACGGGCGAGGAGACCAAGGGCAACGCCTGGTCGCTGATGAATGCGCTCGGCATTGTCGGCGAGGAGATCGACATCCGCCCGGCCGCGACGCAGATGCTGGGCGACATGGGCCATCCGTTCGCGCGCGGCGAACCGGATTATGACATCACCTTCGAGAATGTGCAGGCGGGGCTCAGGACCGACTATCTCTTCCGCCTCGCCAACCAGCGCGGCGGCTTCGTCGTCGGCACGGGCGACCTCAGCGAGATCGCCCTGGGCTGGTCGACCTACGGCGTCGGCGACCAGATGAGCCATTACGGCGTCAATGCCGGCGTGCCGAAGACGCTCATCCAATATCTGATCCGCTGGACGATCAGGACCGGCCAGTTCGACGAGGCCACGAACCGCGTCCTGCAGGCGATCCTCGACACCAAGATCTCGCCTGAGCTGGTCCCCGCCGACGGCGAGAGCGGCATGCAGTCGACCGAGGACCGGATCGGCCCCTACGAGCTGCACGATTTCTTCCTGTTCCACATCCTGCGCCACGGCCAGACGCCGTCCAAGGTCGCCTTCATGGCGCACGAGGCGTGGAAGGATGAGGGCGCCGGGCTCTGGCCGCTCGACTATCCCGAGGCGCTGAAGCGGCAATATGACCTGCCGACGATCCGCAAATGGCTGGAGGTCTTCCTGTTCCGCTTCTTCCAGCTCAGCCAGTTCAAGCGCTCGGCCATCCCCAATTCGCCCAAGGTCTCCGCCGGCGGCGCGCTCAGCCCGCGCGGCGACTGGCGGGCGCCGAGCGACGGCAATGCCAAGCCCTGGCTCGACGAGCTGAAGGCGGCGTTCGAGGACTGAATCTCGCGGCTAGTCGGCGCTCACCGAGCGGTCGCGGTCGCAGCGCATGGTGGTGCGGGCCGGGGTGCCGTAGGGACCGGGCCAACTGCGCACCCGCCAGGCTTCGGGCGCGTCGTCCGGGCCGCGCGCATAGCGCAGCTCGGCGCGGCAGCCGAGCATGTTGTTGGCGGTGCCGGAATGGATGTCCCGCGCCGTCCCGTCCGGGGTCCGGACCAGCCGGAAGCGGCAGAGCGCGGCGCGACCGTCCTGCGCGCAATTGAGGTCGCTGATGTTCACGTCATAGCCTTGCGTCCAGCGGGGCGTGAAGCCGATCTCGGCATGGACGTAGAGCAGGGATTGATGGATGTCGGCGAACAGCACCCGGTAGAGCTGCGGCTGATCGGGCAAGGGCGGCGCGGCGGCGGCCTGGGCGGCGGCGAGAGCGAGAAATAGCATCGGCATGACCTCGTCCGGCGTGGAAAGGCCATAATCTCAGCCGCTTTGCCGGGGCAGTCAATCTCCTTCCGGCCGCGTCGCCGCGCGCGTGCCTTACCAGGTCGTCGGCTTGGGGTTGCGCTCGTCGAAACCCATCTGATGCCAATAGGGATAAGGCGGGTGGCGCCGGCTGGCGGCGTCGAGGCGGGCGATCTGGTCCGCGTCGAGCGACCAGCCGACCGCACCGAGATTGGCGCGGAGCTGTTCCTCGTTGCGCGCGCCGATCACGATATTGGCGACCGTCGGCCGGTTGAGCAGCCAGTTGAGCGCGACCTGGGGGACGGTCTTGCCGGTATCCGCGGCGACCGCGTCCAGCACGTCGACCACATCGTAGAGATAGGATTCCTCCACCGCCGGCCCGCCGACCTCGCCGCCCGATGCCAGCCGGCCCTCGCGCGGTGCCTCGCCGCGGCGGATCTTCCCGGTCAGGCGGCCCCAGCCGAGCGGGCTCCAGACCATCAGGCCGACACCCTGATCCTGGCCCAATGGCATCAGCTCCCATTCGTAGTCGCGGCCGATCAGCGAATAATAGCCCTGATAGACGATATAGCGGGCAAGCCCCTCGCGGTCGGCGGCGGCGAGCGACTTCATCAGCTGCCAGCCCGAGAAGTTGGAGGCGCCGATATAGCCGATCTTGCCGGCGCGCACGAGGTCGTCGAGCGCGCGCAACGTCTCCTCGACGGGCGTGAGCGCATCGAAGGCGTGCATGAAATAAAGGTCGATATGGTCGGTGCCGAGCCGCTTCAGGCTGGCCTCGACCGAGCGGATCATATGATAGCGCGACGAACCGACGTCGTTCGCGCCCTCGCCCTGGCGGAAGGTCGACTTGGTGGAGAGCAGCACCTGGTCCCGCCGGCCCTTCAGCGCCGCGCCCAGGATCTCCTCCGAGGCGCCGCCCGAATAGCCGTCCGCCGTGTCGAAGAAGTTCATCCCCGCCTCGAGCGAGATGTCGACCAGCCGCGTCGCCTCGGCGACGTCGGTCGTGCCCCAGCGTTCGAAGAAGGCGTTGGTGCCGCCGAAGGTGCCGGTGCCGAGGCTGAGGACGGGGACCATGAGGCCGGAGCGGCCGAGCTGACGATGTTCCATGAAATTATCCTTGGTGGGGCTGGGAGAGGATGGCGGAAAGGAGGCCGGGGAAGCGCGTCTCGAGCTCCGCGTCGCGGACCGTATTGATCACCTCGATGCCCTTCTTCTCCGAACGGATCAGGCCGGCCTCGCGCAGGATGCGGTGGTGATGCGAGATGGTGGAGGGCGGCAGCGCGCCGTCGCAGGCCGCGCCGCAATTCATCCCGCCCGTCTCGATCAGCCTGGCGACGATCGCCCGGCGCTGCGGATCGGCGAGCGCGTGCAGGATCGCGTCGAGGCTGATCGCGTCGGCGGCGGGATGATGGAACGGCCTGGCCATGGCCGGGAGATGGGGCGTTGGTTCAATATTTCAAGAACATTGAAATATTCGCGCCGCTCGGCGCGACGACCAGCTTCCACGCCTGGCTCAGGCGGCGGCGGCTTCCGGCTGGACCGCGAACAGGGTCGTGCCCGCGTAGCGCTCCAGCGCGGGATCGAAGACGGGATCGGGCCGGAATTCCCGCGCCGCGAGCGCGATCTCCTTGAGGCCGGTCAGCTTGAACGAACCGAGCTTCACCTCGCGCGGCGGCTGGCCGTCGCGCTCGAGCGTGACCGCGTCGACATAGAGCTCGTCATGGCGCGTATAGAGGATGTGCGGGGCGAGAATGACCTTCATGCGGTTGTACACCGCCGCGACGCAGCTGCCGCGCGCGATCGCTTCCAGGATGATCCGGTTCGTTTCCATGGGTCCTAATCTGGCGGCTGTTCGATGATCTTTCAACAGATTTGTGCAGTGCAACATTTCTGTAACGCCGTCATGAGCCCTTTGTGCACGATCTTGTCGCTTCTTACCAGAGTTAGCGCTAACATCGCGCGAGACTGGGGGAGGACGTCATGCAAATCTTCCGCATCGTCTGGTTCTGCGCGTTTCTCCTGCTCGGCGGCGGTCCCGTCCTGGCACAGCCGGGCGCCGCCCCGTTCGACGCGAATCGCGACATCGGCGCGCCATCGCGGCCCGGCGCCGTCGTCCGGGAGGCGCCCGGCCGCTTCCGGGTGACCGGCGGCGGCGCCAACCTCTGGGGCGCGCGCGATTCCTTCCACTTCGTCTGGACCCGACATTCCGGCGATCTTCATCTCGCCGCGGAGGTCGCTTTCGATCCGGCCGCGCCGGGCAGCCATCCGCACCGCAAGGCGGGCCTGATGCTCCGCGCCAATCTGACGCCCGGCTCGCCTTATGCGGATGTGATGCTGCACGGCGACGGCATGATCGCGCTGCAATGGCGCGAGGCGCAGGATGGGCCGACCCGCCAGCTTGTCGCCAACGTGACCGGCCCGCGCCGCCTGCGGCTCGAGCGGGAAGGCGATTATGTCTATTTCTCCGTCGCCGGGCCGGACGGGACGTTGCGACATGCGGGCGGCAACACCCGGATCCTCCTGCCCGGCACCTATTATGCGGGCCTCGCCGTTTCCGCCCATGACGATGCGCGTGCCGAGACCGCGACCTTCGCCGATGTCCGCCTGACCGTGCCCGTCCTCGCCCATGTCCCGGACACCGGCTATCCGGCCCGGGTCGAGAGCACGCTGGAGGTGATGGAGGTGAGCGGCAGCGAGAGCCGCCGCGTCGTCCGCCATTTCGACGGCAAGATCGAGGCGCCCAACTGGAGCCGCGACGGCACCTCTCTGCTCTACAATGGCGAGGGGCGGATCTGGCGGATCCCGGTCGCGGGCGGCGCGCCGGCGGCGGTCGAGACCGGGCCCAATATCCGCAACAACAACGATCACGGCCTCTCGCCGGACGGCACGCAACTGATCATCTCGGACCAGTCCCGGCCGGACAATCTCTCGCGGATCCTCGTCTTGCCGGCGGCGGGGTCCGCCGCGCCGAGGCTGGTCGTCTCCCATGACGACGCCCGCTCCTACTGGCATGGCTGGTCGCCCGACGGGCGGACCATCGCCTATGTCTATGTCCACACGACCGACGGCACCTACGACATCTGGACGCGGCCGCTGGCCGGCGGTCCGGACAGGCGGCTGATCACCGGTCCCGGCGTCGACGACGGCCCCGAATATTCGCCGGACGGGCGCCATCTCTACTTCAACTCCACCCGCTCGGGCGCGATGCAGATCTGGCGCGCCCGCGCGTCGGACGGTGCCGATCCGGAGCAGGTCACCCGCGACCCGTCCTGGCGCGACTGGTTCCCGCACCTCTCGCCGGACGGCCGCTGGATCGTCTTCATCTCCTTCGGCCTCGACGTCGAACTGGGCGATCACCCGCCCAATCGCGACGTCGTGCTCCGGATCATGCCCGCGGACGGCAGCGCCCCGCCGCGTATCCTCACCCGCCTGTTCGGGGGCCAGGGCACGATCAACGTGCCCAGCTGGTCGCCGGACAGCCGCCACATCGCCTTCGTCAGCTACCGGCTGGTGCGCTAGCCGAGGCCGAAAACCATGGACTTGGCCGCGCCCATGTTCGACATATGGTCGGAGTGCGGGGCTGCGGCTCCGGCGGAAAAGGGGCTCGGGTCATGCGTCGGTTGGTTCTTGTCGCGACACTTGCGCTGCTGCCGCTGACGGCCGTCGCCGCGACGGCGGGCGGCCAGCCCACGGGACAGGACGCCGCCGCCCAGGACGAAGGCACGCGGCCGCTCAACGAGGCGACCAGCGAACGCCTGCGCCGCCAGCGCGAGGACGCGGCGCGGATCGAGGCCCGCGGCCAGGCGGCGCGCGAGCGGATCCGCCTGGAGAATGAACGCGTCCAGCGCGAATATCAGGAGCAGCTGCGGGCGCGGGAGCGCGCCATCGCGGAAGAACGGGCCCGCTACGAGGCGGAAATGGCCCGCTACCGCGCCTCGCTCGAGGAAGCCGAGCGGCGGCCGGCGCGGGGCGAGACGCGGCCCGCGCGCGCCGAACGACGGGCCGCCGAGCCGAGCCGGACCCGCCGCGCCGAAGCGAGCGCCGGCAGCTGCGAGGAGCAGCGCCAGCGCGCGCGCCGCACCGGCCGCACCGTCGGCGGGGTGCTCGGCGGCGTGGCCGGCGTGATCGGCGGCCGCAATCTCGGCCGGGCCGCCCGGCTCGGCGTCGCGGTCGCCTCGGTGCCGATCGGCGCCCTGATCGGCGAGGCGATCGCCAGCCGGCTCGACTGCCGCGAACAGGAGCAGGCGGCCGTCGCCACGGAACAGGCGGTCGAGCAGGCGGCCGAGGCGGGCGTCGGCCGGTCCGTCGCCTGGCGCAGCGAGACCCGGGACCAGGTGTCGGGCACCTCGACCGTCACCGCGGTCAGCGCGCCGGCCCAGCCGGGCCTCCCGCTCTGCATGACCGTCACCGACGTGATCATCGTCGACGGCGAGGAGACGCGCGCGGAAAAGCAGATGTGCCGGCGTCCGCCGAGCAACCGCTTCGTCAGGGTCTAGGCGCCGGCACCGGCAGGGCGCGGCGTCATGCAGGACGATGAAGCCGCCCCGCAGGGTGCGGGAAGCGAGACATTCGGTAGTGTGAACCCGCGCCCGCCGTCCGTCGAGCGAGCCTTGCCTGTATTGGGCGGATAGTGCACCAACCCCGCACTTCATCCGAGTCCTCAGGGGGTCTTCGTCCATGCTCCGCAGCCTTGCCGCGCTTTCCGTCCTGCTCGTCTCCACCACCGCGCTCGCCCAGCAGCGGCCCGCGCGCGGCGGCAATGAGGCGCCCGCCTGGGATGTGAACGCGCCGCCGGGCCAGCGCCTGCGCCAGGTGCCGCTCAACGTCAGCGAGGGCACCTGGATGAACGTCGACGTCAGCCCGGACGGGCGGACGATCGCCTTCGATCTGCTCGGCGATATCTATGTCATGCCGATCGCCGGCGGGACGCCGCGGCGGATCACCTCCGGCCTGGCCTTCGACATGCAGCCGCGATTCTCCCCGAACGGGCAGCTGATCGCCTTCACCTCGGACCGGGGCGGCGGCGACAATATCTGGGTGATGAATGCCGACGGCACCGGCGTCCGCCAGATCACGCGGGAGACCTTCCGCCTGCTCAACGCGCCGACCTGGAGCCCGGACGGCCAATATATCGCGGCGCGCAAGCATTTCACGACGCAGCGCTCGCTCGGCACCGGCGAGATCTGGCTCTACCACGTCTCCGGCGTCGGCGAGGGCGTCGCCCTGGTCGAGCGGCCCAATCCGCAATTCCAGAAGGAGCTGGGCGAGCCGGCCTTCGCGCCCGGCGGCCAGTCCATCTATTTCAGCCGCAACACCACGCCCGGCAACACTTTCGAATATGCGCAGGATTCGAACCAGCAGGTGTTCGCGATCGAGCGCTTCGACATGGCGACCGGCGAACGCCGCACCGTCGCGGGCGGGCCCGGCGGCGCCGTCCGCCCGACCCCCTCGCCGGACGGGCGCTGGCTGGCCTTCGTCCATCGCGTCGGCGGCCACAGCCGGCTGTTCATCCGCGACCTGCGCTCCGGCGAGCAGCGCCAGATCTATGCCGATCTCGACCAGGACCTGCAGGAGACCTGGGCGGTGCACGGCGTCTATCCGAACATGGCCTGGACCCCGGATTCGGGCGCGATCGTCTTCTGGGCGGGCGGCAAGATCCGGCGGGTGAACCGGGACGGTTCGGGCGCCGCGGAGATCCCCTTCCAAGTCGCCGACAACCGCGTCGTCATCGATCCGGTCATCCCCCAGGTGGATGCCGCGCCGGCGACCATTACCACCCGGATGCCGCGTTTCTCCGTCGTCTCGCCGGACGGCCGCCGCGTGGTCTTCGAGACGCTGGGCCGGCTCTATGTCGCCGACGTGGCGGGCGGTACGCCGCGCCTGCTGACCGCGCCGGACGGCGATTTCCAGCTCTTTCCGACCTGGTCGCGCGACGGCGGCCGCCTCGCCTTCGTCTCCTGGAACGACCAGCGGCTCGGCGAGATCAGGACGGTCAATGCCGACGGCTCCGGCCTGCGCACGATCACGCAGGCGCCGGGCCATTATCGCCGGCCGCGTTTCTCGCCGGACGGCGCGGTCATCGTCTACGAGGCGGGCGGCAGCCAGGGGCTGACCTCCAACCGCTGGTCGGCCGAGACGGGCATCTTCCGCATCTCCGCGGCCGGCGGCGCGCCGACCCGGATCCTCGCCGACGGCGGCAATCCCCAGTTCGGCAGCGCCGGCGACCGCGTCTTCGTCGAGGTGAACGAGCAGCAGAAATTGAAATTCGTCAGCGTCGACCTCGGCGGCGGCAATCGCCGCGACCATGCGCAGGGCGAGATGGTGACCGGCTACGAGCTGTCGCCCGACGGCCGCACGCTCGCCTTCCGCGAGAATTACAATCTCTACGCGGTGCCCTTCTTCGGCGCGAACCGGGTGCTGGAGCTGTCCGCGCGGGCGTCCCAGCTGCCTCTTGTCCGGGTCACCACCGGCGGCGCCAATTATCCCGCCTGGACCGGCAACCGGCTGAGCTGGACGATGGGCGCGACCCTGTACAGCGCCAGCCCCGCGCCCGGCGGGCCCGCTTATACGGCGCCGACCACCGGCACTTCGCTCGCCATCACCGTGCCCGCCGACGTGCCGACGGGCTGGACCGCTCTGGTCGGCGCGCGGGTCGTCACCATGGCCAACGAGGCCGGCGGGATCATCGACGACGGCGTCATCCTGATCGAGGGCAACCGCATCCGCCAGGTCGGCCCGCGCGCCGCCGTCCAGATCCCCGCGGGCGCGCGCACCGTCGACGTCTCGGGCAAGACCATCATCCCCGGCCTGATCGACGGCCACGCCCATGGCAGCCAGGGCGACGACGACATCATCCCGCAGCAGAACTGGTCGGCCATGGCCCATCTCGCCATGGGCGTGACCACCGTGCACGATCCGTCCAGCCAGGCCTCGGAGATCTTCCCGGCCAGCGAGATGCAGCGTGCCGGCCTGATCCTCGCGCCGCGCACCTATTCGTCGGGCGAGATCGTCTACGGCGCCCGTTCGCCCGGGCGCTACGCCCTGATCGACAGCTTCGAGGACGCGCTTAGCCATGTCCGCCGGCTGGGCCGCGAGGGCGCGCATTCGATCAAGAATTACAACCAGCCGCGCCGCAACCAGCGCCAGCAGGTCGCCGCCGCCGGCCGCGCCGAGAACCTGCTCGTCGTGCCCGAGGGCGGTTCGCTCTTCCAGATGGACATCACGCTCATCCAGGACGGCAATTCCACGCTGGAGCACAATATCCCGCAGCGCGTGCTCTACGAGGACGTGCTGAGCCTCTGGTCGCAGACCCGGGTCGGCTACAACCCGACTCTCGTCGTCACTTATGGCGGCCTCGCCGGCGATCCCTATTGGAGCCAGGAGAGCCCGGTCTGGAACCACCCCCTGCTCACCCGCCACACCCCGCCCTCGGCGCTGGCCGGACGCGTGCGCAACACCAGCGCGCCGGCGGACCAGTTCGCCGACCAATATAGCGCGCGCGAGGCGGAGCGGCTGGCCGCGCGCGGCGTGCGCGTGTCGATCGGCGGCCATGGCCAGCAGCCGGGCATGGCCGAGCATTGGGAGCTCTGGTCCTTCGTGCGCGGCGGCGCGACGCCGCTCCAGGCGCTGCGCCGCGGCACGGTCGATCCGGCCCGCATGTACGGCTTCCGCGACCTCGGCTCGCTCGAGCCCGGCAAGCTCGCCGACCTCGTCATCCTGAATGCCGATCCGACGCAGAACATCCGCAATACGGAGCAGATCGCGCAGGTGATGCTGAATGGCCGGCTCTACGACGCGGCGACGCTGAACGAGACGGTCACCGGCACCCGCCGCCGCCAGCCCTATTTCTGGGAAGGCGAGGGCGAGGGCACGCCCGCCGCGGCCGCGGAGAGCAACGGCTACGACGACGATTGAGGTCGAGGGTTCGGCCGATCCTCCCCGGCGACGGCGGGGGAGGATCTGCGGCTATCGCCGGTCGGCCGCCGCTTCCCGGCCGCAGCTCTGGTAAGTACCCTCGACCTGTCGGCCGCGGCTGCACAATATGCCGCCCCACATGAAGCCGAGCTGGCCGTCGCGGAAGCGGATCAGGAACCAGGGGAATTCGTTCCAGACCACGCCGGTATTGGCGAGCAGGGTGACGCGCTCGCCCTCGCGCAGGGAGGCGACGCGGGCGTGGCTCTGGCCCGGCCCGTTGCGGACGACGCCGCCCCAGGAACCGGCCTCGACGGGATTCTCCCAGCTGACCGCCGAGCGCTGGTTGCGCTGCGCCTGCGCGGGCGCGACGGCGATGGCCAGCGCCGCCGCCAGAATTCCGAAATGCCTGGCCTTCATCAGTCTCCCCTCGAATCGGTCGGTCACGGCGCGGCGCCGGGCTCGAAGATGCGCGCCGGAATGGTCCGGAATTCGGCGCGGCGCAACTGGCCCTGGTCGAGCACGCCGCCCCGCCACGAGCGCAGCGTCCGGCTGTGGGCGAGGCGCACCGGCCCCACCGCCCGGTAATCGCCAAGCTCGATCCGCGTCGCGCGCGGATCCTCGGGCGTGGTGATCCGGACCAGCAGGCCGCTCGCCCGGTCGAACCAGTAATCGCGCACGAAGCCGCCGTCCGGCGCCAGTTCGATCACGTCGAGCACCGCCTCGCCCTCGCGCTCGGTCCGCAGCCAGTTGGCGGCGAAGGGGAAGCGCTCCGGGAAGAAATAGCCCTGGGCGGCGATGAAGGCGTCGGTGGTCGCCTGATATTGGTCGAGCAAGGCCCGGCTGACGCCGAAGCCGTCGCCGATATCGTAGGTGAAGCGGCCGCCGCGCCACCAGGCGTCGCGGCCATTATAGCCCTCGACGCGGCGATCGCCGCTGCCCTGGCTCTCCATGCGGATCGCGGGGCGGCGCAGATCGACCCAGGTGAGATAGGTCTGGCCGCTATAGGTGTCGGTCCGCCGGAGACCGTTCATCCCGTCCCAGGCCGCGCCGCCGGTCGCCTCCTTGAAGGCGGCGATGATCGCCAGCGGGTCGCGGGCGGCATCGCCTTGCGGTTGCGCGGCCGCGGGAGCGGCGGCGAGGCAGAACGCGAACAGAACAAGGTGCGAGAGGATTTTCATGCAAGCCTCCATCGCAATCGTGCCACAGCGTCTGGCTTACGCCCAGAGTCTTTTCACGGCGTAGCTTTCCCGCCGATGAACATCGCCGCCGATTGTGGCCTTCCCGCACTTGCGCGGACCTGAAACTCGGTTCAGTTTCCCGCGCCGGAGGGATGCATGAACGATCTGGGCCAGGCCGCCGTCTCGGCCGACAAGGCGCCGCGCACCGAGCGCGGGCGGCGGACGGTGCGCAAATTGCTGGAGGCGGCGGCGCAGGAATTCGGCCAGCGCGGCTTTTACGAGGCGGCGATCACCGGCATCACCAGCCGGGCCGGCGTCGCGCTCGGCACCTTCTACACCTATTTCGAGAGCAAGGAGGAATTGTTCCGGGCCCTGGTCCGCGACATGAGCCAGGCCACGCGCGCCCATGTCGCCGAGGCGGTGCGCGGCGCCCCGGACCGGCTCGCGGCCGAGCGGCTCGGCCTCGCCGCCTTCATCGCCTTCACCCGCAAGCATCCCGAACTCTACCGGATCATCGAGGAGGCGCAGTTCGTCGCCGAGGACGTCTATCGCGAACATTATCTCACCTTCGTCGAAGGCTATCGCGAGGGCCTCGCCGCCGCCGCGGGCAAGGGCCAGATCGTCGAGGGGCCGGACGAACTGCGCGCCTGGGCGCTGATCGGGATGAGCGTCTTCCTCGGCATGCGCTACGGCATCTGGAACGAGGATATGAGCCCGGCGGCGGTGGCCGACGGCGCCATCGACCTGGTCTCCGAGGGGCTCAGGACGCGGTGATCGTCGACATCCCCGACCTGATCGCGAAGCGGGCCGCGCTCGGCGCGGACCGGATCGCGTTCGAGGACGCGGCGACGGGCCGGACCCTGACCTACGGCGCGCTGAACGACCATGCCGGCCGGGCCGCCTCGCTGCTCGAGGCGCGCGGCGTCGCCAAGGGGGACAGGGTCGCGATCCTCACCCGCAACCGGATCGAATTCTTCGAGATCCTGCTGGCCTGCGCGAAGCTCGGCGCGATCCTGGTGCCGCTCAACTGGCGGATGCCGCCGGCCGAGCTGGACGGGCTGATGGCCGATGCCGCGCCGGTGCTGATCCTGCATGGCGCGGAAGAGGAAGCGGCGGTCGCCGGCCTCGCGACGCGGCTGCCCGCAATCCATCTCGACCGCGACTATGCGGCGGCCCGCGACGCCGCGCCCGCGGGGCGCTGGCGGGCGCTCTGGCCCTCGGCGGCGACCTGGTATCTGATCTACACGTCGGGGACGACCGGGCAGCCCAAGGGGGTGATCTACACCTATCGCATGGCGGTCGCGAATTACGTGAATATCGGCGCCTGCATCGATCTCGCCTCGACCGACACGACGCTCAGCTTCCTGCCCAATTTCCACACCGCCGGAATCAACCTCCATGCGCTGCCCACCCTGATCGCCGGCGGCCGCGTGCTCGTGATGGACGGCTATGACGGCGACACGATCGTGCGGCTGCTCGAGCAAAGGCGCCTGGACACGTTGTTCGCGGTGCCGACCGTCTATCACAGCCTGCTCGAGCATCCGCGCTTCGCCGCCGCGCCGCTGGAGCATGTGCGCCACTGGGGCTGCGGCGGCGCGCCTCTGCCGGACGCGCTCGCATTCCGCTACCGCAATCTCGGCGTGCGCGTCTGCAACGGCATGGGCATGACCGAGACCGGCCCCACCGCCTTCCTGGTCGACGCCGCCGACGCCTGGGAGCGGATCGGCTCGGTCGGCAAGCCGCAATTGCTCTGCTCGGCGCGGATCGTCGACCAGGCCGACCGGGAGTTGCCGGACGATGCGGTCGGCGACCTGCAATTCTCGGGCCCCGGCGTGACGCCCGGCTATTGGCGCAACGAGGCGGCGACCCGGGCCGCCTTCACCGCCGACGGCTGGCTTCGCTCCGGCGATCTCGCCCGGCGCGACGCGGACGGCTTCTACTGGATCGCCGGGCGGCGGAAGGAGATGTTCATCTCCGGCGGCGAGAACGTCTATCCGGCCGAAGTTGAGAATGTGCTCTCCGCCCATCCCGACGTCGTGGACGTCGCCGTACTCGCCGAGGCCGACCCGAAATGGGGCGAGGTCGGCCGCGCCTTCGTCCAGCTCGCCCCGGATGGCGGCCGCCCCGACGGCGCCGCCCTCGACGCCTTCTGCCGGGCGCGGCTCGCCCCCTACAAGGTGCCGCGCCGCTTCGACTTCGTCGCGGAATTCCCAAGGACTTCAGCGGGAAAGATCCAGAAGCACCTGCTCGCCTGATCCGGCCGCCACGGCTTTGTCATTGATTCAGGTCATTGATTAATCATGGCGGCAATGGTGAAATGGAGGCCGAAGCCCCGCGTGTCGCAGTCGCGCCGGACCAGGCTTCCTGAGCAACGCCCGCAGAGGCGCAACCGGTGGAGACGACAATGCCCATCCTGACCCGCGTTAGTACCGTCTCCGGCCAGCAGGACAATGTCGGCGTGTCGCCGGCCGACGACGTGCTTGCGACCTGGCTGAGCGCCGGCCAGACCTATTTCCAGGTGCTGGACGAGGACGGGGACGTGGTGGGCACCGAATTCTCTCTCGCCGGCGTGCCGCTCCATGCGACGACCATCCTCGCCAATGGCGACATCCTCGCCGTGACCAGCGCCACGCAGGCCTTCCGCTACAGCCAGGCGGGCGTGCTGCTCGACCAGAGCGCGGCCTTCGGCGGCACGGCGGGCCAGACGGTGGAACTGGCCGGCGGCAATATCCTCGTCACTCAGTCGACCGGCGGCCAGCTGTTCGGGCAGCTGCTCGATCCCGCGCTCGACGCCGTCGGCGCCCCCTTCCTGATCGGCGCCGCGGCGGACCAGCGCTCCGACGTCACCGCTTTGGCCGGCGGCGGCTTCGTCGTCGTCCAGCGTCTGGCCAGCGCGGTCAGCGCCATCCAGGTGTTCGACGCCAATGGTGTGCCGGTCGGGGCCGCGCATCCGCTGACGGGGTTCGACCCGGAGACCGACCTGCAGCCCCTGGCGGACGGCGGCTTCGTCTTCGCCGGCGCGCGCTACACGCCGCCCAGCGGGCCCAATGACGGCTATTACACCACCCTGATCCAGACCTTCGACGCGGACGGCACGGCGCGGACCGAGCTGCTGAGCGTCGGCCTGGGCTTTCGGCCGACGGTCGCCGTGCTCGACGGGGACATCTACGCGGTCGGCTATTCCATTCCCGGTCCGCTGAGCGCGCTGTCGGCGAGCTATGTCCGCGTCGTTCATTCGAGCGGCGTGCTGCTCGGCGGTGCCGAGCGGGTGAACAATGATCTGAACGCGGTGATCCGCGCCGTCGACGAGGATACGTTCGTCGTCGCCACCGGCTCGGCCGTCCAATATTGGCAGGTCGACCGCACCAACATCCTGATCGGCGACGCCTCCAACGAGACCTTCGACGGCGGCGGCGCCGCCGACCGGTACATGTTCGGCCAGGATGGCGACGACATCTATCTCGTCGACAGCACGGCCGACCGGGTCTTTGAGGTCGCCGGCGGGGGCAATGACCGGGTCTATGCGAGCGTCAGCTTCACGCTCGCCGCCGATGCGGAGGTGGAGACGCTCTCGACCACGCTCCACGCCGGCACGGACGCCATCAACCTGACTGGCGGCGCCACCGCCAACACCATGTTCGGCAATGCCGGCGCCAACGAGCTGAGCGGCATGGGCGGCAACGATCTGCTGGACGGCAAGGAAGGCAATGACAAGCTGTTCGGCGGCGCGGGCGACGACATCCTCTACGGCCGCGACGGTGACGACTGGCTCCTGAGCGGGCCGGGCGTGGACTATATGGAGGGCGGCACCGGCGACGACTTCTATTTCGTCGAGTCGCCGACGGTCACGCTCGTGGAGCGGGCGGGCGAAGGCAATGACCGGGTTTTCGCGAGCCTGAGCTATGTCCTGGCCCCGGGCCTGTCGGTGGAGACGATCTCGACCACGCTCCATGTCGGCACCACGGCCATCGACCTGACCGGCAACGAGCTCGCCAATCTGATCATGGGCAATGCCGGCACCAACGTGCTCACCGGGGGCGCGGGCAATGACGTGCTCGACGGCAAGGACGGCAGCGACACGCTTTATGGCGGCGCGGACAACGACACGCTCTATGGCGGCGGAGGCGATGACACGCTCCACGGCGGCACGGGCACCAATTATTTCGCTGGCGGCACCGGCAGCGACATCTATTATGTCGACGGCGTCGGCGACACGGTCGTCGAGGCGGTGAGCGAAGGCAATGACCGGGTCTATGCGAGCCTGAGCTTCGCTTTGGCCGCGGGCTCGGCGGTCGAGACGCTGATGGCCGCCGACGAGGCCGCAACCACGGCGATCAACCTGACCGGCAACGAGCTCACCAACTTCCTCTATGGCAATGCCGGCAACAATATCCTCGACGGACGCGGCGGCGTCGACGTCATGGGCGGCAAGGGCGGCGACGACTGGTATCTCGTCGATAATGCCGGCGACCAGGTCGTCGAGCTGTCGGGCGAGGGTAATGACCGGATCTTCGCGAGCGTGAGCTACACGCTCAGCCAGACCGCGGTGGTCGAGACCCTGTCCACCGCCGACAATGCCGGAACCGGGGCGATCAACCTGACCGGCAACGACATGGCCAACACCATCTTCGGCAATGCCGGCGCCAACGTACTGACCGGGCTGGCCGGCAATGACGTGCTGGACGGGAAGGGCGGCAACGACACGCTCCACGGCGGCGCCAATAACGACACGCTCTATGGCGGCGAGGGCAATGACACGCTCCATGGCGGGGCGGGCATCAATTATCTGGCCGGGGGCACCGGCGACGATGCCTATGTCGTCGACGGCGGCACGGACACGATCGCGGAGCTCGCCGGCCAGGGCGCCGACCGCGTCTATGCCAGCGTAAGCTTCACCCTGACCGCGGGCGCTTCGGTGGAGGTGCTGTCGACCGACTTCAACGCCGGCACGGCCAACCTCAACCTGACCGGCAACGAGCTGTCCAACACGCTCTTCGGCAATGCCGGCAACAACATCCTGAACGGCGGCGCGGGCAAGGACTGGCTGGACGGTAAGGGCGGCCAGGACATCTTCCTGTTCAACACCGCGCTCAACACCGCCGCGGGCACGCCTTATGCGGCGCTGGCGGCGACGGCCAATGTCGATCTGATCGTCGGCTTCGCCTTCGACGACAAGATCGGGCTCAGCGCCACC
>DATJUQ010000041.1:0-268502 GCA_035502235.1 Allosphingosinicella sp.
ACGATCTCCGGGATGATGGCGTGGCTGAGATCGATGCTGAGCACCTTGCGCGCCTGCAGGCCGCGCTCCTGCTGCACGACCAGGCATTCCACCGTCGCGCCTTCGGGAAGGCTGCGCCGGTCATGCTCCTTCAGCACGGAGAAATGGATGAGGATGTCCCCTTCCGCTTCCTCGCTGACGATGAAGCCGAAGCCGCGCGTGGCGTCGAACCATTTGACGGTGCCGGTGAGCTGGACGAGTGCCTCGCTGTGCGGCTCGATCGCGACCGGCTCCGGACACGACAGAGATTCGCCCCTGGCGATCGAGGCATGCCCCCCCTCAACCCGCGCTTGTGGACGCGATGTCATTTACGCCTGACCCCCCTAGATCAGACGGTGAAAGTAACATGGATTCGGCGTTTGTGAACCATGTGTGTTCAGCACATGTCCGCTTGTGGGATTTCGCCGGGTCTCGCGCTCACGATCCGCCGCGCAAGCGCCGGCGGATGGCCCGCGCGGAGCAGCGCGGCATAGGCCTTCTCGCGGGCCGGACGATCGGCCTCGATCGCCGAAAAAGGACCGATTTTCCGTCGCTTGGCGAAGCGCAGCGCTGCCTCCCAGGCGCCCTCCTCGGCGATGTCGCGCGCCTCGCCCGCATCCTCCTCGCCGATCCCCGCGGCCCGCAATGCCTCGCCGACGCGCCGCGCGCCGTAGCCGCGTCGGGTGAGCGCGCCGGCGCGGGCGGTCGCGAAGGCGCGGTCGTCGACATAGCCGAGGCCCGCCATCTTCTCGACGAGCGCCTCGATCGGCGGCGCGTGGGCCTCGGCCCAGCCGCGTTCGCGCACCTTCCACCCCAGATAGGCGACGAGCCTGGCGCGGGTCGTCGCATAGCGTCCCGCATAGAAAAGCGCGGCCTGTTCGAGCCCCGCGCCGTCCAATGGCGGCTTCACCCTTCTGCCACGATCATGACTCACCGCCATGTTTGTGCCATAGTCGAGCCGGATTATGAACGCGCCTCGTCTCGTAGGGCGGAGGCTGAACTTAACAGATTCGGGACTCCATGAGGCCCATGAAGAAGGATTCAGCCGAACGTGCTTGACCATGATGGCCAGGTAAAGCCGCGCGCTGCGGCGGCCCAGACGCTCGCCACGACCCCGACCGACGACGAATTGCCGCGCCGTTACGCGGATTTCGCGACGATGACGGAAGCGCTGGATTATGTCGCGCAGGGCAAGAAGGGCATGAACTTCCACGACGCCCGCGCCAATTTGGCGCGCGTCTATCCCTATGCCGAGCTGCGCGAGGATGCGATCCGCGCCGCCCACCGGCTGAAGGCGCGCGGGATCGGCCCCGGCGACCGCGTCGCCCTGATCGCCGAGACCGCGGCCGAGTTCGTCGCGCTCTTCTACGGGTCGATGTATGCCGGCGCCTGGCCGGTGCCGCTGCCGCTGCCGACCTCCTTCGGCGGCAAGGAAGCCTATATCGACCAGCTGGCCGTGCAGCTGAACAGCTCCGACCCGGCCCTGCTCCTCTATCCGCCCGAATTGCCGATGGCGGCCGATGCCGCCGAGGCGGCGGGCTTCGTCGCCCAGGACTGGGCGAGCTTCTTCGCGGCCGAGGTCGGCCCCTGCCCGCTCGACGCGCCGAAGGCGGACGACATCGCCTATCTGCAATATTCGAGCGGCTCGACCCGCTTCCCGCACGGCGTCGTCATCACCCACCGGGCGCTGATGTCCAACCTCGCCGCCCATGCCGATTCCATGCATATCGGCCAGGGCGACCGGGGCGTCTCCTGGCTGCCCTTCTACCACGACATGGGCCTGGTCGGCTGCATGATGTCGATGGTCGCCAACCAGATGTCGGTCGATTATCTGAAGACCGAGGATTTCGCCCGCCGTCCGCTCGCCTGGCTCGATCTGATCACGCGCAACCAAGAGCAGACGATGAGCTATTCGCCGACCTTCGGCTACGACATCTGCGCGCGCCGCGTCTCCAGCCAGACCGACGTCGCCAACCGCTTCGATCTGTCCCGCTGGCGGGTGGCCGGCAACGGCGCCGACATGATCCGCCCGGACGTGATGCAAAGCTTCGTCGACACCTTCGCGCCCGCGGGCTTCGACGCCGCCAGCTTCCTTCCGTCCTACGGCCTTGCCGAGGCGACGCTCGCGGTCACCGTCATGCCGCCGGGCGAGGGCATCGTTGTCGAGCTGGTCGAGGAGACCCTGCTGGCGGGCGGCGGCCCCGGCGAGCGGGACCGGCCGCAGCGCTACCGCGCCGTCGTCAATTGCGGCAAGCCGGTGAAGGACATGGAGGTCGCGATCCGCGCCGACGACGACAGCGTGCTCGGCGAGCGCGAGGTCGGCAAGGTCTATTGCCGCGGCACCTCCGTGATGGTCGGCTATTTCCGCGACGAGGCGGCGACCGACGCCTGCCTGGACGGCGACGAATGGCTCGACACGGGCGACATGGGCTACATGTCCAACGGCTATCTCTACGTGGTCGGCCGCGCCAAGGACATGATCATCATCAACGGCAAGAATCACTGGCCGCAGGACATCGAGTGGGCGGTGGAGCAATTGCCCGGCTTCAAGGCCGGCGACATCGCCGCCTTCGCGATCACCACGCCCGGCGGCGAGGAGACGCCCGCGGTGCTCGTCCAGTGCCGCACCTCCGACACCGAGGAGCGCGGCCGCCTGCGCGACGCCATCCGGGAGAGGGTCCGGGCGATTACCGGCATCAACTGCGTGATCGAGCTCGTGCCGCCGCGTTCGCTGCCCCGGACGAGTTCCGGCAAGTTGAGCCGCGCGAAAGCCCGCAATCTCTATTTGTCGGGCGAGATCCAGACCTACGATATCGCCGCCTGATTACGTGGTTAATACGGGATTGGCGCGGAAGGGTGAAATAACCCTTCCCTAACGCTTGTTGGCTAAGGCTCTTCCTCTGGAGTGCCATGACCGACAAGTCGCTTCCGAAGCTCGACTGGCGCGTCGTCTTCAACCGCGCTGCGCCCCCTGGCGTCAGGGGGTGGGGCCGTGTGCGCGCGGCGCAGCTGCAGGCGATGCGTCCGGCCATGACCGTCGCGGCCTGGGGCCAGGCCTTCAACGCCCTGTTCATCGCCTACATGCTCTGGGGACGGGTCGCGCCGTCGGCCATGGGCCTGTGGCTGTTCTGCGTCTCGCTGCTGATGCTCTATTTCGTGCAGCAGCAGCGCAAGCTGGGCGGCCGTGAAATCCACTCTTTGCCCCGCAAGACGATCAACCGGGCCGCCTATCACTCGGTCTTCATCGGCCTCGTCTGGGCGTTCCCGGCCCGCTTCTTCTTCGAACATGCCGATCATGCCCAGCAGCTGGCGCTCTGCGTGATCACGGCGACGATGATGGCCGGGGCCGCCTTCGTCTTCTCGCCCATCCCGGCGGCGGCGGCCGCCTATGTGCTGATCATGGGCGTCGCCGCGGCGCGGATGCTCTCGACCCAGGAAAGCCTGCTGATCCTGGCGATCGCGCCCGTCTACACCGCCGCTTTGGTCGCGATGGTGCTGCTCAACGGCCGCGCCTTCATGCAGCGCAAATATCTCGACATCGCGCTGGAGGAGCGCGAGCAGACCGTGAGCATGTTGCTGCGCGAATATGAAAGCTCCGATGCCGACTGGCTCTGGCAGACCAACGCCCAGCTCTGCTTCCAGAACGTCTCCGCCCGCTTCGCCCGCGCCACCGGCCGCTCGATCGAGGAACTGGAGGGCCATTCGCTGGTCGCCTTCATGAAGGCGCCGGTCCGCAAGGAGCAGGCCGCGCGCCGCGCCCATGCCGCGGCGCTGGCGACGATCGAGCGACGGGAGAGCTTCAGCGAGATCGTGCTGGCTCTGCCCATGTCCGGCGGCGGCATACGCTGCATCGAGCTGTCGGCGCGACCCACCTTCAACAAGCAGGGCCGCTTCACCGGCTATCACGGCGTCGGCTCCGACGTGACCGCGGCCCGCCAGGCGGCCGACCGGATCGCCCATATGGCGCGGCACGACGCGCTGACCGGCCTGCCCAACCGCCTGCAACTGATGGACGATCTGGCCGCGGCCTTGAAACAGGCCAAGGCCCACAACACCCACTGCGCCATGCTGCTGGTCGATCTGGACCGCTTCAAGACGATCAACGACAGCCTCGGCCATGTCGCCGGCGACCATCTCCTGCAGCAGGTGTCGCGCAGCTTCGAGACGGTGATCTCCGACGAGATGACTGCGGGCCGGCTCGGCGGCGACGAATTCGCCATCGTCGTGCCCCATGCGGAAAGCCGCGAGGAGCTGGAGCAGCTCTGCCTCGCCTTGGTCAGCGCGCTGCAGGGGCCGTTCCTCTATCGCGAACAGAGGCTGTTCGTCGGCGCCAGCGTCGGCGTCGCCTTCGGGCCGCGCGACGGCGACACGGTCGAGGAATTGATCCGCAATGCCGACCTCGCCCTCTACCGGGCCAAGGCCGGGGCCGGGAACGACATCCGCTTCTACGAGCCCGGCCTCCATGCCAGGGCCGAGGAGCGCCGAAAGCTCGAACTCGCGCTCCGCGCCGCCATGGACGCCGGCGAATTCACCCTCGCCTATCAGCCGGTGGTGGCCGCCCAGTCCGGGGAGATCACCAGCTGCGAGGCCCTGCTGCGCTGGCACAATCCGGAGCTGGGCGAGATCCCGCCCGCCAAGTTCATCCCGATCGCCGAGGAGACCGGAATGCTCGGGCGGATCGGCGAGTGGGTGCTGCGCCGCGCCTGCAAGGAGGCCGCCGCCTGGCCGGAGGAGATCGGCGTCGCGGTCAACGTCTCGCCCCGTCAGCTGCGCGATCCGGGCTTCATCGTCACCCTGGTATCCGCCCTCACCCAGGCCGGGCTCGATCCCAGCCGGCTGGAGCTCGAGGTGACGGAGAGCGTCTTCCTGGAGCTGACCGGCACCACCCAGAAGGTGCTCCAGCAGATCCAGAGCCTGGGCGTGAACCTCGCCATGGACGATTTCGGCACCGGCTATTCCTCGCTCGGCTATCTGCGCCGCGCCGATTTCGACACGCTGAAGATCGACCAGAGCTTCGTCCAGTCCATCTCGGCGAGCGACCCGGAGAGCACCGCGATCATCCGCGCCGTCGTCGCGCTCGCCGGCAGCCTGGGCATGAAGACGGTCGCCGAGGGCGTCGCCACGCCCGAGCAGCTCGGCCTGGTCCGCGCGCTCGGCTGCGACAAGATCCAGGGCTATATCTTCTCGCGCCCGGTCTCGGCCGAGACGGTGCGCGAGATGCTGGACCGGAGCCGCATCCTCGACGCCGCCTGACCGCGGCGTGCAAGGTTGGATTTCCCGTGAGATCCCGACCGCCTCCCCGCACGCAAAGTCTTGCGCTGCGGGATCGCGCTCGCTAAGCGCGCGGTCCGGCTGCAGGAGTGTAGCTCAGCTGGTAGAGCATCGGTCTCCAAAACCGAGGGCCGGGGGTTCGAGCCCCTCCACTCCTGCCATTGCCCGCCCGAGGCCGACCGGAGGCGCCCGCCCGCCGGGGGCGGCTTCGCTCTTGCGGGGCGGGCCTCGCCTCGCTAGATACCAACCCCAATCCGAAAGCGGTGAAGGCGCGCCGACCCTGACAAGGGGGCGGCGGAGAGCCCTTGCCCGGAACAGAGCAGAAGGCGCGAGCGGCAATATGGCATTCAATCCCGGCAAATTCCTGCGCGAGGTCCGCACCGAGTCGGCGAAGATCGTCTGGCCGACGCGGCGGGAGACCCTGATGACCGGCGTCATGGTCGTGATCATGACCACCCTGCTCGCCATCTTCTTCTTCGGCGTGGACTCGATGTTCAGCGCCATCGTCCAGTTCCTGCTCGGCCTGATCGGGTAAAAGAATGGGACTGGGGACTGGGGACTAGGGAAATGGGGACTGGCATTGTGGCTGCCCAGTCCCAAGTCCCCAGTCCCAAGTCCCGAGCCCCCAAGCATAACGAAAGACAGATATGTCCCGCTGGTACATCATCCACGCTTATTCCGGCTTCGAGAACAAGGTCCGCGACGCCATCCTGGCCGAGGCCAACCGGCTCGGCCTGACCCCGCTCGTCGAGAGCGTCGAGGTCCCGACCGAGAAGGTCACCGAGGTCCGCCGCGGCAAGAAGGTCACCTCCGACCGCAAATTCTTCCCGGGCTATGTGCTCGCCAAGCTGGCGATGAACGACGACGTCTACCACCTCGTCAAGAACACGCCGAAGGTCACCGGCTTCCTCGGCTCGATGGGCAAGCCCCAGGCGATCAGCGACGCCGAGGCCGCCCGCATCCTCAACACCAAGGACGAAGCCGCCGCCGCCGCGCCCAAGGCGCGGATCAGCGTCGACTATGAGATCGGCGACGCCGTGAAGGTGCTGGACGGCCCGTTCGCGAGCTTCAACGGCGTGGTCGAGGAGCTGGACTTCGAGAAGAGCCGCGTGAAGGTCTCGGTCTCCATCTTCGGCCGCGCGACCCCGGTGGAGCTGGAGTTCGAGCAGGTCGAGCGGGTGAAGTAGAGCGAAGCCGCCCGGCGATAGCGCAGCCGGCGTGCAACGCCGCGCAAGCTAGCGCCGGAGTCGGCGCCCGCCGGCCGACAGGGCCGCGCAGCGGAGCCTGATCGACGTCACGGGATTCACTCCCGTGACGGCCTGTCCGGTTCTCGCGGAGACGCGGAGGAGAGGCCGGCGGAAACGCCGGCTTTCTTGTTTCACGCAAAGACGCGAAGACGCGAAGAGGCCGGGCGATGCTCCGGCCTTTTTGTTTCACGCCCCCGGGATCGAGCCCAAGGCAGGCTACGGCGTCCAAGGGTGCAGAGAGGTGGCACGGCGGCAACCGGTAATGTCCTGCTGCTTTTGCGCCCAATGCAGTCGCTCAGCCTGGCCCGACGCCATTCCGAAAGCCGTCATTCAACGAGGTGGTGAGGCCCGACTGAGAGATCTCTCAATAGATGCTCGGCTCACTGCGATGGTCACTATTGGCCCCCCGCGCAAAAGAAGCTTCGCTCGGCCGGCGGAAGGAAGCCACCAGCACTGCGCATCGATCGGAACAGAGCATACGCATTCTGGCAATCGATCAGCCTCTCTTCGACGCACCAGCGAAGGACACGGATCGTGCCAATGACGCGATCCGGACCGAACATGGCACGCGCCAGCTCCCGCGCCTTTCGATCGTCGCAACACAGACCGTGCCCGTTGATCTGGCAGATGGAGATGCATTCGGTTTCCCCGTCGCCCAGATCATGGCGTTCCAGCAGTTCCAAGAAAAGCTCTGTCGGAACAATATCGTCGTCAATGAAGCCGATCGCATTTGTCGCTTGGAGCTCGAGGAGCGCCGCAGCGCTCCCGACCTGGCACTCGCTCAAGACCATCGGCGGCAGCCAGAAGCGACATCGTTTGAGCTGGATGACCAGGCCGAGTGCGTCCGCATTGTGAAGATTGATGACCGAGCTTGAATCCAGCAGGAAGTTCACAGCTCATCCGTGGCGGCGTGGGCTGCCAATATCTCACCAAGTGACAGTCCGAACCGGTCGGCCGCCCAGCCGATCGACACTTCTCCGCGATCTATCGCGTCTCCGATCGCTTCGCCCAGCCGCTTCGAGACGGCGGGGAATGGGATAGGCGGACGAACGGGAAGACCGATTGCGTCGGCGCGCTTTTCAGAAGAGCCGTATTCCTTTTGCAGCTTGTCGACGAGCGAAGCGGCGCCGCCCGGTGGCAAGAGTTCCAGTTCCTCGCAGCGCCGTGCCGCTACATCGAAGCTAACCCCAAAATAGCGAGCGACGAATAGGATCTCCAAGTCGCCGATGACGGGCGATCGGATTTGGAAGTGGTCGCGGATGGTCTGGAGGGCCCGGGCAATAGCCGTGTCCGGCAAGAGCAAATTGGACGCGAATGCGTCGACAAAGCCTTCGCTCCGGGTGCGGCTCTTAAAGTTGCCGATATGAGAAGCACGCTCGAAAATCGGCGCATGTCCCCCACGATGATGCGCAATGAGATGTCCAAGCTCATGCGCGAGCGAAAAAAGCATCCGGCCAATGAATCGCGGGGAGACAAATACGAAGCAATAATTCTCGGCTATGAGGGAAACTCCTTCATATTGCGAGAAGCGTAAGCGTGCCGTGAAGATCCCAGCCTGGTCGAGTAACTGAGGCAAGTGATGGATCGGATCATCCATGCGGTCCGGACAGAATTTGAACCGAAACTGGGTCGCGAGCCGAGCGGCTTCCTCATAACTTTCATCGCCGACGACAAAGTCGTGTAGCCAATCGGGAAGGTGATCTTGGGGAGGCAGGACGCGTAGGGCAGCCTCAATGAACGTCGCGACCCGCTCAACCGTCACATCGTAGCCAGGCCGCGCTTGACGAACGCTGCGAAAGAGCAGGCCGAGCTTATCGCTCTCGTCGCTTGGCCGCTTGCCGCTGGCAAGGACGCGCAGGGGCACGCGAAGGCCCGTGCTGATCGCTCGCAGGTCCGACATCGGCGCGTCATCGCCGCGCAAGATCGATCGAACACGATCAACCGGAAGTCGGGCTTTGACGGCAATCTGGTCGGCAGTCAGGGCAAGGCCGCGCAGGGTCTCAGAGAGCCTGCTCACGGCCTTACGCTCAGTGGGCGGCAGCCTTTATCCCGTGCAGCCAATCCACCATCCCCCGCACCTGGCCGTCGTCGAGTTTCCTCATGCGGCCCATGATATCGATCGCCCGGTTGCCCTCACGTCCGCAGAGCTCAGAGAGCTTTGCGAGCGTCAATTCTCGGCCGAGCTCTACCTCGCGCGGCGTCTCCAGTGCAACCGCATCCGTTCCCACGATGAAGTTGCGGATGCGGTTCTCGAACGTGTCGGGATCGTGGGTGTCGAGCGGGTGCTGCGAACCATCAGGATTGACGATGACATTCCCTTTGAGAAGTCCATCGTCGCCCAGGTGCAATCGATTGGCCGGGAACCGCCCATAAGCGGCGAGCGCGTCCAGCTTTTCTGCGACCTTCATCCCGCCGACGACGTATTGTTGAACGCCGGTGGTTTTGCCCGACACCACGAAGATGAAGTCGCCCGGGACCACCACGCGCCTTATGTTCGGCATGCAGGCGCCAAGCGTCGGGATGTCCGTGAAGAGCGGATCGTTCAGATTGTTCAGAAGGCCCGGATCGGTGCCCGGCGAGGTGATATAAACGTAACCCTTCAAGACTTTTCCCCTCATTTTGCTGCCAAGCGGCGCAGCTCGGCTACCGTGTCGATGAATGGATTGCTCGCGACCCTTTTCCGTCGCCCGGGCGTGTCGAAAGCCTGCCCGCAGAAAGAGCAGCGATGTTCCTTGCGCGGCATGAATGCTGCTTCCCCAACGTCACAATGGGGCTCTTCGCAAGATGGACATACGAGGCTTACGATCTTGTCGGCCAGATAGGAAAGCGAACGCTGTGCCATGAAGAAGCGTAATTGGCCTTCGTTGAGCTCGATCCCATCAATCACGACCCGGTCGAAGGTATCATCCTCCACGCGCACCTGATTAACGTCATAGAGATGAACGTGGATGCCTTCCTTTTCGGGTTCCGGCGACGTCCAAAGCAGGGCCTCATTTGAAGCCCAAATTTGCATCCCGCCGGGATAGTCGCGCTGTCCGATATCCAGAACCCTCGTAGCACGCCGCACCTCACGCGTGCTGTCGTCGTCACCAAGCCCGATTCGCATCGCCATGACGGGGTTTGAAATCCCGCTTTCGTTGGCCAAGAAGATCTTGCCGCAGCCGTGACACAGGTGGCGATGGTGAGGCTTTACCGCATACCAATCGGCATCAAGGTGCGGCTCGCCACAGTAGGTGCAATAGAGCGTCCCGATATCACGGTCCATGAACCTGCTGACATAGTAGGCGACCGCGGTCTCACCGGTGATGAAGGTCCGCTTCTCATCGAACAAATTGTGGCGCATGGGCGCGAGGGTAACCGCATCAAAGGTACCGTCGACCACCTTATCGCCGCCGACCTCTTCACGCGCGTGAACATGGATTCCGCGCTCAGGTGGCAAGCCCGTCGTGTCATAGACGGCTTCGACCGAGCCCCACATCCCTACGCCCCCAGGATATTTGTTGGGCTCAAGGGGAAAGCTGTTGCCGTCCACGCTATCGCGGTAGGCGGACTCGCATTGGTCAAGTCGGCCGCCGAACCGAGCGGTCGCGGGCGCACCATGCACGGAGCACCAGAAGCGCGGTTTCCCATTGCGCTGGCTACCAGTGTTTTCTATCAGGCATTCTCGCCTGCTTGAAGCAGGGTGAGCCACCACTCGATACCTTCTCCGCATCGTTGGAGAAGAACCGTAGGCTCCGACTCCGACGTATTTGCCTCAGATGCACGCGGTACAAGACGAGAACATTAGCATCATTTTTCATGGTTAGCGAGTCGACTTGAACGGCAGCTTTTTCAAAAGCTGTACCCAAAGCTGTCCGTCAACTATCGGCCACGGGCCTGCCAAGCCGCGTCTCCCGTTGCCGACCGTACCTACCTGGCCACTTCGTCGCTCAAGCCCGGCGTCGCGCCAATCTCTTCTTATTCGCCCGCACCCTCTTCCGGACATGCCCCACCGCCTTCCCAGCCGCGCGCCGCGAGGTCGCGCCGAGGGCGCCGGTCATCGCCAACAGCTGCAGCTCCGCCGCCGCCTCGAGCTTCTCGCGGACCATGCGGTCGCATTCGGCGGCGGCGGCGGGGCCGCCTTCGGCGAGTTTGAGCATGCGCATGCCGATCACCGTGCTCGCCTCCAGGCCCAGCGACCAGCTGTCCATCGCCAGCTTCATCCAGGAGGGGGAGCGCGCCATGGCCGGGGAATGAGCGAGGGCGGCGGAGGTTCCTTCGCTTCGACGCGCTCCCGGAGGCAGGGCGGCGCGACGGCCGCCGTCCGGCGCGCGCGGCGCTTCGGCCGGGACGGCGGCGATGAGATCCTCCGTCCGGCATGCGCCAAATCGACCCCTGTCGCCGCCGCCGTAACCGGCAAGTGCACGGCCGTGGATTACTTCCAGACTATTACGCCGCCGGAATCACTTGCTCCTTTCCCGAAGTCGTTCCATCATCGCCGCGCCTAATTCGTGCCGCCGCGTGATGAATCCTCAAGCCGCCGAGGGGACCGCCAATGGGTATCGAGCATCGGGACGAACTGGTGGACCATCCCACCTTCCTCGAACATATCCGCTATTTCTTCGACGCGATCGACATCGACCATATGAAGCGGCAGGCCGGCATGGACCTCGCCACCTATGAAGCGGTGCAGGCGAAGGCGGTCGACATCTATTTCCAGGTGTCGGGCGGGCAGATGCCGCCCGAGCCGGAGCGCCGCTGGCCGCCGGCGCGGGTGCAGACGTTCCGGAACTGGATCGCGGACCAATGCCCGCGCGGCGCGGCGTCGCTGGACCTCGCGGCGCTGGGCCGCGCGCCGGACCCGCGCATCCCGACGCGAAAGAACGCGGCCTCGCTCCCGGAGGCGGAGCGCGCGCGGGTCGGGCGCGCCTTCCAGGCCCTGATCGATCGCGACCCGGACGATCCGAACTCCTATTTCAGCCTGGCCGGGATCCACTGGTTCCCGGCGCCGACCTTCTGCGTGCACCACCAGCCCGCCTACAATCCCTGGCACCGCGTCTATATCGACCGCTTCGAGGCGGCGATGCGGACCG
Organism: Allosphingosinicella sp.; assembly: GCA_035502235.1. Classification (GTDB taxonomy): domain Bacteria; phylum Pseudomonadota; class Alphaproteobacteria; order Sphingomonadales; family Sphingomonadaceae; genus Allosphingosinicella. Next base: position 11,609 of record DATJUQ010000041.1, read on the forward strand.
TGCCCGGCTGCGAGGACGTGACGCTGCCTTATTGGGACATCCTGGAGCCGGTCCCGGACTGGCTGACCCAGCCGCCCTTCGACAGCTATCGCCTCCCCCGCCAGGTCGCGCCCGCTTATCCGGCGAACATGGTCACGCGGCGCAATCCTCCGGACGTCATCGCCCGCGAGGTGCGCAGCTATCCGATCGCGCACAATATCCGCGAGGCGCTGAACGCCCCGACCTTCGATAAATTCCGGACCGACATCGAGGCCGCGCACGACAACGGCCATGTCTCCTGCGGCGATTCCATGGACACGCCCGACATCGCCTCCTTCGACCCGCTCTTCTGGTTCTTCCACTGCAATTGGGAGCGGATGTGGTGGGCCTGGCAAAGCCGGTACGATGCCACCGACCTCGCTTCCTTCCGCTCGACCCTGCCGCCCGGCAATGTGGAATGGCTCGACGATCCGCTGTTCAACCGGCTGCGGCCGTTCGGGGTCGAGACCGGCTCGACGATCGCGAGCGGCGCCTATGCCTATGACGCGCTGCCGGCGGGAATGTTCAGGGAGCGCGCGCTGGTGGAATCCGGCCATGTCGCGCTCGGCCGGTCCTTCCAGCTGAGCCCGCACCCCAGGCTGTCGCTGCGCGTGAAGGGGATCGACCGGCTGCGGCTCCGCGGCAGCTTCGTCGTCCATCTCTTCGCCGACGGCGAGGAGGTCGCCAAGCAGGCCTTCTTCCAGAGCCTCACCCCGCAGGATTGCGCGGCCTGCGCCGAGCGCGCGGCGGTCGATGTCGACTTCATCCTCGACCGGGCCGAAATCGCCGGCAAATCGCTCGAGGCCAGGATCGAGACGCGCGATCCGGAGCGGGTCGACCCATGGGTCAGCCTGAGCCAGGTCGGCAACCCGACGATCAACGTGCGCGAGCTGCTGATCAACGAATAAGGCGCGCCGCCGCTTACTCGTCATCCCCGCTGGTGTCGGAGCCGTCATTGGTGCCGTGGTCGGTTTCGCCCTCGCCGCCCGATTGCTGGCTGCTGGACGAGAGGCTGAACTCGCCCTGCAGGCTGCGGTGGACGACGACCTGCCAGACCGCGCCATCCTCGAGCGTGATGGTGAGCCGGTAATTGACGCCGGCGACGGTCTGGGCCTGGGCGCTGTCGACGCTCTGCAGCGAACCGCCCAGTTCGCCCGCCGCGAAGCTGGCCGCGGCCTGGACGCCGTCGTCGTCGGTGGACACGGCGCGGGCCCCGCCGAGCTGCATGGCCGCGGCGGCGGCCGCGACGGGCGCGGCGAGCGTGGCGGCGGCGAGCAGGATGGCGGCGGCGATACGGCGGGTCATGGATCGTTCCTTCGGTTCGGAGGCGGAACGAGCTGTCGCGCAAACGGGGCGGGAAGTCAAAATCCCGCCCCGTCGCGCGATCGGGCTGCCCGGTTCAGGCGATATCGAACCGGTCGGCGTTCATCACCTTGGTCCAGGCCGCGACGAAGTCGTTCGCGAACTTCTCCTCATGGCCGTTCTCGGCATAGACCTCGGCGACCGCGCGCAGCTCGGCGTTGGAGCCGAAGATCAGATCGGCCCGCGTCGCGCGCCAGGTCTCGCCGCCGCCGGCGCGGTCGGTCGCGACATATTCCTGGTCGTCCGAGCCGTCGACGGCCTTCCACACGTTGGTCATGTCGAGCAGGTTGACGAAATAGTCGTTCGTCAGCTGGCCCGACCTCTTGGTGAAATGGCCGTGGCCGCGCTCGCCATGATTGGCGCCGAGCACGCGCAGGCCGCCGATCAGCACGGTCATCTCGGGCACCGACAGGCCGAGCAGGGAGGCGCGGTCGAGCATCATCTCCTCGACCTTTACCGCCAGCTTCTTCTTGCCGACATAATTGCGGAAGGCGTCCGCCTCGGGCTCCATCACCGCGAAGCTCTCGGCGTCGGTCTGCTCCGCCGTGGCGTCGCCCCGGCCGCCGGTGAACGGCACGTTCGTCGCGCCCGCTTTCTCGAGGCCGACCACGCCGCCGAGCACGATCGCGTCGGCGAGGCTCATCGAGCCGCGCAGGCCGTTCAGCGTGTCGATCACCTTCGCCAGCATGGCGGGCTCGTTGACCTCCCAGTCCTTCTGCGGCGCCAGCGCCACGCGCGCGCCGTTGGCGCCGCCGCGATGATCGGACTTGCGATAGGTGCTGGCCGAGGCCCAGGCGGTCTTGACCAGCTGGCTGACGGTCAGGCCGCTCTCGGCGATCCTGGCCTTCACCGCCGCGACCTCGGCGTCGGAGGGCGTGGTGCCGGCCGGGATCGGATCCTGCCAGATCAGGTCCTCTTCCGGCACTTCCGGGCCGAGATAGCGGACCTTGGGGCCCATGTCGCGGTGGGTGAGCTTGAACCAGGCGCGGGCGAAGGCGTCCTTGAACGCCTCGTGATCGTCGCGGAACCGCTCGCTGATCGCGCGGAATTCGGGGTCGCGCTTCAGCGCCATGTCGGCGGTGGTCATCATCGTCGGGACCTTGATGCTCGGATCCCAGGCCGCCGGCGCCATGTCCTCCTCTTTCTGGTCGATCGGCTGCCACTGATTGGCGCCCGCGGGGGACTGCACCAGCTCATAGTCATAGTCGAAGAGCAGGCGGAAATAATTCTCGGTCCATTCCCTGGGCGTGTTGGTCCAGGCGCCCTCGATGCCGCTGGTGACGGTATGCTCGCCGATGCCGCCGCTCTCATGGCCGCTGACCCAGCCGAAGCCCTGCGCGGCGAGATCGCCGCCCGAGGGCGCCGCGCCGAGCAAGGAGGCGTCGCCATTGCCGTGCGCCTTGCCGAAGGTGTGGCCGCCGGCGGTGAGCGCGACGGTCTCCTCGGCGTTCATCGCCATGCGGGAGAAGGTCTCCTTCATGTCGCGCGCCATGCCCGCATCGTCGTGCGGATTGCCCTGCGGCCCCTCCGGATTGACGTAGATCAGGCCCATCTGGATCGCGGCGAGCGGCCCCTCGATCGCGTGGAAGCCATGCTCGGGGGCGATGCGGGTCTGCACGCCCTGGTTCACCCATTTGTCTTCCGAGCCCCAGTAGATGTCGCGCTCGGGCTCGAACACGTCGGCGCGGCCGCCGCCGAAGCCGAAGACCGGGCCGCCCATCGACTCGATCGCGACGTTGCCGGTGAGGATGAAGAGATCGGCCCAGCTGATATGCTTGCCGTATTTCTGCTTGATCGGCCACAGCAGGCGGCGCGCCTTGTCGAGATTGCCGTTGTCGGGCCAGCTATCGAGCGGGGCGAAGCGCTGCTGCCCGCTATTGGCGCCGCCGCGCCCGTCGGCGGTGCGGTAGGTGCCCGCCGCGTGCCAGGCCATGCGGATGAAGAACGGGCCGTAATGGCCGTAATCGGCCGGCCACCAGGGCTGGCTGTCGGTCATCAGGGCGGTGAGATCGGCCTTGAGCGCGGCGTAATCGAGCTGCTTGAACGCCTCGGCATAGTCGAAATCGGCGCCCATCGGGTTGGACGCGCCATTCGGATTGAGGATCTCGGTGGCGAGCATCTCGGGCCACCAATCCTTGTTCGTGCGGCCGAGCAGCGCGCGCACGCCGCCATCGACCGGACAGCCTTTGCTTGCGACGTCCATATCCTCTTCCTTTCCTCTTTTCCCAAGGGTCGGGCGCAGCCTAGGCCGCCGCTCGCCCCGGGAGAAGCAAGGAAAGTTGGTCAACGTGAACTAGAAAATCGATGAGAGGCCATTTTTCCGCAGGGTCTGCGATTTTTCCTGACCCGTTTCGCCCGCCCGCCGCGCCTTTGTCTTCTGAACGGCAACGAGCGTGGGGGCTGAGCGATGAGCATTATCGGGTTGAAGCGCAGGATGTGGATCGTCGGGGCGAGCATGCTCGCGCTTGGGGTGACGGCACCGGGCATTGCCCTGGCCCAGAGCAATCCGCCGCCGCAGCCGGGCATCGCGGTCGTCTTCCTGCCGCCGCCGCCGGAGGACGAGCCCGACAGCACCACCGCGGTCTATGGAATCAGCGCCGACGGCACCCGGGTGGCCGGCTATTCCTTCTCCGGGCTCGTCCGCTGGACGAACGGCCTCCCGGAGCTGCTCCAGACGGGCCTGATCGAAGTCAGCGGGATGAGCGGGGACGGCAACACGATCGTGGGCGACTATGCCGGCCTCGGCTTTCAGCCCTTCGTGTGGACCCAGAGCGGCGGCTATCTGCGCCTGCCCGACGTCGATGCGAACACGCGCGCCAGGTTCGCAACCGCGGTCAGCACGACCGGCCAGTATGTCGTGGTCAACGCCGGCAGCTTCATCTCGCTCGACGATTTGGGTTCCGGCGTCGGCGGCGTGAACGTGAGCAGCGCCTATCGCTGGACCGAGACCGGCGGCTATCAGTCGCTCGGCCAGTTCGGCCCGCCGCCCGCCGCGACCCCCGGCGTCACCATCAACTGGGGGATCAGCGGCAGCGGCATCAGCGGCGACGGTAGCATCATCGTCGGCACGGCGTCCGACGGGACGCCCGGGACCATCGGCACCACCCAAGGCTTCGCCCGGCGCGGCACCAGCGCCTTCTTCTGGACCGAGGCGCAAGGCCTCCAGCGCCTGCCGTTCCTGTCGGCGGCGCCGGCCGGATCGGCGGCGAATACCTGGGCCCAGGCGTCCGGGATCAGTCGCGACGGATCGACCATCGTGGGCGGCTCGATCGGCGCGGACGGCCTAGTGCAGGCGGTCTATTGGCGCGGCGGCGCGATTACGGGGCTCGGCTTTCTGCCCGGGACCGTGCCTGCCGATTTCGAAACCTATGCGACCGCGGCGAATGCCGACGGCAGCGTGATCGTGGGCGACGGCTTCGGCTCTACAAGTCGGGCGTGGCGCTGGAGCGTCGGAACCGGCATGCAGGACCTGAACGAGATCGCACGGCTCGCCGGGCTCGACCTACGCGGCTTCGTGCTCGAGAGCGCGACCGGCGTCTCGGACAATGGCCAATATATCATAGGCTCGGCCGATAATGACGGGACGGGTGAGGAGTTCGGCTACATCCTGCAGCTCGCGCAGGTCACCCAGTCGCGGCTGATCGTGATCATCCGGTTGCCGGGGGTGACGCTGGAATCGGTGGTCAACCAGAGCTTCCAGACCAATGTCCGCGGCACGCTGAACGGCGAGGCGGTGTTCACGCGCAGCTTCGCCGATCCGATCACGTCGACGCTCGGCGTGCAGTCTCTGGCCGATGCGCGGGCGGCGCTGCAGGCGGTGGGCGGGCTGCGGCGGATCGTGATCGCCGATCCGCGCCTCGTCTCGGTCACCACGACGGTGACCGCGCAGCGGAGCGGCACCGCGGATGTGGTCACCGACACCCAGACCACCACCGCGTCGATCAACACCTTCGGCCCGGCGACGGTGGTCACGGGCGACCGGGGCATCTGTGCGACCGCGGCGAGCAACGGCCAGGAGCCGACCGGCTGCTCGCTGCCGGGGACGCCGACCGCGGTCGACGTCGGCGTGCTCAACACCAATATCTACACCAACACGATCAACAGCATCACGCCAACGACGACGACCGAGGTCGACCAGCTGATCACCTCGCAATGGGAGGTCGCGGCGACGGCGGGAAATCAGTTCGGAATCGTGCATGCGCTGGCGGGGCGGGTCGGCTTCGATCGCGGCGACCGGCTGCTGGCGCGGACGCTGGCCCTGGGCGTGGCGGCGGGCGACGAGGGGGAAGGATTCCGCGCGGGCGCCGCCACGCCCGCCGGCTCGCGGCTGGTCGGCGACGGACGCTGGCGGATCTTCGGCGAATATTTCGGCGGCTGGCAGCGCCTCTCGGCCGATGCGGCCGTGCCGGTGGCGCGCGCTTCCGGCGACACGAACGGGATCACGACCGGGATCGGCTATGACGGCGGCAGCGGGCTCAGGCTCGGCGCGGTGATCGACTATGGCAAGACCGACATGGATGTGCGCGATCCGGTGGCGCCGGAAAGCCTCGACGTCGAGCTGACCCAGCTCGGCCTCTATGCGGGCTGGCGAAGCGGACGGCTCGGCCTGTCGGCGGCGGGCGCGTTAGGCCTCGGCGATGTCGGCACCGTGATCGACGCGCCGGGCGGCGCGAGCAGCGCACGGCGAAACATCCGCACCTGGGCGCTGGGCGGCGGCATCACCTATGCGCTGGTCGACGGGCGCGGGCTGAAGCTCGACGCCATGGCCGGCGTCCGCCACGCCTCGGTCGGCCTGCGCCGCTTTACCGAAACAGGCGGGATCACGCCGCTGGCGGGCCTGGCCGACACGGTGACTCGGACCCGGCTCTATGCGGGGCTGCAGGCGTCGGGCGGCGGCGACGTGCGTCCCTGGGCCTATGCCCGCATGGCTTATGACAGCGGCGACCGGAACGGCGTCGCCTCGGTGGTGTTCGCGGCCAATCCGGGGCTCGGCACCTTCCAGGCGGTCGGTCCGGGTGCGGGGCGGACGGGCGCGGAGATCGGCGCCGGGATCGACGCGCGGGTCGGCGACAGGCTGCGGCTCCATGCCGGCTACGAAGGCGCATTCCGCGAGGGCGAGGCCACCCATATGGCGCGGGCCGGGCTGACGCTGGGCTTCTGAGCGACACCCTGGCGTCAGACGCCCGGCCGGTTGCCGTTCGGGGAACGGCGGCGGGCGGCCACGGCGCCCGCCGCCATCGCGGTCAGATGACCAGGAAGTCGCTCGCGGTCAGTGGGAGCAGGCCAGCGAGGGTCGCGAACTGGACCTGGGCGCCGGCGCCATTGCCGTCCGCGTCGTAGAAGAGCTGGCCGGTGGCGCTGTTGTAGACGATGCGGTCGTCGGCGTCCGTTGCGGCGGTGCCGATCGCGAACGCATTGGCGTCGAGCGCGCCCGGCGCGCCGAGCTGGGTGAAGATGGCGTCGTCCAGCGCGATCCTGTCGACCCCGGTCACGAAGCCGAAAATCCTGTCGACATTGCCGGCGCCGAGCGCGGTGGTGAAGGCGAACGTATCCGCGCCGCCCTTGCCGTCGAGGAAGTCGCTGCCCGCGCCGCCGTCCAGCACGTTGGCGCCGTCATTGCCGTAGAGCGTGTTGGCCAGTTCGTTGCCGGTCAGGTCGATCGCCGCCGTGCCGGCATTGTTGGCGGTCGACAGCGTCTCCACCGACGCGCCGGCGGTCAGCGTGTAGCTCTGGCTCGCGAACACGCGGTCCGCGCCCTCGCCGGCAAGCTCCGTCACGATATCCGTGCCGCTGTCGACGATATAGCGGTCGTCGCCGATGCCGCCGGCCAGAGCATTGGTGCCGGTGCCGCCGGAGAGCAGATCGTTGCCCTCGCGGCCATGGAGCGTGTCGTCGCCGACCCCGCCATAGAGGGTGTCGTTGCCTTCCTTGCCGTCCAGCACGTCGGCCCCGCCGGCGCCGTTCAGCACGTTGTTGCCGGCATTGCCGATGATCGTGTTGGCGAGGCTGTTGCCGGTGAGATTGATGGAAGCGGTGCCGGCATCGTCGGTGGTGGCGAGCGTCTCCACGGAGGCGCCGCCGGTCAGCGTGTAGCTGACATTGGCGGAGACGCGGTCATTGCCCTCGCCGACGAGCTCGAGAATCGCGTCCGTGCCGTCGACCACATAATGGTCGTCGCCGATGCCGCCGGCCAGATAGTTGCTGCCGGTCCCGCCGGAGAGCGTGTCGCTGCCGTCGCGGCCGTAGAGCGTGTCGTTATCGGCGCCGCCGTAGAGGGTGTCATCGCCCTCCTTGCCGTCGAGCACGTCATTGCCGGCGCCGCCGGTCAGCATATTGGCGCCGGCATTGCCGAGGATGAGATTGGCCTGTTCGTTGCCGGCCAGGTCGATCGCGTCCGTCCCGGCGTTGAAGTCCGTCGACAAGGTCTCGACCGAGGCGCCCGCGGCCAGCGCATAGCTGACATTCGTATAGACGCGGTCGGTGCCGCCGCCGGCCTGCTCAACGACAACATCCCCGCCATGGTCGACGAGATAGATGTCGTTCCCCGACCCCCCCGCCATCGCGTCGGCGTCCGCGCCGCCGTCGAGCCGGTCATTGCCGGACCCGCCGGCGAGATCGTCATTGTCCGCGCCGCCCGACAGCCAGTCGTCGAACGCGCCGCCGGTCAACGCATCGTCGCCCTCATGACCGTAGAGCCGGTCGTTGCCGTCGCCGCCCTCGAGGACGTCGTCGCCGGCGCCGCCGGCCAGGACGTCGTCGCCGATCGTGCCCACATGGACCAGGCTGCCCGGCGGCGCGAAGCCGTAGACGATATAGGCGGTGCCCGAGCTGCTCCCGTTCGGATCGGCATAAGGCGCGCCGACCATGATGTCGCCGAACCCGTCGCCGTTGATGTCGCCGGCCGCGGCGACGGACGTTCCCGCCTGATCGCCCCCGGTGACGCCGCGGATGATGAAGCCGTCGGTGCCGGACAGGCTGCCGAGATCGATCCGCCCGAAGCCGCCGCGTTTGCCGTAGACCACATAAGCGGAGCCCGCGTCGGAGCCGGTGGCGTCGTTGCGGCGCGCGCCGATGAGCAGGTCGGCGAGCCCGTCGCCGTTCACGTCGCCGGCCGAGGAGACGGCTCGCCCCGCAGTGTCGTTCGCCGCGTCCCCCTGGATGACGAAGCCGTCCGCCCCCGACAGGCTGTTCAGATTGATGTTGCCGACGCCGCCGGCCCGGCCGAAAATGACATAGGCCGCGCCCGCGCCGCTGCCGCCGCTGTCCTCGAGATAGGCGCCCACGATGAGGTCGTCATAGCCGTCGCCATTGACGTCGCCGGCCGACGCCACGGCCCCGCCGGTGCGGTCCAGGTTGGCAGCGCCGAAAAGGGTGAAACCCTGGCTTGGCTGCAGGTTGGCAACATTGATGTTGTTGAGGGCGCTGCCGGCGGCGCCATAGATGACATAAGCGCGGTTGCCGCTGACGGCGCCGATCACCAGATCGTCCTTGCCGTCGCCGTTGAAATCCCCCGCAAAGGCGGCCGAGTAGCCCAGATTGTCGTATGCCTGCATGCCGCTGACGGCGAAGCCGTACTGGGACGCGGGCGATGCCAGGTCGATCGGCGCGAAGCCGCCCGCCTTGCCGTAGACCACCCAGAGGGTGCCGGCATTGGTGCCGTTGGAATCCGCCGCATAGGCGGTGACGAGCAGATCCTCGAAACCGTCGCCATTGACGTCGCCGCCGGCATCGACGTCCCAGCCGCCGAAGCTGCTAGCCTCGCTGCCCGCGATCGTGAACCCGTCGGACGGATTCAGTGCGCCAAGGTCGATATCGGCGAAGCCGGTCGTCTTGCCGAAGATCACATAGATCATGCCGCTGAACGAGCCGGCCGGGGCCACACCCGGCGCGGAAATGACGATGTCGTCGCACCCGTCGCGGTTGATGTCCCCGGCCATCGACAGGCTCCAGCCGGCGAAATTGCTGTTGGCCTCGCCGCGGATGACGAAGCCATCGGGAGACGCGAGGCCGGCGAGATCGCGGGACGTGAAACCGGCCGCGCTGCCGAACAGCACATAGGCGCCGCCAGTGCCAGAGCCGCCAAGACCCCGCGCTCCCACGATCAGATCGCGGTGGCCGTCGCCGTTGAAATCGCCGGAGCTCTGATCCCAGCCGGTGAATTGGCCGGCCGCCTCGCCCCGCAGGACGACGCCGCCGCTGCCGAGATTGGCCAGCTCGACGACCACCGGCGCCACCAACGGCACGAGCGAGATGGTCCGGTCGGTGAAGCGGATCGCCTCGACGCCCTCCAGCGCATCGGTCCCGTCGGGGCTGCCGTCGCGCAGATCGGTGATGGTCCAGCCGCTGCGCGTCTGGGTGATCGTATAATCCGCCCAGGCGCCGCTCATCACCGCCGTGTCGGTGCCCGAGCCGCCGAACAGGCGGTCGTCGCCGGCACCGCCGGTCAGTTCGTCTTCGCCGGACCCGGCGTACAGGACGTCATCGCCCTCGCCGCCGTCCAGCAGGTCCTGGCCGCCGCCGCCGTACAGCGTGTCGTCGCCGCCCTCGCCGGACAGGATGTCGTCGCCGCCGCTGCCGTCGATGACATTGTCGTCCGCATCGCCGGCCAGGGTGATCATCGCGGGGCCCGGGCTGGCGATGGCCTCCGACCGAGGGGTTTTGAGGCCGTTCGCGTAGCCAAAGCGGGCGGCCGCCATTTCATCCGCGAAGCGATCGATCGCGGCGTTGGCGCCGAGGCCGAGGCGTGTCGCGCCGTCGGCATTGCTGACATTCGCATAGGTTTTACCGCGGCCGGCGCGCGCGTTGGTCATCGCCATGAGACACCCCCTCCATGACTCCCGAAGGGGTCCACCCCAACATTTATCGTTTCGCCGACAAGGATTTACCTGTCAATGATGAGAATGCGCGTTGCCGCGCGGCTTGGCCTCGGGCATCCATGAAATCGCGATGACCACCAGCCCCGATCCCGCGCCGTTCGTCCTCACCACGTCGCCCGGCTTCGCACCGTGGCTGGCATCGGCTGGCGGCAGCCTCGCCTTCACCACCTATCAGGCCGGCAAATTGTTCCTGCTCGGCGTCCGCCCAGACGGCGCCCCATCGGTGTTCGAGCGCAGCTTTCCGCGCTGCATGGGGATCGCCGTCAGCGCCGACGGACGCAGCCTGGCGGTCGCCACGCAGATCCAGATCCAGCGGTTCGACAATGTCCTCGCCCAGGGCGGCACATCGCCATTGGGGGATCATGACGCGGTCTACGCGCCCCACGCCGCCTGGGTGACCGGCGATCTCGACGCGCATGACGTGGGCTGGGGCGCCGACGGCCGGCCGGTCTTCGTCAATACCCTCTTCGGCTGCATCGCCGAAGTCAGCGACGACCATAGTTTCCGCCCGCTCTGGATGCCGCCCTTCCTGTCCCGCCTCGCCGCGGAGGATCGCTGCCATCTCAACGGCATGGCGATGGCGGAGGGCCGCCCGCGCTACGCCACCGCGGTCGCCCGCTCGAACACCGCCCAGGGCTGGCGCGACCACAGGCGCGACGGGGGCGTGGTGATCGACGTCGAGAGCAATGAGATCGTGGCCACGGGCCTGTCGATGCCGCATTCGCCGCGGCTGGACGACGGCCAGCTCTGGCTGCTCAATTCGGGCAGCGGCGAACTCGGCAGGATCGACCAAGCGAGCGGCTGCTTCGAGCCGGTCGCCCTCTGCCCGGGCTATGCGCGTGGTCTCACCCTGATCGGCCGCCATGCCGTCGTCGGCCTGTCCCTGCCGCGCGAGGCCGGCATGTTCCAAGGGCTCGCGCTCGATCGGAACCTCGCGGACCGCAATATCGAACCGCAATGCGGCCTTGCGGTCGTCGACACGGGCAACGGAGAGATCATCGCCTGGGCCCGGATCGAGGGGATCGTGCGCGAATTGTACGACGTCGCCTTCCTGCCGGGCGTCCGCTGTCCGTCGGCGATCGGCTTCCGGACGGACGAGGTGAAGCACGTCATCTCCATCGCCGACTGAGTTCAGGCGGCGGCGTCGCCACGGCGGCGGCGCGGGGGCGGCGCGGCTTCCTCCGCGACGTCGGCGGGCGCCGCCGGGCCGAGCAGGCGGGCGATCTGGTCCGCGGTCATCGGCCGGGCCATGAAGAAGCCCTGCAGCTCGTCGCAGCCCACCGCTTCGAGGAAGCTCCTCTGCTCCTCGGTCTCGACGCCCTCGGCGGTCGCCTGCAGGCCGGTCGAATGGGCGAGGTCGATGATCGCGCGGATGATCGCGCTGCCGCCGGCCCGCATGTCGATCTTGTCGACGAAGGTGCGGTCGATCTTGACCCGGTCGACCTCGAACTCGCGCAGATGCTTGAACGAGGAATAGCCGGTTCCGAAATCGTCGAGGGCGATGCGGATGCCGAAGGCGCGCAGCAGCCGCAGGTTGCGCGCGCATTCCTCGGCATTCTCGATCAGGGCGGTCTCGGTGATCTCCAGCTCCACCCGCGTCGGATCGACGCCCGCCTCGCCGATGATGCCGATCGCCCGGTTGGCGAAATGCGGGTTGCGCAGCTGGACCGGGGAGACGTTGATCGAGACGGTGCTGGACGGCCAGTCGCGCGCGGCCCGGCAGGCCTCGGCCATCACCCATTCGCCGAGCGGCTCGATCAGCCCGGTCTCCTCGGCCACCGGGATGAAGGCGGCGGCGGGCATCGGCCCGTTCTCCGGATGCTCCCAGCGGACCAGGGCCTCGACGCCGACGACCCCGCCGGACCGGGCGGAATATTGCGGCTGGTAGCAGACGGAGAATTGATCGTCGGCCTCGAGCGCGGCGCGCAGGTCGCGTTCCGCCGCCTGGCGGGCTCGGATCGGCTCGTCCATGCTCGGCGCGAACAATTTGTGGCGGCCCCTGCCCTGCGACTTGGATTCGTAGAGCGCGATATCGGCCCGGCGGGTCAGCTCGGTCGAATCGAGGCCGTCCTTGCCGGCCAGCGCGACGCCGATGCTGACCCCGACGAAGACCTGGCTGCCCTCGATGACGAAGGGCTCCGACGCGGCGGCGATCACCCGCGCGCACAAGGCTTCGGTTTCGGCGAGCGAGGACACCTCGGTCTGGATGATCGCGAACTCGTCGCCGCCGAGCCGCGCCGCCGTGTCGGTGATGCGGATGACGTCCTGCAGGCGCCGGCCGAATTCGCGGATCAGTGCGTCGCCGGCGGGATGGCCGAGCGTGTCGTTCACCTTCTTGAACCGGTCGAGATCGAGATAGAGCAAGGCGACCCGATGCTGGGCGGTGCCGCGATAAATGGCCAAGGCATGGTCGAGCCGGTCGTCGAACAGGGCCCGGTTGGGCAGGCCGGTGAGGCTGTCGTGGAAGGCTAGATGCTGGGCGGCCGCCTTGCTGTCGTGCAGCTGGCGGGTCCGGCTGGAGACTCGCCGGACCAGCTTGAACACCAGCGCCGCGACGACGAGCAGGGCGATGAGCAGGACGGGGGCGAGCCGGGCGAAGACGGTCGTGCCCGGGGCGAAGGGCGTCCAGATAAAATAGCCGACCGCCCGGCCGTTGCGCGAGCGCAGCGCCAGCGCGCGTTCCTGCGGCCCCACATTGGCGCGCCAGGAGAAACGCGCGCCGTCGATGCGATAGTCGGCCCGCATCCCGGCCAGGAACCCGCCGTCGAGCCGTTCGAGGCTGATATGGATGAACTCGGTCCCCCGCGCCGTGGCGAGCGCGCGATTGTCCGGGACGAACGGCTTGACGCTGACGATGGACGGGTGACCGTCGGCGATCAGAATGTCGACCACGCCCGGGCTCAGATCGCCCGGCGGCAGGCGGGCGTCGCCGCGCCGCATGATCGCCCGGAGCTCCGCGACGAGCGGCAGCGCGACGGCGCGGATCCGGTCGAAATCCTCGGGCCGGCCGCGGACCCCGCCCGCCATGGCGTAGAGCGGCCGGTCGGCGGGATCGAGCACGTAAGCGGCGTCGTGGCCGTAATAGGTGTGCAGCCAGATGCCCAGATTGCTGTCCAGCCAGCCGAGGTCGAGCGGCCGGGCCCGCAGGCGAAGCACGGCATCGTCCCAGACGGTGAAGCTCTCCTGGTCGTTCGCGATCGAGGCGACATTCTGGTTGATGAGGCTGGAGACGATATGCGTCTGGCGCTCGAGGGCGAGCCGGTCGGCCGCGCTGGTCGACCAGAACAGCAGGCCGCCGACCGCGAGCCCGGCCACGGCGATTGCCGCCGCGGCGAGCAGCCAAATCCCCCCGAACCGCCTGCCCCCGGCAGGAGACAAGTGCCCAATGGACTCTGCGATTCTCACATAGCTTGATTAAAATCAAAGAGTTAAGGAGTCTTCAGCGGCGCATACCGAAGTGTTACGCTCCCTTCCGCGCGGGGCGGCCGCCCGCGATCGCCATGCTTGCCCGCCAGCGCGGTTTAGGCTAAGGGCGCGGCCTTCCAACGCACAGCCTTGGAATTTGCGGGAGACGCCCAGGCGTCGTCCGGACCGCTAAACTTGAAACAGGATGGGCCGCGCGCGGCTCCTCCCGACTATAGAGTGAGAGAAAATGGCGAAGAAGATTACGGGCTATATCAAGCTCCAGGTGCCCGCGGGCGCCGCCAATCCGTCGCCGCCGATCGGCCCGGCTCTGGGTCAGCGCGGCGTCAACATCATGGACTTCTGCAAGGCGTTCAATGCCTCGACCGGCGATCTGGAGAAGGGCATGCCCATCCCCACCGTGATCACCGTCTATGCGGACCGCAGCTTCTCGTTCGAGACGAAGACGCCGCCGGCGAGCTACCTGCTGAAGAAGGCCGCGAAGATCCAGTCGGGTTCCAAGGAGCCGGGCAAGTCCACCATCGGCCGCGTCACCCGCGCCCAGCTTCGCGAGATCGCCGAAGTGAAGATGAAGGACCTCAATGCCAACGACATCGAGGCCGCCGCGAAGATTATTGAAGGCTCCGCCCGCGCGATGGGCCTCGAAGTGACGGGGAACTAAGCCATGGCGAAGCAGACCAAGAAGGCGAAGAAGCTCGCCGAACTCGATTCGACGAAGCTGTACGGCGTCGATGAGGCCATCGCGCTGGCCAAGGCCAACGCCACCGCCAAGTTCGACGAGACGATCGAGCTCGCCCTGAACCTGGGCGTCGATCCCCGTCATGCGGACCAGATGGTGCGCGGCGTCGTCACCCTCCCCGCCGGCACCGGCAAGGACGTGCGCGTCGCCGTCTTCGCCAAGGGCGACAAGGCCGAGGAAGCCACCAAGGCGGGCGCCGATGTCGTCGGCGCCGAGGACCTGATGGAGACCATCCAGGGCGGCACCATCGATTTCGACCGCGTCATCGCGACGCCCGACATGATGGGCATCGTCGGCCGCCTCGGCAAGGTGCTCGGCCCCAAGGGCCTGATGCCGAACCCGAAGCTCGGCACCGTCACGCCGAACGTCGCCGAAGCCGTGAAGGCGGCCAAGGGCGGCCAGGTGGAGTTCCGCGTCGAGAAGGCCGGCATCATCCACTCCGGCATCGGCAAGGCCAGCTTCTCCAACGAGGACCTGCGCCGCAATTTCGACGCCTTCGTCGACGCGATCGTCAAGGCGAAGCCGTCGGGCGCCAAGGGCAAATATGTCAAGAAGGCGGCTTTGTCCTCGACCATGGGGCCGGGCCTGAAGCTCGACGTCGCCGAGGTGGCGAGCGCCTGAGCGCCCAAGAAAATCAGAATAGAGGCAAAGGGCCGGGACGAGAGTTCCGGCCCTTTTCTTTTGCTGAGGGTGCTTGACCGACTCCGCGACGATCGGGATGTTGCGCGACGGGGGAGAACAGTCATGCCATGCGGTCCTCGTCTTCAGCGAATGATGTACGTCGCGGCTTCGATGCTGGCGCTGCTCTCCACCGCGGATGCGGGGATCGCGCAGGATCGGGGCGGCACGCTGCCGCAAGGGGCCTATGGCCGCACCGCCGCCGAAGGGCGCCGCCTCGACAGCCGCATCGCCTGGCTGGAGGGCGAAGTCCGGGCGGCGACGCGCCGGGGCAATCTCCACTACGGGACCCTGGTGGCCGTCGCCAACGCGCTCGGCATCGGCAACGTCAATGCACCGCGACAGCAGATCCTTGCGCTGTTCCGCACCAAGGCGGGCGAGGCCGCCGTGCTGCAGGCCGAGATCACCGATTTGCGGGCGCATGTCGCGCGACTGCAGGCCAGCCCGACGCGGGACGAAGCCCAGGCGGCGCTCGCCCGCGCCCAAACGGCCTATCATGCGGGGCGCTTCGAGGAAGCCGACCGGGAACTGGCCGCGCTCGTCGCGCTGCGGCAGGACCAGTCCGATGCGGGACGGACCGCATTGCAGAGCGCCGTGCGGGCCCGCGCCAACCTCGCCGCCCTCCAGCTCCAGGCCAATCGCGGCGCCGATATCCTGCTCGAGGCCATGGCGCGCGGACAACGCGATTTCGACGCGGGGCAATGGGCACTGGCGATGAGCGCGGCCGCGATGCTGCTCCAGGAAAGTGATCTGCTCGGCAACAATGCGGCACTCGTCCGCGCGGAGCAGATTTTGCGAACTGAAGCCCTGCCACGCGCACCCCGGGAGACGGAGCCCTTCGCCTGGGCGCAGACGCGCGGCACGCTCGGCAGCGTGCTCGGCCTCCGTGCGAGCAGGGAGTCCGGCCTTGACAGCATCAACGGCGTTATCGCCGAGTTCGAGGCCGCGCTCACCGTCATCACCCCTGAGCGCGATCTCCAAAATTGGGCGCGGCTACAGATCAACCTTGGCGGAGCACTGACGCTCGCCAGCGAACGCGACGTGGAGCCGGCCCGCCTGAACCGGGCGCTCGCGGCCATGCGGGCGACGCTCGCGCGGGCAGCCGGTCGGCTGGAGCCGATGGAGCGCGCCGGGATGCACTATAATATCGGCCTTGCGCTCCAGTACCTTGCGCAGGTCGAAGGCAGTACCGCCCGGCTCAACGAGGCGATCGCCGAGTTGAACATGGCTGCCGCGGACGTCGATATCGCCACCAACGTCGACAGGTGGAGCACGGTCCAGGCTGGCTTATGCAATGCGCTCGTCCTGCTGACCGATCAGACGCGGGATCCGGCCACCGGCGCCCGCGCCATCGCGACCTGCCGCGCGGGCCACGATTCCCTGAACGGGCGCAACTTTCGCTACATCCAGGGCCTGTTCCGGGTAAATCTCGGCAACGCGCTCCTCACCGTAGGCAAGCGGCCGGGCAACCCCGCAATGCTGCTCGAAGCCCGACGGCTGCTGACAGAAGGGCGCAGCATGATCACGCGGGAAGCGAACCCGCCGGGATGGGGGCGCGGCGGGACCATGCTCGCCCATACCGAGATCATGCTGTACGCGCTGACCGAGGATCGCTCCTATTGGGACAGCGCGCTGATCCGCATCGAGGAAGCCGGCCAGACCATTGATCCCGGCGACCGGGTCCAGACCGCCTATCTGGACCGCGTGCGGTGGCTTAGGGACAATGCGATCCGTGTCGGGGAAGCACCGCGCTAGACCGGACGCTGCACTCTTTTGCTTTGCCCGGACCTCCGCTAGGCAGGCGGGCGAAAGGACGAAGCGATGGTGCGTGACCGCTGGGACGACGAGGACGATCTGGATCGGGATCGCGGCGGGCGTTTGTCCGAACCGACGCTCGGCGAGGTGATCGACGGCGCGGTGCGCAAGGTCGTGACCTCGGTCGTCATCGCCGGCGGCCTGATCGCGCTCGGCATTTACGGCGCCGGCAGCGGCGGCGGTGGCGGCTCCGACCTCGAATATCAGATCGTGACCTCGGCGGACGGGCAGATGGTCCATCGGATCAACACCGACAGCGGCTCGATCGTTTCCTGCCGGGTCGCCGACAATCGTTGCTGGCTGATGCAGCGGGCGAGCAGGGACCTGGACGACGAGCCGCCGAAGCAGAATGCGGCCGCGCCCGTCCAGGCCGCGCCGCAGCAGCAGGCGCCGGCGCAGGTGGCCCCGGCCCAGCCCGCGCCGCAGCTCCCGGCCCCGACCAACACGGCCGTCCCCGCCACGCGCTAATATCGCAAAAATGTCCCGATCTTGCGCGACACCGCAATTTGGCGACAGTCGCCGCAACCGGCGAACGGCGGGCCCGGCCGCGGCCGCCTAATCCTCTCCCTGTCGATGCACTGACGCATCGGGAACCAGGGAGAAGACCAATGACCAAGACCATCCTCATCACCGGCGCCGGTTCCGGCTTCGGCAAGGCCGCCGCGATCGGCATGGCCAGGAACGGACACAACATCATCGCCACCACCCAGGTGTCCTCGCAGGTCACCCCGCTGCGCGAGGAAGCCGCCGCGCTCGGCCTCGACAATCTCCGCGTCGAGCGGCTCGACCTCACCGACCATTATGACATCGAACAGGCGGTCCGGTGGGATTTCGACATCCTCTGGAACAATGCCGGCATGGGCGAGGCCGGTCCGGTCTGGGAGATCCCGCTGGAGCTGGTCCGCAAGAATTACGAGGTGAACGTCTTCCTGCCGCTCGACCTCACCCAGCGCGTCGTTCAGAAATGGATCCGCGAGGGCTCGAACCAGGGCAAGAAGGTGGTTTTCACCTCCTCCATGGGCGGCCTGTTCACCCCGGCCAATTGGGGCACCTACGTCTCCACCAAACATGCGCTGGAGGCCTTCGCCGAGGCGATGCAGCAGGAGTTGGCCGGCTACGGGATCAAGGTCCAGACGATCAATCCGGGCGCCTATTATACCGGCTATAACGAGACGATGGCGGACAATCCGTTCCGCTGGCTCGACGACAGCAAGAACTTCACGAAGCGCGCCGATCTCCGCAAGGGCTTCGACGACTTCTTCGCCACCCCCGAGGGCAAGATGGACCCGACCGAGATGATCGACCGGATGATCGAGATCGTCCCGGCCGACGAGGGCAAGTTCCGCAACGTCGTCCCCCAGGTGATCGAGGACATGCTGAAGCAGCACCAGCGCGCCGCCTGGGAGAACCGGATCTGAGCCGGCCCCGCCTCCCGGCCGCGGCGCCGCCCTCCCCGGCGCGCCGCGGCCACCCCCTTTTCCGGAAGGATTTTTCGAGATGAACATCACCCAGTTCCGCGCCGACGCCGCCATCGCCGCCGCCCGCAAGGCCGCCGACGCGATCGGCGTTCCGATGAACGTGGCCGTCTATGACAGCGGCGCCAACCTCAAGGCCTTCGTCCGCATGGACGGCGCCCTGCTGGGCTCGGCCGAGATCGCGATGAACAAGGCCCGGACCGCTGCCCTGTTCGGCTTCAATACCGAGGCGCTCTACGAGTTCAGCAAACCGGGCGGCACCTCGCCGGGCTTCGACCGGAGCAATGGCGGCCTCGTCGTCTTCGCCGGCGGCATCCCGATCCGCGACGAATATGGCGAGACGATCGGCGCGGTCGGCGTCTCCGGCGGCGCCGTCGCCCAAGATTTCGAGGTGGCGCAGGCGGCCGCGGCCGCGGCGCAGACCATCTGAGCTCATTCCGGGTCGGGCGCGGCGACGCAATCCGGCGCGGCGGGACCGCCGCCCGGATTGCTTCGTCGTTTCATGCCTCGCCATGACGGCCGCCGCCGCTATAGCATCGGCCGATGGAGCGGGCGGAGCGGCGGCGGCAGTTGAAGGAGGATCGGCGCATCGTCGCGCGCGGGCTGCCGGGCGGGAAAACCGACCTGGAGATGATCGTCGCGCTGATGCGCGTGCTGCACGATCTGCTCGAGGAGGCGAAGGACGCCGGCACCGTCGCCCCGCTCATGACCTTCTTCCAGGAGAATATGACGAGCGCCGGTCGCCCCGGCCCGAGCAAGGCCCTCGCCTGCCGCCGCGGCTGCTCCCATTGCTGTCACGCCTGGGTGTCCGCGCGGGCGCCCGAAATCCTCTTCGCGAAGAAAGCGGTGCCGGGGCGCGACCGGGAGGCGGTGCGGGCCTCGGTGGCGGCGGTCTATGCCGTCACCGGCACGCTGGATTTCGACGGCCGCGAGGGCGTGATCACCCCCTGCCCCCTGCTCGCGAACGACCAGTGCCGCATCTATGCGGCGCGGCCGGCGGTGTGCCGCACCGCCGTGTCGGCCGACGCCCGGATCTGCGAGCGCGCCTATCGGCAGGGCGAGGTGGAGGCGCAGATTCCGACGCCGGATTTCTATATCAACCTGCGCGCCGGCTATTCGATCGCGCTGGCGGGCGCGCTGAAGCGGGCCGGCTACGCGCCCTGGTCCTACGAGTTCAACGCCGGCCTGCACGCGGCGCTGGCGAGGCCGGACGCGGAGAAAGCCTGGCTCGCCGGCGAAGACGTGTTCGCGGGCGTGCCGGTCGATCCGACCGGCGACGCCTTCACCCTGTCGGGGCCGCGCAATATCTACGACACCGCCTTCGGCTGAGCCTCAGCCTTCCCGGCGGGCGATGAGCACGATACCCTCGTGCCAGCCATTGTCGACGCTGCGCATCACCATGGGCTGCGCCAGCCGGCCGCGGAGCATCTCCAGCAGCTCGGCCATGGGATAGGCGTTCATCTCCGACATGGGCAGGTTCCAGGGGCGGCCCGTGCGGACGTTATAGGCCCAGTGCAGCGGCGGCAGACGATAGCGCCACCAGTTCAGCCGCCGCCGCCGCGGGAGGATGTCGCCTACCGTGAAATGCAGCGCCGCGACGCCGCCGGGCGCGGTGAGATCGACGAGCCGGTCGATGATCGGCAGGCCCTGCGACGGCCTGATATGCTGCAGCACGATATAGGTATGGACGAGATCAAAGCGGCGGCCCTTGACCGCGGGATCGTCGAGGCTCTCGACGAATGTCGTCCGGGCCTCGTCCGGGCAATTCTCGCGCGCGATGCGCAGCATGTCCGGCGACACGTCGACGCCGACGACATGGTCGAACCGCTCGGACAGCGGGCGGACGAGGCGGCCGACGCCGCACCCGAAATCGAGCGCCGACCCGGTCCCCGGCGTCGCGACGCGGGAGGCGTCGTCCAGCACCTGCGCGATATGCTCCTCGCCCTGGGCGAAGAAATTGTCGGACACCGCCGGATCGTCGATCACGCTCTTGTCGAAACCCAGGCCCAGCACCCCGTGATAGGGATCCTGCTGCGCCCAGCGCTTCCAGTGCCTGTCGGTCTTCGATTCCGCCATTTCATGCTCCGCCGTAGAGGCGGGCGCGATAGCAGGAATCGCCCCCTGATCAAGCCGATAGCCCTACGCGCGGCGCCCTGCCGGACCGGGTGCGTTGACTTTCGGCGCGAAACCGCTAGATGCGCGCCTTCGCTTGCGGGTTCGCCCGCTCGCGTTCCGTCCGAGACAGTCGGTGAGGGCAATCGGCCCTCTTAATGTCCGGCCTAGACGGGGAAGAGTTTTTGCCGCGCGGGCGTGCGATGTCACGCGTGGTCTGCCGAAGGTCTTCGGCCCTGAACCCTCTCCTCATCGGACACGTACCCGCAGGGCGGAATGGTCCGCCTTGTGTAATGTGGAGAGCAACATGGATCGCGCTCAAAAGAAGGAAGCGGTCGCTGAGCTGAAGCAGACGTTCAACGAGAGCAACGTGGTGGTCGTCACCCGTAATCTCGGCCTCACCGTGGCCCAGTCCACGGCGTTGCGGAACCGGATGCGCGACTCTGGCGCCCGCTACAAGGTCGCGAAGAACCGGCTCGCTCTCATCGCGCTCGAGGGCACGCGCTACCAGCCGATCGGCGACCTGCTGACCGGCCCGACCGCGCTTGCGACTTCGGATGACCCCGTCGCCGCGGCCAAGGCCGTGGTCGAGTTCGCCAAGACCAACGATCGTCTCGAGATCGTCGGCGGGGCGATGGGCGATACCATCCTCGACGTGAACGGAGTGAAGGCGCTGGCCGAACTCCCGTCGCTCGACGAACTGCGCGCGAAGATCGTGGGCCTCATCCAGGCGCCCGCGAGCAAGATCGCCCGCACGATCAACGAGCCGGGTGCGCAGCTGGCCCGTGTCTTTGGCGCCTATGCCGCCAAGGACGCCGCATAAGCACGACCCTTTCAAACTGAACCGAACGATTTAACTGGAGACTTACAATGGCAGACATCAATGCGCTGGTTGACCAGCTTTCGTCGCTGACCGTCCTCGAAGCCGCCGACCTCGCGAAGGCGCTCGAAGAGAAGTGGGGCGTTTCCGCCGCCGCCGCGGTTGCGGCCGCTCCGGCCGCCGGTGGCGGCGCCGCCGCTCCGGCCGCTGAAGAGCAGACCGAGTTCGACGTGATCCTCACCGGCGACGGTGGCAAGAAGATCAACGTGATCAAGGAGGTCCGCGCGATCACCAACCTGGGCCTCGGCGAAGCCAAGGCGCTGGTCGAGAGCGCGCCGAAGGCGATCAAGGAAGGCGTCTCCAAGGCCGAGGCCGAAGAGATCAAGAAGAAGATCGAGGAAGCCGGCGGCACCGTCGAGCTGAAGTAAGCTCTTCTTCTCATCGAAGATCGCCGGCTCCGGTCGGTGGAAGACTGAGGGCGGCTCTCGCGGGAGCCGCCCTTTTTCTCAGGCCCGGGCCGGCACGGCGCGCGGCAGGCCGGCGCCCTGCTCGGCGAGATCCACACCCCGCTTCGCCGCCGCCCGCCGGGCGAGCATGAAGTCGGTGGCCGGCAGGACCACGGCCAGCGCGCCCACCACCAGGCAGTCGACGACGAGCAGCGCCGCCGAGACCGCCGGCGGCGCGCCGATGGCGAACCCGCCCAGCAGATAGTGGAGGATCATCAACGGCAGGAACATCGCCAGCAGGAAGGCGAAGCTCCAGCCGAAGCTGCCGCGCATGATCGCCAGGGAGCGGCCCATGTCCAGGCGCCGATTGTCGAGCGCGGAGGCCACCTTCCAGGGCGCGAACAGCAATTCGAACGCCATCAATGCGAACACCACGCCGAAGATGGCGAGCAATTGCGCGCCGCCGCCCGGCAGGACCGCGCCGAGCGCCTCGCCGAGGCGGCTGTCGATCATCATCATGACCACGCCGAACAGCACCACCGGGACGAAGGAGGCGACCGCGCCCGCCTCCAGCCGGCGCGCGCGGGCGGTATCGCCGCGCAGGCCGAAATAGCGCCAGACCCAATAGCAGATCAGCAGCAGAGCGGCGGTCTTCACATAGCCGAACCCCATGCGCAGCGGATGCGCCTCGACCGCGCTCGCCTGGGCAAGGCTGTCATACATCCCGATCCGCCATTCGGCGACATGCTGCGCCGCCTCGGCCAGCACCGGCAGCGCGGCGATCAGCGGCAACGCGCGGACGAAGCGCGCGCTGGTGGCGTAGGTTTCCTTGATTTCACTGAACATTGTCATTCCTCTTCCTGAAATTCGAGCAGGTCGGCGGGCTGGCAGCGCAGGGCGCGGCAGATCGCCTCCAGCGTCGAGAAACGGATCGCCCGCGCCTTGCCGGTCTTGAGGATCGACAGATTGGCGAGCGTGATGTCGACCTGACCGGCGAGCTCGGTCAGCGTCATGCGGCGGGCGTGAAGGACGTCGTCCAGCTTGACGAGGATGGCCATCAGATCGTGCCCTCCAGATCCTCGCTCATCCGCGTGCCCTCGCGGAACACGCCGGCGAGCACGAAGAGCAGGAGGACGGCGAGCCAGCCGGTCAGGGAGAAGCTCCAGTCCAGCTCGTCGGTCATCGGCGCGAGGCTCATCACCAGGATGCCGTAGGCGAGATCGATAAGCTGCAGGACGAGGAGCAGCCAAGCGATCGCCTTGAGCCGGCGGGCATTGTCGGCGACGAACGGCGCGCCGGCCCGAACGCTCTCGACGATCGCGCGCAGGCGGCTGAGCAGCAGATGGGCGAAGGGCACCGTGGCGAGGGCGATCGCCAGCACGAGGCGCGACGCGCCGAGCACGTCGGCCGGCGGCCCGATCTCATTGCCCTGCAGCGCCGCGAGCACCCTGTCTTCGTAGAAAGCGGACAGCAGGAGCAGCAGCGCGAACAAGACGGCGCAGACCAGGTTCAGGACGATCAGCGCGCGCAGGATCAGGCGCGACGCCGCAAGGGCCGCGGACGGTTGGGACATCGGACGACTCCGTGATTGCTTATTGTTTTTCGATATTCTCGTTATCGAATAACGTCAAGCCCAGATATCGTTTATCGATACGCGGCTCTCACGATCGCGCGCGAAGCCAGGCCTCCGCCTCCTTGCGCCCGTTGTGCATCGCCCAGCCGAGCGGCGTGCCGCGCCAGAGCCTGTCCTCGATGTCGAGGCGAGCGCCGTGCGCGACAAGCAGCTCCATCAAGTCGATCCGGCCCTCCAGCGCGGCCTGGTGGAGGGGTGTGGAATGGGTGTGGCAGGGCATGAAGGCGTCGGGATCGGCGCCCGCCTCGAGGCTGAGCCGGGCCGCCCCGCCCTCCCCGTTGATGACCGCGAGGCCGAGCGCGTCGCTCCGCTCCGCCGGCGTTGCCCGGGCGAGCAGGGCCGGCAGCGCGTCGGTGCGGCCCAGGGCGGCGGCGATGGGCGCGGTGAGCTCCAGCCCGTGCTCGACGAGCCAGGCGACCAGGGCGGTCTGGCGGTGGCCGAGCACGCCCGCCATGTCGGACGCCGACACGCGCGCGCCCGCGTCGATCAGCACCCGCACAAGGTCGATCTGCAGGTCCGTCGGCATCTGCATATTGGTCGCGACCAGGCCGAGCGCATATTCCAGATCCTCGCGCGCGACCCCGCGCTCGATCATCAGCCGGGCGACCTCGACGATATTGGCGGGCGAGTGCGGAACGAGGGTCGGGTTGTTGGCGATGAACCAGAAGAGCCGGGGATCGCTGAAATAGCCGCGCGGGCCGAGTTCCGGCTCGATCGCCGCCATGTCAAGCAGCTCCGGCCGGGCATCGAGCAGCCGAGCGAGCGCAACCGTATCGCCCGCCTGGACCGCGGCGACTGCGGCGCGGAAATCGCCGTCCTCGATCTTCGGGCCGTCGGCGGTGAGATAGAGGATGCGCTCCCTGTCCGCCCCCTCCCCCACCGCGGCATAATCATAAGCGCGGCGGTCCTCCGCATCCCCCTGCCAATACAGGGCACCGGCCTTGAGCAGCCGCTCGACCAGCGCGGCGGGCCCGCGCCTGGCGGCGGCGTGGAGGGCGGTGGCGCCGTGGCTGTTGCCGCGCTGCAGATGCGCGCCAGCTTCGATCAACAATTCCGCGACGGCGAGCTTCGCCGCATCGGGCGCGTCGCCGTCGCAGGCGAGGTAGAGCGGCGCGTCCACCTCATGCGGCGCGCCGTCCGCGGCCGCGCCCTCGGCGAGCAAGGCGCGCACCGCCTCGAAATCGCCGCGCGCCGCCGCGTCGGAGAGCGGGGAACGGCGGCGCGCAAGTTCGCGCATGAGCGCCGCCCAATTGGCGAAGCCATAATCCTTGGCAAGCCTGTGCTGGGCGGCGGCGAGCTTCAGACCCTCGGCCCTGGCGAGGCGCTTGGCCTGCTTGCGCAGATGCTCGGCGGACGGATTGCGTGGGAGTTCAGACATGAATCGACCCTTTCCCTTCGGGCCCGCGTCCGCCTGACGGGCAGGAAAAGGCGATGATGGATCGCATCCTATCGAAGAGGCGGGCTTGGCCCTTTCCGCGGACAGGCGGCCGCCCTGACGGCCTTGAGGCGAAGGATAAACCTCCCGGAGGACCGGAGCAAGCACCCTTCCCCACCGCATGATCGTAAGCTAGGCATACATTCGAGGCGCGCCGCGGAGCGCGCCCGAAGGGAGGGTGTCTTGCGCAAGGTGAGACCGGGCTGGGCTTTGTTCGTGCTCGCCGCGATCAGCACCTGCGGCTTCATCGACCGCGTGATCATGAACGTGCTGGTCTACCCGATCAAAGCCGAGTTCCGGCTGTCGGACACCGAGGTCGGTTTGGTCGGCGGCTTCGCCTTCGCGCTGCTCTACGTGCTGCTCGGCATCTGGGTCGCGCGGATCGCGGAGCGGCGACGGCGGATCACCCTGATCGGCGTCGGCACCTTCTTCTGGTCGGTGGCGACGGCGCTCTGCGCGGCGGCGACCAGCTTCGTCGCCCTGTTCCTCGCCCGCGTCGGCGTCGGCGTCGGCGAGGCCGTCGGCCTGCCCAGCTCGCAGTCGGTGATCTCGGACTATTTCCCGAAGGAGAAACGGACCACGGCGATCTCCGTGTTCGTCCTCGCGCCGCCGATCGGCGCGTTCATCGGGCTGACGGGCGGCGGGATCGTCGCGCAGGAATGGGGCTGGCGCGCGGCTTTCCTGATCGCCGCGGCGCCGGGCTTCCTGCTCTCCGCTCTGGTCCTGCTGAGCGTCGACGAGCCGGTCAGGGGGCAGCACGACGCGCTCGGCGCGGACGGCGACCGGGTGCCGCCGCTCGGCGCCGTGCTGATGCGGATGTGGAAGCGGCACAGCTTCCGCCACCTGCTGATCGGCTCGACCATCGCCTCCATGGCCGGCTTCGGCCTCAACCTGTTCCTGACCACCTGGTTCGTGCGGCGGCACGGCTATTCACTCGCCGAGGCGGGCCTCACCACCGGGCTGATCGCCAGCCTGCCCGCCGTGGCGGGCGTGGTCGGCTGCGGCTGGCTCTGCGACCGGCTGGCGCGCAGGGATGCCCGCGCCTATGCCGACATTCCCGGCTGGTGCCTGGTGATCACCACGCCGGTCTACATTCTGGCGGTGACGAGCGGGACGCCCACGATGGCGATCGCCCTGCTCGCGGTCGCGACCTTCTTCCAGTATAATTATCTCGGCCCATCGCAGGGCCTCTTTCAGAACCTCATGCACCCCCGCATGCGCGCCACCTCGACCGCGGTGATCGGGATCCTCTACTCGCTGATCGGGGCCGGGCTGGGGCCCGTATTGGTGGGCGGGCTGAGCGATCGTTTCGCCGACGCCCACGGGCCGGCCGGCGGACTGACCATGGCGCTCGCGCTGACTGCCCTCCTTTATCTCTGGGCAGCGGTGCATTTCTTCCTCGCCCGGCGCTCCATCCGCGACGACCTGGCGCAGCCGCTTTAGGGGTTGCGACACCCTCGTGCCCCGGCGAAGGCCGGAGCCCCCGCGCGCTTCAGTGCCGTATCCGGCCGGTGCTCCGGCCTCGCCGGGGCAGCGTATTGTTCCCCAAGACTGCCGGTCCCCGATACGAAACGGGGCGGTCCCTTGGCCGGGGACCGCCCCTCCTCGCGCCCTCCTCGGGCTGGGGGTCAGGAGAATGCGTCAGACGCGTTCGGGTTCGCCGTAGAGCCGCGCTTCGACATTCTCGCGCAGGCCCGACGAGCGATCGGTGAGGAACGGCTCGAGTTCGCCGCTCTCCGCCGCCGGGACGCCGACCGCGAAGCTCGCATGGGTGCGACCCTCGCTGCCGTCCGGCAGGGTGTAACGGGCGTCGGCGACCACGACCGGCAGGACGGACTCGTCCAGGCCCTCCTTGGCGAGGCCAATCTTGGCCTCGACCGTGGCGCCCTCGCCGGCGTCGATCGAGACTCGCTCGACCGCGGCGTCGGCGGGCGGATCGATCAGCGAGCGCTCATAGTCGGTGCCCTCGCCGGCCGCGACCACCCAGGTCGAGATGCGGACGTCGCGCGCCGGCACGTCGCCGGTATTGCCGACGGTGAGCTCGAACTGGACGATCGCATTGTCGCGATTGGTGCCGGCGCGCATCGGGCGCATCAGGAATTCGAGCCACGGGCGACCGGCGACCGGCTCGGACGAGGCGGCGAGCGCCTCGACGTCGGCATGGTCGGCCTCGGCAACCGCGATCTCCTCGGGCGGAGGCACGGCGGTCGGCTCGTCGGCCACCGGCTGGGTCACCGCGCGCGGCTCGGGCACCGGATCGGCGAACGGGCGGATGAAGACCGGCTCGGCGGCGACCGGCGCGACGTCCAGGGGCGCCACGAAGGTCGGTTCGTCGGCCGCGGCACGCGGCGGCGCGGGCTCATAGGCCTCCTCATAGACCTCCTCCGTCCGCCGGCGGCGGAACAGGAAGAATCCGGCGAGCAGCGCAAGCACGGCGATGCCGCCGATAATCCAGGGCAGGAGGGACGCGGTCGACTCGGTCTGGGTCTCGACCGGCGCGGCCTCGACCGGCGCGACCGGCGCGCTTTCGATGGGCGCGGGCGGCGGCAGGGTCTCGGCCGGCGCCTGGGCGACGGGCGCCGGTGCCGTGGGGGCGGGCGTGGCGGCCGGCGCCGGAACCCTGGCGGCCGGGGCCGGTGTCCGCGTGGCGGTGCGGGCCGGAGCCTGGGCGCGCGGCGCGGGGCGCGGGGTCGCCGTGCGGGTCTGGGTCGCCGGGGCCGGCGTCGCGACCGGCGCCGGACGCGGCGTCAGCGAGACGGTCGGCGGCGGCGGCGCCACCGTGATCGGCGCCGGCGTGGGCGTGGCGACCGGCGGCGGGGCGGCGATCACTGGCGGCGGCGAGGCCGGCTGCGGGGTTTGCGCGAACACAGGCGCGGTGG
Source organism: Allosphingosinicella sp. (assembly GCA_035502235.1). Lineage (GTDB taxonomy): Bacteria > Pseudomonadota > Alphaproteobacteria > Sphingomonadales > Sphingomonadaceae > Allosphingosinicella. The sequence goes on from DATJUQ010000041.1 coordinate 39,320, forward strand.
GCAGGACGAGGGCGGCGAACAGCGCGGCCGTCGCGGGGCGAAGATGGTTAAGGTGCTGTTTCATGTCGAACCTACAACGACTTCGCGGCGTAAAGGGCTCGGCCCGTCGCTTAATCTGCGTCAGGATGTGGGGAGTCAGCGCCGAAGCGAAGTCGGGCGCGGAAGCGCAGGCGGATGCGCGCCATTCGGCGGGACGCGACGGCGGCTAGTGGCGCGCGCGATGCCCGGTCAGGAAATCTGCGGCGAGCCCAGCCAGGACTTGAGCTTGCGGACCTCGTCCGCGTGGATGATCTTCTGGTGCGTATAGCCCGGGTTCATCACCGCGCCCTTGCCCGGCGGGATGCTCAGGATGAAATCCCGCCAGCGCATCTCGAAGGCGTGTTTGGCATGTTCGGGATAGAGGCCGAGCCGCGCCCGGGCGGTGAAGCAGGCGATCACGACATCCTTGTGCGCGTTCATCAGCAGCGGCGAGAAGCCGCTGCCGTCCGGCAGCATGTTGGCGCTGCTGGCGACATGGATGGAGGCGCCGAGCAAAGCCTCGACCAGCGCGTCATTGGTGCAGCGGCCCGCCATCTCGTCGACCAGTTTCCGCTCGATGGCGTTCTGCGGAATGAATTCGATCAGTTCTTCAATCACCCGGGTTCGATAGCAGCATCCCGCGCCGGGGCAAGGGCGGCATGGCCGGCACGGCCCACCGCACGCCGCGGGGACGTTCGTCCCGCTCCGCTGACGCTCGTCGCGCCGCGATGGCGGCGAAGCCCGCCCCGGGCCTAGCGGCGGCCCGTTAGGCTGGGGAGCAAGACGCTGGCATCGGTTCCGCCAAAGGCGCGCGAGGCGATCGAACTGGCCCGGCGGGGAGAACTCGCCGGCGCCATACTGTCGGGCGAGGCCGCCATCGCCGAGACGCCGGACGACGGGCCGCTGCGGCTGTTCATCGGCGTCCTCTATGCCCGCCGGCGCGACCTCGACCAGGCCGTTCCCCATCTCCGCCGCGCCGCGGCGCTCCTTCCCGACAATCCCCTGCCCCGCATCGAGCTTGCCCGCGTGCTGGGCGGCGCGGGACGGACCGACGAGGCCGAGGCGGCCATTGCCGGCCTCCTGGCGACGGGCCCCCTGGCCAGCCAGCTTGCCAGCATCCGCGCCGGCCTGGCCGAGGCCAAGGCCGCCGCCGGACAGGGCGAGGCCAGCCTCGCCGCGGCGCGGGCGCAGGCGCGCGCTCTGCCCCATGACCCCGCCGTGCGCGTCGCCATCGCCCGGCTCGAAGACCTGCTCGGGCGGCCGGAAAAGGCGGAGACGGCGCTGCGCGAGGCGCTCGCGCTCGATCCCGGCTGCGCGCCCGCTTTGCTCGCGCTCGCCGACCTGGCAGAGCGGGGCAACCGCATCGACGAGCTCGCGACATTGCTCCGGCAGGCCGCGGCAATCGGCATTGCGCCCCCTGAAACCGCCTTGCTGACGGCGCGCCTCCATTATCGCCGCGGCGAGCTGGCGGCCGCTCTCGCCGCCGCGGACGCCGCGCCGCCCGCGGGCGACGGCGGCGCGCGCGCCGAGCTGATCGGCCGGATCCGCGACCGGCAGGGCGATCGCGCCGGCGCCTTCGCCGCCTTTGCCGAGATGAACCGCGAGGCGGGAACCGTGGTCGCCGATCCTCGCGCGGCGGCGCGCGCGCATCGCGAAAGCGTGCTGCAGACGGCCCGGATCGCGGCGCCCTTATGGGAGCGCGGCTGGTTCAGCGGCGTGGCGGCGGCGGAGCGGCCGGCGCCGGTCTTCCTGCTCGGCTTCCCGCGCTCGGGTACCACCCTGCTCGACACCATGCTGGCCGGCCATGACGCGGCCGTCGTGCTCGAGGAGAAGCCGATCCTCGAGGCCGCCGCCCAGGCGCTGGGCGATCCACGGCGCCTGCCGGACCTGGACGCGGCGGAGGTCGCGACCCTCCGCGCCCGCTATTTCGAGGCGCTCGACGCGGCCGCGCCGGACGCCGCCGGCCGGCTGACGATCGACAAGCTCCCGCTTGGCCTCACCTATCTGCCGCTGATCCACCGCCTGTTTCCGGAAGGGCGGATCATCTTCGTCGAGCGCCACCCCTGCGACGTCGTGCTGAGCGGATTCATGGTCCGCTTCGATCCGCGCGGCACGATGGCGCATTTCCTCGACCTCGAGGACACCGCCCTCTTCTACGACGCGGTGATGCAGGTCTGGCGCAATTGCCGCGCGGCCCTGCCCATGGCCGTGCACGAAGTCCGTTACGAACGCCTGGTCGACAATACTGAGGCGGAGCTTCGCCCGCTGCTCGGCTTTCTCGGCCTCGACTGGGACGCGCGGCTGCTCGGCCATGGCGCGACGGCACGCGGGCGCGGCCATATCGGCTCGGCCAGCTATGCCCAGGTCACCGAGGCCGTGCACGCGCGGGCAAAGGGGCGCTGGACATTGTACAGGGAGCAGCTGGCGCCGGTCCTGCCGATCCTGGCACCCTGGGCCGAGCGGATGGGCTACGAGATCTAGCGGCGGGCGGACGGCCGCCGCCTCCCCTTTACATCTCCAACAGCCCCCACTATATCGCGCCCCTCACCACAGAGTCTCGGAACAGGTCGCGCCGTCGCGCAGCGCGATCAACGCATTGAGTCCCTGAGGTTTCACAGGACGCTGAAGCTGCGATTTCCGAGCCGGGAATCCGCGGCTTTTTGCGTTTGTGCGCTCCGGTTTTTGACAGGGATCCCAGCCCCGCTGGGACAGGAAGCGAGAAAAAATCTCCATGGCGACCAAGGCAGCCCCGGCGACCGACACCCGGCCCACCGCATCCAAGCGCATCCGCAAGATCTTCGGGAACATCCACGAAGTCTCGGAAATGCCGAACCTCATCGAGGTTCAGCGCGAGAGCTACGAGCAATTCCTCCGCTCGCGCCCGCAGGACGGCTATGTGTCGGGCCTCGAGAAGACCCTGCGCAGCGTCTTCCCGATCCGCGATTTCGCCGGCACGGCCGAGCTGGACTTCGTCCATTACGAGCTCGAGGATCCCAAGTACGACACCGACGAGTGCCGCCAGCGCGGCATGACCTATGCGGCGCCGATGCGCGTGACGCTCCGCCTGATCGTGTTCGAGGTGGATCCCGATACGGAAACCCGCTCGGTGCTCGATATCAAGGAGCAGGACGTCTACATGGGCGACATGCCGCTGATGACGAAGAACGGCACGTTCATCGTCAACGGCACCGAGCGCGTGATCGTCTCGCAGATGCACCGCTCGCCGGGCGTGCTGTTCGACCATGACCGCGGCAAGACCCACGCCTCGGGCAAATATCTCTTCGCGGCGCGCGTGATCCCCTATCGCGGCTCGTGGCTCGACTTCGAGTTCGACGCCAAGGACATCGTGAACGTCCGCATCGACCGGAAGCGCAAGCTGCCGGTGACGGCATTGCTGCACGCGCTCGGCCTGACCAGCGAGGAGATCCTCAACACCTTCTACAACCGCGTCACCTTCCTGCGCGGTTCGGGCGGCTGGCAGATTCCGTTCGTCGCCGACCAGTGGCGCGGCAACAAGCCGAGCTTCGACATCGTCGACGCCAAGTCGGGCGAGGTCGTCTTCGCGGCCGGCCAGAAGATCAGCCCCCGCGCCGCCAACAAGGCCGGCAAGGACGGGCTCGAGACCCTGCTCATCCCGACCGAGGAGGTGTTCGGCCGCTACAGCGCCTATGACCTCATCAACGAGAGCACCGGCGAAATCTACATCGAGGCGGGCGACGAGCTCTCCCCCGAGAATCTCGAGAAGCTCGACAAGGCCGGCATCGACCGGATCGAGCTGCTCGACATCGATCACACCAATACCGGCGCCTGGATTCGCAACACGCTGAAGGCGGACAAGTCCGAGGATCGCGACAGCGCCCTCGCCGACATCTACCGCGTCATGCGCCCGGGCGAGCCGCCGACGAAGGAGACCGCCGAGGCGTTGTTCGCCGGCCTGTTCTTCGATCCGGAGCGCTACGATCTCTCGGCCGTCGGCCGGGTGAAGCTCAACATGCGCCTCGGCCTCGACGCCGACGACACCATCACCACCCTGCGCACCGAGGACATCGTCGCGGTCGTGAAGGAGCTGGTGAACCTGAAGGACGGCAAGGGCGAGATCGACGACATCGACAATCTCGGCAACCGCCGCGTGCGTTCGGTGGGCGAGCTGCTGGAGAACCAGTATCGCGTCGGCCTGCTGCGCATGGAACGCGCCGTAAAGGAGCGCATGAGCTCGGTCGACGTCTCGACCGTCATGCCGAACGACCTGATCAACGCGAAGCCCGCGGTCGCCGCGGTGCGCGAGTTCTTCGGCTCTTCGCAGCTGTCGCAGTTCATGGACCAGACCAACCCACTCTCCGAAGTGACGCACAAGCGCCGCGTCTCGGCGCTCGGGCCGGGCGGCCTCACCCGCGAGCGCGCGGGCTTCGAGGTCCGCGACGTCCATCCGACCCATTATGGCCGCATCTGCCCGATCGAGACGCCGGAAGGCCCGAACATCGGTCTGATCAACTCGCTCGCCAGCTTCAGCCGGGTGAACAAGTACGGCTTCATCGAGACGCCCTACCGCAAGGTCGTCGACGGCAAGGTGACGAAGGACGTCGTCTATCTCTCCGCCATGGAAGAGGCCAAGCACACGATCGCGCAAGCGAATGCAGAACTCGACAAGGACAATCACTTCATCGAGGAGATCGTCTCCAGCCGCCAGGCCGGCGAGTTCCTGATGGCGCCGCGCGACATCATCACCCTGATGGACGTGTCGCCGAAGCAGCTCGTCTCTGTCGCCGCCTCGCTCATTCCCTTCCTGGAGAATGACGACGCCAACCGCGCGCTGATGGGCTCGAACATGCAGCGCCAGGCGGTGCCGCTGGTCCGCGCCGAGGCGCCGTTCGTTGGCACCGGCATGGAAGAGACCGTCGCCCGAGATTCGGGCGCCGCGATCGCCGCCCGCCGCACCGGCGTGGTCGATCAGGTCGATGCCGCCCGCATCGTGATCCGCGCGACCGACGAGGTCGAGGCGGGCAAGTCGGGCGTCGACATCTACACGTTGATGAAGTTCCAGCGCTCGAACCAGAACACCTGCATCAACCAGCGTCCGCTGGTGAAGAAGGGCGATCTGGTCGTGGCCGGAGACGTCATCGCGGACGGCCCCTCCACCGATCTCGGCGAGCTCGCCCTCGGTCGGAACGTGCTCGTCGCGTTCATGCCGTGGAACGGCTATAATTACGAGGATTCCATCCTGATCTCCGAGCGGATCGTGAAGGACGACGTCTTTACCTCGATCCACATCGAGGAGTTCGAGGTCATGGCCCGCGACACCAAGCTCGGGCCGGAGGACATCACCCGCGACATCCCGAACGTCGGCGAGGAGGCGCTGCGCAACCTCGACGAGGCGGGCATCGTCTATATCGGCGCCGAGGTGGAGCCGGGCGACATCCTGTGCGGCAAGATCACGCCCAAGGGTGAATCGCCGATGACGCCGGAGGAGAAGCTCCTGCGTGCCATCTTCGGCGAAAAGGCCAGTGATGTGCGCGACACCTCGCTCCGCCTGCCGCCGGGCGTGGCCGGCACCGTCGTCGAAGTCCGCGTCTTCAACCGGCACGGCATCGACATCGACGATCGTACCCGCGCGATCCAGACCGAGGAGAAGGATCGTCTGCGCAAGGACGCCGAGGACGAGCGCGCCATCCTGAAGCGCTCTTCCTATGCCCGCCTGCGCGAGATGCTGCTCGGCCAGACCGCCGTCGGCGCGCCCAAGGGCGTGAAGAAGGGCGGCGTGATCGACGCGGAGGCGCTGGACAGCGTCGAGCCGCACGACTGGTGGAAGTTCGCCGTGAAGGAGGACAAGGTCCAGGCCGATCTCGAGGCCGTGAAGGCCCAGTATGACGAGGCCGAGGCCGCGATCCGCCGCCGTCTGGAGGACCGGATCGAGAAGCTGGAGCGGGGCGACGAGCTGCCGCCGGGCGTGCTGAAGATGGTCAAGGTGTTCGTCGCGGTGAAGCGCAAGCTGCAGCCGGGCGACAAGATGGCCGGCCGTCACGGCAATAAGGGCGTCATCAGCCGCATCCTGCCGGAAGAGGACATGCCCTTCCTGGAGGACGGCACCGCCGCCGACATCGTGCTGAATCCGCTGGGCGTGCCCTCGCGCATGAACGTCGGGCAGATCTTCGAGACCCATCTTGGCTGGGCCGCGCGCGGCCTCGGCAAGCAGGTCGCGGCGATGCTCGACGACATCCATGCCAGGGGCCGGAATGCCGGCGCCGACACCAAGCCGCTCCGCGGCAAGCTCAAGGACATCTACGGCAAGAATTATCATGCCGACATCGATGGCCGCGACGAGGAGCAGGTGATCGAGCTGGCGTCGAACCTCACCTCCGGCGTCCCGATGGGCACCCCGGTGTTCGACGGCGCCAAGGAAACGGACGTGTCCGACATGCTGACGCTTGCGGGCGTCGACACGTCGGGCCAGTCGACCCTGTTCGACGGCCGCACCGGTGAGCCGTTCGACCGCAAGGTCACGGTGGGCATCATCTACATGCTGAAGCTCCACCACCTCGTGGACGACAAGATCCACGCGCGTTCGATCGGGCCGTACAGCCTCGTCACCCAGCAGCCGCTGGGCGGCAAGGCGCAGTTCGGCGGCCAGCGCTTCGGCGAGATGGAGGTCTGGGCGCTCCAGGCCTATGGCGCCGCCTACACGCTGCAGGAGATGCTGACCGTGAAGTCGGACGACGTGATCGGCCGCACCAAGGTCTACGAGGCGATCGTCAAGGGCGACGACACGTTCGAGGCCGGCATTCCGGAGAGTTTCAACGTGCTCGTCAAGGAGATGCGGTCGCTCGGCCTCAACGTCGAGCTGAACTCGATCATCGACGACAGCGACGACGAACTCGCGGAGGCGGCGGAATAAGGGAGCGGGCGCCCGGCGCCCCTTCTCTTCGCCCTCCTCCGCCAAGAATTTCCCCTGAAAGGGACTGAATATGAACGAGATGACCAACTTCGCGAACCCGGTCGCCAAGCCGGAGACGTTCGACCAGATCAAGATCGGCATCGCCTCGCCGGAGCGCATCCGCTCCTGGTCGTTCGGCGAGATCAAGAAGCCCGAGACGATCAACTACCGCACGTTCAAGCCCGAGCGTGACGGCCTGTTCTGCGCGCGCATCTTCGGTCCGATCAAGGATTACGAATGCCTGTGCGGCAAGTACAAGCGAATGAAATACAAGGGCATCGTCTGCGAGAAGTGCGGCGTCGAGGTCACCGTCTCGAAGGTCCGCCGCGAGCGCATGGGCCATATCGAGCTCGCCGCGCCGGTCGCGCACATCTGGTTCCTGAAGTCGCTGCCGTCGCGCATCGGCCTGCTGCTCGACATGCAGCTGAAGCAGCTGGAGCGCGTGCTCTATTTCGAGAGCTACATCGTCACCGAGCCGGGCCTGACCCCGCTCGAGAAGTTCCAGCTCCTCACCGAGGACGAGCTGCTCGACGCGCAGGACGAATATGGCGAGGACGCCTTCACCGCCGGCATCGGCGCGGAAGCCGTGAAGCAGATGCTCATGGATCTCGACCTTGAGGGCGAGCGCCAGGCCCTGCTCGACGAACTGGAGACCACCAAGTCCGAGCTGAAGCCCAAGAAGATCATCAAGCGGCTGAAGGTCGTCGAAAGCTTCCTGGAGTCCGGCAATCGTCCCGAGTGGATGATCCTCGACGTCGTTCCGGTCATCCCGCCGGAACTGCGCCCGCTCGTCCCCCTGGACGGCGGCCGCTTCGCGACCTCGGATCTCAACGATCTCTATCGCCGCGTGATCAACCGCAACAACCGCCTGAAGCGCCTTATGGAGCTGCGCGCGCCGGACATCATCGTCCGCAACGAAAAGCGCATGCTGCAGGAGGCGGTCGACGCTTTGTTCGACAATGGCCGTCGCGGCCGCACCATCACGGGCGCCAACAAGCGTCCGCTGAAGAGCCTTTCGGACATGCTGAAGGGCAAGCAGGGCCGCTTCCGCCAGAATCTGCTCGGCAAGCGCGTCGACTATTCGGGCCGCTCGGTCATCGTGACCGGACCGGAGCTTAAGCTGCACCAGTGCGGTCTGCCGAAGAAGATGGCGCTCGAGCTGTTCAAGCCGTTCATCTATTCGCGCCTCGACGCCAAGGGTCTCTCCATGACCCTGAAGCAGGCGAAGAAGTGGGTCGAGAAGGAGCGCAAGGAAGTCTGGGACATCCTCGACGAGGTGATCCGCGAGCATCCGGTGCTGCTGAACCGCGCGCCGACGCTGCACCGCCTCGGCATCCAGGCCTTCGAGCCGGTGCTGATCGAGGGCAAGGCGATCCAGCTTCACCCGCTGGTCTGCGCCGCGTTCAACGCCGACTTCGACGGCGACCAGATGGCCGTGCACGTCCCGCTGAGCCTCGAGGCGCAGCTGGAAGCGCGCGTCCTGATGATGTCGACCAACAACATCCTCTCGCCCGCCAACGGCAAGCCGATCATCGTGCCCTCGCAGGACATGGTGCTGGGTCTCTATTATCTGTCGATGGAGCGCGAGGGCGAACCGGGCGAAGGCGCGATGATCTCCGACATGTCGGAGGTCCACCAGGCGCTCAACGCCGGCGCCGTGACGCTGCATACGAAGATCGTCAGCCGCGTCCCGCAGACGGACGAGGACGGCAAGCCGTACATGAAGCGGGTCGAGACCACGCCGGGCCGCATGCTGCTCGGCGAGACCCTGCCGAAGTCGCACAAGGTTCCCTTCGAGACGGTCAACCGCCTGCTCACCAAGAAGGAGATCGCGGACGTCATCGACATCGTCTACCGCCACACCGGCCAGAAGGAGACGGTGCTGTTCGCCGACGCGATCATGGGCCTCGGCTTCCGTCACGCCTTCCGCGCCGGCATCTCGTTCGGCAAGGACGACATGATCATCCCGCACGAGAAGGAAGCGATGGTCGACGAGACCCGCGCGCTCGTGAAGGATTATGAGCAGCAATATCAGGACGGCCTGATCACCCAGCAGGAGAAGTACAACAAGGTGATCGACGCCTGGAGCCGCTGCGGCGACCAGGTGGCGAACGCCATGATGGACAAGATCAAGGCGCAGCCGAAGGACGAGAACGGCCGCATGGCCCCGATCAACTCCATCTACATGATGGCCCATTCGGGCGCCCGCGGTTCGCAGGCCCAGATGAAGCAGCTCGCCGGTATGCGCGGCCTGATGGCCAAGCCGTCGGGCGAGATCATCGAGACGCCGATCATCTCGAACTTCAAGGAAGGCCTGACCGTCCTCGAATATTTCAACTCGACCCACGGCGCCCGCAAGGGTCTCGCGGACACGGCGCTCAAGACGGCGAATTCGGGCTACCTGACCCGCCGTCTCGTCGACGTGTCGCAGGATTGCGTCGTCGTCGAGGAGGATTGCCAGACCGAGAACAGCCTGGACATGCGCGCCATCGTCCAGGGCGGCGCCATGATCGCCTCGCTCGGCGAGCGCATCCTGGGCCGGACCCCGGCCGAGGACGTGGTCGACGCCAAGACTGGCGACGTCATCGTCAAGGAAGGCGAGCTGATCGACGAGGCCGCGGCCCTGAAGATCGACGAGCTCGGCATCCAGTCCGTGCACATTCGCAGCCCGCTGGTCTGCGAGAGCGAGCATGGCGTCTGCGGCCGCTGCTACGGGCGCGACCTCGCCCGCGGCACGCCGGTCAATATCGGCGAGGCGGTCGGCGTGATCGCCGCCCAGTCGATCGGCGAGCCGGGCACGCAGCTGACGATGCGTACCTTCCACATTGGCGGCGCCGCCCAGCTCAACGAGACGTCCAGCCTCGAGGCCGTGGCGGACGGCACGATCGAATTGCGCGATCTGCCGACCATCATGGACCCGCGCGGCCGGCGCATCGCCATGGCCCGCAACGGCGAGCTGGCGATCGTCGACATGGACGGCCGCGAGCGCTCGACGCACCGCATCCCCTATGGCGCGCACCTGATGGCCGACAACGGCCACATCGTGTCGAAGGGCGACCGGATCGCCGAGTGGGATCCGTTCATGATGCCGGTGATCACCGAGAAGGGCGGCGTGGTGAAGTTCCAGGATCTGATCGAGGGCAAGACGCTCGTCGAGCAGACCGACGAAGCGACGGGCATCGCCCAGCGCGTCGTCACCGAGTTCCGCGCGTCCGCGCGGAGCAAGGAGGATCTGCGTCCCCGCATCACCCTGCTCGACGAGGAATCGGGCGAGGCGGCGCGCTACATGCTCTCCCCGGGCGCGATGCTCTCGGTCGAGGACGGCCAGCGCATCGAGGCCGGCGAAGTGCTCGCCCGCGTCTCCCGCGAGGCCGCCAAGACCCGCGACATCACCGGCGGTCTGCCGCGGGTCGCGGAGCTGTTCGAGGCGCGCAAGCCCAAGGAGAATGCGATCATCGCCAAGGTCTCCGGCCGGATCGCCTTCGGCAAGGACTATAAGGCCAAGCGCAAGATCGCGATCGTTCCCGAGGATGGGGGCGAGCCGGTCGAGTATCTGGTGCCGAAGTCCAAGGTCATCGACGTGCAGGAAGGCGACTTCGTGAAGCGCGGCGACAACCTGATCGGCGGCTCCCCGGATCCGCACGACATTCTGGAGGTGCTCGGCGTCAAGGCGCTGGCCGAATATCTCGTGTCCGAGATCCAGGAAGTCTATCGACTGCAGGGCGTGAAGATCAACGACAAGCACATCGAGGTGATCGTCCGCCAGATGCTGCAGAAGGTCGAGATCACCGAATCCGGCGACAGCACGTTCCTCGTGGGCGAGCAGGTCGACCGGCAGGAGATGAACGAGGCCAATGCCAAGCTGAAGGCCTCGGGCAAGAAGAAGTTCGCGGAAGGCAAGCCGGTGCTGCTCGGCATCACCAAGGCGAGCCTGCAGACGCGCTCCTTCATCTCCGCGGCCTCCTTCCAGGAGACGACCCGGGTCCTCACCGAGGCTTCGGTGCAGGGCAAGATCGACGATCTGGAAGGCCTCAAGGAGAATGTCATCGTCGGCCGCCTGATCCCGGCGGGCACCGGCGCGGGCATGAAGCGGCTGCGCATCGCCGCCTCGTCGCGCGACGCGGCGCTGCGGGCCGCGCACCGCTCGATCCAGGAGGCGATCATCGCCGCCAATTCGGCGGAGGAAGAGCATGCCGCCGAGCTCGCCCAGGGCCCCGAGGCGGCGACGCATTCGGATCCGCTCGAGGCGGTGGTGGCATCCGGCCACGGCACCGACGCCGATGCGGGCGACTACCTCCAGCCCGAAGCCGCCGACGGCGACGAAGCCTGAGGCAAATCGGATGAAGCGCCCCGCCGGCTACGGTCGGCGGGGCGTTTTTCGTTTAGAGAAGGCTGATGTCCTCAAGAAGCGTCAACCGGAAAGCCGGCCTGCCCGATGCCCTACGCGAGGCCGCCAAGGGGCTCGACGTCCCCGCTTTGCCCGCGCGCGCGCGGCGTGGACGGGCTTTGCCATCCGCCGACGAGGCCCCTATCGGTCCGGAGATGGACGTCTCCGACCTCCGCGTCGCGATTTTCAGCGGCAATTACAATTATGTGCGGGACGGCGCGAACCAGGCGCTGAACCGGCTCGCCGATTATCTGCTGCGCCAGGGCGCGGCGGTGCGGGTCTATTCGCCGACCACCAAGACGCCGGCCTTCGAGCCGAAGGGGGACCTCGTCTCCCTCCCCGCTTTCCCCATTCCCGGCCGCGCGGAATATAAGGTCGGCACGATGATCCCGCCGCGCGTGAAGCGCGACATCGCGGACTTCGAGCCGAACATCATCCACGTCTCCAGCCCGGACATTACCGGCCACCGGGCCGTGAGCCTGGCGCGCAGGTGGGACCTGCCGGTGATCGCCTCGGTCCACACCCGCTTCGAGACCTATCCGCGCTATTACGGGCTCGCCTTCCTGGAGCCGCTGGTGCTCGCGACGCTCAGGCGTTTCTACCGCCGCTGCGACGCCATCTTTGCGCCGTCCGATTCCATGGCGCAGCTGCTGCGCGAGCAGCGCATGAACTATGACGTCGGCATCTGGACGCGCGGCATCGACCGGGAGATCTTCAATCCCGGCCGCCGCGACCTCGCCTGGCGGCGGAGGAGCCTCGGCATCGAGGACGATGTGCCCGTGGTCGGCTTCACCGGCCGGCTGGTGATGGAAAAAGGCCTCGACGTCTTCTCCGACGCGATCGACCGGCTGACCCGGCGCGGCATCAGACACAAGGTGCTGATCGTCGGCAAGGGTCCGGCGCGGGACTGGTTCGAGAAGCGCCTGCCCGACGCGATCTTCGCCGGCTTCCAGGCCGGCCCGGATCTCGGCCGCGCCGTCGCCTCGATGGATATGCTGTTCAACCCCTCGGTCACCGAGACCTTCGGCAACGTCACGCTTGAGGCGATGGCAGCCGGTCTGCCCGTGGTCGCGGCGATCGCGACGGGCAGCGAGAGCCTGGTTACCGACCGCGTCACCGGCCGGCTGGTGCGGCCCGGCGCGATCGATGCCTTCTGCGACGCGCTGGCCCATTATTGTACCGACGAAGACGCCCGCCGCGCGGCGGGCGAGGCGGGCTTCCACGCCAGCCAGCGCTACGGCTGGGATGCGGTCAATCACGAGCTGGCCGAGGCTTATATGCGGGTCATCCGCCAGCATAATGACGGCGGCCGCCAGCAGCGCAGCCCGGTCCCCTGAGGATGAAATCCTCCCCGTTCCCGGGGAGGATTTTTAGGCCGCGTCTTTCCAGTCGAAGCTGAGCGGCGCTTCCCGGAAGGCGAAACGGTCGAGGTGGCGCGCGACGGCGCCCTTCAGGCCTTCCAGCTGGCCCTCTACTGAAGCGTCGATGCGGCAGGTGAGGACGCCCTCCCCCGCCGTCATCGTGACGAGCGCATCGCCCGGCCAGTCGGCGCCGCGCGCGTCGCGGGGGAAGGTCACCCTTCCCTCGCGCGCATCGAACTCCACGGCGAGATTGTGCGCCCAATGCTTGCACAGCTGCTGCAGATAGCGGCTGCCATTGGCGGTGGGCACATCGGCGGTGCTGGTAACGGTCATTTCAGCCTTTCGATCTTCTGCGCCGCCTCGTCGAGGATGGCGGCGATTTCATGCAGCCGCGCCTCGTCCATATCGTCGCGCGTGGCGCGGTGCCAGAGCGCCGAGAGCAGGTTGCCCACCGCGCGCTTGATCGGCGCGCCGCCGGCCTTGCGCTGGTCGCCGCCGACATCCTCGAGCCGCTCGAACAGGCTGGTCACCTCTTCGCCCTTGTCGAGCAGATGGTCCCGCCCCTCGGCGGTCGCCTCGAAGACCTTGCGCGACCCCTCGCCCTTCGCCTCCTCGACATAGCCCATGTCCTGCAGCATGGTCAGGGTCGGGTAGACCACACCGGGGCTCGGCGCATAGGCGCCATGGGTCAGTTCCTCGATCGCGCGAATCAGATCGTAGCCGTGACGCGGCTGGTCGGCGATCAGCTTGAGCAGGACGAGCCGCAACTCGCCAGAATCGAACATCCGCCGGCGCCCGCCGCGGCCCCGGCCGCCGCCGCCGCCCCATTCGTCGCCACCCCAGGCTCCCCAGCCCCCGCCGAAGCCGCGGCCCCAGCCGCGCCCCATGCCCATGGCGATGATCGCCTCCGGAAAACCCCTGCCGCGCGGACCGCAGCCATGCATCTTGAAACGTCCCATCCGGACAAACTCCTATCTAAGATGCGCTGAGATATATCTTGGAAATCGACAAAGTCAAGATATATCTTAGATGCACTCGGAGAGGACAGGCTTGCCCTTCTTCGTCGCCCTGAACTCGTTTCAGGGTCCAGGGTGGAGCACCTCTCAGTTTGGCAAGCAGCCTCCGCCTTGATGACCGCAACGACCTTGGATGCTGAAACAAGTTCAGCATGACGGCCGATCAGGTCAACGCGCCCGCGCGCAAAGAAAAAGGCGGCCGCCGCAGCGACCGCCTTCCTCTCTTGTCCGGTTGCCGGGAGGCTCAGGCCTCGGCGCTCTCCGTCTCGGCCTCGGCGCGGGCGGCGTCGAGGTGACGCGTATCGCGGCGCTCGGCGATGCGGGCCGACTTGCCGGTGCGGCCACGCAGATAATAGAGCTTCGCGCGGCGGACGGCGCCGCGGCGCACGACCTCGATCGAATCGACGTTCGGCGAATAAAGCGGGAAGACGCGCTCGACGCCCTCGCCGAAGCTGATCTTGCGCACGGTGAAGGAGCTGCCCAGGCCCTTATTGGCGCGGGCGATGCAGACGCCCTCGAAATTCTGGATGCGGGTGCGCTCGCCTTCGACCACCTTCACGCCGACGCGGAGGGTGTCGCCGGGGCGGAATTCCGGGATGGTTTTGCCCGAAGCGGCGATCTGCTCGGCCTCGAGCTGCTGGATGAGGTTCATCTCATTCGTCCTTGTTCGTCCGCCGCGCGCCAGAGGGCGATGGCCTTCGCGCGTCCCCATGACGCTCGATCAGGTCCGGCCGCCTTAGCCGTGTCTCTGCCTCCGCCCTTTGTTTCCGCCAGGCGGCGATCTTCGCATGATCCCCCGATCGCAGCACTTCGGGGATCCTGCGCCCTTCCCATTCAACAGGCCGGGTATAATGAGGGTATTCGAGAAGGCCGCTTTCAAAGCTCTCCTCCTCACCGCTCGAAGGCGCGCCCATTACCCCGGGAAGCAGCCTTATGCAAGCGTCGAGGAGGATGAGCGCGGCGGGCTCGCCCCCCGACAGTATATAGTCGCCGATCGACACGGGAATGAGCGGCCGCGCCTCGAACAGGCGCTCGTCCATCCCCTCGAACCGGCCGCAGAGGATGGTGACGCCGGGGCCGGCGGAAAGCTCCCGGACCAGGGCCTGGTCGAGCGGCCGCCCGCGCGGGCTCATCACCAATTTGGGGCGGTCGTCCGGCACGCTGTCCAGGGCCGCGGCGAGCACGTCCGCGCGCATCACCATGCCCGCCCCGCCGCCCGCCGGCGTGTCGTCGACCGACCTGTGCCTGTCGGTCGCGAAGTCGCGGATCTGCACCGTCTCCAGCGACCAGGTGCCCTCCCCCAGCGCCCGCCCGGCGAGGCTGGCACCGAGCGGGCCGGGAAACATCTCCGGATAGAGGGTCAGGATGGTAGCGGCCCAAGTCATTTCATCCAATTCTCGACTTGGAGGCCCGGTACGTCGCGGAAATGGGCGACATTGTCGGTCACCACGGTCAGCCCATGCGACAATGCGTGTGCTGCAATCAGCCGGTCGTAGCTTGCGCGCCGAAAAGGGAGCGAGGCATAGGCAATGGCCGCCTTATAGTCGAAGTCGAGAACGGGGACTTCCTCGACGAACGCCCGCAACTGTTCGAATGCAGGGGGTCGATCACGAACGGAACCATAGGCCACTTCCGCATAGGCAATGGCCGATGTGACCATATCGCCCTCGTCGCAATCGGCGGCGCGACGAACGAGCGCCTCATCGGCATTCATCACCAAGGCGATGATCACGTTGCTATCGAGAAGATATTTCATTCGATCAGTCTGCTTCGGGTTGCCGGTCCCACAACAAAGGCCGCTCATCGAACAAGCGGTCCTCGTCGCTGATGAACAGGAGATCTCGCGCCGACCCCGCGACCTTTGCGATGTTGAACTTCCGCTTGGGATGTTCGACCGGCTCCAGCGACAGGAAGGCGCCGTCCTCCACGATCAGGTCCATTTCCATGCCAGCGACGAGCTTGGTGCCGGCAGGGATGCGTATGGCGAGCGAATTGCCGGATTTGAACACCTTCGCGCGATACCGCTTCTTGTCAGGGCTTTTCAGCCAAGGGAGCGCCCCAAGAACTCGTATGAAGTCAGGATTATCCCCCAATTTGGGATGTTTGCGGGGCCTCGTCATCTCAAGTCTCCGTATCTACATTATGTATATACGCCGACCAAGGTCCTGGATCAAGGATCGGGCACCGCCCGGAAACGCAGCGCCTGGATGGTCGGTGGACTTGTCGGCGCCAGAAGCAGTTGTCCCTGGAGCGTGCCGCGCTCGCAGGTCCAGGTGAAATTGCCTGCCATGGCGCCGGTGGCGGTGAGCGGGCCGTCCGTGCGGCAGGTGCCGGTCTGGGCCTTCAGCTGGGTGAATACCGACGCCCAATTCTCCGCGCTGCGGTCCAGCAGAAAGTTCATAGCGAGGTTGCGCCGGCCCGGCTCGACGGTCCCGGCCGTCCACATCGCTCCCGCCGCGCGGTAATTGGCGGCAAGCGCTTCGCTCACCGGGATGGCGCGCCCGGTCAGCAGCCCGGCGCGGTGCAGCGCCAGCGCCGCCTGCCAGACGGGCGGGGACGGACCGGCATAGGTGCGGTTGGCGAAGGCGAAGACCGCCACGCCATGATCGGGCAGGAGCAGCAGATAGGAGCCGTAGCCCGGATAGCCGCCACCATGGGCGAGGGTCAGGCCGAGGTCGCAATCCTGGGCGACGCGGAAACCCATGCCGTAAGCGGCCGCCTGTGGGCAGGATTCGGGGTCGCCCGGACGGCGGGCGACCGCGACGAAGTTCAGCCCCTGCCCAAGCTCGCGCACCGTCGACCGGCGCACCGGCCCCTGCTCCGCGCCGTCGCGCGGCGGCCAGGCGGCGAGCAGGAAAGCGGCCCAGCGCGCATAGTCCCGCGCGCTGGTCTGCACACCGCCCATCGCCCCGAAGGCGCCGTCGCGCATGTCGGGCTCGCGGGCGAAGGCGTCATTCTCCCAGCGCCAGCCGAGCGCCCGGCGCTCCTGCGGGGAGGCGAGCACATCATAGCCCGAAGCCGCCATGCCGAGCGGCCGCATGATCTCCTCGCGGATATAGTCCTGATAGGGCCGACCGGAGACATTGCTGACGATCCGGCCGAGCAGGGCATAGCCGTAATTGGAATATTCGAACTGGCTCTGCGGCGCCCGGGTGAAGGGCGGGCCGGCGCGGAGCATGGCAGTGAACTCGGCCTCCGTCAGCACCTGCTGCCGGTCGCCCCAGGGATCGTCGGTGACGAGGCCGCCGACATGGCTGAGCAGGTCGCGGACCCGGATGCGCGGGGCATCCGAGGTCGGATAGCGCCAGTTGCGCAGCTCCGGGACATAGTCCTCGGCCAGCGCGTCGAGCCGGAGGCGGCCCGCGTCGCGCAGCTTCAGGATCGCCAGCGCGGTGAAGGCCTTGGACATGGAGGCGATGCGGAACAGGCTGTCCGGCGTGACGATCCGGGTCGCGTCCTCGGGCGTCAGGCTGCCGCGAGTCTGGACATAAGCGAGCCGGCCGTCGGCGACGATGCCGTAGACCAGGCCGGGCACGTGCTGCTCGGCCATATAGCGTTCGAAATAGCCATCGAGCGTGGGGCCGAGCGCCTCGATCCGCGCGGCGAGCGAACCGGAAGCGGGAGGCGCCGGACTCTGCGCGACGGCCGGCGCGGGAAGGCTGGCAAGCAGCAAGGCGGCAATCCACTTACGCATGGGCGTTCAGCTCCTTATTCCGGCATGACCGGAATAGGCGCAGCCGCGGGGTGGAACAATCGCCATGACGCCGCGCTGGAGCCGAAATGAACGCGCCCGACCTCGATTGCCTGATCGTCGGCGGCGGCCCGGCCGGGCTGACCGCGGCCATCTATCTCGCGCGCTTCCACCTGAAGCTGCGCGTGGTGGACGCGGGCAAGAGCCGGGCCGCGCTCATCCCCTGCACCAACAACCATGCCGGCTTTCCCGACGGCATTTCGGGCGCGGAGCTGATCGCGCGGATGACGGCGCAGGCGCAGAAATATGGCGCGGCGATCGAGACCGGGCGGGTGACCCGGCTCGACCGGATCGACGGCGGCTTCGCGGGGGAATGGGGCGCCGGGCCGGTCACGGCACGCACCGTGCTGCTCGCCACCGGCGTCGCCAATCGCCGCCCGCCGATGGACGAGGGCCTGCACGACGAGGCGCTGGAGCGCGGGCTGATCCGCTATTGCCCGATCTGCGACGGCTATGAGGTGACCGACCGCAAGGTCGGCGTGATCGGCTCGGGCCGGCATGGCGTCGCCGAGGCGGCCTTCCTGCGCTCCTACACGGCCGACATCACGTTGATCGCGCCGGACAGCGCCCACGATCTCGCGGCGGCGGACCGGGAGCGGCTGGCGGCGCTCGGCGTCCAGGCGGTGGACGGACCCTGCCAGGCGGTCGCGGCGCTGGACAAGGCGATCGTGGTCGAGACGCCTCGCGGCCACCACACGTTCGACAGCGTCTATCCGGCGCTCGGCTCCGACATTCACAACGAGCTGGCGACGCAGATCGGCGCGGCATTGGCGGAGGGGACGGGCTGCATCCTCGTCGACGGCCACCAGCGCACCAGCATCCCCGGCGCCTATGCGGCGGGCGACGTGGTGATCGGCCTCGACCAGATCAGCCATGCCATGGGCGAAGGCGGCGTCGCCGCGACGACGATCCGGAACGATCTGGGCGAAGGCGGTGCGCTGCTGCGTTAGGGTGTGGCGGGAGGCGGCGCGGGGAACAGCCAGCGCAGCGCCTCGCGATAGACGGTGCCCGCATCGGCGGCGTGGGTGCCGCCCTCGATCGTCTGGGCCCGGATCGTCCACGGCGCGCCGCGGCCAGCCCAGTGGCGGAACCATTCCACGGCGGTTGCGCGCAGATGCGGGCGGTCGCGCGTGCCGCTGGAGACGATCAGCCTGAGGTCGCGGCGCGTCGCCGACGGCGGCGCTCCGAAGAAGCGGGCGCGACCGGGCTCGAAGGCGGGATTGCTCGCGATCCGCGCCCAGAAGAGATCCGGCTCGGTGAACGCCGAGTAGAGGACGAAGCTGCCGCCGCGCGACTGGCCGAACAGAATGCGCCGCGCGGGATCGGCGCGCCAGCGCCGCTCGACTTCCGGCAGCAGCTCCTCGCGCAGCATGCGCTGGAAGGCCGGCGCGCCCGCCCGCTCCGGCGCGGCGCCCTCGGCCGGACCGGTGAAGTCCACGTCCCGCCGGTTTACGGCGGGATCGAAGCCGCCATAAGCGATGCCGACCACGATGGCCTCCGGCAGCCCGTCATCATAGGTAAGGAAGAGGTGAATGGCGGCGAGGATCGGGAAGAGCGAGTCCCCGTCGAGCAGGTAGACGATCGGATAATGGCGCTCCGGCTGCTCGGCATAATCGGCGGGCAGCCGGACGTAGATGTGAAGCGGCCGGCCGAGGATCCGGGAATCGTGCCGGAAATAGCCGCCCTTCAGCGCCGGCAGATGGTCGAACGGCACCGCCGGCTGCGCCGGCGCGCGGGCGGCGCCCGTGGCGAGGATCGCGGCCAGGATGGCGATGAGCAGGCGGCGCATGATGTCCCTCCCCTCGCCCGATTCTAGGCCAGGCCGGGGCGGCGATCCAGTGTCGGGGTGGCAAAGCCGGCCGCCCCGGCTTGAAGACGATCCGCGCCCCGCTTAGGCTCGGCCCATCGCGACGGAAGGACAGGCGTGAACCGACCGGGCCTCTGGATCGTCATCGGGCTCCTGGCGACCGCCGCCGGCCTTGCCTTGGGCTGGTCGGGCCTCCGGCTGGCCAGCGGCCTGCCGGTGTGGGAAGCCAATATGCGCGCCTGGCAGACGATTTCGTTCCTGGGCTTCCTCGCCACCCTCGGCGGCCTCGTCCTCGCCGGCATCGCTTATGCGGTCCTCCGCAAGCGGAACGCGCTCCGGAGCGGCACCGGCCTGCTCGCCAGCTGGCGGGTCGGCATGCTGGACTGGGCGACGTTCCGCCGGCGCGACACGGCGCGCGACGGCCTGTTCCACTCGCTGCGCAATCGCCTGCGCCTGCCCGCCGCGCTCCCGCCCGAGGGGATGGAGATCCGCATCGGCACCGACGCGATGCTGATCGGCGACGCCTGCTACGGGCTCGGCTATTTCGCGTCCCGCGGCAAGCTGGTCGACATCGCTTTGGTGGAGGGGCAGCCGGCCATGCTCGAATTCGTCACCTTCCAGCAGGGCAAGGGCCATTCGCGGCTCGCCGTCTTTCGGATCCCCTCTCCGGAAGGCGCCCGCGCCGAGGCGCGCGAGGTGCTGGATCATTTCAACGCGACCATCGATCCGCGCCGCCGCGAAAGCGTGCGCAGCCATTACGCTCCGCACTACCGGGCCGCGGGCGGCGACGCCGGTGAGGCCGAGGCGGCCCGGACCGAGGATCGGCTCCGGGGTCTCCGCGCCTTCGGCTTCGCCGGCCTCCTCTGCGGCGGGATCATGCTCGCCATCATCCTGACGAGGACGCCCGGTCCCTATGTCGATCTCGACGGCATCCGCATGCTCACCATCGGCGGCATCGTCGCCGTCGTCGCCGGCCTGGGCGCGCTGCTGGTCGCCATCCTCGCCCGGCGCCCGCCGCTTTAGACCCGCCTCACACGAAGCGCGGGATCGGCCTCGGATGCGGCGTCTTGCGGTCGCCTAGATCGAAGGCGACCTCGTCCACCCAGCACCAGCCCCAGCCTTCCGGCGGATCGTAGCCCTCGATCACCGGATGGCCGGTGGCATGGAAATGCGCCCGCGCGTGCCGGTTCGGACTGTCGTCGCAGCAGCCGACATGGCCGCAGATCCGGCAGAGCCTGAGGTGCACCCACCAGTCGCCGGTCCGCAGGCATTCCTCGCAGCCGTCCGCGCTCGGCGTGACGTCCTGGACCAGATGCTCATGCGGGCAGGCGTCGGCCATGCGGACCTCCTCTAATTGCCGGGTGCGGGCGCGGGCGATGCCGGCGTGGCTGCCGGCGCCGCGGGCCGGCAGGCGCGTTCGTACAGCGCGCGCTGCATCGGGTCGCTGCCGATCGGCCGCGGATCGTCGCCGGGCACGGAGCGGCCGAAGCTGCCGTCGGTCCGATAGAGATCGACCCCGTCCAGCGTGGCGGTGCGGCGGCGGCAGTCGACGGTGAAGGCGATCACCGCCACGTTCATGCCCTCCGGATCCGCGGCGGCGCGGGTCGAGCGCATCCGCAGCGACGCATTGTCGCCGCTCCGCGCGACGCTCGCCGGATCGACCTCGTTGGTCATGCCGGGCTGGGGCGGGCCGAGCGGCTCCCATTGCGCGCTGCCCGGCGCGGGCAGCGTCTGGAGGAACAAAACGGCGGTCAGGACGGCGATAGTCATAAGCTTACTCCATCGAAAAAATCGGCCCCTATTGCCTTCCCCCTGTTCGCGTCCCCTCCTCTAGCGCCGCCCTCCCGCGCAGAGATGATTGCGGACCTGCGCATTGGGCGAGGTCGGCCCGATCGGCACGTCGCGCAGTTCGTGCGCGGGCGTCTGGATCGTGCCCACGAAGCGGCCCTGCGCATTGTAGATGTCGCTGGCCTCGGAGCGGATCGTGTTTCGCCGGCAATCATAGACGTAGCGCATCACGCCCAAGGCCGGCGCCCCCGCCGGCGGCCGCAGGAAGCGCAAGCGCACGGCCGCGCGCACCCGCGTTCCCTGCCGCTGGACGCTCTGCGGATCGACCGCATATTCGGCCTGGGCGTTGCGGCCGACCACGCGCCAGCGCGGCAGGGTCGGCGCCGGCAGCAATTGCATCGCGATGACCAGCCAGGCCGTCATCATCTCAGCGCCCTCACCGCCGCTTTCTCCTCGATCCCGGTCATCGGCAGACGCGATCCCGAGTCCGCTGGTTCGGCGAATCCGGGCGGATCTGCTCCTCGGGGCCGGCCTCGGCCGTACCGGCGAAGCGGCCATTCGCGTCATAAACGTCCGCGGCGAGCATGCGCACGCGATCGGTCCGGCAATTGTAGGTGTAGCGCATCACGCCCAGGATCGCGCCGCCCGTGCTCTCCGAGCGGTGGATGCGGGTGCGCACGATCACCGTGACGACGTCCCCAGTCCTGCTGATGCTCTGCGGATCGATGGCGGATTCGCCGATCGCGTCGCTGCCGGTACCTTCCCAGCGGTCCAAAGTCGGCGCCGGCATGGTCTGGAGCGCGAGCGCGGCAAGCAGCAAAGTCGGCATCATTCGCTCGATCCTTTTCGATGATTCACTGTCCGTGCCCGTTGCAGACGCGCGCGCGCACCGCGGCATTCGGGCTGTCCGGCCGGATCGGCTCCGCCACCCGGTCCGCCTGCGGCACGATCGCGTTCAGCATCAGCCCGCCCTGCGCATCATAGCCCTTCACATCGATCGCGGTCGCGGTCCCCGCCGCGCAATCGATCTCGGTCGTCCCGGCGACGGTCCTGATCCCGTCCTCGCCCGCCGTCGGGGCCGTGCCCCGGATCCTGACGCGAACGCGGCCGCCCTCGGCGCGCACGCTGGCCGGATCGAAGGCGGTGTCGATCCCGCCATGCACGCCCAGCCCCTGCCAGGCCGGCTCCGGCGCGGCGGCCGCCTGCAGCAGCAGCAGGGCTGCGAACAGGCTCACAGCAGCGCCACCAGGGCGAAGCCGCCGACCAGGCAGATGAGGAACACCCAGCTTACCAGGGTCAGCCTTTTCTCGATGAACGCCTGGACCGGCTCGCCCCATTTCTTCAGCGCCCAGGCGAGCAGGAAGAAACGCGCGCCGCGCGTGATCAGGGCAAGCAGGACGAAGAGCGGGAAGTTGAAGCCGGCGAGGCCGCTGGCGATCGTCACCAGCTTGAACGGGATCGGCGTGAAGCCCTTCAGCAGGATGATCCAGACGCCATATTCGATGAAATAATGGCGAACCTCCTCGGTGAGGCCGATATAGGTCGCCAGCCAGGGACCGAAGCTTTCCCAGAAGAACGCGCCGATCGCATAGCCGAGCATGCCGCCGAGCACCGACGTCACCGTGCAGACCGTCGCGATCCAATAGGCCCGCTCCCGCCGGGCGAGCACCATGGGCACGACCATCACATCGGGCGGGATCGGAAAGAAGCTGGATTCGGCGAAGGAAACCGCGCCCATGTAGCGCACGGCGTGGCGGTGGCCCGCCATGCGCAGGGTCCAGTCGTAAAGCTTGCGGAACATGTGAGCGAGGCGATCCCGGCCGTGGAATGTCCCAGGGGCATAGCCGGGGCCGGGGTCCGCACTCAAGGGCCGAGGTGGCCGGCGGACCCCGGAGGGGAAGGTCAGATATATCTGAGCAGCACGAGGATGATCACGATCACCAGGATGGTACCGAGAAGACCCGACGGGCCGTAGCCCCAGTTGCGGCTGTGCCCCCAGGTCGGCAGCGCGCCGAGCAGGACCAGGACCAGGACGATGATGAGAATCGTACCGAGCATTTAAATCCTCCCGTTTGTCTGGCCACGTAACGAGCCGGGTCCGAAAGGGTTTCAACCGGGCGGGAAAGCTGGCTGCGTGCGCCGCAGGCAAGCCGACATATCCTTATGAAAACACGCCGGATTACGCGCTCGCCGGACGCCTTCGATGAGGCAGGACCCCCTCGTGCTTGACTTTCATTCAATATGATCTAAATGATTTAATCATGATTGAATGAAAGGAAGAATTATGATTGACGCGGTTCCGTTCGAGATGCCCAACAACATCCCCTTCGTGGTCATGGAGGCGAAGATCGGCGCCGGCGCCCATCCCGCCCGCGTCCTGCTCGATACCGGCAACGGAGCGCCCTATGACATCCTGATCAGCCCCGGCCTCGCCGAACGCGCCGGCGCGGTCGCGCAGGCCGAGGGCGAGCGGCAGGCGCGCGGCGCGGTCGGCGATGCGCCGGTGACCATCCGCCCGGCCAGCGTCGCCAATTTCGCGCTGGGCCCGGTCCGGCTGCCGCAGGCGCGCGCGGGCGTCTCCACCCTGATCGATTCGGTCAGCCGGCAGATCGGCCAGCCGATCGACGGTATTGTCGGCCATCGCTTCGTCGCCGGCCGCACCGTCTCGATCGACTATGGCCGCCGCCGCGTCGATTTCACCGCCCGCGCCGGCCGCCCCGCCGACGCCGTCGCTTTCACCATCGCCCCGTCGCGGCCGCTCACTTTGGTCCACGTCACGATCAACGGCCGCGGCCCCTTCCTGATGGCGCTCGACACCGGCGCCAGCACCACCCTCCTCTCCCCCGCCCTCGCCAGCGCGGCGGGCATCGAGACCGGCCAGAGTGTGCAGCTCGGCGGCGCCGGCGGAACCGCCGCAGGCGGCGCGCGCATCGGCCGGGCCCGCATCGGCTTCGGCACGCTCACCCGCGACGGCCAGCAGGTGGCGGTCGCCGACGTGCTCGCCCCGATCCAGCGCGTCGCCGGCGCGCGGATCGAAGGTGTGCTCGGCGCGGACATGTTCGGGGCTGGCCGGATCACCCTCGATTATGGCAGCAACCGCTTATGGTTCGAGGAACGCACGACGCGGGGATGAGCGACGAGACGGCGGCGGCCGGCGGCGATGCCGTCGCCGACACCTTCCTGGTCGAGACGCCGGAGCAATTGAAGGCGCTCGCCGAGCCGCTGCGCCAGTCCCTGCTCGAGCAATTCTGCGGCCCGGCGACGATCAAGCAGGCGGCGGCCAGGCTCGGCGTACCGGTCACCCGACTCTACCATCATGTCGACCAATTGCTCGCCGCCGGCCTGATCCGCGTCGCCCGCGAGGAGAAGCGCCGGGCGGTCAGCGAGCGCTTCTTCCAGGCGGTCGCGCGGCGCTTCGCGGTCAGCCCCTCGGCGTTCGGCGGCGACGGCAGCCGCGCCGACGAACGCGGCCGCATCGCTCGCGCCTATCTGGAGGAATTGCTCGCCGGCGGCGAGGCGGGCGAAGGCGCCTTCCGCCTGATGCGCACCCGCGCGCGCCTCACCGACGCCGGCCGCGCCAGGCTGGAGAGCGAGATCGGCCGCCTGCTCCAGGAGCTGGCCGATCCCGATGCGCCGCTGATCGACCTGATGCTGATCGGGATGCGCCAGGCCTGAGGCTCAGGGCGCCAACGTCGGCGCCGTATTGATCTCCCCCGCCAGCTGCGGTTCCTCGTCCTCGTCGGGCAGCGCCTCCTCGTGGAGTGGCAGCGGCGGGCCGATCCAGAGCGCGTCGCGGACATGGTCCCGCCGCTGGTTGGCGGTGTTGGGATGGACGAGGATCGACAGGCCCTCATGGTTCAGCATCAGCCAGGGGACCAACGTGGCGAAAAGCTCCACCGGAAAGGCGATCTGGAACATCGGCCGGTCGTGCGGGCCGACCTTTCGGGTCCACCAGGTGCCCATGCGCACCGCGAAACGCGCGGCCACGCCCTCGCGGACACGCCGCCCGGCCTCTTCCTGCCCCGGCCCGAAATAGACATGGGCGTGATAGGAGGCGATCTCGGCGACGGGACGGGCCATGTCAGGCCGCGGTCCGCTCCAGGAAGCGCGTCTCCTGCGCGATCATCGGCGCGAAGCTTGGCCGAGCGAGGATCTTCTCCACATAGGCGATCGTCTTCGGGTGACGCGCCGGATCGAAGACGATGTTGAGATGTTTGAGGTTCGCGAAGGGGCTCGCCACCGAGATATCGGCAAGGGTCAGCCGGTCCTCGACGAGGAAGCCGCTCTCCGGGATCACGCCCTCCAGATAGTCGAGCAGCGGCGGCAGCTCCTCGCATTCCGCCTTGTCCGCCAGTTCCTGGTCGCCGGGAATGCCCATGAAGCGCGGCCCGACGATGCGGTTGAAGAACATCTTGCCGCCGCAGGCGAACAGGATCGTGTCCGAATATTCGTCGAACCAGATCGTCCGTGCCCGCGCCCGTGGCTCGGTGGGAATGAGGTTGGGCTCCGGCCGCACCGCTTCCAGATAGGCGACGATGGCGCTGGAATCGGAAATGGCGAAATCGCCGTCGCGCAGGCCCGGCATCTTGCCGAACGGGCTCGCCGCGCGGAACTCCGGATCCTGGCTGCCGGGCGCGACCGGCTTGACCTCGACCTCGATCCCCTTCTCGGCGGCGAAGGCGACCACCTTGCGGACGAAGGGCGACAGCGACGAACCGTAGACGATCATGATGGCGACTCCCGAAGCCGGTTTCACTCCGGGACTGTTCTAGCGCGCTTCAGCCCGCCGGGCAGCCCGCATAATGGGCGGTCAGCAGCCGGCGCCACGCCGCCGGACCGCCGTCGCTCACCCGCGTCAGGCGCAGCCGGAAGTCGCGATATTCGACATGGTTGGGGAGGCCGAAGCGCGCCTCGATGATATGGCCGTCGGCGGCATCGAACCAGAGCGGGCCGCCGCGCGCGCCGAAGGCGGGGCCGCCGACCTCGAAGCGGTGGGCGCGGCGGCCATTGTGCCGCTCGGAGCGCACGAAGCGGGCGTCGGCGCGGCCGAGATAGGAGAGAATGTCGTTGCCCGGCCTGACCAGCACGAGCGGCACGCCGAAGCTGAAATTCGCGCGCCGGTCCGGGCGGTATTGGGCGGTGATCGTCAGGCTGGCCAGATCGTAATCGTAAAGATGCCAAGGCTGGTCCGGCACCGCGACGCTGTCGCGGATCTCGCCCTCCGGCGTCGTCACCGCGATGTCGATCCGCTGCCGCCCGGGATCGAAGCTCAGCAGCCCGAAATTCTCGTGACCGGCATTGGGCCGCAGCCGGCCGGCGTGGAGCCGCCGCGCCTGGCCGGTGGTGAGATCGAGTTCGCCGGTGACGAAGGCCGCGTTGCGGCAGCGGCCCCGCATTTTCGCCACCTCGATCCGCTCGCGGGCGGCGCGATAGACGTGGATGCGCTCCGCCTCCGTCCCGTCGCTGTTGCTGCGGACATAGGAATAGAGGCGCCCGACATGGTCCGGCGCGGCGGGCGCGGCCGCGAGCGCGACGGCGAAGAGGATCAGGCTCATACTGTATTATATATATAATACAGCTGGCCGAGTCTAGGCTCTCGTCGGGCGATCGCGCCGGAGCGGCTGCCACTTCACATAGGTCAGGCTGCGCCACAGCCATTCGATCGGGCCGAACCGGAAGAAATGGAGCCAGAGCGGGCTGAGCAGGAGCTGCGCGCCCCAGATCGCGAAGACGACATAATAGAGTTGGTGCCGCTCCAGCTGCCCGTACCAGCCCATCAGGATGAACAGGACGAGGCAGATGGCGGAGTGCATCAGATAGTTGGTGATCGCCATCTGCCCGACCGCCGCGAAGGCGCGGCGAACCCAGGACAGGAGGCCACTGCGCACGAACAGCAGCAGCAGCCCCAGATGCCCGATCGTCATGCCCAGCCGGCCGAGATCGTAGGTGGTCGCGACCTCCGCGAAGGCGATCGCGCTGAAGCCGCCGTCCATGATGTGCTTGGTCTCGATCGCATTGGTCGCCAACCCGATCGCATAGCCGCCGAGCGCCATGGCGACGTAGAGGCTGGTCCGCCGCTCGAGCGTCAGCACGCCCAGCCGGAACAGGGCCATGCCGATCAGCATCATCCCGAAGACGTCGAAGAAATAGCGGTAGAGGCCGTAGGTCTGGTAGATGACGTTGACCTCGGTCATGTAGCTGAAGGTGTGCCCGTAGCCGGCCGTGTAATTGCGAATCTTCTCGGCGATGCTCTCCGGGCTGGAAATATATTCGGCCCGCTCCGTCTCCCAGTCCGAGATCGCCGTCTCCTGCGCATCGGTCAGCTCCTCCCCCGCGTCGCGGGCGGCGGCGGCGGCGGGATAAGGCGCGTAGACGTCGAGCGTCCCCCGCGTCTCGTGATGGTTCCAGGCCGCGCCGGCGAGCAAGGCGGCGCCCCCGATCACCAGCAGCCAGGCCGCCGCCAGCTTGCGGAAGGCGAAGACGAACAGGGCGATGATCCCGTAGGAATAGAGGATGTCGCCGTGCCAAAGCAGAAGAAAGGCGTTGATCATGCCGAAGCCGACCAGCCAGAGGTTGCGCCGCATGTAGAGGTCGGCGGCGTCGGTCCGCCCCTGCGCCTCGAGCCGGGAGGTGAACAGGATCACGCTCGCCCCGAATAGCATCGAGAAGAGTGCCCGCTGCGTGCCCTCGAAGCCGATCTCGGTGACGATCCAGGTGACGAGGTTGATCCCGTTCGCCCCGCCGGAATTTTGCGGGTTGGTGTAGGCGTCGGGCAGGCCGAAATCGATGATGTTCATCAGCAGGATGCCGCAGAGCGCGACGCCGCGCACGAAATCCAGCGCCTCGATCCGCTGCGCCGCCGGCATGGCGCGCGGCGGCGGCAGCGGCCCGGACAGGACGATCGTCTTCTCTTCCCCCGGATCCACGCCCGCCATGCCCGCCCCCGCTCTGTCCACCCGGCCTTGCCCTCTTTCTGTCGCGGCTTCGCCCGCGCGGCAAGCGACCTGCCTAGAAATAAGCGGGCTCGTCCGCGGCCCGCCCCGCCCAGCGCCAGGCGACGGCGATCCGGATCAGGCTGTAGACGAGCAGATAGAGCAGCAGCGAAGCGACGATGCTCCGGCCCCAGTCTTCGAACAATCGCTTGCCGACGATGATGTGGAACAGGATCGCCCCGGCCCGCGCGCCCCATTCGATCAGGCGCACGGCGGCGGTCGTTCCGCCCGTCGCGAGATGCTGCGCCATCACCACCGCCGGGGCGAGCGCGAGCAGCCAGACCGGGGGCAATGCCGGCGTGAAGCAGAACAGGGATACGAGCATCCCCGCCGCGGACAGCCCCGTCGCCGCCAATATGGCCCGCGCGCGCGTCCGCTTCAGGTTCGCCATGTCGCCGGTCGCCAGCGGATAGGCCCGCGACACGATGAGACACAGGATCAGCAGCGGAAAGCCGAGCTGGGTCCCGTCGGCCAGCGTGCCGCCCATCACCGCGGCCACGCAGATCGTCGCGGCGGCGACCAGGCCCGCCGCCGGGAAGCCGATAGCCGTCATGCTTTCCACCGCGTCGTAATCGGTGCGCCGGGGCGCCGGCGTCAGGAACAGCGCCGCCGCGCCGAGCGCCGCCGCGGCGATCCCGGTCGCGACGGACGCGGCGACGCCCACCGGCGCGAACGCCGCCCCCACCGGCAGCAGCATCGCCGCGAGGACCAGCAGCCGCACTTTGCCGGAGCCATAATCCCACCAGCCCTGCTCGCGCGCCCGCTTGCGGGCCCGGAAACTGAGTTCGGCATAGAGCAGGATCACGACCAGGATGGCGGCCTCCGCCGCCGCGAAGGTCAAGCCAATCGTCGCGAAGTCTTTGTCGATCGCCCCGAACAGTGAGAGGCCGGCGGTCAGCGACACCGGCAGGAGCAGCAGGCTCCAGAAGGCGCCAGGCAGATGGCGTCCCTCGAAATAGCCTTGCCACCAGGCCAGCGTGCCGGGGTCGAGATCATGCTCGATCATCCGGTTCGCGGCGACCGCCTCGTTCAGGAACATGCGCACGCTCCTGGCGATACCGAATTCGAACCAGCCCAGCCGGCTCCGCCCCGGCCTGGTCAGTTCGGCCAGCGCATCGCGTTCATCCACGCTGCCATGTTGCCGAAGCCGCGCCACCGTCGCGCGGGCGTCCTGCCGATCCAGCAGGTCGTAGAGGTCGGGATCGTGGCGATTGCCCCCGACAAAGGCCGAGCCGCTCCAGCCGAACCTGGCGTCGGCCAGCGGAAAGACCGGATCGGAGCGGGGGATGGCCTGCGCGAGCGCCTGCCGAAGCCAGCGCTCCATCTCGGCGGAATCATCCACCG
This sequence comes from Allosphingosinicella sp., assembly GCA_035502235.1. Taxonomy (GTDB): domain Bacteria; phylum Pseudomonadota; class Alphaproteobacteria; order Sphingomonadales; family Sphingomonadaceae; genus Allosphingosinicella. The sequence goes on from DATJUQ010000041.1 coordinate 68,712, forward strand.
AAGCCTCATCGCAGGCGTTTAGCAGGGCCGCGCCCGCGGCTTCAACCTCGCTGGCCGACGCGTCCTCCGCCGACAGAAGCGCCTCCAGCCGCGCCGCCGCCTCGCTCAAGGCCCGGTTCGCGCTTGCCACCGCCTCGGGTCGCGCGGCGCCACCGGCCCTATGGCCACCCCAGAAGGGATCGATCCCGCTAAGGCCGAGGTCGATCGGGAAGCCTTGTCCCGGCACCTCGCCGCCGTCTTCCTCCCGGAACTCGTCTTCCGCCCAGGGCGCGTCCGGATCGTAATCCTCCCGCTCCCACTCCGGCAGCTCGCCGCCCCATTGCAGGGCAAGATCGCGCGCCTCCCGCAGTTCGATGAACGCCTTCGGGTCCAGGTCGACGTCGATCGCCTTGAGCGCCGCCGCATAAGCGCGTTTCACCTCGCGGGCCTCGCCGGTGGGCGCGATGCCGAGCCGGGCCCAGGCGTCGGTCACCCTCACAAAAAGCTTTCGCCCTCGATCTTGTCCAGCTCGCCCGCCACCTCGGCCCGCACCCGTTCGATCGTCCGGGGGTCCTGGCTTTCGATCGCCTGGTCCAGCCTGGACATCAGCATGCCCACATAGTGCCGCTCGTCGCCGAGCAGATTCTCGTAGCAGCGGCCCGCCCGCGCCTTCACCGCCATGTTCATCTCGTCGTCGCGCGGATGCACCTTCAGCAAGGCGAGCGCCGCGCGCCGTTCGGCGAGCTGTTTCTCGTCGGCCGCCTCCTCGTCGACGATCACGACCTGTTCCTTGCGGCCGGTCTCCGGCACCTCGACGTCGACTTCGAGCAGGCCGCTGCTGTCATAGCTGAAGCGCACCGCGACGAGCACATCGCCAGCCCGCTTGGGCGGCACCTCGATCCGAACCTTGCCGAGCAGCACATTCTCCGCCGTCAGCCGGGATTCCCCCTGGAAGATCCGGAAATCCACGTAGCGCTGGCCGTCCTGCATCGTCCCGAAAATCTGCTCCCGGCTGGCCGGGATGACGGTGTTGCGCTCGATGATCGGCGAGAACAGTCCATCGCGGAAACCGCCGCCCGCCGCCCGCTCGCTCGATTCGACGCCGAGCGTGAACGGGCAGACGTCGGTCATCCGCACCTCCTTCAGCGCGCTGTCCCGCATCTGCAGGCCCGCCTGCACCGCCGCGCCCAGCGCCACCGCATGATCGGGATGGATGCGGTTGGCCGGAAAACGGCCGAACATGCGCGTCGCCGCCTTGCGCATGATCGGCATGCGGGTCGCGCCGCCGATCATCACCACCTCGCTCAATTGCTCCGCGCGCACCTGCCCGTCCCGCAGCGCCCGCACCACCGGCTCCCGCAGGCGCGCGATCAGGGGCGCCGCCGCCTCCTCGAAGCCGGCCTCGGTGATGGTCGCCTCGAACCGCTCGTCCAGCCAGACGAAGCTGAACGGCGCCTCGGGCGCATCGGTCAGCGCCCGCCTGGTCCGTTCCGCCGCCGCGCCGAGCACGGCCCGGAGCCGCGGGTCGGCGATCGCCTTCCAGTCGCGCCCGCCGATCTTCTGCAGCGCCAGCGCGACCACCGCCTCGTTGAAATCCTCGCCGCCGAGCCGGTTGTCGCCGGAGGAGGAGCGCACCTCGATGATGCCGTCGAAAATCTCGACGATGGAGACGTCGAACGTGCCGCCGCCCAGGTCGAAGACCAGGAACGGATTCTCCTCGCCCAGTCGATGGATGCCGTAAGCGAGCGCCGCCGCGGTCGGCTCGTTCACCAGCCGCTCGACCTTCAGGCCGGCAAGCTCGCCCGCGCGGCGCGTCGCCTTGCGCTGCTTGTCGTTGAAATAGGCGGGGACGGTGATCACCGCCCGTTCGGGCCGCTCCCCGCAAAAGGCCTCGACGTCCGCCGCCAGGCTGCGCAGCACGAAGGCGGACAGGTCCTCCGCGCCGAATTCGTGCCGCCCCAGCTTCGCCTTCGCATTCGTCCCCATCAGCCGCTTGAACACAGTGCGGGACAGATGCGGATGGGTCACCATCCGCTCGCGCGCGGCGAGTCCGGTCAGCACCTGGCCGTCATCCCCGATGGCGACCGCCGACGGGGTCAGCAGATCGCCCAACGCATTGGGCACGAGCCGGGCCTCGCCGTCCTGCCAGATGCCGACCGCGCTGTTCGTCGTGCCGAGATCGATGCCGATGATCATCGCCGTTTCTTAAGCGATATTCGGGCAGGCGCCAGTGGCGTCCAGGCTTGGGTTGGCCCGCTCAGCGAATCCGGTAGTAATCCGCCAGCCGGTCGAGGGCGATGCCGAGCACGACCCGGCCCGCCCGCGCCGGCCAGCCGAGCGCCTGTTCCGCGTCGCGCATCCCCTCCCCCGCGCAGACCACCCGCCAGAGGATGTCGGCCAATCCCTCGCCCACCGCCGCCGCCGCGTCGTCGAACCGCTTCCTCGCCGCGAGCTGGACCATGGTCGGCGCCTCATGGTCCGGCGCGGCGCGGGCGGCGGTGCCCGGCGGCGCCACGTCCCAGCGCATGGTGACGGCGGGCCCCAATGACGCCTGCTCCCAGGCCTCGCGCAGGGTCTCGCCGGCCACGAACTGGCGCTCGCTGATCAGCCCGCGCGCCTTCAGCCAGCCCAGCGGCGATTCGGTGAGGTTGACGGTCACCGACCGCGCGGGCCTGGCCCCGCGCTTCGGCGTCCGCTCGCGCCCGTCGCGCGGCAAGGGGCGCTCCGCCAGCAGGCGATTGGTTCGGGCCCGAGTCGCTTTCGTCATGGCAAGGGCTTGCCATCTGGATAAATCTGTAGGAAAGAAATAACCGATCCGGTTTGGAGGTAATGTCCATGATCACCCGTATCCGCGAGGTACGCCGCGCGAAGAAGCTGACCCTGCAGGACGTCGCCGATCGCTGCGAGCCGCCGACCACGCCGCAGACGATCGGCCGGCTGGAGACGGGCACGCGCACCGTCTCGGTCGGCTGGCTCAACCGGATCGCGAAGGCGCTGGGCGTCGAGGCGGCCGACCTGGTCACCTTGCCCGCGCAGGAAGACGTTCCCCTCGCCGCCACGCTGGACCATGAGGGCGCGCATGCCCCCCGCCGCGCCGGCGTCGCGCTGCCGCCCCGGCCCGCGCCCGGCATGATCGCGGTGACCGTCCAGTCGGCGTCCGGCGACTATCGCAGCGGTGACGAAATCTGGCTGAACCGGCTCGAGCCCGAGGCCTATGCCGGCGCGCTCAATCGCGACATCCTCGTTCCCCGGCCCGCCGGCCGCTTCCTGTTCGGCCGCCTGATCGGCAGGGAGGACGGCAAGCTCCACATCCTCCCGCACGGCGCTGGCCAGCGCCAGACGGTGGTGACCGACCCGCCTTGGGCGGCGGTCGCGGTGAAGCTGATCCGGAGCCTCTAGCTCAGAGGTGCCGCGTCTCCGCGGGCGGGTTCCACCAATTGTCGTGCAGCCCGTCCATATATTGGACCGGCGCGTCGATCAGGTCGGCGATGTCGAGGTCGTCGAGCGCGGCGACGGAGACGGAGACATAGTCACCGCCGATCGCCTCGATATAGCCATGTCCGTGCGTCGAGACCCCGCACGTGCGGCAGAAGCGGTGATGGCCCGCCATGGTGTTGAACTGATAGTCGCCGAGCACCTCCTCGCCGGAGAGCAGCCGGAAATCGGCCGGCTTCATGCCGCCGACGCTCCAGTTCCTCTTCTTCCAGCAGATCGAGCAATTGCACTTGCCGGTGCCGGCATCGAGGTCGAAATCCGCCTCGAACCGCACCGCGCCGCAATGACAGCTGCCATGATAGGTGCGCTTCGCCATCCTCTCGCTCTCCCGGGCCATGTTCTGGTGGGCGCTGACGGGCTCGAACCGCCGACCCGCACGGTGTAAACGTGCTGCTCTACCAACTGAGCTAAGCGCCCTTGCCAAGCCTTGGCAGGAAAAGTGGGAACCGGTTTTCCCTCCGCCAAGGCGTTCAAGCAATGCCCGCCCCCTGCCACCAACAGGCGGGCGGGGCAAGCGTCAGCCGACCTCCGCGCCCGTGCGCCGCGCCTGCCTGAGATAGGCGCCGAGCGTCCGCGCGGTTTCCTCCGCGAGGGCGACATGCGAGCGCCGCCGGTCCGTCGGATCGACGATGCGCACGATCAGGCCGCGTTCGGCGAGCAGCTTGATCCAGCGCAGCGCCGTCGTCGCCGGCACGGCGGCGGCGACGCAGAGGCTGGAGACCGGCACCCTTTTCCCTTCCAGCCGCGCCGCCATCAGATCGAGCAGGATGTCCCAGGCCGGATCGGCGAAGAGATCGATGCGGAAATATTGGTCGCGCAGGCGACGGCCGCGGATGATCGCGCGGATATAGGCGGCGTCCGCGGCCGCATCGCCGGCCGCGCCCCCGCTCTCGCCATTGCCGCGCCGCTCGGTCATGGCAGCGAGCATCGCCCTGATCTTCTCGACATCCTCGGACACGCGTCGCAGCAGGCGCGCATCCTCGTCCCGTGCCGGATCGCGGAGCCGCGCGCGCGGTGGCCGGGATGCCGCCGCGATGGCGGCGACGCGCGCCGCCTCGTCCGCCTCGCAAAGATGCGCCACGTCGGGATGCGGCGCGAGCGCCGCGATCAGGTCGATCAGGGCGGGCGGCCCGGAGATAATCCCGCGCCGCGCGCCGCTGCGGGCCTCCCGCTCCATTCGGCCGAGCAGGGCAATGGCCATTTCGCCCGCCGTCGTCAGTTCGAGCTCGACCAGCAGGGCGGCGCCGGGAATGGCGTCCGCGGCTGGATCCGCCGCCGCCTCGATCAACGCTTCCGAGACGATCCGGCAGCCGGCCGCGGTCGCGCTCCGGCGCATGCGGCTCAGCGCCGCCTCGCTATCCCCGAAGAGATGGACGGCAGGATCGTCCCGATAATCGACCATGTCGGGACGATCATGCCCGAACTTCCGGCCCGCCGCCAGCTATCGGCGGCTCGGACCCAAGACGACGGACCGTCCGCGCAAGAAGATCGGCAGCATACATCCATAATGGATGTTTCCCGGCGCCCTCCGCGACTTTCCGCCCCGCCGCCCGATCAGGCGAAGGTGTCGGTCAGTCCGTCCTCGTCGGCGGTCAATTCCTTGGCGGCGGTGCCGACGGCGCCGGCGCCGAGCGCGAGGAACAGCCCGCCCTGCACCCCGCCGAGCACCCATTTCAGGATGAGCATGGCATCGATGTCGCCCGCCGCCAGCTGCTGGACCTCGCGCAGGGTGAAGGCGTCCGCCTGCTCCGAGTTGAGCCCATATTGGGCGATGAGCTGGAAATATTCCCAGTCGGTCGCCACCGTGGACGCCACCGCCACGACGAGCATGATCAGGAACAGGATCAGATAGGCGCCGAACAGGGTCCAGAACCGCCCGTCCGTCAGGCTCCAGCCCTCGCCGATCGCGAAGCTCTCCCGCATCAGGGTCAGCGGATAGGTGAGCGACAGCTTGGTGCCGAAATAGGCGCCGATGACGCAGACGAGCACCATGACGATGATCGCCCCGGCGCCGGCGGTCCGCGTCCCGGCGCCGCCCATGAACAAAGCGAAGATGAAGGTCAGCACGATCATCCCCACGAAGAAGATGATCACGTAGAGCAAGGTGAGCAGGAAGGTCCGCACCTCGTCCATGCCGAGGCGAAGCGCGCCCGGACCGCCTTCTCCCGGCCGGAGCACCGCCCGCAGCGCCGCCGCGTAGAGGATGCTCGAGACGACCAGGCCGGCCAGTGTGATCAGCAGGGTCTGGACGAGATAGCCGACGCCGACCTCCGATTCCGTGGCGCCGGCGAGATAGGCGTCGATCTGGCCCTGCACGATCAGCATGAGCGCATAGCTGCTGGCGATGGTCACCAGCAGCTGGATGACGATCCACAGCAGCAACGCGCCCGGCCGTTCCTTGATCAGCCGGAATGCACCTTCCAGAATAGAGCCTACGGTCACTGTCTTTCCCCCCTCGACATGCCATGCCGTCGCGACCCGGCCTTTGCCCGGCGCCGCGATTTCACGATCTTTTCCATCATCTTGCTGACGGCGGCAAGACGCATCGTTACGGGCGCGGGACAGGTCATGCCGATCATCCGGGCTTCGTCCAAGCCGACGTCGAGCGATGCAAACTCCATCTCCCGAGGGCGCAGGAGGGCGCGCAGGGCCGCGGTCAGGAGGAGCGACGTCACCAGCGCGAGCAGCAAAGCGAGCAGGAAATAGAACAGCGCGCCGGACTGGCCGGTCGGGTCCAGGCGCCAGAGGTACCGGCTCATCAGGTCGACGCCGGCAATGGCGGCGAGATAGACGATCGTCCAGGCGAGGACCGCGCCCCAGCGGCGGCGGAGCAGCTCGACGCCCTCGCCGAACAGGGCGCCGAGATGAAGCCAGGCGGCGCTCACCTCAGCCCAGGGACTTGACGATCTCCTCGACCATCTTCTTGGCGTCGGCGAGCAACATCATCGTGTTGTCGCGGTAGAAGAGCTCGTTGTCGACGCCGGCATAGCCGACGCCGCCCATCGAGCGCTTCACGAACAGGACGGTCTTCGCTTTCTCCACGTCGAGCACCGGCATGCCGTAAATGGGCGACGTCTTGTCGGTCTTCGCCGCCGGGTTGGTGACGTCGTTGGCGCCGATCACGAAGGCGACGTCGGCGCGGCTGAACTCGGCGTTGATGTCCTCCAGCTCGAACACCTCGTCATAGGGCACGTTGGCCTCGGCGAGCAGCACGTTCATATGGCCGGGCATGCGGCCCGCCACCGGATGGATCGCATATTTGACCTCGACGCCTTCTTTCTTGAGGACGTCGCCCATCTCGCGCAGCGCATGCTGGGCCTGCGCGACCGCCATGCCGTAGCCGGGGACGATGATCACGGTCTCCGCCTGCTTCATCAGGAAGGCCGCGTCCTCGGCCGAGCCGCGCTTCCACGGCCGGTCGATCGCCTGGCCCCCGCCCGCCGCCGCCGCGTCGCCGCCAAAGCCGCCCGCGATCACCGAGATGAAGCTGCGGTTCATCGCCCGGCACATAATGTAGGAGAGGATCGCGCCCGAGCTGCCCACCAGGGCGCCGGTGATGATCATCGCGCTGTTGTGCAGCGTGAAGCCCATCGCCGCCGCGGCCCAGCCCGAATAGGAGTTCAGCATCGAGACGACGACCGGCATGTCCGCGCCGCCGATCGGGATGATCAGCAGGAAGCCGATGGCGAAGCTGAGCGCGGTGACCGTCCAGAAGATCCAGGGGCTCTGGTCCTGGGTGAAATAGCCGATCAGGGCGAGGATCGCGACCAGGGTGCCGAGATTGATGACGTGTCGCATGGGCAGCATGATCGGCTTGCCCGACATGTTGCCGTTGAGCTTCAGGAAGGCGATCACCGAGCCCGAGAAGGTGATGGCGCCGATCGCAACGCCGAGGCCCATCTCGATCCGGCTGGCGATGTGGATCGTCCCGTCCGGATCGGCGATGCCGAAGGCGAGCGGGTTGAGGAAGGCGGCCGCGCCCACCAGCACGGCGGCGAGGCCGACCAGAGAGTGGAAGGCGGCGACGAGCTGCGGCATGGCGGTCATGGCGATCCGCCGCGCGGTGACGATGCCGATGACGGCGCCGATCAGGATGGCGCCGAGGATCAGCCCGGCATTGCCCCAGTCAATCTCGGCGCTCGGCAGCTTCGGCGCGTAGACGATCAGGGTCGCGCCGACCGCCAGCGCCATGCCGAACATGCCGAAGGCGTTGCCGCGCCGCGAGCTTTCCGGGCTGGAAAGGCCGCGCAGGGCGAGGATGAAGCAGACGCCCGCGACGAGATAGGCGATCAACGCCCAGGCGGGCACGGCGGCGGCATGTTCGGCCACGGCGGCGTGCGCGGGCATGGCGGCGAGCTCAGGCATGGATCGTGTTCCCCCCTGCGGCCTGCATCACCGCTCCTTCTTCTTGTACATGGCGAGCATGCGCTGCGTGACCGCGAAGCCCCCGAAGATGTTGACGCTGGCCATCACCACCGCGGCCAGCCCCAGCCATTTGGCGAGCCCCTCGCCATGCGAGGCGGCCGCGATCAGGGCGCCGACGATGATCACCGATGACACCGCGTTGGTCACCGCCATGAGCGGCGTGTGCAGCGCCGGCGTCACCGACCAGACCACATAATAGCCCACGAAGCAGGCCAGGACGAAGATCGACAGGATCGAGATGAAGTCCATCAGCTTTCCCCCCCGGCCTGCAGCCGGAACCGTGTTTCAAGAAGCCTGAGCATGCGCGTGTAGCGGATGCGCCATTGCGGATCGTGGATGTCGCCGCAGGCGACGCGCGGCGCGTAGACCAGGCGCGCCTCGTCGGTCCGCTCGGCGCCGTAGCGACCGATCAGCACCTGCGTCACCGCCTGCTGCCGGGCGGCGAAGTCCCGCTCCCAGTCGGCGAGGGTCAGGGCCGGGTCGCGGCCGAAGCAATAAGCCTCCTGGTCGATCGCCGCGCGGGCGAAGACGTGCATCGCGCCGTAGGTGGAAAGATCGCCGGCGCGGCTCCAGCCGGTGCCGGGCGCGGTCGAGCAGGCGCCGAGCGCGCCGAGGAGGAGCAGGGAAAGCATGCGCTTCATGGCCGATACTCCGCGATCCGCCCCGCCAGGCTGTCCAGCGAACGGCTATAGGCACCGAGCGCCGCGCGGCGCGGCGCTTCGCCGGCGCCGCAGCGTTCGCCGGCCGAGACCCGGCGGATGGCGGCGGCGTCATTCTCGCCGAGCCAGAGCGCATGGCCGGCGCCGGTCTGCGCCGCCAGCCGCTTCAATTCCTCGTAGCGCGCCGCCTCGCCGACGGGTGTCGCGCCCGCGGGACAGGTATCGAGCAGCTCCCGCGCCAGAGCGGTCAGATAGGCCGCCCGCCGCACCGGCTCTTCCTTCGAATTGCGCGGCTCGGGCCGCCGCTCGCAGCCGGGCGCCAGCAGGATCGCCGCCGACAGCATCCCCGCCGTCGCCGCCGCACCCCTCATCCCTTCAGCCGTTCGCTGACGACCTGGCCGCCTTTGGTAAGCCGCACGCCGACGACGATCTCGTCATCGTCCGGGAAGACCGGCGCCTTCTTCTCCGCGTCCCAGAACGCCGAGAGGAAATTGTAGATGTTGCGCGCGAAGAGCGCGGAGGTGTCCGCTGCGAGCCGGCTCGGCACGTTCCGGTGGCCGACGATCTTGACGCCATGCTTCACCACCACCTCGCCAGCGACCGCGCCCTCGACATTGCCGCCCTGCTCGACGGCGAGATCGACGATCACGCTGCCCGGCCGCATCGTCCGCAGCTGCGCGTCCGAGATCAGCCGGGGGGCGGGACGCCCCGGAATGAGGGCGGTGGTGATGACGATGTCCTGCTTGGCGATATGGCTGGACACCAGCTCCGCCTGCGCCGCCTTATACTCGTCCGACATCTCGGTCGCGTAGCCGCCCGCGCCCTCGCCCTCGATGCCGGCGACATTCTCGACAAAGATCGGCTTGGCGCCGAGCGAGAGGATTTGCTCCTTGGTCGCCGAGCGCACGTCGGTCGCGGAGACCTGCGCACCGAGGCGGCGGCCGGTGGCGATCGCCTGGAGGCCGGCGACGCCGACGCCCATCACGAACAGCTTGGCGGCGGCGACGGTGCCGGCCGCGGTCATCATCATCGGGAAGCCGCGGCCATATTCGCCGGCCGCGTCCAGCACCGCCTTGTAGCCGGCGAGGTTCGCCTGGCTGGACAGGATGTCCATCGATTGCGCGCGGGTGATGCGCGGCATGAATTCTAGCGCCAGCGCCTCCAGGCCCGCTTTGGCATAATCGTCGACGCGGTCGCGCCGGCCGAAGGGGTTGAGCGAGGCGATCAGCCAGGCGCCCGGCTTCGCACCGGCCAGCGCCTTGGCGTCCGGCCCCTGGATGGCGAGCACCGCGTCGGCGTCCTTGAGCACGTCCTTGCGCGCGCCCACCGTGGCGCCGGCCGCTGCATAATCCGCGTCCGCGATCGAGGCGCCTTCTCCGGCGCCCGCCTCGATGGCCACGCTGGCGCCGAGGCCGACATATTTCTTGACCGTCTCGGGCGTCGCGGAGACCCGAAGCTCCCCCGCTTCGGTTTCCTTCAGAACCGCGATCTTCACCCCCGGACCCCCTTCGCTATTTCGCGATGATCAGGATGACGATGAATCCCGTGATCACGCTCAGGATCGTCCCCCACTTCATCATGAAGAGAAACCGGTGGTAACTCGTCTCGTGCGCCCGGATTTCCTTGGCGGCTTCGTCGCTGGCCATGCGCCGTATTCCTCCTGTTCGGGACGCTCCCTAGCAAGCCCGAAGGGCGCGGGGAAGGCGGGAAAATGCCCGCCCCCGCAACCTTTACAAGCAACGATTGACGGTCTCCGTCCGGCTGTCGCCCGACCGCCTCACCCGGGCCGAATCGTTGCCGACCATTTCCCAGTAGAGGGTCATGTTCTGGCGGCCGTTGTTGAGCGTCACGTAATTGCCGTTCAGGCTCCAGGAGCCGCTCTCGCCGTCGCTCTCCGCGGTGCCGTCCTGGTAGAAGGTGATCGCGTCGCTGTTCGAGCCCGGGCAGTTCGGCCCCCAGCTGCCCGCCAAGGTGTCGGCGGTGGGCACCGCGCCGCCCGTCGGCGCGGGCGCCGGAGCGGGCGCGGGTGATGGCGCCGGCGGAGTCATGCCCGTGTCGGCGCCCGTCACGCCGCCGGTGGCCGGGCTGCCGTAGCTGCTCGGCTGAACAGTGGACCGCGAGTTCCAGAGTTCGCCCGTGAGCCAGAGGGTGAGAATGGCGCCGCCGGCGCCCGCCGCGAAGGCGACGAACAGGAAGAAGACCCAGAGGCCCGTTTTGCTCTTCGGCGGCGGCGGATAGTAAGGCGGCTGCGGCTGCGGTGCCGCCGGCTGCGACTGGGGCGGCGCCGGCTGCGGAGCGACTGGCGCGGCGGGCGGCGGCGCGGCGGCGAGTGGCGGCGGCGCCGCGGGAATGGGAGCCGGCGGCACGTTTCCGCCATTCCTGTCGTCGGTCATGATTCCCCCTTTCGCGCCGCCTTCCGGATTTCTTTCGAATGCGCCCGCTTTCGAAGGGAAAGTCAACAAGCCGCGGCAATCGCTTCGCTGGCACGGCAAAAATTCCCCCTTCGCTCCCGTCGGCGGCGGGCGCTGCGCCGCGCCGGAGATTTGCTGGCGCGGCCTTAAGCCCGCCTTTACCGGTTCCGCGCTATCCCGCCTGTCCCGAAACGAGAGAGACGAGATGCGGGCGGATCCCAATCGTTGCCTGTTGCTGATCGACGACGAGCCCGCCCAGCGGCGGCTCGTGACCGCCATCGGCGCGCGCGCCGGCTGGTGGGTGCGCGGCGCCGGCGATTTCGACGCCGCCCAGCTCATGCTCGAGGATCCGCAGGAGCCGAAGTTCGACGCGATCCTGCTCGATCACTGGCTGCCCGGCGAGGAAGGCACCGACCTGATCCGCCGGATCCGCGCCTTCCGGCCCGACATCCCTCTGCTCATCCTCACCGCCCAGAACGACGTCCATGTCGCGGTCGACGCGATGCGCGCCGGCGCCAGCGACTTCATCGTCAAGCCGCTCGCGCCCGAGCGGCTGCTCGCCGCGCTCAACACCGCCACCGATCGGCGGAAGGCGACCGGCGAACTCCGCCCGCTCTCCGAGAAGATCAGCAAGACTTTGGGCTTCGAGGAGATTGTCGGCTCCGCGCCCAAATTTCGCGCCGCGCTGGCGGTCGCCGCCAAGGCGGCCCGCGCCCGCGTTTCCGTATTGATCGAAGGCGAGAGCGGCTCGGGCAAGGAGATCATCGCCCAAGCGATCCATGCCGCCTCCCCGCGCGGCAAGAAGCCGCTGCACACGGTCAATTGCGGCGCGATCCCCTCCAACCTCGTCGAATCGGTCCTGTTCGGCCATGAGAAAGGCGCCTTCACCGGCGCCTTCGATCGCCATATCGGCCGCTTCGAGGATGCGGACGGCTCGACCATCTTCCTCGACGAGGTCGGCGAGCTGCCGCTCGACACGCAGGTGAAACTGCTCCGCGTGCTGGAGACGGGCGAGATCCAGCGGGTCGGCAGCCGCATCACCCAGACGGTCGACGTGCGGATCATCGCCGCCACCAACCGCCGGCTCGCCGAGGAGGTCGCCGCCGGCCGCTTCCGCGAGGATCTCTATTACCGGCTCAACGTCGTCCATGTGCCGATCCCGCCGCTGCGGGATCGCCAGAGCGACATCCCGGCCCTCGCCCGCCATCTGCTCGCCCGCATCGCAGAGCAGCCGGGCATGCGCCATCTCTCGATCACCGACGACGGCCTCGCCATCCTCCTTTCCTATGGCTGGCCCGGCAATGTCCGCCAGCTGCAGAACGCCTTGTTCCGCGCCGCCGTGCTCTGTGACAGCGACGCGCTGACGGCCGCCGATTTCCCGCATATCGCCAACGAGGCCGCCTGGGGCCGCCGCTCGGACGATTATCATGCCAAGCCGCTCAGCGGCCAGTCGCAGACCTCGGCGCTGGCCCACGGTCCCGGCGTCACCCTCTATGCCGCCGACGGCAATCTTCGCCCGCTCGAGGAGATCGAGGCCGATGTCATCCGCCTCGCCATCGGCCATTATCGGGGCCGCATGACCGAGGTGGCGCGCCGACTGGGGATCGGGCGCTCGACGCTCTACCGCAAGCTCGGCGAGCTCGGCATCGGCGATATCGCCGCTTAAGCGCCCTCCCCTTGTCGGAACCGGCCTGATACAGCCGGGCGCATGTCCGACTTCGCAGACGCCATCGTCCTGATCACGGGCGCCGCCGCCGGCATCGGCGCGGCCACCGCCACCCGCCTCGCCGCCGGCGGCGCGCGCAAGCTCATTCTCGTCGATCTGGACGAGGACCGGCTGCGCGATTTCGCTTTCTCCCTCCCCTGCGAACGGCAGGTCCTGATCGGCGACGTCGCCGACGAGGGCTTCTGGGCGCGGGCGGACCTGACCGGCCTCAGCCATGCGCTGGTCAATGCCGGCATCGGCGCCGGCGGGGCGATCGAGAGCCTGAGCTTCGCCGACTGGCGCCAAGTGATGTCGATCAATCTCGACGGCGCTTTCCTGACCCTGCAGGCCGCGATGCGCTCGATCCGCGCGACCGGCAAGGGCGGCGCCATCGTCCTGACCGCCTCCGCCGCGGGCGTGAAGGCGGAGCCCGGCATCGGCCCCTATGGCGCCTCCAAGGCCGCCGTCATCCATCTCGCCCGCATCGCCGCGAAGGAGGCCGCCTCGGCCAACATCCGCATCAACAGCATCGCGCCCGGCGGCGTCGAGACGGACATCTGGAAGAGTGTCGCCTTCTTCACCGACCTGGTCGAGAAAACCGGCAGCGAGGAAGCCGCCTACAAGGCCATGGCCAGCATGGCGACGCCCCTCGGCCGCTACGCCAAGCCGGCGGAGATGGCTGAGCAGATTGCCTTCCTGCTCTCGGATCGCGCCTCCTACACCACCGGCGCCTGCCTGGTCAGCGATGGCGGCTATTCGCTCTAGCCTGCTCGCCGCCCTGCTCGCCCTCGCCGGGTGCGGCGCGCCGGCAGCGAACGAGGGCGGCGCGCCCGCCGCCATGGCCGCGGCCTGCGAGCAGCGGATGTTCGAAGGCTCGGCCTTCACCGCCTGCCGCTACGACCGTCGCCGCGACGAAATCGTGCTCGTCCTGGACGGTCCGAATGGACCGCTGCGCAGCCTCGCCGCGCTGGAGACGAAGCTCGGTCCCCGCGCCCGACACCTGCGCTTCGCGATGAACGCGGGCATGTATGGCGAGGATGGGCGGCCCATCGGCCTCTATGTCGAGGATGGGCGCGAGCGGCGCCGAATTAACCGCAGCACCGGCGGCGGCGGCAATTTCCACATGCGACCCAACGGCGCCTTCACCGTCGCCGCGGACGGGCGCCTCGCGATCGTGACGTCGGACCGGTACGATTCCGCCTCCCGGCCCCGCTGGGCGACCCAGTCAGGGCCGCTGCTGGTGATCGACGGCCGCCTCCACCCCATGATCCAGGACAATGGACCCTCCCTGCACGTCCGCAACGGCGTCGGCGTGGAGTCGCCCGACGCGGCCTGGTTCGTCATTTCCGACAATGCGGTGTCCTTCGGCCGCCTCGCGCGTTTCTTCCGGGACGTGCTCGGCTGCCGGAACGCGCTCTATTTCGACGGCTCGGTGTCGAGCCTGTGGGACCGGCCGGCGGGGCGGCGCGACGCTTATTCTCAGCTTGGGCCGTTGGTGGCCGTGTTCGAACGCGAAGGGAGACAATGATGCCGTTCAGGGGAAGCTGCCATTGCGGCAAGGTCGTCTACAGAGTGGACGAGGCCGCGCCGACCAAGGCGATGGAATGCAATTGCTCGATCTGCCGCCGGCGCGGCGCGCTCCACCATTTCACCACGCCCGACAAGTTCACGCTGGAGACGCCGCGCGAGGACCTCACCACCTATCGCTGGAACAAGGGCGTCATCAATTTCCAGTTCTGCCGGCATTGCGGCTGCGCGCCCTTCGCCGAGGGGCAGAGTCCGGACGGACCAATGGTCGAGATCAACCTGCGCTGCGCCGAGGACATGGACCTGGACGCGCTGGAGATCACGCACTTCGACGGCGCCCACAAGCTCCCGGGACCGGAATAGCGGCTTTGACTTATATAAGTTAATGCCGATATAATGCGACGACTCGCAATCGGGAGAGAGCAGATGGAATTCGACGTCGCCCGCCATGTCGGCGCGGTCACCCGCAAGGTGGTCTCCGGCGAACGGGACGGCCAGCCGACCCGGACCGTCGTCGCCGGCCGCAGTTTCGCCACGGACATAGACGACGCCTGGGACGCGGTGACCAATGCGGAGCGGATTCCGCGCTGGTTCTCGCCGGTCTCGGGCGAGCTCAGGCTGGGCGGCCGCTACCAGATCGAGGGCAATGCCGCCGGCACGATCACCGAATGCGAACCGCCCCGCCGGCTCGCTCTGACCTGGGAATTCGCCGGCGGCACCTCCTGGGTCTATGTGACGCTGAGCGCGGAGGCGGGCGGCTCGACCTGGCTCGAGCTGGAGCATGAGGCGATCGTCGAGCCGCAATTCGAGGGCTTCTGGGGCCAGTTCGGGCCGGGCGCGGTGGGCGTCGGCTGGGATCTCTCCCTGCTCGGTCTGGCCGAGCATATCGAGACCGGCTGGGACAAGCCGCCGGAGACCGACACCGAATGGCCGGGCAGCGAGAACGGCAGGGCCTGGATCGGCGCGAGCAATGACAGCTGGCGCGAAGCCTCGGTGGCGTTCGGTACCGACGCCCAGGCGGCGCGGGACGCGGCCGACCGCACCTTCGCCTTCTACACGGGCGCGGGAGGCTGATGCACGCCTTCGACGTCCTCGGCGATCCGGTGCGGCGCCGGATCCTGGAATTGCTCGCGGAGGGCGAGCAGGCGTCGGGCGACGTGGTCGCGGTGATCGGACGGGAGTTCGGGATTAGCCAGCCCGCCGTCTCGCAGCATCTGAAGGTGCTGCGCGAGTCCGGCTTCGCGACGGTCCGCGCCGATGCCCAGCGCCGGCTCTATTCGGTGGAGTCGGCGCCCTTGCGCGAGGTCGACCAGTGGCTCGACCGCTTCCGCGCCTTCTGGGAGCCGAAATTCGAGGCGCTGGCGACCGAGATCGCGCGGGGAAAAAGGAAGCGCCGGCTGGAGGACGGGAACGGCGCCGGGACTCGCAAATCGTCACCCTGAACTCGGTTCAGGGTCCAGGATGGCTGCGGCACGAAGGCAGATACTTCCCACCGACCTCCGCGCGGCTCGACCCTGGATGCCGAAACAAGTTCAGCATGACGCGCGGCGCGCGAGCCTCTACGCCCTGCCTTTCATCGGCGCGATCACCTGTTCGGCGAAGCGGTCCATCTCCTCGGCCTGCGGGCTCATCTGGAGCAGCAGCAGGTCCAGCCCCACCGCTTCATAGCCTTCGATCCGTTCCCGCACCTGTTCAGGCGTGCCGACAAGATTGGGCCGCAAGCCCCTGTTCGACACCGAATATTCCTGAAGCTTCAGCTCACGCTCGAGCTCGGTGCCTGACAGCCATTGCTCGAAATTGGCGAAGCCCGCGGGCGGCTCGGGCGGCAGCGCCGTGATGCGCGCTAGCTCGGCCTTCGCCGCTTCCTCCGTGTCGCGCACGATCGCATAGGCCGCCATGCCGAACTGCATCGGCGGCCCGGACACCGCCTCGCGCCGTCTCCACATATCTTCGATTTTTGTAGCCACGGCCTCGGGCGGATCGCCGTGCATGACATAGGCGTCGCACTGGCTGGCGATCATGGTCTTGGCCGCCTCGCTTTCGCCGCCCGCATAGATTGTCGGCCGCTTTTCCGGCTTGGGCGCGCAGATCGCCTCCTCGAGCCGGTAGCGCTCGCCCGCATAGGAGAAGCGCCGCTCGGTCCAGAGCCCGTCCACCACGTCCAGCCATTCGCTGGTCCGCGCATAGCGGTCGTCATGCTGGTCGAACTGCAGGCCATATTGCCGAGCCTCGTCCGCCCACCAGGAGGAGACGACGTTGAGCGCGAGGCGCCCGCCGCTGATCCGGTCGATATTGGCCGCCTGCTTCGCGAACAGGGCCGGGTGATGGAAATTGGGCCGCACCGCGACCATCAATTCGATCTCCTCGGTCACCGCCGCCAGCGCCGCCGCCGTCGACCAGGCGTCGAGCGCGGGCTCCTCCACGCCCTTGATGTCGTTAAGGTTGAGCTCGGCGATCAAGGTCAGGTCCCAGCCGGTCGCCTCGCTGCGCCGGGTGAGGCTTTTCACATAGTCCCAGCTCGCCGCCATCCCCTCGTCGTGCACGTTGCGCAGCCAGCCGCCAAAGACGGGCATCCAGTAACCGAACCTCATTGCTTCGCCCCCGCGATCGCGGCCTCCAGGAAATCGACCAGCCGCTCATGCGGATCCCAGCCCAGCACGTCCAGCGGACTCGCGACGAAATTGGAGAGCGCGTTGATATCGTAGAAACGCGGCACGCCGTCGCGATCGTCGATCACCACCTCGATCCCGCCCACGTCCAGCCCCGCCGCTTGCGCGATCCGCTCCGCCGCGTCGATCAGATCCGGCCCCGGCTCGACCGCCGCCATCCGGATCGCGGCGCGCCCGGGCGCCGCAACGCAGGCGTCGGCGGGGCAGAGATCGAAGCCGCCGCCCGTCTCCACCTCGATCGCGTAGAGGAAGCGCCCGCCGAGCGTCTCCAGCCGCAGGATCCGGCCATCGCGCGCCGGCACATAATCCTGCACCAGCAGCACCTTGTCGACGCTTTCCGGCAGGAAGCGCTCGGCCACCGACTCCGCCAGCGCGGCCGGCCCGTCATAGCGCACGATCCCGGCGCCGGAGCCGCCGATATTCGCCTTGAGCAACAGCGGGAAGGCCATGCCCTCCGCCGCGGCCATGATGTCCCGCCCCCGGTGCACGACCCGGGTTTCCGGCACGGCGAGGCCGAGCCCGGCGATCAGCGACAATTGCCGCGCCTTGGAGGAATCCACCGCCAGCACGTCGGCGCCGTTCAGTACGCGCGCGCCGTTATCGCGCCAGTGCGCCAGCAGGCTCTGCGCATAGAAGATGCCGTGCTCCGGCTCGCGCAGGAAGCCGGACATGGCGACGCGGCTCAGCACCACCGGCGCGGGAATGCTCCGGTCGGCGGGATCGAAATGATGGTCGGTCAGGCGGATCGCCGCATAGGCCACGCCCCGCCGCTCCAGCGCCGCGAAGAGCGGTTTGAACCAGTCGGGATGCTCGTAGAGGATGGCGAGATCGGCGGTCACCGCGCCGCCATATCGACGCGGGCGCCGAAGGAAAGAGAATCCCGATCCGCTGCGTCAGTTCGGCACAGGGCCCCGTCCCGGCCGTCCCGTGTTGGACCTCGCCGCCGGCTTCGCCTATTTTGCCTCCATGCCTTCCCTGGCCCGCCTCCTGCGCGCCGCCGGCCTCGCCCTCGGCTTCTGGGCGGTCGCGGCCTATGGCTCCCCGCCCCAGCCCGCGCCCGCGCGCGCGATGGCGGCCGCCCCGGACGCAGCGGCGCGCTTCGAACCCGGCCCGGCCCTGCTCTCTTTCTATGCCGAGCGCGATTTCCAGCCGCTCTGGACCGACGGCGCCGACCGCGCCCTGCTCGCCTTGCTGCCCGGCCGGACGGACCTCGCCGCGATGCTCGACCGCATTCGTCCCGGCGATCGCCACGCCGCCTTGCGCGCCGACATGGCGCTGAGCCAGGCCTATGTCGACGCGCTTCGGGACAGCGCCAGGCCGCCGGAGCGCAATGCGATGCGCTACATCGATCCGGGCCTCGCCCCGACGCCCGTCGACGACAGCGCCGCGCTCTACGCGCTGGCCGCCGCACCCTCGCCTCTCGCGCATGCCCGGGGCGCCCTCGCCCGCAACCCCGCTTATGACGGTCTGACCCGCGGCCTCGGCCGCTACCGCGCCCGCTGGTCCCGCCTGCCCCAGAACCAGGTCGCCGCGAACAAGCCGGACCAGCTCCGCCGCCGCCTCGGCCTCGCCGCGACCGCCGATCTCGCCTTGGGTCTGCGCGGGTTCCAGCAGGCGCACAGCCTGCCCGTCACCGGCCGCGCCGACTCCGCGACCGTCGCCGCGCTCAACCGCGGCGCCGCTTATTACGAGCGGCTGATCCTCGCCAATATCGAGCGCGCCCGCGCCATCCCGGCGACACCGGGCCGCTACGTGCTCGTCGACACCGCCTCGGCCCGGCTCTGGATGGTCGAGGACGGCGCGATCCGAGACCAGATGCGGGTGGTGGTCGGCAAAAGGGCGATGCCGACGCCGGAAATGGCGGGCCTGATCCGCTATGCCGCGCTCAATCCCTATTGGAACCTGCCGCCGGACCTGATCCGCGAGCGCGCCCGCAACGCCGCCGCGCGCGGCCCGCGCGTGATCGCCGCGGAACGGCTGGAGGTGCTCACCGACTGGAGCGACCAGGCCCGCTTGCTCGACCCGCGCCGGGTCGACTGGCGCGCCGTCGCCAGCGGCCGCCGGCTGGTGAACATGCGCCAGACGCCGGGGCCCCACAATATGATGGGCCGGGTCAAGTTCATGCTGCCCAACGAGCTGGGCGTCTATCTGCACGACACCCCGCATCGCGATCTCTTCGCCCGCGCCGACCGCCGCGAAAGCTCCGGCTGCGTGCGGCTCGAGGATGCGCAGCGGCTCGGCCGCTGGCTGTTCGGCGGGACGATGCCGCAGGGCAACGGCACGCCGGAGCAGCAGGTCGACCTGCCGACGCCCATCCCCGTCTACATCACCTATCTGACCGTGCTGCCGACGCGCGACGGCGTCGCCTTCCAGCGCGATTCCTATCGCCGGGACCCGGGCGCGCCCCGAGAGGCGGTCAGGCGCGCGGCGGCGTCAGTGCCGCGTCGCGCAGCCCGCGCCACACGCGCAGCGCCTGCACCGTCTCGGGCACATCGTGGACGCGCAGCAACTGGACGCCCTGCCCGGCGCCCTTGAGCGCCAGCGCCAGCGACCCCGCCAGCCTTTTGTCCGCCGGCGCCTCCCCGGCGAGCGCACCGATCGTCCGCTTCCGGCTCGCGCCGAGCAGCACCGCGCAGCCGAGGCCGTGAAGCAAGGCGAGGCCGTTCATCAGCTGGAGATTGTGGGCCAAAGTCTTGCCGAAGCCGAAGCCGGGATCGACGACGATCCGCTCCCGCGCGATCCCCGCCGCCTCGCAGGCTGCGATCCGGGCCTCCAGCCAGTCATAGACTTCGAGCAGAACCGGCCGGTCGTAGCGCGGATCGTCCTGCATCGTCTCGGGCGCGCCCTTATGGTGCATCAGCACGACCGGGCAGCCGGCCTTCGCCACCACCGCCAGCGCGCGCGGATCCCAGGTCAGGGCGGAGACGTCGTTGACCAGCCCCGCCCCGGCCGCCAGCGCCTGCTCCATCACCAGAGCCTTGCGCGTGTCGACCGAGACCGCCGTTCCGCCCGCCGCCAGCCGCTTCACCACCGGCAGGATGCGCGCCGCCTCGTCGCCTTCCCAGACGGGCTTGGCGCCGGGCCGGGTCGATTCCCCGCCGACGTCGACGAGCGCCGCCCCGGCCGCGGCCATGTCGTGCCCCGCCGCGATCGCCGCCTCGGCCTCCGCGTGGACGCCGCCGTCGGAGAAGCTGTCGGGGGTGACGTTGACGATGCCCATCACCTGCGGCTGATCCAGCCGGATCACCCGCTCGCCGAGCGTCAGCGGCGCCCGCGGCGAGGTGAGTCGCTGCCAGACAATCCGCTCCGCCTCGCCTAGCCGATCCTCGATTCCCGCGACCGGCACCAGCTCGGCGCTCTCGTCGCGGATCAGCTCGACCATGGCGAAGAATTGCAGCCCGCCCGCCAGCCGCGCGACCTTGCCGTCATGGCCGAAGGGCGCATCGACGAAGCCCGTTGGTCTCAGGTAAATCTTGGAAGTCACCAACCCACTCCGTTCGCCCTGAGCCTGTCGAAGGGCCTTCTTTCTTCCGGCGTAAGAAAAGGAAAGGGCTTCGACAATCCCGGATCAAGTCCGGGACGGGACGGATTTCGGGGTCCCTTACGAAACGGGCTGCCCCGCCAGATAGGCCTGCCGCAACGCATCGAGCGGCACCAGCGCCCCGTCCCGCTCCACATGCCAGAAGGTCCAGCCGTTGCAGGCCGGCGCCCCCTGCACCGTGGCGCCGATCTTGTGGATCGAACCCTGCCGCCCCTCATGCTCGATCGAGGCGTCGGCGAGGACGCGGGCGTTCCAGCGGCGCTTGGTGTCGGTGAGAAAGCTGCCCGGCGCGATCGTCCCGCTCTCGACGAGGGTACCGAACGGCAATTTGGGCTGCGAGGCGCGCGAGGCCATGACCTTCATCGCGCTCTCATCCAGCTCCAGCGTGGAATCGATCCGCTCGCGGGCCACGCGGATATAGCGGCTCTCCCGCTCGATTCCGATCCACTGGCGCCCCAGCCGCCGCGCCACCGCGCCCGTCGTGCCGGTGCCGAAGAAGGGATCGAGCACGACGTCGCCCTTGTTGGTGCAGGCGAGCAGCACCCGGTAGAGCAGGCTCTCCGGCTTCTGGGTCGGATGCGCCTTGGCGCCGCCGTCCTTCACCCTTTCCTGCCCCGCGCAGATCGGCAGCACCCAGTCCGAGCGCATCTGCAATTCGTCGTTCAGCGCCTTCATCGCGCGATAGTTGAACGTGTAGCGGCTGTCCTCCGAGCGCGAGGCCCAGATCAGGGTCTCGTGGGCGTTGGTGAAGCGGGTGCCGCGGAAGTTCGGCATCGGGTTGGACTTGCGCCAGATGATGTCGTTAAGGATCCAATAGCCTTGGTCCTGCATCGCCGCGCCGACGCGGAAGATGTTGTGATAGGAGCCGATCACCCAGAGCGTGCCGTTCGGCTTCAGGATCCGGCGCGCCTCCTTCAGCCAAGCCTGGGTAAAGCGGTCATAGGCCTCGAACGTGTCGAACTTGTCCCAATCGTCGTCGCAGGCATCGACTCGGCTGCCCTCGGGGCGGAACAGCTCGCCGCCGAGCTGCAGATTGTAGGGCGGATCGGCGAAGACCATGTCGATGCAGGCGTCGGGCAGCTTCGCCATGGCGGCGACGCAATCGGCCTGGAGAATCTGGCCGAGCGGCAGGTCCGGCGCGGGCTCCGCCTTGCTCTTCGGCCGCACGGCCGTGCCCATTCGTCCCATCACGCTCATTCGATACGCCCCCGGCAATAGTTATCCACATGCTGAGTCAGGCGGAGTCCGCGGTCAAGATCAGAGACTTGCAGAATATGGTTAACGGACGATGAGGCGCGCGCGGAACGAAAGGAGTCTGCGCTAGATATGGGGGCTGCGGGCCGCGCCTGGACTCAACCGGAGGTGGTGTGGCCCGAAAGACTCAAAGGCCGAGGGAAAGCTGCCGGACGGGCGCGAAGCTGCGCCGGTGGATGGGCGTCGGACCGAGCTCGCGCAGCGCCCGCTGGTGCGCCGGGGTCGGATAGCCCTGGTTGGTCTCCCAGCCATAACCCGGCCATTCGCGCGCATATTGGGCCATGATCCCGTCCCGGGTCACCTTGGCGACGATCGAGGCGGCGGCGATCGAGCGGCATTTGGCGTCGCCCGCGACGATGGCGATCGAGGGGCGCTCCCATTTTGGGCAGCGATTGCCGTCGACCAGCACCATCGCCGGCTCTACGCCGAGCGCGTCCACCGCCCGGGTCATCGCCAGCATCCGCGCCCAGTAGATGTTGAGGCTGTCGATCTCCTCGACGCTGGCCATGCCGACGCCGACCACCGCCACCTTGTAGAGCCTGGCGCAGATCGCCTGGCGAGTCGCCGCCGGCAGCGCCTTGCTGTCGTCGATACCGCGCGGGAATTTCTCCCGGTCGAGGATCACCGCGGCCGCCACCACCGGCCCGGCCAGCGGCGCGCAGCCGGCCTCGTCGACCCCGGCGAGCGGATCGGGATGCACCTTTTCGAGCTTGAAGCAGGGCCGCGCCATGATGTCGCTTAGCCTAGGGCCATGCGCGCGATCATGCCAGCAACAGCCGGAATCTCCGCCTTATTTTCTGTGGATCGTTCGAAATCACCCCTTTGGGCGATATACGGACGCGGCCGCATACGCTTATGCCTGCCTCTCCAACAGCGGAGGCGCAGGCCATGAAACTCATCCCTCTTCTTCTCTCCGGCTTCATGCTCGTCGCGGCCGCCCAGCCCCAGCATCCGGCAAGGAGCATTCCCATGAGCCTCGGCAATTTCTCGGTCAGCCTGAACGTCGGCGACATCAACGCGTCCAAGGCCTTTTACGAGAAGCTCGGCTTCGTCCAGATAAGCGGCGATGTCGCCCAGCGCTGGGTGATCATGAAGAACGGCAGCACCAAGATCGGCCTGTTCCAGGGCATGTTCCCGCGCAACGCGCTGACCTTCAATCCCGGCTGGGACGAGAACGGCCAGAATCTCGCCACTTTCGAGGATGTTCGCGCCCTCCAGCGCCGGCTGCGCGCGGCCGGCCTCGACGTCGGCGCCGAGATTGCCAGCGCCAGCGGCCCGGCCCATTTCGCGGTCACCGATCCGGACGGCAACCCGATCCTGTTCGACCAGCATCGCTAGCCATGCTCCTCCCCCATCGCGGGGAGGAGTTCAATCATTGTCCCGCTCGCCCCACTGGAAATCGGTCACGAATTGCTGGCCGAGCGGGCCATTGCCCTGGCCGAGGCCGGGCGCCTCCAGGATGGCGATGCGGACGAAGCTGACCGCCTGCTCGAACGCCTTCTGGATGCCGAAGCCCCGGCCGAGCCCGGTAGCCAGGGCGCTGGCCAGCGTGCAGCCGGTGCCATGCGTGTCCCCGGTCTCGAAGCGCTTGCCCTCCAGCGAGCGGACCAGGCCGTTCGGCCCGAGCAAGCGGTCCACGACATAAGAGCCCTCGGCATGGCCGCCCTTGGCGAGCAGGTGGCAGCCATGGGCGAGCACCGCCTCCTCGCCGCCCAGTGCCGCCAGTTCCGGCAGGTTCGGAGTCACCACCGAGGCGATCCGCATAAGCCGCTCGAAGGCCGCGATCGTCGCCGCGTCGGCGAGCACCGAGCCCGAGGTCGCGACCATCACCGGATCGAACACGATCGGCACGGCCAGTTCCTCGAGCCGCCCCGCCACCGCCGCCGCGGTCTCCGCCGAGCCGATCATCCCGATCTTCACGGCGTCGACGCCGATATCGCTCACCACGGAATCGATCTGCGCGAGCACCATCTCCGCCGGCACCGGCATCACCGCCTGCACGCCGAGCGTATTCTGCGCGGTCAGGGCGGTGATCGCGGTCATCGCGTGGCCGCCAAGCATGGTGACGGTCTTGATGTCGGCCTGGATGCCCGCCCCGCCGCCGCTGTCGGAACCGGCGACGATCAGGATGCGCGGGGTCGTCACCTCTTATAGTGGCGCTTGGTCGAGGCCGGGTTGCGGACGAGCGCTTCCCCGGTCCGCATCGGCCGTTCGAGCAGGTCGCCGCCGCAATTCGGACAGCGTTCTTCCAGCCGGTCGGCGCAATTGTCGCAGAAGGTGCATTCGAACGAGCAGATGAAGGCGCCATGCCGGTCGGCCGGCAAATCGCGGCCGCATTTCTCGCAATCGGGTCTCATTTCAAGCATGTCAGGCTGCCTTCACTTCCTCGCAAATCTCGTTGACGATCCTGGCGACGAGCGTCTCGTCCTCGCCCTCCGCCATCACCCGGATGACCGGCTCGGTGCCGGACTTGCGGATCACCAGCCGGCCCTTGTCGCCGAGCGCCGCCTCGCCGGCCGCGATCGCCGCCTTGACCTTGTCGTCGTCCAGCGGCGCGCCGCCCTTGAACCGCACGTTCTTGAGCAGCTGGGGCAGCGGCTCGAACAGGTTCAGCAGTTCGCTCGCCGGCCGGTCCTGCGCGACCAGTTCGCCGAGGATCTGCAGGCCCGCGACCAGGCCGTCGCCGGTGGTGCCATATTCGGAGAGGATGATGTGGCCGCTCTGTTCGCCGCCGACATTATAGCCCTTCCGCCGCATCGCCTCGAGCACGTAGCGGTCGCCGACCTGGGTGCGCTCCAGCTTGAGCCCGACCCCGCTCAGATAGCGCTCCAGGCCCAGGTTCGACATCACGGTGGAGACCACGCCCTTGCCGCGCAGCCGCCCCCGTTTGTGCCAGGAGGAGCCGATCAGCGCCATCAGCTGGTCGCCGTCGACCGTCTCGCCGAGCTCGTCGACGACGATCAGCCGGTCCGCGTCGCCGTCCAGCGCCAGGCCGATATCGGCGCCCGCCGCGACCACCGTCTCCTTGAGCATGGTCGGATCGGTCGAGCCGCAGCCCTCGTTGATGTTGAGGCCGTTCGGCTCCACCCCGATCGCGATCACGGTCGCGCCCAGCTCCCAGAGCGCCGAGGGCGCGACCTGGTAGGCGGCGCCGTTCGCGCAATCGACCACCACCTTCAGCCCGTCGAGCCGGAGATGCTTCGGGAAGGTCAGCTTGGCCGCGTGGATGTAGCGCCCGCGCGCGTCGTCGATCCGGCGCGACCGCCCGATCTGCTCGGCCGGCACCAGCCGCGGCTCCTTCTCGAGCAGCGCCTCGATCGCCATCTCGTCCTTGTCCGAGAGCTTGTAGCCGTCCGGCCCGAACAATTTGATGCCGTTGTCGACGAACTTGTTGTGGCTGGCCGAGATCATCACGCCGAGATCGGCGCGCATCGAATGGGTCAGCATCGCCACCGCGGGCGTCGGCATCGGCCCGACCATCACCACGTCCATGCCGACGCTGGTGAAGCCCGAGACCAGGGCGGTCTCCATCATATAGCCGGACAGGCGCGTGTCCTTGCCGATCACCACCCGGTGGCGGTGGTCGCCGCGCAGGAAGTGCGCGCCGGCCGCCTGGCCGATGCGCTGCGCCATCGCGGCGGTCATCGGCGCTTCGTTGGTCCGCCCCCTGATCCCGTCCGTGCCGAAGAATTTGCGCGTCATCTACGTTAGAGCCCTGACTTTTTCCCTTGCCGTCCTACCGGCGGCCATGAAGATAGACCAGATAGTCCGATAATTCATGAAGGGCGACGCTTTTGAAACTCTCCCAGCCCACCCGGATCCTGCTCGCCCTCGTCGTCGGCCTCGCCATCGGCATCGTCGCGATGAGTGCGGGCGCGGCTTGGACAGAGGGCGCCGCGAGCATCGCCGAGCCGATCGGCGGGCTCTGGCTCAACGCGCTGCAGATGACGATCGTGCCCCTGGTCGTCTCGCTGATCATCACCGGCATCGCCGGCGCGGCGGAGGCGGCGCGGGCGAGCCGGCTCGCCACCCGGGCGCTGATCCTGTTCGCCTGCCTGCTGCTCGCCTCGGCCGTCCTCGCCGCCTTGCTGACCCCCGCTTTGCTGAACCTCTTCCCGCTGCCGGCGGAATCCGCGGCCAGCCTGCAAAGCGCGCTCGCCACCGCGGACCCGCCCGGCGCGACGCCGAGCTTCGCCGACTTCCTGAAGACGCTCGTCCCCTCCAACCCGATCGCCGCCGCCTCCTCGAACGGCGGGGTGCTGCCGCTGATCGTGTTCATGCTGGTCTTCGCCTTCGCCATGACCCGGCTGGAGGAGAAGCCGCGCGCCACCCTGACCGGCTTCTTCAAGGCGATCGCGGACACGATGCTGATCATCGTCAACTGGGTGCTCTGGATCGGACCGATCGGGGTGTTCGCGCTCGCCTTCGTGGTCGGCGCGCGGGCGGGCGGGCCGGCCTTCCACGCCTTGCTCCATTATGTGCTGATCGTGACCGCGGTCGGCGTCGTGGTCTGGCTCGCCGCCTGGCCGCTCGCCATGCTGGGCGGGCGGATCGGGCCGGTGCGCTTCACCCGCGCGGTCGCCTCCAGCCAGGCGCTGGCTTTCTCCACCCAGTCCTCGCTCGCCTGCCTGCCGGCGATGCTCCGCGCGACCCACAAGCTCGGCGTGCCGGTCAGCGCCTCGGGCATCGTCCTGCCGATGGCGGTGGCGGTCTTCCGCGCGACCGGCCCGGCGATGAACCTCGCCGTCGCCATCTACATCGCCTATTGGTTCGGCCACGAGCTGACGGCGACCCACCTCATGCTCGGCGTGCTCGCCGCCGCGACGACGACGATCGGCGCCGCCGGCATTCCGGGCCAGGCGACCTTCTTCACCTCGATCGCGCCGATCTGCCTCGCCATGGGCCTGCCGGTCGCGCCGCTCGCCTTGCTGATCGCGGTGGAAACGCTGCCGGATATCATGCGCACGCTCGGCAATGTCAGCATGGACGTCGCCGCCACCACCGTCGCCGCCAAGCGCTCGGGCTTCGAGGACGAACCCGAGACGGAGGAGGACCAGCTGCTGGAGCGCGGGGCTTAAATCACCCCGTCACGCTCCGTCAGCGCGGGCTGTAGGAATGCGGGAGCGCGCCCTCCTGCGGCCGTCGGTAGCGGTCCCTGAGCCGGGTCTGCCGGTTCTCCAGGCTCTGCCGCACGCCGTCGATCCAGACCGCGTCGACTCCGGTGGAAAGCTCCAGCGGGTCGCCGTCCCAGATCACCACGTCGCCGCGCCGCCCGGGTCGCAGCGAACCGATCTCGCCGCCCAGCCCGAGCGCCTCGGCCGGCGCCGAGCTGATCGCCTCGAAGGCCTGGCTCCAGCTGAGGCCGGTGGCGCCCGGAATCCGGGTCAGCGCGACCAGATTGCCCGCATATTGGGTCGAAAGCCGCACCTGCCGCGCCTCGTCATCGTTGATCATGCCGATCGCGACATTGATCCCCGCCGCCCGCATCCGCCCGACATTGGACTGGGTCGCGGAAAGCTGCTCGAAGCTCGCGGGCAGGTCGTTCAGCGCGTTGGCGATCACCGGCACGCGCGCCGCCGCGATCTCCCGCGCCACCCGCCAACCCTCGGTCGCGCCGACCAGGACGAGGCGGAGCGTCGGGAATTCGCCGCGCAGCGCCAGCACCTGCAAGATGTCGCTCGCCCGCTCGACATGGACGAGCAGCAATTGCCGCCCGGCCAGCACCTCGACCAAGGCGGTCGCGTCGGCCCGGGTGAGCAACACGTCGTCGGGCCGCCCGGCGGGCCGGCTCAGCTCGCGCGCTTCGCGAAGCGCATTGCGCAGCAGGACATGGGCCGAGGCGCGGCTGCCGCCGGCGTCGCCCGCTCCCTCCTCGCCCAGCTCCACATATTGGAACAGGCGCGCGCGGGTGATCGGCTGCATGTCGCCGGCGAGATCGATGACCGCGCCCTGACCGCCGAAGATCGAGCGCGCCGTGCCGGGCGAGACGACGGCGCGGGTCACGCCCGCCGCCCGGCTCACCTGCACCGCGGTCGCCTCCGGATTGACCGCCGGGGCGACGTCGATCGCCGCGTTGAACGGCGAGTTGGCCGCCTGCACGTCGTTGGTCGCGTCGACCGCGTCGACCTCGACGAGGCCGATGCGCGAGAAGCCCGCGACCACGCCCGGGGTCACCCACTTGCCGCGCGCGTCCACGACCTGCGCGCCGGCCGGCACGGCGACGTTCGCCCCCGCCGCGAGCACGCGCCCGTCGCGGATCACGACCGTGCCGCCGTCGATCGGCTCGGAGCCGTCGCCGATCACGACGCGGCCGCCGGTGATGGCCACGGTCTGCGCGGCGGCGGGCGTGGCGGCGATGGCGGCGATCCCCGCCAGCAGGAGCGAGAGCCGCTTCACTTCACATCTCCCTCGCCCGGCTGGCCGAGCTCGAAGTCGCTGACCGGGCGCAGCCGCGGATTGTTCATGTCGTACATCATCGCGCCGTCGATCCAGACCTGCTGCGGCCGGGTGTAGACGCTGAGCGGATTGCCGTTCCACAGCACCACGTCCGCGCGCTTGCCGGCGCGCAGCGAGCCGGTCTGGTCGGCGATGCCGAGCGCGTTGGCCGGGTTGATCGCCAGCCAGCGCCAGGCCACCTCGTCGCTGATCTGGATGCCCATGCGCCGGCCGTCGGCGAGCGCCTTGGCCGCCTCCTGGTTCAGCCGCTGGATGCCGTTGGCGTCGTCCGAATGGACGATCGCGCAGGCG
Source organism: Allosphingosinicella sp. (assembly GCA_035502235.1). GTDB lineage: Bacteria > Pseudomonadota > Alphaproteobacteria > Sphingomonadales > Sphingomonadaceae > Allosphingosinicella. The sequence goes on from DATJUQ010000041.1 coordinate 97,124, forward strand.
CCCGCATTGTGGACGAGCGGGATATTCTCGTTGATCGCGTCATAGGCCTCCATCTTGAAGCCCCACCAGTCGGACCACATCGCCGCGCAGCTGTTCGCCTGCTGCAGCAGGTCCGCGATCTTGTAGGCCTCCACCGCATGGTGGAAGCTCGCGATGCGGAAGCCATATTCGCGGCCCATGTCGAGCATCAGCGCCATCTCGTCGGCGCGATAGCAATGATTGTGGACCAGCATCCGCCCATCCAGCACCTCGGCCAGGGTCTCGAGCTGGAAGTCGCGCGGCGTGTTGGCGTCGCGGGCGCGGCGGTCGCGATATTCCACCGCCCGCTGCCAGGTCGCGCGGAACACCGCGATATTGCCCATGCGGGTCTGCGGCATGGTGTTGCGGTTGCCGTAGACGCGCTTGGGATTCTCGCCGCAGGCGATCTTCAGGCCGCGCGGCGCGCCCGGAAAGCGCATCGACTGGACGGTGCGGCCCGGCACGTTGCGCACGGTGACGCCGCGGCCGCCGAACAGGTTCGCCGAGCCGGGCAGGATCTGCAGCGTGGTGATGCCGCCATTGGCGAGCGCGCGGCTGAAACCCGGATCCTGCGGCCAGACGCTATGCTCGGCCCAGACCTCGGAGCGGACCGGATTGGTCGCCTCGTTGCCGTCGCTATGGGCATCGACGCCCGGGCTCGGATAGTCGCCGAGATGGGAGTGGACGTCGATCACGCCCGGCGTCACCCAGCGGCCGCGCCCGTCGATCCGGGTCGCACCCTCGGGGATCGGCGTGTCGGCGCCGCCGACCGCCTGGATGCGGCCGTCGACCATCACCACTGTGCCGTTCTCGATCCGGCCGCCCTCGCCGTCGAAGATGGTGGCGCCGGTGATCGCGGTCGGCACGCCCGGATAGGGGCGGTAGGTCGACGGATAGGGATCCGCCGGCGGCTGGTAGCGCGGCGGCGCCGAGGACCGCGCCGGCGGCTCGCCGGAGGCGGCCTGCGGGGCCGCCCCCTGGTTCGCGCAGCCGAACAGCAGCACCCCCGCGGCGGCGGCGACCGCCGCGAACCCGCCCCGCATCAGCGGGCGCCTTCCGGATGCGTGCCCGCGGCCTGCGGTTCGGCGAGTTCGGCCGTGCCGGCGAGGCCCGCATCCCGGTCCTGCAGCGTGTCGAGGTGCATCCAGCGCTTCACGATCGGGCTGAGCAGCAGCACGACCACGGCAACGCCGACGGCGATATAGCCGAACAGCTCGTAGATATGCAGCAGGCCCTCCTTGGACATCTCGCCGTCATGGCCGCCGGTCGCCTCGCCGATCTTGCCGGCGACGAAATTGCCGACCGCCGTCATGTAGAACCACGCGCCCATGATCAGGGAGGCCATGAAGCCCGGGGCCAGCCGGTTCATCGCCGACAGGCCGACCGGAGACAGGCAGAGTTCGGCCGTGGTCGCGAAGAGATAATACATGAAGACGAGGATCACCGGCGTCATCGCCGCGATACCGTAGGCTTCGGCGCCCCACACCAGCACGAGATTGGCGATGCCCATCTGCGCAAGCGCCAGGCTGAACTTGGCCGGCGCCGAGGGTTCGAGCCCCTTCCTGGCGAGGCCCTGCCACAGCATCGCGAAGAGCGGGGCGAGCAGGATGATGTAGATGGGGTTGATCGACTGGAAGATGCCCGCCGGGACGCCGGAGCGGTCGACGAACCGGTCGGTGAAGAGGTTCATCGAGCCGCCCGCCTGTTCGAAAAGACCCCAGAAGAGCGGGTTGAGGGCGATCAGGAACAAGATCGCGTAGATCCGGTCGCGGGCATGATCCTCGCGGCGGAACTTCTCGACCCCGAGCCCGAACAGGACCACCAGCAGCCCCAGCAGGACGAGGACGGTGCCGAGCGGCACCGGGCCGAACGTGACCGTGGTCGTCGGCAGCGGCGAACCGGTCGCCTGCTCGATGACCGACAGGATCGGCTGCACGAGCATCAGGGCCATGCCGCCGAAGATCATCCCCTTGCTGTCGCCCGGTGCGGCTCCGATCGAGCCGTAGGGCAGCTGCAGCGCGGCCACCGCCGCGACATAGCCGAGCAGGGCGATGCCCGATACCATCAGCAGGGTCTGGATGACGTCTTGATACTGGACCAGCGCCCAGATGACCGCCACTGCGCCGAGACCCACGACATAGAGCATCGTCTCGGTGCTTTTCGCCAGCGGCCTCGGGGCTTCGCCCGCGCCCTTGAGCAGGCCCTTGCCGAGCACGAAGACGACGAGGCCGGCGAGCATGCCTATGCCGGCGAGGCCGAAACCATAGGCCCAGCCGAAGTCCGGATGCTGGCCGAGATAGGCGACCAGGATCGTGCCGACCGCGGCGCCCAGGTTAATGCCCATGTAGAAGATCGTGTAGGCCGCGTCGCGGCGGGTATCGGTGAGGTTGTAGAGCTGGCCGACCATCACGGAGATGTTGGCCTTCAGGAAGCCCGAGCCGACGATGATGAAGGCGAGCGCCGCCCAGAAGACGTTGATCGTCGGATCGTTCTGGCCGCCGACCCCCTCGACCGCCATCAGGCTGTGACCTGCGGCGAGGAGGATGCCGCCGAACAGCACCGCCTTGCGCTGGCCGAGATAGCGGTCGGCGAGATAGCCACCGAGCACGGGGGTGATGTAGACGAGCGACGTATACGCGCCATAGATCAGGTTCGAGGCGCCGTCGTTGAACAGCCAGTGCTGGGTCAGGTAGAACACCAGGATGGCCCGCATGCCGTAATAGGAGAAACGCTCCCACATTTCGGCGAAGAAGAGCATGTAGAGGCCCTTCGGGTGCCCCATGACCTCCTGCTTCTTGGACATGGCGACCATCGCGCCAAGGGCAAGGAAGAAGCTGAGGATGACAAGACAGATCGCGGCGATCCAGTCCGCCTCGTCCCATAGCGATATCGGCTTGAAATTCATGGCACCACCCTTGGGGATTTTTGTTATTCGAATGACCGGTCAACCTAACGCCCCAATCTGGCTTGTGAAGCCGATTGTTGCAGGCGTCTCCGCCTGTTAGGCGGACCGCCATGTTCAACGATCTCACCTCCCCGCTCGCCCTTCTCCGGAGCCGCCGCTCCGCCCGCCCGCGCGACCTGGTCGAACCCGGCCCGGACGCCGGCCAGCTGCGCGACATCCTCGCTCTGGCGACGCGCGTGCCCGATCACGGCAAGCTCCATCCCTGGCGCTTCGTCCACGTGCCCCGCGCCCGCCGCGCCGACTTCGCCGCCCTGCTCGACGCCGCCTATCGCGCGAACAATCCGGAGCCCGGCCGGCTGGAGCTGGAGGCGAACCAGCGCCTCGCCCACCAGGCCCCGGAGCTGATCGTCGCCCTGTGCAGCCCGACCGAGGGCCACAAGGTGCCGGTCTGGGAGCAGGAATTGAGCTGCGGCGCCGCCTGCTACAATCTCGAGCTTGCCGCCCACGCCATGGGCTTCGCCGCCGGCTGGGTCACCGGCTGGGCCGCCTACGCCCCCATGGTCCGCGACGCCTTCGGCCAGCCGCACGAACGGATCGCCGGCTTCATCTTCCTCGGCACCGCCGGCGCCGAATTGGAGGAGCGCGCGCGGCCGGATTATGACGCGGTGGTCTCGGAATGGCGACCGGCGGAGTCGTCCTGAGGCTCATGCCGGATTCCTCCGGAATGACCCAATTTGGGGGGTGCTACAAAGAATCCTTGACCCCGCTGGTGTGTTAGTACACCATGACGCCTATGAACGAAGATCGCCCCGTCTATCTCCGCCTGCGCGACAATATCGCGGCCATGATCCTCGACGGCCGGGTGCGGGACGGCGATCCGCTTCCCTCCGTGCGCAGCCTCGCCGCCGATTATGGCGCCAATCCGCTCACGGTCGCCAAGGCCTACCAGACCTTCCAGGAGGAGGGGCTGGTCGTGGTGAAGCGCGGCGTCGGCATGTTCGTGGCGCCGGGCGCGGCGGAGCAGCTGCGCACCGCCGAGCGCAAGGACTTCCTCGAGAATCGCTGGCCGGCCATCGTCTCGCACATGCGCCGCCTGGGCCTCGACGCGGAAGATCTGGTCGAGCGCGCGCTCGTCTGATCCATTTTGTCGGATATAAGTTGGAATTCACCTGCCAGCCTGCCGGCAGGCTCCTCGACATTGCCGCGTTCCAACAGGCCTGAAACAGCCCTTTTGCGCGTATAGTTTGTATGGTTTCGCGCGTGCGAACCCGCCCGCGACGCCATTTCTCCCCGCTCGTCGACGAACCTGACATTCCGTGCGACGGGCGTTGTTGCCCCGAAACGAACCCGTTCGCTAAGGCACTTTCAGGCCGACATACCGGCCGGAAAGGACCCGCAGATGCACCCGTTTCGCGCCTTCCTGTTCTCGCTCACCTGCGGGCTCGCCTTGCTGTTCAGCGCGCGCGGCCTGCTTCACGCCATGGAGCCGGCGCCGGACCAGAGGATCGGCAGCGGCCCGATCACGGTGCCGACCGCCTGAGCGTCCTGAGCGGCGGCGGCCTCCGCCGCGCCGCCTTGATTTGCCCGCCATCCTCGCGCACGATGAGCGCCTGCGCCTGAGGAGGGAGTTGGGGATGCCGCTGTTCGGCCTGGCCGCCGTGTCGATGCTCTTGCTGGCCGCGCCCGGCGGCCGCGTCGCGAACGTGCCCGGCGACATTCCCTATAGCTGCGGCGAGGGCCATGTCGCCCGCATCACCTATGAGAATGGCGGCTGGTTCGTGCGCGCCAAGGCCAAACTGGTCTGGGACGGCCGCACCGTGCAGCTGCAGGCGAGCCCGCCGACCTACGGCCTGCGCTATGTCAGCGCCGACGACGCCGCCGATCCGATCCTGGTGTGGACGGCGCGCGGCGAGGAGGCCTGGATCACCGAGATCGCCCGCAGCGACGCCGCGGACACGCCGGAGCGCGAGGTCGCGCGTTGCACGCGGGTGCGCGAGGGCGGCGCCGAACCCGCCGCCGGCGCGCCTCATGCCGAGGGCGACGACAGTCATTGAGCCGTCCCGGTGTGGCGCATTTGCCGCACCCCGGCTTCCGTTCAGCGCCAGGACATTGACTCCCTGCTGTAATTTTGGCCCTTGCCGCCTATCTGGGGGCTTGGGTTTTTGAGGCTCGGAGCGGGTCGGGCGACGCAATGAAGACATTCGGGGTGAGTTTGCTTGCCGGAGGCGCCATGCTGGCGGCCTTCGTGCCCGGCGCGTCGGCGCAGAACACGACCGCGGCGCCGCCCGCGCCCGCGCCTTCGCCGCCGCCGGCCTCGTCGCCGAACCTGAACTCGCCGCAGTTGCGCGATTTCTCGCTGCAGCCGCGCCAGCGCATCGTCACCCAGCCGGTCCCGATCCAGACCCAGCCGCCGACGGTCAGCGCCCCGGCGCCCACGACGACGCAGCCCCGCGCCACCCAGCCGCGGCCGACGCCCGCGCCGGCCCAGCCCGCGCGTTCCACTCCCGCCGCGCCGCGCCCGGCCGCGCCGTCGCCCACGGCGGCGCAGCCGACCCAGGCGCCGCCCGCGACCCAGACCGCCCCCGCACCGGCGCCGGCCGAAACCGCGCCCGCGCCCGAGCAACCTAAGGCCCCGCCCGAGCAGGTCCCGGTCAACGAGGTCGGCGGCGGCTTCCCTTGGTATTACGGCATCCCGCTCGCTTTGCTGGCGCTGCTGATCCTCGCTTATGTCCGCCAGCGCCGCCGCGCGCGGCAGATCGTCGAGGCGACCGCGCTCGCCGCCGAGGAGCGGGCCGCCAAGGCGGTCGAGACGGCGCGGCCGGAGCCGCAGCCCCGCCCCTGGCTCGAGCTTGAGCTGAAGGCCGAGCGCCTCTCCTCGACCAATGCCGAGAGCCTCGTCCAGTTCGAGCTGGAGATCACCAACAGCGGCGCCGCGCCGGCCCGGAACCTGCGCATCGACGTCAAGATGTTCAACGCCGGCGAGCAGCAGGACAAGGAGATCGGCGCCTTCTTCCGCACCGCGGGCCGCGAGAGCACCAAATGCAATCTCCCCGGCATCCGCGCCGGCCAGACTGGGGCGATCCGCGGCGAGGTGGCGATGCCGCGCGCGGACATGCGCGCGGTCGTGCTTGACAACCGCTACCTCTTCATCCCGGTGATCGCGGTCAACGCGCTCTACGATTATGGCGACGGCCAGACCGGCCAGACCTCCAAATCCTATGTCGTCGGTCGCGAGCTCGAGCAGGCGGGCGAGGACCGGAGCGAGAAGATGGGCGCCTTCCGCGTCGACCAGGGTCCGCGCATCTGGCGCAGCCTCGGCCAGCGCCAGCACAAGCTCGCGCGCCGGGTCTGAGCGCGGGCGCGGGTCAGGCGGCCGTCAGCGCCGCCTCGTCCACCGCGTAGAGAAGATCCGCGCTCGCCGTCGCCGCGGCCTTCAGGCCCCGCGCCTCCGGCACGACCTGATCGAGATAGAAGCGCGCCGCCGCCCGCTTCATCGCCGCGAAGGCGGGATCGCCCTCATGGCCGGCCAGCGCGGCCAGCTGCCTGGCCATCAGCCAGCCCGCGACCGCGGTCGAGACCATGGTCAGGAATGGATAGGACGCGGCCAGCCGGTCGTCCGGCCCCGCGCCCAGCAGCTGCTCCGCCACCGCCTCGATATCGTCGACGAGCGCGAGCAGGGCGTCCTCGCCCGCCGCCTCCGCCCGGATCGCGCCGAGCAGCCGCGCCAGCACCTCGCCGCCCTGCATGGGCAATTTGCGCCCGACCAGGTCCGCTGCCTGGATGCCGTTCGTGCCCTCGTAGATCGGGGCGATCCGGGCATCGCGATAATATTGGGCGGCGCCGGTCTCCTCGATGAAGCCCATGCCGCCGTGGATCTGGACGCCGAGGCTGGCCACCTCAACGCCGACGTCCGTGCCATAGGCCTTGCAGAGCGGGGTCAGCAGATCGGCCCGCGCCCGCGCCGCATCGTCGCCCAAAGTCGCGCGGTCGATCTGCCCGGACGTATAATAGATCAGGGCCCGCGCCGCCTGGGTCAGCGCCTTCATCCGGAGCAGCATCCGCCGCACGTCCGGGAATTCGACGATCCGAGCCGGCCGCCCCTCGCGGCTGCCCTGCACCCGCTCCAGCGCATAGGCCACGGCCTGCTGCATCGCCCGCTCGCCGATCGAGACGCCCTGCAGGCCGACATTGAGGCGGGCATTGTTCATCATCGTGAACATCGCCGCCATGCCCCTATTCTCCTCGCCGATCAGCCAGCCGATCGCGCCGCCCTCGTCGCCATAGGCCATGACGCAGGTCGGCGAGGCGTGGATGCCGAGCTTATGCTCGATCGAGACGCAGCGGACGTCGTTCCGCGTGCCGTCGTCCATGATCTTCGGCACGAGGAAGAGCGAGATGCCCTTCGTCCCCTGCGGTGCGTCGGGCAGCCGGGCGAGGACGAGATGGACGATATTGTCGGTGAGATCGTGCTCGCCATAGGTAATGAAGATCTTCTGGCCGGTGATCCGGTAGGTGCCGTCACCGACCGGCTCGGCCCGGCTCTTGAGGGCGCCGACGTCCGAGCCGGCCTGCGACTCGGTGAGGTTCATCGTGCCGTTCCATTCGCCGGTCACGAGCTTCGGCAGCCATGCGGCCTGCAGCTCCGGCGAACCGTGATGGACGAGCGATTCGACCGCGCCCGGCGACAGCATCATGATCAGCGACAACGCCATGTTCGCGGTGCCGAGATCCTCCATCAGCACGGTCGCGAGGGTCAGCGGCAGCCCCTGCCCGCCATGCTCGACCGGACCGGCCAGCGTGCCCCAGCCGCCGTCGACATAGGCCTGGTAGGCCCGGCGGAAGCCCGGCGGCATGGTGACGCCATCGGGCGACCAGCTGGCGCCGATCTCGTCGCCCGCCCGGTTCAACGGCGCGAATTCGCCCGCCGCCAGAGCGGCCGCGCCGTCGACGATCGCCTCGACCACGTCCGCACTCGCCTCCGCGAACTGGTTGTGCCCGGCCAGCTCGTCCATGCCGACGACATGCTTCAGGAGGAATTTCTGCTCTTGCGTCGGCGGCGTGTAGGTCATCGTGAGTCCGGAAGGTTGCGTGGGCGTTGCGGCGGCTATAGCGCGGGGCGGTGAGCGCGCAAAACACCGCTGTGTTGCCTTATGGACCGGGGGCGATCGCCGAGGCGGCGCGGCTGATCGCGGCCGGCCAGCCCGTCGCGATGCCGACGGAGACGGTCTACGGCCTCGCCGCCGATGCCGGCAATGGCGAAGCCGTCGCGCGCATCTATGCGGCCAAGGGCCGGCCGAGCTTCAACCCGCTCATCGTCCATGTGAGGGATATCGCACAGGCCACTGAAATTGCTATTTTCGACGAGCAGGCCCGGACACTGGCCGCGCGGCATTGGCCCGGCCCGCTGACGCTCGTCCTGCCGCTCCGCGAGGGCGCGCCCATCGCCTCCTTGGTCACCGCGGGCCTGCCCAGCGTCGCGCTCCGCGTGCCCGCCCATGCGGCGATGCAGGCGCTGCTCGACGCCGCGAACCGGCCGCTCGCCGCGCCCTCCGCCAATGCCAGCGGCCGGATCAGCCCGACCCGCGCCGCCCATGTCCTCGCCAGTCTCGGCGGCCGGATTCCGCTGATCGTCGATGCCGGCGCCACCGCGCACGGGCTCGAATCCACCATCGTCGCGCTGACCGGCGGCGCGCCCCGCCTGCTCCGCCCAGGCCCACTCGACCTCGGCCTCGCCCCGGCGCGAGCGGCGCGCATCGAGGCGCCGGGGCAGCTCGCCAGCCACTATGCCCCAGCCAAGCCCGTCCGCCTCGGCGCGACCGCGGCCGCGCCGAACGAATGGCTGATCGGCTTCGGCGCGATCGCCGGCGACGCCACGCTCAGCGCTTCAGGCGATCTCGTAGAAGCCGCCGCCAACCTGTTCGAAAGACTGCATGAAGCTGACGCCGCCGCGCCGCCGCTTATCGCCGTCGCGCCGATCCCTGCCGCCGGCCTCGGCGCGGCGATCAACGACCGCCTCCGCCGCGCGGCCGCACCCGCCTAGGCGGTCTCGTCCGCCTTCAGCCGGGCGAGGAAGCTCTTGCGGAGCTTCTGCAGCTTGGGCGGGATGACGGCGAGGCAATAGGGGTTACGCTGTCCCTCATTCTCCCAATAATCCTGGTGATAATCCTCGGCGGGCCACCAGGTGCCGGCCTGCTCGATCGTGGTGACGATCGGCGCCGGCCAGCCGTCCGCGGCCCGCTCGATGCCGCGCCGCGCCGCCGCATCCTGGTCGGCGTTCAGCGGGAAGATGGCCGAGCGATATTGGGTGCCGACGTCGTTGCCCTGCCGGTTGAGCTGGGTCGGATCGTGGGTGGCGAAGAAGATGTCGAGCAGGTCGTCATAGCCGATCTGCTCCGGATCGTAGGTCACCCGGATCGCCTCGGCATGGCCGGTGCCGCCGCCGCAGACCTCTTTGTAGGTCGGATTGTCGACCTGGCCGCCGATATAGCCGCTCTCGACCGCGCCGACGCCGACCAGATCCTTGAACACCGCCTCGGTGCACCAGAAGCATCCGCCCGCCAGGATTGCCTGTTCCGTCACCTCTCGTCTCCTATTCTCTGCGATGCAAAGATAGGAGCGCGGCCGGCGCGGTTAAACCCGCTTTCGGGCGGCGCGGGCCCGCGGCAGGGTGAAAGTGAAGGCCGCGCCGATCCCGGCGCGGTTCTCCGCCCGGATCTCGCCGCCATGCGCCTCGACGATGGTACGGCTGATCGGCAGGCCGAGCCCCATGCCCTCGCTCTTCGTGGTCATGAACTCGGAAAAGAGGCTGTCCATATGTTCGGGCGCGATGCCGGGCCCGGTATCGGCCACCTCCACCTCGACGACCTTGCCCCTGACGCGGGTCGAAATCACGACCTCGCGCCGCGCCGCGCCCGCCATCGCCTCGACCGCGTTGCGCACCAGGTTGATCAGCACCTGCTGGATCTGGATGCGGTCGACCTTCACCCAGGCCGCCTTCGGATCGAGCACGAGCCGGTGGCGGATGCCCAATGCCGCCTCGTCCACGAAGGCCAGCACACAGGCCTCGTCGATCAGCTGCGGCAGATTCTCCACCTGCACGGTGACCTTGCCGCGCGAGACCAGATCGCGCAGCCGGCGCAGGATCTCGCTCGCCCGCTGCGCCGCCGCCTCGGCGCCGTTCAGCGCCTCGACCAGGATCTCGCGCTTCACGTCGGGGCGCTCCGCGATCCGCTTGGTTCCGCTCAGGAAATTGCCGAGCGCGGTCAGCGGCTGGTTGAGCTCATGGGCCAGAGTCGAGGCCATCGTGCCCATCGCCGAAAGGCGGGAGACATGGATCAGTTCCGCCTGCATCCGCCGGATCTCGGCCTCCGCCCGATGCCGTTCGGTGAGATCCTGCATCGCGCCGACCGCGCGCACCGCTCTGCCCTGCCCGTCGCGGATGATGAAGCCGCGGTCGAGAATATCGGCATAGGAGCCGTCGTCCCGGCGGAAGCGATAGGTCCGCGACCAGCGATTCGCGCCGGCCTCGATCGTCTCGTCGAAGCTCTGCACCGCGGCGACCCGCTCCTCCGGATGAAGACGTTCGATCCACCAGCTTCCGGCCGTGCGGCCGAGCGGCCCGTCGCCCACGCCGAGCACGAGCCCCGCATTGTCGCCCCAGTCGATCACATCTTCGATCAGGTCGCAGTCCCAGATCGCGTCGTTGGTCGCCTGGGCGGCGAGCCGGTAGCGCTCCTCCGCCTCGCGGAAGGCGAGCCGGGCCTGCTCCTGCTCGTGAACATCCTCGGTGACCCCATACCAGCGTGACACCGCCCCGCTCTCGTCCAGCTGCGGCGCGGCGCGGACATGGGCATAGCGGTAGCTGCCGTCCTTGAGCCGCATCCGGAAGCGGACGTCGAGCCGTTTCCCGGTCGCCACCGATTCGGCCCAGTGCGCCAGCACCTCGGGCCTGTCCTCGGGATGGATCGACTCGCTCGCCTCGCCCGGGCCGCCGACCAGGCCGGTCAGCTCCCGGAACCGGTCGGAAAGGACGACGCCGCTGCCGTCGGCTTCCGCCGTCCAGGCGATCTGCTGGCTCATCTCCAGCGTGTTGCGGTACATGCGCTCGCTCTCGCGCAGCGCCTCCTCGGCGGCGCGCCGCGCTTCCTCGCGCCGGGCCTGCTCCTCGACGTCCTCGGTGGTCCCGTACCAGCGGCGGATGGCGCCCTTCTCGTCGCGATCCGCCACCGCGCGCGAGCGGGTCCGCCGATATTCGCCGTCGACGCGGAGCACCCGGAACTCGGCGCTATAGGTCTCGCCCGTCTCGATGCTCCGGGCCCAGCGCTCCATGGTCGGCGCCCTGTCCTCGGGGTGGAGCGCGCCGAACCAGCCAGCGCCGAGGCCCTGCTCCGCGCTCATCCCGGTCAGCACGAAGAACGGATTGTCGAGGAACAGCATGTTTCCGTCGGCGTCCGCCACCCAGACCAAACGGGCGGCCAGCGCGGCGGAGAAGCGGTACATGCGTTCGCTTTCCCGAAGGCGCGCCTTCTCGGCCCGCAATTGCGCGAGTTCCGCTTCGAGGACGGCGATCCTGTCCCCCGGCGTGGCATCGGACGGCCGGGTCATCGGCTCAATGGGCTTTTTCGGTCGAGGGCTGGATGCCCGCCTCCAGCGCAAGGGTCAGCGCCTCGGCAAGACTGGAGGCGCCGAGCCGGTCCATCATGTTGCCGCGGTGCATCTCGACGGTACGCAGCGAAATGCCGAGCGACTGCGCGATCTGCTTGTTGGACTGACCGGCGACGAGGGCGGCCAGCACCTCCTTTTCCCGGGCGGTGAGCAAGGCGGCGCGCTCATGCGCCTCGCGCTTGCGCTTGCCGCTTACCGCGCGCTCCTCGAGCAGGGTGAAGGCCTGCTGGAAGCAGCCGAGCAGAGCCTGTTCCGAAAAAGGCTTCTCGATGAAGTCGACCGCGCCCATTTTCATGGCGCGGACCGCGACTGGCACTTCGCCATGGCCGGTCATCACCACGACGGGCCAGTCGATATTGCGGTCCTTCAGCGCCGACATGACGTGAAAGCCGTCCATCTGCGGCATGCGCAGGTCGAGCAGGATGCAGCCGGGCTCCAGGTCGGGCAGCGCGTCGAGAAAGTCGCTGCCGCTACCATAAGGGTGCGACTTGATCTCGGCGGCGCCGAGCATGAAGCTTAGAGAGCGGCGGACGTCACGATCGTCGTCGACCACATAGACATAATGGGACTTCAGCGTAATTTCCTCGGCAAGTGTGTCGGTCGCCCCCATTTGGGCTCCATGGGTCCGCCGCGACTAAAGCGCAACTGCTTTTGACCCCTTTATCTTAACATAGGTCTATCGAAAACCAGCTGCTCGGTCGTGCATTGGGCCGGTGCCTTGTCCGGCCGCCAGCGCACGAAACGGGTGCCGTGACGGAAGCGGCCCGCGGTGACCTGGTCGTAGCCGACCTCCACGACCAGCTCGGGCCGGAGCGGCTGCCACGCGGCGGAACGGTCGGTGCTCCAGCGGCTCCGCCCGCCCGGCGCGTCGCCGGTGAAACCGGGCGGCGCGACCAGCTTTTCGAGCCGCGGCGTGAGGACGCGCCGCTCGGCCAGCGGGAGCGCGGAGGTGAAGCCGACATGATCAAGCAACCCGTCCGACTTGTAGAGGCCGAGCAGCAGCGAACCGACCACCCGCTCTTTCGCGGCGTAGCGGAAACCGCCCACCACGCAATCGGCCGTGCGCACCGGCTTCACCTTCAGCATGGCGCGCTCGCCGGACCGGTAGGCCTCGTCTCTGCGCTTGGCGACGACGCCATCGAGCGCCTTGCCGGCCTGGCCGAGCCAGCCGAGGGCGGTCTCGCGATCGACTGTGCAGGGCGACAAGTCCAGCCCGGGCCGCGCCGCCGCCGCGTGAAAGGCTTCGAGCGCGGTTCGGCGCTCGGCGAGCGGGCGCCCTATCAGGGTCCGCCGGCCCACGGCGAGGCAATCGAACAGGATCAGCGCGGCGGGCGTCGCCGCCGCCAACTTGCGAATCCGGCTTTCCGCCGGATGGAGCCGCATCTGCAGGGCGTCGAAGGACAGCGCGCCGCCCATCCTGATGATCAGTTCCCCGTCGAGGACGAACCGAGCCTCGGCGAGACCGCGCACGAGCGCGACGACTTCGGGAAAGTAGCGACCGAGCGGCCTGCCCGCCTTGGACTGCAACTCGACCGACTCGCCGTCACGAAAAACGAGGCAGCGGAAGCCATCCCATTTGGGCTCGAACTGCCAGCCCTCGCCCGACGGCAGTTCGGCCACCGCCTTGGCCTCCATCGGCGGAAGCGGCGGGGCTGGATCGAGGCGGTCGAAAGCCATCGCGAATCCTCATTCCGGGCGATTCTCCAAGACGTCCGGGATTCGCCGCAGTTCCGAAACGCTTCGTCGTAGCCACGAACGCCGCGTTAACCGTTCCAGCTACAGAACGTCGGAAATGGTCGCATCAAGTGCGGCGAATGGCTGCCCGGCCACGATGAACGGAGTCAGCAAAGCCCGGCAGCATGTTGAGGCGAAACAGGATTCTACTTAGGCTTTAGGGACCACCGGGGAAGGGCACTTCATGTCAGTATCGCGTCGGACCATGATCAAGGCCGGAGCCGCCGGAGCAGGCGCGCTCGTTTTGATGCCGTCCGTCCTGAAGGCACAGAGCGCGGAACCGCTCCTTCGCGCCCGTCCCGACCGCTATACGGATGCCCCGCCGCGGCCTTATGCGAGCGCGCCGGCCACCGCCCGGCCCTATGCCGATCCGGTGATCGATCCCCGCCTCGTCGCCCGCGCCCGCGCCTCCTTCGACCGGCATCGCAACTCGCTCCGCAGCATCGACGTCGTCGGCATCGCCGATTTCTCGAAGGGCTCGGGCGAATCCCGCTTCTACCTGCTGGACACCAATACCGGCCGGGTCACCCGGCACCTTGTCGCCCATGGCCGGGGTTCGGATCCGACGCATAGCGGCTTCCTGCAGCGTTTCTCCAACGTCCCCGGCTCGGAAGCGACCTCGGCTGGCGGCTATGTGACCACGCTTTATTATCCGGGCCGCTACGGCCGCGCGATGCGCGTGCGCGGGCTCGACCATACCAACAGCAACGCCGAATCGCGGGCGATCGTGATCCACTCCGCCTGGTATGCGGAGCCGCAGGTCGCCCAGGTGCAGGGCCGGATCGGCCGCAGCGAAGGCTGCTTCGCCTTCTCCTACCAGAGCCTGCAGGAAGTGCTCGCCCGCTTGGGCCCCGGCCGCTTCATCTACGCCGACCGCCTCGCCTGAACGGCGGACTTTCGCTTCAGCCAGATGGAAGCTTCAGCCAGACGGAAAAAGGGCCGGCGGGATGACCGCCGGCCCCTTTTCCATATCCTATCAAGCCCGGATTAGCGCGTGCCGGCCGTGCTCGCCGTCTGCGCGCGCGGCGCCCCGGCGCGGTTCAGCGCGACCCGGACCGGCGCATCGCGGCCATAGAGATCGGCATAGGTGACGATATTGCCGTCGCTGGTCGCCGCCGCGGTGAAATAGGCGATATAGACCGGTACGGGCGCCGCCAGCCTGTGGGTCTGGTTGCGGCCGGTGTTGATCGCGCTGTCGATCCGGCTCCGGTCCCACTGTCCGGTCGGCTCCATCAGCAGCGCCGCGAAGTCGCGCACATTCTGGGTACGGATGCAGCCATGGCTGAAGGCGCGCACCGCCCGGCCGAACAAGGCCTGGGACGGCGTGTCGTGCAGGTAGATGGCGTGCGGATTCTGCATCTCGATCTTGAGCCGCCCGAGCGCGTTGCGCGGGCCCGGCGGCTGGCGGACGCTGACATAGCCGTTCGCGCCGCGGGTGACCTGATAGCCGGCGCCGAAGCTGCTGCTGCGGACGATGCTCTGCGGCACGTTCCACCAAGGGTTGAGCGTAACGGCGGTGATCGTCGCGCTGAGCTGCGGCGTCGGCGTGCGCACCGCGCCAACCACGGCGCGGTGGCGGGCGGTCACCCGGCCATCGTCGATCAGGGCGGCGGTGAAGGCGGGCACGTTGACCAGCACATGGCGCTCACCCAGCGTGCGCGGCAGCCAGCGCCAGCGCTCCATATTGGTGCGGATGAGATCGCGCCGCGCCGTATCGTCCGCGTCGGTATTGGCAAGCGCGCGCTTGAGCCCGGCATATTGCGGATGCGTCGGCAGCAACCCGTTCAGCGCCTCCTCGACCCCGCCGCGGGTGGTTACCTGGGTGAGCAATTGCTGCTTCGCGTCGGCGCTGAGCCCGGCATCGGGCATGAACCAGTCGACGCGGCTGCGGCCGCGCACCTGGCCGCCGGAGAGATCCGTGGCGAGCTGCAGGAAAATCTGGGTCGCGACCGGCGACACCCGCGCCGCGTCGCCGGAATCGATCGCCGCGGCGAGCCGGTCGGGACCGTAAGCGGCCGGGGTCAGACCCTCGACCCCGACGCCCCGCACATAGTCGAGCAGGTCGCGGGCATCGGCCATCCGCCAGGTGACGGGCGCCGGCGCGGGTGCGACGGGCGGTGCCGCGGGCGGCTGCTCCTGGGCGAGGGCGGCGGCCTGGATGGCTCCCGGCATGGTCGGCGTGGCGAGCAGGACGACGAGGGCGGCGTTGCGAAGCGGCTTGATCATGCGGCCTTTGTAAGCAAGCGCCCCGTCCGGCGCTAGACGGATTTGCGGGAATCACGGTGAACGGCGGCGCGGACCGCCGTCAGGGCCGCTCCTCGTCATGGCTCGCCCAGCCGAAATAGAGGCCGCCGAGCGCGATCAGCCCGTGCAGCCAGACGCCCTTGGCGTAGAGCGGAATCAGGCCGAAGCCGGTCTGGAGGGCGGGCAGCAGACCGGCGACCGCGAGTAGGAAATAGATGATCGCGACGCTGCGCGCATAGAGCAAGGCGGCGCGGCGGGAGCGCGACGCGGCCAGCCCCCAGAGCCCGAACAGGATGTGGACGACATTGTGCGCCACGTTCACCGGAAACAGGCCGAACAGCATATCGTCGCCGGTGCCGAGAATGGCATGGCCATACTCTGCCGCGGCGACGCCATTGGCCGGCAGGGTCACGCCGGCCTCCGGATGGGCGAAGAGGGGGAGGAAGCCGGCAATCCCGGCCAGCACGAAGAAGAGGCCGAGGAGGAAGGCGAACCTGCGCGTGGTCATGCGCGGAGCTTATTCAGCCCCGCGCCAAGAGTCATCCCGGCGATGAAGGCGGCCGCTCAGGCGGCGTTGGGAATGCCGGCTTCGCTGTCATGGGCGGCGAGGAAGGCGCCGATCGACTCCGCCGGCATGGCAGGGGCGTAGAGGTGGCCCTGCACGCCGTCGCAGCCGGCCTCGAGCGCGATCTGCTCCTCCTCGCGGTTGGAGATGCCCTCGGCGACCACCTCCAGATCCATCGCATGGCCGAGCGTCACCGCGGCGCGGATGATCGCGACGCTCTGGTCGCGCGCGACCGTATCGATGAAGGAGCGATCGAGCTTGATCTTGTCCACCGGGAATTTGCGCAGGCAGGAAAGCGACGAATAGCCGGTGCCGAAATCGTCAAGCACGATCCGGAAGCCGTCGCGGCGCAGCTCCTGGATGGTCGTGCCGCAAAGCGTGCCATGCTCGATGAACAGGCCCTCGGTGATCTCCAGCTCGAGCTGGGTCGGCTGCACGCCTTCCTCTTCGGCGATCGCGCGGAGCGAGGCGGCGAAGCGGGGCGCGCGGAACTGGAGCGCGGAGAGGTTCACCGCGATGGTCAGGTCCGGCCAATGCCGCGCCATCTTGCAGGCGTCGCGGAAGCTGTGCTGGCCGAGCTCGTCGATCACGCCGCATTCCTCGGCGATCGGGATGATCTCGGCCGGATTGACCTGGCCGAGCGTCGGATGATCCCAGCGCACCAGCCCCTCGAGCGCGGTCACCTTGCCGCGGCCGTCGAAGATCGGCTGGTAATGGAGGTCGAGCCCCCTGCCCTCGCGCAGCTCGGCGCGCAGCGTCGATTCGATCTGGTCGCGGCGCTGCACGTCGGCGTCCATCGCCTCGGTGAACAGGCGGAAACAGTCGCGGCCCGCCGCCTTTGCGCGGTACATGGTGATGTCCGCCTTGCGCAGCAGCTCCGACGCCTCCGAGACCTCCTTGGTCGCGAAGACGGCGCCGATGGAGACGCCGACCCGGGCCTCGCGGTCGCCGATCATGAAGGGCTTGCGGATGACGGAGATGATCCGCTCGCAGAGCCGGCGCACGTCCGCCTCGCCCTTCGGGCTGACCTGGACGATGGCGAATTCGTCGCCGCCGATACGGGCGACCGTGTCGGTCTCGCGCAGCAGCGAACGCAGTCTTTCGCCCACTTCCTGGACCAATTTGTCGCCGGCATTGTGGCCGAGCGTGTCGTTGACCTGCTTGAACCGGTCGAGATCGAGCATCAGCAGGGCGACCTGCTCGCCCGAACGGCGATAGCGGGTAAGCGCCTGGCTGAGGCGGTCCTCCAGCAAGGCGCGGTTCGCCAGCCCGGTCAGCTGGTCGTGCAGCGCCTGGTGCTGGGCATTGGCCTCGCGCGTCTCCAGCTCGTCGACCAGGTCGACCAGCGACTTGTAGAGGAAGGACATGACGAGGATGACGGCCACGGCGGAGGTGAGCGCGATCGGCCAGATCGAGCCGAACAGCTCGAGCTGGCTATTGGTGCTGTCCTTGACGATGCTGACGGTCGCGAAGTTCGTGAGCACGAGCGTCGCCACCGCTGCAGACACAATCGGCGGACCGATCTTGCGCGAATACCTCACTTAGGTCTCCCCCGGAGCGCAGCGGAATTACCAGCCCAGCGGTTAATAAATCGCTGAGGGTCCGGAGAGGAATCGTGCCTGACCCGACGGTGGCGGCGAAATCTTACGAAATTGAGAAATCAACACCCTGGGCCAGAGGCAGGTCGCGGCTGTAGTTGATGGTGTTGGTCGCGCGCCGCATATAGGCCCGCCAGCTGTCCGAGCCGCTCTCGCGCCCGCCGCCCGTCTCCTTCTCTCCGCCGAACGCCCCGCCGATCTCGGCGCCGGAGGGCCCGATATTGACGTTGGCGATGCCGCAATCCGAGCCGGCGGCGGACAGGAAGGCCTCCGCTTCCCTGAGATCGGTGGTGAAGATGGAGGAGGCCAACCCCTGCGGCACCGCATTCTGCAGCGCGATCGCCTCCGAGAGCTCCGAATAGCGCAGGACGTAGAGGATCGGCGCGAAGGTCTCCTTGATCATCACCGGCGTCTGGCCCGGCATCTCGACCAAAGCGGGCGTGACGTAGCAGCCTTCGCGCGGCGCACCGCCATGGACGACACCGCCCTGCCCTTTCGCCTCCGCCAGCGCATTCTGCATCCCGTCGACCGCCGCCGCATCGATCAACGGCCCGACGAGCGTCCCGCTGTCGAGCGGATCGCCGATCGTCACGCTCGACCAGATCGTCTTCAGGCGGGGGAGCAGGCGGGCGTAAACATCGTCGTGAACGAGCAGGCGCCGCAGCGTCGTGCAGCGCTGCCCCGCCGTCCCCATCGCCGCGAAGGCGATGGCGCGCTCGGCGAGATCGAGATCGGCGGACGGCGCGACGATCATCGCATTGTTGCCGCCCAGCTCCAGCAGGGTCCGGCCGAAGCGCGCGGCGACGCGCGGACCGAGTTCGCGGCCCATCCGCGTCGAGCCGGTGGCGGAGACCAAAGGCACGCGGGAATCGTCGGCCAGCGCCTCGCCCACGTCGCGGCCGCCCTGCACCACTTCAAGCAGCCCCTCCGGCGCGTCGCCGAACCGGTCCATGGCGCGGGCGAACAATTCGGCCACCTTCTCCGCGACGAGTGGCGTCTTCTCGGACGGCTTCCAGACGACGCTGTCGCCGCAGACATAGGCCAGGCAGGCATTCCACGCCCAGACCGCGACCGGGAAATTGAAGGCCGAGATCACGCCGACGATGCCGAGCGGATGCCAGGTCTCCATCATCCGGTGCCCCGGCCGTTCCGTGGCAATGGTGAGGCCGTAAAGCTGGCGGGAAAGACCGACCGCGAAATCGCAGATGTCGATCATCTCCTGGACTTCCCCCAGGCCCTCCGAAAGGATCTTGCCGCATTCCCGACTGACCAGGCGGCCGAGTTCGTCCTTCTCCTGGCGCAGCACCTCGCCGAACAGGCGGACCAGCTCGCCGCGCTTCGGCGGCGGCACCAGCCGCCAGGCGAGGAAGGCCGCCTGCGCGCGTCCGACCGCGGCCTCGACCGCGACGCGATCCGCGACCGCGACGCTGCCCAGCACCATGCCGTCGACCGGCGAGACGGATTCGAGCCGGCTCATGCGAGCCGCGCCGCCAGCGCCTCGGCGGCGGCGGGATTGCGGACCTTGTCGCCGCTGATGAAGAACAGGAAGACCTCGCGCGGGCGCGCGGGCGCCGACGCCTCGGACGCGTAGGCGAGCCCTGCCGGACTCTCTCCGGCCGCCCAGCCCTTCGCGACCTCGGCCCAGCGATCCAGCGCGGCCGGTGCGTAGCCGGCGGGCTCGGCCTCCTTCGCCTGCTGCAGGCGCGCATAGACGAAGTCGGCGGTCAGGTCCGCAAGCTCCGGATAGGTTTCGTGATGCGCGTAGACGATCGCCGCGCCGGCCTCCCGCGTGACCGCGACGAAGGCCGGATCCCGGAAGCTATCGTTCCGCACCTCCAGCGCGTGGCGCAACTGCAGCCCGTCGCGCTCGCCAGGGAGCATCGCCAGGAAGGCGCGCATCTCGTCGGCATCGAACTTCTTGGTGGGCGCGAACTGCCAGACGATCGGCCCCAGCTTACCGCCGAGTTCGGTCAGCCCCTGCCCCATGAACTTCGCGATCGACGCCTCCGCCTCTCGCAGGTCCTTGCGGTTGGTGCAGAAGCGCGACGCCTTCAGCGCGAAACGGAAATGGTCGGGCACGCTCTCCCGCCATTTGGCGAATGTCTCCGGCCGCATCGTGCCGTAATAGGTGGCGTTGACCTCGGTCGCGCCGAGCCGCGTGCCGAGATGCTGGAGCTGCTTCGTCTTGGCGAGTCCTTCGGGGAAGAAGCTGCCGCGCCAGGGATCGAAATCCCAGCCGCCGATGCCGACATGGATCGCCCCCTCAGCGGGCATGAATGCCATCGGGAAAGCGCGCGAAATCGGCCTGGATCACGGTGTCAATCTCCGCGCGGCACGCCGCAAAGGACGGATGGTCTGTGTCGATGCGCCCATAAGTGGGCGTCATGCCGTCGTCGAGCCTCAGCAAGGCGATCGGGCAGGAGGCCGGGACGAGTTGGGAGCCGTGGCCGACGAGCAGGGTCGTCAGAATCCCGTAGAGCGAACCTTTGACGTTCGGGCGGCCCAGGATCGCCAGCCGGTATTGCCCTTCCTCGCTGGTGACCAGATAGATGTGGCCCGACATGTGCGGCATCGAGACCTGGCCGTGCTGGGCATGGGCGTCTTCCCGCTCGCCTTCGAAGAAGACCAGACAGGAGCAGCTGGGCTCCCAGCGAATGGTGGTCAGATAGGCGAATATGCCGGGGTCGCCGCGGAAGACCGGGCGCAATGTCCAGTAACGGCCCTCGAGCCAACGCACAGCGCCATGATTATAGCCGCCAAGCGCGTCGGGCGCGGATTCGCTCGGGTTGGGCTGGGCCGCCGGCACCGCGCCGCGCAGCGAGACGCCGAGCGCTTCCTCCAACCGGATGACCGTGGCCAACGTGAAGGAGCGACGGCCCGCCAGCGCCTTTTCCAGGGTGGAGATGCTGATCCGCGCGAGATCGGCCAACGCCTGGCGCGAGATTCGCCGCCGGGCGAGCTCCTCGCGCACCTTCTGCACGATCTCCTCCGCGCGGTGCTCGTCCAGCCACTCGCCCTGCAACATCTTACGCCCTTCGCCCGCTCCGCACCGATCCGCACATATCCGCACGCGCTTGCAATTGCCAGCCGCCTGCCGCCGCTTTTGGCGGAACGCGGCCAAAGAATCGGGACAATGATCGTAGAAATACGGTGCGACGGCGCATAATCGGCCAGCATCGAACGAACGGAGTCACTTCAATGCTCTCGCCGATCCCCTGGTCCTTCCGCCGCCGGCCCGTTCCGGCCCCGGCCGGCGCCGCCAAAACCGCCACGCGTCCGGGGCAATGAGCATGCACCTCTCCCCGTTCGACGACCTGGACGGAGGCACCCTCCGCAATCGGGAATCCCCGTCGCGCCGGATCGGGGTGATCCTCTCCTTCCTGTTCCTCGCCTCGCTGGGCACGGTCGCCACCCTGACGGGCGCGCGCGCCGACGCCCAGGTCGACGCGCCCGCCGCCGTCGCGGCCGTGCCCTCGGCGCGCTGACCGCGGACTGAACCGCCGGCGTCGCCTGGCATCTGCACGGCTTCTGCACAGCATCAAGGCCGCCCGCCCACCGCGCGCGGACCAGGGCTGAACCCGGTCCTGCCATTGTCGCCTCGATCCACCGAGGGAACAGACATGGCTGGCACGACCGGAAGAGCGGACTGGAGCTTTCTCACCAAATTGATCGGCGCGTTGCTGCTCGCCGGGATCGGCCAGGCCCTGTTCGTTTTCCAGAGCGGCGGCTCGACGATCGGCGGCTTCGCTCTGCTGCTGATCCTCGTCGTCGCCCTGGTGCGGCCGGCGCTCTGGCGGAACCGCGCCTCGCGGCCCGCGCTGGCCGCCGCCATCCTTTTCGCCCTCGTCCTCGCCGCCGATCCCGGACCGCTGGCACTCCTCCTCTACTGGACGATGCTGACCCTGGCCGCCTTGCTCGTCCGCGCGGCCCGGTTCGGCGACGGCTGGCGCTGGACGCTCCGGCTCATTCCGCACGGCGTGCTCAGCCCGTTCATGCCGCTGCGCGATCTCGGTCTCCTCAATCGCGCCCGCGACCGCCGCGGGCCGCGCGGCCTGGGCCGGATCGCCACGGCGCTGGCGCTGCCCATCATCGGGACGATCCTCTTCGTCGCCCTGTTCGCCGCGGCCAATCCGCTGATCGAGAATTTCCTGATGCGCTTCGACGCCAGGCTCGGCCCCGAGACGATCATCCGGCTGATCTTCGCCGGCCTGATCTTCCTCGCCGTCTGGAGCCTCGTGCGGCCGCCGCGCCTGGTCTTCGTCGCCGCCGAAGCGAAACCGTCCTTCGCCGCCGGAGCGCTACCCGGCGTCACGCCGGCCTCGGTCATCCTCTCGCTCATCGCCTTCAACCTGGTCTTCGCGCTGCAGAACGGGCTCGATCTCGCCTTCCTGTGGAGCGGCGCGCCGCTGCCCGGCGACCTCACCCTGGCCGGCTATGCCCATCGCGGCGCCTATCCGTTGATCGCCACGGCCCTGCTCGCCGGCCTGTTCGTGCTGGTGACGCTCCGCCCCGGCTCCGACACCGCCCGCTCCGGCCCGGTGCGCCTGCTGGTCACGCTCTGGATCGCGCAGAACCTGCTGCTCGTCGCGTCCACCATCTACCGGACATTCGACTATATCGAATCTTACTCGCTGACCGGGCTGCGCATCGCCGCCCTGCTCTGGATGGGCCTCGTCGCAATCGGCCTCGTCCTGATCTGCTACCGTCTGCTGCGCGCGAAGAGCGCCGCCTGGCTGATCAACGCCAACATGCTCGCCGCCCTGCTCGTCCTCACCGGCTGCACCGTCGTCGATCTCGACCGGATGGCGGCCGGGTGGAACGTACGCCACGCCCGCGAGGTCGGCGGACGCGGCGTCCCCCTCGACCTTTGCTATCTCAACCGCCTCGGCTCCTCCGCGCTGCTGCCCTTGCTCGAGCTGGAGACGCGGCCGGACCTCCCGGCCGAGCTGCGCGACCGCGTCCAGTGGGTTCGCGAGAAGGCGCTGCGCGCGCTGTCCGAGACGCAGGCCGACTGGCACGGCTGGACGCTGCGCGGCGAGAGCCGCCTCGCCGCCGCCCGGTCGATCGTCGCGGAACACCGCCTGCCGGCGGCCCGCGTGCTGCACCGCGACTGCCACGGCCGCGAGATCGTGACGCCGCCGCCGGCCCCGCCCGCGATGACGATGGAAACCGATGTGGACGAGAATATGCTCGTGCCCGAGGACAATGCCGCCCTCCCCCCTTTGACAGAGAATGAAGTCCGGTGAATGAGATGTACGCGATGAGCCACAGGATCCTGATCGTGGACGACGATCCGCACATCCGGCAGGTGCTGGCCTTCGCGCTCGGCAAGGCGGGGATGCAGACGGCGGAGGCGAGCGACGGCGAGGGCGCGCTCGACGCCATCGCCGCGCAGCGCCCGGATCTCGTCGTGCTCGACATCAACATGCCGCGGATGAACGGCCTCGACGTCTGCCGCCGGCTGCGCGCCTCGGACGATCTGCCGATCCTCTTCCTCTCCTCCCGCGACGACGAGATCGACCGGGTGCTCGGCCTCGAGCTGGGCGGCGACGATTATGTCGTGAAACCCTTCTCGCCGCGGGAGGTCGTCGCCCGGGTCAGCGCGATCCTGAAGCGCGGCGGCCGGGCGCTGGAGGAAGCGGGCGCGACCAGGCCCGTCGCCCATGGCAAGCTCCGGCTCGATCCGCAGAGCTGGGAGGCGGCCTGGGACGGCGGCGCCCTCTCGCTCACCGTGACCGAGTTCCAGCTGCTCCTCCTGCTCGCCAGCCTGCCCTCCAAGGTGTTCAGCCGCGATGCGATCATCGACCGGCTGCACGGCCCGGGCTTCGCGATCACCGACCGCACCATCGACAGCCACATCCGCAATCTCCGTCACAAATTCGCGGCCCTGGGCGGCAGCGACCTGATCGAGACCCGCGCCGGCGTCGGCTACCGGATCGGACCATGCCGGGGCGGGTCCGCTTGATCGCGCCCATCAAGGCCTTCCTGAAGCGCCACTGGCCCTCGCTCCGGCTGCGCACGATCCTGCTGATGACCTTCGTCTTCGTCGCCGCCCTTCCCGGCGTCGGCGCGGTATTCCTGCGCGTCTACGAGAACACCCTGGTCCGTCAGACCGAGGCGGAGCTGATCGCCCAGTCCATGGTCCTGGCCAGCGCCTATAAGAGCTTCTGGACGCCCGACGGCCGCGTTCCGATGCCGCCCGAACAGCCGCTGGCCGAGCGTCCCTCCATCGATCTCAGCACGCAGGACGTGCTCGGCGAGCAGGCCGCGCCCGTCTCCGCAGGACCGGTCGACCCCCATGCGACCGCCGTGGCGATCCGGCTCCGCCCGATCGCCTCGGACGCCGCCCGCACCGCCTTCACCGCGATCCGCGTGCTGGACCGGCACGGGCGGGTCGTGCTCGGCCGCGACGATGTCGGCCTCAGCTATGCCGCCCTGCCCGAAGTCCGCGACGCGCTGGCCGGGCGGACGGCCACGGTGCTGCGCGAGCGCGGCGGCTATCAGGCGGTCTATTGGGCGGAGTTCCTGAGCCGCGCCGCCGGCATCCGCGTCCACCATGTCCGCCCGGTCGTGCTGGACAGCCAGGTGATCGGCGCGATCATGCTCTCGCGCTCCCCGCGCGGCCTGTTCGTGGGCATTTATCAGGACCGGGGCCGGATCCTGCTCGGCATCGCCCTGATCTTCGGCACCCTCGTCATCCTCGCCGGCCTGCTCTCGCGCGGCATCGCCAGGCCGATCGAGGCGCTCAGCGAGGCGACGCAGAAGGTGGCGCGCGGCGCGGTCACCGTCCCCGACACCCCCGCCACGGCCGCCGTCGAGATCCGCGCCCTCTACGAGAATTTCGGCTCCATGGCCGAGCGAATCGAGCGCCGCTCCCGCTATTTGCGCGATTTCGCCGCCGCGGTGAGCCATGAGTTCAAGACGCCGATCGCCGGCATCAGCGGCGCCATCGAATTGCTGCAGGACCATGCGGGCACGATGAGCGACGAGGAGCGGCGGCGCTTCCTCGCCAATGCCGCCGCCGACGCCGCCAGGCTGTCGCTGCTGCTCGAACGCCTGCTCCATCTCGCCCGCGCCGACATGGCGGTCGCGGCGGAAGATGAAGCCACCAATGTGGCGGCGCCGCTCCGCGCGGTCGCCGACGCCATGCGCGGGAACGGCTTCGTGGTCACGGTCGAGGCGGCGCCCGATCTACCGCGCGCCGCCGCGGCGGCCGAGCTCATCGAGACCGTGCTCCAGATCCTGATCGAGAACAGCCGCCAGGCCGGCGCCACCGCGGTCGGCGTGGCCGCGCATCGCCATGGCGACCGGATCGCGATTCGGGTCTCCGACAATGGCGGCGGCATTCCGCCCGCCGACCAAGAGCGCATCTTCGAGCCCTTCCATACCGGCCGGCGGGAGCAAGGCGGGACGGGGCTGGGCCTTTCCATCGCCCGCTCGCTGCTGGCCTCGTGCGGCGGCACCGTCACCGCCCTCGCCGCCGGCACGGGCGCCTGCTTCGAGGTGGAATTGCCGGCCGCCGCATAGCGGTCAGGAAGAAATTCCGGAACGGCGCGGCCAAGAACCCGCTCGCTCCAGGTCTCCAGCGCGGTCTCGAAAACGGTGCTGGCGCGCATCGGGCCGTTCGCGCAGAAGGCCTCGATCCGCCGGTCGTCGCCATGGCCGGAGCACCCGGCCATTGCTGATCATGCCGCACATGAATCCGTCATCAAAAGAGAGCATGGGGATCGTCATGAAACTGTCTCGCACGCACTGGCCGGCCATCGCGGCCTGCTTCCTCCTTCCCGCCCTGGCCACCGCGCAGCCCGCCCCGCCGGCGCCGAAGACGGTCGCCGTCACCGTGCGCACCCAGCCGATGGCGCCGGGCGAGCCGAACCAGGCGGTGATCGCCGCCGAGCCCGACCGGGTGCGGGTGATCGGCACGTCCGAGCTTGGCGGGCTGGAAAGCTACGACATCGCCGGCGCCCGCCTCGGCGCGACGCCAGCCGGCGACGTCGCCGGGGTCGACGTCCGCGCCGGCGTGCCCGTCGCCGGCGGCACCGCCACGATCGTCGCCGCGACTGACAATATGGACAACCGCCTGCGCCTCTTCCGGCTCGAGGGCGGCGCGCTCGCCGAAATCAGCGCGCGTGCGATCCCGCTCGGCTTCGCAGCGGAGAATGTCTGCCTCCACCGCAGCGGCCGCGACGGCGCGCTCTATGCCTTCGTCGTCGGCGACGGCGGCGAGATCGACCAGCTGATGCTGTTCGCGACCGCGGACGGAAGGATGGACGCGCGCCAGGTACGCCGGCTGAGCTTCCCCTCCCCCGTCACCTTCTGCGTGGCCGACGACCGCACCGGCGACCTGTATGTCGCGCACGAGGCGACCGGCATCTGGCGGTTCGACGCCAATCCGGAGGCCGACGCCGCGCCCGCCGTGATCGACGTCACCCGGCTCGGCACTGTCGGCGAGGTCGGCGGCCTCGCCTTGTTCGACGGCGGCGAGGGCGCCCGCTATCTCGTCGCCGCCGACGTCCCGACCAACCGCATCCTGTTCTACGACCGGGCCGACGGCCATCGTCTGGTCGGCGCCGCGACCCTGACCGGCCCGGACGGCGCCGTGGTCGAGGCGCCGGGCGGCCTGTTCGCGACCAGCGCGACGCTGGGCAACGCCTTTCCGAACGGCGCGCTGGTCGTCACCGACGAGGGCGCGCGGCGGTACGATCTCGTCGATTTCCGCGGCCTCGCCACCGCGCTCGGCCTCAATGCCGGCACCGCGCAGGGCACCGCCCAGCCCGGGCCGCCGCCCTTCCCCGCGGTGCGCGCCCGCGTGGAGACCGCCGCCGTCCCCTCCTCGGGCGACGCCGCCGACGATCCCGCCATCTGGGCCCACCCGACCGATCCGGCCCGCAGTCTGGTCATCGGCACCAACAAGCGCGCCGGCCTGCACGTCTACGACATGGCCGGGCGCGAGCTGCAGTTCGTGCGGGACGGCAAGATGAACAATGTCGACCTGCGCTCCGGCTTCCGGCTCGGCGGCCGCGAGGTCGTGCTGGTCACCGCCAGCAACCGCACCAATTTCGGCATCGCCATCTACGCGCTCGATACGGCGGCGCAGCGGCTGACCGACGTCGCCGACGGCGTCCAGGCCACCAACCTCTCCGATCCCTACGGCCAGTGCATGTATCGCAGCCGCCGGACGGGAAAGACCTATGTCTTCGTCGGCGATCCGGACGGCCTGATCCGGCAGTGGGAATTGATCGCGACGCGCGATGGCCGGGTGCGTACCCGCCAGGTCCGCGAGATCCGCTTCTCCAGCCAGACCGAAGGCTGCGTCGCCGACGACGAGACCGGCACGCTCTGGGTGGGCGAGGAGGATGTCGGGCTCTGGCGGCTCAACGCCGAGCCGACCGGTCCGGAGGATCGCCGGAGCGTCGACCGCGTCGAGAGCAGCACCCGCATCCGCGACGATATCGAGGGCGTCGGCATCTACGATCTCGGCGGCGGCCGCGGCTATGTCGTCGCCTCCAGCCAGGGCAATGACAGCTATGCCGTCTACCGGCGCGAGGGGGATAACGAATATCTCGGCTCGTTCATCGTCGTCGCCGACGGCGCGCGGGGCATTGACGGCATCTCCGAGACGGACGGCCTCGAGGTCACCAGCCGCAATCTCGGCCCCGGCTTCGAGCATGGCGCGATGATCGCCCAGGACGGCCGCAACGTCCTCCCGACGGAAAATCAGAACTTCAAATATGTGGCCTGGGCCGACATCGCTGCGGCGCTCAACCTGGAGGTGCGGCGTTAGCGGACGAGGGGCGCTCGCGGCCCCCGGTCAAAGGACGAAATCCGAGGTGATCGGCGTCAGCGTTCCCGTCAGCACGATCTCGAAGTCGGCGACCATGTCGCCGTCGAGATCGGCCTGAAGCCGGGTCTCGCCGCCGCCGCTCGAATAGCGCAGCTGACCGGCCGTTCCCGAAAAGGCGCCCGTCCCGAGGAAGCTGAAGGCCTGGTCGGCCGGCGTGCCCGCATTCGCGTCGATGGCGGACAGATCGATCTTGTCCGTTCCGGAGACGAAGTCGGTGATCCGGTCGGCCGCGGCGCCGGTTCCAGTGGCGCCGGCGGTGAAGACGAAGGTATCGACGCCCGACCCGCCGGTGAGGATATCGGCGCCGCCGCCACCCGCCAGCCTGTCCGTGCCGGACCCGCCGACGAGCGTGTCGAAATCCGCCGAGCCGGTGAGGATGTCATTGCCGTCATAGCCGTCGATCTTGACGATCCCCGTCAGCGTCACGCCCGAAAAATCCAGCGTGTCGGCGGAGGTCGAGCCCCAGACCGTCACCCCGGTATAGCCGCCGGCGCCGATCGCCTCCACCGAGGTCAGGGAACGCAGCCCGATCCAGACATTGTTGCCGGTCGCCAGCAGGGTATCGGTGCCGTCGCCGCCCGTCACATGGTCGTAGCCGTCGCCCGAGGTGCCGTAGAGGAAGACGTCGTCGCCGGCGCCGCCGTTCAGCGTGTCGTCGCCGGTGCCGCCCACCAGGGTGTCGGCCCCGGCGGTGCCGGTGAGATTGTCATGCCCGCCCCAGGCGCTGATCCGGGCGATCCCGATCAGGGTCACGGTCGAGAAATCATAGGTGTCCGCGGAATTGGTCAGGTCGAGCACGACGTTGGCGAAGCCGTTGCCGTCATAGGTCTCGACCGAGGTCGAGTAAGCGGGCGAGAAGACGGCGTTCGCGCTCAATGCGCGGATCGTGTCGCTGCCCGCGCCGCCGTTGATCGTGTCCGTTCCGTCGCCACTGCTATATTCGAAGACGTCGTCGCCATCGCCGCCGTTCAGGGTGTCGTTGCCAGTGCCACCGCGAATGACGTCGTTGCCGGTCGAGCCGGTGATCGTGTCATGGCCGCCCCAGCCCTCGATCCGCACGATGCCGGTCAGCGTGACCGCGGCGAAGTTCATCGTGTCGCCGCCATTGCCGCCCCACAGGACGACGTCGGCGAAGCCGCCGGCGCTGAACTCCTCGATCCCGGTCGGCGCGCGATAGAGGATCGCGACGCCGGCGGCCGTCGCCTGGATGGTGTCATAGCCGTCGCCGCCGCTGATATAATCGTAGCCGTCATTCGCGCCGACCAGGAAGACATCGTCGCCGTCGCCGCCATCCAGCGTGTCATCGCTGGCGCCGCCGATCAGGATGTCGTTGCCGCCGCGGCCGTAGAGGCCGTCCCCGCCATTGAGGCCGGACAGGAGATTGGCCGCGGCCGTGCCGCGGACCGTATCGTGCCCCGAACCGGCCAGCACATTCTCGACATCATACCAGCTCTCCGTGCCCCCCGAGCCCAGATTGGCCTGGCTGCTGGCGAGATCGAGATCGATCGTCATGTTGGCGCCGTGATCGGTGACATCCACCGTATCCGAGCCGGCGCCGCCATAGACGGTGTCGACGCCGCCTTCGGGTCTCAGTATGTCATTGCCGTCGCCGCCATTCAGCACGTCATTGCCGCCCTGCGCGCGGATCGTGTCGGCGCCGTCGCCACCGTTCAGGGTCTCCGCATTGGCGGTGCCGCCGATGAAGTCGTCCCCGCTCGTGCCCTGCCGGGCCGCATATTGGGCGAGGATCGTGGCCGCATTCCAGATCGTGCCGTCCGCGAACCTGATCTCGTCGATCGCCTTGTTCGCATCCAGCTGCTTGTCGAGCAGGATCGAGCCGCCCGAGGCGAAGGCGATGATGACGTCCTGGAGGTCGAGCGAATTGGCGCGGAAGGTGACGTCCGCCGCCAGGATGCCCGTACCGAGCTCGAGTATGTCCCACGCCTCATACCAGCCATTCTGGCTGATCTCGTCGTCACCGCTGTTCAGGGCATAGACGAAGACGTCATTGCCCCAGCTGTCCTCGATCCGGTCGTCGCCCGCACCGCCGTCCACCCGATCATTGCCCTCCCCGGAGCGGATCAGGTCATTGCCGCCGAGCCCGTTGATGGTCTCCGCGAGGTAGCAACCGTCGATCGTGTCGGCGCCCGAAGTCGAAACCGCCGCGAGAAAGCGGGTGTTGAGATCCACCATCGTCAGCGTCGGTCCGCCGGTGAAGCGTACCTCGTCGATGCCGCGATCGCCGTTCACGAACTGAGTGTCGATCGTGATCGATCCCGAGATGCCGGTGAAGCTCAGCACCATATCGGTATTGTCGAGCGTCGAGCGGGCGACCACCAGGTCCGTCGCGCTGAGGCCCGCGCCGAATTCGATGATGTCGAACGCGCCCCACCATCCGGCCTGGCTGATCACGTCGTCGCCGCCGCCGAGCGCATAGACGAAGACGTCGTCGCCCCAGGCATCTTCGAGCCGGTCGTTGCCGTCGCCGCCCTCGATCCGGTCATTGCCCTCGCCGCCGTCGACGGTGTCGTTGCCCGCCAGGCCGCGGACCGTCTCGTTGAGATAGGAGCCGCGAACGACGTCGTTCCCGGCGGTGGCGACGCTCGCCAAATAGAGGTTGACGAGGTCGGCCTCGGTCCGGGTCGAGCCGTCCGCGAACTGGAAGCTGTTGATCGAGTTCGTGCTGTTCAGGAACTGACCGTCGATGGTGACCGAGCCGGCGATGCCGGTGAAGCTCAGCACCATGTCCTGCGCGTCGGTCACCGACCGAGCCACCACCAGATCCGTCACCAGCAGGCCGGCGCCGAACTTCACGATGTCGGTCGCGCCATACCAGCCCGTCTGGCTGATGACGTCGTGCCCGCCGCCGAGAGTGTAGATGAAGATATCGTCGCCGCCATTGTCCTCGAGCCGGTCGTCGTCCGCGCCGCCATCCAGCTTGTCGTTGCCGCCATTGCCGCGCAGGATGTCGTCACCGCCGCCGCCCATGATCTCGTCATTGCCGGCCGTGCCTTCCAGCACGTCATTGCCGGGCGTGGCCGCGCCGGCGATCATCTGGTTGGCGAGATCTTCCTTGCTCCAGATCGTGCCGTCGTCGAACTCGACCATGTCGATCGTCCAGGAATCGCCGCCGGTGAGCTGGTTCTTGAGCGCGACCGAGCTCGTGCCCCCGTCAATCTCCAGCACCATGTCGTCGGCGTCCGAGGCGGAGCGCCGGACGACCACGTCGGCCGTGGTGATGCCGGGACCGAGGAGAAGCCGATCGGCGGTGCTCGCCCAATTCTGCGCATAGTCGGCGATCGTGTCGTGACCGTCGCCCGCATTGTGGATGTAGAGGTCGGTTCCGCGGCCCCCTTCCATCAGGTCGTCGCCGAGCCCGCCCTCGAAGACGTCGTCGGCGTAGAAGCCGACCAGATGGTCGTTGCCCGTCGTGCCCTGGACCAGCGCGGCCATGATGTCGGCTGCGGTCTTGCTGGTGCCGTCGGCGAACACGAAATTCTCGACATCCCACCAGGTCGTGTTGCTGTTGTCGGTGATCGTCGCGAACTGGTCGATGATGGTGACCCGGTCGTCGGTGCCCTCGATGGCGATGGTGAGATCGCTGCCATCGCGCGAGAAGAGGAGATCGCCCCAGGCAACCCCGGCGGAGAAGAGCAACGTGTCATTCTCCGCGAAGAGCGAATCCCAGACGTCCTCCTGGATCTCGTCCTCGCCGTCGCCCAGGCCGAAGACATAGGTGTCGTTGCCGTCCTCCCCAGCCAGCACATCGTCGCCGAGCCCACCCGTGATCCGGTCGTCCCCGTTGAAGCCCTGGAGGATGTCGTTGCCGGCGCCGCCATAGAGCTCGTCGGCGAGGCTGGTGCCGTCGATCGCGTCGTCGCCGGCGGTCGCGGTGCCGGCCAGCATCATCGAGGCGAGCTGGGCGGCCGTCCAGGTCGTGCCGTCGTCGAACTCCACGACGTCGATCTGCCATTCGGCGCCGCCCGTGACCTGATTCTTGATCGTCACCGAGCTCAGCCCGCCATGGACGTCGAGCACCATGTCGTCGGCGTCGAGCGCGGACCGCCGGACGACGACGTCGCCGACGGCGATGCCTTCGCCGAACAGCAATCTATCGTTCGGGGCCGACCAGAAGACGACATGATCCGAGATCGTGTCGTGCCCGC
This sequence comes from Allosphingosinicella sp., assembly GCA_035502235.1. Lineage (GTDB taxonomy): Bacteria > Pseudomonadota > Alphaproteobacteria > Sphingomonadales > Sphingomonadaceae > Allosphingosinicella. Next base: position 128,862 of record DATJUQ010000041.1, read on the forward strand.
CATAATAACGGTGGATGTAGAGGTCACTGCCACGGCCGCCTTCGAGCAGGTCATTGCCGATGCCGCCGTCGAACGTGTCGTTCGAGTAGAAGCCGACCAGATGGTCGTCGCCGATCGTGCCCTGAAGCAGGGCCGCCATCACGTCCGCGCTGGTCTTGACCGTCCCGTCGGCGAAGCGGAAATTCTCGACGTCCCACCAGGTGGTCGTGCTGTTGTCGCTGATCGTCGTGAACTGGCCGGTGACCTTGAGGTGGGCGGTGTCGCCGACGATCCCGATGATCAGGTCGTCGCCGTCCCGGGAGAAGAAGAGGTCCTCCCACTCGAGGCCGACGCCGAACTGGATGGTGTCGTTCTCCGAGAGGCCCGCCTCGGTCACCCACTCACGGATCTCGTCCTCGCCATAGCCGATCCCGAAATGATAGGTGTCGCCATTGTCGCCGCCCTCCAGCAGGTCGTTGCCGAGACCGCCGTCCAGGATGTCCGGAGTCACGAAGCCGCGCATGTGATCGTCGCCGGCGGTCGGCATCAGGATGATCTGCTGCACATCGGCGGCCGCGATGGTCGTGCCGTCGTCGAAGCGAAACTGGTCGATGTCCCGCCAGGTATATTGGGCGTAGTAATGGAACTGGTCGGTGATGGTGAGCACGTCGCTCGTGCCGATGATGGTGATGACCAGATCGTCGCCGTCGCGCGCGAAGCCCAGATCCTCCAAGGCGATGCCCGGGCCGAAGCGCAGCTGGTCCTCCTCGGACAGGATCGCCTCGCTGACCGACTCCCTGATCTCGTCCTGGCCGTAGCCGAGACCGAAGACGTAGATATCGGCGCTGTCGCCGCCTTCGAGCAGGTCGTTGCCGGCGCCGCCATCGAGCACGTCGCTCCGGAAGGTCCCAACCAGATGATCGTTGCCCGCCGTGCCGCCAAGCATCGCGGCCGCGACCTGGATGTTGGTCAGCACCGTCCCGCCGGCGAATTCGAAGCTCTCAATGTCGTTCCAGGCGAGCCAGCTGTAGAAATTGAACTGGTCCTGGATGCGCACGGTGTCGCCGCCGGCCAAGGTGACGACGAGGTCATTCTGGTCGCGGCTGAACGTGACATCCCCGACGGCGACGCCGGGACCGAAAACGAGCCGGTCGAAATCGCCGACATTGCTGTTCGTGACCCATTCCTCGATCACGTCGTGACCCGAGCCGATGCCGAAATGATAGGTGTCCGAGCCGTCGCCGCCCTCGAGCAGGTCATTGCCCGCGAGGCCGTCCAGGACATCGTCGCTGGCGAAGCCGAGCAGATGGTCGTTGCCCGCAGTCGCCGCGAGCAGCATCACCTGGACATCCGCCTTGGTCCATTCGGTGCCGTTGGCGAAGTGAAACAGCTCCACGTCGTGCCAGGTGAACCAGGCGTCCCAGCGGAACTGGTCCTCGATGGTCAGCGTATCGCCGCCGGCGAGCGTCAGGATCAGGTCGTCGCCGTCGCGCGAGACGGCGACCCCGGCCGGCAGCACGCCGGCGCCGAACTCGACCGTGTCGAAATCGCCGTAGAGGACGTTCGACACGCTTTCGCGGATGATGTCGTCACCCGAGCCGATGCCGAAGGCATAGGTGTCGCCGCTGTCGCCGCCGCTCAGGATGTCGTTGCCGGCGCTGGCCTCGATCCGGTCGGCCAGCATGAAACCGCGGGTCTCGTCGTCGCCGGCTGTGGTCTCGGCGGCGAGGACCCGCTCGTTCAGCTCCTGCCAGTCCCAGACGGCGCCGCCATGGAAGCGGATTTCCTCGATGCGGTTGATCGCGACGGCCCCGAACACGCCGGTGTGGAAATAATCGTCCTGCTCGAACAGCGTGATGCGCTCGTCGGTCGGACCGATCACCAGGATGATGCTCGGCCCGTCCCGCTCGAAGCTGATGTCGCCCTCGGCGATCCCTTCGCCGAGCTGCAGGATGTCCGGCGTCGGATCCAGCGTGAGGAAGCCGTCGCCGAGCAGGCTGTAATTGTCGTCCCAGAGCTGATCGTTGCCGTCGCCCAGCTCGTAGAGATAGGTGTCGCCATAGCCGCGGCCGGACATGACGTCGTCGCCCGCCCCGCCATCCATCAGGTCGTGATAGAGGTCGCCGAAGAGGGAGGTGCCCCATTCGTCCCCGGTGGTGACGATGCCGAGCACATCCTTCCAGGACAGGCGGTTCCCGTTGGCGAACTCGAACCATTCGATCCGGTCGAACCATTGCGGGCCGAGGATGCCGGTCTGGAAGCCATCGAACTGGTTCCTGACGGTCAGCGTCTCGCCGGTCGCGGCGATGGTGATGACGAGATCGGGCGCCGCGGTCGGACGCGAGAAGACGAGATCCTCGAACGCGACCCCCTCGCCGAACAGGACCGTATCCGCCTTCAGGGTCAGGCTGAGCCCGCCGAGGCCGACATGGATGTCGATATAGCGGGCCTGCTCGTCGATCACGTCGTTGCCGGCGCCCAGCGTCCATTGGTAGACGTCCTGGCCATCCATGCCGATCATCAGGTCGGCGCCGATGCTGGCGCCGAACGTGTCGTCGTCGCCGAAGCCGCGGGCGGTATCGTTGCCCGCCGTGGTGGCCTGGGCGATCAGGAGATGCTGGAGATCGCGTAGTCCCCAGCCATCGCCATAGTTGCGGAAGGCGAAGCTCTCGATCCGGCTGTTGGTCGCGAGGAAATAATTATAGCCGAGCACCGTATAGGCGAACTGGCCCTCGATCAGGACGCTCTGCCCTTCCGCGCCGAGCGTGATCAGCAAGTCGTCGCCGCCGTCGCCCTGGCGGGAAAACGCGACATCGGACGGGGCGAGGCCGTCCCCGAAGATGAGCATGTCGGCGGCGCGCAGCAGCGGCGTCGACTGGACATCGCGGATGATATCGTCGCCCTCGCCGGCGTTGATCACATAAAGATCCGCGTCGTCACCACCCTCGAGCAGGTCGTCGCCGAGCCCGCCCTGGAGCACGTCGGAATGCATCGAGCCGGTCATCTGGTCATTGCCGGACGTGCCGGCGCCGACCGCGATCATGATCTCGGGAATCTCGTAAACGTCGCCATCGGCGAACTGGATCTCCTCGACACCCTTGTTCGTGCTGATCAGCAGGTCGGAGCCGAGCGGCACCACGGCGGCGAACTGGCCGATCACGCGCACCGTTTCGCTCGTCGCAATCACGGTGATCAGCAGGTCGTCGCCGTCTCTGGCTATGCCGACGTCGAGGGCGCTCAGGAACGCGAAGCGGATGCGGTCGCCGGCCGGCTTGCCTTCCTCATCGTCGATCGTGACATGGCCGATCGTCTCGCCGAAAATGTAGACGTCCTGCCCGCTGCCGCCCTCGATCGTATCCGTACCACCATTGCCGAGATAGACGACGGTATCTTCGGCTACGCCGCGCGCGAGGCTGTCATTGCCGCCGGTTCCGATCCTCAGATTCGGAACTCCCAGCGCGTCGGCCAGGGTCTCGAAGTCGAGCGGTTGGGAAATGCCGTCCATGGCCGCGAGCAGCTGCGCCGCGATATAATCGGATCGCACCAGATTGTTGTCGAAGCGGACCATGCCGTCGGCCATCGCGCCGAGCAACGGCGCCCAGGCCTGCCACTGCGCCAGCGCGTCAACGGGATCCGAAGGCAGATCGTCGAGCAGCCGGGCATAAAGATCGCCGAGCGCGGTCGCGGTGTCGGCGACGACGAGATCGAGGTCGAGCCGGTAGGTAAGCCCGTCGAACTCTTCCGCCATCGGCCCCTGGACAACGAGCCGGAGGGTGAGCCGGGTGACCTGGTCCGCCCAGAGCGCCTCCATCTCGGCGATATTGGTGAGCAGCGGATCGCCGCCGCCGTCGCGCTCCATCAGCGCGTAGCCGCTATAGGCCTCGAGGAAGGCGAGCTTGCGCGTGTCGAAGCCGTTGCCGCCGAGCGCGTCGGCGACAACGCCATCGACGCCGGCCCAGCGGTAGAGGATCGCCTCCGCATCGGCCTTCAGCACCGCGAGATCGGTCGTTGGGTTGACGACGAAATCGTCGACCAGGCCTTCGAGCACGGCATCGTCGGTCATGGCGATGCGCAGGCCGGTGAGTGTTCCGAAGCCCTTCAGCTCCGGCAACAGCGCAGCGGTGCCGGAGACGGTGTCGTCGCCCTGCCATTGCGAGGCGGTATGGTTGATCGTGAAAGCCACGTCGGCGACCGTGCCCGTGCCGCCGCCCGCCCAGCTGAAGCTGCCGGTCCGCGCGATCGCATTGCCGCCGATCGCGGTCGGCTCGCCCGGCGCGCTGCTGGAAAGGGAGATAGCGCTGATGCCGAGCCCGGCGAGCGTGAACAATTCGCCGCTGTCGGTCACTCCGTCTTGGTCGAGGTCGCGCCACACGCGCAAATTCGCATAGACCGCGTCGGATGCATCGATGACGCCGTCCATGTTGAGGTCGTGCGCGGCGAGCATGGTGAAGCCCGACGTCGTCTGATTGCCGAACAGCTCGGTGACATTGTCGATCTTGCCATTGGCATTGGCGTCGAGCGCCAGCAGGCCGTCATCCTCGCGCACCCACCCGGTGCGCTCGGCGAAGCCGTCATTGTCGAACTCGAAATAGACCCGGCTGTTCTGCTCGGTGGTCAGTTCGAGGCCGTCGCCGTCGAGATCGAGCACCAGCGGATCGAAGCCGTTGAGGCCGACGCCGAAGCCGGCCTTGAGCGCGAGATTCACGAACGTCTGGATCGCCGAAAGGCTTGGCGCGGTGCCGTCATGGCCGACGGAAAAGACGGCGATCCTGCCGACGCCAAGGCCGGAATCGAAATCGACATGATAGTTCTTGATCGCTGCGGCCCCGCCCAGACCCCAGCCGAAATTGATCATCAAAGTGCCGTCCTGGTAAAGCTTGTACTTGGCGAACTTCATCGTCACCTGGTCGGTGAAGATGGCGGCCGTCACGAGCAGTTCCGAACCGACGACCGGAAAGGCGGCCATCAGCGAGGTGAACGGCGCCCAATAGGCGGTGCCGCCTTCCATCCACCGTTGCTGCACGCCGCCATGGAGCTGGATGCCCGTATAAGTAACGATGTCACGGTCATCGACGGAGGCGTCTTCCACCCAGCTGTTCGCGCCGACATTGAAGCAGTCATCGCCGCCGCCGCCGTACATGTGCGTTTCCGCTCCCGCCGCGAGGAACAGATTGGCCGACGCATTCCCTGTCACGTGATGCACATCATTTGACTTTTGATTGAAGAAAGACACATGCGCGAGATCGGCAGACTGATATCGAAAGATGTTCCCTACGCTTGACGCCGTGTTGCCGATGGCAGTGTCGCCCGATTTGAGGGTGAACTCCGCGCCCGCCGTTCCTTCGATGAAGACGTTTGTGCCATTGCCGATGAAGCGCGTCAGGGCATTGTTGCCAACGAACACCTCGACGCCGGATATCTGCTGGGTCAGTCCGTCCAGAGTTAGAGAGACTACCCCGCCCGTAGCTGTGGTGTCGATCGTTTGCGCGCCAAAACCATGACCAAGAATGAAGACGTCGCTGTCCGCGTCACCGAATATGAGGTCTGCGCCACGGGATTGAATGAAGATGTCATTCCCATTGCCGCCCCGAAGGGTGTCCGCCGCCACGTTTCCGACCAGGAGATCGTGGCCATCGCCACCCACCAGGGTGTTGGTCCTTCCGGCGAGCACGCCGGTACCGGCGATGAGCATGTCGTTACCGGTCGAGCCGACGAGATAGTCTACGCGGGCCCTATAATCGACATTAAGCGCGTGCGCGCCCGAGGCGCCAATCAGAAGTGTGGGGCTTGCTGTTGTCGCTTCCAGATAGAGCTGTTCCGCGGGATTATAATTTCCTGCGCTGACTCTCAGATAGGGGCCGGTGATCGGCTCCTCGGTCGCACTTAACTCGTCCGTCAGACCGGCAGCCTTGGTCAAATCCGTATAGTTGAACCCGAGAAGCGGAGTCAGTTTCGGTACCGCGGCCGCATTTGCGGCTATCGTGCTTTGAGCAGTCGCCCGAAAGGCGTTTATTGCAGTAACAGTGTCGGGGATGATCTTCGTTTCAATATTTGTAGCCGTTACCGTCGAAGACGCGATCCCGTCAAAGAGCTTATCGAGCAGCGGCGAAACCGTACCGGTTCCTGTCAGTATCGGACCAGAAGCTTCAAAACTTATATGATTAACGAAGGTTTGATTAACGCCATCGAGTGGTTTCGTGTAAGTAGCGCGTTGATAGACCTTGGCCATCTGGCCGTCTGCATTTGAAGCTTGGATCCGGCCATTGCTGGCGTAGGTGATCGGACCGAAGCCAACGAAGGCTTCGATGGAGCTGTTCGAAGCAGGCTTCGGGTCATCGTTGTGACCGACACGAACGCTGTTATCTGTGATTCCAGCCATGCGGATATATGCGAGATTCTCGGCATCCGCCGCCAGCGCCTCTCCAGTAAAATTGTAGTGATTGTTCGGGTCTGCGGGGTTCCGGCTCGCCAACCAGCTGGTAAAGTTAACATCACTTGTAATACTATGCGCTAATTCATGAAATAGCACACGCAACTGTGTTATGGTAGTTATCGTTCCGGCCGCAGTAGCTATCGGAAAACCTGGCCCGCTTTGGCTAAAGCCGCCAGTGAAATTGAGATCGACTACCCCTGTGAAACCAGCGGTACCCACCGTCGTATTTGTTCCCGGCTGCACGACTAAATTAGTCGTAACCGACCCGTCAGGATTTGTAACATTTTGTAAACTTAATTGTGGAGTTGTATTGATGAGATTCGTGCCTTGTATATGCGACGTCTGCCCAAAGTTAGTCACGCTTGTGGGTGTTAACCACGTTGCATTGTTAGAACTTGTAATCGTTGCCGGAGGGGATCCAGGTGGCGCCGATAAGTCTGCTAGCGTTTTGGTTATAATTATTGTGCCAGACAGCTGACTCAAAAAAGGAGCCGTGTTTGGGTCGTTAAACAGTCTGGTTAGCGCAGCTTCCAATTCACGCACGGCTGTATAGTCGAACCCATCAATTATATTCGGTCTGGAGATATCGTTCGGCAAAACACTGGGAATAAGGAAAGCAGGGTCGAAGAGAAAGGTAACTGATCCAAAGCTTGGCATAACACCCCCCTCGTAATGCTCTAGCGACCTGCTGGTGTCAAAATGTCGATTCCGAGTGCAAGGATGCGCTCCTCAAACTCCGGACTGTACCCTTGCTGATCGATCTGCGACGCCGGGAACACGCCAAGCGCCTGAACCAGACACGAGCGAATGAAGGTGCGCCTTTGTCCTTCGCCCCAGCCCGGATCGGAGTCACAAGCGGCCGCGGCGATCGACCCGCCGGCGCCGACTTCCAGCAGGGCGATCGCCCCGCTCCAGTCGCGCTTATGCGGCCTTGTGAGATAGGCCCTTGCGAGGAATTGCCGAAGCGATTGCTCTGAACGACGCTCATCCCGAATACGCCGCGTCATGGCGTCGGAAATGCTGGAGCATCCGAATCTCAAGCATTCGTGCAGAAGGGATTGGACCATGAACCTTTCACGGGGTCCGGTGCGCGCGAAGAACAGGTTCTGAGTGCCCGGCGGCGCCGGGAAGCTCAATTCATCCAATGGGGCTTCGGGCGCCAACCGCCGAATTTCGGCCACCGCCAGCGAGATCTCCCGATCCAGGACGGGAGAGCCGGTCGGCGCGATCCGCACGGGCGCGGACCATCGAAAGGGCAAGGAGGCCAGGCGGACCCGACCCCGCCCCAGCGCGAGCGATCCTTGCGGCATCATCTCGAAGAAGCGCTGAAGCCTCGACACGATTCTGCCGAAAAACCGGTTGTCGGGACTTGCACGGTCAACCTGGATGACGTCACTTAGGTCCTCGGATCGCGCATCGGGGAAGCGGGCGACTGTCGCCTCCGCAATCTCTCTGAAGGCGCCGCGCCAGCGCAGCTGACTTAGAAGATCCGGCGTTCGCTCACCGGGCTGCATCGCCCCGCTGATCTCTGGGAAGTCGGCGATCCCGTTCCGCGTTACGGAGGACAGGACCGCGGCAATGGTTCGGTTGTCGGCGCCTGTCGCGATCAGCCGATCCCGCACGAAATCGAAGATCGCGGCGGATCTGGCTCGATAGCGAGGATTGACGGTCGGCGGCAGATCAAGCGCAACATCCCGCGCACGCGGGACCGGCGTGAACTCGGCGGCATGCATATCGTTGGCCGAGGCCGGCGGCGAAACCAAGCTCAGCCAGATGAGCGCCGCGATCGCGTGCCACGTCCGCCAGCGGCTTCGACATTCCTCCTGGGCCGCCGACTGCTCGCCTCGCCGGCGCGAGGCCGATCTTGGCGTTATGGGAGCCGACGAGGTCCGGCACAGCCGGATTTGGCAACTCGACAAAGACCAGGTCACGCCACGCATGCACGCCCCCCGACATTGAGCAGGCAATTCTTCTCATGGTTCAAGACAATTTACATCAATAAAAAGTCGTTTCGAAGAAATTTACCTTCTTGACTTGACTTGGTTCGATCGCCGCTCTTCGCGATGCGGATAGTCGCGAGGAAGTATTACCGTATTCCTACGGCACTTATGCCAGACGGTTCGTCGGCGCATCGTGCGTCTGTTCGCGATTTCTGACGCACAGGGATTTCCGGTTGCGCGTCGGACGCCGGTCGCGGGCTCGAAACCGCCGGCACGCGCCCAGCCGAGAGGGCCATCGATACCGATGACGATCTCGCAAGACCCGAGCTTCGCCGCCGTCATGTTGCACCTTACGGGGCGCGGCCTGAACGGCCCGGATCGCTTACGCATCGGCGTCGACGAACAGGCCCCATTCGATCCAGCGCTGGCGGCAGCCCGTCGTGCCGCGCCACATGCCACACGCCAGCTCAGGGTCCAACCCGTGGCGGGCCGAGACGAGGGCCAGCGCGGCCTCGACGTCGCGTCCGGCCAACAGCGCGGCAAGGAAGGCATGTTGCGGCTCGCTCAGCGGCAGGGTCCGCGTGACATAGTCGGTTCGAACCAGGGCGACATGGCATGGCGCGGGCGGGGGCAGCGAAGGCGTCTCGCCGCGGCGCACGGCATGGTAATAGCCGGCGACCGGAAAGCCGTAGGCACCGAGCGCGAAGGCCGGCTGCAGGCGCAAGGCGCTGTCGGGCGTGTCGGCGCTCGCGAAGGGCCGGCCCTCATTGCCCTCGGCGTCGAACATCGCGAAGGTGGCATATTCGAAGCGGGCCAGGTCGATCATGAAATCGACCCAGGCCTCGCGCGCGTCGGCATCGGGCCTGTGCTCTTCCAGCCAGTCCGGGAAGCGGCGGCCGAGATCGTAGAGCGTGTGCCGCTCGGGCGGGCAGTCGCGGATATAGTCGGCGACGAAATCCTCGAACAGCGCTCGGCCGAGCGCGTGGCACAGCGCCGGAAACTGCTCGCGCATGCAGGCGGCGATGCGCAGGACATAGCCCCGCCGATAGATCGCCAATCCTGCCGCCGCGCCGAGCCGCCCATCTTCCGCGAACAGCGCCTGCGCCGCGGGATCGGCATGAGGATCGATCAGCGCCGCGTGCATCCGGCCCTGCGCCGCCGCCAGCGCGGTCACGCCGCAGCCTCGATCACGCTCTCCATTGCCCGAGGGACGAGGAAGCCGACGGGGTTGGAAACGGCGTCGCCGCACGTCGCGCGCTCGGCGAGCGCAGGCGGCGCGGCGGCATTCGTCATATAATGTTCGGCCTTGCGCAGCTCGGCGACGCAAGCCTCGAAGCCGGGGATGTCATCGTCCCATTCGAGCAGGGTCGACGCGCCGCCGGTTAGCGCCCAGGCGAGGCGGAACAGCTCCCACACTTCGGGCCGCACCGCGCGGTCGTGCGTGTCGACCAGATGGGTGCCGAAATCCCGATGCCCGGCAAGGTGCATCTGGACGACGCGGTCGCACGGAAAGGCGCTGAGCCAGGCGACCGGATCGGTGCCGGCATTGAAGCAGCTGACATAGACATTGTTGACGTCGAGCAGCAGCCCGCAGCCGGTCTCGTCCGCCAGCGCGCGCAGGAAATCGGGCTCGCTCATCGTCGATTGGGCGAAGCGGACGTAGCAACTGGGATTTTCGAGGATCAGCGGCCGTTCGAGCATGTCCTGCACCTGGCGCACCCGCGCCGCGACATGGGCGAGGCTTTCGCCGGTCAGCGGCATGGGCAGCAGATCGTGCGAATTATGGCCGTTGACGCCCGTCCAGCACAGATGGTCGCTGACCCACGCCGGGCGCACCTCATCGGCCAGCCGCTTGAGCGAGGCGAGATAGGCCCGGTCGAGCGGATCGGTGCTGCCGATGGACAGCGAGACGCCGTGCAGCGCGATCGGATAACGCTCGGCGACGGCACGGAGGGTCGCGCGCGGGCGCCCGCCCGAGTCCATGAAATTCTCGGAGATCGCCTCGAACCAGAGGTCCCGCGGCGCGCCCGACAGGATCGCGTCGAAATGGACGCTGCGCAGCCCCAGCCCCAGCCCGAGCCGGGGCAGGCCCGCGAGCGCGTCCTCAGCTGCAGCCACCGGCGCCGCTCATCCCGCTCGACCCGCAGGCGGTCATGTTGCCGCGCTTCTCATTGTCGTCCGAAATCCACAAATAGGTCGGCCCGGTCGCGGCGAAGGCGGCCGGCGGGGCGCCGAGCGTGGCTGGAAGCGGCTGACCGGCCGGGACCTTTTGCAGCGCCTGCGCCGCGAGCAACTCCGCTTGGGTCGCCTCCCAATTCGCCTCGAACACCGCGCGCGCGCGCAGCCAGACGCTCTGCCCCTGGTTCGGCCCGTTGGTGCTGAAGCGCTCGGCGTTGATCGGCGTCGCGCACGATCCCTGCGAGCGGCAGGCGTTGGCGCCGGGATTCATCATCTCCTCGCCGGTGCCGTAGAGGCCGCAGCCGCCCTGCCCCTTGCACTCGTTCTGGACGTGGCACGTATGGTCGGTGCCGGTCGAGCAATAGCCCTGGCCGGCGCAGGCATTGGGCTCGCGTCCCGGCGCGCCCAGCACGCCGAAGCGATCCGATCCCGCGCAGGCGTTCAGCCCCATGCAGGCGTGGAGCGGCAGCCCCTCGGGTTGGGGACCGATCACGCCCGACCCCGGAAAGGCCGGTTCGGCGGCATAGGGATAGGGTTCGGGGACGGGAACGCCCGGCGCGGGGGCCGGCGAGGGGGTCGGGGTGGAGCAGGATGCCATGGGTCGTTCCTCTCGCGTGGCAATCAGCGTTGCTGGGCGGCGGCGGTCCAATAGGGACCGACATCCGGCAGGTGCATCGGCACATTGTTGGTGCCCGTCTTCGAGATCGCGACGCCGACATAATAGATGACGTTCTGAAGCACGCCGATCAGATCGCTGTCCTGCTTCTCGATCTTCGCCGCGGCGGCGGTACCGCCTGGCGCGAACAGCTCCTGAACATGCTCGACCACCTCATTGACGTCGAGCTGGGCGATGAGCGCGTTGGCCGCGGCGATCGCCTTGTTGCCGAACGCGGTCAGCCCCTGGAACGATACCGCCCGATCGCCCAGCGAGACATTCTCGAAGGTCGGCCCCATCATCGTGCCGGCATAGTTGCCGGTTTCGATCGGGAGCTGGCGGATGGTGCGGATATATTTGTCGAGCACCCAGATCATCGACCGGTGCAGCCCCTCGTTGAAGAACAGCTTCTGCTTCTCGGGGGGAACCAGATAGACCGTCTCGGTCATCACCAGCATATATTGGAAGCAGGCGCTGCAGAAGTTCGCGATGTCTGCATAATGTTCGGGATAGTTCGCCGCCAGCGGGCTTTCGGGCATGTTCACCAGCACCCCGGCGTCGAGGAGCGCCTGTTGCGTGATCGCGGGCGTGATCACCTCCGTGGGCGCCGGCGGCTGTGCCGGCCGCACTTCGCTGGTACCCGCATAATCGGCGAACTGTGCCTGGAGCGTCAGGAACTTCACATAGTGCGATTCCTCGTCCTTCGACGGATCGTCGTCGGGGCTGGGGCCGACATCGGGGATCGGCACGCCCTCGCCCTGGTCGCAGATCGTGTCGATCGCGGTGGCGGCGTCCTGGATCGATCGGACCGCGACCAGCTGGGTCCGGCCGACGTGGCTGTCGGCGAAATCGGGATAGACCGCGGCCGCCGCGGCGCCCTGCACCGGATCGGCCCAGCCGACCGCTGCCGGCGGCGCGGGCTTCCAGGGATCGAAACCGGCGGCGGGGTAGACGGTGTCGACGTTGTTCGGCGAGTAATTATAGGGCTGGATCGCGTGGTCGACCGAGCCGCGCTGAAAGTCGGCATCGTCGAGAAACTGCGTGCTGAGCAGGCAGCGCAGATAGGAATAGAATTGCCCGATCGTATCCCAGTCGCTGTCCTGCGGCGGCGCGTTCCATTGCTCGGGATATTCGATCTGGAGGAAATGCCAAAGCTGCTCGAAGCCGAGCTTGCCGAGCGGGATCTGCACCGCGGTCTTGCCGTCCGGGCCCGCCGGCCCCTGCGGATTATGGTAAGGCAGGCCGGTGGGATAGGCGCCCGGCGCCTTGCCGTAGAGCTGGGGCATCACGCCCATCGACCACAGGATGTTCGACGAGAGCGACATGTGGAGCATCTCCTCCACCGCCACGCTCATGACGATGCCGCCCGCCTTGTTGGCGAAGAGCTGGGCATCGCTGATCGTCTCTCCGCTCTCATTGTTCCGGACGAGCGAATAATAAGTGTAGAGGTAGATCGGGATCGTCGCGAGCTCGATCTCGACCGCCGTCTGGAGATCGGTCGTCAGGCGCGCGAGCACCTCTTCCCGCGTCCAGGTGGCGTTGAGCGTCGCGACGAACGCCTGCTCGGCCGGCGTAAGCGGCGTGACGGGATCAGGCATGTCCATAAGGCCCCCTCAGGTCCGAACGATACTTGCACCGGGGAACAATTAAGCCGGACCAAACCCCGTTGAGTCGCATGTGTATTGGTCAATTTGTCGAGCGACAATGGGAAACATCTGTCGGCTCGCGATATTCGTCATGAATAGATCATTTGCGATAAAATCCCTTGCAACTCCGACCGATACAATTCTACTTCTGTGTAAATCGAAGCCACGGCGTGTGGGCTGATTTCATCGCAAATCGCGTGATGATCGATGTCGTGCGTTGCTTCCTCTGGGGGATGGATCGATGAGCAACCTCGCCGGCAAAGCCTATGGCATGAACGTCGTCACGCCGATGCGCCCAGGCGTGACGTGGATCAATAATTTCTTGTTCATGATCTCGCGCGCGCTTCCTTCGACGTTGTCGGGATTGCTGGGCCTCGGCTTCATCCACTTCGCCCGCTGGGTGATCATCCGCCGGGACCAATGGCCCCAGCTGGGCCAGCCTCGGGCGAACCTGTCCAACGATTACATGCTGTTCTGCAGCAATTTCAACGGCACCTGGGACCAGTATATCGATGCCTTCGCCGACGGCATTCCGGGCGGCCTGGACCTGTTCTGGTATTCGAGTACCAAATATCCCAACTCTATCCCGATCACGCCGTTCAAGAACTACATCCGCGCCAACCAGGTCGACACCAATTATTACTATAATGCGACGCCAGGCAGCGGTCAGCGCGACATCAAGCTCGCGCTCAAGCTGTCGCACGATCTCGCCGCGATCGCCGCGAAGGCCCAGGGGCAAAGCGACGCCCAGCTCGCCGCCGCGTTCGAGCGGCTGCTGATCGCCAATCAGGGCGGGCTGGGCTCGCCGGGCTACGCCCCGGTCGCCAGCTGCGACACCGCCGCCGCCGACCGCAACCGCGCCGACGCCGAGCTGGGCCGCTGGGGCGAGGGCGGCGCCGGCCCGATCGAGGCCGAGCGCGACCTGCAGCCGGTTGCGGCCGCGGTCGTCATCGCCTCGACCGCGAACAAGGACGACGGCGAGAGAGCCGCGATCCGCGCCGCGGTCACCGCCACATTGGGGTCGGCCCCGCTCACCGACGCGGCGCCGAAGCTCGCGGAACCCACGCCAGCGCCGCCCGCGGACAAGCCCAGGGAGACGCCCGATGCCTAATATCGACGTCAGCACCTATTTCTTCACCGCCGCGGTGCCGGTCTGCAACGAGGGCATTGTCGAGCATCGCAGCCTCGTGGGCGAAAAAGGCATCATCAAGAGCTCGCCCATCCATGTCGTGCGCGAGATCCTCGAGACGCTGCCGACCGCGCTGCAATCGCACGCGACCGAGGAAATCGGACTCAACAGCCCCTTCTCGCGCAACCTCAGAACGCATTTCACGCGGTTCGTCATCCTCGAGCAGCCTTATTTCAACGGCCGCGATCACAGCAACGCGCTCGTCAACGCGGTGGCGAACACCGATCTGCTCCAGCCCCAGCCGGTCGATCAGATCACCTGCCCCTACATCTTCTGGACGATCGATTTCGACTTGCTCGATCCGAGCGGCGCGGGGGAGCCGCGGCGCTATTTCGAGGAGCTGTGGAGCGTGATGGCGCCCGAGCTCAAGTCGATTTTCCAATATTGCTACGGCTTCGACAAGGTGACCGACGGGGCCGGCTTCGCCACCTATATGATCGACTGCCAGATCGAAACGACGATGCCGTTCCACGATTACTGGTATGTGCCGCCAAAGCTGACTCCGATTTCGACGGCCGGGCTGGCGCTGATCCCGGGCGTGGGCGTGCTGATGTTGCTCGGTTCGCTGGTCGCGGCCATCCTCGGCTGGACCGGCTGGCAATGGGCGGCGGGCTTCGCCGGGTGGAGCGGCTGGAGCTGGATGCCCTGGGCGGGGCTCGCCTTGCTGATCCTGGGCCTGGTGATCGACTATTACTGGGTGCTGTGGAAGGGCAGGCAGCCCTATCCGGCCTCTCCCGGCGCGGACCTGCGCAACGTGCTCAAGGGGCTGTACCTGCAGCAGGCCTTCACCCGCTTCGCGATGGCGCAGCAGCGCAGCGACCCGACCACATGGGGCGCCGAGTTCCGCAAGTTCCTGGCCACCACCAAACCCGCTGACCTGAGCGGGCCGACCCAGCCCCCCGGCGTGATCCGCAGCAAGCTGCCGGGAGATGCGAGATGACCAACGCCGCCAACACCGCGCCGGCCGCGACCCTGCTCGACCTCGCCGACATCCAGGGCGGGATCCTGCGCACCTATGGCGACGGTTTTCCCAAGGGGCGCAATTTCTACCTGACCGTGCGCGACGCGCGCCGGGGCCGCGCCTTCATCGAGGCGCTCCGGCCCAAGATAACGACCGCCGCGCGCTGGAAGGATCCCGATCGCGAGGAACCCCTGCTCCGCACGCGCAACCCGCGGGTGAAGGACATTGCCCGCGCCGAGGGCGTGCCCGATTATCCGGGCCGGGTGCAGCTGCTGAAGCCCAAGGTGACGCTGAATATCGGCTTCACCTTCCTGGGGCTGCTCGCGCTGGGCGTGCCGACGCGCACGCTGCGCGGCATGCCCGACGATTTCATCGACGGGATGGAGGCGCGCGCCGCCCTGCTGGGCGACGATCCTTTTCTCGACAAGCGCGATGCCGTGTGGCGCGATTCGAAGGGCGACAAGCGCGTCCATATCCTGCTGACGCTCTACGCCCAGCAGAATCCGGACGGCACCGCCTGCCCCGAGCTCGATGCCGAGACCGACGCGATCGTCGCATTGTGCAACAAGTCGAAAAAGGGCGTGGTGCTGCTCGAGGGGGTCGGCCCCAAGAACGCCAAATGGCAGGACCTGTCCGCGGTGATGCGGCGGGACGGCGACCGTTGCTGGCCGACCAACAAGGAGCATTTCGGGCTGTCGGACGGTTTCGGCGACCCGGTCTTTTCCGGCCAGTTTTCGGGCGAGGCGGAGCGGGTGCGTGTCGCAGGCGGCGGCAAGCTGGTGTTCGACCCGAACGACAAGAGTTACAGCTGGGAACCGCTGGCGACCGGCGAGTTCCTGCTCGGCTATCCCGACGAGGCGCAGGAGATTCCCGGCGCGGCGATGCCGATGGCGTTCAGCCGCAACGGCACCTTCATGGCCTATCGCAAGCTCCATGAGGATGTCGGCGCCTTTTTCGCCTATCTCGACGAGCAGGCCACGCGTTACGCCAAGCTCCATCAGGTGCCGCACGACGAGGCGCTGGAAACGATCAAGGCCAAGATGGTCGGGCGCTGGGAAGACGGCGTGCCGCTGATGGCGGCGCCGGATTATGCCGCCTGGCAGCAATTCAGGGCCGAGCTCGACAAGGCGCGGGCCGCGAAGGACAAGGCGAAGCTCGCCGAGATCGCGCTGAAATTCACCAATTTCAGCTATGCGCCCGATCCAGTTGGATCGAAATGCCCGGTGACCTCGCACATGCGCCGCGCCAATCCGCGCGACACTTTGGGGCCGACCTTCGCCGCGAACGGTATGTCGAAGGATGGGTCGGCGATCATCAACCGCCGCCGGATCCTGCGCCGCGGCCTGCCTTACGGCCAATATGACGCCGATGCGCCCGTCGACGATGGCGACCATGGCATCATCTTCATGGCGATCTGCACCAACCTCTTCCGCCAGTTCGAGTTCGTGCAGCAGCAATGGATGCAATATGGGCTCGATTTCAACGCGGGCAGCGACACCTGCCCGGTGATCGGCAACCATCCCGCGCAAGACGAGCCCAAGCTGGTGATCGCGGTCGATCCCGAGGCCGGCAAGCTGCCCTTCATCTGCGACCGCATCCCGCAGCTCGTCGAGCCCCGGGGCGGGGATTATTTCTTCCTGCCCAGCATGACCGCGCTCCGCATGATCGGAATGGGGATCGTCGACCCGACCTGATCCCGACCCTCGAGCGCCGCGAAGAGGAGACGCCCCCGTGCGATGGCTGTTCAACCTGCCCTCCGTGATCTGGCGGCGGCTGATGCTGATTCTGCAGGGGCTGTGGGCGCTGCTTTGGCTGATCGCCAGCGGGATCGGCGCCCTGTTCGGCAGCGGCGGCACGGTCGGCAGCCGGATCGGCGCGGCGATCGGCGGGCCGGTGGGACAGCGCATGGCGTTCGCGGTGCTGCGGCTGTTCCAGCCCAATCTGGTGATCGCGCGCCGGACCATCGTCTCCTATCCGAATAACGGGATCACCGCGATCGCGACGCGGCATGCGGACGTGGTGGACATCCTCGGCCGCGAGGCGGATTTCGGCGTGGTCTACGCGCCGCGCATGGAGATGATCACCGGCGGCGAGAATTTCTTCCTGGGGATGCAGGATACGCCCCGCTACACGCGCGACACCTCCAATATGCGGCTGGCGATGCGGCGCGACGACGTGTCGGCGATCGTCACCCCCTATGTGGAGCGCGCCGCCGCCGGGATCGTCGCGATGGTGCCCGGCGCGATCGACGTCCCCCAGGCGCTGACCCAGCCGGTCGCGGCGGGGCTGCTCGACCATTATTTCGGCACGCCCGGCCCCTCCGAGGCCGCGATGGCCGAATGGACCACCCTGCTCTTCTGGTATCTGTTCATCGATCTCCAGGCCGATCCCGACCTGGACGCGCGCGCCACGGACGCGGCGGCAAGCTTCCGCACCTGGATGGACGGCCATATCGCCGCGCGGCGCGCGGAGCCGCCCAGGGACGATGTGCTCGGCCGCTGCCTCGCCATGGGCGACGCTGGCCTGCCCGGGATGAGCGACCGCGACATCCGCAACAATCTGATCGGCCTGCTGATCGGCGAGCTGCCGACGCTCTCCGCCACCGCCAATCTCGCGCTCGACGAGCTGCTCGGCCGGCCACGCGAATTCGCCGCGGCCTGCGACGCCGCGCGGGTGGGGGACGACGCGATGCTGGCGGCTTACGTGTTCGAGGCGCTGCGCTTCCGCCCGCTCAACCCGGTCGTCTATCGCCGGGCGATGCGCGACACGGTGATCGCCGGCGGACGGCTGCGGCGGCGCAAGATCGCCAAGGATAGCATCGTGATGGCGTCGAATCTGTCCGCGATGTTCGATCCGCTGGCGATCCCGAACGCCACCGCCTTCCGCATCGACCGACCATGGGAAACCTACATGCTGTGGGGCTATGGCATGCACGCCTGCTTCGGCGCGCATATCAACCGCGCGGTGCTGCCCGCTCTGCTCAAGCCCTTGCTCGCCGCGCCCAATCTGCGCCGCGCGGAGGGGGCGCGCGGGCAGATCGACAAGGCCGGCACGCCCTTCCCCCAGCATTTCCATCTGGAGTTCGACACGTGAACGGCGCTGGCGTCCGGGCGACCATGCTGACCTTCCAGCCGATGGTGGACAGCGAGACCGCGCGACTGGTCACGCGCTATTACGGGATCGAGGTCGAGGAACGCGATCACCTGATCGTCTGCGCCGCCCTCCGCACATTGCTCCGCGGCGGCAACGGGCGTATCCCCTTGCTGCTCGGCAAGGGGTTCGCGCTCACCAGCCCCTATCCGATCGCCGAGCATTTCGACGCCGCCTTGCCCGCCGCGCGCCGGCTGATCCCGGTCGAGCAGCCTTTGGCGGCCCAGGTCGCGGCGGACTGGCAGACCTATAATGGCGGGATGGGCGCCGATGTCGCGATCTTCGCCTATCATCATCTGCTGCCGCAGCGGGCGCTGATGCAGCCGATCTTCGCCGCCCCGGTGCCTCGGTTGGAGGCCAGGCTGCTCCCGCTGACCTATCCGCTGCTGCGCGCCGTCATCACCTTGGGGCTCAGGCTCTCGGCCGAGCGGGCGGCCGCGGCGGAGGCGAACATATGCGCGACCTTCGACGCGACGGACAAGCGCATCGCCGACGGCCGCTTGTATCTCGCCGGCGACCGGCTCACAATCGGCGACATCGCGCTCTGCGCCGCCTTCGCCCCCTTGCTGCTGCCCCGCGGCTACGGCGCCCTGATGCCGCCGCTCGAGGCGATGCCCGCCCCGCTGCGCACGCTGATGGAAGACCTGCGCGCCCGCCCGACCGCCGCCTTCATCCAGCGCCTCTACGACAATGGCTTCAAAGGCAATTGAGCCGCCGGCACCATCCTGCACATCCGACACCGGAGCGCGAAGGCCTTTAACGGGCCGTGTGCGACGCGGCCGTTCCGGCTGGCAAGCGGACCTTAACGATGGCTGCCTATCGTGGGTCGGGCGGGATCACGACGATCTGCAACGGCGCAGGTGCGAGGAGAAGCGGCGATGGCGAGGCTCATCATCATCATCATCATCATCATGACGATCCTTGCCGGGCTGGCCATGCCTGCCTCGGCCCGGATTCCAGCGCCCATCGAACATGGCGACTGGCAGCTGAGGTGCGTCCAGCCGCAGGACTGCACGATCGAACGCCGCAGGTGGCCGGGCCGGAACGCGCTTGACGATATCGTCGTCATGATAGCCTCCGACCCGAACCGCAGAGGCTATCTCAAAGTGTCGTCGCTGAGCTGGAACAGGGACACCTGCCTCAGGGTGGAGCTCTCCGAGGAGGTTCCGGTCAGCCTGCAGTCCAATCATGGCGCGGGACGATTCCATCGCGCGGCCGGGGCGTTGAACGACCGCATCCTTGCCGTGCTCAGGTCTCACTTCGCGATGCTGGCCATCTGCGACCCGATGGGCAGGTTCGTATCGCCCGCGCCGCGCGCGCAGCTCGAGGCATCCGCGGGAGACCTCGATCGCGCCCTTCAGGAGCGCGGGTGGCTTGCCATGCTCGAGGCCACCCGACCGTAGAGGATTCGCGCTTGGGACCGGCCTTGACCGGGCTCGACCATCCGAGCCCCGCAAGGAGCGGAAAACGGACCGCAAGCCTCCGACCCGGTGCGGACGTTCGCTGCCGGGGGATGCCGAAGCGGCCGTTTCGAGACAGCGGATGATCAAGGGATCGAGGCAGGTATCGATCCCCGAAAGGCCGTGCGCGCGACGGTCGTGGCCGACGGGCACGCGCAACGCCCCGGAATGCGCCGATATAGCGTTTCATCGCGCCCCGGATTTGAGATAGTGATCGTTCCGGGGAAGCAAGGAAGGGGAGCCAGTGGATCTCGATATATCTTACGCGGTCAACCGTCCCTTCGTGGTGAGCGACACGATCGAGGGGGAGACCGTCATTCTCCATCACGGCACGGGCCGCTATTTCGACACTGCGGAGATCGGGACGTTCATCTGGCGCGAACTCGACCGGGGACGCTCGCCGCGCTCGGTCGCCGTCGCCCTTGCGGTCTCCACGAGGATCGACGGCGAGACGGCGACCGACGCCGTCGGAACCTTTCTCGGCGAGCTCGTCGCGAACGAACTCGTCTCGGCGAGATCGGCCGAGGACTCGTTCGAGCCCGAACCCCCGCCGACCGCGGCGCCAGCGAGCTTCTCCGTGCCGACGCTCGGCATTCATACGGACCTGGCCGACATGCTGCTGCTGGATCCGATCCACGACGTGGGCCCGACCGGCTGGCCACGGCGCCCGGAGACCGCGCCGTCAGCGAGCGCCGCCGATGCGGCTTAGCGTCGTTGTCCCCTGCTTCAACGCCGAACGCTTCGTCGGCGACGCGCTCGCTTCTATCCTTTCCCAGTCCCGCCCGCCCGACCAGATCGTCATTGTCGACGACGGCTCCACCGACGGGAGCGTCGCCCGAATAGCGGGTTTCGGGGACCGGGTCCGGCTGGTCCGACAAGCCAATCGGGGAGCCGCCGCGGCCAGAAATGCAGGCCTCGCCGCCACTGACGGCGCGCTGGTGGCCTTCCTGGACGCCGACGATCTCTGGCCGCCGGGCAGCCTGGCGAGGCGGCTCGCCGCGCTGGACCAGGCTGATGCCGACATCGTCTTTGGCGCCGTTCGCGCCCTCCTTGAGTCGCCGTCCGGAGCGGCCCGCCTCGGTCCGCCGATGCAGGGCCGCCTCGCGGGATCGATGGTCGTTCGTCGTCGAGTCTTCGATCGCGTCGGAGCGTTCGACGAGACCCTCGCGAGCGCTGAGGTTGTGGATTTCGGTGCCCGCGCGCAGGCGGCCGGCTTCGCGCATCTCTCCATCGGGGATGTCGTGCTTCACCGTCGCGTACACGGCGACAATCTGATGTTGCATCATGGCGAGGCGTCCGCGGATGCGCTCCGCGTGCTGCGCCGCTCGATCGAGCGAAAGCGCGGACGATCGTTCGCGTGATCGACTACCATCTCTGGCCGACCGACGAGCAGAAGCTGCTGCTCCGCGCGGCGCTCGCGCCCGATCGCTCGGCTCTCGAGGCCATCGCTTCGTGGCACGAGCGGGTCGACCTCGGCGGAACCGTCGACAGCGGGAGCTTTCGCCTGCTGCCGCTCGTGCACGCCAATCTGGAGGCGCTTGGCTGCGGCCATCCAGTGATGGCGATGCTCGCCGGTGTCCGAAAGAGGGCCTGGGTCGAAGCGAAATTGAGGGATCGTTTCGCGATCGAGGTACTGCGTGATTTCGCGGACCGCGGGATCGACACGATCGTGACGAAAGGGCTGGCGCTGGCCCATTCCGTTTTTCCCGATCCGTCATTGCGGCCGATGTCGGACGTCGACCTTCTGGTCGCACCCGCTTCCGCGGAATCGGCCGTCGCGGGTCTGCAAGCGCTCGGTTTCAAGACGCTCGGAGGACGGGCGGCTCTGCCGATCATCGGCAATGCCGTCCACCTGCATCGGGAGGGCGGCCAGCAGATCGATCTGCATATCGCGCCTTTCACCGACGTCGCCTCGGTTCGAGCGCAAAGCTGGATATGGAGCGCGGCAATCCCCCTCCAAGTCGGCGATGTCTCAACGCTGCGCGCCTGCGACAGCGACATGCTCCTGCATGTGATCGTGCACGGCCTGCGCGCCAATCCGGTGCCGCCCCTCCGCTGGGTGGCCGACGCGGCCATGATCATGCGGCGCGGGCACGATCTCGACTGGGACCGGGTCCTCTACAATGCGTCGAAATTGAAAGTGGCGCTCCGCCTGCGGATCGGCCTCGACTTCCTGCTCCGCGACATGGACCTCGCGATTCCCGCCGGGGTGCTGGATCGCTTGCGCGGCACGCGGCCGAGCATCTTCGAACGACTGGAAATCGGCATGATCGACAGCCGCGCGCGGCCGGGCTGGGCGGCGCGCTGGGGCTGGCGGGCCGGCATGACCGGGCGCATGATTTCGAGCGGCCAGATCGGTCACCTGCGCAGGCAGGTGGTCGACTTCCTGGGCCGCCGTCTCGGCCCCTCCGGTCGGCGCGCATGACGACCGCCCGGTTCGAGGCGCGCGAGCGATGGCGATGGCTCGGCGGCCACTTCAAGGACCGCAAGCGGATCGCGATCTTCGCGCTGGCCGCGGGATCGGCAACCGCGGCCGCCAATATCGTGCTGCTGCTGCTCCTGGCTCGCGCCGTCGACGTGGCCATTCCCGCAGGCAACATTTCCGAACTGCTGCTGGTCGGAGTGGCGATGATCGCCGTCAAGGCCCTCTCATCGGCCGTGACGATCTGGATGACCCGCCTGTCGAGCGCCGAGGTCGTCGCGGCGATTTCGGCCATGCAGCGCGCCATGGCCGGCCGACTGCATCGCCTGCGCTGGCGCGACCTCCACCGGCTCGACACGGCAATTGCGGGCGCGCGTCTGGTCCATGACGCGCATATGGTCGCCCAGATGGCGCTGCGCCTCGCCACCGCGGCAATCCCGGCAGTGGTGCCGTTCCTCGCCTCGGTCGCGATCCTGCTTCTTTTCGACTGGCGCCTGGCGGCGGTCGTGATCGTCCTGTTGCCCGCGACGCGCGCGCTCCACGGACTGGGCGCCTGGCGTCTGCGCGCGACGACCCATCGCTTTCTGGACCGGTTCGACGCCTATCATCGTCGCACGAAGCACATGCTTCACCTCCTTCCCGCGACCAGGACGCACGGCGTCAGGGAGCGTGAATTGTCCGCGCATGGCGGGGCCGCCGACGAGTTGGCGGCATCGCACCGCTCCCTGGTCACCGATGTCGCGGTCAGCGAACAGGCGGGCGGATTGGGCACGACCATTCTCCTCGCGGCGATCCTCGTCGGAGGCGGCATCGCCGTCGCCTCCGCGGCGATGTCGATCGGCACGCTGACCGCGTTCCTGGTGGCCGCGACGCAGGTTCAAGCCGCACTCACCGCCGCCGCGGGCGCGATCCCCGCAGTCCTGAGCGGCGATGCCGCCCTCGCGCGGATATGCCGGCTGGAAGACGCGGGGGGCCTCGAGCCCGAAGGAAACGGCCGGCCGGGTCCCGAGCCGGTCCGCTTGACCTTCGACGGTGTCGGCGCCCGGATCGGCGACAGGAGGATCCTCGCCGATATGAACTTCGAGCTGCGCCCCGGCGATGCCGTCGCGATCGTCGCCGCCAATGGCGAGGGGAAGACAACCCTTCTCAACATCGCGCTCGGGCTGATCGAATGCGACGAGGGACGCGTCCTGATCGACGGCGTCGACCTTGCGGCGCTCGATCGCGAGGCGTGGCGCAGGTCGATCGGCATCGTGCCCCAGCATCCGCTCTTCGCGACCGCCACGTTGGCGGAGAATGTCGGATTCGCCGCTGGCGATGAGAAAAGCGCGGCAGACCCGACCGGCGTCATCGACGCCCTGCTGGCCACATTGCCGGTCGGCCCGGAAGCGTCGGTGGGCGAGAACGGCGCGCTCCTGTCAGGCGGCGAGCGCCAGCGCATCGCGATCGCCCGCGCGCTCGCCGGATCGCCCTCTCTGCTCGTGCTCGATGAGCCGAGCAACCATCTGGACGCCGATGCGGTCGCCCAATTGATCGATCTGCTGTTCGAGCGCCGGGAACGGCCGACGATATTGATGGCCACGCACGACGCGCGGCTGCTGCGGAAGGTCGATCGCGTCCTTGCTCTCGAAGGCGGCCGCCTGGTCCCGCGGTCGGCGCCGGCCGGCGTTGCGATCGCCTCGTGACCAGCCATGGCGTGAGGCGCCCCCCGCGCGTGTTTTTCGAGCAGGTATTCGCCCGCAGCGAGGCGGCGATCCGGTCCTGCGGCGCAGTGGTCCGCGACCTTGAGCTCGCCGGACTGCATGTCCGCCTCATCTTCGCGGGGCCTGAACTCGAAACCCGGCTGATGCCCGCCATCGCCCATCTCCGGGCCCAGCGGAACGGCGCGCCAGATCTCGTGTGCCACATCTGGGACAGCGCCAGCAGCGGCGTCGCCATGGTCGACGCGCCCGTCTCGCCCGGCTGCTTCAGCGAGCGCGGCGACATTGCCGGTTTCGGCGACGACCGGATCCTCGCGGCATTCCAGCCGAGCGATTATTCGCTGAGCCTGTTCGACGCGGCAACGCGGACGGGCATATTCTGGGTCGAGGCGGCCGACCGGCTGCCCTATTGGACGCAGGCCGCTCCCTTTCGGACGCTCTTCCACTGGTGGGTCGAGCGCAGCGGCGGCGTTCTCGTCCATGGCGCCGTCGTTGGCAACGGGGACGGCGCGGTGCTGATCACCGGCAAGGGGGGAAGCGGCAAGTCCACCACCGCTTTGGCCTGCCTGGCGGCCGGGTTCCGCTTTGTCGGAGACGATTATGTCGCGCTCTACCCCGGCGAGAAGATCAGAGCCTACGCGCTTTATTGCACCGCGAAGCTGAATCCCGACAACGCGTCGCCCTTCGCCGCATTCGGGCCTCGTATCCTCGGCACCGGCGCGACGCGGGGCGAGGCGAAGCTGGTCGTGTTCCTGCCGCGCGGTCGAAAGGGTGTGACCGGCAGCCTCGACCTGACGTCCATCCTCGTGCCGCGCTTCGGCGATGGGCCCGACAGCGGCATCGAGCCGGTCGATCCCGCCTTCCTTTCGATGGCGGCCGCCGCAAGCAGCCTCGCGCAGCTGCCCGGCGCCGGGGCGGTCACGGTCGAGCGGATCGCGCGCCTCACGGCGCGGCTGCCGGGCCACGCGCTTCGGCTCGGCTCCATGCTGGACGACGTGCCGCCGACGATCGCCGGCCTGCTGCGCGACCCCCACCCTCTTTCTCCACCCCCGCCGGCCGAGGACCTTCCCTTCCTCAGCCTGATCGTTCGTGTCGGCGACGATCCGGCCTTGCTCGTCGACACCGTCCGCGACGTCATCGCCGAGGGATGTCCGCGCCTGGAGGCGATCATCGTGGACCATGGCGCGCCCGGCCTCGAGACGGCGGTCGGGATGCTGCCCTTCCAGCCCCGCATCCTGCGCGCGGACGAGGTCGATGCCGACGGCCACGCCGGCGCCGCCGGGGACCTCGTCGCGACCCTGAGGGCCGGCGACCGCCTCGTCCCAGGGGCGCTGCGGCGCATCCTTCGCCGGTTCCGGGACGACCCGGCATTGGAGGCGGCGGGCGCGGTGATCCGGCGCCGGTCCACCGGTCAAGTCAGGGCGGAGACCGAACCGCTCCTCCGAAACCCCGCCGAAGCCGCCGAGCCGGCCGACATGCGCCGTCTGGCGCTCGGGCTGGCGCGCCAAGCCCTCGGACGCAAAAGGGCGCTGGTACCGTGCGCCCGCTGACCGTCAGCGTCGTGATGGCCGTGCGCAACGGCGAGCGCTATCTCGCGGAGGCCATTGCAAGCATCTTCGGATCGCACCGGCGTCCGCTCGAAATCTTGCTGGTCGACGGCGGCTCGACCGATGCCACCGTCGCCATCGCCGCCGCGCAGCCCCTGACCCGCATTGTCCGGCAGCAGGGCACCGGCATCGCCGACGCCTACAATCTCGGCATTGCCAGCGCGCGCGGCGACGCGATCGCCTTTCTGTCGCACGACGATCTCTGGGCCGACGGCAAGCTGGACGTGCAGCTGGCCGCGATGGACGCCGACGCGTCGCTCATGCTCACCGTCGGCCTGGTAAGACACGTCCTCGTCGGCGACGCGCCGCCGGGCTTCCGCGTCGACCTCCTCGGACGAGACGTCCCCGGCTTCATCATGGAGACGCTGGTCGCGCGCCGCGAGGTCTTCGATGCGCTGGGCGGGTTCGATGCCCGCCTTGCAACCGCCGAAGACGTCGACTGGTTCGCCCGCGCGCATGACGCGGGCGTCCGCATCGCATTGCTGCCGCACCGGTTGCTCACGAAGCGGATTCACGGCAGCAACGCCTCGCTGACCGATGGGAAGGGAACCCGGCATCTGCTCTCGGCGCTGCGGGCCTCGGTCGGCCGCAAGCGAGGATCGTCCGGCGCCTGACGGCCGGCCGCTCCGGCGCATGCGCAGACGATCGAGCCTTTGCTGCAAAGCCCGAACGGCGCGATCCACGACCCAAGCGGGTCCAGATTCCTGCGCCAATTCGCCGATGGAGATCATCTGGTTGGACATAACCGAACGTGATATCAAAGGAGAGATTCTCTGAACGTCCATCCGAATTAGCACAGCCGCAGATATCTGTCAGTCGAAGCCTCGAAGAGGTTGGCCGACACGCTCGTAAGGATCGAGAGGGGCACCCATGAATCCTGAAGAGTCTAGCGATGGGCATGATGCATACATTGAGGTTATCATAATTTCGCAAGTATGCCTGTTCCGCGAGTGCCTCATTCAATCCCTCGCCGACGACAAAACCATTTTCGACATCGAAGCCGAACCGGCCTGGGCCGGAAAGATTATCCTTGGACCACGATCTGATCCGTTCGTCCGAAGCGGGCTTCAAATCGTTCGGACAACGCTTCGATTCGTACACGTTCGCCAAAGCGCAGAAAGGAAGTCACCGGAGCTCCGGTCTCGATCATCTCTATGGCGCGGCGTTCAGCAATGCAGCAGGAGCCTGTCTCCCGAAAGCGGGACGAGGAAACCGTTCCCGAGCCAATGATCGTGCCCGCACACAGGTCGCGCGTCCGGGCGGCATGCGCGATCAGCTCGTGAAATCCGTGACTCATTTCGAGCGAGGGCACGTCCCCGAATTCCGCGTCGCCGCGCGAGACCCGCATCCTCCCGTCGATCCGGCCGTCACGCCAGGCCCCGCCCAGCTCCTCGGGGGTCAGGGCTAGCGGAGCGACCGAGCAGGCCGGCTTGGCCTGGACCCAGCCGAAGCCGGTTTTCATTTCCACCGGAGCGATCGCGCGAAGCGACCAGTCGTTGATCTGGACGACGAGCCTGACCCGTTCCAGCGCCTCGCCGGCCGGCGTCCCCATCGGCACGAAGTCCGTGATCACTCCGAACTCCGCCTCGAAGTCGATCCCGTCCGCCTCGGCGGGTAGCGCCACATCCTCGTCCCACGCCAGAAAGCGGTGCGACATACCCTGGTACATGAGCGGCGCCTCGCTCTCGATCGGAGCGAGATTGTAGGCTCTCTGCATGAGTTCGCCGTGCGAGGGAAAAGCGGAGCCATCTAGCCACTGCCAGGCGCGCGGCAACGGCGCCATGATCGTCTCCGGCCGCCAGGCGACCGCATCGCGCGCGGTCCCCGCCGCAAGCCTCTTCGCGACCGCGCGGAGAACCGGCTCTGCTTCCGGCCAACGGTCGAGCGCGAGCTGGAGCGTCGGGATGCCATCGACTGGCGAGGCCGTTCCGAGATCGTCGGCGACGACAAGGAGGCGCCCGTCGGGCGTGCCGTCGCGCTGGGTGGCGAGTTTCATGTCAGACTCCATACGGATTGGACTAGGGTCGAAAGGTCGTCGTCGCGCCGGAAGCCGTCCCGGTCGGCACGCGGCGTCGCGAGCGGCGGCTGGCGGCCGAACTTTGCTTCGAGGACCGGATCGGGCGCGTAGGCAATCGCCGCGGAGCGGCCTTTCGCGACCGTCTCGACAAGATCGCCGATCGTGGTCCTGAGCGCCGGCAACGTCAGCGCGGGCCCGGAAGGAGCGGCAAGGGCATGGACAAGGTTCGCGGCGGCGCGGGAGGCGGACATCAGCCATATGGTCGCCTCCGAACTCACCGGCACGACGTAGGGCCTGCCGTCGCGAATCGCCCAAAAGAGATCGCTCATGAAGGCGGACTTGAGCCCGCTCGGCGCCGGCGGGCGCGCGACGATCCCCGGCAGGCGCAACGCGATCCCCTCGATGTCGCCGCGGCGGATCGCGTCGGCCAGCGCCGTCTCGACCATCAGCTTGTGGGCGCCATAGGTCATGGCGGGACAGGGCGGCGTGTCGTCGTCAACCCGATCAGGCAAAGGCGGGCCGAACACCGCGATCGAGCTGGCATAGACGAAGCGGGCGCGGCCTGATGCGGCCTCGATCAGGTTGAGCGCCGCGTCGAGATTGACCGCGCGCGATGCGGCGGGGTCCGCTTCCGCCGCGCCGCCGGGCAATGCGGCGAGATGGATGACAGCCTCGATCCCATCCAGCAGGGCGGGGAGCGCGGTCCGGTCGGTGAGATCGCCGGCGATGCACTGGGCGCCGGCAACGTCCGGCCGCCGGCGGTCGACGAGGCGAAGGCGCTCGGGCGGCAAGGCTCGGGCGACCGCACGGCCGACGAAGCCGTCGGCACCGGTGATCAGAATCCTAGCCGCCATCGGTAATCACTGTTCCCCCATCCACGACGAGGATATGCCCGTTGACGAAGCCTCCCGCTGCCGAAGCAAGGAACAACGCGGCTCCCGCCACCTCCTGCGGCGTGCCTGCGCGCCGGAGCGGCGTCATCTGCATACGGCGCGCCATGAATGCCTCGTCGTCAAGCAACGACCTCGCGAAGCCGGTGTCGATCAGCCCTGGCGCAATTGCATTCGTCCGGATCCCGCTCGGGCCCCATTGCACGGCGAGATTGCGGGCCAGTTGGGCCACACCCGCCTTGGCGAGGGCGTAACTGTGGATCCCCCTGTTGCCGCGAAGGGCTGCGATGCTTGCCATCAGGATTACGCAGCCGCCGCCGCGCGCCGCCATTTTGGGGAGCGCAAGCTCGGTCAAGCTCACCATCGCGCCGAGATTGACGGCCATGACGCGCTCATGGCCTTCGCCATCCGCCACGCCGGCATTGCAGACGAGGATGTCGACGCCACCAAAGCGTGCGATCGCGGCCTCCAGCATCATGCGCGGCGCCTCGCGATCCGCGACATCGCAGGCGAAGCCTTCCGCGCCGGTCGCCAGCGCGGCTGCGATCACCTCCGTCTCATTCTCGCTCGACAGCAGCACATTCGCGCCCGCCTCCCGGAAGGCCTCGACGATCGCCAGGCCGATGCCCCGCGCGCCGCCCGTGACCAGCGCCGTTTTCCCATCGAGCCGGAACAGATCCATGGTCAGCTAAGGCCGTCCTCGAACCGGCCATCGATCAGGATGAAGGCGATCCGGCAATTGGCGTCGGAGCGGTTCGCCCAGCCGTGGTTGGTGCCGCGCTGGACGATGATGTCGCCGGCCCGGCACAGCGTCTCGCCCTCGTCCATGATCAGGACGATCTCGCCCTGCAGGACGATGCCGTAATCCACGGTCTCGGTGCGGTGCATGAAGGCGTGGCGCGCCTCGCCACCTTCCTTGAAGGACGAGGCGTCGCCCGCGCCGATCTCCTCGAAATGAGCCCGCGCCTCTTCCTCGGTCATGTCCTTGAAATTGTCGGCCTCGGGCGGGATGTCGAGGACGCGAATGCGAGTGCCGTGCTTCGGCGGGGCGAGCACGATCCCGTCCTCCAGCGGCTCGTCCGAAGCGCGATCGATCGGCGCGGGCGTCGCGCGCGTGTTCCAGACCTCGTAGAAGACCGGGCCATGCTCGCCGCCGATGCGCTGGACACGCGGCGGCGGGCCCGCTTCCTGGATGATGGCGCGGCCGGCGGCGTCGTGGCCGGTAACGATCCGGCGGAATGGGGCTGTCAGCATTTGTCTCTCCTCAGGCGCACTCGCGCGAAGCTCGGTTCAATCTTCCGGTGCGATCGCGACCGCCATTCCGTCCAGGCGATCGTCGAAGGGGATCTGGCAGGACAGCCGCGAGCGTGCGGTTCGGTGGTCGGAACTATCCAGCAGGTCGTCCTCGTCGGCACCCATCGGCGGCAGCAAAGCGGCGAAGGCTGGATCGACATGAACATGGCAGGTCGCGCAGGAGCAGCAACCTCCACAGAGCGCCAGGATCTGCTCCACGCCGCCGTCGCGGAGGATTTCCATGACCGACAAGCCAGGCCGCGCGTCCACGATCCTCTGGATACCCTCCCGGGTCGTCACAACGATCTCGGGCATCAGACGGGCCCCACTTCGACCGGCAGCGAGGCGATGGCGTGGAGCGTGTTGTTGAGCCGGCGCTTCGGCGGGCCGGCGAGGCGGATGGATCGCACGCGCTTCACCAGCGCATCGAGCACAAGCTCGCCCTCCAGCCGCGCGACCATCTGCCCAAGGCATTGGTGGATGCCGAACCCGAACCCGACATGGCCGCTCGCGACGCGATCCACGTCGAAGCGCTCGGGCTCTTCCCATTTGCGCGGGTCGCGATTGGCGGCGGCGAGGAAGAGGACGACCTTCGACCCTTCGGGAATGGTCACACCCTCAATCTCGACGTCGCGTGTGGTGGTGCGGAAGAAGGTCTGGACCGTCGAGTCCCAGCGCAGGCTTTCGTCGAGCGCCTTCTTCGTCAGCGACGGCCGCTCCCGCAACTTGTCCCATTCCTCCGGGAAGCTGGCGAAGGCGAGGATGAGGTGGCCGATGCCGTTCACGGTCGTGTCGACACCCGCCGAGAGAAAGGAACGGACCAGCCGCTCGGCCTCCTCCGGCGTGCAGTCGCCGCGATCGGCGGCTTCGTAAACCGCCATGCCCCAGCCGCCCGGGGCGAGATGCTCGCGCCTGCAGGCGGCCGCCACCCAGCCGATCGCGTCCTTCGCCGCTTCATTCCCGGTCTCGAAGATCGCATTGCGCGGACCGAAGGCGTTGAACGTGGCGGCCGCGTACAGAAGAAGCTGCTCGCGCCCCTGCTCGGGCACGCCGATCGTGTCCGGGAAGACGAGCATCGGATAGGCCTCGCCCAGCTCCGTGACGGCATCGAAATGCCGCTGGGCGACCAACCGGTCCGCCAGCGCCTCGGCGCGCTCGGCCCAGACCGGCCGGATTGCCTTTAGCGCCTGCGGCGAGACGATCCCGTTCATCAGCTTGCGCGTGCGGTCGTGCAGCGGCGGGTCGGCTTCGAGCAGCAGGGACGGCGGCCGCCAGGGGGTTTCCTTCGAGAAATCGGCCAACCCTACGCCGCGGCCCGAGCAGAAGGTCTCATGATCGCGAAGCGCCGCCTGCACATCGGCATGACGGGCCATGCCATAGGCCCTGATCGGCTCGAGCCAGACCACCGGGCCGGCGTCGCGAAGCGCGGGATGGTGCGCATAAGGGTCGGCGAGGAAGGCCTCGTCGAAGGGGTCGATGTCGAGGCGCGGCGCCTCGATCACGCGGTACGGCCGCCCAAAGTGTCCGCGAACCAGTCGGCGATATAGTCGCGGCCGAACGCCATATTGTCGGCGCCGACATGTTCGACGCCTCCTTCCCGCGGCGTGAAGATCTTCAGCTCGCGCTTCGGCGAATTGACGAGCTGGTCATAGCTCTGATGGGCGTAGTCGAGGCCGATCTGCCGGTCCTGTTCGCCGTGCGTGACGAGGAACGGCACCTTGATGCGGTCGAGCAAGCCGTCGAGCGTCATCCCGGCCGCCTTGGCGAGGAAATCCTCCATGTCGCTCGCGCCGAACACCCACATCACATGGGCCCAGTAATGCGGCACGGGGTTTTCGCCCTCGCGGCGCAGGCGCTTCTGCTGAACCTCGGCCCAATTGTGGTTGGCGCCCCAGACGGCGCCGGCGGCGAAGCGAGGCTCGAAGGCGACGGCGCGGGGCGCGTAATAGCCGCCGAGCGAGATGCCGGTCATGCCGAGCCGCTTTGGATCGACCTCCGCGCGGGTCTCCAGCCAGTCCACCCACTTAGAGGCCCAGCGCTCGCTCTCATGTGTCGCTGGCAACCCTTGGCGCCGCAGTGCCTCGCCAGTGCCTGGCTGGTCCACGCATAGAGTCGAGATGCCCCGCTTCGCAAGCGCGTGCGGCAGCCAGGAGAAATAGAGCAGCTCCTTGCTGCTATCGAGGCCGTTGCAATAGACGACGCAGGGCTTCGGCCCGTCACCCGGCGCGCGAGTGTAGAGCGCGGCGAGCTTCGTCCCGCCCTCATAATCGATCTCGACGCGCTCGACATTGTCGCCGGCGAAGGCGGTGCCGCGCGAGAAGGCATCCAGCGCTTTGGCATAGGTCTCGCCACGGCCCGGATGGCCATGACCCTGCATCCGCTCGGCGGTGAGGTAATACAGCCCGGCCCGCTTCAGTTTCTCGCCGGCGGAGAAGAGCCGGCCCCGCGCCTCATCCTCGGCGGCAAGACCCGACAGCTTGTCCGCCATCTTGACCCATTCGGCGAGGAAGGCGCCGGTGCCTGCATCCTCGCCGCGGCTCGCCGCGTCCTTGATCGGCGCGCACATGTCCATGATCTCGCCGATCCGGCCGCCGCTCTCGAGCGCGATGGCAAGGCTGAGATTCCAGACATAGTTGGGGAAATAGTCGAAAAGGGCCATCGCTCAGGCCTCCGCCGCCTTGAAGAGGCCGGCGTCCGGCTCGGGATGGGGCATGGTCTGCGGGCCGCCGACGCCGATCCCCCACTGGTCCATGACCAAGGGCGCGGGCGTGTAGACCTGGGCCTCCCAGGTCTCGTCATCCACCTCCTCCAGCTCTGACGTATATTCGACCGCGAAGCCGTTCGGAGTCACGAAATAGGAGAAGGTGTTGTTGCCGGCCGTGTGCCGGCCGGGGCCCCAGGCGATGTCGACCTTTTGCTGCTTCAGCCGGTGGATGCCGCGCATCATGTCGTCGACCGACATCATGTCATAGGCAACGTGGTTGAGGCATGGCGGCCCGGGCAGGACGGCGATCCGGTGATGCGCGCTGTTGCAGCGCAGGAAGGACATGAAGTCCCCAAGCCAGTCCGAGAGGCGGAAGCCGAGCACGTCGATGAAGAATTGGGTGAGCGCCTTGTGATCGGGCGAGTGCAGGACGATGTGGCTGATCTTCTGCGGAATGCCTTCCCAGCGATTCATCGGGCGCGACGTGCCGGGCGCCACGTCGCTGCTGATCTCGAAGCTCAGGCCGTCCGGAGAGAAGAAGCGGAAGCCGTAGCCGCCGCCGAGCGTCTCCAGCTCCTTCGGAGCGAAGATGATTTTGCACCCCGCCGCGACCACCTTCTCGTGAAGCCTGTCGACATCCGCGCGGCTGGCCGCCGCGAGGGCAATCACGTCGATCCGCTTCGTCTCCGCCTGGCGCAGGCGGACCACATAGAGCTCGTCCCCGCCCTCGGCCGCGAAATGGATCATGCCGTCCTGCTCGCCGGCCTCCTTCAGGCCCCAGACATCCCGATAGAAGGCGCGCTCCGCCTCCAAATCGGGGAGGCCATAGCCAACGTAGCGGATTTCAGACACGCGACTCATGCTTCGGATCCTTCGTGGGTTTTTCGGCTGATCAGCGACTGGAGCAGCCGGCGGGCGCGGGTGCCGCCGGCATCGACGCCGAGAAAGACGGGCTTGGCTGCCCAGAAATCCTGCCCGTCGAGATTGGCGTAGGCCGCCTCGATGATCGGCTTGTCCTCCTCGACAAAGGCCTGGCCCATCAATGCGCGAAGCATCCCGTCGCCCTCCTCCGTGACCGGCCCGCCCGAGCGGGTGGTCGCCCAGAAATAATGGGCCGTGCCGTCCGTTTCCGGCGTCAGGATATGCGCCTGCCAGACGATCACGCCCTGGTCGCGGGGCTGCCCGGCCGGCGTCGCGCCGATCTCCAGCAGCATCGTCGCCGGCGCCTGCCAGCGCATGTCCAGCCAATGGTCGGTGCGCAGGTCGGGCGGATAGATGCCATAGGTGTGGCCCGGCGCGGCGACATCCGGCATCCACCAGTTCGAATGGAGGAAATCGCCCTCCTGCTGGACCTGATGCTCACCCGCGAAGATCACGCCGCGGCCGGCGAAGCTGCCACGATGGACGAACTCGATATGGCTGAGGTCCATCAGATTGTCGGTGCCAAATTCGTAATTGGCGTTCATCGGCATCAGGCCGGTAATGGGCGCGGCCGGCTGGCCTTCGTGGAGCCGCGAGAAATCGGGAAGCGGCGTGCCTTCCGCCAGCGCCGGATCGCCCGGCCAGAACCAAAGGATGCCATCCTGCTCCCGCACCGGCCAGCAGCGCACCGAGGCCCCTTTGGGCGGCGGGCCGAACGGGTTGCGAACACAGGCGCCGGTCCTGTCGAAGGTCAAGCCATGATAGGGGCAGGTCACGTCGTCGCCCTGCCGCGCGCCCATGGACAAGGGCGCGAAGCGATGCGGGCAGCGGTCCGTGAGGGCGGTCGCCGACCCGTCTTCCAGCCGGTAGAGCAGGATCGGCTCGCCGAGCAGGCGCCGGCGCAGCAGCGCCCCGCCGACCTCGTGGCTCCAGGCGGCCATGTACCAGGCGTCTTCGAGATAGGCGCCCATCAGTGCACCGTCGGCGCCTTGTGGAAGGCGCCACCCTTCATGATTGCGAGCAGATTGGCCTTGTCCTGCAAGATGGTTACGTCGGCCGTCGGGTCGCCGTCGACGAGCAAGATGTCGGCGAGCATGCCTGCGCGGATCGTCCCGACATCCATGTCCATCAGCGCGCCGCCCGTCTCGGTCGCCGCGGTCAGCGCTTCGGCCGGGCTGAAGCCGAACAGGCGGACGAACAGGTCCAGGTCGCGGGCGTTGCGGCCAATCGGATTATAGGGAAAGCCATAATCGCCACCCGGCAGGACCCGGATGCCGCGCTTGCGCATTTCGGGTACCACCTGCTGCATCAGCTCCAGTCCGGAGACGGCGCCCATCCGCTCCGCCTGCGCGCGGCCGATCCCGAAGGCCTCCGCCTCGTGGCAGCGCGCCCAGAGCAGGCCCGGCGCGGGGGCCATGAACAGTTGGTCCCGGCGCGCCTCCATCAGGTCCAGCGCCTCTTCGTCGGCATAGGTGCAATGGAAGATCGCGCGGAAGCCGGCGCGGACCGCGCGCTTCACCGCCTCCGCGGCCTGCGCGTGGCAGGCGAGCCAGATGCCCTCCTCCCGCGCGGCCTGCCCGATCGCCTGCGCTTCCTGCTCCGAGTACATCAGGACTTGCGCGCCGCCCGGGGCGAAGCCCTCGTCGCTGGACATCAGGAACTTGATCGTGTCGCAGCCCAGCCGCTTCATCGCGCGGACATAGGCGACGAGGCCATCGATGCTGCGGTCGTGCGTCGGGTCGTGGCCCTCTGGCACGCCCATCACGCCTTCCGCCCCCTTTTCCAGCGCGGATGCCCTGAGGCGGGGCCCGGGCGTCTCGCCGGCGTCGATCATGTCGCGCAGGCGCGGTTCGAAGCTCTCGCCAAGCGAGCCGGCCGAATAGGCGCTGGTGAAGCCGTGATCGAGCGTGATGCGGGCATTCTGCTTGGTGACCTCGAAATGCTCGGCCTCGGGCAGCTTCATCGCGTTGACGACCCGCTCGACCGAGCTCGGCCAGGTCAGATGCGCGTGTGCCTCGACAAGGCCGGGCATGAGCGTCGCTCCCCTGCCCTCGACGATCGTCGCGCCGGCGCGATCAAGCCGTTCCTCACCGCGCGCCACGGCCTCGATCCGATCGCCGCGCACCAGCACCTCGCCGGGGAACAGCCCCGCGCCGGCGCCATCGAAGATGCGGACATCGGTGAAGAGCGTTGCACGCATCAGCCGCTCTCCCGGTCCATCCAGCGCTGCACGATCCGCCGTGCCTGGATGCCGGCCTTATCCGCCTTCACGCTCGTCTCCCGCGCCGGGCGCCGGTCGCGGCTCATCACCCGCTGAACCGCCTCGATGATCCGCTCGTCCTCCGCGAAACCGATCTTGGTCACCGCCTCCAGCTTCTCGATCAGCGCCGGCGTGCGGCCATGGTCGCGGCCCAGCACCCAGAAATAGTGCATGCTGCCCGCATCGATCGGCGTTGTCGCGTGGCTGATGCGGAAACGGCCGGTTAGCGCGTCCGCGCCCGGCGCCTTGAAATCGACCGCGGCGATCTGGAGCGCGGGGGACAGGAACGAGCCGTAATTCTCGCGATCGTACGGCGTGCCCGGCGGCAGGCCGAGCGCTTCGGCGAAGAGGGGCGGCAGCGGGCTGGCGGCGAACCTCTGGGAATAGGTGACGGTCTCGTCCGTGAATGTCACCGCAGGGGGGTCGACCCAATCCGTAATCCCGAACGTCGAGGCGTGAACGAAGCCGAAATGGGTGAGATCGAGAACGTTCTCCTTGAGCAGCATGTAATTGGCCGCGATGTCCATTCGGCCGGTCACGACCGAGAAGGCCTCGTCCGCGGCCCAGTCCAGCACCGGCGGCGCGGACACGTTCGCGATCTCTTCCGGATCGCCGAGATAGACCCAGACGAACGGCGGGCTTTCGATCACCGGATAGGCCGCCACCCGGATCGCCGAGGACACGACCTTCATCGACGGCACGCGGATGCATGAACCGTCCGCGGCAAAGGTGAAGCCGTGATAGCCGCATTCGATCGCATCGCCGCGCCGGCACCCGAGCGACAGCGGCGCAGCGCGATGCGGGCAGCGATCCTCTAGCGCGACCGCGTTCCCATCCGCCTTGCGGTAGAGCATGACCGGCGTGTCGAGCAGCCAGCGGCCGAGCGGCTGCTCGCCGACCTCGTCGCTGAACGCCGCGACCCACCAGCAATTCATCGGATAATTGCGCTCGCCCGCCGGCATTGGCGGTTGCCAGCTTGGCGCGTCGATCGAGCGGAGCGCGCTCATGCGCCGGTCTCCGCCTGCAGGCCAGCCGCCGCGATGCCAGCGAGCGCACAGATTTCGTCGTTGTCGGACGTATCGCCGCTTACCCCCACTGCGCCTAGAAGCGTGCCGCCGCCGTCGCGGATCAGCACGCCGCCAGCCACTGACACGATCCCCTTGGGAAAGATGCTGGAAAGCGCCGCGAAAAAGTGCGGGACCGCCTGCGCGCGCTTGGCGAGCTCGCGCCCGCCGAAGCCCATTGCCAGGCAGCCGGCCGCCTTGGCGGTCGCGATGTCCGGCCGCCCGATCGAGGCCCCTTCGTCGCGCAGCAGCGCAAGGGCGTGACCGCCCGGATCGAGCACGGCCACGCAGAGCGGCGCGAAGCCGCGGGCCTTGCCCTCATCGAGCGTGGCCTTCGCTATGGTCAGCGCCAGATCCAGGGTCAGGGCCATCAGATCGGTTCCGCGACGACATGGAACATGTCGGCCGTCGCCTTCGCCTGCTCGACGCGCGGCCCCTTGCCCAGCTGGCCGTGACAGATGGCGAGCGAGGAGCGGACGATATAGGCGCAGCGCTCGAAACGCCGGTCGCGAAAAGCCCGGAAGGCCGCTTCGGGCGTCTCCGCTTTGGTCAGCTCGTCGGCCAGCACGATCGAATCCTCGATCGCCATGCCGGCACCCTGACCGAGATGCGGCGTGGTGGCGTGCACCGCATCGCCGAGCAGAACGATCCGGCCCTTGTGCCAGTCGCCCTCGAGCATCAGCCATTCGAGCGGCTTGTAGACCACCTCGTCATTGTCGGTGATCCCCTCGCCCAGCGCCGCAACCGCTGGCGCAAGCCCGTCCAGCTTCGAGCGCATCGCCGCAGCCAGCTCGTCATGCGGGTAGCGCGGATTGCCCGGCTCCGGGGTGGTGATGAACATGTACATCAGGTCGTCGGAAAGCGGCATGACGCCGACCCCGGTCGGCCCTTCATAGGCGCGAAGCGAAATCACGTCGTCCGGGCGCCTGAAATTGTAGCGCCAAACCGACTGGCCGGTAAACTCCGGCGCGGGCGCATCCGGGAAGATCATCCGCCGCGTCTGGGAATAGACGCCGTCGGCGCCGATCACGAAATCGTAGCGGCCGGAGCTGTCGTCGGAAAAGGCGACGGTGACGCCGTTGCCGTCATCGTCGAGCGCCGTGGCGGTTACGCCCAGCCGAACCTTCGCCCCGGCCTCGATCGCCCGATCGCCGAGCACCTTGTGCAGCGCCCGCCGGCCAATGCCGACCCCCGCCGGATAGCCGGGAACGAGCTTTGGCATGGGGATGGAGGCGACGTGCGCGCCCGTCGGGATGTATACATCAACCTGATCGAAGCCAAAGCCGGCTTCCAGATAGTCGTCGATGATCCCGAGCTCCTTCATAGCCCGGATGACATTGCCCTGCTGGATGATGCCGACGCCGTAGACCGCCCAGTCCGGATCCCGCTCGATCACGTCGATATCGTGGCCCTGCCGGCCCAGCGCGATCGCCGAGGTCAGGCCGCCAATGCCGCCGCCGATGATGAGGATCTTCTGGGCTTTCACCGGCATGCAGGGCTCTCCGACTCGGCCCCTTCTTCGGAGCGCTCGCTGACAGCCAAGCTAGAGCCTGCGATCAATCTGTAAATCTGATAATATTTATAGAAACATATCCACAGAACTTATGAATTATCCGCCGCGATTTCCCGCAGCTGCTCCCGCAGCCAGATCAGGCCGGAATCGGCCGCGCGGGCATGGTGATATTGCGCCATTTCGCGCATGATCGGGAAGGGAAAGGGCAGCGGCGCGAAGGCGATCGGAAAATGTTTCGACATCGTCCGGGCGAGCCGCTCGTGCATCAGGGCGACGCGCATCGTGTCCAGCAAGAGCCAGGGCACCATGGTAAAGGACGCCGCCGTGACCTCCACCTTGCGCGGGCGCCCCATCAGCTCAAGGTGATGATCGCCGAACGCGGGGGTACGCTGATTGCTCATCGCCACTCCGACATGGCCGGACGCGTAGACGTCGTCGGCGGTGATCCGTCTGGCGAACATCGGATTGCCTTTCCATCCGGCCACGACGTGGCGCTCCTCGAACAGCAGGTCGGCCGGCAGCTCTCGCGAAATATAGTCTTCCGGGGTGATGAGAAGGTCGACGTGACCCTGCTCGATCTGCGTCTGGCTCTGTTCGCCTGGGAGGAGAATCTCGATACGGACGTTTGGCGCGACCTCGGTGAGCCGCGCCACGAGCGGTACCACCACCGCTGCGGTGATATAGTCGGACGCGATCACGCGGAATGTGCGCGGCGAGGTGGCGGGGTCGAACTGGGTGGACGTCCCGATCAGCGCCTCGATGCCCCGAAGCGCCTCCCGCACCTGCGGAAGCAGGCTTTCCGCATAGGCGGTCGGATGCATGCGCTTGCCATGCGAGACCAGGATGTCGTCCTTGAAATAGTCGCGCAGGCGACCGAGCGCCGAGCTCATTGCGGGCTGGCTGAGGTTCATCCGCTCCGCCGAGCGCGACACGCTGCGCGTCTCCACCAAAGTATCCAGCGCAACCAGCAGGTTGAGGTCCAGGCCCTTGAAACGCATCGCGCCATCCATTCGTCAAATTTGTGAAAAAACATAAAAACAAAAAATTTTCCCAATGGCAACGGTCACCCTACGACTCTCCCGGTAAGTCGGCGGGAGACCGACCAGCCTTGGGAGGGATGATTGTGAAGACGATGTTGCTCGCCGGCTCTGCTCTGGCCTGGATGCTGGCGCCGAGCGCCGCTTTCGCGCAGGACGACCACGCGCCCGCTGCCACCGACAATGCGCAAGCCGGATCCGAGGATCAGCAAGGGATCAACGACATCGTCGTGACCGCCCAGCGGCGCGAGGAGAATCTGCAGCGCGCCGCGATCGCGGTGTCGGCCGTGCAGGGCGACACGGTCACCGAAGCCGGCGTCACGGAAGCGACCGGGCTTACCCGCCTGCTGCCCTCGCTGCAGGTCGCGCCTGCATCGTCCTTCACGCAAATCTATCTCCGCGGCGTTGGCACGTTCGGCGCCAATGCCTTCGCCGAACAGGGCGTCGCCTTCAACCTGGACGGCGTCTATCTTTCCCGGCCCGCCGCGCCCGCCGGTCTATTCTACGATCTCGAGCGGATCGAGGTGCTGAAGGGCCCTCAGGGCACGCTCTACGGCCGCAACGCCACGGGCGGCGCGCTCAACGTCATCACCGCCCGGCCCCGGATCGGCCAGACCGAGGGCTTCGTCACCGCCGAATATGGCAATTACGACACGATCCGCGCGTCCGGCGCCCTCAATCTCGCGCTCGGCGAGAATGCGGCGCTGCGCATCTCGGCGCAGCACGCCCAGCGGGACGGCTATTATAGCGACGGCTATGACGACGAGGATACGACCGCCGTCCGCGGCCAGATCCGCTACGACAACCGGAACGGCTTCAACGTCACCGTCATGGCCGACTACGCCAATGTCGGCGGCATGGGCTCCGGCGGCACGATCATGCCATTGCTGTTCGGCGAGCATGACCGGCGGCTCGGCCCAAGCGACCCGGCGGTCATCGCCGCCTATCTCGCGCGCACGCCGACGGCACCGGTGCCGCAGATCATCGCGACCGACGACGGCTATCAGGACAACGACTTCTTCGGCCTGTCGGCGACGATCAACGCCGACCTCGGCTTCGCGACACTGACCGTCATTCCGGCCTATCGCGACACAAGCCTCGACTTCGTGAGCTACGCCTCGAGCTTCCTGATCGATGTCACGGAAGAGTCCGACCAGGTATCGCTGGAAACGCGCCTTGCCGGCGACTCCGGGCGGCTCCGCTGGGTGCTCGGCGCCTATTATTTCGACGAGAATGTCACCGCCGACCAGTTTTTCGACCAAGCGAGCAACGGCACGCTGATCCAGTCCGAGCTTGATACCCGGGCCTGGGCGGTGTTCGGGCAGGCCACGTTCTCCCTGTCGGACGCGTTTCGGATCACGGGCGGCATTCGCTACACGCACGAGAACAAGCAGCAGGACACCTATGCGGAGACCCGTCCCTTCGTCGGCTTCGTGCCGCCGGGCCCGCCGAACTTTACGCCGATCATCCTGACCATCCCGACGATCGCCACCACGGACGTCAATTTCAGCCGGGTGAACTGGCGGGCGGGCATCGAATGGGATGTCGCTCCGCAGTCCCTGCTCTACGCGACCGTCTCGACCGGCTTCAAATCCGGTGTGCTCTATTCCGCCGTGGGCCGCAATTATTCCGATCCGGAGACGCTGACCGCCTACACGCTCGGGATCAAGAACCGCTTCTTCGACAACACGCTGCAGCTCAACGTCGAGGCCTTTTACTGGGACTATCAGGACCAGCAGATTTCCCATCTCGGCCCGGTGCAGGTGGCGACCACGCCGGGCGGGCCGATCTTCGGCCCCGTCTTCCTGACCGAAAATGCCGGCCAGGCGACCATCTACGGGGCCGAGTTCGAGCTGCAGTGGCAGCCGACACGGAGCGACGTGTTCGTCGCCAACCTGCAATGGCTGCACACCAATTACGACGAGCTGACCTACCAATTCTATTCGACGACCGGCGCGCCGCCGGTCCTCGGCTGCGCGGTGGCGCCCACCACGCTGACCGGCGCATCGCCCGCCGCGCGGATCTACGATGTGAACTGCTCCGGCCGGCCGGTGGTCAACGCGCCCAAGTTCGCGCTCAATCTCGGCTACCAGCACACGTTCGATCTCGGCCGGAGTGGCCGGATCATCGCCGGCGCCGACACAAGGATCGAATCCTCGCGCTTCCTGTCGATCGACTTCCTCCCGCTCGGGCGCCAGGGGAGCTACATGATGTCCAATGCGCGGCTCACCTGGGAGACGCAGTCCGGCAATTTCGGCGTCACCGCCTTCATCAACAATATCGAGGACGAACTGGTCTTCTCCAACTCGCTGCAGAGCCCGGCCAAGCCCGGCACGACCTACAACCAGCTGCGGCCGCCCCGGACCTACGGCGTTCGCGCGACCTTCAGGTTCTGAGGGCCATGCGACCGGCGCGCGCGGGATCAAGGGGGCTTGTCGTGCGCGCCGGGATTATCCTGTGCGCCGCGCTTGGCCTTTCCGCCCCGCTTCCCGCGACCGCCCAGCCGGCCCGCCCGCGCGCCGAGTTCGTGACACTCGGCACGGGCGGCGGGCCGATTATCAGGTTACGGCGCGGTCAGCCGGCCAACGCGCTGATCGTCGGGGACGCGGTCTACCTGTTCGACACGGGCGACGGTGTGCAGCGACAGCTCCGAGGGGCGAACCTCTCGCCCGCCAACCTTCGCGCCATCTTCATCTCGCATCATCACATGGATCATAATGCTGGGCTGGGGCCGCTGCTGGCCTCGCGCTGGCTGTTCAACGCCTACCGGCCCCTGCCCGTAATCGGCCCGCCGGGCACCAGGGACATGCTCGCCAACCTCGCCGAGGCCTATCGCCCGGTTGAACTGGCGCCGATCACGATCGGCGGTCCCGCCAAGCCGACCATCGCCGCGACCATCGCGGCGCGGGATCTCGCTGCCGACTTGAACGCGCCCACCCTGGTCTATGAGGACGAGCATATCCGCGTCCTCGCCGTGACCAACGGCCATTACAATTTCCCGCCTGGCGAGGCGGCGCGCTTCTCGCGCTCCTACGCCTTCCGCATCGAAGCCGGCGGCCGGTCGATCGTCTATACCGGTGACACCGGCTGGTCCGACAATCTCGTCCGCCTCGCGCAGGGCGCCGACCTGCTCGTCACCGAGGTGATCGACGTGCGCGCGATGGAAGCCGTGCTGCGCCGCGCGAGCGACCTGCCCGCGGCCGCGCTCGGCCCGATGCTCGCCCATATGGCGCAGGATCATCTGACGCCCGATCAGATCGGCCGGTTGGCCGCGCGGGCGCGAGTCGAGCGCGTCGTGCTCACCCATCTCGCGCCGGGCATGGACGAGGAACCGGATACGCGCGGCTACACAACCGGCATTTCGGCCCACTATCGCGGCCCGGTGACCGTTGCGAACGATCTCGATCGCTTCTGACCAT
Organism: Allosphingosinicella sp.; assembly: GCA_035502235.1. Classification (GTDB taxonomy): domain Bacteria; phylum Pseudomonadota; class Alphaproteobacteria; order Sphingomonadales; family Sphingomonadaceae; genus Allosphingosinicella. The sequence goes on from DATJUQ010000041.1 coordinate 171,300, forward strand.
GCACCGCTACATCGTCACCGAAACGCTGCTCAGCATGGCCGTCAATGCGGCCTTCAGCGCCGGCTTCGCCTTTCTCATTTTCGGCGGCCGGTCCGAAATCGGCCTTTGGGGCCCTTCCGGCCTTGCGCTGGATTTCGCTCCCCAGACTTTCGTGATCGCTTTGATGAGTGTGCTCGTGCCCACCGCATTGACCCGGCGGCGGATGCGATCGGGCGCGCTGGAGCGGAGCAGTGGAGCCTCATCGCGACTGCCACGCAACCTCCTCGTTCGCGCGCTGCTGGTCGCCGTCCTTGCGACGCTTGCGCTCGGCGGCGCGGCAACGCTGCTTCTCGCTACGAACTGGCCGGGCCCGCTGACCTTCGCGGCCGTGCTGCCGCTGAAGATCGTCTACGGCGCGCTCGTCGCTTCGGTCGTCACGCCGCTGGCGCTGCGCGCAGCGTTGCTGGATCGAACAGTGGAGCCAACATGACCAATCCGAACGAAGGCCTGGCCTCGCCACGTGCCGCGCAGGCCTTGGCCCTGTTGCGGATCATGACCGCCCTGCTCTTCATCGCGCACGGCCTGCAGAAGTATTTCGGCTTTCCGGTGCCAGGCCCGTTCGGTCTCGCCGCGCCGCTTTCGCTTATGGGCGTCGCCGGCGCGCTCGAATTGGTCGGCGGCAGCCTGGTCCTGATCGGTCTCCTCACGCGTCCCTCGGCCTTCATCCTCTGCGGCATGATGGCCTTCGCCTATTTCATCGGCCACGCACCGCGAGGATTCCTCCCGATCGTGAATCAGGGCGAGGCCGCGATCCTGTTTTGCTTCATCTTCCTGTTGCTCTCGGCCGCGGGGCCGGGTGCCTGGAGCCTCGACCGCTTGCGCGCGGAGCGCGCCAGGGGCTGAGCTGCGCACTCAAGTCGCCAGTGTTGGCCAGGTCCGGCCGGCCGCCGCTCGGCCACCCGCGAAGCGGGCGCGCAGGCCGATCTCCCGATTGTCCACCGTTTCGGGATCGAAGCCGGTGATCGCCGCCAGCGCGGTCGCCGGCATGCCGAAGAAGCCGCCGCTCTTGTAGCCGCGTGACCAGAGGCCGTAGACGCCCAGTCCCGCGATCGGCTTAACCAGTATAGCCGTGGCAATAGTCTCTGCATTCATCCAAGCGACGCGATAGTAAGGCAGATTTCAAACTGCCCAACCGGAATCCCGGCCTTATGCGTGGAGCGAAACGCGCAAGTGCCCGGTCTCCGACACAGCATTGGTATCCTTCGATCGCCAGCCGCCGAGCATGCGCGTGTCCGGAAAGCGAGCGATCACCGCGCGAATGGCCTCGTGAATTTCCAGCCGCGCCAGCGTCTGCCCCAGGCAGTTATAGGGGCCGTTGCCGAACATGAGCGCCTTTACCGGCGGCCGGCCGATGCGGAAGCTGTCTGGATCGTCGAACAGGTCCGCGTCGCGATTTGCCGAGCGGACCGAGACGAACACCCACGAATCTTCGGGGATGGCTTCGCCTTCATAGGTCAGCGCGTGCTCGGCGTAGCGGAAGACGGTGCCGAAGCGGGGCCTCAAGCGGAACGTCTCCTCGACCGCCGCGGGCAGGATGGACGGCTGCTCGACGACGCGGCGCCATCGCTCGGGCGCCTCGAGCAGGGTGCCGAAAGTCAGGCCCAGCTGGTGCACGGTATTGTCGATGCTCGCCTGCAGGATGCTGACGCCTTCATAGACCAGCTCCTCATGGGTCAGCAGGCCGTCGAGATGCTGGCGGATCATCACCGAGGTGAAGTCGTCCCCCAGATCTTTCCGGCGCGCGTCGATATGCTCCTCGACGAAGGCGTAGGATTCCATGAAGGCGTCGACCGATTCCTGGATCCGATCCTTCGCGACGGTCAGGATGGGCGCCAGCGTGCTGTCGGACAGATGGGCGGCGAGCGGCGCGAGTTCGGGCGGCGCCGAGACCAGATGGCAATAGACGCGCGGCGGGATCTTCCAGGCGATCTCCCGCATGAAATCGACGTCACGCGGGTCCTCGACCGTGTCGAGCGCCTCGTCCACGATCGCCCTGACCTCGCCTTGCAGCTTCGCCATCTGGGCCGGCCGGAAGAGATGCGTGAGCGGCTTGCGCAGTCGCTCGCGCACGTCGCCCTCGTTGCACACGAGCATCCGGTTCCAATGGTCGCGAATCTCGCCGGAGACGATGCCGATATCGTCCAGGCGCCGGCGGAAGGATGCCCCTTTCTGGAGACCGGGATGCCTGAGCAGCTCCGAGCCCTGGCGGTAGCGAAGCACTTCCAGGCCGCGGCTGCTGCGCATACACCAGGCCGAGGCGCGGGCCTCGGCAAGCTCGGCGGTCGTGATATCGTCGGCGAAAATCTGCCTGGTCATGGCCCTGCCCTTCGCATGTCCTGCTCCTCGATCAGGCGCTTCATCAGGCCGGCGAAAAGCAACGGCGCCTTGTCGACATGCATCGGTTTCATGCCGATGTCCGGATTGGCGTCGATCACCAGCTGCTGCGCCTCGATCATTGCCTTGTCCTCGGCGAAGGCACGGGTGGCGACCTCGAGAAACAAGTCGCTGTTGGCTGCATCGCGCGCCCAAGGCCCGGTCGCGAAGAAATATCGCGCGCGGCGCTCGCTCATCGGCGTCACAGCCTGGCAGGTGAACCGCATGTGGAGCGGTTCTCCAGGCGGCAGGCCATTGCCATCCGCCGTACTGCCCGGCGGATACATCGCCGCCACCAGCATGAAGACGCCTGGCGCGACGAAATCATAGCGGATCCAGATGTCGGCAAGCGGGCCGGTTGCGTAACGCGTATAAGGCGGCGTCACCGCCTCGGGCATCCAGTGGGTGATGCGTAGGCCCCGCTCGATCCGCTCGATGGCGTGGGTCTGTTCGGTGAAGCCCTTGCCCGGCTCGACCCGTTCGCCGCCGCCGAAGCTGTTGCGGTGAACATAAGCGAGATGCGACAGGTCCAGCAGATTGTCGTTGATCAGGACATGGCTCGCCTCGACCTCGATCTGCGAAGCCCGCAGCGACCAGGCCGGATCGTCCAGGCCGACAAAAGCGGGGATCAGGCCGGGATCGGCGCCATCGGGATCGCCGGGCCATACCCACAATGCGCTGTGGCGCTCCTCGACCCTGTAGCTTGGCACCGCCAGTCCGGCGGGAATGCGGTCCAGACCAGGAATTTCGGTACAGCGCCCACCCCCCGAAAAGCGAAGGCCATGATAGAGGCAGCGCAGGTCGTCGCCCTCCACCTCGCCGCGTGAAAGCGGGGCGAGCCGATGTGGGCAGCGGTCGGCCAGCGCATGAGCCATTCCGCCTTCGCCGCGATAGAGGGCGAGTGCATGTCCCGCGATGCGCACGGGTATGACCGCGCCGACGGCCAGATCGCGCGACCAGGCGGCCATGTACCAGCAGTCGAGCAGGAAAGCGGTCACGTTTCACTCTCAGCCGCTGGAAAGTGGCAAGGGGGCGGGAGTTCCCGGTCCCCTTGCCAGTCCAGCACCACGCCGGGCGGGATTAAAAGTTGAACCCGACGCGCATGCCATAGGTCCGCGGCTCCCCGAAATAGCCGACCGCGGTCTGCACCCGGTTCGGCAGCCGGTCGAACACGGTGAAGAGCAATGGCCGGTTGTTCTCGAGATTCTGCACGAACAGCTCGGCATGGAAGCGGTCGTTCGCATCCTCCCAGCGCAGGCGAAGATCGGTCTGCGTATAAGCGGATTGCCGGTCGATCTGGGTGTTGGCGAAGGTCGTGAAATAATCGCCCGTATAGGTGAGCTGCGCGCGGGGCGTCAGCGTGCCGGCGGTCCCGAGATCCAGCTCATAGGAGACGGCGGCGGTCAGCTTCGCCTCGGGCGAGTTGGTGACCCGGTTGCCCGAACAATCGGTCGGCACCCCGGTCAGGGCCGGGATGCAGTTGACGAAGCGCGTGTAACGCGCCCGCATCAGCTCGCCGCCGAATTCGAAGCGCAGCCCTTCGGTGGGCACCACGACGGCCTGGAAGTTCAGCCCGTGGGACCGGATCTGGCCGGCATTGGTGGTGACGGCGAGGCCCAGACCCACGAATTGCGAGACATGGGCGTCGTTATAGGTGGCATGGAAGACGGAGGCGTTGAGCTGCAGGCGGCCGTCGAGGAAGCGGTTGCGCGTCCCCAGCTCGAAGCTGCGCACCGTTTCCGGCTGGAAGGAGATGGGCAGCAGCGGGTTGGATCCGTCCGTGCGGTTGAAGCCCCCCGATTTGAAGCCGGTCTGGTAATTGGCGTAGAGCATGTTGCCGCTGGCAAAAAACAGGTCGGCGCCGACCTTCCAGGTGAAGCGGTCGAACGTGTCGGACAGATTGGCGTTGAGCGTCGTCACCGTCCGGTTGAGATTCTGCTGCAGCGACACGAAATCCTTGGCATCGCGCGTGTAGCGTCCGCCGGCGGTGAGCCTGAAATTGTCGGTCACATAATAAGAGGCCTGGCCGAACAGGGCGATCGAGCGATAGTCGATGTCGGTGGTGCGGGTGATGAACAGGCCGCGCTGCGCGGCGTTCGGGAAATCGGGCCCGTGCTCGAGATCGAAATTCTCGGTCCCCTTTTCCTGGAACCAGAAGCCGCCGAGGATCCACTGGAACGGCCGGTCGCTGGTCGAGGCGAGATGCAGCTCCTGCGAATAGGATTCGCTGTCCGTGCCATAGGTGAGAAACCGCTGGTCGAGCCGCGACCAGTCGAAATCGCCCGAGCGCACCGCATCCGTATGATTGTAGCCGGTGATCGAGCGGATCAGCACCGGACCCAGATCCAGCTCCATGTTCAGCGACAGGAATTCAGCGTCATGATCATAGGAGAAGGGATCGTTGTGCGGGATATAGCCGCGCCGCGGGTCGTTCGGGACCGTCGGATCGAACGTGGTGACGCTGCGGTCGATCACGCCGGTCAGCGAAGACAGGCCGGTAACGGGATCCACCTGGATACCGATCGCCTTGTAGGGCCCGAAGCCGGCGAGAGGCGCATTTTCGCGAACGATGGCGCCCCGCAGGATCGCGGTGAAGTTGCTCGACGGCCGGAAGGCGATCGACAGGCGGCCCGCGGTGGAATCCTGGGCGAGCGCGCCATTGGCCGGATTGGTGGTGTTGCGCACGTAGAAATCATGCTCGCGATGCTGGGCGGCAAAACGGACCTGCACCGCGTCGGACAGGGGTAGGTTGATCGCGCCCTCCAGCTGCCAGGCGTCGTAATTGCCGTAGCCGGCATTCACATAGCCGCCGAACTCCCGGGTTGGCGCCTGGGTGATGACGGCGATGTTGCCCCCCGTCGTGTTGCGGCCGTAGAGCGTTCCCTGCGGCCCGAGCTGGACCTCGATCCGCTCGACATCGAAGAAGGCGGTCGCGGCCTGGATCAGGCGCGGCTGATAGACGCCGTCGATATGAAAGCCGATCGGTGGGTCCTGGTCGACCTGGTTGGTGTTGGTGGTGATGCCGCGAATGGCCGGGCGCGGGTCGGAGCCGGTCTGGCTGATATTGAGGCCGGGCGTGAGCGCCTCGAGATCGCGAAGCTCCGCGACGCCGAGCTCCTGGATCGCCTCGGCGGTGAACGCCTGGATCGTGATCGGCACGCGCTGCAGCGATTCCGAGCGACGCTGGGCGGTGACGACGATGTCGGCGACGCCGCCCTGATCCTCCTGCGCGGCGATCGGCTCCGCCGCCGTCGGCGCCGCGTCGTCCTGCGCGAAGGCTGGCGCGGCGACGAAGCCCGACGCGAGCGCGGTGGTGGCCAGGCAAATAACCAGTCGGGTCACCTTCATGGTGTTGTCTCCAGGCTTGCTCGCGGGCGCCGGCCTGGAAGGCGCGAGGCGGATGCAGCCCGCATCTCTCCCCTCCCCAAACCGCGCCCTTGGATCGAGCGTTCTAACTTGTCCGGTCATGTTTGACGACCAACGACTTATTGTCAATCCCTCTGCACCTAAGGGCGCGGTATCGATTCTTTGCGCTTGTCCGGATCGAAACATCAGGACAAGTCATCGGCTTGACCGGACAGGCTGTCCGTCGCATGTCGGGGCGCGAGGAAGGATTGAGGATGCGCACTCTGATCACCGGCGCCGGCGGCTTCGTCGGAGCGAAGCTCCTGGAGCGGCTGGCGGCCACGCTCGGCCCCGGAGACGAGATTCTCGCCGCCGACCTCGCCTATGCCGACACCCGCGTCGCGCACAAGGACATCGAGTATCTGACCGGCAGCCTGACCGATGCCGGGACGATCGCGCGGCTCACGGAGCGGCCGCTCGACCGGGTCTTCCACCTCGCCACCGTGGCGGGCGTCGGCTCGGCGGCGGATTTCGCCGGCGGCAAGCGGATGAATCTCGATGCGACGCTCGCCCTGATCGAGGCAATCCGCGAGAGCGGCGCCGTGCCTCGCTTCGTCTATTCGAGCTCGGTCGGCGTGTACGGCCGGCCGCTGCCCGCCGCGGTGGACGACAGCACCTCCGCTTCGCCCTCGAACAGCTACGGCACCCACAAGCTGATCGGCGAGCTGCTGGTCAACGATTATACCCGCGCGGGCTATCTGGACGGGATCGCCTTGCGCTTTCCGGGTGTCGTCGCCCGGCCGCCGGGCTCGGCGACGATGTTGTCGGCCTTCCTGAACGACATCTTCTACGCCGCCCGTGACAAGGCGCCGTTCGCATTGCCGCTGGCGCCGGAAGACGCCACCTGGCTGATGTCGATCCGCCTGGTGGTCGACAATCTGGAGCATGCGGCGGGCCTTGCCCCCTCCGCACTCCCCGCCCGCCGCAACTGGAACCTGCCGGCTTCGCTGATCCGGATGGACGCGCTTGTCGATGCGCTGGCGCGGGCGTTCGGCTCGGAAGTCAGGTCGCTGATCCGTTACCGGCCGGACGACCGGGTGCGGGCAATGTTCTCGCAAGTGCCGATGAGCGCGGCGGGCGCGGAAGCACTCGGCTTCACCGGCGACGGCGACGCCGAGGCGCTGGTCGCCAACGTGATCGCGGACACGCCCGGGCTGCGCGCTTGAAGGACTTCGCCGGCAAGGCCGCGGTCGTCACCGGCGCGGCGTCGGGAATCGGCCTCGCCGTCGCGCGCGCGCTCATGGAAGCCGGCTCGCAAGTGCTGCTCTCCGACGTCGAGCCCGCCGCGCTGGCCGAAGCGGCTGCGGCGCTGGGCGCGCCGTGCCAGCCGGCCGACGTCCGCAGCGCAGCTCAGGTCGAGGCGCTGGCCGCGGCCGCGATGGCGCGCTTCGGCCGCGTGGACATCGTCGTCAACAATGCCGGGATCGGGCCGTTCGGCGCGCTCGACGGGCTCGGCCTCGACGACTGGCACTGGATGCTGGACGTCAATCTCTGGGGAGCGATCCACGGCGTGCGGGCCTTCCTGCCGCTGCTCGAGCGCAACCCGGACGGTGGGCACATCGTCAACACCGGCTCGATGTCGTCGCTCGCGGCGATGCCGATGCTCGGCGCCTATGCCGTCGCGAAATATGGCGTCGCGGCCCTGACCGAGGCGCTCGCCGCCGAGCTGGCGCACAAGGGCTCGAAGGTCTGCGCCAGCCTGCTGTGCCCGGGTCCGGTCCGCACGCGGATCGGCACGAGCACGCGCAACCGCCCGCCCGGCATGACCGGGAGCGGCCTCGCCGACATGGCGCTGGAGACGCTGGATCCTGCCGCGGCGGGATCCCTCCCCTGGCTCGACCCGGAGGCCGTCGCGACGATCCTGCTCGAGGGCATCGGCGCCGGCGACCTCTACATCCTGACCCACCCAGAGCTGTTCGGCCGGGTCGAAGCCCGCTTCGAGGCGCTGCGGACGGCGGCACGTATCGCCGAGCGCCGCCGGGCTGCGCTGCGCTAGCCGGCGTCGGCCAGTTTCACGACGGTGCTGAAATCGGCATCGGGGCCGAGCTCGGCGACCGCGCGGCGCCACTGCGCCCGGACAACCTCCGCCGTCGGCAGGTCGAGACCCAGAGCCTCCGCCTGGCCGAGGCAAAGGTCGACGTCCTTCGCCATGAGCGCGTTGGTGAAGCCGAGATCGTAGGTGCCCGGGAGGATCGCCCGCGGATATTTGTCGAGCGTCGCGCTGTTGCGGCCGCTGCCGGCGTTGAACACCTCGATCATCACCTCGGGCGCCAGGCCGGCCCGCCGGCCGAGCGCCATCGCCTCACCGGTCAGGGTCAGCGCTCCGGCGGAAAGCAGGTTGTTCAGCAATTTGGTGACCTGGCCGAGCCCGGGTCGGTCGCCCACGCGGAACAGCCGGCCGAGATGGGCGAGGATCGGGGACACGGCCGCGACGTCGGCGGGCGCGCCGGCGAGCATGATTGCGACCGTCCCCGCCTTCGCGCCGGCGACGCCGCCGCTGACGGGCGCATCGACGAAGCCGATGCCCGCGCCAGCGAAGGCCTCGGCCAGCCTGGCACTGGCCTCGGGACCGGAGGTTGAGAGATCGACGACGCGGCGCAGGCCCTGGCCGGCGAGGAGCCCGTCCGCGCCGGTCGCGACCCGCTCGACGATCTCGGGCGTCGGCAGGCTCAGCAGCACGATCTGCGCCGCTGAAGCGAGCGCCGCGGGACTGGGATGGACGACGGCGTCCAGCGCGGCGATCGCTTCGCGGGCCTCGCGCCGGGTGTCGACGATATGGAGTCGATAGCCGGCGGCGTGCAGGCGCGCGGCGAACGGGGCGCCCATATTCCCCAGCCCGATCAGGCCGACCGCCTCCGACATCACGCCCCTTTCCTTATTCACATGTCCGGATATGTTGGCAACGGGCCTGCTGGCAAGAGCTTATTTATAAGTGGAGTAGAAGAATATGGCGGACGCGCGGCTTGAACAGACTTGTCCGGCCAAGTCTTCCACATTGGCAAGCGCCCCCGTTGCGCCTAGTCTCGGCGAAGGCAGGAGGGACGCAGTGACGCAGGCCGGGCTACGGACAGGCGAGGACGGGGAGCGCGGCGAGGAAGCGCCGCTCTATCAGATGGTCGTGAGGGCACTGAAGGCCGAGATCCTGCGCGGCGTGCCGCCGGTGGGCGCCCTGCTGCCTTCCGAGGCGGTTCTCACCGCGCGCTTCGGCGTGAGCCGCCACACCATCCGCGAGGCCGTCCGCCATCTGCGCGACCTCGGCCTGGTGGAGTCCCGCCAGGGCCTGGGCACGATCGTGCTGAAGCCCGGCGGCCCGAACACTTATGTCCACCAGGTCAATTCGATTGACGATCTTCACGATTTCAACGTCGAATCCCGCTATGACGAGGAGGTCGAAAATCTGGTCGCGGACGAGGCGCTCGCCAAGCGGCTCGGCGGAAAGCCCGGCGAACGCTGGATGAAGATCAACGGCATGCGCTTCGACCAGATGACCGGCGCGCCGATCTGCGCGGTTGAGATTTTCGTGGCCTCGCGCTTCGCCGGCATCGCTCGCCTGATGGGTCGCCGTTCCGGCCCGATCTACGCCCTGATCGAGGCGGTCTATGGCGAGAGCATCTTCGAGGTGGAGCAGGACTTGCGGGTCGCGCCGCTGGACAGGAAGCTCGCCGCGAAGCTCGATGCGGCGCCGGGCGAAACTGTCGTCGAGATCAAGCGCACCTACCGGCTGTCGGACAGCTTCCCGGCCGAAATCACCTTCAACCATTACAAGGGCTCGAACTTCAGCTTCTCGATCAATCTCAAGCGGGTCCGCGCCTAGGCTCCATGCTCACCTCCGCCGGGCTACTGGTCCCGGTGATCGAGCCCCAGCAGGATCGCCGCCGCGGCCAGCGCCGGCAAGGCGAGCAGCAGGCCGATCGTCACGATCCCCAGCCCCTGGGCGAGGAGCAGGCCGGTGAGCAGCGGGCCGAGCACCGACCCGATCCGGCCGGCGGTCGAGATCAACCCCACCGCCGTCACCCGCACCGAGGCCGGAAAGGAGGTCGTCGTCAGCGGGTAGATCCCCATCATCGTCGCATACATCATGAAGCCGAGCCCGAGCGCCACCGGCACCAGCAGGGCCGGACGCCCGGCGGCGAAGCCGAACAGGACGATGCCGACGCCCATCAGGGCGATCGCCGTCGCGGTGACCCGGCGCAGGCCGAAGCGGCGCACCAGCAGGCCGGAGACCACCGCGCCGACCGCGCCCGCGAGGTTCAGCAACGTGCCCATCAGCACGCCGGCCTCCGGCGGCTGCCCGGCCTCGACCGCCAGCTTCGGCGCCCAGTTCACGATGAAGTAAAAGGACAGCATCACCAGCAGGAACATCGCGCCGAGCCGCAGCGCCCGGCCACGATAAGGTTGTTCGACGAGGGCGCGGAGGCGTCCGCCCCGGGCGGCACCCGCCGCGCGGGACTCGCGGTCGAGCGGCGGCAGGCCGAGCCTGGCGAGCAGCCGGTCGGCCCGATCGAAGGCGCGCGGGCTGCGCTTCGCGGCGAGATAGTCGATCGACTCCGGCATCAGGAAGAAGACGAGCGGGATCATCGCAAGCGTGGCGCCGCCCCCCAGCAGGAAGACGGAAGACCAGCCCTGGCTGCCGATCAGGGCCGCCGCCGCCGCACCGCCCAGCGTCGCGCCGAGCGGGAAGCCCACCGCCATCAGGCCCATGGCGAGGCCGAAGCGCTTCGCCGAGACATATTCGGTGACGAGAGCGATATTGGTGCTGAGCATCGCTCCGATGCCGAGCCCGGTGAAGGCGCGCGTCGCCATCAGCTGCGTGGCATTGGCCACGAAGGCGGAGGCCAACATGCCGCAGCCCACCATGAGCAGGCAGATCAGGATGGTCGGGCGGCGCCCGATCGCATCCGCCAGCGGCGACAGGAACAGGGCGCCAGCACCCATGCCGGCGAGGCCCGCGCTGAACAGCAGGCCGAGCTGGTCGGGCGGCAGCCCCCATTCCCGCGACAGGGTCGGGCCGACGAAGGCCATGGACAGGACGTCGAAGCCGTCGATGATGTTCATCGCCACGCACAGCATCACCACCGTCACCTGCAGCCGATGCATCGGCCGGCCGCGGATCAACGGGGTCACATCCTCCGGCGAGATCGGCGCGGATTGAGTATCTTTGTGCATTCTTGTCCGTACAGGCTTCCCATCCGATGCCTAGCGCGTGCCCACCCTGTTGGGAAGAGGCAGCTCGTGCCGGCGGACATAAGCGGGTTGCCAACTTGCACGGACAAGCGCTAGGTCGATGGCGTCGCATCGGCGCGGCGGTCGGGAGCGAAACCGAAGATCATGACCAACGAGAAATTCGAGCAGGGCCTGAAGCTGCGCAAGGAGGTGCTGGGCGCGGATTATGTGGAGCGTTCGCTCGCCAATGCCGATGCATTCAGCCGGCCGATGCAGGAGCTCTCGACCGAATATTGCTGGGGTCATGTCTGGACTCGCCCCGGCCTGGCGCGCCGCGACCGCAGCCTGCTCAACATCGGCATGATCAGCGCGCTGAACCGTCCGCACGAACTCAAGCTGCACGTGAAGGCGGCGCTCGCCAACGGCCTGACCCGCGAGGAGATCGGCGAGGCGCTGCTGCAGGTCGCGGTCTATTGCGGCGTGCCGGCTGGACTGGACTCGACGCGGATCGCGCGCGAGGCCTTTGCCGAGTTGGATGCCGGGAAGGACTGAGGGCGATGGGCGGAGGACTGGACAGGGCGCGGCTCGACCATCTGCGCGCGACGATCGCGCGGGAGGTCGATGCCGGTCTCTATTTCGGCGCCCGGATCATCGTCGCGCGGCATGGCGAGATCGGCCTCGACGCGACCATCGGCCATGCCGACGAGGCCGCCAGCCGGCCGGTCGAAACGGATTCGGTCTTCTCGATCTTTTCGATGACGAAGGCGATGACCAACATCCTCGCCCTCCGCGCGATCGAGCTTGGCCGCTTCTCGCTCACCACCCGCGTCCACGAGGTGATCCCGGAGTTCGGCGGCGGTTTGCGCGCCCAGATCAACGTCTATCATCTGCTCACCCACATGTCGGGCCTGCCGATGATCTTCCAGCCGCGCGCGGGCATGAACCTGGATATCCTCGCCGACGTGGTCGCCGCGCTCTGCGAGACGGTCCATGCGGTCGAGCCGCCCGGCGAGCGCTGCAACTATTCCCCCATGGCGAACCAATTGCTGCTCGGCGAGATGGTCCGACGGACGGATCCCGCCGGCCGCGCCTATCGGGACATCGTCCAGGAGGACCTGTTCGCGCCGCTCGGCATGACGGGCAGCGCGATCGGCGTGCGCGCCGACCTGAAGGAGCGCCACCTCTTTCCCGAATTTCGCGGCCTGTCTCCGATCGAGCATCGGGGCAGCTCAAATCTCGGGCCCAACGGCGCCTATGCCGAGGAGAAAGCGGAAATGCCATGGGTCGGCGCCGTCTCGACCGCGCCCGACATCTTCCGCCTTGCGGAGATGCTCCGCCGCGAAGGCAGCCTGGACGGCGCCCGCATCCTCTCGCCCGCCACCGTGCGGCTGTCCCGCAGGAACCAGACCGGCGACAAGCCCAATGAGCTCTACAAGATGCTCGCCCACAAGCGCCTTTGGGAGCCGGCTCCGGCCTATATCGGGCTCGGCTTCTCGCTGCGGGGCGAGCGCATCGTGAACCATATGTTCGGCACGCTCACCTCGCCCGAGACGTTCGGCAATTACGGCTCGGGCACCACGCTCTTCTGGGTCGATCCGGCGCTGGACATGACCTTCGTCTGTCTCTCGACCGGACTGCTCGAGCCGAACGAGAATATCGTCCGCTTCCAGCGCCTTTCCGACATCGCCGTGTCCGCCGCGGACTAGGCCGGGTCGGCGTCGAGGCGGACCGCTTTGCCCTCGAGCCCCGGCCCCGCCACGGGATAACGCCGCGTCACCAGCGGGTCGTGGCCGGGGATGACATTCTCCGGCGCCGAAGCCAGCGCGTAGCAGGTGCGATAGCCCTCCAGCATGTCGCCGACATTGTAGACGAGCGGGAACGGCCGGCGCTGCTCCATGTTCGCGTAGAAATGACTGGCATCGGAGGCAAGCACAAGCCAGCCGCGCCGGGTCCAGACCCGCACGATCTGCAGCCCGTCCGTATGGCCGCCGATCCGGTGCAGCTCGATGCCCGGCGCAAGCATCGCCATGCCGTCATGAAAGGCGACGCGGCCGTCGAAGACGCGGCGGACCATCGCCACGACATCCTCCGCCTCGAGGGGCTGGCGCAGCGGCGCGTGACACATGCAGCGGCCGGTCGCATAGGCCATCTCGCGGTCCTGCAGGTGGAAACGGGCGGCCGGGAACAGGTCGTGGTTGCCGCAATGATCGTAATGGAGATGGGTGACGATGACGTCGCGCACCTGCTCCTGCCGGACGCCCACCGCGGCGAGCAGATCGTCGGGACGGGCGAGGTGAATCCGGCCGCGCTTGCGCGCCATGGCCGCATCGAAGCCGGTATCGACCACGAAGGCGCGCCCGCCGCCGCGGATCAGCCAGACGAAATAGTCAAGCGGCATCGGCCCGTCATGATCGTCCCCGCCCAGGAAGTTCTGCGCAGCGCGCTGCGCCGGATTCTCGGCATAGCGCAACGCCAGCACCTCATAATCGGGCCGCGGGCTCATCGCTCAGGCCCCGGGCGAGAGCTTGAACAAGCGCTCGGCATTGCCGGCATAGACCTTATGTTTGACCGCGTCGGCGATCGGCGCCGAATCCATGAACGTCACGGCGGGCCCGCTCTCCTGATAGGGATAGTCGATCGCCCACATGACATTGTCCTCGCCCAGCATGTCCAGCGAAAAGGCGAGCGCCTTGTGGCATTCGACACCGCTGGTGGTGATCGTGAAGTTGCGCTTGAAATAAGCGCTCGGCTGCAGGCTGATGTTGCGGTTGCGCGGCACCCCGCCCATTCGGTCCAGCCGCCAGAGCGCGAACGGAATGTTCTCGCCCATATGGCCGAGCACGATCTTCAGCTTCGGAAAGCGATCGAACAGGCCGGAGAGGATCATGCGGACGGCGTGCGTGCCGGTCTCGACCGCGAAGCCCCAGGCCGCATTCTCGAAATTGCCGTTCTCGATCCCGCCTTCCTTCAAGCGGAACGGCGCGGCCATGCCGTCGGACGGGCAGCGCGGATGGATGTAGATGGGCGCATCCAGCGCCTCGGCCGCCTCGAGCACCGGCCAGAAGAACTCGTCGTCGAGATAGCGTCCGTCGGTATGCGAATTGAGGATGAAACCCTTGAGGCCGAGCGTCCTGACCGCCCGCTCCATCTCCTTCGCCGCCGCGGCCGGATCCTGGGGCGCGAAGGCGGCGAGGCCCGCGAAGCGGGTCGGGTGGCGCGCGATGGTCTCGGCCAGCCGGTCATTGGCGAGGCGGGCGATGTCGGTGGCGAGGCCGGGCTCAAGGATCTGCACGCCGGGCGAAGTAAGCGAGAGGACCTGCATGGCGACGCCCTCGCGGTCCATCTCGGCGAGCCTTTCCTCCTCAAGGTCGAGCAGGCGCCGGACACGCGGGCCGGTCGGGTCGCGATAATTGATGCGTAGGATGGCAATGTCGAGCGACGACCAGTTCGTACGGCTGATATGGTGGAACAGCTCGGCCAGCTCGGGGACGATGAACGCCTCCTCGGTCGCGATCCGGCGAAATGTCATATCCTTCTCCCACTTGTCCGGATAAGCTAGCGGCTCTTGCAAGGGCATTCAATCACTCTCTTCTCTTGTGAAGTCGCCACATTTGCGCCATTCAAACGCGAACCTGACCGGTCGAGTCAGGTGAACACTACCGCCGGCCGCGGTCTCACTGGGAGAGGTTAGAGAATGCGCGCCTTCGATGTCCAAGCCTTCATGGACGGGCGCCGGGTGGGCCGCACGCACATCGCCATCCTCGCTTTGTGCACGACGATCATGCTCATCGACGGCTTCGACGTCTACATGGTCGGCAAGCTTGCTCCGGCCATCGCCGCCAGCTTCGGCGAGACGCCGGCGGCGATGACCCTGGTCTTCGCGGTCCAGCAGACCGGCCTCGCGCTTGGCGGCTTCCTGATCGGCCCGCTCGCCGACCGCTGGGGGCGCAAGCGCCTGATTGTCTGGTCCACGCTCGGCTTCGGCCTGCTCACGCTTGCCTGCCTGCTTGCCACCAATTTGCCGCAGCTCGCCGTCCTGCGCGGACTCGCCGGCCTGTTCCTGAGCGGCATCATCCCCACCATCGTGGCGCTGCTGACCGAGATCTCGCCCAGACATGCGCGCGCCCGGCTGGTGACGATCGCCTTTTCGGGCCTGACCACCGGCTCGGCCGCCGGGGCTCTCGTCGCGGCGTGGTTGCTCGATGATTATGGGTGGGAGATCGGGTTCTGGATCGGCGGCATCGCGCCGCTGGCGATCCTGCCCCTGATCTTGTGGCTCTTGCCCGAATCGATCCAGTTCCGCGCCCGCCGCGACCCGAACGACCCGACGATCGCGGCCAGCCTGAAGCGCTTCGACCCAGAGCTCGACCTGACCGGGGTCACCCATTTCGACCTGGCGTCGGAAGACAAGGCGAAGGTGAGCCTGATGGAGCTGTTCCGCTCGGGCCGCGCCCTGCCGACCGTGCTGATCTGGCTCGCCTTCTTCCTCGCGCTCGGCAACGTCACCCTGCTCGCCTCCTGGATGCCCACCTATTTCCAGACCTTCGCCGGCATCCCGATCCAGCGCTTCGCGCTCTTCTCCCTGCTCTTCTTCGCGGGCAGCCTGGCGGGCGTGCTGAGCATCGGGTTCCTGATGGACAAGCTCGGCGCGCGGCGGGTGCTGCCGGCCTTCTACTTCCTCAACGTCGGCGCGATCGCCGCCATGGGTCTGCTGTCCTTCGGCACCGGCCCGTTCGTCGTCGCCCTGTTCCTGCTCGGCTTCCTGCAATCGGGCGGACAGGCTGGGCTCAACGCGGTGGCCGCCACGCTCTATCCCGCCGCCATCCGCTCGACGGGAGTCGGAGCGACCTTCGGGTCGGGGCGGATCGGCGGCATCCTCCTCCCCATGGCGGGCGGCCTCGCCCTCGCGGGCACGCTCTCGCTGCAGACGGTGTTCCTGCTGGTCGCGATCCCGTCGCTTCTCGTCGGCATCGTGATGGCGATCCTGCTGGGCCGCTGGGGCCGCCAATGACCCCGGATCTCCGGCGCGAGGCCTGCCTGATCGGCGGGCACTGGGTCACGGGCACGCGCTGGATCGAGGTGGACGATCCGGCGACCGGCGCGACGATCGGGCGCGTGCCCGATCTGGGCGCGGTGGAGACCCGCCGCGCGATCGACGCCGCCGCCGCGGCGCAGCCGGCTTGGGCGGCGCGCACGGGCAAGGAGCGCGCCGCGATCCTTCGCCGTTATTTCGACCTGCTCGTCCTGCACCGCGAACCGCTCGCGCGGCTGCTGACCCGCGAGCAGGGTAAGCCGCTCGCCGAGGCGCGGGGCGAGATCGATTATGCCGCGGCCTTCGTCGAATGGTATGCGGAGGAGGCGAAACGCACCTATGGCGACGTGATCCCGCCGCACCGCGCGGATGCCCGTCTGTTCGCGCTGAAGCAGCCGGTGGGCGTGGTCGCCGCGATCACGCCCTGGAACTTCCCGGCCGCGATGATCACGCGCAAGATCGCGCCCGCTCTGGCGGCCGGTTGCGCCGTGGTCGTGAAGCCGGCCGAGCAGACCCCCTTCACGGCGCTCGCGCTCGGCGCCCTCGCCGGCGAGGCGGGGCTTCCCGACGGACTGCTCAATGTCGTCACCGGCGCGGCCGCCGCGATCGGCGGCGAGCTCACCGCCAATCCGATCGTGCGCAAATTGAGCTTCACCGGCTCGACCGGGACCGGCGCGCTGCTGATGGCCCAATGTGCGCCGACCGTGAAGAAACTGAGCCTCGAACTTGGTGGCAATGCGCCCTTCATCGTCCTCGACGATGCCGATCTGGATGCGGCGGTCGAAGGCGCGATCCAGTCGAAATTCCGCAATGCCGGCCAGACGTGCGTGTCCGCGGACCGCTTCTACGTGCAGAATTCGGTGCACGACGCGTTCATCGGGAAGCTTGCGCGCGCCATGGCGCCGTTGAAGGTCGGTCCCGGCGACCAGGAAGGCGTATCTATCGGGCCGCTGATCGACGAGCCCGCACTCGCAAAGGTGCACCGCCATCGCGACGACGCGTTGGCAAGGGGAGCGCGGCTGGTGGCCGGCGGTGGGCGCCACCCTCTTGGCGGGCGGTTCTGCCCGCCGACCCTGATCGCGGACGTCACGCCCGGAATGGCCGTGCTGGCCGAGGAGACGTTCGGGCCGCTTGTCCCGGTCGTCCGCTTCGATACGGACGCCGACGCGGCGGCGCTCGCCAATACCAGCGACTATGGGCTCGCCGCCTATCTCTACGGTCGCGACCTGTCGCGCGTGTGGCGCCTTGCCGAGGCGATCGAGTCCGGCATGGTGGGCATCAATACGGGCCTTATCTCGACGGAGGTCGCGCCCTTCGGCGGCATCAAGGCTTCAGGCCTCGGACGCGAAGGCTCGCGCCACGGGATCGACGAATATCTGGAGCTCAAATATCTGTGCGTCGGCCTCTGACCCGCATAGGTGGTCGACGTCGCCCATGCGGCAGGACGACAGTGGCTAATTTCGCCTTCCCAGCCGCCGCCAGCTTCTCTCGTGGCGTCCGCGTCCGCTGGCCCGCTCTACTCCATGGCCGAAACTAGAGAATTCGCCCGGCAGGAAGCTTCGCTGGGGCGGCAGGATTCGAACCTGCGAATGCCGGTACCAAAAGCCAGACCGCGAGAATCCAGCCAACCGAAATCCATGAATTTTCATGGACTTAGTGACCCTAAAGCGCCCTTGAAACGGGGTCAATCGAAATCGGTACACAAATTGGTACACAAAATGCCGACTTTTTGATCGTGACGCAGTTGAAGAAGTCGGCCCGCATGCTGAGTCAGACATACTTTTTGACCCTTGGAACGGGTCAAGTTTCAGGCCGCTAGCCAGTCGATAATCGGCATTCAGTTGCAGGGAATGCTTGACAGGTTCAACTGTGCGGCCTCGCTCGGTTTCCATGTTTGACGCAGCAGCCGAGGACCGCCGGGCGCAAGCCAAGGCCCGGGGAGTTGGCTTCCCGCCGTCCTGATTGCCGTCCCTCGAGAACGGCCAATATCTCTCTTCCAGATGGCGAGTCAGCTACCGAGAGAAGCTGCCGTTTGCTGTTTCTACCAGAGCGCTCGCGAATCGAGCCAGCGGCGCACCTCAACGAGCTTGAAGCGAGGGCAACGGCGATATTTGCTCTCTCCGTTGCCAAGCTCAAACTCACGCGGAAACCCCGCCGGCCGCCGGCGTCTGAGCCGATCGATCTGCCGGCGGGACAACCGTGCCATCTCGGCGAACTCGCTCACCGTGATGAAATGCTGCGGCGGCTCTGCACGCTCGTCAGGATGTGCCACGACATGTCCGCTGCCTGGCTGCCCGCGCCCGCGCAAATTCCCGGTCGCCATCGAGGAAGGACTGCAGCATTGCCGGGATCAGCTCGGCCACAGGTTCCGTCGAGCCGTAAGCCTCCTGATAGGCCGCGGCATAGTCGTTCAGCCCATCGTTCAGCTCCGGCGGCACCAGGATCGTCAGCTTGACCGGCGTCCGGTCGGGCAGCTTCGCAAGTTTCAGCATCAGCCCCTCCACGGCCTCAGGACGAGATCCTTGTGGACAAGGACGCGCACCGGAAATCCCGGCCGGACTCGAATGGTGGGCTGGATGTCGAGATTGCGCTCGACGATGCGCTGGCCCGCCCGGTCGCCATTCTGCTGGGCGGCTTCGCGGATCGCGCGGACAAGATCGGATTCGCTGCTGCCAAGCGATAATTGCGTGCCGACGCCCAGCAAGGTCGATAGGCCGATGCCCTTGAGCAACCGCCAGGTGTGGAAATCGACCCGGTCGGCAATTCCGGCATAACCCTCGCTGTCGGTGGCGGGCAGGTTGTCGAGCTGGATGGACGACCCGTCCGGGAATACGATGCGCTGCCAGATGAGCAACGCCCGGCTTTGACCGAATGCCACGACCGAGTCGTAGCGCCCGATCAGCCGAGCGCCCTGCGGCACCAGCACTGTCCTGCCGGTGCGGCTGTCATAGGCATTCTGGGTCACCTGGGCGACGACCATGCCCGGAAGGTCGGAGTTCAGGCCTGTGACCAGGCTCGCCGAGATCGTGCTGCCGGCGCTGATCTGCCAGGGCGAAGCCGCCGGCTGCAGACGGTGAGGATTGATCGTCCCCGTGTCATCGCGCCCACTGACGAACGAGAGACTGCGCCCCTGCCCCGCCCTGACCTCGGCCGGAGACCCGGCACCGGAAGTTGGCGCGGCATCGTTGGCAACCGGCACCGCGGGGTTCGCGTCCGCGCTCGCGGAACCTCGCGACAATTGCATCAGCACCGGCGCCTGCCGGGCCTGCACCGCCTCCGCCGCCAGCCGCTGCCGTTCCGCTTCCGCGGCCTGCTGCGCAGCGTCCATGCCCGGCGCCGCCGGGATGGACGGGACGGGCGTTTCCGTCGCCATCTCGCGTTGCCGCTCGAGGATCGGACGCCCGAGGTCGCCGGGCAGGGGCGGCCCCAGCTGCGGCACGTCGCCATAGGTTCGAGGCGCTCCGGCGAGCGCATCGGAGGATGCCTTGCCCGCCGGCGCCGGCCGGTCGTCGCCCGTTGCGACGAGGCCGACACCGGCTGGTCTGAGCGCCATCCAGGCGGTGCCGATGATGGCAAGCGAGCCGGCGCCGGCGATCGCGACGATGGCGCCGCGCCGGAACCTGACCACGCGGCTCGGCCGCGCGCGCAACACGAGGGTCTCCGGATCGACCTTGTCAGGGCCGGCAGGCGGACGCTGGATGCGATCATCGCTCACGACGGCCTCCGGCTGCGCCGCGCGCGGCGGGCATCCTCGCGCTGGATCCGGACCACCTGCTGGCGCCTGGCGCCAAGCCTGAGCTCGGCGCGGTCGAAGATCCGGTCGACGACATAATAGCGCCCGGACATGCGGTAGTTGACGAGCTCGGCCGCCCCATTCTCGCCGATCACGAAGACGGGCGGCGCCTCCCCTTGGGCGATCGTCGCCGGAAACTCGATGAAGGTCTGCCGGCCATCGTCGAAGGCGCGCAGCGGCCGCCAGGGCGGGTCGTCGCCGCCGATCCGGTAGCCAAAGCGCAAGTTCTGGACGGCAAGGCCCGCGGCCACCGGGGCGGCCGCCTCCGCCGCGGCGGCGCCCTGCAGCGCGAGCAGCGCGGATTGCGGATAGGTCCAGGACAAGGCCGCCATCGCGGTCGCCCGGG
Source organism: Allosphingosinicella sp. (assembly GCA_035502235.1). GTDB lineage: Bacteria > Pseudomonadota > Alphaproteobacteria > Sphingomonadales > Sphingomonadaceae > Allosphingosinicella. Next base: position 191,451 of record DATJUQ010000041.1, read on the forward strand.
TGCTTTCCAGCTGGAGGTGATAGACCCGCCGGTCGGTGGTGATGACGAGGTTGGTCGCGAGCCCGGCCGAGAAGGGCTTCACCAGGATGTGCGTGCGCCGCGCGGCGCCGCTGCCGCTGGTCGTGTCGCCGACCGTCCAGCGGACCGTGTCGCCCGCGGCGACGGCGGTGACATTCTCGCCCGGCTCGAGCGCGATGTCCGTCACCCGCTCCGGCGCGGCGTAGAGCCGATACAGCGTCCCCTCGGCATAAGGATAGACCTGAAGCGCGTTGACATAGCCGGCCCTGCTCGGCTCGCGCAGCGCATCGCGATTGGCCGACTGGACGCGGGAGGTCGGCCCCGGCTGCTGCCGGCGCTGCGACGCCTCGGCCTCGGCGGCGAGGATGAGAGCAAGCGCGCAGATGGGCGCGCCAATGGATCGGATCATTGGGTGTTCCTTTCGGTGGACGGTATCTGGCCGGCCGCGCCCGGCGGGGAAGCCGGATCGAGCGGCGAGCCTTGGGGAATGTTTGCCGGCGCCGGCGCGAAGGCGGGCGCTTCCCGGGGCACAGCGGGTGACGGCGGCGCCGGCTGCGCTGCGAGCCCGGGCGCGGCAGGCGTCTCGAGTTCCCGGCTCCAGTCGATCGCCTCGACATAGATGCCGAGCGGGTTCTTGCGCAAAGTTTCCGCGGAGCGCGGCGGCCGCTGGCGGATGGTCAGGATCGCCGTCCAGCGCGATGTGCCGGCCAGGCTGCCGCGCTCGAACTGGCTCTCGGTCCATTTGACCTGGAAGCTCGTGTCTGATGCCCGCACGACGCTGGTGACCTGCACCGAGACGGTGCGCTCGCCGATGTCCGCGAACGGGTCGGCCGCGCGCGCATATTCGTCGAGAAAGACCCTGCCCCGGTCGCTGACAAAGTCATAGGCCGACAGCCAGTTCTCGCGCATCAGCACCGCGTCGAGCGACTTGCCGCGGACGTTCGAGATGAAGCGGCTGAGGTGCCAGGCGATCTGGGGATCGGTCGGCCGGAACCCGGCGTCGGCGGGCACGACCGCCCGCGCCTCGCCCAGCCGATCGACCTCGACCACATAGGGCACGACCCGGCTTTGCATCGACTGCCAGACCAGGGCCGAGGACAATCCGATGGTCAGGCCGAGTCCGCCAAAGGCCATGAGCCGCCAGTTGCGCGCCTGGACGCGCGCGGAACCGATCCGCTCATCCCAGACCTGTCCGGCCCGTTGATAGGGCGTCTCGGGTTCGGGCGTGCGCCCGTAACGCTGGAGTGCGCGCTTGAATCGCATGATATTCAGTCCCTTTCCTTGATGTCTGGAGCGGCGCCGGCGCCGCCATGATCGCCCTCGCTCAGCGTGTGCACCGCAAGCTGCCGGCGGTGACGGGCAGTCTGCTCGGAGCGCAGCTGCCTCGCCCAGGCGGGCGCATTGTCGCCGCCGGGCGCTGACGCTTCCGCGGCTGCCGCCGCGGGCGCCGCCGCGCCGCCGGCCATCGCGTTCCAGGCAGCGTCGCGTCCTCGTTCGGCGGCCGCGTCCAGGCCGACACCGTCGCTCATGCGCTGGGCTGCCGCGCCCTTCACCGCGGTCGCGATGCCGCCCAGGCTGGAACCTCCGGTCTCGCGGCCAAGCTGGGCGGCGGTCGAAGCGGCCGCGCCCATCGCGGTCGCGGCGCGCACCGCGCCGATCCCGGCGCCGCCGACTGCCCGCGCGGCGCCGGCCGCCGCGGCGCCGCCGACCGCAAGCGTCGCCGCAGCGCCAGCGGTTGTGGCGACGGCCGCGCCGGCGCCAACCTGGGGTGCGCCCGAGACCAGGCCCGAGGCGATGCGGGGCCCGAAGATGCCGAGCCCGAGCAAGGCGATGCTTGCGAGCATCAGCGAGACGGCCTGCTCGAGGCTCGGCTCCTGTCCTTGCAGCGAGCCCGTGAATTGCGTGAAATAATTGGAGCCGATGCCGACGATGACGGCGAGCACCATGACCTTCACCCCCGAGGAGATGACGTTGCCCAGCACTCGCTCGGCAAGGAAGCTGGTCCGGTTCCAGAGAGCGAATGGGACAAGGACGAAGCCGGCCAGGCTGGTCAGCTTGAACTCGAGGATCGTGACGAACATCTGCACGGCGAGCACGAAGAAGGCGATCACGACGATCACCCAGGAGACCATGAGCGTCATGATCTCCACGAAATGGGTGAAGAAGCCGATCGGCCCGACCAGTTCGCTGGCCTGATCGATCAAAGGCTGCGCCGCCTCGAAGCCGGTCCCCGCCAGACGGCCGGGGCGCAGCAGGTCTTCGGCCGAGATGGAGCTGCCGCCCGCGGTGAGCCCGAGCCCGGCGAACGAGCGGAAGACGATGTCGGAGAGCGTCGAGAATTGGTTCAGGATCAGCGCGAAGACGCCGACATAGAGGATCTTCTTGATGAACCTCCCGATGACGTCGTCCTCGCCGCCGAGCGCCCAGAACAGGCCAGCAAGCGTGATGTCGATCCCGATCAGCACCGTCGTCAGAAAGCCCACGTCCGGGCCGAGGAGACCGAAGCCGCTATCGATATAGCGTGTGAAGCTCTCCATGAACTGGTCGATGACGTTGAGGTCTTCCACGTGTCTGTCCTGCTCTGGTCGTATGTGTCGCGGGGCTCCCGGACCCTGAGGGGGCGGTGGGCCACGGGAGGCCCCGCGACGAGGCGGCGCCGGCTGCCGGGGAGGGACGCAAGGGGGGAGAGCGTCCGCTTGTTCGCCGGCGGCGCCTCAGCCCGTTACGGCCGCCGCGGCGTATAGGCGCGGCCATCGCCCAGGAAGCGCCGCACTGCCTCGCGCGCCTCGCGCTCCGCCTGCACCCGCTCCGCCTGCTCCATCGCCTGGCCGCGATATTGCGCGGCCAGCAGGGTCTGGATCTGCATCTGCTGCTGCGCGGTCAAAGCGAGCAGCTGGTTCGTCGCCTGTTGCGCCGCGAGCGCGCCTTCGGCGCCTTGGCTGCGCGCGACGATCTGCGATAGGGTCTGCGCGTCCTCCTGCACATTGGCGACGATCTGGCTCTGCACGCCCATGGTCCGGCGGTATGAGGCCATGGCCGCGTCGAGCCGCGCCCGCGCCGCCGCGGCGCGATGATCGCGCCGGAGCAGCTGGTCGAACTGGTCCGGATAAAGCTGGCGCAATTGCTGCTCGATCGTCTCGACCCGGAAGTCCACGCCTTGCGCCTGCCCCATCAGGCTGTTGATCCGCCCGAGCCGCTGCTGAAGCTGCGAGAGCTGCGGGAAGTCGATCCGGCCCAGATTGCGCTGCATAGTCTGCAGCATCGCCGCCTCATTCTGGAGCGACTGGACCTGCTGGTTGATCTGCTGGAGCGTGCGCGCGGCCGTCAGCAGATTCTGGGCATAATTGGCGCTGTCGAAGACCGGCATAGCCTGGGCCGGAGCGGGCACCACCGCCAGGCCGCAGCCGAGCGCGCCGCCGGCAAGAAGCAGGCCAAGCATTCCGTCACGCAACATGGATTTCATTGTCATTCTCCTTCGGGGGTTGAACGGGGAAACGGTCGAGCAAGGCGGCGGCCCAGCCGAGGCCGGCGCGTGCGAGGAAATGCTCGGCGAAGCGGTCCGGACCGTGCTCGGCGAGCAGGGCGTCGATGCGCTGCTGCGTGGCGGGATCGGAGGCGCCGCAAAGGGCGAGCGCGATCGGACCGAGCCCCAGCTCGAACAGCCGGTTGCCCCGCGCCGACTGCAGATAATAATGACGCTTGGGTGTGGCGCGGCTGATCAGTTCCACCTGACGGCCGTTGAGCCCGAACCGCGCATAAGCGGCCTGGCTCTGCGGCTCGATCGCCCGGTCATTGGGCAGCAGGATGCGCTGCGGGCAGCTCTCGATGATCGCCGGCGCGATAGCACTGTCGGCGATGTCCGCGAGGCTCTGGGTCGCGAAGACGACCGAGACATTCTTCTTGCGCAGCACCTTCAGCCATTCGCGGATCCGCGCCGCGAACAAGGGATGGTCGAGGAACACCCAGGCCTCGTCGAGCACGAGCAAGGTGGGCCGGCCGGTGAATCTCTCCTCGAGCCGGTGGAACAGATAGGTCAGCACCGGCGCGACGACGCCCGACTGCCCCATCAAGGCTTCCGTCTCGAAACATTGCACGTCGGCGATCGCGAGATCGTCCTCCGCGGCGTCGAGCAGGCGCCCGAACGGGCCTTCCAGCGTGTAAGGCGCGAGCGCCGAGCGAAGCGCCGCCGACTGCAGCAGCAAGGCGAGACCCGTCAGCGTGCGCTCGGCCGGCGGCGCGCTGGCCAGGCTGCAGAGCCCCGACCAGATGGCCTCCTTCACGTCGGGCGTCACCAGCACCTTCTCATGCGCAAGCAAGGCCGCGATCCACTCCGCGGCCCAGGCCCGCTCCACCGCACGGTGGATATGGCGCAGCGGCTGGAACGAGATGGCGCGCGCCATCTCGCCCTCCTCCCCACCCTCGCCGGCGCTCTCGCCGCCAAGCCCGAGCGCATGATGGGCGCCGCCCATGGCCAGCACGGCGGCGCGGGCCGAGAAGCCCTTGTCGAAGATATAGACCTGGGCGCCCGGATAGCGGCGGAACTGAAGCGCGAGCAGCGCGAGCAGGACCGACTTGCCGGCGCCGGTCGGGCCGACAACCAGCATATGGCCGACATCGCCGACATGGGTGGAGAGGCGGAACGGCGTCGAGCCGCTGGTCTCGGCATAGAGCAGAGGCGGTCCGTCCAGATGGGCATTGCGCGCCGGCCCGGCCCAGACCGAGGAGAGCGGCATGAGATGCGCGAGGTTGATCGTGTGCACCAGAGGCTGGCGCACATTGGCGTATACATGGCCGGGCAGCGAGCCGAGCCAGGCCTCGACTGCGTTCACGCCCTCGCGGATGCAGGTGAAGCCGAGCCCGTTGACGATGCGCTCGACCGCGCGGACTTTCTCCTCGACGCGGGCGCGATCCTCGTCGGACACCGTGATGGTCGCGGTCAGATAGCCGAACGCGACATGGTCGCCGCCGAGTTCCTGCAGCGCCAGGTCGGAATCCACGACCTTGTTGTCGGCGTCGCTGTCGAGCAGGGCCGCCTGCTGATTGTAGAGCACCTCGCGCAGCATGGCCGAGACGGACTTGCGCTTGTTGAACCATTGCCGGCGCAGCCTGGTCAGCGCCTTGGTGGCCTCGGTCTTGTCCATCGCGATGAAGCGCGTGACCCAGCGATAGCCGAAGCCCTGATGATTGAGCGCGTCGAGAATTCCCGGGCGGCTCAGATTGGGGAAGCCGAGCAGGGTGAGCGTGCGCAGATGATGCTGCCCGAGCATCGGCTCAAGGCCGCCGGCGAGCGGGGTGTCCGCGAGCAGGGCGTCGAGATAGATCGGTGTTTCGGGAACCTCGACCTTGTGCCGGCGCGAGGAGATCGTGCCGTGCAGATAGGTCAGCGTCTCGCGATCATCGAGCGGCCGGATTTCGGCCATGAAGCCGGAGAGCAGATCGAGCGCGCGATCGGTCTCGGCGACGAAGCCGCCGAGGGCCTGACGCCAGTCCCGGCCCTTGGCCTCGTTGGCGCGCTCGACGAGCGCGCGCCCCGCCTGGTCCGCCTGGTCGGGCGGCGGCAGGAAGGTGAAGGTGAGATGATAGAGGCTCTCGAAATGCTGGCCGGCATTCTCGAAAGCGGCGCGCCGTTCCTCGTCGACCAGCCATGCGGCCGGATCGGGAAAGGCGCTGGCGGGATAGCCCGGCGCCTCGCGCCGGTCGGCCTCGATGTGCAGCGCCCAGCCCGAGCCGAGCCGCTTCAGCACATTGTTGGCGCGCGCGCAGGTCGAGACCAATTCCGCCTCGGTGGCGCTTTCCAGGTCCGGACCCCGAAACCGGGCGGTGCGCTGGAAGCTGCCGTCCTTGTTGAGGACCACGCCCGGCGCGACCGAAGCGGCCCATGGCAGATGATCCGCAAGCCGGTCGGCATGGGCGCGATATTCGCGAAGGCCTAGCATGACAGCCAGGCCTTCTGACGCAGGTGACGGGCGAGGACCGGCCCGAAGTCCGGGTCGCGCTTGGCGGCGAAGACGGCGAGGCTGTGGCCGACCGCCCAGAGGATCAGCCCGGCGATCCACTGCTGCAGGCCAAGGCCGAGCGCCGCCGCCACGGTGCCGTTGACGATCGCGATCGAGCGCGGCGCGCCGCCGAGCAGGATCGGCTCGGCGAGCGAGCGGTGCAGCGGCGCCTCGAAGCCTTCGATATGATTGCCGGCGCCGATCACGAGATGAGCGCCCCGCCGCCAAAGCTGAAGAAGCTGAGGAAGAAGCTGGACGCGGCGAACGCGATCGACAGGCCGAAGACGATCTGGATCAGCCGCCGGAACCCGCCGGAGGTCTCGCCGAAGGCGAGCGTCAGCCCGGTCACGATGATGATGATGACCGCGACGATCTTGGCGACCGGGCCCTGCACGGATTCCAGCACCTTCTGCAGCGGCTCCTCCCACGGCATGCCGGAGCCGGCTGCGCGGGCCGTCGCGGTGGCGACGAAGGCGATGCCAAAGGCGATTGCGACTCTTATCGCCCCCTGGCAGTCCTGCGGGGGCGTCATCTTGCTGTCGGGCATGGTTATTCTCCTTGGTCCCGGGGTTCGAAAGGGAGGTCGCGCAGGGCGTAGCCGCCGGCGGGATCGAGGCCGTCGACGCAGGCGAGCGTCTGGATCCGGCGGCCGAGGCCGCGGCCGGCGATGAAGACGATGAGGTCGATCGCCTCGGCGATCAGCGCGCGGGGCACGGCCAGCACGCTCTCCTGGACGAGCTGCTCGACCCGGTAGAGCGCGGACGCGGCGCTGTTGGCGTGGACGGTCGCGACGCCGCCCGGATGACCGGTGTTCCAGGCCTTGAGCATGTCGAGCGCCTCGCGGCCGCGCACCTCGCCGATGACGATCCGGTCGGGGCGCAGGCGAAGGGTCGAGCGGACGAGGTCCGCCATGGTGACGCCGGGGCCGGCGCCAAGGACCGCCGAACGGGTGCGCAGCGCGACGACGTCCGGTGCCGCGCAGTGCAGCTCGCGCGTGTCCTCGATCAGGATCACGCGTTCGTCCAGCGCCGCCATCTCGGCAAGCAAGGCATTGGCGAGCGTGGTCTTGCCCGAGCTCGTGCCGCCGGCGACGAGGATGTTGCGCCGCTCGACGACCGCCAGGCTGAGCAGACGGGCGGCCTCGGCGGCCATGATCCCGTCCCGCACATAATCGCGCAAGGTGTAGACCCGCGCGGCGGGCTTGCGGATCGAGAAACAGGGCGCCGCCGAGACCGGCGGCAGCACGCCTTCGAACCTCTCCCCGGCGCCCTCGCCATGCGGCGGCAGTTCCGCCGACACGATCGGCGAGCCGGCATGGACCTCGGTCTTCAGGTGGCTGGCGACCAGCCGGATGATCCGCTCGGCCTGGGCCGGATCGAGCCGAAAGCCGGTGTCGGTCCGACCCTCGCCCAGCCGGTCCACGCGAAGCGCGCCGTCGGGATTGACCATGATCTCGATGACGAGCGGATCGGCGAGGGCGGCGGCAATGTCCGGGCCCATGGCGGTGCGCAGCATCGCGCGCTTGCGCTCGGCGGATTCGGTGACGCTCATCGACCGTCCTCCGGCACGAGGGTCAGCCGGCCGCTGGCGAGCTGCTGGCCGACGCGGGCCACGAAGGCGGCGAAGCGGTCGCGGCCGATCGCTCGCGCGGCATCGTCTTCATCGGCGAGCGGCGCATTGACCGTAAGCATGTAGCGCACGAACAGGGCCAGGCTCTCGAGCCCGACATGGCCGTCGCGCTCGATCCGCGCGAGTTGGCCCGATATCCGGTCGAGTCTGGCGCCGAACCTTTCATCCAGCTCGTTCGCGCCGCGGCGGTCGAGGAAGGCGGCGAGAGCGGCAACCAGGATCGCCGACTTCGTGGCGCCCGGCTTCGCCGCCAGCGCTTCCAGCCGGTCGGCCAGCGCGCGGGGGAGGAAGAGCTGGTAGCGGACGAGATCGCGCTTCGCCATGGCGGCGCCCCTCACATTCCAGGCACCAGGTCGCGGCCGCGACCTGAGCCTTCATTGACGGCATGGGCTGCGACCACCGGCGACAGCGCGCCCGGCGCGCCCGCAATATCGGCGACGGGGTTGAAATCGTCGTCGCCCAGGCCGAGCGGATCGGCCTGCTCGGGCAGCCCCGGCTTCGGCGTTTCAAGTTCCGCAAGGCCGGGATGCCGCTCCTGCTGCAGGCCGCCGGCGCTACCTTCGCCCGACCCCCCGCCGGCGCCGTCGGCGGCGATCGGCGCGGCCGTGCAGCCGGCCCAGTCGTCGGCGCGGGCCGCCGGACGGTCGCGATAGGGGCCGGTCGCAAGCAAGGGCGCAGGAAGGACGCGCGCGGTGAAGTTGCGGTCCTCATAATAACGCAGCTTCCCGGCGCGCACCGGCGACAGGCCGGAAACCAGCAGCAGCTCCTGGTCGGCGGGAAGCTGCATCACCTCGCCCGGGGTCAGCAGCGCACGGGCAGTCTCCTGCCGGCTGACCATGACATGGGCAAGCCAGGGGGAAAGGCGGTGCCCGGCATAGTTGCGCATGGCGCGCTGCTCGGTCGCGGTACCGAGCGCATCCGAGATGCGCTTGGCGGTCCGCTCGTCATTGGTCGCGAAGGCGATCCGGACATGGCAATTGTCGAGGATCGCATTGTTCTCGCCATAGGCCTTCACGATCTGGTTGAGACTCTGGGCGATCAGGAAGGCGCGCACGCCATAGCCGGCGAGGAAGGCGAGCGAGGTCTCGAAGAAATCGAGCCGGCCGAGCGCCGGGAACTCGTCCAGCATGAGCAGCAGCTGGCGGTTCGGGCGCGCGCCGGCCTCCGGCAGCCGCTCGGTGAGGCGGCGGCCGATCTGGTTGAGGATCAGCCGGACCAGCGGCTTGGTTCGCGAGATGTCGGATGGCGGGACGACCAGGTAGAGCGAGACCGGCCGGGCGCCCTCGAGCAGGTCGCGGATCCGCCAGTCGCAGGCGGAGGTCACCGCGGCCACGGTCGGATCGCGGTAGAGGCCGAGAAAGGACATGGCGGTCGAGAGCACGCCCGAGCGCTCATTCTCAGACTTGTTGAGCAATTCGCGGGCGGCGGACGCGACCACCGGATGCACGGCCGGCGCCTCGGCGGTGCCGAGATGGTTCGTCGCCATCATCGCCTTCAGGGTGGCGACGAAAGGGCGGGCGGGGTCGGACAGGAAGGTCGCGACCCGGGCGAGGCTCTTCTCCTCCTCGGCATGAAGAATATGAAGAATGGCCCCGACAAGCAGGGAATGGCTGGTCTTTTCCCAATGATTGCGGCGTTCGAGCGCGCCCTCGGGGTCGACCAGGATATCGGCAATATTCTGGACGTCGCGGATCTCATGTTCGCCGCGGCGCACTTCCAGCAAGGGGTTGTAGCGGGCCGACAAGGCATTGGTCGGATCGAACAGGAGACAGTGCGAGAAGCGCGCGCGCCAGCCGGCGGTCAGCGTCCAATTCTCGCCCTTGATATCATGCACGACGGCCGAGCCCGTCCAGGAAAGCAGTGTCGGCACGACCAGGCCGACGCCCTTGCCGCTGCGCGTCGGCGCGAAGGCCATGACATGCTCGGGACCGTCATGGCGCAGATATCTGGCGCCCAGGCGGCCGACGAACACCCCGCCTTCGCCGAACAGGCCAGCCTTGCGCATCTCGCCGTCCGTCGCCCAGCGCGCGGAACCATAAGTGGTGACGTTGGCCGACTGACGTGCCCGCCAGAGCGAGCCGAAGATCGCCGCCGCGCAGCCGAGGAAGCCGCTCGCGCCGGCGAGCGTGCCGGCCTTGTCGAACACCTCCGGGGCATAAGCCTCATAGGAATACCACCAGCCGAACAGCGCCCAGGGGCGATAGACGGGCAGGTCGCCGAGCATGAGCCAGGGGAGCCCGAGCTGCGGCTGGTAGCCGAGCATCGAGGCCGCCCATTGGGTGGCGGCCCACATGCCCGCCAGCACGATGGCGAACACGATCAGGATCTGGCCGATCAGCAATTTGGTCGGAGTCATGCCCGCATCTCCCCTCCGGCACGAGCGCCGGCGGCAGGCTTGCAAATGAGGGATCGGGGCGAGTCGGGGCGATTGCTCCTCCGGCGCATGCAAGGGCCGTTCGACGGCTCTTACGACGCAGGCCGCGGGCGGGCTCCGGCCGGGCGGGATCAGCCGATCTCCGGGCCCCGCCCGCGGCCTGGCGACCAGCTGAGGCCGGCCGGGCCGACCTTCCCGATCAGCTCGAGGCCCAGCCGGCGCTCGAGGTCGGGCCGCCACGGTACGAGAACCAGCTCGCCTGCGCTCTCGACCAGGCCATAGCGCCCGCTTGCGAGGTCGATGCGCCTGTGGAGCAACCCGGCGACGCGCTCTCCATTGTCCGCGAGCCGGGACGGCATGCCCAGCTGGCCCTCCAGCTCCAGCAGCTCGCGCTGCCGCAACGCGGCCAGCAAATCCCGCCGGTACCTGACCCCGCCCTCCCCTTCCGCGGCCAGTCCCTGCCCTATGAGCCATTGCAGCCTCGCGGCCTTGGCACCGCGCACCTCACCGCCGAATCCGGCCTCGCGCAGCGGCTCGGGGCGCTCGGCGACAAGCTCCCGGTCCAGCCAGGTCGCTCCGGACGCCTCGACCAAGGCGTCCAGGCGAAAGCTCGACAGGAGCTCGACGCGCAGCGGCCGCTGGCGCGCGCCTGACATCTCATAGGCAGCGGCGCGCCGCAGATGGTCGTTCCCGATCGTCCAGCCGAAATCGGCATCCCGATCCGGCCCGCCGGCCGACCTTCGAATCGCCTCCAGGCGCCGGACATGGGCGCGCACGAAATCCTCTGCCGCGCCGGGATCGTGCCGCCGGTGAATCTCCTCGCTGTAGCGGCCGCCATGGAGCGCGGCGATCTCGGCGACCCGGATATCGGCGGGCCGGACCTTCGCGGCGCGGGCCGTGACCCGGACGATCGCGCCATGCGGCAGCGGCTCCACGGCATCGCCGCGCCCGGCATCGATATGATGGAGGCGACCGTCGGTGCCGTCCACGATCAGATAGTGCCGGTCTCTGACCTCGTCAGAGAGCCCGCGCCCGACCAGGCGCCCGACGATCGATCCCGCGGGGCCCGCGGAGCCGTGCACGACCCGTTCGGCGGGAAGCCGGGCGATCCCTTCGGCGCGCAAAGCGCGCTGCATGTTGCGGATGATGTCGCCACGCTCGCCGAGCGCGCGCAGCCGCTCTGGCATCTCCTCGTCGAGCCGCCAGCGCCCCGCGACCTCATGCGCCAGACCCAGGGCCGCAAGTTTCTTCAGGCGCCCCGCCCGCAAAGCCTGGCGAAACGGATCCCGATGCCGGGCATCGACGAAGCCGGCGTCGTCACGATCGCGCAGCAGCTGGCGGTCCACTCCGGTCAGCCGCTCGGCCTGCATTTCCAAGCGCAGGCGGGACTGTATTTCCCGGTCGCTGCGCGGACCCAGGTCCAGCGTCACGAGCTCGGCCAACCGAGCGCGCATCCCGTGGCCGATATATTCGGGGGCGATGACGAGATTGCCGCCGGCCTCGTCCATGCCGCGCAGCATCACATGGCTATGCGGATGGCCGGTATCGAGATGGTCGGCCGCCACCCAGTCGAGCCGCGTCCCCAGATCGGCTTCGAGCTGACCCATGAAGCGCCGGACCAAAGGCCGAAGGTCGGCATATTGGTCGCCATCCTCCGCGGAAAGGATGAACCGGAACTGGTGCCGGTCGCCGTCGCACCGCTCCAGAAAGGCCTTGCCCTCGGCCAGGTCCTCATCGCGGCCATAGAGGACGCCGCCCTCGCCATCGCGCGACACGCCGTCGCGCTGGATATAGCGCAAATGCGCGCGCGCCGCGCCCATCCCCTTCCCTCCCAGCCGCACCAGCCGTGCCTTGACGACGGTCCGGCGCGACCGGAGCCCGGAAAACCGGTCACGCGACGCCAGGACCCGGCCCATGGCCGCACCCCGCCCGATCCGGCTGCCATCGAAATGGCGAGCCGGCCACCGGCGCAACCCGCCTGCCCGCGCGGTCGCGACGATGATCCGGCACAGATAGGCGCGCCCGCGCTTCAAGGGCTGGTCGCGGATGCGGCCGACGCGCGGCTTGAAATCGTCCTCGTCCATCCTGTCACACGCCAGAGCTTCCGCACGAGGCTCGCACAAGGCGCCGGCCCGAGGGAGCGACCCACCAGCGACCCTCAGGCCTCCGCGACGCCACGGACGCACGGATCGACCCGGCGCCGACCACCATATTCCTCAAGGAGGAACCGCATGATAATGTTACGTCACCATATCGATATCACGGGAGCTACAGGCATGCCTCTGGGATCCATGCATCGCGAGGAAGGCCGGCTTCTCACCGAGCGCGGGCACATGATCCTGCAACGCGAGGACGGCGGCCGCTGGCGTCTGGAGAGCGATGCCGATCTGACGCCGCTGCTCGGCGCGCGCGTGCGCATGACGGGAATGCGGGCCGGCTTCGACCTCCTTGTCGTTACACAAATCGAATGGACTGGCGATGCCAACGGAATTCCATGACGAATGTCTCCCAATGACCGAAAGCAGACCGGCGGCTTTCAGGAGGTGGCCAAGAGTTTGCTGACGTTTAGGCTGGTCTCATGCGACAAGTCTGGCACTGCTGACGATACTCGGGCCGATCTTCAACCCCCGCTTGTGATTGGCGACCAGTGCCGGATTGCCGAATGAGTCATGATCGGGTCACCAGCTGAGCGTTGGCGGCAGATTGGACGATCAAGCTAATGTTGAGTCACGTCGCCGCCTCTCTCGGCGAGACGCTCCCTCGGACCGCCGCCGCAGCCGCGGACGTCTCGCCGCCTGCGCGGACTCGCGGAACCGGCTGTCGATCTCGTCGAGCATTTGTCGCGCCTCATAGGCGTTTGTGGCGATCAGCTGCTCGACCAGCGTCGTGCCGATCTCACGGGTGTCGGGCCCCAGCCGATGGAGCGTAATCGCGAGGTCGACGAGCTGCGAGGTCGCCATCGCGGTTGCGGTTTGGATGTCGCCGAGTTCGGCGCGCCATTTGTCGGCAAGTCGCTGGGCGAGGATTCCGACCAGCACGGCATGATGCGGTAGGAGGCTCGAAAGCCTTTCGACTACGAAGGTCGCATCGAGCCGAGGGGCTTGATCCAAACGGTCGGCAATCGCCTGAAGCAGCGCGATCGTGCCTTCGTCGGGCGTCAGCTCGTCGACGATCCGGAAGATGTCGAAGACCGCGCGCCAGACGCCCGGCTCGCCGGAGTCGAGCAGGCGGACGAGCAAGCCCGAGGCCGCGGCGCGCTGGTTGCCTTCGGCGAAGACATGGGCGGCGGACAGCGCCGCGCCGGCGCGCGCGTTGACGGCGATGACATCGGCGAGGATCGCGTCGAGCCGGGGGCTGCCCCAGGCGACTTCGGGATTGAGCAGCGCGGTGAGCGCGACAATTTCGCCGTAGGCCTGCTGCGCCGGGCGCGATTTGGCGTCCCGCCAGACGGCGAGGTGCCGTTCGACCAGCGCTGGACGCTGCGCACGGTCGTGCGCGAGGAACTGCGCGACGAGCCTGCTGCCGATCAGGCCGGGCACCTTCGCTAACAGGGCGTCTAGAAAGGGGTCGAAGCGGGTGGGGTCGGCCCCGTGCAGATAGGGCAAGAAGTGGGCAAGCGAAGCCCATTCCTCGAGGGTCTGGTTGCGGTCGAGGTAGGCGACGAGCGCGGCCAGCGCGGCATTGGGCTCGTCTCGTCGAAGGCGCATCTGCACCAGCGCTTCGATGACTGGATAGGTGCCGCCCGGCACAATCCCGAACCCGCCATAGCCCCAGAGCAAGCTTTCGCCGGCGTCGCCTTCGGCCTCCTGTTCGCCGGCATCGGCTTCCGGCGCGGCGACGTCACCGGTATCGCCTAGGTCAGCCTCGTCACGGGTATCCTCGTCGCTTTCCACATCGGGCGGGCTCGTATCGAGCCAGGATTCGAGCAGCGCGAGCAGCTTTTCGTCGATCGCCGCACCGCGCCGCGCGAGGCGCTCCAGCGCCCGCGCCGCGGAGTGGCGGAACTCGGTGCCGTCAAACCCGCGATCGACGACATCACGGAGCAGGTCGATGACCAGCGTCGGGTCGGCGTCCTCGGAGAGCGAGTCCAGCGCATAGGCCGCGGCGCGTGTGCCGTTATCCTTGTCCAGCACCGCGAGGATGCGGATGGCCCGCCCGGGATGGCTCTTCGCGAAGGTCGAGAAGGCGCGCGCGAGCTGGATGTTGCCGCCGGCCATCCAACTGCGCGGATGATCCCAGCCGGTTGCGTCAGGCAACTCCTCAAAGGCATGGGCAATATCGGCATCGCTCGCCTTTGCCATCGCGTCGGCTTCCATGACCGAGCCGATCCATTGCGGGCCGGTAAAGGTCACGCCCGAACGGCGGCTGCCGTAGCGCCGCTCGTCCTCGTTGACCTGGCGCCGCGCCGCCGCCGACAAGCGGTGGGCGGGCAGCGCGCGCAGCAAGTCGAGCTGGGTGCGCCGGTTCGCATGGCGCCACGACATCCGACTCTTGGGGTCGGTCATATCGGCCGGGGGCGGCGGTGCGTACGCGCGGACCGCCGCTTCGAAGCGTGATGTGTCGGCCTCGCTCCAATGCGCGGAGACCGCGGCGATGAGCGCCTTGGCGGTACCGTGGAGATCGTGGATCGAGCCTAGATAATAGCGCCGCTCGTCGCCGAGGATGAACTCCAGCCCAGCGCCGGCAAGCTGCTCAGGCGCGTGCGCTATGCCATGCGCGATCAGCCGTTGGACCGGCCCCAGCGCAACCGAATCGTTCGCCGCGGCCCAGCGCGCGAAGGCCTCGGGATCGGTTTCGGCGAGCTGCTCGGCCGCGATCCTGAGCGCGCCGAGCAAGGCGTGCTCGGGAAGATCGAGATGCGCCTCGTCCTCGAAGCGGAAATCGGCATCGTAGGGAAGCGGATAGCCGACCAAATTCGCGCTCGGCTCGGCGAAGCGGGCAAGCGCCTCGAATACGCCAAGATACCAGGACCAGAGAATGTCGAGGAACGCCTGCGGCGCCTGCTCGGCGAGCGCTGGCAGGCTGTCCCATTCGTCGCCGCGCTCGATCAGCTGCTTGACCGGTTCGCGCGGGTCTTCGCGCATGCGCCAAGCCATCTCTTCGTCGGGCGAGGCGAAGGCAGGTCGCGGCTTCGACGCGCGGGCGGCGGCGGTTTCGACCGCGCTGGCGAGCTCGCGGCGCAGCCGCGCGAGCACGATCCTGAGCGCGACGTCGGGCTGCTCGACGCCGATCGTGCCGGCGAGATGATCAATCATCATCGGCGCGATCTCGGCGCGGCCGATCACCTGCTCGGCGACGGCGAGGATGTCGTCAGTCCAGCTGGGGATGGCCTGGAACAGCCACCACATGCGGCTGTCGTGGCGCGGATCGGGCAGCCAGCGCTGGCGAGCGAGCGCCAGCGCGCCTTCGGGATCGAACGCCATGGCCTGGGTCAAGATGTCGATCTGGTGATTGGCGGTTTCATCTGTCCCGGCCATCGCCTCGGCAATGAAGCTGCGCCTGAAGCGCTCGAACCAGCCCGGGCTGCCGCTCAACGCGCGATAGCCGCGCAGGCGCAGTTCGTCGGCGCCGAGGATCTCCGCCATCAGCACGGCTTCGCGGTCGGTCGGCTTCGGCTGCGCGCCCAAGAAGTCGATCAACAAGACGCGCAGGTGCGCGCGGAGATCGGCTGCGCGCCAAATCGTCTCGATCTCGTCGTGATAAACGTCGATGTCGACGGCGCGCAGGTAAGTGAGGCCCGCCCACAGCTTGGGACGAATGAACAGTGAGCTTTGCCGTCCCAGCACGAAGGCCGACAGGCGACCGGGCTCGCGCGCAAAGCTGCGCGCCAGCGCGAACTCGAACAGCGTCTGGTGCGAGAAGCCGACCGAGCCGTCGACCACCGCCAGTACCCCGGCGCCTTCCAATGCCCGTAGCTGCGGGATGCGGTCAGCAAAGCGGGCGGTAGGCAGCCACAGGCACTCGCGCGCGGCCATCTGATCGGCGAGGTCGGCGGCGAGCTGCTCGCGCGCGGCAGCGCTCTCGCCGACCAGCACGCGCTCGGACCAGAGCTGTTCGAGCATCGCCTGGTAGCTGGTGAACGGCTCCGACTGGAACCGTCCGGAGAGCTGGAGATAGATGGCGAGCGCCTGCGGGCGGCGCAGCACGTCCTGCGCGTCGGCCGGCCAGCCGCTGGCATCGATGCCGCGCGCTTCGAGCAGCGCGACGACATCGCTCCAGGCCGGAAGCTGGAGCGTAATGCTTTCGGCGCCTACGGTCTTGAGTCGAACGTCGTGCTGGAACTCGAAGGTGCGCGAGGAGAGCACGATATGGACGTTGTCGCGCCCGCCCAGCTTGCGGATGAGGTTGAGTAGGATGCTGAGCCGCCCGGTGCGCGTATCGAGATGCTGGGCGAGCGCATCGAGCTGGTCGACAAGCAGAAGCACCGGCCCGTAGGCGGCGAGGCGGGCGACGAGCTCGCTCGGCGGCGCGTCGAAGCCGAGCCGGGCCTGCAGGTCGTCCTCGCTGGCGATGTCCGCGTCGAGCAAGTCGGCCTTGATCGCGAGAACCGGCCAGCCGCGCGCGGCATAGGCGTTGCCGATCGTCGCGAGCAGCGCGGACTTGCCGGCGCCCGGCTCGCCTAGCAGCGCCGTGATCGATGCCTCGAACTCGTCGATGCGCCCCAGCAACTGGGCCATCTCGGAGCGTTCGATCGTCTCGCCGCCGGGAAGAGCGGTGGGCCAGGCCAACAGCTCGGTCGACGCGGCGGCGAAGGCGGCGCGAATGCCGTCTAGCCGCTCGTAATCGGAATAGAGCAGCATCCCGGTTAGGTCGGCATCTTCGCGCTCGGCGAGCCCCTTGCGCAGCGCGTCGATCCCGGCGCGGGCCAGCGCCGCGTCGGGGTCGGCAACGAACAGGCGGAGCGAGCCCGTCTCGGCGGCGACGATCTCGATACGCTCGTTCGACGCGATCGCGCGCAGCGACTCCTGCAGGCGTTCGATGCGCTCGCTGTTGTCCGGTCCGAAATCGACCGACAGGTTGAGGACGATCGAGATGCGGTTCTGCGAGGATTCGCGTGGGGCTGGTTCAGACGCGGTCGGTCCGTCTGAAGCTGCATGAGCTCGCGCCGGCTCGCCGACACTCGGCTCCGCCGATGCGGCCGGAAGCGGATCGGCGGACGGCCGTCCCTCGCGCGGCTCGGGGGTCGGATAGAGCTGGCCGAAATGGCTGAGCATCTCGAACGCGAAGGCGGCGGCGTGGCAGGCGGCGATCGGCTGCAGGATCTTGTCCTTTCCCGCAGATTTCTTCTGACGCATGTCGGAGACGCCGCGGATGACGATACTCGGCGTCTGCTCGGCCGATGCGGCATAAACTGCGCCATAGCCCTCCATCTCGACGACATGCGTGTCGCTATGGCCCTTGGCGAGCAGCGCCTCGAGTTCGCTCTTCGGGCTGTCCAGCACCGCCTCGATCGAAGCGATCGGCGCCACCAGGCCGACCGGCGGATAGTCGACGGGATAGTCATCGAAGGCGGGCAGCGAGCCGCCGAGCGGCGGGACAATGCGGCTCGGCCATTCCCCGTCGGAACGCACCTTGCGGGCGATACCGACGAGCCGCCCGTCGAGCGGAAACATGTTCGGCCGATAAGTGACGCCGGTGGCGGTCGCCTTGCCGCCATAGGGCCAATAGATCTTGTCCGAGGCGACGACGCTGCCAAGAGGCGCGTCCGCCTTGCGCGAGCCGCCGATGCCGACGAGGATCTGCAGCTCAAACTTGCCAAACACGACATGCCCGTCGCTGGCGACATCGTGCGCGGGGTGCGTGCCGGCACCGGTTTCGGCGACGACGATCAGCCATTCCTGCCCGCGGTCGGTGAACGAGCCGCACTCGTATATGGTCCCATGGCGGCCGAGCACCGATCCCATGTCGGTGAGGTGCGCGCGCACGGCCTTCATTTCGAGGAGTAGCGCGGTAACTATGAAGGCGCGGCGCATCCCGCGTCGCTTCGCTTCCTCTAATATGTCGTCCGCGGTCCGATAGGCCATTAGAGTCGCGTTATCCTCCGAATCGGAGAGCGACCGATCGGCATATTGTTGCTGGCGCCCTTACCACGGACGAGGGCGCAAACCCCACAGCAAAAACGCTGTAGAATGAGTGTCGGCAGACGGTGATAACTGACCACATACTTGGTCGGCATGCCGCTCGAACGTCGCCCAGCCTTCCTCGTTCGCGACATAACCAGCGATCGTCAGCGCCATGGCTGTCTCGGCATCGCTATCGTCAAGATAGGCGGTGAGCATGGGGTGCCAGCTCCGACTTCTTGGCTGGCAATTCAAGAGATCGTTTTCGCGGATAATGGAGCCGATCAACCCGTGCAGATGACTTCCCAGAACCGAGCCTCCAGCCTGCTGACCGACCGAATGACAGTTTATGGGATCGCCGACCGCCATGCTGAATGACCGACATGGGCGCAAAACAGCCGTCGCCAGCGCGCTAGACCGTGGAAGTCCCAAGTCTCCCCCGCCGCAACGCCACCTCCCCAAAAAAAGATGTGCAGACAATCACTTGTCGAGCATCGCGAGACAGTGCCTTTATCTTGCTCTCCCCTCCCCCTTCTCCCCACCTGACCACATCCCCGTGCTGGCTCAAAAAAAGAGGAAGCGACGCATCGCGCGCCGCTCCCTCGAACAGGTGCCGGTCCGCCGGCCTAGACGCCGCGGGCGAAGGCGCTCTCCGCCAGCTCCCGGAGCTCGAAAGTCTGCTGCCAGAGCAGGTCCACAGCCTGTCCCTCGCCATCGACCAGGCACACGCCGGCGTGCCAGCTGCCTCCGAATGCGCTGAGAACCGCGACCCGCGAGAGTTCGACATCCTCATCATCGGGCGGGAAGCAGATGTCGAAATGCTGCCCGAGATAGCGCTCCTTCATGCGCGCTTCCCAGAGGAAATCCACCGCTTCGGCGTCCATGATCCGGCCCGCCAGGATCGCGCCGAACTCATGCTCCAGAGCCTCGATCCGAGCCTCGAACGCACCGTTCGCCATCGCAGAAATCATCGTCATCG
Organism: Allosphingosinicella sp.; assembly: GCA_035502235.1. Taxonomy (GTDB): domain Bacteria; phylum Pseudomonadota; class Alphaproteobacteria; order Sphingomonadales; family Sphingomonadaceae; genus Allosphingosinicella. Next base: position 210,507 of record DATJUQ010000041.1, read on the forward strand.
CACCGTCTCCTTGCATGTCTTCAGGATCGAAGACGGCGCTTCAGACGCGGGCGGCGGCGCGGCTGTCAGGGACGCCAAAGGCGCCGCGAAGCGGGGCGTGGGGGAGCCGATTTGCGCAGCAAATTGGGGGGACCGCGCATCCTTGATCAGCCGCGCCGCCGCCCGCCACACTCGGCCTCACACGAGACAAGACCACCTCACGGACGGTCAAATCCGCACCCAGGCGTCGCCGCCAAACCGCCGCCGGATCGGCGAGCCGACCGGATCGCGCCCGTCCGAATGGCATCATCGGCCGATGAAAGAGAAGCAAGCGATCGGCTGCTCACCCGGATCGCGGAGACCTCGATCTCCACGATCCATGCCCTGGAGGCCGATCCCGACGATGACTTCAGCCCGTTCGGCATGGGCTCGATCCTCGCCCATGCGGCGCCCGGCACGATCGAGCGGGCGGGCGGGGTACGAGATCGTGAAACGAGGCTGAATCTCTCCACCAGCCAACACGAGAAGAGCCCCGGCGACCGGAGCCGCCGGGGCCATCCTGCGGCCTCAGAAGGGCACGTCGTCGTCGAAGTCGCGCTGGTCGTTGCCGCCTTCATTCTGCCGCGGGCGCGAGAGGAACTGGACGTCATCGGCGATGATCTCGCAGCCATAGCGCTCGACACCCTCGCGGTCGGTCCACTTGCTGTAGTGGATGCGGCCCTTCACGGAGACCATCATGCCCTTGGTCGCATATTGCGCGACGATTCGGCCGAGGCCGTTGAAGCAGGTGATCCGATGCCACTCGGTCTCCTTGGCGGTGTAGCCGTTCTCCTTGTAGGTCTTGCCCTCGCTGTCGCGCTTGGGCCGGCTGGTACCGAGGTTGAAGACGGCGATATCGGTGCCGCCATTGGTGGAGCGGAGCTCGGGGTCGGCGCCCAGATTGCCGACGAGTAGGACGATGTTGGTCATGCTGGTATCTCCTGTAGCGTCGTCGGGACCGCCCCGATCGACAGCCCACAGAAGGCGAGGCGAAGCGGCGGGACGCACCGCGGGCCGAAGGCCAAGGGGAACCCTCGGACCAAGGCTGGCGCGGGCAGCCCAAAGGGCAACACGGGCCGCGGGGCCGCGGGTTGCGGACCGAAGCTGCCGAGACAAAAAGGGCTGGAAGAGGGAATCGGGGTGGCTCGACAGGCGCGCAGCGACTCCGGAAATGATCGTCCGTCTGTTCGCGAAAGGGCGCCCGCCGGCCCTCAGGCCGCTTCGGACAAAGCGGCGATCCGCTGATCGCAAAGCGCGCGCACCAGGTCCCGCAGACACGCGACGCGGGCCGACAGCCAGGCGAGCTGCTCGTCGCTGATCCTATAGTGGCGCGAGTAACGCGCCTTCACATAGGCCTCCCGCAAAGGCTCGTAGCAGCGCCGCTCGAACTTGGTCGACCGGGGCCAGACATGCTTCAGCGCGGGCTCGACCGCCTCGGTGAGCTGGCGCAACTGGTTGAGATTATGGGTCTTCGGACTGTACAGGGTCCGCACCAGGAACAGGCAATGATAGAAGCGCTCGGTAGTCTGGTGCAGGAGGAATGCAGCTTCCTTTTGCATTCCTCCGGTGCGGGCTTTCTCGGCTAGCGTGAAAAAGTTGCCGGCACTCTCGAACCACTCATCGAAATAATCCTGCGTCTCCTTCAGCGCCTCGGCCGGCGACAATGGCCGCGGCTGGACGAACGGATGACCGGGCTCCTCGAACAGCAGGATGCCGTCCCGCAGGATGTCGATGAAGAAATAGCGCCCCAGTCCCAGCTTCTCGTTCACGTCGTCGATGCTGTGGTAGATGAGGCTGACCGGGGTCCGCAGCTCCCGCCCCGAGGCCAGTTCCTCGAGCAGTTTCTCCTCCGTCCTGGACCAGAATTCCGGGACGTCGGTCAGCTCTTCCCGGTCGACCACGACCAGAAGATCATAGTCCGAGAAATAGCGACCGACCGGATCCTCGACCCAGTCGCCCCGCGCATAGCTGCCGAACAGGATGATCTTCAGCAACTTGCCGCCGCGCAGCTTCGGCATCGTCCGGCGCGCGATCGCAAAGTCGAAGCCTTCCCGGATCGTCTCGACGACGAATGCCAGTTCACGCCTTTTGCCGTCGGGCAGATGATCAAGATCGGTTCTCATCCTGGTTCCAAACTCGCCCCGGCTCGGTCAAACGACAAGCGATTTCTGTCCTTCCAAAGCAAATACCACACAAAGATATTTTTGTGTGGTATTGACCGACTTGACGCCATACCCCACAAACTTATTTTTGTGTGGCAGGAGAGCATCGATGGAAATCCGCTATCATTCGCCGACAGCCCAAGCAGCCTATCATGATCTGCTCTCGCTCCTGCTCGACGAAGCGGTCTCGGAAATCCGTGGCAGCCCCACGCTCAAGGAGCGGGAGGGCAAAGGCTATTGGTACGATCATTATCGTATCGGAACCGAGGTCAAGGACCGCTATCTCGGCGAGGATACGGCGACCTTGCGCGCGCGAATCGACCGCCACCTCGAGCTCAAGAAGGAAGCGCAGGGCCGCAGGCGGGAACGCTCCCGACTGGTCCGCCTGCTGCGAAGCGAACGCTTCCTCGGCATGGACGCGGCGACCGGAAGCCTGGTATCCGCGCTGGCGAAGACCGGCGTGTTCCGGCTCGGCGGGACCCTGGTCGGTACGAACGCCTTCCGGCTCTACGAGGGCGAGCTTGGCATGCGCCTTTCCCTCGACCAGACGGCGATGACCTCCGACATCGACATCGCAAGCTTCGAGAAGCTCTCCCTCGCCCTTGAGGACGCGGTCGAACCGGACCTGACCGGCGTCTTCAACGAGCTCAATTTCGCGCCCGTCCCGGCGCTGGACCAGGCCAGGACATGGCGCTGGCGCCAGTCCGATGGCGCGACCTATGTCGAGTTCCTGACTCCTTCCTTCAGTGAAGAGGAAGGCCTGCGCGACCTCGCGGCCCTCGGCGTCAGCGCCCAGGCCCTCCATCACCTCAACTATCTGATCGCCGAACCGATCGACGCGGCGGGCATCTACCGGGACGGAATCCTGATCCGCGCCCCGAGACCCGAACGGTTCGCGATCCACAAGCTGATCGTCGCGGACCGGCGGCGCGACGGCCGCGACAGCCTGAAATCGCGCAAGGACATGATGCAGGCCGAAATGCTGATCACCCTGCTCGCCCGCGACCGTCCCGGGGATCTTGCCGACGCCTATCACGACGCGATGCAGCGCGGTCCGCGCTGGCGGGAGCGACTGGAGCGAAGCCTCGCCCATTCCGACCGTGCGCAAGAGGCGATCGCCGCATTGGCCTGATGGCCGACCACCGCCGCCAGCCGCAAAGGCGCGACCGGCGAGCCGGCCGCGCCCAGGCCGCTCACGCCGCTGACCGGGCGGCGTGCTTCGGGTTGATACCGAGCGGACCGCGGCGGTCGACGACGCAGACGCCCTTTTCCTTCGCCTGGATGACGAGGCGCTCAAGGACGCCATTGCCCGGGAAGGCGACAAGATAGCGCGGGTTCAGGCCCAGCATCTGCTCGTTGCGGCGGAACCCGGCACGTTGTCCAAGCCGGCTGTCCAGCCGGAAGATAACCTGGGGAACCTTGCGGCGCTCGGCCCAGGCCGCAGCCAGCCGGTCGACGCCCTTGCCGTCGCCGCCATGGACGAGAACCATGTCGGCCAGCCGCTCATGGACCTTGTCGAGCGTGTCCCAGACATTGCCGGCGAACGCCTTGGCATCCTCGCCGGTCGCGAAAGAGAGCCGGCCGCCGGCGAACAATACCGGGCTTCCCTCGGGCATCGCGGCGCTGCGTCGGGCTTCGGAACGGGCCCGCAGATAGTCGCGGCCCTCGACGACCGCCGAGGTGAGGCCCGCGCCATGATTGAGGCGCGAGCCGCCGGCGGGGCGCCAGGACGATCCGGTTTCGTGAAGATAGAGGGACGCCGCAGCCTCTCGAAACGCCTCCAGGCCGAGCATGGCGACCTCGGCTTTGCGGGCCCGGTCGATCTGGCCTTCCAGCTGCGACGTGTGGATTTCGGAACCGTCCGCCGAGGCGATCAGGCAGCGTATCTCGTCGGTCGCGCGATCGATCTGGGCGCCCCGCTTCACCGAAGCGCGGTGGAACAGGTTCACGATGCCCCAGGCGAGCTCCTCGGCATCGTCCTCGAGCGCGGTCTCTGGAAACAGGGCGAACAGGTCCGACCAGATGGCCCTCAGCGTCTGCGCGATGGCCTCGGGGTCCGGTGGATCGCTCGGGCCGGCCTCGATCCGTTCGACCTTCAGATGGCCGAGCTCGAGCTGCGCGAGCTGGGCGGCGAAACTGGTATGCATGGACTGTCTCCTCAGGTTCCAGCGCCGCGAGCCGGCGCCTGGAGGCCCAGGGGCCCGGCCAGACCGCCCCGCCGCACCGAGCGCGAGGCGCGCGGGAAACCCCCGGCCGAGGCTGGCGCGGGCAGCCGCGCGACGCGCGGCCACACGGGCCGACGGCCGGCGGGTTGCGGACGGGGCGGTGCCGGACCAGGGCCCCTCTCGGCGCCGCACGCGCGCGGAACGCGGGACCGACCGCATCATCGGAACCCGCCTCGCTCAGGGATGCTCGAGATGCTTCCCGTAGACGATCGGCACGCCCCAGCCGATGCACAGCCCGGGCCTGCGGGCGATGGGAACATGGATCGGGTCGATCGCCCAGCGCGCGCGGTGCTCGGCGACCTGCGTCCAGGTCATCCCGTCCGGGAGAATATATCCCCGGTCCAGATAGGATCGCTCGATGTCGGTCGGCATCAAAGTCTCCTCCAGGGGGTTCACCAGAAGCGCCACCAGGGCCGGTCCAGCCGGTCCAGCGCGCGGTCCAGCTTCAGCAGGGCACGGGCGACGAGCGGCTCCAGCGCGGCCTCGGACATGCCGAGCGCCGCCGCGATCTCCTTGCTCGAAAGATCGCCTTGCGCGTGCAACGCCAGCGCCTCGCGCTCGTCGGGCCGCAGGCAGGCCGCGGCCCGGGCCAGACGGCCGGCGTCGACAGGCGCACGATCGTTCGCCATCGCATTTCTCCTGGATGTCTCGACACGGGTTGGGGACGGCGGGGATCCCGGGCGGCGATCCGTCCCGGCATTGCACCATCCTCGCCAATCTCCTGTGAAGCGTCCCCGGCCCTTCCGGATGGGCGAATGGCGAACTGTTCAGTGAGGCCCTCGGCTCGGTGCGTCTGCCGGCGTCGATCGCGGCGGTAAGTAGGGCGTGCTCGCATATCCCGTTGAGCAAGACCCCTGGCCAGTTTTCACTAGGTCCGGTCGCCGTCCCCGGCCGGTGTCGAGAGGTGGAGGCGGGCGGCCTTCCGGGAGAAGACCGCCCGCCGGGAAAGTGCCTGAGGAGACGTCAGGCCGCTTTCCCCATGGGATCCGGATGAGCGTCGGGGTCCGGCGCCGCGACGGGCTCGCCACAGGCTCCAGCCTCGCCGCCGACCTCGGGCTCCGGCGTCGCGGCTGCAAGGGCGGTGAACCGCATCGGCCCTGGGACCCAGGCGAGCGCGGCCTCCTTCACGTCGACCTCCGCGATGAAGTCGCCCGAGAAGATGCGCTCGCAGGCCTGCGAAAGCTCCGCCTTCCTGGCCTTGGCATAGCGGTCGGCCAGGCTGGCGCCGCCAATGTCGGAGAGCGCGGCAAGCGCCATCGCCTTGGGCACCCGATCGAAATAATTAGCGCCCGTCGGCCGCCACCAGCGGGCCACGTCGATCCGGAGCAGGGCTCCGAGATGATCGTGGAAGGCGCAGGCGCGATCCCCGGGAAGAAGCAGGCTTGCTTCCAGGGTCCGTGCGACCGCATGACCGAGCCAGTCGGCGCGCGCATCGTCATGGAGGCGACGGAACGCGTCAAATCGCGCGGCACGCGTGGCGCCCTCGGTCCAGCCGCGGTCGAGCCCCTCGCGCAGTTCGACATGCGCGGCGGTCGCCTGCGCTTCGGGCGTCTTGAAGTCGAAGACCGGATTGGAGGGCGCAGTCGCCACCAGCGAAGAGCCCTTCTTCTCGCTGCAATAGCCACCCTCGCCATCGACCATCAGGAAAATCGCGAGATCGAGCGCGATAGCGGGGTCCGCCGCAACATGGACGGCAAGGATGTCGCGACGCTGCATGGCGAGCTCGTCGACCAGCCGCTGGCTGAGGCCACCGGCCTTTTTAGGCGACGCCGCGCCCTCGGTCTCGCCGTCGTGCTCATCCTCTTCGGCTGCGGGACCGCCGGCCGAAGGATCGGCATAGACCCCGGCGTCCAGCCGCGGCCTGCCCTGCTCGTCGAGAACCAGGAAGGCGCCGAGCCCCGGCTTCAGCGCCTCGTCGATGAGGGGAGGCCGGTTCTCCAGAGCATCGATCCGCTCGCCCAGCAGCCGGACCTTCGCCTCGGCCGCCACGCGCTCGGCGTCGTCGGCGGTCTCGTCCTGGAGAAGCTCGGCCAGCTCTTCGAGCTCCTCATAATGGCCGTCGAGGCGCGCGACCTCCTCATCGCTCATCGGCGGCTTCTCGACGGACAAGCGGCGCAGGCCCTGCGTCTGATTGTGGCCGACCCAGGAATCGAGCGTCGGGCGCACGAACCCATAGCCGGTCTCGGCGGCAACCCGGGCCGCCTCGGCCTCCATCTTCTCGCAGGCCAGGCGCTCTAGGATGGCGATGTCGAGCCAGCGCGCGCCCGCATCCTCGGTGAACAGGTCCCGCTCGATCCTGCCGCCGGCGGCGAGATAGGCCTCCTCGCCGACGAAAATGGCGCGGCGGTCGGAGGCGCTCACCGTCGCCTGCGTCATCATCCGGCGGATGCTGTCGGGATGGGCGGTGCCATAGCTTCGGCCCATCTGGTCGAACACATAGGCCTGGCGCTCATGGTCCGGCGTCGCGGCATAGGCCTTGGCGGCATCGAGGCTGATCTCGCCGGCGCCGAGCGCCTCGAAGATGATTGGCGCGAGGCCCGCGAGGCGAAGCCGGCCTTCGACGAAGCGGATGGTGAGGCCGAAGCGGCGGGCGATCCCCTCGACGTCGGAGCCCTGCGCGATGAGCGCAGAGAAAGCGACGCATTCGTCGGCGGGGTTCATGTTGAGACGCTGGAAATTCTCGGCAAGGCTGGCCTCCTGCGCGTCGGCCGCGGAGGCAAGGACGAGGCAGTTCACCTCGAAGTGCTTGGCGAGCTTGCCCTCCTCGGCAAGCGCGACGAGCGCGCGGCGGCGCCGCTCGCCGGCCTCGACCGCGAATGCGCCACGCGGCCTGGCGACGCTAGTGACGACGAGATTCTGCAGCAACCCGCGGGCCTCGATATCGGCCTTGAGCTGCAAATCCGCCTGCGCATCCGTCCTGCACCGCACATTGGCGGTGGATGGAACGAGCTTGTTGAGGGCGATGGTCCTGATCATGATCGGTCTCCGATGTAAGCCGGTGCGGCCTTCCCGCACCTGTCGCTCACCCCGGCCACCGCCCCCTCTACTCTCTTGCTCCGGGTCTGACCGTCCGATGCCTCATTCATGGCACGAATTGGGGTGATCCGTGCGATGGATCGAACATTCTCGCTTCGTCGACCGGGCTTGTTTGTGTCTGCGAGGCCCACTAGCCGCTCACCCGCGCAGCAGCGATCGCCGCGAGCACCTCCTTCGCCCGGTCGACCGGCACGAACAAACGGGTCTGGAAGCGGATGATCTCTGTGAAGCAGCCCTGCGCCTTGTACCAGGCGAGACGCGCGGCCGTGAAACCCTGCAGCTCGAGGCGCTGGCTCGAATTGACCAATGCGCGCTTCAGCGTCAGGGGCTCCGGGCCCCGGAACGGAAGCGGCTTGCCGATCCTCAGCACGGTCGCGGCGAGCTCGTCCGCCGGCAGGTGGAGGGACATGTCGAGGCCGAGATTGGCGCCAAGCGCGCCGAGACAGGCAAGGTCGACCTGCCGGCCGAGCAGCGAGCGGCCGTCGTCGGCGGCGATCCTGATCACCTGGACATGGTCGTCCGAGAGCTTGTCCCAGACCGGCAGGAGGAGGCCGGTGGCGAGATGGACCGTCTCGCGTTTCAGGGTCGCGGCCGCTTCCTCGACCTCTTGTCCCCAGGCGTCGAGAAAATTCTGCTCGGGCATTGGCGCCCAATTGCTCTCCTCCAGCAGATCGCAGCTCAGATAATCGCGCCGCGTCGGCCGGATCAGTTCGACGCGTGGGATCGGAAGGCCTTCGTCCGAGGTCAGGCTCCGGGCGCCGATCCTCAAGGCGACCTTGCCGGACCGGCCGTTCAGCATCGGCACTGAATCCGGGCGGGCCGCAAGCATCGCGCCGACACGCTCCAGGGAGAACGGGCGCGGGCGGCGCGCGAGCTCGACCCGCAGCAAATGCGTGGTGGCGCCGGAACAGGGGTCGGTCCGGAGCACGCGATCGTCGAGGATCTCGAAGTTGTCGACGGGAACGGTCTCGACCCCGAGGTCCAGATTGCCCGCGTCCCTCGCCGCGGCGACCCGGGCCTCGATCAGGCCCAGAAACTCCTCGAAGATCGCATTCTGCACCTCGATCCGAAGCGCGAGCAGACGGTTGAGCCAGCGCTGGATGGGCGGGAGATCCTCGCGCAGGCCGCCACCCTGGTCCTCGAGCTTCAGCCCGGTCAGCGCCTGGAAGCGCGCGAGGGAGACCGACTTGATCCTGCCGGCGTGGAGCAAATGGTACCAGCCGGTCAGCGCGTCCTTCGCATAAGCGCTCTCGAGATTGTCGGCGGGGTCGAACAGATTCTGGCCTCCCGTCTGGCGCTGGCCGCGGGTCAGGGCGCCGAGCGAGTCCAGCCGCCGCGCGATCGTCGAGATGAAGCGCCGCTCGCCGCGCACGTCTGTGGTCACCGGGCGGAAGAGCGGCGCCGAGGCCTGGCGCGTACGATGCGTCCGTCCGAGCCCCTGGATCGCGGCGTCGGCGCGCCAGCCCGGCTCGAGGAGATAGTGGATCCGCCTGGCCCGGTTCGCCGCGGACAGGCAGGCATGATAGGAACGGCCCGTGCCCCCGGCATCGGAGAAGACGAGCAGCTTCTTGTCGCCCCGCATGAAGGCGTCGGTCTCGCGAAGATTGGCGCGCGCCGGGCGGGTCTCCAGCTTCTGGCGGCCGTCGGCGCCGACCACGAGCCTGCGGGTCCGCCCGGTGACCTCGGCGACATGGTCGGTCCCGAACCTTTCGAGCAATGCATCGAGGGCGGTGCCGATCGGCGGCAGCGCGCAAAGCTGCTCGATCAGCGCGTCGCGCACCCGCATCGCCTCCTGGCAATGAAGCGGCCTGCCGTCCTCGTCCGACATTGGCTCCGAGCGGACATTGCCCTCAGCGTCCGTGAACACCCGCATCTGCCGGGTCGGGAAGGCCGCGCTCAGATAGTCCACGACATATTCGCGCGGGGACAGATCGATCTCCAGCGCCTCGCGCTCCGCCGGATCGAGGTCGGCGAGGCGCCGCCCCAGCATCGCTTCGGCTGTGGAGACGAGCTGCACGACCACGGCCCGGCCGCCGGCCAGATCCTGCTCAATCGCCGGCACGAGGCTCGGAAGCTTCATCGACAGCAGCAGCTGGCCGAAGAAACGCTGCTTGGTGCTCTCGAACCGGGACAAGGCGGCGGATCTGGCATTGGCGTTGAGCGTGTCGCCGGTGACCGCATCGACCACCCTCGTGGCCTCCAGCGCGGCCTGCAGGTTGGCGTGGATGATCCCCCAGGCGTCCGCATAAGCGTCATAGACCGAGATCTGCGCCGCCGTCAGGCGATGCTCCAGCACGTCATATTCGACGCCGGCGAAGGACAGGGCCCGCGCCGCGTAGAGGCCGAGCGCCTTCAGGTCGCGCGCGACAAGTTCCATCGCCGCGATCCCGCCCTTCCGGATCGCGCCGACGAACGCCTCGCGATCCGCGAAGGCCGTCTCCGGCCCCCAGAGGCCGAGCCGCCCCGCATAAGCGAGGTTGTTCACATCCGAGGCGCCCGTCGCCGAGGCGTAGAGGATCCGCGCGCGGGGGAGCAGATTCTGGAGACGGATGCCGGATATGCCCTGCTCCGAGCCCTTGACCTTGCCGCGCGCGCCCTCCCCGCCGGCGGCATTGGCCATGGCATGGGCTTCGTCGAAGGCGATGACCCCCTCGAAATCCTCACCCGCCCAGTCAAGCAGCTGCCGAAGCCGGGTCGTGTCGTCACGGCCGGAGCGAAGCGTCGGATAGGTCACGAACAGGATCCCCGAGTCCATCCGGACCGGCGCCCCGAGCTTCCACTGCGACAAGGGCTGAACGTCGAGCGCCAGGCCGCCGAGCGCCGCCCAGTCCCGGCGCGCATCCTCGAGCAAAGCCTCATTCTTGCTGACCCAGATGTGTCGGCGATTGCCGCGCAGCCATTGGTCCAGAATGACCCCCGCGACCTGGCGCCCCTTGCCCGCGCCGGTGCCGTCGCCGAGGAAATAGCCCGCCCGGTAAAGCGCGCCATCCTCGGACGGCTGGAGGCCGCACCCCTCATTCACAATCTCGAAGCGGCCCGGGAGATCGCGGGCGAAGGCCGAGCCGGCATAGATCAGGGTTTCCAGCTGGGCCTCCGAGAGCAGCCGCTCGGCCAGGATCCGTTCGGGCAGAACCGGGACATGGCTTGGCTTCGGCGCGGCGATCGAGCCCATCGCGATGGATTCAACCAAAGGTGTCGGATGGGCCGAGGCACCGGTGATGCGGATCCGGCTCGGACGGTAGGGCAGGTAGAGGCCGACCTGCTCCGCCGCAGGCGCGGGGGCCTCGAGCAGCTGGTAGGCAAGCGGCGCCCCGGTCCGGCCCGGCCTGTCGGGGGCCGGGGGAGCCCGAAGAGGCCGGGCGGGGGCCGGCTTTCGGAACAATGACGGGGCAGAAGGCCGCGCCTCCTTGGCGGACGTCGCCGCCGCGCGGGCCGGCAACATCTCGATCCGGCCAAGCAAGGCTTCCAGGGAGTCCACGCCGCCGCGAAGCGCCTCCCCGCGGTGCGCGCCTTTGTCCAGGACGACGAGCCGGACCGCGACGCCGGTGCCATGCCGCGCGAAGGCGCCGGGGGCGACCAGCAGGTCGAGGCGCAAGGCGGCATCGGCCTCGATGCGCGCGCGAGAGGCGGCACCAGTCCCGGCCGCGCTGAAACTTTCGGGCATGATCGCGACGAGCCGGCCGCCGGGAATGAGCCGGGCGAGGGCGCCCCGCAAGTGCCGCGCGGCCGCATGCCGGTCCTCGCCCCGCCCCTCGGCGCGGGCGAATGGCGGGTTCATGATGACGAGGCTGGGCCGCGGGCCGGGCAGCAGATCGTCGATCAGCTCCGCATCATGCCCGCCCGGCCTGGCGTCGGGAAATGCCGCCTGCAGACTGGCCCTGCGGCCGGGGTCGAGGTCGTTGAGCAGCAGGCGCGCGCCGGCCCGCGCCGCGGGCCAGGCCAGCAACCCGTTCCCGGCGGACGGCTCGAGCACCAGATCGTCCCGGTGGAGGCCGGCCGCCATGCCAGCCAGGAAGGCAAGCGGCAGCGGCGTCGAGAATTGCTGGAGCGCGACCTGGGCCTCGGAACGGTAGGACTGGACCGGCAGTCGGGCCATGAATCCTTCCAGGAGGCCGACGGCTTCGAGTGGCGACGCCGCCAGCAATGGGCAATCCGGCTCGAGCAGGAACAATGTCTGGGCCAGCTCCAGGGCGTCATAGGCCTGGCGCATCGACCAGGCGCCGGTCGCGTCGGTCCGGCCGCTCCCGGCTACGAACAGCGCGCGAAGGCGCGCCCGGTCGACGGTGCGGCGAGCCTTGAAGTCCTCGAGAATGAGCTGCGCGACGGCGACATGGAGGACGGGCGCGAAACTCTCGGAAAGCTGGGTGGCCATGTTGGGTGTCTCCGCTTCCGCAGCCGCTTCATTGCCGCCCGGAACCGTCCCTCAGCCGCTCCCTCCCCTCCCGCGCGCAGCGCGCGCGCCCCGCCGCGCCATCAGCACGTCGTTCCAGTCCCAGCCCCGGCGCCTCGGCACGTGCGTCTCGATCGGCAGCGCATGTCCGAACGCCTTCCTCGCCAGCGCCTCGGCGCGCCGCCCGCCCGCGTCATGATCGAGGAAGAGGAGCAGTCCGGCGACCCCGGCCGGAAGCTCCAGCATGGCGAATCGCTCGGTCCCAAGCGTCGCCCAGCATGGCACGCCGAAGAGGATCGACGCGGACAGCGCGGTCTCGATTCCCTCGGCCAGACCGAGCCTCGTCCCGACGCCGCCGAGCCGGACGGCGCCGCGGCCGAACGGGCCGAGACCGCAGCGCGGCTCCGCAAGGTCGGCGAGCCTCGCCTCGCGCGGGGCGAGGAAGCTGCGATGGACCGCGACGAGACCGCGATTGTCGCGCACGGCGGCGACCAGGGCGGGCCTGAACCGGGTGAACGGCCGCGGGCCGTGTGGCACGCGCGCATGGAAGCGCAGCTCGTCGGTCCCGGCCTTGATCCCCCGCCCGGCGAGATAGGCCTGCCCCCGGGTGCCGTTCAGCAAACGCGATGCGCCCCAGAGCCGCAGGGCGGCGGCGCCGAGATCGGGGCTCGAGGTCCGCGCCGCGAGGTCCGGCGCGGCGGCCGCACCGGGGGTCAAGAGGCCGCCCGCAGCCAGCGCCCTCAATATGTCCGCGGGCGCGCAACCGGCGAAACAATGCAGGAGCAATCGGGCCCTGCCGGGCCGGATGCTCAGCGACGGCCGCCGGTCGGCATGGGCGGGGCACCGGCAAAGGCCGCCGGCCCTGGTCCAGCGCCCGCCGAGCGCCTCCACCAAATGCCGGCCTTCATCGTCGAGGCTGGCAAATTCCGAAAGGCGCGACATCTCCTGTCTCCCGCTGTGCGCCTCGGCACCGCCTCCTCCCCTCCCCCGCGATCATCGGCCGTGGCCGTCGAGCGGAAAGAAGATCGTGGCCGGCGCGGACGCCCGCGCCCGCGCCGCGGTCTCGACGCCGCTTTGGGTGCCGGCGGCACGGATCGCGAACAAGGCCGGCGCGGGAGCCTGGGGGCGGTCCGGTCCTGCCGACCGCGCCGCGAGCCCGGCCGCGCCGAGGCGCGCCGGCGGGGCGGCACCGGCGGCGACCCGCGCCACATAGGCCCGGGTCTCGGCCGGGAGCCGCCGGCTGCCGGCCAGATAGGCGGCATAGGCGGCAGGCCCCGCATTATAGGCGGCGAACAGGCCCGGATAACCGAAGCGATCGTACATGAGCCGCAGATAAGCGGTGCCCGCCATGATATTGTCGCGCGGGTCGTGGGGGTCCGGTCCGAGGCCATGAGCGGCGCGCATCGCGCGCCAGGTCCCAGGCATGAGCTGCATCAGGCCCATCGCGCCGGCATGGCTTTCGATCGGCCGGCCGCGAAGCCTCGTCTGGCCGCCGCTCTCTGCGGCAATGACCCGCCTTATCCAGGTTTGCGGGATGCCGAAGCGGGCCGACGCTTCCGCGATGGGACCGGCCCAGCGCTCGATTCGCGAAGCGGCCGCCTGCGCGGACGAGAACATGCAGAGGGAAGCTACAAGGAGCGCGCGGATCAGGCGGCCCATATCAGCCTCGCCCTGCCGACGATCTCGCGCGCCTGGGTGATCCCGAAATAGCGGCCGTCGAACGAGCCGGGGCCTCCGGTCATCAGCAGAAACGTCTCGCCTGGCCCGAGCGCCCGGCAGTCGGACCACCAGGGCAATGGACGGCCCGAGGGATCGCGCTCGACGCGCCGGGCGGCGAGCGCCTCGTTGACATAGATGGCCTCTCCCTCGGCGCAGACCCAGTCGCCGGCGACCGCGGCCACCCGCTTCACCAGCGGAACGTTGGCGGGCAGATAGTGCCTCTCTGCGGCAAGGGCCCGGGCCGAAGGCGGCGCCCAGGCAATGACAATGTCGCCGCGGCGAAGGGTATCGGGCGGATAAACGCGGTAGAGGCCCTTCGGACTGCTCGCGCTCGCGTTCCAGACCAGAAGCGGCCGTGGCGGCCAAAGGAGGCTGGCGAGCAAGGCGATCGCCAGGACGGGGATCGAGGCGACCAGCATCGTGTGCCGACGAAGCGCGAGGCGCGCGGCGCGAAGGCGGCGAAGCTCCTCGCCCCAGCGAACCAGCGGAAGGTCGCGCGGATCAGGCACCCGCCGCCTCCGCGGAGTCTCGCGACCAGAGATCGAGGTCGTCTATATGGTAGCGCACATAGCGGCTGTGCCTGCGAAACCGCGGTCCGATCCCCTCGGCGCGCAGCCGCTGCAGCTTTCGGGCGCTCAACCCGAGATAGAAGGCTGCCTGCTCGGTCGACAGGAAGGGGCTCCCCTTCTTCGCCCTGGCCGCCCGGCCGATATCGTCTTCGTCCATGAAATCCTCTGCGCCTTCGGCGACGCGCCCCACGCGTCCCCACGGCGATGCGGATTGACTATGTTCAGCCGCCGCGCAGAGGCTCGAAATCGGGGTGGCGCGAAAAGGAGCCCCCTCGCCGCGGATCCGCGGCCCCCATTGTTGCGCGGCGTGACCGTCGCCTTCCCGACCTTTGACTCTGGATTGAAGCGGGCTCTCCCCTCACCAGCTTATGGCGACTGAAACGGGCTGATCCCGGCACGGATTCAGCCGCAAGCATGACCCGCTGCGACGAGAATGCGCCCATTGCGGTCCTCTCGGAGGCTCTCAATGCAATCCAAACCGGACGTTTAATCGCTGTGGCTTCCTGACGATCGCGCCTTGGATTTCCAACTGCTCATTTCCGGAGATCCACCAGGGCCGCGTCGCAGGATGCGATTTCTTCATCGAATCCCGCGATCTCCTGCCCGCTCAGGGGAGTCTTCAAGCGGTTCGTCGCATTGCAGGCTAGCGAGCCGATCGCCAATCGCCAATCGCCGGCGGCTTTCGGCGATCGCGCCAGGCTTCAATCCCCGTCATCGGAGTTGACGACTTCGGGGCGCAAGGTGATGCCGCCGCCGCAGCTGCGATCGTAAAGGGTAACTACCGAACCTCAGTGGTGAAACCGCGACCCGGCGCAGCCGGGACCCGAGAGTTAAAACGTTGTTTAACGGCCATTTCCAGTCCAAGGCCAGTGCTATGACATCCATCCTGCTCAAATCTCCGCTACCGCTATGCTAGACCCTGGCGGCGCGCCGGCCGATATCCGGAGGCGGCTGAACGTGCATGTCGGCGGCACTGGCGACAGGATGATGCTGTTCGCCCACGGGCTCGGTTGCGACCAGAATATGTGGCGCTTCGTCGCTCCGGCCTTCGAGGACGCGTATCGGACGGTGCTCTTCGACTATGTCGGCGCCGGCGGCTCGGACCTCTCATCCTATGATGCCAGGAAATATGGTGCGCTCGATGGCTATGCCGAGGACGTCGTCGACCTTGCGAGGTCGCTCGGCGTCTCGCAAGGCGTGTTCGTCGGCCATTCGGTGAGTGCGATGATCGGCCTGATCGCTGCGCGCGGGGCGCCGGACTTGTTCTCCGCAATCGTCCTGGTCGGCCCGTCGCCCTCCTATCTCAACGACGGCGACTATGTTGGCGGTTTCAGCCGCGAGCAGATCGACGAATTGCTCGAATTCCTGGACAGCAATTACTTTGCCTGGTCGCAGGCCATGGCGCCGGCGATCATGGGCAATGCCGACCGGCCGGAACTGGGCGAGGAACTGGCCGCAAGCTTCTGCCGCACCGACCCGGACATCGCCAAGCGCTTCGCGCGGCTTACCTTCCTCACCGACAGCCGCGGGGACCTTGGCCCTGTCGAGGCTCGGGTGCTCATTCTGCAATGCCGGGACGATATTATCGCGCCGCCGGGCGTGGGCGAATATGTGCGTGACGCGATCCCGGGCAGCAAGCTCGTCATACTCGATGCGACCGGCCATTGCCCCAATCTGAGCGCGCCCGAGGCGACGATCGCGGCGATCAAGGCCTTTCTCTAGGATGTCCCGGGGTGCCGATATCGGGCCGGGGCCGATCGATTTCGAGCAGTTCTTCGAAACGGCACCCTGCGGCTTTCTGCTGACGGACGCTGACGGCCGTATCACGCGTGTCAACCGGACCTTCTCGGACTGGACCGGCCTCGACGGCGAAACGCTGCGCGGCCGGCGGCTGTCCGATCTTCTGACCGTGCCGGGCAAGATTTTCTACGACACCCACTTCGCGCCCACGCTGCGCATGCGAGGCCGCCTGAACGAGGTCGCGCTCGATCTGATCGATGCGGAGGGCGGCAAGCTTCCAGTCCTCCTCAACGCCGTGGAGATCGACAATGGCGGCGTCCTCGAGGCGCGGTTCGCCGTGTTTCTCGCCACCGAGCGACGCGGCTACGAACGGAGCCTGCTGGACGCGCGGGAAAAGGCGGAACGAGAGATTGCGAGCGAGCGGGCCGACGCCGAGCTGCGCGAGCAGTTCATCGCAGTGCTCGGGCACGATCTGCGCAATCCGCTCGCGTCGATTTCGAGCGGGCTCCAGATGCTCGCGAAGGAGAATTTGAGCGACCGTGGCACGAAGGTTGCCGGCCTGATGGGCGGGAGCGTTGTGCGCGCCGTCGGCCTTATCGACAATGTGCTCGACTTCGCCAGGGGCCGTCTCGGCGGAGGGATCACGCTTGCGCGCGACGCCGAAGAAGCGCTAGAGCCCGTGCTGCGCCAGGTGGTTTCGGAACTCCGCTCGATATCCCCCGACCAGGACATCATCGCCCACTACGCGCTGGACGAGCCTGTCGCCTGCGATCGGCTGCGGATCGGCCAGCTCCTCTCGAATCTGCTGGGCAACGCGCTCACGCACGGCGCCAGAGGCCAGCCGGTTCGCGTCGACGCCACCACCGCGCATGGCGAGCTGGTCATCGCGGTATCGAATGGTGGCGATCCCATCGCCCCGGCGGCGCTCGAGCGTCTGTTCCAGCCGTTCTTCCGAGGTCATGATCGTGTCCGGCAGGGTCTCGGCCTCGGGCTTCACATCGCGTCGGAAATCGCCCGGGCCCATGGCGGGATTCTCAAGGTGCATTCGGACGAGGTCGCCACCACTTTCATCTTCACCATGCCGCTTTCGTCCGGGCCGGACGATTTGGACGGGGGAGCATCCATTCGGTAGCGCCCGCGTTGTGGGGTAACAGATTAACCGGGCGCTTCCCGGGCGGAGAGCCGGGAATGCCACATTACTCGCCCCCATTGACCATCCTGATCGTCGAAGACGAGGCGCTTGTCCGGATGCACGGCATCGACATTCTGGAAGAGGCCGGCTTCGACGTGCTCGAGGCGGCCGATGCCGACGAAGCGCTGGTCATTCTCGGCAACGGACAGGTGCACGTCCTGTTTTCCGATATCGACATGCCGGGAAGCATGGACGGGCTCGATCTGGCCAGGATCGTCTGTCGGCGCTGGCCGGAAGTCCAGCTGCTGCTCACGTCCGGACATCATCGGCTGCAGGAGGCGGACATTCCCGGTTCTGGCAAATTCGTTCGCAAGCCTTGGACGGCGGATAGCCTCATCGGTCATGTCCGGGAGGCGGGACGGCTGTAGACCGCCACCGCACGTACGTTCAGCAAAACCGTCCCATAGGCGGCACTGCCGCCCGTGACTCTGCTTACTGCTCTTCGAACACGCGGTCGGGATTTTCGTTTGCAAGCCGGCTCAGCTCGTCATGCGTTTGCTGCTTCTGGGCGAGCGCAGCGTCCGCCACCAGCCTGACCTTGACCTGGCGCGCCTCGCGACGCTCCGCGGCGGCGCCCTCCAGTCCCCAGGCGGCAGCCGCCCGCTCTGCGATAAGCCGGACGTTTTCGAGTGGGGTCTGCACAGCCCGGTCGCGGTGATAGGCCTCCTGAGCCCGGCAGGTTGAGGAAGAGGGATACATGGCAGTGTCCTTTCTCGAAGGTCGAAGAGGGAAGCGGCGGCAGGCGATCGTTCGGTTCTAGTCCGGGGCCAAGCCCGGGCGCTTGTGGACGGCGCCGGACAGGAGCTCCCGGCAACGGTCCACGACCGCCTCCAGGGACACGGTGTGCGGGAGAAGACGCTTTGCCCGCGCCATGATTTCAGCCCGCGTCGGGAGCGGCCGATCATCGATTTTGGCAACGCCGGTGCCTGCTGCACGCGGGCTCGTGATCGAACCGGCGATCTTGTCGACATCGAAGCTGGCCGAAAGCTGTTCGGCCGCCCGCTCGATCACCCTTGCACCAAGTCGTTGTTCGTTTCGCAAGACCTTCCGAGGCGGTTGCTTCAAATTCCAGACGATGCCGAAACGGGCCAACAGCCAGAGGATATAATAGGTGAGGTCGATCTCCCACCACCGAAATCCCTGTCGTGCGCTGCTCGAATAGGCGTGATGGTTGTTGTGCCAGCCTTCTCCCATCGTGAGCAGGGCCAGCCCCAGATTGTTGCGGCTGTCGTCGCCGGTCACGTAGCGGCGACGTCCCCGGACGTGGGCGAGCGAGTTGATGCAGAAGGTCGCATGATAGACCAGGACGGTGCTCCACAGAAAACCGACGACGAATCCCGGCCAGCCGGCGACGAACAGGCAGAATGCACCGAGCAGGACCGCAGGCAGCACCTCGAACCGGTGCAGCCAGCGCAGCTCGGGGTAACGGGCAAGGTCGGGGACCTGATCGAGGTCCGCCTCGAAATGGCTCCTCGCGAAGATCCAGCCGAAATGGCTGTAGAGAAAGCCGGTGTGCCGCGGCGCATGGACATCCCGGACCGTGTCCGACCAAAGGTGATGATGGCGATGCTTGGTCGCCCACCACAGGACGCTCTTCTGCGCCGTGGTCTGCGCGAGGAAGGCGAGGATGAACTGGAACGGCCGACTGGTGGAGAAGGACCGGTGCGAGAAGTAGCGGTGGTAGCCCGCGGTCACCGCGAACATTCTCAGCCAGTAGAGCGTGACGCAGAGCAGAATCGATGGCCAGGTGACGCCGGTCCAGATGGCTGCGAGACCGCCGAGATGAACGGCGACGAAGGGAAGTGCGGACGGGTAGACGATATCGTCCACCCCCACCGGCTCGGGTGAGTTGCTCATCCTAAATGCCCGCAGCCTGGTCGGCCGGGGCGCGGAGCCGCTCAGGCACATTGGCGCGAGGGGCGCAGGCGACGATCCTGTACGCGTTGTCCGGCTTCACGCCGAACCGGCCGTCGGGGTAAGGTGAAGGCCGGTCATGGCCTCCACCGTCGAGCAACCCCTCCGTGACCATGGGCTCGTTCGCCACTCCTAGACGGCGTCGGCGAGGTTGACGGCCGAGGCCTTGCCGTCGCGGCCGGTCTCGAGCTCGTAGTTGAGCTTCTGACCTTCGCGCAGCGAGGCCATGCCCGAGCGCTCGACGGCGCTGATGTGGACGAAAGCATCCTTGCCGCCGTCCTCGTTGGTGATGAAGCCGTAGCCGCGGTCGGCGTTGAAGAATTTTACGGTGCCGATAGTCATGATCGGGTCCTTTCAAAGCAGATATGCCCCCGCGCAGAAAAAGCGCGGCGGGGCCGGAGAGGCTCGAAAGGAAGAAGAAAGGCCCGAAGGCTTCGAATTCGCTCGCAGGCGACGTCAGCGGCTACCTATGTAGGAAGCCAGCGCCGTAATACAATGCTTGAGCTCATTTTCTCGCCGACGGGGCATTGGCGACACGAGATTAGGTGAATCCTGCAAGCCATGCTAAGCCCCGCTCATCGTCGGCCTCCACTTATGTGAGCTTGTCGACGCCTGAGAGACTGCGAGGCTTGGCCTCGCCCCGATTGGCGGCCCAGGCCGCCCGCCGCGCGCTCCCGCTTGCAACGAAGGGAGCCCCGTCATGGATCTCAACAGTTTGTTTCATCGCGAAGGCGTCGAGCGCCTGCGTGCCGCCTCCGCACTCTGCACCGCGTCACGCGACGCCCACCTCGGCCTCGCCGATCTTTATCGCGACCGGATCGATTTCCGCCGCCGCGCCGCGTTCGTGGAGGCTTTACCCAGTTCCTGAGGGGTGGCGCCGGTCGGCCATCCTGTCGGCCGGCGCCTGTTTATCCAGTCGCGTCGCGACGCGCTCGCTGCAGCTCTCGCAGAAGGAACGGAAATCGTGCCCGCTCCCGACCTACAGGTCTCCTTCACCCCAACGAGGCGAGCGCCCCCAGGTAAATGAACCCTTGGAATATCCTTCATTGCCTCTGGTCCGGTTTTCCCCGGGACGTGAGACGAGAATCCCTGGGCTCCGGCGCGTCACCGACGTCTCGTCGGCATGCGGGCCGAACCCAGGGATGCCGGCGGGGATGGGGTTCCGCACATGCGGGCCGACGTCCCCGCCGGCGCAACCTCGGGAGATCCGCATGTCCACAATCGATTTCTACCAAGCCCGCGCCGCCGAAGCTCGCGAGGCCGCGGTCGCAACGACCCTTGCAAATGTCTGCACGCGCCATCTGCGTGCGGCCGCCGCTTGGGACGGGATGGCCGAGCGGGCGGCGCGCACGGCCCGTCACCGCGAGGAGGAAGCGACACGACGGGCCATGCGCCGTGATCGCGAAACCGCAATCCTGCAAGCGTCTCGATATCCCGGGCAGGTTTATTAGCGGACCGCGTGGCCTTCGTTTGGACCGCGGGCTGGGCGACGAAACCCGAACTCGACAATCATGAGGATCAGGCGATTATGTCGGCCCCGACCAGAGCCGAGTTTCTCGGCAACCTCTACAGGATGAAGCGGGACTGCCGCGCCTATATGGAAGAAGCCGAGCGACGCGGAGATATGCGCGAAGTCGGCGAGTTTCGGGAGCATCTGGAGCGCGTCGAATCGATGATCGAAATGTCGGGCGGCAACCCGGACGGCTGAAGCGCCGCCGACTCCCGGCGCGAGCCTGCGGCCGACCAGGTTTGAGCTCGGGCCATTGTTGAAGAAAATATGACTGATACGTGTTACGTTGCGGATACGTGGCAAGGCCTATGCATTGATGTGCCGTGCCACGCTATTTTTTCCATTTGATCAACGACATCAATGCGACTGATGAAGAGGGACAGGAGCTTTCGGGTCCCGAAGCTGCGCGCGCGCAGGCGCGGGGATATGCGCTTGCCATGGCGGCGCAAAGCGTGATCGAATATTCCCGAGTCGACCTTAGCCATCGCATCGACGTTGCAGACCAATCCGGCGAAATCCTGTTCAGCACCAAATTCGGGGACGTGCTTGAGATCGTGACCTGACGGCGGGCGGACGCCAGCTTCGCGAACAGGGGCTCGTTAGCGTTCGGCACAGGCAGACCGATATCCATGATTGGCGCGGACCCGTCGCGCGCGCCGATTTCAGCCCGGCCCACTTGCAGCTCGATCGGTTGGCGCCTCTCTATAAGCTCCGCTAAGGATTTTTTCGCCCGCTTTTCACCCATGTCGGCCGCGTTGGGGTGGGCGGACATCGGAAGTTCCCCGTACGCTCCGCGCAGCCGTAGATGTATCGATCCGGAGGCTTTCGAGCTAGATCATGATCAACAGCTCGTAGGGCGAGGTTCATGTTTCTTATCAATCTGCTGAAATCGCTGGACGAGCTCGTGTACGAGGTCATGTCGTGGCTGGTCTTTTATCCTGTCACCCTCTGGCGCACGATGACGCGGCCCCTGAAAATAATGGATTATTCCGACAAGGAGCTCGGGGACCGAGCGGATCGTCAATATGAGGCTGCGTTAAGCCCTCCGCTCTTTTTGCTGATCACACTCTTTATTTCCCATGGGCTCGAACTGTCATTGGTGGGCGACAGCCCGATCGTACGCGAAACGAGCGGCCTCGCCGGGTTGGTCAATGATGACGGCAGCCTGTTGATGCTGCGCCTGCTCACGTTCAGCATCTTTCCCCTGGTGATGGCCGCCGAGCTCATCGCCTTGCGTCGGTCGCCACTGACCCGCGACAGCCTCCGGCCTGCCTTCTTTGCACAATGTTACGTCGCCGCGCCATTCGCCCTCGCGGTGACGACGGGCGCAACGCTGATCAATTGGCGTCCGGACAGCTGGCTTGCGCATTCCGGCCTGGCGCTGTTTTGCGCGGCGCTCCTCTGGTACGGCACTCTCCAAACCCGGTGGTTTGTGCAGCATCTGCGAACGACCATTTTTCGCGGCTTCCTCGCTGCGAGCCTCGCGATGGTTCTGAGCGTCGCCCTGGTCGCGGCGGTCTTGCTCTTTTTTCGCTGAAGCTCACTTCAGCTGGCCTTGGGCGGGCGTCGCGCAGCCGGATTGAATTCAATCTTGGTGATCCAGATCATGCTGCAACGCAACAAAACTCGTGTAGCACGGTTGTCTTCAGGTCGGATCTTCCGGACCGTCAGCACGCGGGGCTTTCAATGACATTATCGAATTTGCGGGGCGGCTTCCGCCGCCGAGGCGCGGGGATCGGCCACTTTACCGCACCCCAGCCGGCCGTCGACAGGCTTGCCGATCTGACGGTGGCGCAGGACAATCCCGGCAATCTGCGGGGCCGATACTATTTGCCGGCGGGCTTGGCCCGAGGCGCGCCCCTCGTCGTGGTTCTCCACGGCTGCACGCAAAGCGCGGCGATCTACGATCACGGGTCCGGCTGGTCGAGCCTTGCCGACCGGCACGGCTTCGCCTTGCTCTACCCGGAGCAGCAGCGGGCGAACAATATGAACCTATGCTTCAACTGGTATCAGCCGGAGGATGCTGCGCGAGACAGCGGTGAGGCTCGGTCGATCCGGGCCATGATCGACCAGATGGTCAGCACCCATGACCTCGATCCCGCGCGGATCTTCGTGACCGGCCTGTCGGCCGGAGGCGCAATGACTTCGGTCATGCTCGCGGCCTATCCGGAGGTCTTCGCCGCCGGCGCGATCATCGCCGGCCTGCCATTCGGCTGCGCGGACAATCTCGCCGAAGCGCTGGGCGCGATGAGTGCGCCCGGTGGCGCACGTGCCGACATCCTGGGCGGCGCCATACGCGGGGCATCGCCGCATCGCGGGCCTTGGCCGCGCGTCTCTGTCTGGCACGGCAGTGCCGACCGGCTGGTCGTCCCCGGCAATGGCGAGGCGATCGTCCGGCAATGGCGCGACGTGCATGACTTGCCGGCTGCGCCCACGATGGTCGAGGATGTGGACGGCTATCCGCGCCGCGCATGGATGGATGGGGCAGGTCGCGTACTGGTCGAGGATTATGTCGTAACCGGCATGGCCCATGGCACGCCGCTCCGGCCCGGCAGCAAAGAGGGCGAGTCTGGCCAGGCCGGCGCGCATATGCTGGACGTAGGACTGAGTTCGACCGACCGCATCGCCGCTTTCTTCGGCATCGCGCCGGAACCCGCCGCGCGGCAAAGGCGCCCCAATGTGCAGCCGCCGGCCAATGCGGAAAATACCATCCCGGCGAACGATGTCCAAAGCGTGATCGAGAGGGCGCTACGCGCCGCTGGGCTGATGCGCTGATGGATCAGGAGACGGATAAGGCTGCTGAGATGGCGTGTTAGAAGATGAGTTTGGTGCAGCCAACGACCACGAGCAGCCCGATTAGAGCGAGAATGCCGACAATCCATGCAATGATCTTCAATTGATCTCTCCCTTGCGAACCTCAACCGAGCTTGGAGGTGGGTGTTCCGCGAATCTGATCGCTGACATGGATCATGACGATTGCACGGGCCCGAACCTGTCCTGGTGCGTTGAGCTATCGCGCGGCGTCTCCGCCGGCCCGGGCTCGCCCGCTCTCTCCTCAAGGAATCCCGATGCCTTCAAAAGCCAAGCGCGACGCCCGTGTTCCCGCTCCCGTATCCATCGAGAAGGCCGGCAATGGCGGCGAGCTCCATCAGAGCGCAGCCGAGGGGCAGGATCGCCTGACCACGGCCCTCGGCCATATCGTCGGCGACGATCATAACGGTCTCAAGGCTGGACCGCGCGGGCCGACTCTGCTCGAGGATTTCGTGCTCCGGGACAAGCTGACCCATTTCGACCACGAGCGGATTCCGGAGCGCGTCGTTCACGCGCGTGGGACTGCCGCCCACGGCTATTTCGAGCTCACCGACAGCCTCGCCGATCTGACCACCGCTCGCATCCTCGGCGAGGTCGGCGAGCGGACCGAGGTTTTCACCCGTTTCTCCACCGTCGCGGGCAGCCGCGGCTCGGTCGACCTCGCCCGCGATGTCCGCGGCTTCGCCGTTAAATTCTATACGAAGGAGGGAAATTGGGATCTGGTCGGCAACAACATTCCGGTCTTCTTCATCCAGGATCCTATCCGCTTCCCAGACCTCATTCATAGCGTAAAGCCGGAACCCGACCGCGGCTTCCCGCAAGCGCAGACGGCGCACGACACGTTCTGGGACTTCATCGCGATGACCCCGGAATCGATGCACATGGTGATGTGGATCATGTCCGACCGGACGATCCCGCGCTCTTACCGGATGATGGAAGGGTTCGGCGTCCACAGCTTCCGGCTCGTCGACGCCAAGGGCAAGTCCCGCTTCGTGAAGTTCCATTGGCGGCCCAAGCTGGGTCTGCAGTCCGTCGTCTGGGACGAAGCGGTCAAGATCAACGGCGCGGATCCGGATTTCCACCGCCGCGACCTGTGGAATGCCATCGACACGGGCGACTTTCCGGAATGGGAGCTGGCGGTACAGATCTTCGACGACCGGTTCGCGGACCGGTTCGCCTTCGATCATCTCGACGCCACCAAGCTGATCCCTGAAGAAGACGTGCCGCTGCGCGTGATCGGACGAATGGTCCTCGACCGGAATATCGACAATTTCTTCGCCGAGACCGAGCAGGTCGCCTTCTGCACCGAGAATGTGCCGCCCGGGATCGACTTCAGCGACGATCCCATGCTCCATGGCCGCAACTTCTCCTATCGCGACACCCAGCTGATCCGGCTGGGCGGGCCGAACTTCACCCAAATTCCGATCAATCGGCCCCGAGGCTGCCCGGTCATGCACTTCCAGCGCGACGGGCATATGCAGATGGCCGTGCCCAAGGGCCGCGTCTCCTACCAGCCGAGCATGCTCGATCCATCAGGTCCGCGCGAGGATCCGGCCAGGGGCGTGCGCAGCTTCGCCGCGCCGGTCGAAGGGCCGAAGGCGCGCCTGCGCTCGGAGAGCTTCGCCGATCATTACAGCCAGGCCCGCCAGTTCTTCGTCAGCCAGACCGAGCCCGAGCAAAATCATATCGTCAGCGCGCTGGTCTTCGAGCTCAGCAAGGTCGAGACCCAGCCGATCCGCGAGCGCATGCTCCAGCACCTCGCTAACATCGACGCGACCCTAGCGAAGCGGGTGGCGACTGGGCTTGGCGTCGACGGCAAGATCGCGCCGCTCAAGGCCGCGCGGCCCACGCGGACCGACCTGAAACCGTCGCCGCCGCTATCCATCCTCGCCAAGGCCGAGCCGGTGTTCGCGGGACGCCAGGTCGGCTGCCTCGTCACCGATGGCGCGGACGCGGGCCTTGTCGCGGGCCTGCGCAAAGCCGTGGAGGCGGCCGGAGCAAAGTTTCTGGTTATTGCGCCCAAGGTAGGTGGGGCCCTGCTGTCCGACGGGCAGAAGCTCCCGGCCGACTTCCAGCTCGCCGGCGGCCCGTCCGTGCTGTTCGACGCGGTCGCCCTGATCGTGTCGGCTGACGGGGCCGCAACACTCGCCGAGGAGGCAGCGGCGGTTGCCTTTGTCCACGACGCCTTCCAGCATCTCAAGGTGATCGGCCATAGCGAGGAAGCCCAGCTCTTGTTGGACAAGGCTGGAGTGATCCCGGACGCGGGCATCGTCCCGCTCAGCGGCAAGCACGGCGCCTTCGTGGCGGCGGCGCAGGCCGGCCGGATCTGGGACCGCGAGCCTTCGGTGAGGACCATTTTCTAGATGCGGACAATGCCGAAGGCTCGATCCGTACCTCTGTCGTTTTAGCCTCACTTTCAATGTTCAGTTCAAATCGGAGCCGCCTGTCCCATGCACGTCGATGAAGGAACCGCTCTCGCGCTGGAGGCCGAGCTATCGGCGGCGATCGGCCATGCAGAATTTCCGTGCCTGGGCGCCAAATCCGCCTTGGCGCGAGGAATGGTGCGGACCGTAGCGTGCCGCTCGATCGAAAGCGCCTGGGACGATGTACGCATCCATGAGGAGCTGCTCAAATGGTCGGCGGCCTATCGCAAGGATCCGATCGGCCTCCGCAGTCTGGCCATCGTGTTTGAAGGGCCTGACCACCTCGACGAGGAACAGTTTGAAACAGCGATGTGGAAGCGGCTTCAGTCGCTTGCGGACAAGGACGTTTGGCGCGGCCAGCCTTATGATCGCAATGTCAGCGCCAATACGGACGATCCCCTTTTCTCGCTCAGCTTCGGGGGCGCCGCGTTTTTCGTGGTAGGTCTGCATCCGCAGGCCTCGCGTCCCGCGCGGCGCCTTAGCCGGCCCACCCTGGTGTTCAACCTGCACGATCAGTTTGATCGCCTCAGGGGGAACGGTCGGTACGAAGGCATGCGCGCGAAAATCCTGAAGCGAGACGCTGCGCTCGCAGGCACCGTGAATCCGATGCTCGTGCGCCATGGCGAAGCGAGCGAGGCGCGCCAGTATAGCGGGCGTGTGGTCAGCGCGGATTGGCTTTGCCCGTTCCGAGACCCGCGGGCCGCATGAGTGTGATCGAGATCGCGCCGCGCACCGGCGTCGCATTCGTGTTGCGGAAAGGTAAGATTCTGCGGGTGATCGACCCCATCGGCGTGCAGGTTTCGGACTTGCTCGCGTACAACGTCGCCGACGTACGGGAAGCAATCTCTAACGGACGCACGTTCGATCATGAGGAAACGATCTCGCTGACGGCGGGCAACTATCTCTGGTCCAATCGATCAAACCAAATGCTCAAGATCGTCGAGGACAAAGTGGGGCGGCACGATTTCCTGCTGACGCCATGTTCTGAGGCGACCTTCCGCCACTTCTACCCGAATAAACCCCTCCATCGCGGCTGTTTTGGGAACCTGGCCGAGGCGCTGGCGCCCTACGGCATCGAGCCAGACATGATTCCTTGCGCCTTCAATCTCTTCATGAACGTTCCTGTCTCCGCGGACGGACGGCTGCGCGTGGAGCCGCCGATCAGCAGCGCCGGCGACTACATCCGTATGCGCGCCGAGATGGACCTGATTGTCGGACTGACCGCCTGCTCGGCTTACGCGTCGAACGGCGGCAGCTTCAAACCCATTCATTACGAAATCGAGGAGGGCGCAGGATGATCAATGGGTCCCTCAATCACGCCATGTCAGGCTCGGACCATCGGCTGGCGGTCAGCTATGTCCTGCCCATCGCCGCCCGGACATCGCAGGCGCGCCCCTTGTCGGGTTATCTCCGGAGGCTTGGCCGGATTGTGGACGATGTGATCGTGGTCGACGGCTCCCCGCAAGAGACATTCGATGCCCATGCGCTGGCCTGGTCAGGGTTGGTTCGTCATCTCCGCCCGGCCACCAAAACCACGAATGGCAAGGTGGCTGGAGTGATGACGGGCGTTCACGCTGCACGCCATGACGAAGTGATCGTTGCGGACGACGATGTTCGCTATCGGCGCACGGAGTTGGTCCGGATGCTGGCGTTGTTGCAATCGCACGATGTGGTGCGGCCACAGAATTTCTTCCATCCTCTCCCGTGGCACGCGCGCTGGGATACCGCCCGTACCTTGCTCAATCGACTGGGCGACGGCGACTGGCCCGGTACGCTGGGGGTTCGACGCTCCATGCTGTTGGCGGCTGGCGGCTATTCGGGCGAAGTCCTGTTCGAGAATTTGGAATTGGTCCGCACGATGCGGGCGGCTGGAGGACGGGAAGCAGTGCCGCTCGATCTCTTCGTTGCGCGGCGACCACCAGACTCTGGCCACTTTCTGTCGCAACGGCCTCGTCAGGCCTATGACGAATGGGCGCGGCCGGTTCGCTTTGCTGCGCAATTGGCGCTGCTGCCTGCGGGCATCCTGATCGGCCGGCATGGTCCAGGCTGGCTACTGGCGGCCATGGCCGGCACGATAGTGGCTGCAGAGATAGGGCGTCGGAAGGGGGGCGGGCAGGCCGTTTTCCCGCCTAGCAGCGCCTTGTGGGCACCAGCCTGGCTTGCCGAGCGGGCGGTCACATCGTGGATGGCTCTGGGTATGCGACTGCTTGGCGGCGTGCGCTATCGGGACACGCGTCTCAGATATGCCGCCACGCCGCAACGCGTGCTCGCAGCCGAGACGGAAAGAGGTGTGCATCCTGGATGAGTGGGTGCGAAAACGGGTCAGTGTCGCTGGCCCTCGGTGACATCACCGACTTACATTCCGGTTGCGGCGCACCATATACATGGAAGCCCGGCAGTGAAGTTGCTGACCGGACAAGCGTCTCACTTCAATTGGAAATCGTTCGATTGGGAGCCCCGGGACGGGAAGCCCGTGCTGACCGTCCGGTCCGCGCGCCGAGGAGACGTGCATGATCGCCTATTTCATCCTGGTTCACCGCTATCCCGAGCAGTTCAAGCGGATGTTCCGCGCCATTTACCTCCCCGGCAATTCTTATGTCGTGCATGTCGATAAGAGCTCCGGCGTGGCTCTAGAGGCGGACGTCCGGGCCTTCCTCGCGCCATATCAGGGCGTCGACATGATCGCATCCCGCAAGGCGCTCTGGGGCGGCTACAGCCTCGTCGACGCCGAACTCCGTGGCATGGCGCGTTTGCTCGATATGAACCCGGATTGGACTCACTTCATCAATCTGAGCGGACAGGATTTTCCGCTAAAATCCCAGGCCTACGCGCGCGACTTCCTCGCCGCCAATCCGGGCCGGCAGTTCATCCGTTTCGCCGACCAGGCGCAGGTGCGGCCGGACACGATGGAACGGGTCGGCCATTATGCTCTCGAAGCAATGGGTCGCATGTTCCGCACCCGCGTCGGTCGTCCCTATCTCGCGGGTGCGCGGCCTTATATCGGCACGCAATGGAAAGCCGTTACGCGGGCCTTCTGCGATTTCGTCTGCCACGACACGCAAACGGAAAGGTTCAAGTCCTTTTACAGGAAGAGCTTCATTCCCGACGAGGGCTTCTTTCAAAGCGCGATGCTGAACACGCGCGGCCATGGGGAAATTGTGAATGACGACTTGCGCATGATCGACTGGGTGCCGGACGGCCACGGTGAACTCCGCCCGCACGTCTTCACGGTCGCCGACGCGCTCCGGCTCAAGTCCAGCACCGCGCTGTTCGCCCGCAAGTTCGACGCTCTCGAGGATGCCCAAATCCTGGATCTTCTGGAGGCGCACATCGCTACGCCGCAGCCCTTCTTTTTCCGTGCGGAAGATGAGTCAAATGCGGGTGCGCCAAAGCTCGATCCATCTTGTCGAGTCGGAACCACTTCCCTGGCCGAATTGCCCTTCGCGCCTGCTCTTCATCATTCTGACCGTTGAGACAACGACGCAGATGCCCGAACCTCCCTCCAAAGCTGACAGTCCGCTTTCGGCCAAATGAGGACCAACCGGTCGCAGTCCAATCCAATATATCTTTTCGTGTAGACCCTAATCACAGAAAACGTCGGAATCGTCGCCGTCTACATGGCCCGGGCGACGCGGAAGCCGAGGCTCGGTGATCTCATACCGGGATAGACATAACCTCGCGCGGCTGATCTGACACTCACAGGATCGCTGACGAACGATCCTCCCCGGATGACGCGCGTCGCACAGTTCGGCGTCACCACCGCGCTGCCGTCCCTCGGTGCTCCGAAATAGCCGACGTCGTGACAGTCCAGCACCCATTCGGCGACGTTGCCGTGCATGTCGTGAAGTCCGAAGGCATTGGGCGGGAAGCCGCCGACCGGCACGGGCTGATCAAACTGACCCAGGATGTTCGCGTCGTCGCTGATCAAGGCGTCCCCGGTGTTCCACGGGGTGATGGTGCCTGCCCGCGCGGCATATTCCCACTCGGCTTCTGACGGCAGAAAATAACGCTGCCCGGTCCTGCGGCTCAGCCAGTCGACATATATGCGGGCCGACGCCCAGCTGACATTGACCACCGGCCTTCGGCCCTCGCCCCGGCCAGTCGCCCGCGCATGCGCACAGGCGTCGTCGGCGACGCAGGCATTCCATTCGTCGAACGTCACTTCGTATTTGCCCATCGCGAAGGCGCGCGCGAAGGTGACCTCGTGCACCGGACCTTCGTGAGGTCGTCGACCTTCCTCGGTCGACATCGAGCCCATCATGAAGCTGCCCGCCGGGAGCACCACCATCTCGGGACAGGAATCGCAATCGCGAAAGGCTTGGCCTTGGCCATGGGCGCCCGGCGTGGCCGCGGTCGATGTCGAGGCGGTCTCACCGCGTGCCTCGGCCTCGTAGCTGGACGCCTGATTAAACAGCTGTCGCGAGGGTGCCGGGTTGGGCTGATTCGACCGCGCGATCCGCGCGGACAGTGACCATGACCCCCGCCCGGTCGGACTGAAGCCGACGCGGACCGTATATGGCCCACCGCCGGCGACAAAGGAATGATCGTTCCCCCTCAGAAAGTAGCCGTCGGCCGGCTGGCTGCTCTGCACAGGGACCGGGCTCGTCAGACGCGACGGTCCGCACATCTCATCATAGCCGATCTTCACTTCCGCCGGATGGCTGGTGTCCGAGTTCTGATAGGAAATGACCCACTCCTGCCCGGGCAGCGTATCGATCTGGAAGCACCGATAGCCCTGCGGGTTCGAGGCAATTCGCACTGTCACGCCCGGCGAAAGCTGAGGGAGCGACGATTGGTGAGCGAGAGCCAGCGTCGGTTGCATAAAGACCGACCAGAGGGTCAGAGTCAGGGCTGCAGGCTTGATCCTGTTGCGCCCCGGCAAACCGCCTAGGCCGTACCTCATGCGGCGCTTTCCGAGTTGGGCCGACCCGCCCAAACGCCGTTCGTCTGCCTTGATTACGGACCGCGAGTATCGGCTTGGCGCAACCTCGTGGCTACGGATCCAGTAGTCCCCATGCTCCATCGATCCCTCCCCTAATTCCTGCAGTAGCCGCTCGTCGTCGCCGGGCAGCGAAAGGTCTGCCGCGAAGGGATGGTGAGGCCGAAATGCGCCGCCTGATCGATATTGGGCGACCCCGAGCGGCGCGGATTGATGCCATAGCCGCAGCCCCAGACCCGATTGTTCCCATATGTGCCGAGGTCGCGCGCGGTGCGGTTGCTGTTGTTGCCGCACGCCTGGTTCATAGTCGAAGCTTCGTTCGGTCGCCCTGCAACGCTCGTAAAGGGGCCATGGCAGGCGCTTGCGCCGAAAAGGCCTGCGCGATCCTCATCGAGCGGGCAGACGACCACCCCCTCCAGCATGGCGATCATTTCGACCTGGGGCGGGTCCGGGGTGCGGCGATTGCCGGCGCTACGGGTTCCCCCGGACGAGGATGTCTGCGCTGCCGCCTGCTGCTGCCGGGCCGCCCGCATACGTTGCTGGGCGGCCGCCATATTCTGCTGGGCCACGCGACGCTGTTCGGCTGTGCGCGCCTGTGCCTCGGCCACCCGTGCGCGCTCCGCATCCTGACGCGCCCGATACTCGGCCTCCATGTCGCGAATCCGCTGATTGTGGGCTTGGTCGATGCGGGCCGCTTCATTGGCCTGCCGGATGCCGTCGTTGAAGCCCTGCCGGAAGCCGCCGACGATCAGCGCGCCGACGTCGGGCTGGTTCGCCTGCATCGCCGCGATTTCGGCCGCCTGCCGCTCGTTGGCGATGCGCGCCTCCTCCTCAGCGCGGGCCTGCGCTTCCTGTTGACGGCGGCGGTCCTCGGCCTGCTCGGCGAGCTGCGCATTACGTTGCTCGACCTGTGCGAGCATCAGCTGGCGGCGTGCCGACAGCGGTACTCCTGAAGGCGGGGGTGGAGGAGCGCTTGCTGCGGTTTCAATCGGGGGCGCCATTGTTTCCGAACCGGCAGCGACCTCGGCCCCATTCCGGCGCGCGGTGAGGACGAACCGGCCGCCGCCGGCACCGGCGGGGCGCATGACCAGAATTAGATAGCGCCCGCCCGCCGCAGGCAGCGACAATTCGACGGGCTGCGCGCCCGTCCACGCGCGGCGCGCCTGCACCGCATTGGCATTGCAGAGAGCACCACGGGCGACCCGCACCTCGCCGTCGAAACCGGTCGGGCGCAGTGTGATGGCGAGGTCCTCCCCGGGCCGGGTGGCGATGGCATAGCAGCCGACCAAGCCTGCCTCGCCCGGCGTCGCGGCGGAACCGGCCACCTCGCGACCACTCTCGAGCGCCACAGGTGGGGGGCCGGTCTGCGCGACCGCCGCGGCGCCCGAGATCAGCGCGAGTAGTCCCAGTCGCCGAACCCGCACGATTTCCTCCCCGGAGCCTGTCCTCGGCCGCGCCGAGGCGACCGGCTGTGAGACCATTGAGCAATATCCTGCCGACGGGCAGTGCGATTTGCAACATAAGGAAATCCATAGATTGCGTTTCCTCGGCTTGATCTCCGGGCCCGCCTTGTCGCAAGCTCGCTTTGTCCGGATCGGCGGGGAGAGTCGCGGGAATGAATCCGCGCCAGCATTGCCAGGAGATCATCGCCGCCATAGGCGCGGCCGAGACGGTGGAAGCGCGCTGGCCCATCGTCGCCCGGCTGCTCGGCCATATGGGCATCGACCAGATCAATTACGGCACATTCGGAACCGGCGACCGCGAGACGGCGGACGTGCGCTTCCTGTCGACGATGCGACCCGACTGGATCGCCTATTATGGCGACAAAAGGCTCGATCTCGACGATCCTCACGTCACCCTGGTCCGCCACAACAATCTCACGCCCTATCGCTGGAGCGAGGAGGCGGTGCGCCGGCTCGACGCCGGCCGCGCCAAGGACGTAGCGCAATTGTCCGCCGAGGCCGGGCTGCGCTCGCAGTGGCAGGTGACGCTGCCGGATATGGACGGATCGCCCGTCCCCGTTGCAGGTATGGCGCTCGGCTCATCGCTGCCGGCGCGCGATTTCGCCGGTATCCTGGAAGGCAACGAGGCGGCGCTCGTCACCATCGCCCACCTTTTCCACCATTGCTCGATCCGCGAGGTTCGGCGTGCCCATGCCGGCGTGCCGCGGCTCTCTCCCCGCGAACGGGACGCCCTCACCTTCGTCGCGGACGGGCGCCGGATCGACCGGATCGCCGGGTTGATGGGGCTAGCCCGCGTCACCGTCGAGATGCACCTGCGGGGCGCGCGGCGCAAGCTCAAAGCCCGCACTCTGCCCGAAGCCGTGGCCAAGGCGATTCATTTTGGAGAGCTCAAGCTCGGTTACTAGTCTGGCCTTGGCCATCGCCGACGCACGGCCCCTTCATCGTCTAAGGGTTCACAATGGATAGTCAGCTGAACGGCCGGCTTTCCCACTCCTGCGCTCAAAAGCCGTCCGTCCGCTATCGGCCACATCCGGTCAGGCGGGCCCGCGCCATTTTAGAAATAATTCGCATGGCGACGATCACCCTATGGCAGTTATTCGAGGGCCTGCTAGGAAATGGAGGCATTTCGCTCGTAAAAAGGGACAGGCGGAGTCAGGCCAGATCCAATCTGGGGCAGCGCTTGGTGCCGACACCATCTACCTTGAGCGCTCCGCGGCGGCGATGAATAATGGTGCTAGCAGCGCTGCCCATTTCTCCTGCTGGTCCGACGCCGCCAGTAGATCCTGCCTGATCTCGATTTCGGCATAGCGGCGGCGGGAGGGAAACGCGTGGAGGGGCACGGTGTAGTCGATCCCATCCATCGCATAAGGTTGGTTGTCCCCGATCGTGAGATCGCCTTGTGCCGCGAGGAGGTTCAGCATCGAGATGGCGAAGCTGGTGTCTCCATCGGAATGGAGCACACCCGCGTGCCAAGGGCGTGCGATGCCTCCAATCGCCGGGGTGAAGCTATGTAATGAAATCAGGATGGTATCGAGGCCGGCGTAATCGCGCCGCGCTAGTTCCCCCGCGATAGCGGCCTGGTAAGGCGCCTGTATTGCGCACTCGCGCATGGCCCGATCAGACTGGCTAAGATCGCAATTTGCCGGGATCGAGGTGCCGTCGCTCGTGGCCGGAATCGCATCGGGCGCCTGCGGATCGCGATTGCAATCGATCACGAGCCGCGAATAGCTCTGGCGAATGAAAACAGCGTCGAGCGCCTCTGAAAGGCGTTCGCCGAGGGCCGCGATGCCGATGTCCCAGGCGATATGACGCGTCATTTCCGCATCTGTCAGCCCGAGCGATCTCAGAGCCGACGGCACCGCGTTCCCGGCATGGTCGCCAATCAGGAGGAACGGCGAGGCGCCATCGGGGTTGATTGCGCGAACCGGCGGCGGATCGTCCGCCGAAAGCAGCGTTTGGCTCGAATGGCTGTTCATGCGACGGATGCCCGATGCCCTTTCTCACATTGTCCCACGTGACCACCTACACCTACCGCCAGCCAGTCTCCTTTGGCGAGCACCGGATTATGGTGCGACCGCGGGAGAGCTATGACCAGCATCTCATCGAGGCCAGGCTCGATATTGATCCCGAGCCGATG
Organism: Allosphingosinicella sp.; assembly: GCA_035502235.1. Classification (GTDB taxonomy): domain Bacteria; phylum Pseudomonadota; class Alphaproteobacteria; order Sphingomonadales; family Sphingomonadaceae; genus Allosphingosinicella. Next base: position 244,755 of record DATJUQ010000041.1, read on the forward strand.
GAGTTGCGCTGGCTGCAGGACGTATTCGGTAATTCCGTCGCCATCGCGACCTTCGATCGCCGGGCGAAGACTATGGTCATCGATAGCAAATTGCGGGTCCAGCACAGTCCGGCGGAGTTGTCCGAAGTTCATATAGAGGACTATGCCCGCCTCTACCCATTCACCTATTCGTCGGAAGAAATGCCCGACCTGCTGCGCTCGATCGAGAGGCAGCACCTCGACCCGCATCGCGAAATCGACAGCTGGGCACGCCGCTTCGTCAATCCCTCGGGCCAGACCGACACGCTCGCGATGCTCTCCGAGATGACGGCGGCGATCAAGCGCGAGTTCACTTATGTCTCTCGACCGGAGAAAGGGACGCAGACGCCGATCGACACGCTGATGCGCCGCAAAGGCACCTGTCGTGATTATGCCATGCTGATGATCGAGGCAGCCCGCGCACTCGGCTTCGCAGCGCGTTTCGTCTCGGGTTACCTCTATAGCCCCACGACGCGCGACGAGCATGTGGGGGGCGGCAACACCCATGCGTGGGTTCGCGTCTATCTCCCGGGATCAGGCTGGGTCGAGTTCGATCCGACCAACGGCATCGTCGGCAGTCGCGGTTTGATCCGGGTCGCCGTCGCGCGCGACATCTACCAGGCCGTCCCGATTTCGGGGACCTGGAGCGGATTTCCCGGAAGTTTCAAAGATATGAGCGTCGTCGTCGACATCTCCGTCGATGAGCGCGTTTCGGACCGTTATCCGAAAACGGGCACCGGACAAGGGAACAGATAAGGATGCTGATCAGAGCGGGCTACGAGATACGTTACGAGGCGGAAACAGCGACCCCTATGATGGCGATGCTCAGCGTCCATCCGTCGCGCAACAAGGACTTGGTCACCCCCCACCGCATCGTCGCGGCACCCGATGTGCCGATGTACGACTATCTCGACGCCTTCGGGAATGTCTGCAGCCGGGTAACGATACCGGCAGGCGGACTGACCCTGAGCTGCGACTTCACCGTGGAAGACAGCGGCGCGCCCGACCCGGTGACGCTGGACGCCGCCCAGCTTCCGGTCGAGGAGCTGCCCGACGACGTGCTGATCTTTCTGCTGGGCAGCCGCTATTGCGAGACCGACAGGCTGTCGGATACCGCCTGGTCGCGTTTCGGCCATATCCAGCCTGGCTGGGAGCGCGTGCAGGCGATCGTCGATTTCACCCATAACCATGTCGAATTTGGCTATCATTTCGCGCGCCCCACCAAGACCGCCTGGGACGCACATCAAGAGCAGCAGGGGGTTTGCCGGGATTTCGCACATCTGGCGATTACATTGTGCCGCTGCATGAACATCCCGGCGCGTTATTGCACCGGCTATCTTGGCGACATCGGCATCCCCCCGGTGGATGCGCCGATGGATTTTTCGGCCTGGTTCGAAGTCTATCTGGGTGACGCCTGGCACACGTTCGACGCGCGCCACAATCGTCCGCGAATCGGACGGATATTAATGGCGCGCGGCCGCGATGCGACCGACACGGCCCTGACCACCACCTTTGGCTCGGCCCGGCTCGCCGGGTTCGACGTGCATACCGACGAGGTTCCTCCCGTTGACTGACACGCTCATGCGCGACCCGCTGCTCGACGAAAGCGCGCTGCCGTTCGCGGCACCCGATTTCGCGCGTATCACGCCCGATCTGTTTCTGCCCGCCTTTGAACAGGGCATCGCAGAAGCGGCGGAGGAGATTGAGCGGATCGCCGGCGATCCCGCGGAGCCAACCTTTGCCAATACGCTGGAGGCGATGGAACGGGCCGGCGCGCGACTGTCGCGTACCCGCCGTATCTTCTGGACCATCTCCTCGGCCCAGTCCGACGCCGCGATTCGCGAGATCGAGCCAGCGGTGTCGGAAATGCTGACGCGGCATGGCATCGCCGTTTCATATAATGCGGGCCTGTTCGCCCGCGTGCGGTCATTGTGGGAGAGAAAAGCGTCGCTTGACCTCGACGAAGCGCAGGAGCGGCTGCTCCGCGACAGCTATCGCGGGTTCGTGGATGGCGGCGCCAACCTCGACGAGGCCCGGAAGATGCGTTTCGCGGAAATCACGAAGGAGCTGTCGGCGCTTTCGACGCGTTTCGGGCAGAACGTGCTCGCTGCCGCCGCCGCCTGGGAAATGCTGCTCGACGAGGGCGATCTCGATGGCCTGCCCGGGACGATGCGCGCCGCCGCCGCGCGCCGCGCCGAAGCGTGGGGCTATAAGGGGCGCTATCTGCTGACCCTTGACCGCGGCGATGCCGAGGGGCTGCTTACCTTCTCACGGCGGCGAGACTTACGCGAACTCATGTGGCGTGCCTTTACGACGCGAAATGACGGCGGAGAGCACAATAACAATGCGATCGTCGATCGCATGCTCGAGCTGCGTCACGAGCGCGCGCGATTGCTCGGCTATGCGAACTATGCGGAATATGCGCTGTCGGACAGCATGGCGAAGACACCGGACGCGGCAATGGGGCTGCTGATGCGGGTCTGGCACCCGGCGCTGCAGCAGGCCGCGGAGGAGCAGGCCGTGTTGGAACGCCTCGCCGCAGCCGATGGGAGCTTTGCCTTCGCGCCGTGGGACTGGAGATTCTACGCCGAGCGGGTGCGGCTGGAGCGCTACGCGCTGGATGGCGGCGAGGTGAAGCGACACCTGACGCTCGAGCGCGTCCTTGAGGCGGCCTTTTCCACCGCGGGCCGTCTGTACGGGCTGCGCTTTCAACACCGGCCGGACTTGGCGGGATGGCATGCGGACGTACGTGTCTGGGCGGCGTCGGAGGCGGACGGGACACCGCTGGGCCTGCTCTACACCGACTATTTCGCGCGCGCCGAGAAGCACGGCGGCGCATGGATGGGCTCTCTTCGCGTCCAGGAAAAGCTGGACGGACCGGTACCGCCCATCGTCTACTTGGTCGCCAATTTCGCGAAGTCGCCTGCCGGTGCCGATACGGGCCTCTCGATCGATGAGGCGCGGACACTGTTTCACGAATTCGGGCACGCGCTCCATGCCTTGCTGTCTGACGTCACCTATCCGAGCCAGGCCGGTACCGCGGTGGCGCGAGACTTTGTCGAGTTTCCGAGCAAGTTCATGGAGCATTGGATCGTCGCGCGCGAAACGCTCGAGGAACTAGGACTTCCAGAGGAGCTGATCGCCGCGATCGGCCATGCCGACGATTTCGGCCAGGGTTTCGCGACGATCGAATTCCTCGCCTCGGCAATCGTCGATCTCGAACTTCACCGCAGCAGCACGTCCGAACCTGACGCGAAGGCAATTGCGAACCGCAACCTGGCGGAGATCGGCATGCCGTCCACGATCGCCCCGCGCCATGGCCTGACGCATTTCACCCATGTCTTCGACGGGGGTTATGCGGGCGCCTATTACAGCTATCTCTGGTCCGAAGTGCTGGACGCCGATGCGTTCGAGGCCTTCACGGCCTCCGGCGACATTTTCGATCGCGCGCTCGCCGGCCGGTTCCGCCGCGAGATTCTGGCGCCGGGGAACACCCGGGATCCGGCGGTTTCGTTCGCCGCCTTCCGGGGTCGCGATCCGGACGAAGGCGCGCTGCTGCGCGACCGCCAACTGGCTTAAGGCGCTTTTGGCACGATCATCCCCAGACGATCCTCGTCCGTATAGACCTGGAAGCGGGTGAGCTTCGCGCGGCCAAAGGTGTTGGTCAGCGCGACATCGGTGGCGTCGCGACCGCGGGCCATGACGATCCGGCCCTTGCGCGGATAATTGTGGCGCGCATCGAAGACGTACCACCGGCCGTCGAGCCAGGCTTCGAACCAGGCCGAGAAATCCATGTCGCCGACCAGTTCGGGCAGGTCCATATCGCCCATATAGCCGGTGCAATAACGCGCGGGCACGTTCATGCAGCGGCTCAGAGCGATGGCGAGATGGGCATAATCGCGGCACACGCCAACCCGCTCCTCATGCGCGTCCCATGCCGTCTTGTCGGAGCGCGCGGACTTGTAGTCGAAGCGGATGCGCTCGTGGGTATAGGTGACAATCGCCTGCACGCGCTCCCAGCCAGGCTGGATATGGCCGAAATTCGCCCATGCGATCTCGGAGAGCCGGTCCGTCTCGCAATAGCGGCTGCCAAGCAGGTAAAGCATGGCCTCGTCGGGCAGCTCCTCGATCGGCTGCTGCCTGGCGCCGGGCGCGACTTCGTCCGGCAGAAACGGATCCTCGATCACGAAGCCACAGGAGATCGTGATCCCGCCGGCCGGAATGGTCAGCCGGGTACAGACGTTTCCGAAGGAATCGAGATAATCGTACACCGGCACGTCAGGCGTCGTCATGATCCGCTGCGCTGTCCGCAAATCCTTGTTGCGCGACGGATGCACGCTGAGATTGGCGAGTGCCGGGACGGAGTGGTCTGCGGAGAAGCCGATATCGTAGCCGGCGCGAATGAGCATATTTCTGAACTTTCAGGTTGTGTGACAGCGACAACCTGATCGGGGTCACGAGCAGGGGGCGGAGCCATCCGGAAGGTCGCCCCAAGATAGCTGCCAGCATAGCATGTTGTTATGCTGGCAGCTATCTTTAGAGCGGATCAAGCCAGATCGCGCCCTTGGCGATGCCGCAGATGCAGGGGGGAAAGCCCGACGTCTGGGCTTCAACAGGGTCGCGGGCGCACCTGCGCATCCAACGGCGGCTTTTCCAAAATGCGTCCCCAAACCCGTCAGACCGCTTTCGGCCAAGTTTAGTCAGGCCGCTACGGGCTCAAAGATACCTTATTTGCTACGCGCCAACGCGCGCTGGCTACGATGATCGCGTTCCGACTCGGAATTCGCGCTATTGAGCGCCGCAGGCGCGGGACGCCGGCAGTCTCGTCTCGCCACTCAGATTTCGAGCAGAGTGGAGCCGGCCCTGAACTTGATAAAGGGGCCCGATCAACGGCGTCACCGCAGACGACACCGCATCGCCATACGTCAGAAGTGTCATCCACCGACCGTAAAGACAGCGGCATCCCCATGCATATCTAAAGGAACCGAACCCAGCCTCCACCGGCGAGTTCACGCGCGGCCCGCACCAGGCGCTGGGCCTGCGAGCGCAGGCTCGCCGCATCGATCCGCCAGCGCGGCGCGCCAGCCGCTCCACCGAGCAGGCCCGCGGCAATGTCGCGCTGGGACATGCCGGCGGCGAGCGCGTCATGGGCGCGCAGCGCCATGATCCAGCGCCGCGCTTTCGGCTCGGACGGATGCAGGCTCCGCGAGAAGGATCCAGTGTCGACCAGCGCCAGCAGGCGGCGCAATGACAGCAATGGCCTTTTCACAGACTGGAGACCCACCAGCCGATAGCGCAATTCGACCGGACCGTGCCGGCCGCTGCCCTCCTCCAGGTCCAGCCGGATCGAGTGCAGGCCGTCGCTCAGCAGCCAATGCTCGCCCGAGCCGGCACATCCGGAAAAGGCCTCCGCCATCGGGAGCGACAGGAGATCGACGGCGTCTGCGGACATTCTCGATGGCCTTGCGCGGGCCAGCATGACCAGGCGGTGCCGCTGCCGGCTCCAATATGGCCGCGCCCGCGGCGCGGCGAGGTCCGGATCCTCGAAGCGATGCAGCCCCCAGGGCGATGCACCCGTCTCGCCGCCGCGCGCCGCCGCGGCGCGATAAAGAGGGTCCCGGCGCAGCCATTCCCAGGCGAAGACCGACCGGTCGGCGTCCAGGAGCGGCGCATAAGCCGCCGCCTCCCGCCAATCCGCTGCTGGTCCGGCCCGTCCCATGAGCCGAGACAAGCCAAGGACGGGGCGCTAGCCCATTCCCCTGTCCGGGGGAATGGCCTCGTCGAAGCTGACCAAAGCGTCCCGCAGCCCGCAGGCGACCAGCTGCGCCCGGCTGACCACATCATAAGCGGCGCGAGCGCGCTTCACATATTGATGGGCCGTCTCGACGCTGATCCCCAGGATCACCGATATCTCCCAGTCCGTCTTTCCAGCCGCCAGCAGCTTCACGCATTGCAGCTCCCGCCGGCTGAGATGAGGGCAGCGCGACGCCGCCGGGTAGCCATGGATCCGGCGCGCGGCACGGAACGCATGCGCGCCGATCTGCTCGGCGCTGAGCAGGCGCTCGGTCGGCAATTCCGCGCCAGTGCGCATCGCGAAGGAGCAGGAGCCGATGGGCTCGCCCGGCACGTTCACCGGGATCGTGAAGCCATCGCCAATGCCGAAGTGCCGGCTGCGCTCCAGGAGCGCCCTCCCGTCCCGCCCGATCGTCACCAGGTCGGGAAGCTCGAACCAGGCGAAGCCGATATTGGTGCGCAGGCAAGCATGATGGACCGGATCGCAGCCGAGCCAGCCGCGCGCTTCAAGCTCCGTCTCCCAGCCGCCCGGATAGGTGTCGATCCGGATCAGAGCGCGCCCCGCCCCCGCGCGCGCGCCAAGGCTGGCATGATGAAGCAATGCGAAATGATCGAAGCCGAGCCGCGCCGACACATCGGCCAACAGAGCGCCCAACGCCTCCTTCGTCGCGCAGCGCGCCGCCCGCGCTTCGAAATAATCGATCAGGCGCGCGAACGGCATCCGCACTTTCCACGCAAAACAATGAACAAGACTGAGCCGATCGGTCCGATATGGACTATCATGGATCATATTCCGCCAAATAAATTCAAAATAACAAGCATGTATATGAGCCAGCTCGGTTGGCACGGCTCCGTTGAGCAGTTAGGCTATAGGCCGACCTTGACGTCGCGCACTGGAGGCTTGAGACCCGTTCGTTGCGCCCAGAGAGCGAGGACGGGGGCTGTCGGCGGCTTGGAGCGCCGCTCCGGACACGCCAGTACGGGAGTGAATGCCGAGGTTCCTTCGCGCGCAAGCCTATCTGAGCGACGTGGGCAAGACCGGCACGGAGGCCGAGCTCACCGAGACCCTGGCCGGCATCACGAGCGAACTGGGCTTCTCCTATTTCGCGCTGACACATCATGTCGATGTCAGGCGCGCGAAGCAGGCGCCCATCCGCCTGAACAATTATCCGCGCGAATGGGTGGAATATTATGACGCCAATGCGCTGGGCGTTTCCGATCCGGTCCATCGCGCCGCCCATGTCACCAGCGTCGGCTTCGTCTGGTCGGAAATACCCCGGATGATCGCGATGACCCCGGCCGACCATGAGATCCTCGGGCGGGGCGACGCCCAGGGGATCGGCAATGGCTTCACCGTCCCCGCCAATGTCCCCGGAGAATCGAACGGCTCCTGCTCGTTCGCCAATCCCAAGGGCAAGGCGCTGCGCGAGGAGGATCTTCCGATCGCGCAGCTGGTCGGCGCCTTCGCCTTCGAGGCGGCGCGCAGGCTGTGGCGCATCCGCGACCCGCTGGACGGCCAGCTGCCCCGGCTGACCGACCGCCAGCGCGACTGCGTCCTGTGGGTCGCGCGCGGCAAGTCCGACTGGGAGATAAGCCGCATTCTCGGGATCAAGGAGGATACGGTGGCCCGCCACCTCAAACAGGCCCGGGAGAGATATGGGGTCGGCAAAAGGACAATGCTCGCGGTCCAGGCGCTGTTCGAGGGGTCGATCAGCTTCACCGACGTCCTGAAGCGCTGACCATTCCCTTTTCCGGGAATGGCGCCCCGGACCGGCCGCCCGCCATCAAGACCATGTCATCCATCAGGAGTAGGACATGGCCAGCTTCGCACATGATATCCCCGCCACGCTCGCGCATCCCGCGCTTCGCGAGATGTTCGCCGCACGCAAGGAGGTGTTCATCGACCTTCTCGGCTGGGACGTCCCGGTCATCGAGGGCCGCTACGAGATCGACCAGTTCGACGATGGCGACGCCACCTATCTGATCGTGCCGGACGCGCAGGGCGGCCATGCCGGCTCGGCCCGGCTTCTCGCCACGACGCGGCCCCATATCCTCGACAGCCTGTTTCCGCAGCTCTGCGCCGTGACCCTGCCCCGCGGGCCCGACATATTCGAGATCACCCGCTTCTGCCTTGCCCGCTCGCAAGGCGCCAAGGCACGGCTCGAGACACGCAACCGCCTCGTCTCCGGCCTGGTGGACCATGCGCTCGACCATGGCATCCGCACCTATACCGGTGTCGCCGAGCTTGGCTGGCTGCAGCAGATCCTCGCCTTCGGCTGGGATTGCCGCCCGCTCGGCCTGCCGGTGCGCCTCGGCGGCAGGATGCTCGGCGCGCTGCGGATCGACATCACGCGGGAGACGCCGGCAAGCCTGTTCGCCAATGGCATCTACGTGCCGGCGAACCTGCAGCGTCTCCAAACGCTCGAAGCCGCGTGAACGGGAGCCTGGACATGTCCTACGAAACCGAGCTCGCCCGCGCGACCGCCTATTGGACCGCGAAGCTGCTCCACCGGGGCTATTGCGTGATCCCGGACCTCCTGCCGGCCGACGAGGTCGCCGCGCTCGATGCCGACCTCGCGGCGGATTTCGAGGAGACGCCATTCTGCGCGGGGCGCTTCTATGGCGAGCGCACGAAAAGGTTCGGCCGCATCCTCGCCCGCTCGCGCCGTGCCAGCCTGCTGGTCGAGCATGACCTGGTGCTCGCTATCGTCGAGCAGATACTCTCGCCATATTGCGACAATTTCCAGCTGAACCTGACCCAGGCGACAGCCGTCCATCCCGGCGCGCTCGCCCAGATGCCCCATCGCGACCAGGACATGTGGGGCGGTCCGGTCGGCGAGATCGAATATCTGGTGAACGTCATATGGCCGCTGACCCCGTTCACGCGCGCCAACGGCGCCACCCGCATCTGGCCGGAAAGCCACGGCCACCGCATCCATATGACCGATAGCGAGGATTGGGAGCAGCCCGAGATCCTGCCAGGCGCCGCGCTCCTGTTCCTCGGCTCCACCCTTCACGCGGCGGGTGCAAATCGGTCGCAGGAAGTGCGGCGGGGAATGATCGCCGGCTACAGTCTCGGCTGGCTCAAATCCTATGAGAACCAGTTCCTGGCCTATCCTCCCGAGATCGCGCGCACCTTTCCGCCCGAGCTCGCCGCGCTCGTCGGCTATCGGCAGCACCGGCCGAACCTCGGCAATTTCGAGGGGCAATGTCCGTCCGTCCTGCTTGACCGGCATCCGCCTGGACGGCTCGCGGCGACCGACGCGCTGCGCCCGGACCAGGTCGAAGCCGTCGATGCGCATGCCGCCGGGGAGCGGCGCGCGACGGCGGCCTGAGGCGGACGCGGCAGCGCGATGAGCCCCGGTCCCACTTTCGATCGCGTCTACCTGGCCCTCAAGGAGCAGCTGACGGGCGGACGCTACGCGCCCGGCGATCATCTCGAGCCCGTCCTCATCGGCGAGGAATTGCATGCCAGCATCACCCCGGTGCGCGACGCCCTCCACCGGCTCGTCGGCGAGCGGCTGGCGGAGGCGCCGCGCAATGACGGATTCAGGTCCCCGCTGCTGACGGAATTCGGGCTGAGGAACCTCTACAGCTACAATGCCGATCTGCTGCTGCTCGCGCTCAGGCATTCCCGGCCCCGATGGTCCGTCCCGGATCCGCCCGCCATCCCCGACGGGGATCCCGCCGCCAGCCTGTTCGTGGCGATCGGTGGCCTGTCGACGAATGCCGAGCATCGCGACGCGCTCATGTCGACCCTCGCCCGGCTGGGCCCAGCGCGCGCGGCGGAGCCACTCGTTCTCGAGCAGCCGGAGGGGGAGATCGAATATCTCCGCAAGGCGCTTGCCGGCGACGATCCGGCCGACTCGCGCCGCGCGGTGGCCGCTTATCATCGCCGGCGGGTTCGCGCCGCGCCGCTCGTCCTCGAAGCGATGTACCGGCGGCCGCGACCGGACTGACCAGCAGGGCGGGATGGAGCCCTGCCAGCGCAGTACGGCCTCGGCCTGCCGGGGGCATACGGCTGACGGCGACCTGCGCCCGTGGCCCACCGCCATCCGCCCACCCGAGGCGAGCAATCCGCTAATCCGAATTTCCATTGCGGCAGTCCGCATTAGGCTCCGGAGGTCGGCCAGAATTCTGGCGGCGCGGCGACCCCGGCAGACAGGGCCGGGTGCCTTGGATGGGAGATGCACGATGAGCAATCAGGCGCAACCGACGATCCTCGTCACCGGCGGGTCCGGGCAATTGGCCCGGCTCGTCCTGGACGGCTTGCTCGCGCGCGGCGTCGCGCCCGACAAGCTGATCGCGACAACGCGCTCGCCGGAGAAGCTTGCCGATCTCGCCGCCAGGGGCATCGCGGTGCGCAAGGCGGATTTCAAGGATCCCTCGTCGCTCGAGAGTGCCTTTGCCGGGGCCGAGAAGCTGCTCGTGACGAGCATCGTTCCCGATCTGCCTTATGTCAGCGGCCAGCGTTTCATCCAGCAGCGCGCGGCCATCGAAGCCGGCGTTCGCGCGGGCGCGAAGCATATCTTCTACACATCCTATACCCAGCCGGAGCCGCCCAACCCGATCTGGTGGACCCAGGATCATCACGACACCGAATTGGCGCTGCGCCAGAGCGGCGCTGCATGGACGATCATCCGGGACTGGGAGTGGCCGGAATGGTATTATTACACGGAATGGCTGAGCGCCGCCGAGACCGGCCAATATCACAGCGCGTCGGGGAGCGGGCGGGTGAGCTATGTCGTTCGTGAGGATTGCGCCCGCGCCATCGTCGGAGCGCTGCTCGCGCACGATTCGCAGAGCAGGGTCTACAGCCTGACGGGCCCCGAGGCGCTGACCGGCCAGGACATCGCGGCAGCGATCGGTGAGGCCTTTGAACGCGAGGTCGCGCTCATTCCCTGCACGCCGGCCGAGCTCGGCCGGCGGCTCGAACAGAATGGATTGCCGGAGATATTGATCCCATTCTCGGTGCGCTTCGCGGAAGGCGTCGCGCTCGGGCGCTATGACGGGCTCACCAATCATGTAGAGATGCTGTCCGGGCGCAAGCCCATGACCATAAGAGACTATATGCGAACTGAACGCGCGGCCCGGCCCGATGCCACGCTCTCCTCGTTCCTGCGCCGCCAGATGGAAGGCGGCTGAGCGCACCAGGTCGCATGCGTCAGGGAGGTTGACGCACTGCCGGCGGGACCGGACTGCACCTCTCGCGGCCTTCGCGGCCAGCCAGTCCGGCAAATTCGCGCCGACCGCCGCGGGCGCTAGGACCAATCGACATTCAGCGCATCCAGATCATTGATGCTGCGAGGTGGATGAAGGCGAGGAAGTAGGCTGCTCGCCGGTCGAAGCGTGTTGCGAAGCGTCTGAAGTGCTTGAGCTTGTTGAAGCATCGCTCGATGCGGTTGCGGTGCCGGTAGAGCCTGGCGTCGTGCGGGATGGGTATCTTGCGCGAGCGGGTGGAGGGGATGACGGCCTCGGCACGGAGATTGGCGATCGTCTGGCGCAGGCTGCTCGCGTCATAGGCGCGGTCGGCGAGGACAGCCTGTGGTGAGAAGCCCTGGAGCAGGGCCGGCGCGGCGAGGATGTCGCTGCTCTGGCCGGCGGCGAGGAGGAAGCGGACCGGCCTTCCGAACGTGTCGGTGGCCATGTGGATCTTGGTGGTCAGTCCTCCTCTGCTACGCCCCAGAGCCTGGTCGCAGGCCCCCCTTTTCCGGCCGCCGCCTGCTGGTGCGCCCTCACCAATGTACTGTCGAGCATCAGATAGAGGTTGTCCCGGTCTCGGCTCAGGTCCTCGAACACCCGCTCCCACACGCCCGCCTTCGCCCAGCGGGTGAACCGCTTGTGCGCCATCTTCCATTTGCCGTAGCGCTCCGGCAGGTCGTGCCAGTGCGCGCCCGAGCGAAGCACCCACAGACAGGCATTCACGAACAAACGGTTGTCCGATCCCGTCCGGCCGGGATCGCCCGCCTTGCCAGGCAGCAAGGGCGCGATCCGATCCCACTGCGCATTGCTCAGCTCGTACCGCTTCACCCCCATCACAGACCTCCGCTTCAAACCAGCGGAACCCTATGAATCACGCATCAGCGATCTTGGGAATCCCGAATGTCGATTGGTCCTAGTCCATCCTCACCACGAGCTTCCCCACCGCCTGGCGCGCGGCCATGGACGCGATCGCGTCGCCGCCCTCGGCGAGCGGCCAGGTGCGGCTGACCCTGGGCGCGATCTTCCCCTCATCCCAGAGCCGGAACAGGGTCCGGATATGGGCGGCATTGGCCTTCGGGTCGCGCGCGGCGAAAGCGCCCCAGAAGACCCCGCGCACGTCGCAGCTCTTCAGCAGGGTCAGGTTGAGCGGCAGCTTCGGGATGCCCGCCGGAAAGCCGATGACGAGCAAGCGCCCTTCCCAGCCGATCGCGCGCAGCGCCGCCTCGGTATAATCCCCGCCGACCGGATCGTAGATCACGTCCGCGCCGTTCGGGCCCACCGCTTCCTTGAACAGAGTGGCGAGCGCCTTCGCGCCGTCCTTGTCGAACGGACCGCGCGGATAGACGATGGCCACGTCCGCGCCTGCTGCCTTGGCCGCCTCCGCCTTTTCCTCCGAGGAGACGGCGGCGACCACGCGCGCGCCATAGGCCTTGCCCAGTTCTACCGCGGCCAGCCCCACCCCGCCGGCGGCGCCGAGCACGAGCAAAGTCTCGCCCTCCTTCAGCTTCGCCCGGTCGGCGAGGGCATGAATGGTGGTGCCATAGGTCAGGATCAGGGCCGAGCCGTCCTCGAAGCTGCGCGCCTCGGGCAAGGGGATCGCCATGGCGGCAGCGACCAGCACTTTCTCGCTGAGCCCGCCATGGCCGAGCATGGCGATAAGGCGGGCGCCCTCGGCCCAGCCCGTGACGCCCTCGCCCACCGCCTCGACGACACCCGCAATCTCGCCGCCCGGGGCGAAGGGCCGCTCGGGCCGGAACTGATATTTGTCCTCGATGATCAGCACGTCCGGATAGTTGATCGCGCAGGCCTTCACCCGGACGAGCAATTGACCCGGGCCGGGCACGGGATCGGGCAGCTCGGCGAGCTCGAGCGTGTCGGGGCCGCCAGGAGCGCGGGAGAGAAGCGTTTTCATGGGGCACGTCCATCGATGGAGGGGAGAGCATTGTCGAGATCGGCGATGCCGGACACCCGGCGGGGCCAGATGCGCGCGAGCAGCCGCCGGGTGAACCAGATATTCCCGGCCGCGACGGCCAGCGCGCCGACCGCGAAGAGCCAGGACGGGGTCAGCCAGGCGAAGAGCGCGAGGCAGAGCGCCAGAGCGGCGATCGAACCGGAGGAGAGGATGAGCAGAATGATCGGCGATGCGACATCGGCCTGGAGCTGACTGGGGCCGCGCTCGACCCGCGACAGGCCGCCGGACGCTAAACGCCTGGCAAAGTCGCGCATGACGGGGCCGTAACCCTGGCGCGCATCGAGCGCGGTGGGAAGAGCGGCTTCAGCACGCCTTTCCGCCAGATCAGGGTCCGGCAGAGCGAGCCCGAGAAGCGGGTCGGCACCTGGCCGAAGCGAATCCGCTCGACCAGACCAGCGGGAATGGCGAGGCGACCGCGTCTGTCCGCGCTCGCCCGGAATAGCGGGAAGGATCGCCGGGGAACCGATGAGGCTACGGACATTCTGGCGATCGACCAGAGCCAGGATCAGGCCCGCTCGGAGGATGGGGCTTATCTGGATCACCGGTAGAGCTTCTTCAGCAGGGCGCGCAGGTCGGCCAGTTCCCGCGCCGTCAGACGCTCGAGATAGCGGCTTTCATGCGCAGCGATGGCCGGCCTCGCGCCCTCGATCACCTCGCGGCCGGCGGCGGTCACATGCAACCCGATACGGCGCGCATCGCTGGGACAATCGTTCCGCATCGGGCCCCGCTCCACCAGCCCGCGCCTGACCAGGATGTTGGTGATGCCGAGGATCGTGGCGCGATCGACGCGGAGCAGCCTCGCGACCTCGATCTGGGCGATGCCGGGCGTCTCCTGCACGAGCCAGAGCAAGGCAGTCTGTTTCGGGGTGACCCGCAAATGGTCGACCTCCCGCTTGAAATCCTGGACCATCGCGGCGTGGGCGAGGCCCAGATGGATCCCGAAGAGCGCCTCCAGGGTCCCGAGTTCGGTCTTGTCGCCCGGCCGAAACGAGGGCGCATGCCCGCCCCTCGCCCCGGCAACATCCTCCTCCGGCTCCGCGGATGCTGCGCCATGTCGCCGCCGGACCTGAAGCGGCGCGCCGGCAATATGCGAGGCCGCCCGTTGCGAAAGCCGGCGAGACTCTGGATCGATGGCGCTCGTGGGCAGGCAGGGCTGTGACGACACCGATCCGCTCCTTCTTCTCGCTCATCGCGGCAATCTGTTGCTCGCGGACGGCCGCAGCGATGCGTTCCGCGGATCGCACGGTCATCCTGGAAACTAGGCAGGCGGGACATGCCGGTAAAATCTGAATCTGGGATGGCGGCACTCACCTTTCTTTATGGTTGAAGGACGCCGGGAACGAGGTTCAGCGCGCCGCATCTCTCTATAGGCCGTTCCCCGCTTCCCCCCGGCCGTGCTCAGGTCGCGCTCGGCGGCCGCCGCACGCGCGCAAGCACCTGCGCGAGCGCCCCGGCGAGCAGGCAGGCGGCCGCCACGGATGCGAGGCGCAGCGGCGCGGTCCCGGCCCCGGCCAGCACGCCGATCGTGGGCCCGGCCGAGGCGCCGACGATGAGGCAGGCGGGCGCCATCGCACCGGCGCTGCCGTGCGGATTCAGCTCGGCAAGACGGCAATAGAAAAGCGGGACCAGCAAGGTCGTGCAGAAATTCAGGAACAGGACGCAGGCCGAGAAGAGCAGCCAGTCCGGGGCGGCGCCCAGCACGATCATCACGCTCGCCGAGACGGCCATGATGACGGCGATCAAGATGGCGAAATCCCTGCCTCTGCTGAGCCAGGCGCCGGCCGCGGGCGCCAGGATTGCGCTGGCCATCATGGCCGACAGGACGCTGCCCACCAGTTCGCGCGACATGCCGTGACCTTCGCCCAGGATGACGGCGAAGGAGATGATCGATTCATGGCCCATGAACAGCAAGGTCAGGCCGGCCAAGGCGGCGATTTCGCCCGAGGTGATCCCGGAGACTTTCGCGGCGGGTCCGGTCTCGACCCGTGCCGCCTCCGGAAGCCAGCCGGCGGTCAACAGATTGATTACCCCCAGGCCCGCGAGCACGGCGAAGATGACCCATGGCCCGGCCCATTGCTGGAGCGCAGGAACGGTCGCATAGAATGCCATGCCGAAGGCGACCTGGATCGTCACCAGCAATGGAAAGATGCGGGTCGCGTAGCCGCTGCGCGCGGCGACGCCGTTCACGATCGGCAGGCAGCTGCCGGCGGCGGCGCCCGCGAGGAGGATACCAGCCACGAACAAAGGCAGCGCATCCAAAGCCGCACCCCCATAACCGAGCGCGGCGAGCAGACCGGCGCCGCGGACAATCAGCCGCGGACTGAATCGCTTCAGGAGGAGCGCCGACAGCACGATCATGATCGCCGCGGCGGCGAGCTGGCCGCTGGCGAGCAAACCCGCCGCATGATCGCTCATGCGATCGCCGCGCAGGACGTCCGGCAACCAGAGCGGCACCGACATGGCGCCAGAAAAACCGAGTCCGTTGATCGTCGCCAGAGCGACGACCAATCCGGGGGAAAGCCGCTCGCGCGCGGCGCGCGGGTCTGCGCCAGCCGGCGTCATCACATCGTCGTCGGAGGCTCGAGCAGGCGCGACCGCAGCTGCTCGATGCTGGTCTCGTCCAGGCCAAGGCGGTCGCGCAGGAACGCCGCCAGCGAGCCGTGCCGTCGCTCGATCGCGTCGAGCGCGGCCTCGATATAATCTGCGTCGGCGGCCATCATCACCGCGATCGCCTCTGGGGGATAGAAGCGCGCGAACGCGCCTTCATCGCGGGCGCGCACAACCGCATTGGCCATTTCGCCCTGCGGCCTGGCGATCGATCCGGTCAGGACATAATCCTCCACGATCGTCTCGCGCGGTACGCCGAGCGCCGCGAGCAGGAGCGCCACGGCCATGCCGGTGCGGTCCTTTCCGGCCGAGCAATGGATGATGCAGGGCGAAGCGCCATCGGCGATCGCCGCGATCATCTCCCCGAAGATATGAGCCATGGTCTCGGGCATCTCGGCGTAGAAGTCGCGCATGAGCGCCAGCGCGCCCTCGGCGCTGGCCGGATAGTCCAGTGCCATGTCGACGAGCCGGCGCTTGTGCCCGGGGCGATAGGTCTGCGTGACCAGGCCGTCTCGGGACCAGCAGGTCGGGTCCTTCTCGCGCTCGGCCCGCGCGCGAAGATCGAAGATCGTCGTAATGCCGAGGCCGTCGAGCCGGTCCCGGTCCACCTCGCTCAGCGCGGACAGCCTGCCGGACCGGAAGAGATGTCCCCAGCGCACCCGCAGGCCATCGGCCGTGCGATAGCCACCGGCATCGCGGAAATTGGCCGCGCCCTCGAACCCCAGAATCCGCCGCGGATCGGCCATCGGCCCCTCGCCCCGCCCCTCAGCCACCGACGAACAGGGCGAGCAAGCGCCCGAGCACGGCCGGGCGATCACTCCCCTCGCGTTCGATCGCGAAATCGTCGGTCTGGAGGAACTCGCCGGGCCGCTTCGCGACCACCTCCACGGGCGTGAAGCGGCCACGGATGCGGCTCCCCGAGGGCACGGGCGAGACGAAGCGTATCCGGTCGAAGCCGTAATTGATGCCCATGGCGATGCCCGGCGGGAGCTTTGCCGGCGCCTGCGCCCGCAATTGGGGGAGCAATGCCGTGAGCAGCAGGCCATGGGCGATCGTCGTGCCGAACGGGGTGGCGGCCGCGGCGACCGGGTCGACATGAATGAACTGCCGGTCGCCCGTAACTGTGGCGAAATCGTCGATCATCTGCTGATCAACGAGCAGCCATTCCGAAAGGAAGGTTTGGCCGATCGCATGCCGGAGTACGGCTTCAATCTCGCTGACCATCGTCGATTTCCCTCCCGGAGTCCCGAGCCATTCTGTAGTGCGCGACCGCCCGATACGCCAATCGAAATCGCAACGAGAAGAAATAATCTCGTAATAACAGATATATCTTGTCCTGCTTTGCGAAGTCGCCAGCCTATGTCTGCTGCGGGACCGGGACCCAATGCACCCGCTCAGGCGTCGACAGGGATGACGGTCAGCCCTTGGTGATTCTCGAAAATTCAAATAGTAGGTATGCTGCCCCCCCGTCCAGCGAAGGGAGGTCGCCGCGCTGGACCGCGACAGGCGGCTCAGGCGGATGCAACGCCGCCCCGGTCACCCGACCGCCGGCGGATGGTCAAATCGAGGGCCGGTTCCGCGCGCCTTCGCCAACCGGGCCGGCGTCGAGTATCCTGTCGTCGAACAACCCGTGCGCGAGCGATGCGGAATAATAGGCGATCGCCCGGTCCCGCGGCAGGGCCAGCGCCCATTTGCGCAGATCGTAAGCGGCGTTGACGGTGGTCATGATCACCTGGCCCGCGATCAGGGGATCGACCGGGCGGAGCGAACCCTCGTTGATCCCGTCGACCAGCATGCCGGCCAGACGCATCGCGATCCGGTTGGACCGCGCGAGCACGTCGTCATGGAGGCCGGGCGGCACCGCCTTGAGCGCGCTCGACCTCAGCAGCGGCCAATGGCCGTCAAACTGGATGTCGAGCAGGGCCGAGATCATGGCGCTCAGCCGCGTCCAGCGATCGCCTCCCGCCATTTCGGCGAGGGTCTGGATGCGGGAATGGCGCTGGTAGCTGAGACGGAAGCAGTCGAACACCAGATCGTCCTTGGCGTCGAGATGATGATAGAAGCTGCCCTTGGTCACCTGCAGCTCCTCGACGATGCGGTCGATCGAGGCGCCGCGATAGCCGATGTCATTGATGAGGCCCGTGGCGACCCGCAGGAAGTTGGCCCGCCCGCCTTCCCCGCCATCCGCGGCATCGCCGACGCCCGGCAGAACGGCCGGTGCCCAGCCTGCGTCGGGGAGCGCGATGCCATGGGAAAGCAGCGCCAGAAGACGCTGCCGGACCCGGGGAAAATCAACCAGGGGATGATGGCTGATCCACACCGGCATGGTGAACAATATCTCGAACAGGATGTGCGTCCGCGCCGTCAGCAGGTCCTTGTGCGCGGCGTCGCGCGGCGCTCCGAAAAAGGCCCGGACCTGACGGAAGATCCGCTGATAATGGGCCAGCAGCGGCAGGCGGACCGGATCGTCGAGCGCACGGATGTCCGAGAAGTCGGCGAGTGGGCGGCCGGCGCCCCGGATGACGTCCGCCCGCAGGCCGACATGGATCTCAAGCAGGCGCCCGACACGAGCTTCGGGCCCGTCCTCGCCGGCCGCGTCGGCGACCATGGCTTCCAGCCGGCCGAGCGAACGCTCGAACACGGCGGCGGCGAGCAGCTCCTTGCGCCTGAAATAATAGGTCACGCTGGTGGTGTTGAGCCCCACATCCCGGGCCACCTCGAGCAGGGTCGTTCCCTTCACGCCGCGCGCATTGATCAGGTCGGTCGCGGCATCCAGGATCCGGTCGCGCTTGGCCTCGAACCGGTCGCGGCTGCGCGCTTTCGCGACCCCGGCCCCGGTCTCGGACTGTGCGGATTTTACTGACATCGATCCCCTTATGCACGATGGATCGCGGCTGGCAACGCCTCAGGACCAACAAATAATTGAACTTCAGGTATGGACAATCTCTATTGCACGATCCTACTTTCTGAATCTAAGGTATCTGTCTGGTCCAGGACCGGGCGATTTACGGAGAAGTGATCGTGTGCGGCGGGCAGGCTGAGTTCGACACATCGTCGCTGGCAGCGTGGCTCGCCGCGAGGCTGCCGGGCTTTGGCGGCATAGCGAGCCTCGACAAATTTCCGGGCGGCCAGTCCAATCCCACCTACCGGCTGAGCGATGGCCAGCGCGCCTATGTCCTGCGCCGCAAACCATTCGGCCAGCTGCTGCCGTCCGCCCATGCGATCGAGCGGGAGTTCAGGCTGATCTCGGCCTTGCATCCGACCGGCTTCCCGGTGCCCCGGCCTTATGCCCTGTGCGAGGATGCCGCCATCCTCGGCAGCCCGTTCTACGTCATGGAGCTGGCCGAAGGCTCAACTTTCTGGAACGGAGCGCTCCCGGACCTGTCCGTCGTCCAGCGCGGCAATGTCTATGCCAGCCTGGTCGAGACGCTGGCCCGCCTGCACGCGATCGACCCGGCATCTGTCGGGCTTGGCGACTATGGCTCGCAGAGCAACTATTTCGAACGGCAGGTCGGTCGCTGGACCAAGCAATATCGGGCTTCGGAGACCGAGACGATCGCGGAGATGGAGCAGCTGATCGACTGGCTGCCGGGAACCCGTCCCGAGCAGGACCGGGTCTCGATCATCCATGGCGATTATCGGATCGACAATGTGATCCTGTCGCCGGGCTCGCTGCGCGCGAGCGCCGTCCTGGACTGGGAATTGTCGACGCTTGGCGATCCGCTGGCGGATTTCGCCTATTTCGCGATGTCCTGGGTGCTGCCGGCCGCGGAGCGTGAGTCCAATCTCGGCGGCCTCGATCTCGCCGCGCTCGGCATCCCGAGCCTCGAGGCGATCACCACCCGCTATTGCGCCCTTACGGGCCGTGAGAGCCTGCCGGACCTCAACTGGTATTTCGCCTATAATCTGTTTCGCGGCGCGGGCATCGGCCAGGGCGTCAAGAAACGGGCGCTCGACGGCAATGCGTCCAGCGCCGAGGCGGGCGATGTCGGCGACCGCGTCCGTTCGCTTGCCGTTCACGCCTGCGCGTTCGCCCGCCTCGCCGGCGCGCCATTCTGACTTCAGGAACAAGGATCCGACCGCAATGTCTCTTTTCGATCTGAGCGGCAAAGTCGCCATCGTCACCGGCTCTTCGCGCGGAATCGGGCGGGCGATTGCCGAGGAACTGGCGGCGCAGGGCGCCAGGGTCGTCATCTCGAGCCGCAACCAGGACGCCTGCGACGCGGTCGCCGACGCGATCAACCAGCGCCACGGCGACCTGACGGCCATCGCGATCGCGGCGAGCATCTCCTCCAAGGAAGCGCTGGAGTCACTGGTCGCGACGACGATGCGCGAATTCGGCCGGATCGACGTGCTCGTCTGCAACGCCGCGACCAACCCTTATTTCGGGTCGCTCGACGGGATAGCAGACGAGCAGTTCCGCAAGATCCTCGACAACAACGTGCTCTCCAATCACTGGCTGATCCAGCAGGTCCTCCCGCAGATGAAAGCGCGCAAGGATGGCGCCATCATCGTCATCTCCTCGATCGGCGGCCTGCGCGGCTCGGACACGATCGGCGCCTACAACATCTCCAAGGCGGCCGATTTCCAGCTGGTCCGCAATTATGCTGTCGAGATCGGGCGCCACAATATCCGCATCAATGCGATCGCGCCGGGGGTCGTGAAGACCGATTTCGCGCGAGCGCTCTGGGAGGACCAGGTGGCGAGCACCGCGCTGGAGAAGCAGACGCCGCTGCGCCGGCTCGGCGAGCCGCGCGACATTGCCGGCGCCGCCGTCTTCCTCGCATCGGAGGCGGCCGCCTGGATGACCGGCAACGCAATCGTGATCGATGGAGGAATGACGATATGAACGCGCTTGCGAACAAGGTGGCCATCGTGACAGGCGCGGGATCCGGGATCGGGAGCGCGACCGCGGCGCTCTTCGCGCGCCAGGGCGCGAAGGTCGTCGCCGTCGACATCGCGGAGTCCGTCGGGGAAACCGCCGATGCGATCACCGACGCGGGCGGCACCGCGATCGCGATCCGCGGTGATGCCGGGTCGGAGCAGGATGTCGAGGCGCTCGTTCGCGAGGCGGTCCAGCGCTTCGGCGGGCTGCACATATTCTATGCCAATGCCGGTGTCTCCGGAATGCCGACGAGCGGCTATTTCGATACCTCCCCCGAAATCTGGCTGGAGACGCTGCGCATCAACCTTGTCGGCCCGTTCCTGGCCGTGAAGCATGCCACGCCCGCCATCCAGGCGAGCGGCGGCGGCGCCATATTGTGCACTGCCTCGGTTGCCGGTCTTCGGTCCGGTGCCGGCGGCGCGCATTATTCCGCCTCCAAGGCGGGCGTCATCAATCTCGTGCAGACCGCCGCGCAGCAGCTCGCCGGCAGCGGCGTGCGCATCAATGCCATCTGCCCGGGCCTGATCGAGACGGGGATGACCAAGCCTGTGTTCGACTATGCCAGATCGATCGGCAAGCAGGACAAGCTCGGCCAGCTCAACCCGCTCGGCAGAAGCGGCAGGCCGGAGGAAATCGCCGAGGTCGCTCTGTTCCTGGCTTCCGACCTTGCAAGCTATGTCCATGGCCAGGCGATCGCCGTCGACGGCGGGCTGTCGAGTTCGCTGCCGACCGCCAAGCGGCCGCACGAAACCGCCGGCCGGGCGAGCTGGTAGCCGCCTAGCCTCCAACCCTGATCGACGGAGCCATGATCGATGACCCTTGTGCGCAGTTATTCCATTGGCGAGATCGCCCTCATCGTCGCCGACAATCCGCCAGTGAACGCGCTTTCCCTGGCGGTCCGCAAAGAACTGCTTGAAGCGGTTCGCGCGGCGGACGCCGACCCGGCGGTGGGAGCGATCGTGCTGCGCTGCGACGGCTCCACTTTCTTCGCCGGCGCCGACATTGCCGAGTTCGGAAAGCCACTCCAGGACCCAAACCTGCCCCAGGTGGTCGAGGCGATCGAGAATTGCTCCAAGGCCGTCGTCGCCGCGATCCACGGCACGGCGCTCGGCGGCGGACTCGAGATCGCCTTGGGTTGCCATTTCCGCGTCGCGGTCCCGTCCGCGAAACTCGGCCTGCCGGAGGTCAAGCTCGGGCTGCTCCCCGGCGCCGGCGGCACCCAACGCCTGCCCCGGCTGGTCGGAACGGACGCCGCGCTCAGGATGATCGTGACCGGCGCTCCGGTGGCAGCGCCCGATGCGCTGGCAGCGGGCCTCGTCGATCTGCTGGTCGATGAAGGCTCGCTCGAGGCCGACGCGGTCGCGTTCGCCAGGTCCAGGACCGGTCTTGCCACCCTTCCCCGCCTGCGCACGCGACCTTTGGCGGCGGGCGCGGACGATCCAGCCATTTTCGAGGACTTCCGCAAGTCTCATGCGCGCCAGCTCAAGGGACTGGCTGCGCCCGAAGCCTGCATTGCCGCAGTCCAGGCCGCGGTGACTCTCCCCTTCGAGCAGGGGATGAGGCGAGAGCATGAGCTGTTCGCGGAATTGCTGGCCGGGCCGCAATCGCGTGCGCTCCAACATGCCTTCTTCGCCGAGCGAGCGGCCGCGAAGATCGACGGATTGCCGCGCGAGACCGCCTCGCTCCCGATCCGGCGGATCGGGATCCTCGGGGCCGGGACGATGGGCGGCGGCATCGCGATGAACTTCCTGTCCGCCGGCTATGAAGTGATCCTCATCGACCGGGAGGCCGAAGCGCTCGACCGCGGCGTTGCGACGATCCGACGCAATTACGAGAACAGCGCCAGGAAAGGCCGGCTGAGCGAAGCCGCGGTCGCGCGGGCAATGGCGCTGCTCCGGCCGACCCTGGACTTTGGCGCATTCGCGGATTGCGACCTCGTCATCGAGGCCGTCTTCGAGCAGATGGACATCAAGCAGGACGTGTTTCGGGCCCTGGACGGGATCGTCAGGCCGGGCGCCATATTGGCCACCAATACGAGCTTCCTCAATGTCGACGAGATCGCCGCGGTCACCGATCGCCCGGACCATGTGATCGGCCTGCACTTCTTCTCGCCGGCGAACGTGATGCGGCTGCTGGAGGTCGTGCGCGGTGCCCGTACCGCACCCGCGGTGCTGGCGACCTGCATGGCTCTCGCCCGCAAGATCGGAAAGGTCGCGGTCGTGTCGGGCGTCTGCCACGGCTTTATCGGGAACCGCATGCTGGAGCCCTATCACAAGGGTGCGAACCGGATGCTGGAAGAAGGCGCCATGCCCGCCGAGATCGATCGGGTCCTGCTGGAATTCGGCATGCCGATGGGCATCTTCCAGATGGCCGACCTTGCCGGGCTGGATCTGGGTTGGGACCCGGCCACCTCGTCCGGGTCGACGCTGCGTGAATTGCTCTGCGAGCGCGGCCGGCGCGGGCAGAAGGCCGGCAGGGGCTTCTACGATTATGACGAGAACCGGAACCGGACGCCATCGCCCGAGGTCGAGGCCCTGATCGCGGACTTCGCGGCACGGTCGGGCAAGGCGCCGCGGCCCGTAAATCCCCAGGAAGTGATCGAGCGGCTCTTCTATCCGCTGGTGAATGAAGGCGCGAAGATCCTCGAGGAAGGGATCGCCCAACGCGCGTCGGACATCGATGTGGTTTGGCTGAACGGCTATGGCTGGCCCGCCTCGACTGGCGGGCCCATGTTCTGGGCGGACCGGATCGGCCTCGACCGGATCGTCGCGGCCCTCGACCGCCACGCACCGCTGATCGAGGATTTCCGGATGTCGGCGCTGCTGCGCGACAAGGCCGCTTCGGGTGGCAGCCTGACCTGAGGCCGGTGCGGGGCGGCGGCGTGCCGCCGCCCCGGCATCGCTCACAGCACCTCGAACAGGCCGGCGGCGCCCATGCCGCCGCCAACGCACATCGTGATCACCACATAGCGCGCACCACGGCGCTTGCCCTCGATCAGCGCGTGCGCGGTCATCCGGGTCCCGGACATGCCGTAAGGATGACCGATCGAGATCGCGCCGCCATTCACGTTCAGCCGGTCGTCCGGAATGCCGAGCACGTCACGGCAATAGAGGACCTGGACGGCGAAGGCCTCATTCAACTCCCACAGGCCGATATCATCGACCGTCAGCCCGTAGCGCTCGAGCAATCTGGGCACTGCGAAGACCGGTCCGATCCCCATCTCGTCCGGATCGGTGCCGGCGACCGCCATGCCGACATAGCGGCCGAGCGG
>DATJUQ010000042.1:0-62859 GCA_035502235.1 Allosphingosinicella sp.
CGTCGACGACACACATGCTGGTCTCCTGCACCGACACGTCCAAACCCACGAACAGAGCCATTGCACCCTCCATCTACGAAAGGAGCGAGACTAGCTGCGAATCGGCTGATCAGAGCGCCCGCTGTTACCCCATGTCACCCGGATGGGCCGAGACGCCGCAAGGCGACTCGGCGGAGCGAAGCGGAGTAGAGCGCGGCCGCGCCGCCGGTGCGGGACGCCGCGAGCCTTGCTGACCTACCTCTCCATGGAATCTGGCGGATGCCCAACGATGCTCAGCCCTGCAGACATTGCACCACGCACCGCCTCGACCTTCATCGTCTCTGTTCAACCCAAGAGGTCAGACAAGATGCAGGACAATCCCATCAACACAGCCGACAAGCCCGATCGCATCCTCAGGCTACCCGCCGTGCTCGAACGAACCGGGCTCAGCCGCTCCACTCTCTACCGGAAGATCAAGGCGGGGACGTTTCCCCGTCAATTGTCGATCAGCACCCGCTGCGCCGGGTGGCGCGAGTCGTCCGTCATAGAATGGATGCTCAATCCCATATTTTATGCGGCCGCGGACCCAGGTCTCGACGCGTAGATAATCCCGGTCGCAAATTCCGTATGCAACTTCAGCTCAAGTAGGAGGTCTTAGAGTCACACATCTGAGTCACCCCGAGTCTAGATTAGATTGCACGTCGCCATTCCGTAGTATCTCCGTCCTTCGAATGTTCTTGATCCCGAGTCTTTCACGTAGCTGCTGGAAGGTTGCGGCGCATGTTGACTCGATCCAACCCGTCATTCACCCTACGTGTTGGGGGCCATTGATGATTCTAAATCTAGAGCCAGCGCCAGACGCTAAGCAGGTGGCGCCGACGTCTATGCAGCGCTCTAAGGCTGTAGACCCGCCGACTCCCCCTGATGATCATCGAGCAGCCCCTGATATCGAAGGCATACGGGAATTCTGTGACTTTCACGAGGAATACGTCAGCAGGAATATATATCTGGCAGATGCCAAGGCTGGCTTATCGCTTGTGACATTCTCAAGCGCCATCGCGCTAATCTTGCAAAACGATCAATTTCTTGCACAGATTAGGGCAACGGCCGGTAGGTTGTGGACTCCGGGAACGGCCTTCAATTGGTCTGGATCCTTTGAGTGGGTCGGGGTCGCGCTTTGCGCTTGGGGCACTATTCTTTGCTTCTGGGTGCTTATGCCACGGTTCGAAGGTCGGGAGCCGGGCTTTCCGCGAGGGTACACGTATTGGGGCGACGTGGCGGCGCACCATCATGCCCCCAGTCCAAACTGCTACGCGGACGCGGTCTTCCGCCTAGACCCTGCGACCCTGCTCCGTGACCGCCTCGATCACCTCCACCAACTTAGCATCATCTGTGCCCGCAAAATGAGCTTATTGGCTTGGTCCATGAGACTGGGGGGCTCGGGAGTCGCAATTATCGCAGGGTGGATTGTCTTTTTCGCGAGGTAGGAGATCGGGAGTGACGGCAGAAATACTTCCGGGTCCAACTCCGATGGATGGCAGACCTGACCCATGGCCTCATCTTCAGGGGACCGATGACATCCTCCAGAATTGCGGGGCGCTGTTTGTCGACATCCGAGGATCGTCAAACTTACCGGGCGGTGCGGGACTTGTGCGACAAAGGGCACGAGACTTCTCGCATCTAGCCAGATCCGCTTGGATCGATCTCGAGACCTCAGAGGGCGCGCCGTCGCCCAAACTTGTTAGACTGGTCGGCGACGGCTTGTTCTGTGTTTGGGAGCTGGAGGGTAAGGATGCGAAAGACAATCTAGCCGGCCATGTACTCAATTTTTTCGACTCTCTGGGAAGGCGGCTGCAGGAAACTTGGCGGTTTGAGAAGAGGGTGAAAATCGGGATGGGGCTCGCCTTCGGTGAAGCTGCTCGCGCGGTGCTAAAGTCGAGCGATCTTTCCGAAGGCGATACAGGGATCCGGGATTACTACGGATACACGATCAATCTCGCGGCCAAGTTGCAGAACCTGGCGCGGCCTGAAGGGGTCGTGATTGCTGTGCCAGATCCCGAGCATCTTAGCATCGAGAAGCTTGGTCAGGTCCGACCCGTACTGAGCCGTGAATATCCCCTAGAGATGGCACCAGGGCGGGCTGCCAGATGCCTCGCTACTGAAGAGGTGGACGAGATACATGATTGGACTTGCCTAGCTTGGCCAGGATTCGCTGGACGCAGGCCGGTCGACGGTAACAGGCTTGGCCTTAATGCGCGTGGCGTTACCGTATTAACGCATGAGGGATTACGCGGAAAAATAGACTCTCTCCGGATTTGGCCTCGCAATGGATATGAACAGGCTGAGGCAGATCAATTCCAGTTTATCATTGATGACTTCGATAGTCTTCAGGCCATGCATAGTGAAAAGATCGTGAGCTTGGCGCCAGGTAATCAACAGGCCGACGAAACGCTGGTAGCCCCGGCTTTTCCAGATTCTCAGCAGTTCGTTTTTATACCGATTCGCTGTGGCCTGAATGCTGTAGCTTGGCACCATCGCCACGGAGAAATGGTCGAGCGTCATAGCTCATACAAAGAGACCATAGAGTACGCGAGCGCCAATCCTAAATTCAGGATCGGCCTCTACGACAATGTCGGCGCGAGCTTGTCGATACTTGTCAATGCCTTTTGCCCGGACCTCGAGGGTGATGAGGTATTCTCGCATGAGAGCGAAGATCATCTTGATCTAGTCAAATCTGAGCTGACTAGGCTCCAAGCCCTGGCTGGCAAGAATCGTAAGCTGTTTCGTTTGTATGGCGGCATCGAGCGACTGTCACGTGCACTAAACGCGGATCAGATTGACGCGGTGCTTGGCGGTGGTGCTTGGCTCGCCAATCCCAAAGCCGAGGACCAAAGGATCAGGACACATATCCCTCCAGAATCGATGGGGTTCCTTTGGATCGAAGGAGCCGCCCTCGTCTCTAACCTTCAAGGCGGCACACGGAAATTGTACGAATTTCTGCGGGATTCCGTGCTTACTGATTCCTATCAGACGTCCTTAATGGAGGGTCTCCCGTATTGCACTTGCCCCGTAACTGTTTCCCTGATCGATATGATATTGAACGATGACACAGCTATACAGGACGAAGGCCGCAGTGCGAAGCAACTTGTTTTCGAAGACACCAAGCGAATCTTCGAAGACACCGATACTTTGTTTCATCGCAACATAATAGTACGTCAAAGACCAACCTTATCTAGCAAGTGGGACGACACTTGGGAGTATATCAAGCATAACTTCTGCAAGCCGGGGGAAAGGTGATGACCGATACCGAAAGCGATCGTTCTGCCATGCTGGCGGAGATCATCCCCCCTAAACTACTCCCTCGCCTCCTTCAGAGATTCGACTTAGTTACTCTCTACTTCGCCTTGATATTCGGCTCCTATGGTGCCGCTCAAATGGCAGCCGGCGGTTGGGCCGCCATCCCGATGATGATCCTAGCCGCAATCACGTTCCTCGCCCCTTGTGCCTTGGCCGCCTACGAACTTGGCACCCTCTATCCGGGAGAGGGAGGTGTCTATGTTTGGGCGCATAAGACGGCGGGACCCATCCATGGATTTATTGCGGGCTGGCTGTCCTGGGTTCCGATTTTTCTCCTGCTTCCGCTCGGCGCGATCACCGTCGTGGCCCACGCGCAGTATTTATTCGATAGTGAATGGTCGCTTTCGACGCAGGTCTTCGTGCAGGCCTGTTTTATAGCGGCGGTAACGGGTGTGTCTGCGACGCGCCTGCGGATCTCCCAAGGGTACATCCGGATAATGTTCTTTGTGTCGCTCGCGACAGCCCTCGCTGTTTTCGCGGTTGGGTTGACCACGGCTCAGCCGGCAACTCCCGTGAACTCCGACATATACGCTTTCGATCTCAACGTGCACGGTGCGCTCTACTCGGCAGCGGTCCTATGGCTCCTCGGTGTGGAGGTGCCGTTCAATATGGGCGCTGAAATCCGCGACCATAAGCGGGCGGTGGGCACGATGTTTCTTTGGGGGACCATCGCACTCTTGATCGCCTATCTCATCGGCATCGCAGGAATATTGCTGACGACGAGCCAAGGGGAGATAGATGTGACGACGGGCCTGGCCCGGGCCGCGGGAAGCCAATGGGCCACCGCAGGCGTGATAGTCGGCTGTGCCGTCATGCTGGCGGTATCGTCACAGGACGTCGCTTACATGAACACGTATTCGCGGCTGCTTTTCATATCAGGGATCGAGCGGCGCTTGCCTGCCGTTTTCGGGCAGATCACGAGCACAACCCGCGTACCGCTTCCGGCCCTATTGGCTCAAGGCGTGGGCGCCATCGGAGTGGTATTGATCTTCTCAAGCCAGCCCAATCTCGCAGTGGCCTTCAACTTCTATATCGCGGCGTTGATCGTCGTGTGGTGCTGCGCCTTGTTTTATCTTTACTTCGGCATCGTTCGTGCTCGATTCGCGCTCCAGCATGATTATGTGGAGCGCGGCGACGAAGTTTGGCGTATCCCTGGGGGAAAGGCCGGCGTAATCTTCGTCGCTCTCTTCGGGTCCGCCTTCAACGCCGTAGCGATCTACTACGTCTTCGCGCTGCCGATGAGCGCGGATGTTTCACCCGATCAGTGGAGGCAATGGCTTGCGGTGCTGGCAGGGCTTGTGTTGCTCACAGGCATCGCGATTTTTGCCCTTGGCCGAAAGAACGCGAAGGAAGCTACGGTTGAGAGCGAGCTGGCGAAATACGCAATGTTCGACGAAGCCCCAGAGTAGATCATGCTCTTTCTGGTGGTCTCGAATGTCCGCGCGCATTGGCGCAGGTTCTTTGCGACTGCACTTGGTCTCGGCTTGGCCTACGCGGCCATCCTAATCGCTTACGCACTAGCAGCGAGTGTTCAACTGCAATCGAGCGCAGCGCTAAGCTACGTTGTCGCGGACGGATCGGTTTGGATTACCGGCCCCGGCTCTCCAGAAGTTGACCAGGCTACTCATAGCCTGATCCAAGCGTCACATATCTCTCCGAGCGCCGCGAACCGAATAATTGCTGGCTCCAACGGGTCACTTGCACCGATAGTTGTACAGCGGATGACGTGGGCTGGACGACCGATAACAGTTTATTGGGATGGCCGTCGGCGCTCGCACGAAGGCGCGGCGATATCTACTAGCCTGGCCAGCGCAGTCGGATCCCGGCCATTTCCGGAGTCCTTAAGCGTTGTGCCCCCAACCCCGCTCCAAGTCCGCGACGACCTTCCAGGCCAGACGATTGTCCTCCCCTACGAGTGGCTCCGAGGATCCGCCAATGAGGGACCGACGTGGATCGTCGGTCGCGTCTCCACACGAGATGCTCGAGAAGCAGCTGCTAACGAGCGACTTACGATCCGAGACAATCTGGCTAAAGAGAGGGTCCCGCACGACAACGGGACGATCTTCCTCTTGAATTCCTCGTTATCACGTTTCGACCCCTTTTCCTTCCAGACAAAATTTGGCGCACTCCAGCTGAACGGTGTCACATCCTCTCTCTTGGGTTGGGTGTCGCGGCTGGTCTTTTTGCTTGGAGGCGCCTTTGCGATCAGCTCTCTGATGATGAGCGTCGAGGAGCGTCGCCCGGAGATCGCCGCGCTGGCCGCGCTCGGCTATGAGCCTGAGTTCACGCAGATGGCACTGATCGAAGCCTCTTTCCTCTTCATAACCAGCATTATAATCGGATTGACCGCTGCAGCTGCGCTGAGCGTATTTGTCCTTCATCCCAGAGAGCTCGTTGCCAGCCTAGCGGCGGGTCTGGGGCTATCAGCGTTTTTCACGATATTTGTTCTCGTGGTCGCCACGCTCTTGATGGGTCAAAGCGTCGCAAAGCGCTCTGTCGTCTCTCTCATGCGGGGGACGACATGATCGCTCGAGAGCCTCAAGCGCGGACGGCGCGGCTGTCGCCCGTCGATTCACCGGTGGCCTACGGGGCAGTAGCTTGCATGCGTCAGGCTGATCGGAACAAGGCAGCCTACGCGGCCCTTGCGTGCGCGGTCGCCTTACCGAGCCTAGTCTGGCTCGTCCAAACAATCATCTCCGCGGAGGGGAGTGCGATCGGCGGGGATGAATTGGAAAGTCAGTTTCGAATTGCTGCGTTGGCGACTGCAGGCCTTGCGGCTGCCGTCGGCTGGCTACAAGTCCAAGTGCTCCTTGGCCGTATGCTCGAACGCCGAATCCGTGAATTCCGACTGGTTATGCTCCTGAGCGGTTCACCACGATCTATTTATTCGGTTCTTGTGTCCGAAGCCGTCATTCATGGCCTGATCGGGTGGTTTCTTGGAGGCGCGCTTTCGATTTTCCTCGCGAGCTTGGCAACTTGGTCTCAAGGAGCCGCAACCCCATCCGTCGGTGACTTCGTGGCGGCAATGGGAATAGCGCTAACCGTCGCGCTCGCCGGCGTATTGCCGCCTTCATTGCTCGCCGCTGCGCGCGTGGCGCGGCTCGAACCGGTGCGATTGAAATCTGTGGGGCGAGCCGATGTCTGAATCAATGATCGTTTGCAACGAAGTATGGAAGCTGTTTCGGGTTCGGAACCAGATCGTCAAAGCGCTTCAAAATGTCACTTTGGCCATGGATGCCAAAACCACGACCGTGCTGAGGGGCGCGAGCGGAAGCGGCAAGTCGACCTTATTGAATCTGATTGGCGGGTTAGCAATCCCTACCCGAGGCACGGTCGTTGTGGCTGGGACAGATCTTTCTGCTCTTTCCCGAAGTGAACGGGGAGCGTTCCGGCGTCACGCAATAGGCTTCGTATTCCAAGAACTCGTGCTAGTTCCTCACCTTTCGGCGATTGAGAATGTGGCACTTGCCTTGGCTTTCGACGAGAAGCGAAGCGTTGCATTGGGCGCTGCCGCTGACTTGCTCGAGCGGGTTGGCCTCGGTGCGCGCCTAGATCATCAGCCGGCCGAACTGAGCTACGGCGAGCGACAGCGGGTGGCGATCGCCCGCGCCGCGATCCGGAGCCCCAAGGTAATCCTTGCTGATGAGCCGACGGCTAACCTGGACGATGACAATGCAGAGAGGATCAGCTGTTTACTCAGGGAGCTTCGGGACAAAGGGGCGGCCATTTTGATCGCGACGCATGATCCGCGCCTCGAAGGAGCGGCAGACAGGTGCATCCAGATTGAGGCTGGTCAAATGCAGCCGGAGCATGCTGCTTGTTTATAATAGAGCGCTGACGATGAGTTATTCGACCGCAGAGATCATCACTGAAGCGCTCCTTGTGAACGTGTTTGCACCACGGCCTGTGTTTTGGGTTACTACGTCGGGTCCAGACGCTACAATTAATATGGCGCCATTTAGCGCGATCACCATTGTGTCCAATTCTCCCCCCACCGTCCTCCTCGCAATCGAAAGATGTCCCGATGGTTCGCTGAAGCGATCCTCCGAAAACATTATTGAGCGGCGCGACTTCGTGGTGAATGCTCCTACCAAGGAGCAGCTCGCCGATTTGATGCTGAGTGCTGACCCTACGATAGCGGGAGGACAGAGGGCAAGGATAGCGAATGTTCGAATGACGCCTGCGCATCACGTCGGCTCTCAACTGATCGTTGGGTGCAACTCTGCGCTGGAGTGCCGATTGGATCGCCACGAAGCTCTCGAAGGGGGCCCTGGATCCGATATCTTCTTGGCCGAAGTCCTAGCGGTACACCTAAGCCCCACCAAAGTCGTACCTCGCCCCTTTCTCGGGGCCCTTGGCTACGAGTGGTTCGTGTCCGAGGAAGGCCTGCACCATGTACGTCAACCGTACTTGGAGGCTGCTCGCGACTAGGGAGCATCTTGCTGCCGGGGAATCAGGCCACAAGCGAAAACGTGATACACGAGCGGGAGCCCAGCGGTGCGTTGCACCGCGACGATACACTATCGGAAAATGGTGCCCAGAAGAGGACTCGAACCTCCACGCCCTTGCGAGCGCCAGCACCTGAAGCTGGTGCGTCTACCAATTCCGCCATCTGGGCACGGGGTAGGCCGCGCGAACTAGGGGTGCAGCCCGTCCTTGTCAACGCGGTAAGGCGGAAATAGAACTCGCCAGCTATCGGGCCGCCAAGCAGAGCTACGCTGCGCTGGGTCCTCCGCAAAACTCCCCCCAGTCATGCATGAGCAAGCGGCGCTTGTCCAGGAAGACAGTGCGGCGATAGGCGGCCTCGACCTTGTTGGCGACGGTGTGCGCCAACGCCGCCTCGGCGACCTCGCCGGCATAATCCGTCTGCTCCGCCACCCAGTCGCGGAACGCGGAGCGGAAGCCGTGAACCGTGACGGCGAGATCCTGGTCGCGCAGAATCTTGAGAAGCGTCATGTCCGAAAGAGGTTTTCGAAGGCTCTGTCCTGGGAAAACGAGATCGGTGGCCCGAGCCCTGTATTTGCTTACCCGTTCCAAGACCGACAGCGCCTGCGACGACAGCGGCACCACGTGAGGCCGGCCCATCTTCATGCGCTCGGCGGGCAGCGTCCACAGACCGTGCTCGAGATCGACCTCGGACCAGGTCGCTCCGCGAATCTCGCCAGAGCGGGCGGCCGTCAGGACGAGCGCTTCCAAAGCCAGGCGGCCGACCGTCTCCCGCTCACGCAATTTGGCGAGGAAATCCGGCACGTCGGCATAGTCCATGGCCGCGAAGTGCCCGTCTTTCTTGGGCTGGCGCGGCAAGCCTTTCGAAAGGGAACGCATCGGTGCCTCGGTTGCGCGAAAGCCCTTAGCGTAAGCCCAGTCGAGCACGGCACCGATCCGTTGCCGGACCCGGCGGGCCGTCTCGGGCTTGCTGAGCCAGATCGGCGCCAGGACGTTCCGGATCAGCGGGCCTTCAATCTGGTCGACCGGCCGATCGCCAAGCTTCGGAAATGCGTAGTTCACGAGCGTGGTAATCCACTGCTTCTGATGCTTTCCGCTTTTCCAGGCCTTCTCATGCTCCTGATGGACCTGTTCCGCGGCTTCGCGAAAGGTCGGGATGACCACCCGCTCCTTCTTTCGCTCCGCGACAGGATCAAGCCCTTGCGCGATCATCTTCCGCATCGAGAAGGCGGCGTCGCGCGCCTCGGCGAGCGAGAAGTATTTCAGAGAGCCGAGCCCGATATCGCGGCGGCGGCCGTCATATTGCACTCGGAGTATCCAGCTGGCGGAGCCCTTGCCACTAACATTCAGGAAGAGCCCCTCCCCGTCCGGATATCGGCCAGGCTCTGTAAGCGAGCGAATCTTGAGAACCGTAAGCTTACCCATCGCACCTCACCCATTCTGGCCCCACATTTTCCCCACATTTGGTGTGGGATTGCGTGGGATTTCCTGGAATCCAGCGACACGAACGACGCCGCTGATTTCCGTTGTTTTGTAGGGGATTAGGAGGGAAAATGGTAGCGAAAATGAGGGGGTAAATGGCGGAGAGGGAGGGATTCGAACCCTCGGAACGCTTGCGCGCTCAACGGTTTTCGAGACCGCCCCGTTCGACCACTCCGGCACCTCTCCGCGTGAAAGGCCAAACGGCGCCGTGAAGGCGCCCGCCCGGTCGAATGAGGCGCGGGCTCTAACGCAAGGATCGGCGCTTGCCAACCTCCTGTTGAGGCGAACCGAAGGGCGGCTCGCTTGCGGCCCCGCGCGCGCCACACTAGATATGGGGCATGACGCAGCCTGACATCCTCCATCCGGGGCAGGGCGGCGCGGTCGAGGCGCCTCCCGTCGCCCATGCCCGGTTCACCATCGGCGAGGTGGTCCGCCATCGCATGTTCGATTTCCGCGGCGTGATCTTCGACGTGGACCCGGTCTTCGCCAACAGCGAGGAATGGTATCAGGCGATCCCCGAGGACATCCGCCCGCGCAAGGACCAGCCTTTCTATCACCTGCTCGCCGAAAATGCGGAGAGCAGCTACATCGCCTATGTCAGCCAGCAGAACCTGCTGCCGGACGAGGAGGACGAGCCGGTCGACCATCCGGCGATCCCGGGCATGTTCGAACCCTTTGCCGGCGGCCGTTACCGGCTGCGCCCCGAACGACGTCACTAGATGGACCTCGCCGGATTTTGACGCCGGCCCGCTCTCCCGCCCGGCCGCCCGACGCCGGCCCGCTCTCCCGCCCGGCCGCCCATAGCATAAACTGTCGTTGTGAGGCCGGGTGGGGGAGCGGGTCGGTGGGACCTGTTTCGGCCACGCCGAACCGGATTAAAAACGTCCCGCTTCGGTTGACATGAACGCCCCCAGCCTGTAGCGGCCCCACTTCCCGTGCGGGGCCCAGCCTCGCGCGCCAAGCATTTCGAGTTGAATTGGAAAAGCCCATGTTCGCAATCGTGCGCACGGGCGGCAAGCAGTATCGCGTCGCCGCCGGAGACAAGATCGTCGTCGAGAAGCTGGCCGGAGAGGCCGGCGACAGCGTCACCCTGAGCGACGTCCTGCTGGCCGGCGACGGCGGCGAGCTGAAGTCGACCGATGGCCTCACCGTCGCGGCCGAGATCATCGCCCAGGCGAAGGGCGAAAAGGTCATCGTCTTCAAGAAGCGCCGCCGGCACAATTACCGCCGCCGCAAGGGCCACCGCCAGCAGCACACGATCCTGAGGATCCTGGCGATCGGCGACGCCCCGAAGAAGGCCGCGAAGCCGAAGACGGAGGCCGCGCCGGCCCCGGCCGAGGCCGCCGCCGCGAAGCCGGCCAAGGCGCCGAAGCCCGAGGCTCCGGCCAAGGGCGGCGCGGACGCCGCGCCCGAGGCGAAGGCCGAGGCGCCGAAGAAGGCCGCCGCGACCAAGGCGGCGCCGAAGGTCGAAGCGGCACCGGCGGAAAAGGCCCCGGCGAAGAAGGCTTCGACAAAGAAGGCGGCCGACGCTAAGGACGCGTAAACCGATTCAGGCTTAGAAACAGATCCAGGCTTAGAGAAGAACGATGGCACATAAGAAAGCAGGCGGCTCGTCGCGTAACGGCCGCGACTCCCAGTCCAAGCGCCTCGGCGTGAAGAAGTTCGGCGGCGAGACGGTCGTCGGCGGCAACATCATCGTGCGCCAGCGCGGCACCAAATATTATCCGGGCGCGAATGTCGGCATGGGCAAGGACCATACGCTCTTCGCGCTTACCGGCGGCACCGTCGCGTTTCGCGACGGCAAGCTCGGCCGCAAGTTCGTCTGTGTAGACAATATTGCGCTCGAGGCGGCGGAATAGGGGCAGTCGAGAAAGGGCTGCCCGGAGAGGGTGGCCCCAGGTTCTCGCAAGCGAACCGTTAAGAGGGAGAGGGGCCACCAGGGTTCCTCTCCCTTTTCATTTCTCCCTCAGAACTTTGTGTCGCGGAGCTGAAACCCTTTCAGGGCAACGGCGTTCGCCAGGAGAGAGCGAAGGGAAATCGGGATGTTTGCGAGAACGGAGAGACTGCTCCTGCGGCCGGGCTGGCGGGAGGACGCCCCGGCGCTCTGCCGCGCGATCGCCGACGAGGGCATCGTCCGCAATCTGGCGTCCGCGCCCTGGCCTTACGACCGGTCGCATGCGGAGGCCTTCCTCGCGCGCGACCACCGGCCGGGCGGCGGCCCCCGCTTCATCTTCCTGCGCGGCGACGGTCCGCCGGCGCTGGTCGGCTGCATCGGCGTCGACCCGGGGCCCGACGGCGTGCCCGAGCTCGGCTATTGGATCGCCCGGCCCTATTGGGGCCTGGGCATCGCCACCGAGGCCGGCCGCGCCGTGCTCGCCAATGCGCGGGACTCGCTGCGCCTGCCGCGGCTCGTCGCCGGCCATTTCATCGACAATCCCGCCTCGGGACGGGTGCTGCAGAAGCTCGGCTTCCGCCCGACCGGAGTCACGCGCGGCCGCTACAGCGCCGGCCGCGACGGCATCGCGCCGGTGCGCGAATATGCGCTCGACCTGTGCGTGGGCGCCGATTGCGACGATCGCGCGATGGCGGCCTGAAACCTCCTCCCCGATCGGCGATCGGGGAGGAGGTTTCGCTTGATCTCAACCACGGTTGAGGTTGCATAGGAGGCGGCCGACACACTCGCTTCCCGGAGACGCCATGTCCGCCAACGCCGCCATCGATCCGCCTGCCCCGCGCCGCGCCGAAGGCTGGCGGAACCTGGTCGCCGAGGGCCGCGCGCCCATTCTGGCCCTGCTCGTCTTCGGCTGCTGGGTGACCGCCGCCGATTCGCTGGTGACCGCGACGATCATGCCCGCCGTCGGCGCGGACCTGGCCGGCTTCGCCTGGTTCGGCTGGGCGGCGTCCGGCTTCCTCATCGGCCTCGTCGTCGCGGGCGCGTCGGCGGGCTGGCTGGCCGAGCGGATCGGGCTGCGCGCGGCGATGATGCTGGCCGGCGCGGGCTTCACGATCGGCTGCGCGCTCAGCGCGGCCGCGCCCGGCATCGCCCTCTTCCTCGCCGGACGGGTGCTGCAGGGCTGCGCGGCGGGCTGGGTGATCGGCCTCGTCTATGTCGCTTTGGCCATCCTCTTTCCCGGCCGGCATCTGCCCCGGGTCTTCGCGATCCTGACCAGCGTCTGGGGCGTCGCCACCTTCGCCGGCCCGTTGGTCGGCGGGCTGTTCGCCGACGCCGGCGCGTGGCGAGGCGTCTTCTGGCTGTTCGCCGGCCAGGCGATCCTGTTCACTGCGGCGACCCGCCTGCTTATCCCCCGCGCCGCCGCCGTGGCCGAGGGCAGCCGCCTGCCCGTCCGCACCTTGCTGCCGCTCGCCGCGGGCATCGCCTGCATCGCCAGCGCCGGCGTGATCGAGGGCCTCGTGCCGGCCGCCCTGCTGGTCGGCGCCGGCATCGCCCTGCTGCTGGCGGCACTTGCGCTGGACCGCGCGGGGACGAACCGCCTGCTGCCGCTGCGCGCCGCCGATCCCGCCTTCCCGCTCGGCGCCGCCTGGCTCACCTATTTCGCCACCACCGCGGCCGGCGTCGCCTTCGCGCTATACGGGCCCGCCCTGCTGCAATTCCGCTTCGGCCTGAGCGGGCTCGAGGCCGGCTATGTGGTGGCGATCGAGGCGCTGGCCTGGACCGCTGCCTCGCTCGCCGTATCGGGCTCCGGCGCG
The DNA here is from genome assembly GCA_035502235.1 of Allosphingosinicella sp. Classification (GTDB taxonomy): domain Bacteria; phylum Pseudomonadota; class Alphaproteobacteria; order Sphingomonadales; family Sphingomonadaceae; genus Allosphingosinicella. The sequence continues at coordinate 12,973 of DATJUQ010000042.1, forward strand.
CGCTGGCGGCGCCGGCTGAGCATGATCGGCCCCGCCGCGATCCTTGCCGGCGCGACCGGCCTGACCCTGCTCATGGCCAGCCCGAGCCTGATCGCCATCGCCGCCGCCGGGGCGGTGCTCGGCGCGGGCTACGGCCTTTCCTACGCCTTCATCAGCCAGCGGGTGATCGGCTCGTTCGGGGAGAAGGAGCGGGCGCGCGGCTCCTCGGCAATCGGCGCCGTGCGCAATGCGGGCGGCGCGCTGGGCGCGGCGCTGGCCGGGGTCGCCGCCAATGCGGCGGACTTCGGCGGGGGCGTGAATCCGGACAATTTCGCGCCCATCGCCTGGGGCGCCTTCGGGATCGCGATCCCGTTCGCGCTGGCCGGCCTGGTCGCGGCGGTCCGCCTCGCCGGCCCGCGCCGGGACGACGCCTAGGCCGCCGCCGTCGCCGGCAGCACCGCCGCCTCGTAGTCGCTTTCGGCGAGCCGGATCAAATTGCGGTCGTCATGCTTCCAGGGATGAAAGCGCGGCAGGAAGAAAGCGAGCCAGGCACCCAGGATCTTGCGTAGCATCCCGGGGTTGATCCAGGCGAACCAGAGCATCCGGCGCCACGCCTTGAAGCCGGTGATCCCGTCCTGGCGCAGCAGCTCGAGCGTGCCGCGGCTCCGGTCGACGACGAAATTGCGGGTGACGAACAGCATCACCTTCGCCTTGATCTTCCAGCGCTTCCAGCGCCCCATTTCCCGGGTCGCATGCAGCCAGGTGTCATAGGCGACGCCCTTATGCTCGATCTCCTCGATCGCGTGCCAGCGCCAGAGATCGCCGCTCTCCTTGTCCGCGCCCTTCAGGTGCTTCGGGTTGCGCAGCAGCTGGTTGGCGAGGATGGCGGTGAAATGTTCGAGGCACATCGTCGCGGCGAGGTTCACCACCGGATGGCGCTCCTTCACCACCGCGAGGCGCCGGTCAACCTGCGCCTCGAGCGCGGTCATGTCATAGCCGGCCTCAAGCGCGCGCTTGTTGAACGCGACATGCTCGCGGCTGTGCATCACCTCCTGGGTGGTGAAGGCGCGAATCTCGGCGGCGAGCTTGGGCGGCGCGGCATCGCGAAAGGCGCGGACGCTCTCCACGAAGAAGGCCTCGCCTTTCGGAAAGGTCGCCGACAGCGCATTGTAGAAAGCGGTCGCCACCGGATCGCCGTTCAGCCACCAGCGCGCCTGCATCGACCCGCGCCCGAAGCGGCGGTCGCGCGGGGTGATCGTCAGATCCTCGGGGCTGTGCTGGCGCGCCATGTTGTAATCCTTGGCAAATGATGTGAACGGTGCGGGACGCATCCCGCCATCATGTCGGACAGCAAGACCACGTATTTACATAGATGTCAATAGCGACCGCTCCCCGAGAACGCCTCTCCCCCGAGGAAAGCCGCGCCACCGCGCTCGAGGCGGCGCGCCGGCTGCTGATCGCGCACGGCCCGCAGGCGGTGACGCTGAAGGCGGTGGCGGCGGAGATCGGCAAGACCCACGCCAATCTGCTCCATCATTTCGGCTCGGCCGCCGGCCTGCAATCGGCCCTCGCCGCCCTGATCACCGGCCGGGTCGTGGCGGGGATCGAGGAAGCGGTGCAGCGCGCCCGCGCCCATGAGGCGGACCCGATCGAGATCGCCGACCGCGTCTTCGACGCCTTCGGCCGAGAGGGCGCCGGCGCGCTCGCCGCCTGGATGATCCTCAGCGGCAATCGCGACGCGCTGAACCCGGTGCTCGACGCGATCCACGAGCTGGTCGAACATCTCAGCGCCGGCCATGAAGACCATCCGGTCGCCGACACCACGCTCTGGATCGTGCTGCTGTCGATGGGCGATTCCCTGCTCGGCCAGGAAATGGCGGCCTCGCTCGGCCTGCCGCGCGACCGGGCGCGGGCGATCACCCGGCAGCTGCTGCTCGCGACGACGAAGCTGGGAGACCAGACCGACTCACGGCCCTAGGGGCATCCATTTAAGGGGGACTGCATGAAGCCGATCTTTGCCGGGGCGCTCGCCCTATTGCTGACCGCCACGGCGGCGACCGCCCAGACGCCGCCGGCGCCTTCCCCCGCCCTCATCAACGCACCCACCCGCGCCGCCGCCGAGCCGCACCGGGAGACCCTGTTCGGCCAGGCGATCCAGGACGACTGGCGGTGGATGGAGCGAGCCGAGCGGGCCGCCGATGTCGAGGCCTTCATCCGCCAGTCGAGCACGCACACCGTCGCCCGGCTGGCCGCCCTCCCCGGCCGCGCGCGGCTGCGCGCACGGGTCGCGGCCGGAGTCCAGGCTGGCGTCCGCAATTCCGATCTGAGGCAAGCGGGCGGCCTCGTCTTCTACCGCCGGACCGACGCGGGCGCGCAGCTCGCCAAATTGGTCGTGCGGGCCGCGGACGGCACCGAGCGGATCCTCTACGATCCCGAAGCCGGCGGCCGGCGCGGCGCGGCAATCAACAGCTACAGCGTCTCGCCGGCGGGCCGGACGGTGGCTCTGCACACCGCCGAGGGCGGCGCGGAGGCGGGCAGCATCCGCTTCATCGACGTCGCCAGCGGCCGCACTCTGGACGACCGGCTCGACAATATCTGGGGCGAGAACAGGGTGACCTGGCTCGACGAGCGGGTGATGACCTACACGATCCTCGGCCCGCAGCCGGATCCGATCCAGCGCCAGCGCGTGATGCTCCACCGGCTTGGCGAGAATGTCGGCGGCGCCGGCGACACGCCTTTGCTTGGCATGGACGTACCCGGAACGCCCACCCTCACGCCGCAGGACTGGCCGGGCATTTTCGACGCCGGCCCCAGCGACTGGCTGATCGGCAGCGTCGGCGGCGCCCGCGCCGATTTCCGGGTCCTCGTCGCGCGCCGGGCGGATATCGCCGCCGGCCGGCCCAACTGGCGGGTGATCGCCTCCTATGAAGACCGCGTCCAGAATGCGGCGCTGAGCGGCGACACGCTCTATCTGCTCACCACCCGCAACAATCCGAACGGCGAGGTCCTCAAGCTTGATCTGGCCCGCCCCGGCGCTTTCGCCGCGGCGACTCCGGCCCTGCCCGCCGGCGAGCTGGTGCTGGGCGGCATGGCCGTGACCCGGGACGGGCTCTACGTCCAGGGCCAGCGCGACGGCCTCTCGCAGATCGTCTACCTTCCGGCCCGCGGCCCCGCCCGGCGCCTGACGCTCCCGCTCCAGGGCTCCGCCGCGGCCTTCAACACCAGCAGCGACGGCCGCTCCATCACCTTCGGCATGGAGGACTGGTTCACGGCGACGCGCTGGTATCGCGCCGAGGGCGGCGTCATTGCCTCGCTCGGAATGGATTCGGCCAGTTATGGCGGACTCGCTGGCGCGACCCAGCTGCGCGAGGAGGCGGTGAGCGCCGACGGTACGCGCGTGCCGATGGCGATCCTGCTGCCCGCATATGCGCCGCGCGACGGTTCGCTGCCGATCCTGCTCGAAGGCTATGGCGCCTACGGCTCCAATGTGGCCGAGCCCTTCTACTCCCGCTTCTATTTCGGGCTGGTCGCCGAAGGCGGCGCCGTGGTCTTCTGCGGCACGCGCGGGGGCAGCGAGCGCGGCCGCGCCTGGCATGAGGGCGGCCGCGAGGCCAACAAGCCCAATGCCCAGGCCGATCTGATCGCCTGCGCCGAGCGGCTGATCCAGCTGCGCCTGACCTCCTCGAGCCGGCTGACCGTGATGGGCACCAGCGCCGGCGGCCTGCTCGCCCCGCCCGCGGCCCTGCGCCGGCCGGAGCTCTTCGCCGGGCTGATCGCCAATGTCGCGATCCTCAACCCGACCCGGCTCGCGGTCGCGCCCAACGGCCCCAACCAATATGCCGAGATGGGCGATCCGAACGTGGAAGCCGGCTTCAACGCGCTGATGACGCAGGACAGCTACCAGATGCTCGCCAGGGCGAACGACACGCCGGACACCCTGCTGCTCGTCGGCCTCAACGACCGCCGGGTTGCGCCCTGGATGTCCGCCAAATATGCCGCCCGCGCGCTCGACCGCTTCGGCAGCCGCCGCCTCGTCCTGATCCGCACCGATCCGGAAGCCGGTCACGGTATCGGCTCGGCCAACGAACAATTGATCGAGACGTGGACCGACGCCTTCACCTTCGTGCTTGCCCAGGCCCGGGCGCCGGGCTTCACGGGACCGTGACGCCGGCCGGGCTTGCGGTCGCGCAGGCGCGCCGAGTCCCCGTTAAGGCTGGCGATGCGGCGGGGCGTGCCCTACATGCCCCCGCATGCATTTCCTCGACCAGGCCAAGATCTTCATCCGCTCCGGCGCGGGCGGCCCCGGCGCCGTGTCCTTCCGGCGCGAGAAGTTCATCGAATATGGCGGGCCCGACGGCGGCAATGGCGGCAAGGGCGGCGACATCGTCTTCGAGGCGGTCGAGGGCCTGAACACGCTCATCGATTTCCGCTACACGCAGCATTTCAAGGCGCCGCGCGGGACCGGCGGCGCCGGCTCCAACATGACCGGCGCCGGCGGCAACGATCTGGTGATCAAGGTGCCCGTCGGCACGCAGGTGCTGGACGACGAGCGCGAGACCGTGCTCGCCGACTTCACCGAGGTCGGCCAGCGCATCGTCCTGCTCCGGGGCGGCGACGGCGGCCGCGGCAATGCCAGCTACAAGACCTCGACCAACCGCGCGCCCCGCCAGCACGGCACCGGCTGGCCCGGCGAGGAACTCTGGGTCTGGCTGCGGCTGAAGCTGATCGCGGATGCCGGCCTGGTCGGCCTGCCCAATGCCGGCAAGTCCACCTTCATCAACGCCGTCTCCAACGCCAAGGCCAAGGTCGGCGACTATCCCTTCACCACGCTCCACCCGAAGCTCGGCGTGGTCCGCCACAAGGGCGTCGACTTCGTCATCGCCGACATTCCGGGCCTGATCGAGGGCGCCGCCGAAGGCGCCGGGATCGGCGACCGCTTCCTCGGCCATATCGAACGCACGCGCATCCTCATCCACCTCGTCGACGCCAATAATGAGGACGTGGCGGACGCCTATCGCACCGTCCGCACCGAGTTGGAGAATTACGGCGCCGGCCTGGACGAAAAGCTGGAGCTGGCCTGCCTGAACAAGGCCGACACGATCGACCAGGAACTGGCCGACGCGCTCGCCGCCGAACTGGCGGAGGAGAGCGGCCGGCCCGTCTTCATCGTCGCGGGCGCGACCGGCGAAGGGGTCGACGCGATCCTCGATGCGATCCTGCCCGAGCTCGGCGCGATCAGGCGCGAAGGCGTCGGCGATGCGGAGGAGCCCGGGTGGTCGCCGCTATGAGCGGGGCGGATCGACAAAACCCGGTCGTGCCGGGCGGAGACGTCCGGTGACCGACCCCCTCCCCACCCTCGCGATCACCGGCGGCACCGGCTTCGTCGGCGGGCACCTGCTCAAGGCCGCGCGGGCCGCGGGCTATCCGGTCCGCGCCCTCACGCGCGGCTGGCGGCCGGCCGAGCCGGGCATCGAATGGATCGAAGGCGCGCTGGACCGGCCGGAGAGCCTCGCCGCGCTCTGCGATCATGCCGACGTCGTCATCCACATCGCCGGGCTGATCAACGCGCCCGACCGCGCCGGCTTCGAGGCGGTCAATGTCGGCGGGACCGCCGCGACGGTCGACGCCGCCCGCGCCGCCGGCCTGCGCCGCTTCATCCACATTTCCAGCCTCGCCGCGCGCGAGCCCGACCTCAGCGATTATGGCTGGTCCAAGGCGCGCTCCGAACGGGTGGTCGCTGCCTCCGGCCTCGACTGGACGGTGCTGCGCCCGCCAGCCATTTACGGCCCCGGCGACCGCGAGACCTTCGAACTGTTCAAGATGGCGAAACGCGGCCTCGTCGCCCTTCCGCCCAAGGGCCGCTTCTCGGTCATTCATGTCGAGGATCTCTGCGGCCTGATCCTCGCGCTCGTCGCTGCGCCCGATTCCGTGGGCCAGACCTACGAGCCGGACGACGGCACGCCCGACGGCTGGGACCACCGCCACTTCGCCCGCACCTTGGGCCGCGTCTTCGGCAAGCGCCCCGCCACCGTCGCCATGCCCAAGGCCGTGGTCAAGGGCGCCGCCCGCCTCGACCGGCTCGTCCGCCGCTCGAAGGCCAAGCTGACCCCGGACCGGGCCCGCTATTTCTGCCATCCCGACTGGGTGGTCGCCGCCGGGGCCCGCCCGCCCGAGAGCCTCTGGACCCCCGCCATCCGCACGCAGACCGGGCTCAAGGCCACGGCCTTATGGTATCAGGAGCAGGGCTGGCTCTAGCTAGACGAACCGGATGACGAACGCCGCGCCGCTCGCCACCAGGCCGAGCAGGAAGATGCGATAGGCCCAGCTCAGCAGCCGGTATTTCTTGGTCTCCAGCACCGTTCCCGCCTGGTGGATGTCCCGCGCCATCGTCCGGTAGATGCTGTCCTCGGTCGTCAGCCGCCCTGTCATCTCCTCGATGAAAGCGTCTTCCGCCATATGGCTGAACGTGCCGAAGAAGAGGATGTTCGGCCGGCCGCCCTTGCGCTTGCCGCTGGTCATCGGGATCACCGCCAGCACGGCGAAGATCGCGGCGAAGAAGGCGGCGCCGCCCAGGATCAGCAGCGGCAGGGGCGGCAGGCCGTCCCGCGCCTGGCCGATGGTGATGGTGAAGATGACGAAGGTCGCCCCCATCAGCAGGCTCGCCTTCGCGTCCGCCATGGCGGACAGCTGTAGCTGCGCGAGTTGGGCCGTGCGCATCAGATGGACCGCATTTGGCGGATAGATTTGGCTCGTCGCGTCGGGCGCGCCCTCGTCTGTTCTTTCCGTCACGCAACTGTCCCCGTTCACGCCCCGGAGCGTCATGGCACGGCTTCCGCCGCCCTGCCAAGGTGCGATTCGGCCGAGACAAGATCGGCAACGTGTCGCAGGTTGATCGAGATTAATTCTTGCACGACAGCAATTTCTCTTCGTTTTACGAATATCTCCCACAGCTTCGTCGTGCCGGGTGCCGCCTTCGTCTCCGGCCTTCACCATCCGTCGTCCGGCCCAGCAGCTTCATCGCAGCGCGGGTGAGCCGCCGTACGGTCCGGCTAATACACCTTTCATCTGAAAGCCGGTTCAGGTTCCGACTCCCCCGCGGAGACCGGGCCGGCGCCACTGGATCAACATCGTGAAAACGGGCCGCGTGAGGCGCGCCCGCATGGAGGAACTTGTGCCGCTTACCAATGGAACGCCCCCCGTCCTGGTCAACACCACCACCGCGAACAGCCAGGGTCAATCGACCGTCGCCGACATTCCGGGTTTCGGCTATGTCGTGATCTGGCAGGGCCCGGGCGCCAACCCGCAATTCCCCTCCGAGAGCGGCCTGTTCGGCCAATGCTATGCCTATGACGGCAGCAAGATCGGCCAGGAGTTCATCCTCGCGACCAATCCGACCGGCTTCAAGGTCGACGCCGACGTGATCGGCGGCGCCGGCGGCCTGTTCACCGTCACCTGGACCAGCATCGATCAGGCCTTCACCGGCGTCTACATGAAGACCTTCTCGCTGGGCGGCGGCTCCGCCGGGCAGGAACTCCAGGTCAACATGACGACGGCGGGCAGCGAGGAGACCTCGCAGATCACCCGCCTGTCCAACGGCAATCTGCTCGTTACCTGGCAGGCGACGAGCAACACCCCCGGCGAGACCGGCGTCTTCGCGCGCCTCTTCAACGCGACCGGAACCGCCGCGGTCGGCGACCAGTTCATGGTCAATAGCGGCCCGGCCGGCGCCATCGCCACGCCCAGCATCGCCGCCGACAAGATCAACGGCGGCTTCGTCGCCACCTGGTGCGCCAATCCCGGCGACGGCGATTTCGACATCTTCATGCAGCGCTTCGACGCCAATGGCGCGAAGATTGGCCCCGAGGTCATGGTCAACGCCACCGATGAAGGCCTGCAGCGCCGCCCGGTCGTCGTCACGCTGGCCGACGGCTCCTTCGTCGTCGCCTGGGACCATCTGGATCCCGGCGGGCAGCGCAGCGACGTCTACGCGCAGCGCTACACGTTCGACGGCCAGAAGATCGGCGCCGAATTCGTGGTCACCGCCGGCATCGCCATGGCGAATGCGACCGTCCCGGCGATCGCCGCGACCGCGGACGGCGGGTTCGCGATCACCTTCCAGTCCAGCTTCATGATCATGGTCCGCAATTATGACGCGTTCGGCAACGCCCTGGGCGACGCCTGGCCGATCGCCGAGGATGTCCCAATCCTCCAGACCCGCCCGGACATTGCCCTGCTCGGCGACGGCAGCTTCATCGTCAGCTACGGCAATGGCGACATCTTCACCCAGCGCTTCCGCTCCACCGACTATCTGACCGACGGCAACGACCGCGCCATGGGCACGGACGGCAGCGACTATCTCGAAGGCTTCGGCGGCGACGACATCCTGCGCGGCAGCGGCGGCGACGACCTTTTCGAGGGCGGCCTCGGCGCCGACCGGATGATCGGCGGCGCGGGCCGCGACGAGGTCACCTATGCCAATGCGCTTTCGGGCATCTCGCTCAACCTGCTCACCGGCGGCCATAGCGGCGAGGCGCAGGGCGACACCTTCGAGGAGATCGAGCAGATCAGCCTCAGCCGCTTCAACGACCGCTTCATCGGCGGCGACCTGGACGACGTGGTCTACGGCCTGGCCGGCGACGACATCCTCTCCGGCGGCGCGGGCATCAACCGGCTTGACGGCGGCGACGGCAATGACGTGCTGGAAGGCGGCATCGGCACCGACATCCTGCTCGGCGGCGAGGGCTTCGACGAGGTGACCTATGCCCGCTCGACCTTCGGCCTGGCGATCGACCTTCCCTCCGGCCGCAACTTCGGCGCCGCCTCGGCCGACAGCTATTTCTCGATCGAGAAATACACGCTCAGCCGCTTCAACGACAGCTTCACGGGCGATGCCGGCGACGACCGCGCCTCCGGCGGCGGCGGCGACGACGCCGTCAACGGCGGGGCCGGCAATGACTGGCTCGAAGGCAATGACGGCAACGACACGATCAGGGGCGGCGCCGGCATCGACCGCATGGACGGCGGCTTCGGCGACGATCTCTATTATGTCGACGAAGCGGCCGATCTGGTGCTGGACTATGCGTTCGGCGGCAACGACCGCGTGATCGCCTCGGTCAGCTATGCGCTCGCTACGGGCATTTCCGTCGAGACCCTGGAAGCGGCGCCCGCCGCCCCGGGCGGCGCGGCGATCAACCTTACCGGCAACGAATTCGCCAACCGGCTGGTCGGCAATGACGGCGCCAACATGCTCGACGGCCGCGGCGGCAGCGACGTGATGGCCGGCGGGCTGGGCGACGACCGCTACATGGTCGACAGCAGCCTGGATACGGTCGTCGAGACGGCCGGCCAGGGCAATGACCGCGTCTTCGCGGGAGCGAGCTATGTCCTCGGCGCGGGCGTGTCGGTGGAGACCCTGTCCACGACCGACAATGCCGGCACCGCGGCGATCGACCTCACCGGCAACGAATTGGCCAACACGATGCTCGGCAATGCCGGCGCCAACGCCCTGACCGGCGGCGGCGGCAATGACGTGCTCGACGGCAAGGAAGGCAATGACATCCTCTCCGGCGGCGCCAATGACGATATCCTCTACGGCCGCGCCGGCAACGATCTGCTCGCGGGCGGCTCCGGCAAGAACTATCTCGAGGGCGGCGCCGGCGACGACCGTTACGTCGTCGACAATGCCGCCGACACGGTGGTGGAGCTGGCCGGCGAGGGCGCCGACCGGATCTTCGCGAGCGTCAGTTACACCTTGGCGGCCGGCGTCTCGGTGGAGACGCTCTCGACCGGCGACAATGCCGGCACGGCGGCGATCGACCTGATCGGCAACGAGCTGGCCAACACGCTGTTCGGCAATGCCGGCGCCAACGCGCTGAGCGGCGGCGGCGGCGCCGATCTGCTGGACGGCAAGGACGGCGCCGACCGGCTCGACGGCGGCGCGGGCAGCGACACGCTCTGGGGCGGCACCGGCGCCGACCTCTTCGCCTTCACCGCCGCGCTCGGCGCCAACAATGTCGATGCGATCGGCGATTTCACGGCGGGCCTGGACAGGATTGCGCTCGACGACGCCGTCTTCGCCGGGATCGGCGGGCTCGGCCAGCTCAATGCCGCCGCCTTCCACACCGGCGCGGCGGCGGCCGACGGCAGCGACCGCATCCTCTACAATGCGGCCACCGGCGCCCTGAGCTTCGATGCCGACGGCAGCGGCGCCGGCGCGGCGGTCCAGTTCGCCACGCTCGCCGGCGGCCTGAACCTCGCCGCAAGTGACTTCCTCGTGATCTGACGAGGGGCCGGATTCGGGCGGCGCCGGTCTTCGGATCGACGTCGCCCACTCCTTGATCCAAGTTGCTCCGAAATGGACGAGTCTTCGTTCCAGGAGTGTTACTTATGATTCATCAATGATGACGAATCAAAGGAGACTTGTCTTAATTAACAATCATCAAGTTTATTACTTCCAATCTTTACATTGATCAAGTTAACTTGCTTTCTGCTTACTATTCTATTTAGGGACTCTTAACCGACTCAGTCTCATCTTGCTCTCCGGGGTGGCGCGACTGCCATCGGAGGCAATAATGGCGATTATCAATGGCACCTTTCTTCCCGACATCCTGATCGGGACTTCGGAAGACGATACGATCAACGGCTTCGGCGGCCTCGACACGATTTCGGGCGGCGACGGCAATGACGTGCTCGACGGCGGCGACGGCGACGATGTGCTCATCGGCGGCGACGGCAACGACATCCTGATCGGCGGCTTCGGCGCGGCGACCTTGCTGTCGCTCTACAATGGCGGCCAGGGCAACGACCTGATGATCGCCTCCGACATCGGTGTGGCCGAGGATTTCGATGGCGGCGACGGCATCGACACCGTCTCCTTCGCCGCGCGCGACTTCGGCGTGACCACCTTCCTGTCCGTGCTGGGCATCCCCCTGCTCGACACGTTGCGCAACGTCGAGAATGTGATCGGCTCGTCCTTCGACGACGAACTGACCGGCGATGGCGGCAACAATGTGCTCGACGGCGCCGACGGCAATGACGTGCTCGACGGCGGCGGCGGCAACGATGTGCTGATCGGCGGCATCGGCGCCGACGCGATGACCGGCGGCACCGGCGACGATATCTATTATATCGACAATGCCGGCGACACCGTCACCGAGTTCGACGGCGGCGGCAACGACACCGTCCGCGTCTCGACGTCCTACACGCTCACCGAAGGCAGCTCGATCGAGAATGTCGAACTGGCCGATCCGTCGGGCACGACCCCCATCAACCTCACCGGCAATAACGGCAACAACAACCTCACCGGCAATAACGGCGCCAACATCATCGACGGCCGCGGCGGCGCGGACACGATGGCGGGCCTCGGCGGCGACGACACTTATTATGTCGACGATGCCGGCGACGTGGTGGTCGAGGCGCCGGGCGGCGGCAACGACCGGGTGATCGCCAGCGCAGCCTGGACCCTCGGCGAGGGTGTCTCGGTGGAATCGCTGGAAGCGGCTGCCGGCACCGACCCCGTCAATCTGACTGGCAACAGCGCCGCCAACAGCCTGGTCGGCAATGACGGCGCCAACGTGCTGAACGGCGGCGGCGGTGCCGACACCATGGCCGGCGGTCTCGGCGACGACACCTATCATGTCGACAATGCCGGGGATGTGGTCGTCGAGAATGCGGGCGAAGGCAATGACCGCATCGTCGCCAGCTTCTCCTACACGCTCGGCGCGGGCGGCTCCGTGGAAGCGCTGGAAGCGGCCGCAGGCACGGATCCCATCGACCTCACCGGCAATGCCGACGCCAACAGCCTCACCGGCAATGCCGGGGCCAACAGCCTGGACGGCGCCGGCGGCGCCGACACGATGGCCGGCCTGGACGGCGACGACATCTATTATGTCGACGACGCCAATGACGTGGTGGTCGAGGCGCCGAACGGCGGCAACGACCGGGTGATCGCCAGCACCGCCTGGACGCTCGGCGCGGGCGTCTCGGTGGAATCGCTGGAGGCTGCGGCCGGCACGGCGGCGGTGAACCTCACCGGCAATGCCGACGCCAACAGCCTCGTCGGCAATGACGGCGCCAACATTCTGAACGGCGCGGGCGGCGCCGACACCATGGCCGGCGGTCTCGGCGAAGACACCTATCTCGTCGACGATGCTGGCGACGTCGTGGTCGAGGCGCCGGGCGGCGGCAATGACCGCATCGTCGCGAGCTTCTCCTACACGCTCGGCGCGGGCGGCTCGGTGGAGACGCTCGAGGCGGCCGCGGGCACCGACCCGATCAACCTCACCGGCAATGACGAGGCCAACAGCCTTGTCGGCAATGCCGGCGCCAACCTGCTGGACGGCAAGGGCGGCATCGACACGATGGCGGGCCATCAGGGCGATGACCGCTATGTCGTCGACAGCGCCGCCGACACGGTGGTCGAGGTGGCCGGCGAGGGCAATGACCGCGTCTTCGCGAGCGCGAGCTACGCGCTGGCGGCGGGCGTCTCGGTCGAGACCCTGTCGACCGACTTCAATGCCGGCACGGCTTCGATCAACCTGACCGGCAACGAGCTGGCCAACATGATCATCGGCAATGCGGGCGCCAACGTCCTGAACGGCGGCGGCGACAACGACCTGCTTGACGCCAAGGAAGGCAATGACACGCTCAGCGGCGGCACGGGCAACGACACGCTCTATGGGCGCGCCGGCAACGATCTGCTCTCCGGCGGGTCGGGCACCAACTATCTCGACGGAGGCGCCGGCGACGACCGCTATATCGTCGACAGCAGCTCCGATGTGATCGTCGAGGGCGTCGGCCAGGGCAATGACCGGGTCTTCGCCAGCGTGAGCTACACGCTGACCGCAGGCGCCGAGGTCGAGACCATGTCCACGACCGACAATGCCGGCACGGCCGCGATCAACCTGGCCGGCAACGCGCTTGCCAACATGATCTTCGGCAATGCGGGCGCCAACCAGCTGAGCGGTGGCGCGGGCAATGATCTGCTCGACGGCAAGGAGGGCAACGACAGCCTCTATGGCGGCGCCAATGACGACACCCTGTTCGGCCGCGAGGGCAACGATCTGCTCTCCGGCGGCGCGGGCACCAACTACCTGGACGGTGGCGCCGGCGACGACCGCTATGTCGTCGACAGCGCCACGGACGTGGTGATGGAGCTGGCGGGCCAGGGCGCCGACCGCGTCTTCGCCAGCACCAGCTACACGTTGGCGGGCGGCATGTCGGTCGAGGTCCTGTCGACCGAGTTTAACGCCGGGACCAATGCGATCAACCTGAACGGCAACGAGCAGGCCAACACCGTCTTCGGCAATGCGGGCGTCAACGTCCTCAGCGGCGCGGCCGGCAACGATCTGCTCGACGGCAAGGAGGGCAGCGACACGCTCAACGGCGGGGCGGGCAACGACGTCCTGCAGGGCGGCGTCGGTGCCGACACCTTCCAGTTCACCTCCGCGACCGGCGCCGGCAACGTCGATCTGGTGGTGGATTTCGAGGCGGGCGCCGACAAGATCGCGCTGGACGATGCGGTGTTCGCCGCGATCGGCGGGCTCGGGACGCTCAACCCCAATGCCTTCCACACCGGCACCGCCGCGCACGATGCGGACGACCGGATCATCTACAATGCGAGCACCGGTCAGCTCTTCTACGACGGCGACGGCAATGGTTCGGGCGCGGCGGTGTTGTTCGCCACGCTGCAGAACGCGCCGACGATCACCGCCAGCGATTTCCTCGTGATCTGATCACCCTGCCCGATCCGAGGACTGGGTCCCGGGCCGCTCCCCGCAGCGGCCCGGGACTTTTCTTTGCCCCGCTTGCATCCCCGCCGGTTATCCTTAACAAAGATCAGCAACGGTAACGCCGTAAGGGAGGGGAGATGTCCGGCCAGTTCTGCGCCCTTGCGTCGTGGCGCGCGCCGGTCGTCGAGACGCACTATCTTCCGCTATGATCCTTGCCCCCAATCTTTGGCTTTCGGTGCAGTAGTTTCCGCGTATTAGAGTTACGCAATAAAAATAAGCGCGCGAGATAGAGAACCGGGAAAGACAAATCGTTACGGTCTTCTAATAATTAATAGGCGCCAGGGCGCCGAGAGCGGGGGATTTACTTATGGCGATCATCAACGGCACCTTTCTTCCCGACATCCTGATCGGGACTTCGGAAGACGATACGATCAACGGCTTCGGCGGCCTCGACACGATTGCGGGCGGTGACGGCCATGACGTGATCGACGGCGGCGACGGCGACGACGTCCTGATCGGCGGCGACGGCAACGACATCCTGATCGGCGGCCCGGGCGCCGCGACCAACCTCTCGCTCTACAATGGCGGCATCGGCAACGACCTGATGATCGCCTCGGATCTCGGCGTCGCCGAGGATTTCGACGGCGGCGACGGCATCGACACCGTCTCCTTCGCGGCCCGCGACAGCGGCGTCACCGTGTTCATGTCCGTGCTCGGCATCCCGCTGCTCGACACGCTGCGCAACGTCGAGAACGTGATCGGCTCGTCCTTCGACGACGAGCTCACCGCCGACGGCGGCAACAATGTGCTCGACGGCGCGGACGGCAATGACGTGCTCGATGGCGGCGGCGGCAATGACGTGCTGATCGGCGGCATCGGCGCCGACGCGATGACGGGCGGCACCGGCGACGACATCTATTATCTCGACAATGCCGGCGACACGGTCACCGAGTTCGACGGCGGCGGCAGCGACACCGTCCGCGTCTCGACGTCCTACACGCTCACCGAAGGCAGCTCGATCGAGAATGCCGAGGCCGTCGACCCCTCGAGCGTCACGGCGCTGAACCTCACCGGCAATAGCGGCGGCAACAATCTTTCGGGCAATAATGGCGTCAACGACCTCGACGGCGGCGCCGGCGCGGATACGATGGCGGGCCTCGGCGGCAACGACGTCTATCGGGTCGACAATGCCGGCGATGTGGTGGTCGAGGGGCCGGGCGGCGGCAATGACCGCGTCGTCGCCTCGGCGTCCTGGACCCTCGCCAACGGGGTGTCGATCGAAACGCTCGAGGCGGCCGCGGGCAATGCCGCGATCGGTCTCACCGGCAATGCCGACGCCAACAGCCTGCTCGGCAATGCCGGCGCCAACATGCTGGACGGCGGCGCCGGCGCCGACACGATGACCGGCGGCGACGGCAGCGACACTTATTATGTCGACGATGCCGGCGACGTGGTCGTGGAGAATGCGGGCGAGGGCAATGACCGCGTCGTCGTCAGTCTCTCCTACGGCCTGACCGCCGGCAGCTCGATCGAGGCGCTGGAGGCGGCGGCGGGAACCGACCAGATCAACCTGACCGGCACCGCCGGCACGAACAGCCTGACCGGCAATGACGGCGCCAATAATCTAGACGGCGCCGGCGGCGGGGACGTGATGACCGGCCGTGGCGGCGACGACCTATATTACGTCCACAATGCGGCCGACTCTGTCATCGAGGCCGCGGGCGAAGGCAATGACCGGGTGATCGCCTCCGTCTCCTGGCAGCTGGGCGCCGGCGCCTCGGTCGAGGCGATCGAGGCCGCGTCCGGCGCCGCCGCGATCAACCTCACCGGCAATAACGACGCCAACCAGCTCACCGGCAATGACGGCAACAACATCCTGGACGGCCGCGGCGGCGACGACACGATGACCGGCCAGGACGGCGACGACGGTTATGTCGTCGACAGCTTGGCGGACGTGGTGGTCGAGACCGCCGGCAACGGCACCGACCGCATCTTCGCGGCGCTCAGCTACACGCTCGCGGCGGGGCTCTCCGTGGAGACCCTGTCCACCACCGACAATGCCGGCACCGCCGCCATCGACCTCACCGGCAACGCGCTTGCCAACAGCGTCTTCGGCAATGCCGGCGCCAATGTGCTGCGCGGCGGCGCGGGCAACGACCTGCTCGACGGCAAGGAGGGCGACGACACGCTCCATGGCGGCGCCGACGACGACACGCTCTACGGCCGCGGCGGCGGCGACACCCTCTATGGCGGCGCGGGCACCAACCGCCTCGCCGGCGGCGGCGGCGACGACCGCTACATCGTCCAGAGCGCCACGGACACGGTCGCGGAGCTTTCGGGCGAAGGCAATGACCGCGTCTTCGCCGCGCTCAGCTTCGCGCTGACGGCGGGCGCCGAGGTGGAGATCCTGTCCACGACCGACAATGCCGGCACCGCCGCCATCGACCTCACCGGCAACGAGTTCGGCAACACCATCTTCGGCAATGCCGGCGCCAACATCCTGAACGGCGGCGCGGGCAACGATCTGCTGGACGGCAAGGACGGCAACGACACGCTCTATGGCGGCGCCGACGATGACACGCTCCATGGCGGCGCGGGCAGCGACACGCTGTCCGGCGGCACCGGGACCAACCATCTGGAGGGCGGCCTCGGCGACGATCGCTACATTGTCGAGAGCGGCGCCGATCTGGTCCTCGAATTCGCCGGCGAGGGCGCCGATCGCGTGTTCGCGAGCACCAGCTACACGCTGGCCGCGGGCGTATCGGTCGAGATACTGTCGACCGCCGACAATGCCGGGACCGCAGGGATCAACCTCACCGGCAACGCGCTCGCCAACCTGGTCATCGGCAATGCCGGCGCCAACGTGCTGAGCGGCGGCGCCGGCAATGACGTGCTCGACGCCAAGGAGGGCGCGGACACGCTGGACGGCGGGCTCGGCAACGACATCCTCTATGGCGGCGTCGGCAACGACATCTTCCAGTTCACCGCCGCGATCGGCGGCGGCCATGTCGATCTGATCGCGGACTTCGAGGCGGGCCTCGACCGGATCGCGCTGCACGGCGGCATCTTCGCCGGCACCGGCAGCAAGGGCGCGTTCGACGCGAACGCCTTCCACGTCGGCGCGGCGGCCCACGACGCGGACGACCGGATCATCTACAATGCGGCGACGGGGCAGCTCTTCTACGACGCCGACGGCGACGGGGCGGGCGCGGCGGTGCACTTCGCCACGCTGCAGCCCCCGGCGGCGCTGATCGCCAGCGACTTCATCGTCTTGTGACCCGTTCGGGAGGGGCTTCTTCCACCGCGAAGAAGCCCCTTTCCTGCCGCAATCGCTTGGCAGGGCGGCGCTGGAAACCTAAAGGACCAGCATGACCGACAGAGATGAGACCTTCGACAAGGTCGCGCGCCTGATCGAGCCGTTCAACAAGAAGGGCGTCGACCTCAAGGAAACCACCACCTTCGCCGGCGATCTCGAATGGGACAGCCTGGTGGTGATGGACTTCGTCGCCAATGTGGAGGACGAGTTCGACATCCTGATCACGATGAGCCAACAGGCCGAGATCGAGACCGTCGGCCAGCTCGTCGACGCGGTGGAGAGCCTGAGGACCGAGGGATGAGCACGAATCCCGTCGCGGCGGACGCCCCCGCGGGCGCCGTCGATCTGTTCAGCAAGTTCGATCCCCTGATCCAGATCCGCGAGGGCCTGCTCGCCACCGGGGTCAAGGATCCGTTCGGGCTGGTCATGGAGAAGGTGCTCTCCCCCACCCGGGCGATCTGCAACGGGAAGGAGACCATCCTTCTCGGCACCTACAATTATATGGGCATGACGTTCGACGACGACGTCATCGCCGCCGGCAAGCAGGCGCTGGACGAATATGGTTCGGGCACGACGGGCAGCCGCGTCCTCAACGGCACCTATGCCGGCCACAAGGCCTGCGAGGAGGCGCTGAGGGACTTCTACGCCATGGACCATGCCATGGTCTTCTCGACCGGCTACCAGGCCAATCTCGGCATCATCTCCACCATAGCCGGCAAGGGCGACTATATCGTCCTCGACATCGACAGCCATGCCTCGATCTACGACGGCTGCAAGATGGGCGACGCGGAGATCGTCCCCTTCCGCCACAACGACATAAGCGCGCTCGAAAAGCGCCTCGCCCGCATCCCCGCGGGCGCGGGCAAGCTGGTCGTGCTCGAGGGCGTCTATTCGATGCTCGGCGACGTTGCCCCGCTGAAGGAGATGATCGCCGTCTCGAAGGCCGCGGGCGCGATGGTGCTCGTCGACGAGGCGCATTCGATGGGCTTCATCGGCGAGAACGGGCGCGGCGTCGCCGAGGCGCAGGGCGTGCTGGACGATGTCGACTTCGTGATCGGCACCTTCTCCAAGAGCGTCGGCACGGTCGGCGGCTTCTGCGTCTCCAACCATCCGAAGTTCGAGATCCTGCGGCTAGTCTGCCGCCCCTATGTCTTCACCGCCTCGCTGCCGCCCAGCGTGGTCGCCACCGCCGCCACCTCGATCCGCAAGCTCATGCACGGCTCGAACAAGCGCGCGCATCTCTGGGAGAATTCGAAGCGCCTCCATGCCGGCCTCAAGGCGCTCGGCTTCCAGCTCGGCACCGACGAGCCCCAGTCCGCGATCATCGCCGTGATCATGCCCGATCTGGAGAAAGGCGCCGCCATGTGGGAGGCCCTGCTCGCCGAGGGCCTTTACGTGAACCTCGCCCGTCCGCCCGCGACGCCGGCCGGCATGACCCTGCTGCGTTGCTCGCTCTGCGCCGAGCATAGCGACGCGCAGGTCGGCGAAATCCTCGCCATGTTCGAGGCGGCGGGCAAGAAAACCGGCGTGATCTGATCGTTTCGACGCCGTCATTTTAGGGCTGACATGATTGGCGCGCCGGCTGTAAGATAGCCGGCGCAGGGGTGAGTTGCGTTCGCGGCGCCCCTTCGTTGTCTGCATCGAAGAGCGTTCGCGGCCTTTCTCACCGCGTTGTTTCCGTTGGTTGGCGTTGCATCTGCCGCGGCCGGACAGACCGGCATGTCGTCGGGGAGAAACGAATGCCGCTGAAGCGTCTCTTCGCCCGGCCTTGCGACCGCGAGGTCCGGAGTCCCGGTCCCGGCAGCGCCGTTCACGCCATGCCGAGGCCCCTGCCCTGCCCGCTCCCCGCGCACTTTTCCTAGCTGAGTCCCCGGCCGCACGGCCTTCCCGAGCTTCAGACCAGGAGTAGCCCTTATGCCCTACAGCGTGATCTACACCGGCCAGCCGATGATCGGCACCGTCGAGGACGATTTCATCATCGCCTATGCGGGCTCGACCGGCACCAGCAACAATACGGTCAATGCCGGCGACGGCGACGACTGGGTCCTGGGCGACAGCAGCGACACCTGGATCCCGAACGCCTCCTACCTCAACGGTTCGATCGCCACCGCCTTCAACCTCGATTCTCTCACCGGCACCTGGACGCTCGACGAGAATCCGCTCTTCGGCACCTCGTCGACGCCGCACACCACCGCGATCGCCGAGGCGACGATCGGGCAGAGCGAATATTTCAGGGTCAATGTCGGCGCCGGGCAGACGCTGACGGTCGACATCGATTTCGCCTCCAACTCCGCCCTCGGCACTTCCCGCGACTTCGTCGTCGACATTTACGACGCCGGCGGCAATCTGCTCGCCAGCGGCGACGACAGCCTGATCTCCGACGGCGGGCTCGGCTCCTTTCCCTCCTCGCCGAATTCGCAAGCCTCCTACGATCCGCTCGTGAGCTACACGGCCGTCGCCGCCGGCACTTATTATATCAACGTCCGCCCGTTCGGCGGCGGGCCGGGCTCGACCTTCACCGAGAACAACACCTTCCTGCTCAACCTGTCCGTCACCGGCCACGCGGTCGCCGCGTCGCCGACGGTGATGGGCGCGGACATCCTCAACGGCGAGGGCGGCGACGATTATCTGTTCGGCCAGGGCGGCGCCGACACGATCGACGGCGGCATCGGCAACGATCTCATTCATGCCGGCTCCGGCGTCGACACCGTCCATGGCGGCGACGACGACGACATCATCTATGGCGGCGACGGCACCGAGGAGGACATTCACGGCGACGAAGGCAACGACATCCTCTATTCGGGCGGCGAGGGCCATTATTACGGCGATGGCGGCAACGACATCGTCTATGCCGGCCTGACCAGCGGCGTGAACGAGATTCTCGACGGCGGCGACGGGATCGACACGGTCGACACCACCAGCTGGGGCGGCGCCTATGAGGTCAACCTCGCCACCGGCGCGACCAGTTTCGGCGAGCTCTTCACCAATTTCGAAAATGTCACCACCGGCGACGGCGGCGACGTGATCGTCGGTACGTCCGGCGACAACATCATCATCACCCGGGACGGCGCCGACACCGTCGATGCCGGCGGCGGCAACGATACCGTCTCCGGCGGCGCGCTCGGCGACGACCTGGACGGCGAAGGCGGCATCGACACGCTCGATTATCGCAGCTCGATCGGGGCCGTGACCGTCTCGCTCATGACCAACAGCGCGAGCGGCGGCGATGCCGCCGGCGACACGATCGCCAATTTCGAGAATATCATCGGCTCCAACGCCAGCGACACGCTTACCGGCAATGGCGACGCCAACATCCTGACCGGCGGTTTCGGGGGGGATACGCTGATCGGCGAAGGCGGCAACGACACGCTCATCGGCGGGTTCAACATCGACACGATGACCGGCGGCCTCGGCGACGACATCTATGAGGTGGACGATATCGGCGACGCGATCGTGGAGCTGGCCGGCGAAGGCAATGACACGATCTCGGCCGTGTCCAGCTACACGCTCGCGGCGCTCGTCTCGGTCGAGACCATGCGGACGGTCGACCAGGCCGCCACGACGGCGATCAACCTGAACGGCAACGGCCTCGCCAACACCCTGCTCGGCAATGCCGGCGCCAATATGCTGAACGGCGGCGGCGGCGCGGACACGATGCAGGGCTTCGGCGGCAACGACATCTACTTCATCGACCATGTCGGCGACACCGTGATCGAGGTCGCGGGCCAGGGCACCGACCGCATCCTGGCGGCGTTCAGCTACACGCTCGGCGCCGCGCTCGACATCGAAATCCTGTCGACCACCGACAATGCCGGCACCGCGGCGATCAACCTGACCGGCAACGGCCTCGGCAACACCATCATCGGCAATGCCGGCCTCAACACCCTGATCGGCGGCGGCGGCGCCGACACGCTGGACGGCAAGGAGGGCAACGACATCCTGTCCGGCGGCAATGACGCCGACTCGCTCTACGGCCGCGACGGCAACGACCAGCTTTATGGCGGCTCAGGGGTCAATTATCTGGACGGCGGCCTCGGCGACGACGTCTTCTTCGTCGAAAATGGCGGCGACTCGGTGATCGAGGCGGTCGGCGAGGGCAATGACCGGGTCTTCGCCGGCGTGGGCTATGCATTGACCCTCGGCGCCTCGGTGGAGATCCTCTCCACCACCGACAATGCCGGGACGGCCGCGATCAACCTGAACGGCAACGATCAGGCCAATACGGTGATCGGCAATGCCGGCGTCAACGCGCTGAACGGCGGCGGCGGCAGCGACGTGCTCGACGGCAAGCAGGGCAATGACGTGCTGGCCGGCGGCGCCGACGGCGACTCGCTTTACGGCCGCGAGGGCAACGACCAGCTCTATGGCGGTTCCGGCACCAACTATCTGGACGGCGGCATCGGCGACGATCTCTATTTCGTCGACAACGGCACCGACACGGTGGTGGACGCGGCCGCCAGCGGCGACGACCGGATCTTCGCGAGCGTCAGCTATGCGCTCGCGGCCGGCCTGTCGGTCGAGATCCTGTCCACCGACTTCAATACCGGGACGGGGGCGATCAACCTCTCCGGCAACGAATTCGCCAATCTGGTCATGGGCAATAACGGCGCCAACATCCTCAACGGCGGCGCGGGCGATGACGTGCTCGACGGCAAGGACGGCATCGACACGCTCTCCGGCGGCGCCGACAATGACTTGCTCTATGGCGGCGGCGGCAACGATCTGCTGTCCGGCGGCACGGGCACCAATTTCATGGACGGCGGCACCGGCGATGACCGCTTCCTCGTCGACAGCGCCACCGATACGATCGCCGAGGTGGGCGGCGGCGGCAACGACCGCATCTTCGCGAGCCTGAGCTACACCCTGGCCGGCGGCGTGTCGGTCGAGATCCTCTCGACCAACGACAATGCCGGCACGGCGGCGATCGACCTGATCGGCAACGAGCTTGGCAACACCCTGTTCGGCAATGCCGGCGCCAATTACCTCAACGGCAACAATGGCAACGACATGCTCGACGGCAAGGGCGGCGCGGACACCTATGCCTTCACCAGCCTGCTGGGCGCCGGCAATGTCGATACGGTGATCGGCTTCCAGACCGGGCTGGACAAGATCGCGCTGGAAAACGCGATCTTCACCGGCCTCGCCGCGGGGGCGCTGTCCGGAGACGCGTTCGTGGTCGGCAGCGCGGCGGCCGATGCGAGCGACCGGATCGTCTACAACAATGCGACGGGCGCCCTGTCCTTCGACGCGGACGGGGTCGGCGGCATCGCGGCGGTGCAGTTCGCCACATTGTCGCCCGGGCTCGGCCTCGCCGCCAGCGACTTCACGGTGATCTGAACAGGGGAGAAGCAAGCGGCGCGAAAAGCCTCTGGCCTACCGCGCCGCTTGCCTGTAGATCATCCGCGGGGGGAGTTGCGGCCGCGCAACGTCCCTCCTTTCTTTTTCGAAGGACCTGTGCGGTGCGACTCCCTGCGCCGGCGCCTGTTTTGCGCCGGCCGAACATCAGGGAGGATGTCTCATGCCGCTCAACCTCATCTTCATCTCACCCGGCAATTACAGCTTGGAAGACAACGGGATACCGGGCGACGGCATCTCCGTGATCAAGGACGGCAACGGCGTCGTCATCTTCACCTTCGCCCATCCCGCGGACTCGCTGGGCTTCACCGTCACCACGCCGGGCGTGAACATCAGCGTCAACCTCACCGACTCGCTGGGCGCCGCGAACCTGACGATCGGCAACCTGACCAACGCGGCGGAGACGCCGGATTCGATCAGTGTAAACCGCATCCATTCGACTGGCACCGTGACGCTCGTGTCGAACGGCCCGATCACAGAGGTCGGCGCCGATGCTGGCGCCGACATCGTCGCCGGCCAACTCGTCCTCAGCGCCCAGAGCGGGATCGGCACCGGCGCCAACGTGATCGAAACCCAGACCAGCGCCCTGGAGGCCGAGACCGTGACCGGCGGCATCTCGCTCGGCAATTTCGGTTCGGTGCAGATCGGGGGGATCAGCGACCAGGTCGACGGGCTCGACGTCGCGACCTCGGGCGATCTCAGCTTCGTCAATTACGGATCTATCCTGCTCGGCGACGAGACCGGGGCGGAGACCGTCCATGGCGGCAGCAGCTCGGGCAACGTCACCCTGATCGCCAACGGGTTCGATGCGGACATCATCGCGACGAGCAACCAGGACGCTATCAACGTGCCCGGCGGCAGCCTTTTCCTTCAGGCGGGCCGCGACATCGGTTTCGGCATCATCGGCACCGACTTCGACAACGACGTCCGCGCGCGCGGCAGCGTCACCGTCAATGCCGGCCGCGACTTCCTGATCGACGGCTTCTCCGATCTCGCCTCGGACGATTTCGGCGCCGGTACGGGCGGGAACGCCGTGATAAACGCGGGCCGCAACATCCATGTGCGCAACATCGCCGGCACCGACGGCAGCATCGCCGCCGGCGGCGCTGCCGGCGCGGACGTGATCCTCACCACCGGCGCCGGCGGGGCGCTGGTGCTCGACGCGCCGACCAGCGGGGCGGTGTCGTCATTCTCGGGCGACGTGACGGTCAGCGCCGACCGAATCCTGATCGCCGCCACCTCGGGCATTACCAGCGCCGGCCTCGTCACGCTCCGGCCGGCCACCGCGGGCCGCGAGATGGTCCTCGGCAGCGGCAGCGACGCGGTGTTCGCGGTCGAATTGTCCGACGGGGAACTCGACCGGATCTTCGCGGCGAACCTCCTGATCGGCGGCAGCGGGGTCGGCAACATCCAGGTCACCTCGGCCCTGACCGTGGCATCGGTCAACACCCTCACCCTGCGCTCCGGCGAGGACATCTCGATCGCCGCCGGCATCTCCGTGGCTACCTCCCTCGCCCTGGTCGCCGGCAACAACATATTCCAGCAAAGCGGCACCATCACCACCGGCACGCTGTCCGCGCAGGTCGACGCCCTGGCCGGCGACAACGGTGTCGGCGGCGTCGGCCTGCTCGGCTCGGTCAGCCTGACCGGGACACCCGGCCCGACCTCGCTCACGCTGAACGGCAATGCCGAGGCGGACACGCTGCGTGGCGCGGAGGGCGTCAACCAGACGGTCAACGGCAATGGCGGCGACGACACCTTGGTCTCCAGCGGCGAGGGCCGTTATTTCGGCGGCGAGGGCAACGACCTGGTCCTGGCCGGCCTGAGCAGCGGCGTCGTGCCCGAGATGCTCGACGGCGGCAACGGCATCGACACGGTCGACGCCTCGTCCTTCGGCGGCGCCTATGTGATCAACCTCGCCACCGGCGCGACCAATTTCGGCTACGAGACCTTCGCCAATTTCGAGAATGCGATCACCGGGACCGGCGCCGACCAGATCACCGGCACCGCCGGGTTCAACATCCTCACGGGCGGCGACGGCAACGACCTGCTGGACGGAGCCGGCGGCGCCGACATGATGAACGGCGGCCTGGGCGACGACCGCTTCTTCGTCGACACGGCCGGCGACGGCGTCTCCGAGCTGAGCAGCGAGGGCAACGACCGGATCTTCGCGAGCGTGAGCTATGCGCTGGCGCTCGGCGTGTCGGTGGAGACGCTGTCGACCAGCGACAATGCGGGAACCGGCGCGATCAACCTGATCGGCAACGAGCTCGCCAACACGATCATCGGCAATGCCGGTGTCAACACGCTGACCGGCGGACAGGGCAATGACGTGCTGGACGGCAAGGAGGGCAATGACGTCCTCAACGGCGGCCTGAACAACGACGTCCTCTACGGCCGCATCGGCAACGACACCCTGTACGGCGGCTCCGGCGTGAACCATCTCGACGGCGGCCAGGGCGACGACCAATATGTCATCGAGAACGGCACGGACACGGTCGTGGAACTCGTCGGCGAGGGCAATGACCGCATCTTCGCGGGCGTGGGCTATACGCTGACCGCGGGCGCTTCGGTCGAGACCATGTCGACCGACTTCAACGCCGGCACCAACGCCATCAACCTCACCGGCAACGAGCTGGCGAACACGATCATCGGCAATGCCGGCGTCAACGCGCTGACCGGCGGCGGCGGCGACGACCTGCTCGACGGCAAGGAGGGCAATGACACGCTGTCGGGTGGCGCGAACAACGACATTCTGCTCGGCGGCGACGGCAACGACATGCTGTACGGCGGCACGGGGACGAACCAGTTCTCCGGCGGCCTCGGCGACGACCAGTTCGTGATCGACAACGGCTCGGACACGGTCGCCGAACTGCTCGGCCAAGGCAGCGACCGGGTCTTCGCGAGCGTCAGCTACACGCTGGCGGCGGGTGTCTCGGTGGAGATCCTGTCGACCGACTTCAACGCCGGCACCAACGCCATCAACCTCACCGGCAACGACCAGGGGAACAGCGTCATCGGCAATGCCGGCGCCAACGTGCTGAACGGCGGCGGCGCGGGCGACGTGCTCGACGCCAGGGAGGGCAATGACACGCTGGACGGCGGCACCGGCAATGACAGCCTGTTCGGCCGGGCCGGGAACGACATCTTCGCGTTCACCACCGCGCTCGGCGCCGGCAATGTCGACACGATCGGCGACTTCGTCGGCGTCGACGACCAGATCCAGCTGGAAAATGCCGTGTTCACCGGCCTCGCCGCCGGCGCGCTGGCCGCGGGCGCGTTCAACACCGGCGCCGCCGCCACCGAGGCGGACGACCGGATCATCTACAACCTGGCGACCGGCGCCCTGCTGTTCGACGTGGACGGCGTCGGCGGTTCGGCCGCCGTGCAATTCGCCACACTCACCGGCATCCCGGTGCTCGCCGCCGCCGACTTCCAGGTGATCTGACGACGATGGAGCCATTCGGGTGGCGGCGTCCTGCCTCTGCCCGAATGGCCCCGCGCGTCCGCGTGCGATAGACTGCGGCGAAACGCCTACCGACCGAAGGGAGAAAACGCATGGCCATCTGGCAAACCGCGGGGAACGGCATTTGGACGAACGCCAGCGCCTGGGACGGCCCGACGCCCAACGGCGCAGGCGCGGTGGCGGAGTTCATCCGACCGGACGGCGGCGAGTTCGTCTATATCATCGTCATCCCCGAAGGCACCACGATCACCGTCGGGACGCTGAACATCCTGTCGACGGCGACCGACGGCTGGAGCTTCCGGGGCGCGAGCGGCGATGAGGGCGCGGTCCTGCGCTTCCTGGGCGCGAGCGGCGGCCCCGCCTTCATCAACGTCGACAGCAACGGCTCGGGCCTGAACGGCATCGCGAACGGCAACGGGCTCGAGGTGGTCTTCGCGAGCGACGTGATCCTGACGACGACGGACAGCGATACGCGCTTCAAGATCAACGCCCCGATCGTCGGACCGGGCGATCTCTACAAGTTCGGCGCCGGTACGCTCGAGCTGAAGCCCCAGTTCGGCGACACCAACAGCGAGTGGACCGGCGGCCTGCACCTGCGGGGCGGACGGACCGAGACGATTGAGGAAGGCGTTGCCGAGGTGGACATCTCGCTCGGCAATGGCGCCGTGCTCACCGGCAGCGGGACGTACGACAACCGGATCGAGCTTATCTCCGGCAACAATAGCGGCACGATCGCCACCCAATTCTCGCTGACCCTGTCCGGCCTGCTCGTCCATTCGAGCAATAACCCGACCGGCCTGCGCTTCGGCACGGCGACCGACACCGGCACGATCATCCTGGTCGCGGGCAATTTCGTGCTGGGGAGCGGCGGCTTCACGATCGCGGGGGGCACGGTCCAGTTCGGCAACGCGGCGGCCGCGGCCAATTACTTCGCGAGCATGTCGCCGTCCGGCCTGCTCTCGGTCGTGGGCACGCTGGACACGGGCGGGTTCGCGGCGAACCTCGACAATCTCGATCTGGACAGCGGCACCCTGCTCGCGAGCAGCGGTGCGCTCGACGTGATTGTGACCGACAGGACCACGAGCACCAACAGCCAGGCGGGCACGATCCAGGGGACGGCGGGCGCCGACCGGTTCACCGTCAATGTGGTCAACGATTTCAACATGGCCGCCACCATCTTCACCAACTGGACCGCGGGCGTCGATACGATCACGGTCAACGGCGGCGAGAGCGCGAACACGCTGCTCGGATCGGCCCGGAACGACGTGCTGAACGGGAATGGCGGCAGCGACACGCTGCGCGGCGGCGGCGGCGCGGACGTGCTGCGCGGCGGCGCCGGGGGGGACATATACGAGCTGAGCGACGGGCTCGACACGCTGGTCGAGCTCGCCGGCGAGGGCACCGACCGGGTGGTGATCCTGAGCGGCGGCCCGACAAGCTTTACGCTCGGCGAGAATTTCGAGAACCTGACCTTCGCCAATGATGCGAACAATACGGGCATCGGCAACGGCGTCGCCAATATCCTGATCGGCGGCGGCGGCAACGACCTGCTCGACGGCCGCGCCGGCGCCGACCGGCTGGAGGGCGGCGCCGGCAATGACAGCTATTTCATCGACAATGCCGCCGACGTGGTGGTGGAGGCGCTGGCCCAGGGCATCGACCGCATCTACGCGAGCGTAAGCTACATTCTGGGCGCCGGCGTGGCGGTCGAGACCCTGTCCACCGCCGACAATGCCGGGACCGCATCGCTCGCGCTGGCCGGCAACGAATATGCGAACACGATCATCGGCAATGCCGGCGCCAACATCCTGAGCGGCGGCGGCAGCGGCGACGTGCTCGACGGCAAGGAGGGCAGCGACCTGCTCTATGGCGAGGCGGGCAACGACACGCTTTACGGCCGCGACGGCAACGACCTCCTCCATGGCGGCGCCGGGACCAACTATCTGGATGGCGGCCTCGGCAACGACCAATATGTCATCGAGAGCAATATCGACATCGTCGCCGAGCTGGCCGGCCAGGGGACGGACCGCGTCTTCGCGAGCGTGAGCTACATCCTGACGGCGGGCGCCTCGGTGGAGACGCTCTCGACCAGCGACAATGCCGGCACGGGCGCGATCAACCTCACCGGCAACGAGCTCGCCGACACGATCATGGGCAATGCCGGCGCCAATGTGCTGAACGGCCGCGACGGCAACGACATATTGGACGGCAAGGAGGGCGCCGACACGCTCTACGGCGGGGCGAACAATGACGTCCTCTACGGCCGCGACGGCAACGACCTCCTGTCCGGCGGCGCCGGCGCCAACCATCTCGACGGCGGCCTCGGCAACGACCAATATCTGATCGACAGCGCCAGCGACGTGATCGCGGAGCTGGCCGACCAGGGCGCGGACCGCGTCTATGCCAGCGTGAGCTACACGCTGGCGGCGGGGGTCGCGGTCGAGGCCCTCTCGACGATCGACAATGCCGGCACCGCCGCGATCAACCTGACCGGCAACGCGCTCGCCAATACCCTGTTCGGCAATGCCGGCGCCAATGTGCTGAACGGCGGCGGCGGCGCGGACATGCTGGATGGAAAGGGCGGCGCGGACACCTATGCCTTCACCAGCGCGCTCGGCCCCGGCCACGTTGCCGTGGTGCTCGGCTTCCAGACCGGGGTCGACAAGATCGCGCTGGAGAATGCGGTGTTCACCGGCCTCGCCGCCGGCGCGCTGCCCGCGGGCGCGTTCGTGGTGGGGACGGCGGCGGGCGATGCCGACGACCGGATCGTCTACAACAATACGACCGGCGCGCTCCTGTTCGACGCGGACGGAGCGGGCGGCGCGGCCGCGATCCTGTTCGCCACGCTCAGCGGCGCGCCCGCCCTGGCGGCGAGCGACTTACTCGTGATCTGACGGACCTCTTTCTTCCAATCCCGGGCCTCGCCGAATAGCCTCGGCCCGCAAGCAGGAGATCGGCATGGTGGGACGACGGTTGCAGACCAGGGCGAAGCCCGAATGGCGGCTCGACGGGGCGACGCCGTCGGACGAGCCCGGTTTCCGCGCCATCGTCACGCCCGGCCCGCAGGCGGCGCCCGGCGACGAGACCTATCTGGGCAACGAACTGGTCGTGGAGGGCCTGGCCGAGACGATCTCGGTCGCCGCCCTCGCCGGCGGCGGCCATGTCGTCGCCTATCGCTATGCCGACAATCACACGGTCGTCGTCAAATTCTTCGACGCGAACGGCACCGCGGTCACGATGCGCACCTTTCCCGGCTCGGGGAATGAGGAACCCCATGTCGCCGGCCTGGCCGACGGCGGCGCGGTGCTCGTGGTGGAAATTTCGGATTTCACGGAAAAGAACATCTACGCCCAGCGCTTCGAGGCGGACGGCGACCTGGTCGGCCCCACGCTCTTCCAGGTGAACACGGCCGAGACGGCGGTCGTCGATCATCCCCGGGTCACGGCCCTGACCGGCGGCGGCTTCGTCGTGACCTGGTGCAACCTGAAGTCGAACGGCGCCTCGGACCCGCCCCTGGCCCAGCTCTACGACGCCGCCGGCGCACCGGTGGGCGGCAATTTCCCGCTCAACACGAGCGCCGCCCGCAACCATCTCTTCCCGGTGATCGACGCATTGCCGGACGGCGGCTTCGTCACCGCCTGGACGGCGCGGGACGGGACCAGCGGCCCCTACACGATCCGCGCCCAGCGCTTCGACGCCGCCGGCAACAAGGTCGGCGGCGAGATCGCGGTGGCCACGGCCCCGGTCGTCGACGTCGATGTGGCCGCGCTCGAGGACGGCGGCATCGTGGTCGGCTGGGCGGTCAACAACGCCACCGCCGATCCCGGCGGCGCCGGCGGCAACGTCTATGCCCGCCGCTACGGCCCGGACGGGGCGCCGCTGCCCGAGGGGCAGATCCACGTCGCCTCCACCGCGACCGGTCGCATCGGCACGTCGGCGGGCTCCGACGTCACGGTGACGGGGCTCGACAGCAATTATTTCGCAATCACCTGGGTGGACACGCGGCCGGCCGTCTCGACCGTCTTCGGCCGCGCCTACAATGCGGTCGGGCAGTCGCCGAGCGGCTTCTTCATCGCCAACCAGAACGTGACCGACGAACTCTACCTCTCGGACGGCGGCCTCGCCACGCGGACGGATGGCAGCATCGTGGTCGCCTATGAAGGCCAGTCCGACGGCAACGACTTCCTCAGCGTGTTCACGCGCCGCATCGGCATCGAGGTGCCCGACGCGATCCTCGGCACGGCCAATGGCGAGACGCTGAACGGCACGGCGCTCAGCGACCTGATGCGCGGGCTGGGCGGCAATGACGTGATGAACGGCGGCGTCGGGCCGGACTGGATGGAGGGCGGCCAGGGCGACGACCAATATGTCGTCGACAATGCCGGCGACGCGGCCCGCGAGCTGGCCGGCCAGGGCAATGACCGGGTCTATGCGGGCGTCAGCCATGTGCTGGGCGCGGGCCAGTCGGTCGAGACGCTGTCGACGGACTTCAACGGCGGAACCACGGCGATCAACCTGACCGGCAACGAGCTGGCCAATACGGTGATCGGCAATGCCGGGGTCAATGTGCTGAACGGCCTCGCCGGCAGCGACGTGCTCGACGGCAAGGAGGGCAACGACACGCTCTACGGCGGCGGCGACAACGACACGCTCTATGGGCGGGACGGGAACGACCTGCTCTACGGCGGGACGGGCGTCAATTATCTGGTCGGCGGCCTCGGCGACGATCAGTACGTGATCGACAGCGGCAGCGACTATATCGAGGAGGCCGCGGGCCAGGGCAGTGACCGCATCTATGCCAATGTCAGCTATGCGCTCGCGAAGGCCGCCTCGGTGGAGAGCCTGTCGACCGGCAACAATGCCGGCACCGCCGCGATCAACCTGACCGGCAACGATGTCGCCAATGCGATCCTCGGCAATGCGGGCGCCAACGTGCTGAACGGGCTCGGCGGCAACGACCTGCTCGACGGCAAGGAAGGCAATGACAGCCTCTACGGCGGGACGGACAATGACACGCTCTACGGCCGCGAGGGCAACGATCTGCTCTACGGCGGGACTGGCACCAACTATCTCGCCGGCGGCGCGGGCGACGACCAATATGTGATCGAGAACGGCAGCGACTATATCGAAGAGCTGGCGGGCCAGGGCAATGACCGGGTCTATGCGGGCCTCAGCTTCGCGCTCGCGCTCGGGGCGTCGGTGGAGACGATGTCGACCAGCGACAATGCGGGGACCGCGGCGATCAACCTGACCGGCAACGAGCTGGCCAACACGATCATCGGCAATGCCGGCGCGAACGTCCTCAACGGCGCCGCCGGCAACGACTATCTGGACGGCAAGGAGGGCCACGACGTCCTCTACGGCGGCGCGAATGACGACAGCCTCTATGGCGGCGCCGGCAACGACACGCTCTACGGCGGCACCGGCACCAATTACCTGTCGGGCGGCCAGGGCGATGACCGCTTCATCGTCGACGGCGCCGGCGACATGGTGGCGGAGACGGCCGGCCAGGGCGCCGACCGCATCTTCGCGAGCGTGAGCTACACGCTCGCCGCGGGCGTCTCGGTCGAGACCCTCTCCACCGGCGACAATGCGGGCACCGCTGGGATCAACCTGACCGGCAACGAACTGGCCAACACCGTCGTCGGCAATGAGGGCGCGAACGTCCTGAACGGCGGGGCGGGGAGCGACTTCCTCGACGGCAAGGGCGGCGCCGACACCTATGCGTTCACCACCGCGCTCGGTGCGGGCAATGTCGACACGATCGCCGGCTTCGTCACCGGCCTGGACAGGATCGCCCTGGACGACGCCGTCTTCACCGGCCTCGCCATCGGGGCCCTGCCCGCGGGCGCCTTCGTGATCGGGACCGCCGCGGCGGACGCCAATGACCGCATCGTCTACAACAATGCCACCGGCGCGCTGCTCTTCGACGCGGACGGCGCCGGCGGCGCGGCCGCGGTGCAGTTCGCCAGCCTGCAGGGCGCGCCCGCGCTCATGGCGAGCGACTTCATCATTGTCTGACCGGACCCGGGACGTGGCGGCTTCGTCGCGCCGAACGTCATGCTCGCCGCACGGGCTTCGCGCGTGCGATCCCGGCTTTCTAGCGGAATCATGGGTAACCTTCGACGTGGGAGTAAGACATGCCTGTATGGACGAACGCGAGTAACGGTAGCTGGGGCGATGCGGCGCGGTGGACCGGCGGCATTCCCAACGGTGCCGGCGCGGTGGCCGAATTCACGGTCGCCCATGCCAATTCCGTCCTCATAGTCGTCTCCTTCCCCGACTCATCCTTGTTCACGGTCGGCACGCTGACCATCGCGACGGACACCGACGACGGCTGGACCTTCCGCGGCCAGACCAACGCGACCTCGTCGACGCTGCGCCTCCTGGGCGCCGGCGGCGGTCCGGCCTATATCAACGTGGACACCAACGGCTCGTCCCGGGAATCGAGCATCGCGAGCGAGTTCGGGCTGCGTCTGAGCTTTGCGAGCGACGTCGTCCTGACCACGTCGAACAGCGACACGACCTTCCGGATCAGCGCGCCGATCACCGGCTCCGGCGATCTCTACAAGTTCGGCGACGGCACCTTGCACCTGTTCGGCGCGAATACGCCCTGGCTCGGGGACCTCAATCTGTTCGGTGGGCGCACCGAAATCCTGAACGGCGACAATATCGGAAACGCCACGCTCGGCTTCGACAATAGCGGCGTGCTGGCGGTGCTCGGCAACGTCACCCTCGCCAACCGGATCATGGTCGGCGGCGGCGACGCCACGGGGACGATCGCCGCCGCGATCGGCTCGACATTGACCCTGTCCGGCCAGCTCGTCCAGGCCAGCGACAATCTCTCCGGCTTCCAGTTCGGCTCCACGACCGACGCGGGAACGATCGTCCTGACCGGGAGCAGCTTCGTCCTGGGCAAGACCGGCTTCACCATCGCCGGCGGCACCGTGCGTATCGGCAATGCGAACGTCGCGGCGAACTATTTCTCCGATTTCTCGGCCGACGGCCTCCTTCAGATCGTCGGCACGCTCGACACGAACGGCTTTGCGACCATCGTCGACAATCTGGATTGGGACGGGGGCAGCATCCTCACGAGCACCGGTGTGCTGAATCTGACGGTCAACGACAATTATTTCGCCGCCAACAGCCAGACCGGCAATATCGTCGGGACGGCGGGCGCGGACCGGATCGTCATCAACGCGACGATCAACTGGGACTTCACTGGGCTGGTCTTCAACAGCTGGACCAACGGTGTCGATACGATCACGATCAACGGCAATGACGACGCCAATATGCTGGTGGGCGGTTCGCACGACGAGACCATCAACGGCAATGGCGGCGATGACTTCCTGCGCGGCGGCGGCGGCACCAACATCCTGCGGGGCGGCACGGGCGACGACACCTATTCGATCAGCAGCGGCACCCAGATCCTCGTCGAGAACGCAAATGAGGGGACGGACACCGTCGCCATCTTCGGGACCGGGCCGGCCAGCTTCACGCTGGCCGACAATTTCGAGAACCTGACCTTCGGCATCAATGTCGCCAGCACCGGGATCGGGAATGCGGCCGCCAACAGGATCGTCGGCACCTTCCTCGCGGACATTCTGGACGGCAAGGGCGGCGCGGACCAGCTGCAGGGCGGGGGCGGGGACGACAGATATTTCGTCGACAATGCCGGCGACCTGGTGACCGAGGGTGTGGGCGAGGGCAATGACCGCGTCTTCGCCAGCGTCAGCTACGCCCTCGCCGCCGGCCAGTCGGTGGAGACCCTCTCGACCACGGACAATGCGGGCACGGGGGCGATCAACCTGACGGGCAACGAGCTGGCCAACACGATCATGGGCAATGCCGGCGTCAACACTCTCGTCGGCAATGCGGGCAATGACGTGCTCGACGGCAAGGAAGGCAATGATAGTCTGAGCGGCGGGGCGGACAATGACGTCCTCTACGGCCGCGACGGCAACGACATGCTCTACGGCGGCACGGGCGCCAATTATCTCTCCGGCGGCCTCGGCGACGACCAATATGTGATCGACAGCAGCAGCGACTTCATCGAGGAGGCCGCCGGCCAGGGGACGGACCGCGTCTTCGCGAGCGTCAGCTATACGCTGACCGCGGGCGTTTCGGTCGAGACGCTTTCGACCGACTTCAACGCCGGGACGAATGCGATCAACCTCACCGGCAACGAACTGGCCGACACGATCCTCGGCAATGCCGGCGTGAACGTCCTGAGCGGCGCCGGCGGCAACGACATATTGGATGGCAGGGAGGGCAATGACACGCTCTACGGCGGCGCGAACAATGACGTCCTCTACGGCCGCGATGGCAACGATACGCTGTCCGGCGGCACCGGCGCCAATTATCTCGACGGCGGGCTCGGCGACGACCGCTTCCTGATCGACAGCGCCAGCGACGTGATCGCGGAACTGGCCGGCCAGGGCAATGACCGCATCTTCGCCAGCCTCGGCTATACTTTGGCGGCGGGCGTCTCGGTCGAGACTCTCTCCACGATCGACAATGCGGCAACGACCGCGATCAACCTGACGGGCAACGAGCTGGCCAACACCCTGTTCGGCAATGAGGGCGCCAATGTGCTGAACGGCGGCGCCGGCAGCGACATGCTGGACGGCAAGAGCGGCGCCGACACCTTCGCCTTCACCACCGCGCTCGGCGCCGGCAATGTGGACACGATCATCAACTTCCAGAGCGGGATCGACAAGATCGCGCTGGACGACGCGATCTTCACCGGCCTCGCCGCCGGCGCTTTGCCCGCTGGCGCCTTCGTGGTGGGGACGGCCGCCGCCGACGCGAACGACCGGATCGTCTACAACAATGCCACCGGCGCGCTGCTGTTCGACGCCGACGGCATCGGCGGCGCGGCCGCCGTCCAGTTCGCCACCTTGTCCCCGGCCGTGGCCCTGGTCGCGAGCGATTTCCAGGTGATCTGAGACGAAGCGGCGGCGGGGGCCGGCTCATTGTCATTCCGAGGGTCCCCGCCTAGCCTCGCTGAAAAAGGGGAGAGACCGGCATGGCGATGCGGCGGCTGCAGAGCAGGGCGAAGGCCGAATGGCTGGCCGAGTGGAGGGCGCTTCCGGACGAGCCCGGCTTCCGCGCCATCGCCGCGCCCGGCCCGCAGGCGGCGCCCGGCGACGAGACCTATCTCGGCAACGAGACCCTCGTCGGCAGCGGTGAGCTCCCCGTGGTCGCGCGTCTCGCCGGCGGCGGCCATGTCGTCGCCTGGGGGAGCCTGAACGCCGACATCATCGTCCTGCGCGCCTATGATTCGTCCGGCACCCAGATCTGGATCAAGGGAATGGCGTCGCCGGGGATCAGGGAATATAATGTGCCCACCATCGCGGGCCTGGCCGACGGCGGCTTCATCCTCGCCTGGGAGAGCCGCCCCGCGTCGACCGGCGATGACCCGGCCGACATCTATGCCCAGCGCTTCGACGCGTTGGGGAATGTGGCGGGTCCCGCCGCCTTCCGGGTCAACACGACCTTTGCGGGCGACCAGAATTCGGCCAGCGTCACCGCGCTCGAAGGCGGCGGTTTCGTGATCGCGTGGGGGACCTCGGTGCCCGGCGACACGGACGAGATACGCGGCCAGCTCTACGACGCGGGGGGCGCGGCGGTCGGCGGCAATTTCCAGATCAACGCGACGTCGGCCGGGCTCGAAGCCTGGCCCGTGGTCGCCGCTTTGCCCGGCGGCGGTTTCGTCGCCGTCTGGATCGCGGAAGCGGACGCCACCGCGCCGCTCTTCATCCGCGCCCAACGCTTCGATGCCGCCGGGCTGAGGGTCGGAGCGGAAATCGACGTCGGCCAAGCCTTTAACAGGGGGATCGACGTCTCCGCCTTGAGCGACGGCGGCTTCGTCGTCGGCTGGAGCAACGACAATTCCGGGAATAATGGCGGCCAGGGCACGGGGGGACAGGTGTTCGCCCGCCGCTACGGCCCCGACGGCACGCCGGCGCCCGAGGGACGGATCGTCGTCATCGAGACCACCACCGGCCATATCGGCCATCTCGATTATGGCGGCGGGGTGGCGGTCGAGGGGCTGGACTCGAACCATTTCCTGATCATCTGGGTGGACAGCCGGCCGGCGGTCTCGACCGTCTTCGGCCGGGTGTATAACGCGGTCGGCCAGTCGACGAGCGGCATCTTCATCGCCAACCAGACGACCACCGAAGACCATTATCTCACCAACGGCGCCATGGCGCTCGTCGCCGACGACACGGTGGTCATGGGCTGGGAGGCGAGCGCGCCCGCGCCCAACCCGCCCCATGCCAACCAGATCTCCGTGCTCTTCCGCCGCATCGGCATCGAGGTGCCGGACGCGATCCTCGGCACGGCCGGCGGCGAGACCCTGAACGGCACCGCCCTCAGCGATCTCATCCAGGGCCTGGGCGGCAACGACATCATCCTTGGCGGCGCCGGGCCGGACTGGATGGTGGGCGGCGAGGGCGACGATCAATATTTCGTCGACAATGGCGCCGACGCGGTCCGCGAGGCGGCCGGCCAGGGCAATGACCGGGTCTATGCGAGCCTCGGCTACGCGCTGAACCCGGGCCAGTCCGTGGAGATTCTGTCGACCGCCGACAATGGCGGGACGGCGGCGATCAACCTGACCGGCAACGAGCTGGCGAATATGCTGATCGGCAATGCCGGGGCCAACGTCCTCAATGGCGGCGCCGGCAATGACGTGCTGGACGGCAAGGAGGGCAATGACACGCTCCATGGCGGCGCCGACAACGACACGCTCTACGGCCGGGACGGCAATGATCTGCTCTACGGCGGCGCGGGCGCCAACTATCTGGCCGGCGGGCTGGGCGACGACCAATATGTGATCGACAGCAGCGCCGACTATATCGAGGAGGCCGCGGGCCAGGGCAATGACCGCATCTATGCGAGCGTCAGCCACGTGCTGGCCGCCGCCGCCTCGGTCGAGAATCTGTCGACCGACTTCAACGCGGGCACCGCCGCGATCAACCTGACCGGCAACGGCTTCGCCAACACGATCATCGGCAATGCCGGCAACAATATGCTGAACGGCCAAAGCGGCGCCGACGTGCTCGACGGCAAGGAAGGCAATGACATTCTCTACGGCGGCGCCGACAACGACACGCTCTACGGCCGCGAGGGCAATGACCTCCTCTATGGCGGGACCGGCGTGAACTATCTGCAGGGGGGCATCGGTGACGATCAATATGTGATCGACAACGGTACCGACGCGATCGTCGAACTGGCCGGCGAGGGCAATGACCGCATCTATGCCAATGTCAGCTACACGCTGACGCTTGGCGCCTCGGTGGAGGCTTTGACCACCGCGGACAATGCGGGCACCGCTTCGATCAACCTCACGGGCAACGACGTCGCCAATCTGCTCCTCGGCAATGCCGGCAACAACGTGCTGAACGGCGCGGGCGGCGGCGACGTGCTCGACGGCAAGGAAGGCAATGACACCCTGCTCGGCGGGCTGGGCGACGACACTCTCTACGGCGGCGCGGGGAACGACCTGATCTATGGCGGCACCGGGACCAACTATATGGCCGGCGGGCTCGGCGACGACCAATATGTCGTCGACAGCGCCACCGATACGGTCGCGGAGCTGGCCGGCGAGGGCAATGACCGCATCTATGCGAGCGTCAGCTATACGCTCGCCGCGGGGGCCTCGGTCGAGACCCTGTCGACCGCCGACAATGCCGGCACCGGCGCGATCAACCTCACGGGCAATGCGCTGGCCAACACGCTCGTCGGCAATGCGGGCGCGAACCTGCTGAACGGCGGCGCGGGCAGCGACGTTCTGGACGGCAAGGCCGGGGCGGACACCTTCGCCTTCACCGCCGCGCTGGGGGCGACCAATGTCGACACGATCGTCGCCTTCCTGACGGGCACCGACAGGATCGCGCTGGACGACGCGATCTTTACGGGCCTCGCCGCCGGCGCTTTGCCCCCGGGCGCCTTCGTGGTGGGGACGGCCGCCGCCGACGCGAACGACCGCATCGTCTACAACAATGCCACCGGCGCATTGCTGTTCGACGCGGACGGGATCGGCGGCGCGGCCGCGGTGCAGTTCGCCACGCTGCAGGGCGCCCCCGCGCTCATGGCGGGCGATTTCGTCGTGATCTGAGCGCGCTCCCGGTCGCGCACCGGTAAACGACCAGGGTTAAACTGCGGCGAGCCGAGCGGTCCCGGGGACCAAGCCCCCTCCCGCGCCATTCCAACGCCTCCATGCTTGCCGTAATCTCGCCATGTGGCGGAGGAGGCAAACGGCGTGGCGGCCGAGGAGGGCGGTCCGCACTCCTGGCGTGCCCTGTGGGTAAGCGCGGGCGCGCTGCTGGCGACGCTTGCCCTGATCGCCCTGATCGTCCTGATCACCCAGTCGAACCGCGCCCGCGACGAGGCCCTGCGCTGGGAGCGCAGCACCAACGTCCTCCTGCTCCTCACCCGCAATATCGACGCCAGCATCTCGCGCGCCGAGACCGAGCTGAACCGCTTCCTGCTCGACAACGAGCCGACCACCGCCACCTCTTATTATAACGAGTGGCGCAACGCCGGCACGCAGGTGGACCAGCTGCAGCGGCTCATGCAGGGCGATCCCGCCCAGGCGCGCCGCGCCGCGGAGGTCGCGCGGCTGTTCCGGCAGCGCTCCGCCGAGCTCGCGCCCGCCGCCTATTTCCTCCAGCAGCGCGGCGCCGCGCGGGCCGGCGGCCTGCTGCAGCGCATGGCCACGACCAACACTTTGGGCGATCTGCGCGCCAAGCTGCAGGAGATCGCCAATGCCGAGCGCGCCCATCTCGACCAGCGCATGGCCGCGACCCAGGGGCTGGTGAACCGCGCCGACACCTATACCGATCTGCTCGGCCTGCTCGGCATCGTCGTCGGCCTCGGCGCGATCGGCCTCGCCTTTCTCGCCTGGCGCGCCTTCGTCGACGGCCTGCAGAGCCGCAAGGAAGCGGAGGAGGTGGGCTGGCACGCGCTCGATCTCGAGCAGGCGGTGCAGGCGCGCACCACCGAACTCTCCACCGCCAACGAGAATCTGAAGCGCGAGGCGGCCGAGCGCGCCGCCGCCGAGGCGCAGCTTCGCCAGGTCCAGAAGCTGGAGGCGGTCGGCCAGCTCACCGGCGGCATCGCGCACGATTTCAACAACATGCTCGCGGTGATCGTCGGCGGCCTCGATCTCGCCCGGCGCAAGCTGCACGGCTCCCGGCGCGAGGTCGAGTTCCACCTCGACAATGCGATGGAGGGCGCCACCCGCGCCGCCGCGCTCACCCGCCGCCTGCTCGCCTTCGCCCGCGCCGAGCCGCTGCTGCCCGAGGCCGTCGCGCCCGCGCAACTGCTCGAGAACATGCTGGAGCTGGTCGACCGGGCGATCGGCGAGCGGATCACCGTCCACACCGATTTCGCGGCCCGGATCTGGCACGTCTGGGCGGATCCGACCCAGTTCGAAAATGCGATCCTCAACCTCGCCGTCAACGCGCGCGACGCGATGGACGGGCGCGGCCATCTCGGCATCGCGGTCGACAACATCACCCTCGCCGAGGCGGAGACCGCGGACCTGCCCGCCGGCGACTATGTCCGCGTCCGCGTCACCGACACGGGCAGCGGCATCGCGCCCGAGCATCTCGACCGGGTGTTCGAGCCCTTCTTCACCACCAAGGATGTCGGCAAGGGCACCGGCCTCGGCCTCTCCCAGATCTTCGCCTTCGCCCGCCAGTCGGGCGGCGACGTGGCCATCGCCTCCACCGTCGGCAAGGGCACCGCGGTCTCGATCTTCCTGCCCCGCTCCACCGCCGCCGCCGAGCACGCCTCCGGCCAGATCGCGCCGCGCGTCCGCCATGCCGAGCCGGCCGCGCGCGGCGGCCGCGGCGCCTCGATCCTGGTAGTCGAGGACGATCCCCGGGTCAGCCGCTCGACCGTCGCCGCGCTCGAGGAGCTGGGCTACCGCCCCTATCCCTGCGCC
The DNA here is from genome assembly GCA_035502235.1 of Allosphingosinicella sp. Lineage (GTDB taxonomy): Bacteria > Pseudomonadota > Alphaproteobacteria > Sphingomonadales > Sphingomonadaceae > Allosphingosinicella. The sequence continues at coordinate 52,779 of DATJUQ010000042.1, forward strand.
AGCGGCAAGGAGGCGCTCGCCATATTGAAGCGCGAGCCCGATCTCGCGCTGGTCGTCACTGACGTGATGATGCCCGAAATGACCGGCACCGAGCTCGCCGCCGAGGTGAAGCGCCGCCGCCCGGACATGCGCATCCTCTTCGTCACCGGCTATGTCGGCGAGGCGGGCGAGACGGCCGACCTGGCCGGCCATGCCGTGCTCCGCAAACCCTTCACCGTCGCCGCCCTCGCCGCCTCGGTCGAGGCCGCGATGGGCGGCGTGAACGGCGGCAGCGTCGACAATCTCAGCGGATCGCACCCCGCCGCAACAGACGAGGCAGCAGAGTAAGCGCGCCGAGGATCGGCCAGCGCCGCTGCCAGGGCTTCACCACGATCTCGGTCCCGGCGTGCCGGTTGATCTTCCAGGCGATATAGTCGACCCCGCCGGCGAAGGTGGTCGTCGCCTTGGCCAGCCGGACCAGGCTCATCGTCTTGCCCTTGCGCCGGAACCGCCGCCAGCGCCGCTTCGCCCTGTCCTCCGCCAGCGGCAGCGCCAGCGGCAGCGCCGCCGTGCCGAACCGCCGATAGCGCTCCGGCTCGGTGTCGACGATCGAGCCCGACCGGTCCTTGCGCTCGGCGCGCAGCTCGCTGTCATAGGTGAGCGCGAAGCCGCGCCGCCACACCGCCAGCGGGTCCGCCCGCTCCGCCTCCGCCACCATCGGCAGCGCGAAGCCGAACAGGGTCGGCGCGGCCCGGCTCACCGCCGCCACCGCCGTCTCGCGCGCCGCTTCGTCCCGCGCCCAGACCAGCCGCGACGGCTGCGCGAACCGCGCCCAGACCGAGACCGTCCCCGCCTCCGGCCCATTCTCCGCCAAGAAGTCCGCCTCGCTCAGCACCGCATATTTCGCGGCCAGCCCGTCATGTTCGAACGGGAAGACGTTGGGCGGCACCAGCCGGTTGGCGAAGGCATACCAGCCGCGCCCATAAGCCTCGCGATAGGAGGAGACGATCAGGTAGAAATCGAGCATCAGCCCGTCCAGCTCGGCCTCCCTGAGGCAAGACCCGTAGAACAAGACCGCCCGCGCCGCCCCCGGATAGAGCGCCGCGACCGCCTCGGCCATGGCGGTCACGCGCGGGTCGACCGGCAGCGCGAGCTCTTCGGCGACGAGGGCGGGGAGAGAGGTCATCGCGCCTCTTAGCGCCCCGCCGCGAGAACGGGATAGACGTCGTCGCTGATCAGTTCCTCCCGGCCATCGCCCAATCGCCGGACGACGCGGACCGCGCGCCGGTCGTTATGATCCGTCCGCCCGATCACGAGCGTCGCCGGCGGGAGCGCGAGAGGCGCGGACACCGTTGCGACGATCCCGTCGTCTCGCACGGCAAGGCCGAACCGGACGGGGACCGGGTGGGGATTGAGCAGGCGCAGGTCCTTGTAGGGCCAGACCACCGTGGCATCGAGGCCGAGCGGCGTGAAGCGATCCGCCTCGGCGTAGAGGTCGCGCGAATGCGGATAGCGTTCGGCCACGGCGAGGCCGGCGCGCAGCCCCGCCTCGTAGAGAATGCCGCTGACCTGGCAGAGGCCGCCGCCCACATCGCCGCCGACGATGCCGCCGCGGATCGACCGGCCGATGGCGAAACCGGCGGCGGCCGAGGGTCGGCCGACCAGCCGCCAGAAGGACAGGATTTCGCCGGGCGCCACGACCGCGCCGTCGAGCAGGGCCGCGCTGAGCCGGATGTTCGCGCGCTTGCCCTCCAGGAAGGCGGTGCCTCGGATCGCCTGCACGACCGCGATCACCTCGAAGGGAAAGGCCGCGCCGGGCGTGGGCACAGGCCGGGCCGCGAGGCGCGGCTTCGACCCCAGCAGCCCGGCATCCCGCCAGGCCCGTCGCGCCCGCGCGACCGCGACCCGGAGGCCGGCGGGCGCGACGGCGCGAACGACACGCCTCAGCGCCACGTAAAGGCCTGTCTTCGTGCGGAGCGGGCGACGATCATATGCGGCAGAATAAACGAGGCACCGGCCACCGCAATCGCCCGCGGAATGGCTAAACGTGCCATGGACGACGATCGGATGGGCGGCGGGAACCGCCGACCAGGCTCAGGCCGCGAGCTTCAGGAACGGCACCGGGGCGGTCGGGCGGAGGACGATCGGGCGTTCTTCCTCGGCCTCGAACATCTCGCCGTCGAGGATGACGTTGGAGGCGTCGCCGGAGATGCGGATCTCGTCGCCGCGCTCGAGATGGACGCCGCGGATGGAGCGCAGGCCGAGCTTGCCGCGCATCGCCGCGAAGAAGGCGCCGAAGATGGAGAGCAGGTTGCGCTCGATCACCATCAGCTGCATCGCCCCCGGCCGCTGCCCGGCGACGCGGACATTGCCGTTGAGCAGCAGTTTCTCGAGCGTCGTCACCATCACGAAGGCGAACTTGCCGTGCATCTCGCCGCTCTTCTTCACCGTCACCTTGATCGGCTTCCACTTGGCCGGGAGCAGGCGCGAATTGCGGCCGGTGATCACCGAGACCAGGCCGAGCATGAAGGTGAGCAGATGCGCGGCCCAATTGGGCAAGCCGAGCGGATAGATTTTGTGGCGGCAATAGAGGATCGTGTCGGCGAGGCCGGCGCCGCCGAGGAACATGCCGAGCACCGGCCGCTCATTCTCGCCGGCGCGGCCGCCCGACAGGGCGATCAGCTCGCGCGAGACGATGTGCGGGACCATGTCGCCGCGGACCAGCTCGAGCACCCGTTCCAGCGCCACGATCGGGTCGCCGGCGGCGCCGAGATCGTGGGCGATGAGGTTGGTCTTGCCGTTGGGCAGGACCGCGACCGGCGGCGGATCGCCGAGGAAGTGATTGCCCTGGTGAAGCTCGGTCAGCGCCGCCTGCACGGTGCCGTCGCCGCCGTTGATGACGATCGCCTTGGGCTTCACCCGGGCGATGGTCCGCATCGCATGGGCGATCTGGCTGACATCCTCCACCTCATAGTGGAAGATGTCCTTATGCTCGGCGCAGAAGGCCCGGACGCGCGGCAGGAGCGACCGGTTGCCGGTCGACCTGGGATTGGAGAGGAGCGCGACCGAGGCCATCCGGACGCCGCCTTACGCCACCGGCCGGATGGACAGGCCGAAGCGATAGTTCAGCGTGACGCTCACCGGGGTGACGCCGCGGCCGACGTTGATCGCGACATTCTCGTAGCGCGGGCGCAGGCTGGTCAGGGTCACGCGCGGGTTGCGCGAGAAGCCGCCGCCGTCGCTCCAGTCGGAGCGGTTGTTGCCGTTGACGTCGTGGCGGACGGCGACCGCATAGCGGCCCGGGCCCGGCAGCGCGACGCAGATCCGCATCGCCCCGGACGACGTCACCGGCACGTTGATCTTCCGGAGCGTCTGGCCGCGCGCGAGAAACAGCCGCGGATCGCTCCCATAAATCGCCACGCGGATATTGCCGGTGCGCTGGCGGAAGCCGTCGACGGTGACGAGCACCGCCTGGCCGCCGCCGCGGCAGACCTGCGCGTCCGCGCCCAGCTGGGCGGCGGCGGGCGCCGAAAAGGTGAAAGCCGCGCCGGCCGCGGCGAGGCCGGTGAGGGCCGCCTTGGTGGTGAGCTTGATGGACATGACGCGAAAACTCCTGGGCTTGCCGGACCCGTACAGCGGCCGGCGATGGACAGCTTGCCCCCTTGTTGTCGGGCCATGTGGTGGAAGCTTGCGGCCAAAATGTGTTCGACCCGCGTCCAAAGGTAGGAAAATCCTGCGGAGGCGCGCGCCGGAGCGACGGTTTCGACGAAAGTGACGCGGGGCGCGACGAAGGCGCGAAAGTTTACGAAGTTAATCCAGAGCGACGTTCGCTCGGGCTGACGCGAAGAAGCCGGCGACGGGCGGCGGCGGCGGCGACGATCTGGGTCTTCTTCATTGCGGCGTCTCCTTCGGTCGGGGCGCCCCGCCGGACCAAGGGAAGCCCGGCGGGGCGGCGGCGACGGAGCGACTCGTCGCCACGAAAAAAGGAGGAATATTTGCAATCCTGCATTGCAAGCGCGGCCGCGCCGGCGCGGCGCGGGCCCCGGCGGAGTGGCGCTGCACAGGAAAAGAACGCCGCGGCACAGCCGTGGAATGCGCGCCGCTGGCCCCATGGCGCGATGGAAATTGGAGGTTTGCAGGAGAGCTTGGCCGGGCAGAGGCTCCGGCGGCGGCTGTCCCAACCTCGCCGCGATTCATTTTTGCTAATGACACGCAAATGCGATAGACGCCGCCAATGTCCAGACAAGCCATCCGTGCCTGGTATCTCGTTCATAAGTGGACGAGTTTGATCAGCACGCTCTTCCTGCTGATGCTCTGCCTCACCGGGCTGCCGCTGATCTTCCACGACGAGATCGACGCGCTGACCGCGAGCGAGCAGACGCTTGCGCCGCTGCCCGAAGGCACGCCCTCCAGGAGCCTGGATGCGCTGATGGCCAATGCCCTCGCCTCGCGTCCCGGGGAGGTCGGCCTGTTCATGTCCTTCGACGAAGATCGGCCCGTCGTCAACATCACCACCGGCCCGCGCCCCGATGCGGGCGAGCATGAGATGACGATCCGCTCCTACGACCGCCGCACCGGCGCCCAGGTCGGCGTGATCGACGACAGCGGGGTGATGCACTTCATCCTGAAGCTGCACACCGACATGTTCCTGGGCCTGCCGGGGATGCTCTTCCTCGGCCTGATGGGCCTGTTGTTCGTGATCGCCATCGTCTCCGGCATCGTCCTCTACGCGCCGTTCATGAAGAAGCTGGAGTTCGGGACGTTGCGCGTCTCGCGCAGCAAAAGGCTGAAGTGGATCGACTATCACAATCTGCTCGGCATCGTCGCCGCGGCCTGGATGGCCGTGGTCGGCTTCACCGGCGTGATCAACGCGCTGGCCACGCCGATCACCCAGGCCTGGCAGCTGGGCGAGCTGGCCGACATGACCCGCGCCTATGACGGCCGCGAGGCGCCGCCGCCCGCGCGGCTCGCCTCGCTGCAGGCGGCGGTCGATACGGCGCAGCGGACCATGCCGGGCAACCGGATCCAGTTCGTCGCCTTCCCGGGCGGCGCGTTCAGCAGCGCCCATCATTATGCGATCTTCCTGCAGGGCGACACGCCGCTCACCAAGCGCCTGCTCACCCCCGCCTTGATCGACGCCAGCACCGGGCAGCTGACCGACGTGCGGCCTTTGCCCTGGTACATGCAGGGCCTGCTGCTCTCGCAGCCGCTCCATTTCGGCGATTATGGCGGGCTGCCGCTCAAGATCCTCTGGGCCCTGCTCACCCTGTTCACCATCGTCGTATTGGTCACCGGCCTCTATCTCTGGCTCGGCCGGCGGCGGTCGCCGCTCGACGCGCGGGTCGGCGAGGTGGAGACCGGCGGCCTCGCCCAGCCGGTGCCGGCCGAATGAGCGCGCGCCGCAAGCGCCGCACCGGCGGCACCTTCCTCATCCCGTTCATCCTGGCCGTGGTCAGCGTGATCGGGCTCGTCTCCGCCCTGACCGGAGACGGCCTGCGCGACGCCATTTCCTGGCTCGCCCTTTCCATCCTCGTGGCCGCGATCCTCTGGGCATATGCCCGCCGCGCCTGAATTTTCTCGATAAGGACCAACATGATGTCGCTTAACCGTATGCTTGCCGCCCTGCTCAGCGCGGGCTCGACCGTCGCCCTCGCCGCCCCGCTCCATGCCCAGGAGGCCGCGCCGGCCGCGCCGGACGACCAGGAGGTCGTGGTCACCGCTCAGCGCAACAACCAGACCCAGGTGACCCGCGGCGGCCAGGTCGGCGTGCTCGGCGACCAGGCGGCGGAGGACGTCCCCTTCCAGGTGCGCAGCTATAACGAGGCCCTGATCCTCAACCAGCAGCCGCAGACGCTCGGCCAGGTGCTGGAGAACGATCCGGCGGTGCGCATGGGCTATGCCTATGGCAATGCCGCCGAGCTGTTCGTGATCCGCGGCTTCCCGCTGTTCGGCGACGACATCTCGTTGAACGGCCTGTACGGCCTCACCCCGCGCCAGCTCATCTCGCCCGAACTCTACGACCGGGTGCAGGTGCTGAACGGCGCCACCGCCTTCCTGAACGGGGCCGCGCCCGGCGGCTCCGGCATCGGCGGCAGCGTCAACCTCTCCTCCAAGCGCGCCGGCCCGCGGCCGCTGCTGCGGCTCACCGCCAACTGGACGAGCGACTCCCATTTCGGCGGCGCCTTCGATTTCGGCCGCCGCTTCGGCGAGGGCGACAGTTTCGGCGTCCGCATCAACGGCGCCTATCGCGCCGGCGACGTCGCCATTGACGACGAGTTCCGCCGCTCGGCCGTGCTCGGCGGCAGCCTCGACTATCGCAGCGGCCCGCTCAGCCTCTCGCTCGACCTCGCCTATCAGCGCGTCCGCGTGAACATGCTGCGCCCGAAGGTGTTCGTCGGCGGCCTGTCCGTGATCCCGCGCGTGCCGGCGGCCGACGCCAATTACGCCCAGCCCTGGAGCTACACGACGCTCCGCGACGTCTTCGGCATGGTCCGCGGCAGCTACGAGATCAGCGACGGCGTCGAGATCTACGCCGCCTTCGGCGCCCGCGACGGCTCCGAGGAGGGCATCTATGCCGGCCTCACCGTCACCGATCCGGTGACCGGCGCCGCGACCGGCGACGGCGCCTTCATCCCGCGCACGGACAATAACGAATCCGGCCAGGTCGGCTTGCGCGCGCGCTTCGCCACCGGGTCCGTCAATCACGAGCTCAACGTCGGCGCCTCGGTGAACTGGCAGGTCAACCGCAACGCCTATGATTTCTTCACCGGCTACGCGACCAATCTCTACAACACGCCCGCCGTGGCCCAGCCCGGCTCCGCCTTCTTCGGCGGCGATCTCGACAATCCCTTCCCGATCGCCCGCAACCGCCTGTCCAGCCTCTATGTCTCCGACACCCTCTCGGCGTTCGACGACATGGTGCGGCTCACCCTCGGCCTCAGGCACCAGAATATCCGCGTCCGCTCCTACTCCTATTTCGGCGGCGCGCAGTCGGGCGAATATGACGAGAGCCGGACGACGCCGGTCGTCGGCCTGGTGGTGAAGCCGGCCGAGGGCGTCTCGCTCTACGCCAACCGCATCGAGGGCCTCGCCCAGGGGCCGAGCGCGCCGGTCGATCCGATCCTGGTCAATCCGGGCGAGGTCTTCCCGCCCTACAAATCGGTCCAGTATGAATTTGGCGGCCGGATCAGCTTCGGCCGGATCAACGCCAGCCTGGCCTTCTACCAGACCCGCCAGCCGACCGCGCTCACCCGCCCGGTCGATCCGGCCGTGCCCGCCGGCCCGCAAATCTACACGGTGGACGGCCGCCAGCGGAATCGCGGCGTCGAGTTCAGCGTGGACGGCGAGCTTGCCCGCGGCCTGCGCCTGATCGCCGGCGGCTCGATCAACGACGCCAAGCTCACCCGCACGCCGGGCGGCGTGAACGAGGGCAATGAGCCGGTCGGCGTCCCGGATTATTATCTCAATGCCAATCTCGAATGGGATCTGCCGTTCCTTCCCGGCGCCACCCTCACCGGCCGGGTGGTGCATACCGGGTCGCAGCAGGTGAACCTCGCCAACACGCTGGAAATTCCGAGCTGGACCCGGGTCGATCTCGGCGCGCGTTACGTCGTCCCGCTCAGCGACCGGCCGCTGACCCTTCGGTTCAACGTCGATAATGTCGCCGGCGAGCGCTACTGGCAGTCGGCCTATGACAGCTTCCTGCCGGCCCTGCTCCAGGGCCAGCCGCGCACCTTCAAGCTGTCGGCCTCGATCGACCTCTGATCGCGGGCGCCGGCCGCCGGGACGCGCGTCCGGCGGCCGGTCCGCAAACTTGCCGCACATCAAAGACAGACAGCGCGCTTTCGGCCATTTTCCGGTCATGGCCCGCTATTTCCTTCACGTCTTCAACCGCATCGGCGCCGCCCGCGACGACGAAGGCGCGGAGCTGGACGGCCTCGACCAGGCGATCGATCATGCGCGGCAAGGGATACGCTCGATCATCGCCGACGAGGCCAGGACCGGCCGGATCGATCTGGACGGCCGCGTGGAAATCGCGAGCGCTGACGGAACGATCCTCGCCGTCGTGCCTTTTCCCGATGCGTTCGCCCTCATTCTGCCGGCGGAACGCGTCTCCGAGGGCTGAGCTATGCCCCTAGATAACCTGCTGATGAAATTGCGCGTTCGCGACGAGGTCAGCCTCGCCGAGGAAGGCGCGCTTCGCGACGCGATCTCGCAGGTGCGCGACTGCCCCGCGGATCGCCACCTGCTCCGCGAAGGCCAGGAGCCCGGGGCCTCGACGCTGCTGCTCGACGGCCTGGTCTGCCGCTACCGGGACCTGCGCAATGCCGAGCGGCAGATCACCGCCTTGCACATTTCCGGCGATTTCGTCGACCTGCACAGCTTCTCCCTGAAAAGCGTCGATCACAATATCATGACGCTGACGCCCTGCCGGGTGGCGACCGTGCCCCACGCCCGGCTGCTCGAGATCACCGAGACCCGGCCGCATCTTACCCGCCTGCTCTGGTTCCTGACCAATCTCGACGCCGCGATCCAGCGCGAATGGGAGGTCTCGCTCGGCCGCCGCAGCGCGCTCGCCCGCACCGCCCACATCTTCTGCGAGCTGCGCGTGCGGCTCTCGCTGATCGGCCAGGCGGCCGAGACGGGCTACAAGCTGAAGCTCACCCAGATCGAGATCTCCGAATGTATCGGCCTCACCGCGGTTCACCTCAACCGGACCCTGCGCGAATTGCGCGAGCGCGGCCTGATGGAGTTCCGCCGCGGCGAGGTCACGATCATGGACCTGCCCGCGCTGGAGGAGCTCGCGGAGTTCCGCCCCGCCTATCTCCACCTCGAGCATCGCCCACACTGAAGCGCCCGCGCTGAACCGCGCCTTCAGATGACCATGAAGTCGCTTGCGGCGAGGGCGGGATTGCCCTGGAGGGTGGCGAACAGGATGGCGACGCCGGCACCGCTGCCGTCGGCGTCGTAGAAGAGCTGGCCGGTGGCGCTGTTGTAGACGATCCGGTCATTCGCATCGGCCGCCGCGGCGCCGGTGTGGAAGGCGTTCAGGTTGAGCGCGCCGGGGCTGTTCAGCTGGGTGAAGATCGCATCGTCCAGCGCGAACCTGTCCACGCCGCTCTGGAAGCCCGAGACGATGTCGACATTGTTCGCGCCGAGCCCTGTGGTGAACTGGTAGGTGTCCGCGCCGCCCTTGCCCTCGAGGAAGTCGCCGCCGCCGCCACCATTGAGGATGTTGGCGCCCTCATTGCCGAACAGGGTGTTGACCAGCTCGTTGCCGGTGAGGTTGAGCGCGCCGGTGCCCGCATTCCAGTCCGTCGACATCACGTCCACCGAGACGCCCGCCGCCAGCGTGTAGCTGACGCTGGTGAGGATGCGGTCGGCGCCCTGGCCGGCGAGCTCCATCACCGTGTCGCCGGCATTGTCGATGAAGTAGAGATCGTCGCCGAGGCCGCCGACCAGCATGTCCGCGCCGGCGCCGCCATGGAGCTGGTCGTTGCCGTCCCGGCCCTCCAGCAGATCGTTCCCGCCGCCGCCGGAGAGGATGTTGGCGCCGGCATTGCCGTAGAGCGTGTTGACCAGCTCGTTGCCGGTCAGATTGATCGCGCTCGTGCCGGCATTGAAGTCGGTCGACAAGATTTCGACCGAGACGCCAGCGCGCAGGCTGTAGCTGAGGCTCGCATAGATGCGGTCATTGCCCTGGCCGGCCAGCTCCACGATCTGGTCGCCGGCATTGTCGACGAAGTAGAGATCGTCGCCCGTGCCGCCCGCGAGATAGTTGGTGCCGGCGCCGCCGAACAGCTGATCGTTGCCGTCGCGGCCGTAGAGGTTGTCATTGTCCGCGCCGCCGTAAAGCGTGTCATTGCCCTCCTTGCCGTCGAGCACGTCATCGCCCGCGCCGCCGGTGAGCACATTGGCGCCCGCATTGCCGATGACGAGGTTGGCCAGGGCGTTGCCGGTGAGGTCGATCGCGCCGGTGCCGGCATTCCAGTCGGTCGACAGGGTCTCGACCGACAGGCCCGCGACCAAGGTGAAGCTCGCGCTCGCGAAGACGCGGTCATTGCCCTCGCCCGCCAGCTCGATCACCACGTCCCCGGCCTGG
>DATJUQ010000043.1:0-151362 GCA_035502235.1 Allosphingosinicella sp.
CGTCGACGACACACATGCTGGTCTCCTGCACCGACACGTCCAAACCCACGAACAGAGCCATTGCACCCTCCATCTACGAAAGGAGCGAGACTAGCTGCGAATCGGCTGATCAGAGCGCCCGCTGTTACCCCATGTCACCCGAATGGGCCGGGACGCCGCAGCGCGGCTCGGTGGAGCGAAGCGAGGTAGAGCGCGGCCGCGCCGCAGGCGCGGGACGACCGGAGCCTTGTCGACCTACCTCTCCACGGAATCTCGTGGACGCCCGACGCCGCTCATACCGCCGACCGTTGCACCAAGGATCTGCTCAACCTTCATCGTCCCTGTTCAATCTCAGAGGACAGACAAGATGCAGGACCATCCCACCGCCATAGCCGACAAGCCCGATCGCATCCTCAGGCTGCCCGCCGTGCTCGAACGAACCGGGCTCAGCCGCTCCACTCTCTACCGGAAGATCAAGGCGGGGACATTTCCAAGGCAGGTGGCGATCAGCACCCGTTGCGCGGGATGGCGGGAGTCCGCCATCTCAGCTTGGACTGCCAACCCATTTTACTATTCGGAAAATGGGTGAGCTTAGAATATTCGTTCCTCGTCAGTGCTTCCCGATTCTCCACCTCCAATCTGAACGGTACACACCACCATAGCGGTTCGATAAAGCAACCCGAAAACAACTACCTGCTCCACCTGATCGGGCGTAGATTGACATGTGCAAGATTTCCTCAGACGCAAATGCGCAAATCCAGCAAACGGTCAACCCATGCGACCACCCTTGAACTAATATTTTTCGGAATAATCAGCCTGCGCCAGTCTACCAAAGAGAGCGGTGTTTCCACGGATTAACTGTCACCCTTGTTGATAACTAGCACTACTCTATTTACTAAAACGTGATGGACTAATGACCATTCCAAATTAACTCCGGTTGATCAACCCACATCGGAATAGCAGTGTTCGCTCCGTCCACTTCGCGCGGCACTCCCTCAACCATACACTGACGTGCACGAATTCTACTATTCCATTGATCATATGCCATCCGATCTCGTTCTTCGTAAGCTATCTCCCGCAATACAGACATCGAATTGCAGTGGCCGCGAGACGCTGCAAGCGTGTGCCACCGCCTCTCCTGGATCCTGTCCCCCAGATTTGCAAAGTGGGTTCCGAGATTCTCCGCGGCTCGATCGTCGCCCACCTGAGCACGATTCATGAGGGACGGCAGCTCTTCGGGAGGAAGCGGTGTATCCATTCCTCCAGACAAAACCTCGCGATTATCAATCACGGCAGAAGAATTCGAAGTTCCCTGAGCGGAGCTAGGGTCTGGCCTACAGCCTGATAGACTGATCGCCACGATAGCAGCGCATGTGCCGGGAGCTAGCCATCTATTGAGAAGCATCTGCGTCTTGCATCTCCCGATATTCTGTCCGTCTGATGCGCGTCGCATATCCCGTCTCAGATACGTCTATGCGCGCGGTTCTTCGGCCTGTGATTGGATGTGTATATAAGCCAACAACATGGCCGTTCCGTGGCAAGGTGATGCCGAGATCGGCCCAGCCCCGACCGCCGGTTACTCGAAACTCGCCGGTGCCAGTCAACTTCCATCCAATGCTGCCGTCTACTAAGACGTCCCTTGTGGTATAGTCAGTCGCGGCCACGACGGCCACATCTCCATTCAATCTTGAAATAATTTCTGGCGCGTTTGATCGGCCAACGAAACAAGCAAAAAGAACAATTGGCCTCCCTGCAGTTCCCTCCGCCAACATTTTGCTTCTGATTATTAATCCCATAGTTTGCGCGGTGTAACTCGCGTAATTATAAGGAGCGGAGCCAGTTCTTATACCAAAGGTGCCTCTCGAGCTCCCATGCGAGAATACGGTGTAGATATTTGGAAGATTAAATAGCTCCTGTGTCGCACGGAAAGAAGCCGGGTCATATTGGGTGAACCATTCGATATCTGCCTGGCCCGTTGGGTCTGATCTATTAAGTGGATCGTTCGAGGAATAGGCGTAAAGGTTCACCCCTCCTTGATATCCAATAGGGTCGGCCTGCATAAACCGCCCCAGCCGAGGAGTGTATATGCGTGCCTTATAGTAATACATCCCGATTTCATTGATCCATATTTGCCCGGTATACTGGAACCGCCCGGTGTTCGTGGCTGCCGGCACCCCAAATTCGTCGTAGCTATTGCGGCTTTGAATAGCGCTGCCTCCGTCAGTGAGCGCGACGATCGAACCCTGATTGTCGGCCAGCAGATAGCGTCGCGTCGCAGCGCCCACAGTGGCACCTTCATATTGCATCACCGGCAAGTCGGCACCAACGCCGTGGACATAACGGCGTACCAGGGCACCGCCGCCATTATATTCTGCCACCAGCGCGTCTCCGTCAAAAAGGAACCGGGTGGTATTGCCGCCCTGCGTTACCTCGTACAGCCGGCCGAGAGGGTCATAGGCGAGCGTCACCCCGTTTCCAATCACAAGACGGTTCTCGATGTCGTAGATGTAACTCTTCGTGACGCCCCCGTTGGTTTCCGAGGCGAGGCTGCCACTGGCGTCATAGACGAACGTGGTCGTGCTTCCAGCGTCGATAGTCTGACCATATTGATTCAGTCCATTGGTCTGATACACGCGCTGCGCTGCCGTAGACCCCGTCCATGCGTAGGCATCATTGGTCCGCGTCTGCATCGTAATCTGCGCCGCCGGGTTGTGCCCAAACGTCCACTGCACCTCTTGTGGGGCGCCAACATAGTGAGTCAGGCTGGTCAGCCGCGCGTCCGCAGTGATGTTCACGCCGGTCGAGCCGCCGACCCGCCCGATGCCACTCAATGTGCCGAAGCTGCGATAGCCATATTGAACCGCGTAATTCGTGTCTTGGATCCAGGTCGATCGGTTCAAGCCGTCGTAGAGATAGTTGAATGCGATACCGTCCGGATGAGTGACTCGCGTCCGGTTGCCGTTGCGATCGTAGAGATGAGAAATCGCGTGCGTCGTGCCCCCAAGGTCGATGCTTTGCGAAGACAGTCGCCCGAACCCGTCATAGCTGTTGTTAACGCCTTGGCCGCCGGCGCTGGTGTAGCGGGCATAGAGCTGAAGGTTCCTGAGGTCGTAACCGTAATGGACCGGGGTTGCTCCCCCTTGCGGATAGGATTTCGAGACAACCCGGTTCAGCGCGTCATAGGCGTAGACGATGTTGCGCCAGTCCCGCTTCCGCAGGTTGGTACGGTTCCCGTTCGGATCATATTCGTAGGATTCATAGTCCCCGCTGGTACAATGACCGTTGGTGAACCCGCCGCCGATAACCCCGGCGGTCGCAAGCGCGGTTGCGTGACTAGTGTCGTCGAAGCTTGCTGGCCGCGTGGTCGAGGGAAACATCCAGCAATTCTGGCGCCCGAACCCGTCATAAACGAGCGTGGCCCGATTGCCGTTGCCGTCGATTACTGTCGTCACCTGGCCGTTCAGATTATAGGCCCAGGTCGCCTCTGTCCCTTCGTCCGCCGTGCCCACCCCTTCGCGCAGCTGCAGCCGCTGGTCAGCCATGTCGTAGCTGGTTCGCGCAATCCGGTCGGGTCCAAACGCATTCGCTCCGCCGCCTTGGCTGCCCGCCGTACAGGCGCTCGCGGGTAGCGATCCGCCAGACCCTGCCGCGTTGGGAAAGATGACCGGGTTCATCCGCGCCGCCGTGCACTCCAGCCGACCCGCCGCGTCATAGCTAAATTGCGTCACCCGCCGCACCGTCCCGCCCGTGCTCATGACGTCGCGAAGTTTGCGCCCCATCGCATCATAGGAGGTGACCAGGATCATCTCGACCGTAAACCCTGACCAGTTCGCGGGAGCCACTGCCTCCGACTGCCAAGTCGTGAGGAAGCCCGTCTCAACCTGGGTCAGCCGGCCTGCCGCGTCATAGGTGTTGCGCACGGCGAGGAAGGGGTTGCCGCTTCCCACGGTGTCGGGATCGGCCGAGATGGTCCCGGTCACCCGCCCAACCGTGTCATAGCGAGTGCCGCTAGTGAACGGCGAAGGCGAGGCTTGCGCAAGAGCCACGGAGGGTGTCAGCAGCAGCGCAGCGACCGCCGCCAGCCTACCCCGACGGCTCACGGGCAGCTCGCCAAATTAGCGTTGGGCTGGGTCTCACTGATCCGACGACCAAGCGCATCATAGCCATAGCACGTGCGCAGCGTCGTAGTGACGCCACCATCGGTCGAGGTCACGGCTTGGCCGCGCAGCCATAGATTGTTGGGCCCATTGTTCGGGCCGTAATCATATTCGGTCAGCACCTCGTCCCCGGCGGTCGCGCAGGGGCTCGCGGGATTGCCGGTTGCCGCGCTGGTTCGGCAGATGCTCGTGGACACGCGCAGGTAGACGGGTGTCGCTACCATCGTGTAGCCGCCGCTGCCGTTCGAGATCCAGGCGTTGCGCTGGCCGTAGCCGTGCCGGGTCTGCGCCTGTGGCGCGCCTCCGCCGGCCGAAGGTAACGTCTCGGTCAGCATGCCGCCATGAGCGGCGCTGTACGTCCAGGTCGTAACATTGCCGTTAGCATCGGTCGTAGTCAGCGGCTTGTTGCAGTAGCGGATCGTCGAAGGCCCGCAGTCGAACGTCGCCGAGGTGACGATGTTCGGCCAGGCCTGCGCGTTGGGCTGGGTCGTGTCGGGTTTGGCGATGCGCGTGCGCTGTGTGACGTTGCGAGCGAGAAAGTCGCTCACAAGATTTGTTCTTATCTCCTCCGGATCGATAATCGAAACAGGCATTGGTGTCACATAGCAGCGATGAAACCATGTTGGCGGCAAACTCGCCATGGGCCCAGGATCGCAATAGCTGATCCTCGTTGTTCGTCCCAGCGGGTCGATGATCAGCTCGGGGCCTGGCGTGACCTGGGCGACATAGAGCGAGGGCGGGTCGCTACCATTACAGATGGACACATCACCATGGCCTTGAGTTCGGTCAAAGGGGAGATATGGAAAACCGTACCGTATCTGGGTCGTGCGGTTGAGGTGGTCGGTATAGGAACCGCCCGCGATATCAGGGATGACCGGCGGATCTTGGCAGAAGATGTCTGGCGTGGAATCGTAATTGTAGGTGTAGCTTGATCCGTCCGCGAAGCTCTGGGATTGGACGATCTCCCGGACCAGATTGTCGTTCCCCGGCTGCTCCATAAGGGTGTTCGTGAGCCAGGGAGAGCCCTCGCCCGGTCGGGTGAAGGTCATCGTGCCGTAGGCCGGCGTACCTGTATAGCCGAAGCTCCAGGTCGCATTGGACGGATCGGTGGCACTCGCGAGCCGGGCCTGTCCGCCAAAAGTGGTATAGCTGTAGGTAGTGGTCGCCTGCGCGCCAACCGGACAGACGTTGCTGCCGGGCTTGGTCTGCAGTGTCAGATTGAGCACGCAGACCTTTGAAACGGCCTGCCCGGAATATTCGAGCAGCAGGGCATAGCCGCGGCTTGACGTGACACTGCGGAGCCGGGTCGTGTTAGTGCCGGTGGTCTGGTCATATTCGAAGTCTAAGACCGTGCCGTCTGGCTCCGTCACCTGGGACACATAAGCGCAGCGCAGGATCGTGGAGCAATCCGCGCTGTTGATCGGGCGGAACAGCGCCTGCGTCCCGTCCCCTGTGGTATAGGTGTAGACCGCGTTCGAACGCGTGCCCGTATAGGTGAGCACACCATAGCCCGCGCGCGAGACGAGATCGTTGGTGGTCTGGACGCCATAGGCGCGAAAACTCTGCGAGCGGCCGCCGAAGGTGACTTCAAGCTGGTAGTCTGGATGCCCGGGCGCACTCACAAAGTTGAACAGGCCGATATTGACCCGCTTCTCGACGAGCAAAATGTCCCAGTTGTGCGAGAAGTTTGCGAACGGATTGGTATGGCCCGCGACCGGCTGGGCCAGCGAGCGTGCAAAGATCAAAGCGCCAGCCTCGCCTCCGATCGAGAGATCGGTTTGATCGTAAGCATAGCGACCTGAGCGCATATCGACGCCGCCCGGCGACACGACGAGCCTTTCCTCGGGCGGTGCCGTACTGCCTCGCGTTTGGATCTGCGCGGCCAGTGGCGCCGAAACCAACACGCCGGCCAATATCGAGATCGGACCAAACTGCCTCATCGGACAAGCCTCCCCTCAAAGCTTCCCGGAAGATGCTAGTTTGGCGATATCACGTTCACATTCGTGCGATTATCGCCTTTGTCATATTTGTATTCAGCCTTGATGTTATTGTTCACCGTGCCGCTGCGATCGACCTTCACCAGCCGCCCGCGCGCGTCATAAGTATAATTCACTGTCTCGGAGGCACTCGCCATCATTGCCGCGAGTGCTGAACCGCTGATCGCCGCCGCGATGAGAACCCTCTCCCCCGTCCGCATATCGACCTCCGATTCGTTTCTTCCGAATAAGAAACATTCTGTTTCCAACATCGCAAGATCTTGCACGTAATGCCCAACTCTCTTGAGTAATCGTTCAAGAGTTTTTGACCCAGAAACGCGCCGATGCTCGACGCGCCGCTCCTGCCGAGGCACCCCTTACGCACGGAGCGCAATGCAATAGGCTGCGGCATCATTCCCTTGACATGACCATAATCGAACACCGCGCCGATCCGATGCAATATCCGGCGCGCCCTGTCTGGGATCGTCGTCCCGATCGGCTCCATCACGCCGAGCACGGCCTGCTGTCGATTTCGTCTACCCGCTTCGCACCGATCAACGGAAACACATGACTGTCGAAGCGGAGATCCGGGACGCATTGCGACGGTATTTCCAGCCCTTGCGCAAGGACCCATAGCTTTTGCGGGCAACGGCTTCGAAGATTGGCTCGCTCGGCCGTTTGAGGCCTCGCTCCACAACCGGACCCAGCCCGGCCTGTACCATCCTGCGGATATCCATCGCGACAATGCGGGCATCGACCAGCGACCCGTCGTGCGCAGGGTCGAGCCCGAAGTCCCAGCACCGAACTTTGTATTGATGTCGCAGCAGTCAGGAGCGCGTCCCGCTTGGCCGAGCTATGAAATACAATCCATGGGCGTCGGCGTGGCGGCCGGGGCCGGCATTATTCATCTTCAGAGCTGTGAGCGGCATGGTTCAATCCCCTGAAAATTGGGGACCACGTTCCACCCGACGAAATGATCGCGCTTTTGCGACATTTCACAGGACTGGGCGGCACCAAGCCAAACTACGTTCCCTAAAGATATCCATATGTTAGGACAATATGAGAGGCCTTGGCACAGGCCTCAGCCAGCCGAGCGAGTCACGGCAGCTTTCCCCATGAAACCCCGGAACCGGTCAGTAGGCCACCGGCCACGAAAGGAACTCGCTGGCGATATCGAACCTCACTTCGTCGCCTGCGCACAGACGCGGACAAGTCCGATAACTGCATATATGTAAGTGTGTGAACAGGCGCCCTAGTTGCACCTAGTTTTCCGTCGGTCGCGGAACCAGCGCCCGGCGTAGATGGATGTTAGAATTATCTGCGAAGTCCAAGGCATCGCAACCGCGAATGAGCGGCTGTCAAGGCGATGATCGTATTAAAATACAAAATTGCCCTGCCTAAGTAGTGCAGCAAACTGGCATTCGAGAATGTGTATCTTCTTGGTGCCAGCTTATATCGTATAAGTCCAAATACGACTCGATGCCTAAATCGAGTGCACAGGGGGGTGCTATGACGGCAAGCCGACCACCGCTGATCGTTTGGCCGGCTGCACTGATGGCCATTCTTTTGCAAGCCTGCGCCGGGCACCCCACCTACGAACGCGGTCTTCGCGTCAAATATGCGGATGAGGCGGGCTCAGTTAGCATTTCACCGACCGCCGTCACGGCTTGGGACGACGTAGCAGGGGATCTACAGCCAAGCTTCAAAATGGACAGTGCTACAGCGTTCAACAACGCAATCCCCAACACCCAATCCCTCGATGAACGTCTATCGGATCTATTATCCGCCAATCTTCAAGTCGGCCTACCAACAAGGAATGTCACCCGGATCACCAATCAGGACACAAATTCCACGACCGGGGATATCGATACCGTAGTCGACAACACTACCACTCGACAGTCTGGCGCGAGGCCGGGCGCGGTGACCTTAGCACCTGGGACCGCCGCCACCCTAGCCGCTTTAGGCGCAACAAATCTCGGGGACGATCCAATACTTCGCTACTTGGCCGCGACTGCGCTGCAACAGGAGGTCGCCCTGCTGAACCGCTATGTCCGCGATCGTATTCGCTGGCCGGGCGCGCAGGCGTTCGTCGTCCAACTACAGCTTAGTGTGATGCCGAACGGACGTTCCATGCCCTATGATGTCGAGACCGATGTCACTCTACATGCCGACGATGAGCAGGCGCGCGCGCGTTTGGCTTATGATTTACAACTACCCAACGATCCCGATAGGTCGGCACCAGCGCCGCGGGTTTGCGCCCCAGGCACCCGCGATACGCTGCAAGTTCTGCCTATGATCGTTACAGACAATCTCGAGGGCCTGCGCGCTGCGCGCACAACCGACAATATCCGCCAACTCGCACTCGCTCTAGTGGGAACCGCCGGCAACGTCGGGGCCGCGGGCCAGTTCGGACGAACGATCGAAGAACTGCGGCGCACCGAAGGACGAGATACGAACAGCCTGTTCACAATCGCGAGATTGAGCGACGACACGGTGCGGATCCGCTTGGGAGCGGTTCAAAGTCCGCGCTTTGGTTATGTAACTGTACCGCGCAATCACCGCATCTCTCTGGTCGTCATTTATCGGCCTTGCCTCAGAGAAGATCGGACAGGTTACGACGCCAGTGGCACCCGCGTAATTACCGCAGTTTCCCGTACTGCCTTCCGTGACGCTCAGAGCGGTCAGGTGCTCGAATATCAAAACTCTACTCGTCGCCTCGCCGATATGATCGCAAGCGTCCAGCAGCGCTTTGTTGGGCAGTTCGATTACCTCGAGCTCGCCCGCATGTACCAATGGGCGACACGGCAAGAACGTGAACGCTTCTTCGACTATGTCGTCAATCAGCACCTTCAGGCGAGCATGTGCCGGCCGAACATCATTGCCAACCTCTTAGGCGCCCCCCGAGCTTATCGAACCAGGCCCGAGGATTATGACAACCTTGCCGAGCCTGATGACTATATTCTGCAGGACCGCCTGCGCGGTGAAGTCTCCCGTCCGCCAAGCGCCAACTCGACGCCAGCGGCGCGGCGCGTCCCCGAGGCGCTCGACGCCACGCGTGATGCGCGCTGCCTGACCCTCGCGCGAATGCGCTATGAGATGGTAGCTGCACCGCTCTGGACTCAACTCCAGAGTATTCGCCCAACTCTCGAGTTTGCCTTTACCAATGTCCCCATCACGCTTCGAGAATTGAGCCCGACGCTGCCGCCCCGCCAGCTCGCATTGCTGAACTTTGGGCAGAACGAGAGCGGCGTAACTCTTACCCAAGGTCAAGACCTTGCCGGCCTCGCGGACGTTCAGCTCGTGTTGATCGGGTCGCAGGAGGGTGCGATCCCCGCTACGACGACGACGGTCTCCCCGAATGGCCGTGCGATCTCGGCGACTTTCCCACCACTCGGGCGCTTCGGCATAACAGCTTCCCAAAGACCAACCGCAGCCGCACCTACGACGGCCGCAGCAGGCGCGCGTACAAGGGGACGGTCTCGCGCAGGGGAAGCGCCAGCAGCAAGATCAACGGCGCCGCCACCTACCTATGTGCTGGAGCTCCGCGTGCCGCGGCGCCCGCGGATGCCGCGTCCATGCGCCTCTCCGCTGCCAAGCGCGGAAGACAACTCCAGCCTTGCGCTTTGGCGAAGTGGGGAAGTCCGGCTCGAAGATGGAGCCTGCTTTCTGAGCTACCCAGTATGGCTCGTGAACGCCTCAGCGCCTGCGTCTACTTCTCCATTCAGCATCGACGCGTCGGCAAGCGGTATCATCGCCAATCCCGCGACTGGCACCGGCCGGCTAATTGTCACGATCACACGCTCGGGCAACGTTGCGACGCCGCCGGAAACTCTGTTCCTAAGCGTCGAGGGCGCCCAGCTGGTGAGCGCCCAAGTTCGCGGCGGGGCCGCCGTTGCCCGCGAGGGGCGGGGCTGGCGAGTAACCGGTCCTGGCGATCTCATACTCGAGCTTGAAAATCTGATTCCCAATACGTTGGTAAAAGTGAACCTACGCGACGGTGAGACTTCAGCGGGATCCGTCAGCCGCAGCGTTATTGCGGCTGTGGCGACGCGCACCGCACCCTAGCTGGGGAAGGCCACCTCCCTACCTTCGCGGAACGATTTTGTTCGCGTCCGCTGTCCTCGCCTTTGCTCCGAGGCGCCAGAGGCCCTCTGCACTGGGTGCAACCACCGCCTGATCGATAATTCAGGGTTATGGGGCGCCGCATTCGCAGCGAGTTCGAGTTAGACGTTTTCGATCAGCGGGTTACAGCGCCCAAGCGGTTGGAAGAGTTTCTATCGGTTTATGTGAGCCATTTTGCGCCGCGTCACCGTACCGACACCAATCAGCTTATCCACTACCTTGCCAATCCACTGCCAGGCCGTCGAATTATCTATTTCGGGCTATCGTTTGCTCTCGTCGCTAGGCGAGCCGCATAGGGGCGTGATTCCGTCGCCGGTCTTGGGCCCAAACCGCCAAGAACATCCTCCGTAGACCGGCTCAGGCGGATAACTCAGGTTTATGGCCAGACGGCCCGAACTCACTACCACCCCAATCCCAAGTGTTACTTCACTGAAGAGGGCTCATGCTCGCGCTGAGCCCAGCAGGAATGCAGCCCAGTTTGCCATGATCGATCGACGCTTGTCGAAAAAGTCCGTCCTTCGATAGGCTGCCTCGACGACGTTCGGCACCTTGTGCGCCAGTGCCTTCTCCACGATCTCCTTGTTCACGCTGGTCTGCTCCGCGGCCCAGTCCGCGAAGCTACTGCGGAACCCGTGCACCGTGATCCCCTCGATCTGCATGTCACGAAGCACCTTGAGCATGGTCACATCGCAGATGGCCCGCGCACCGTAATGCGCGAACACGATCCGCTCCGGCCTGATCGCCCCATCGAGCGCAAGGTGCTCGTCCCGCAACCGTCGCAGCAACGCGACGGCCGGCTCCGCAAGCGGCACGACATGCGGCTCCTTCATCTTCATCCGCGCCGCCGGGATCGACCAGATTTCGTTGTCCAGGTCGAACTCGCCCCACACGGCATTGCGCACCTCCCCCGACCGCGTCGCGGTCAGCACGGTCAGCTTCAGCGCATCCCGGCCCACGCTCGGCGGCAGCGCCATCACCTTGGCCATGAACGCCGGTACATCCTTGTAGGGCATGGCCTGCCGGTGCTCGACCCGCCGTTCCTGGCGGGGCAGGCCCTTGCGAACCGAGCGCAGCGAGATTGGCTGCGGGATCATGCCTTTGATATGCGCATAATCGAGCACCGCCCCGATCCGCTGTAGGATGCGCCGTGCGGTATCGGGGATCGTCGTCCAGATCGGCTCCATCACGCCAAGCACGGCCTTGCTGTCGACCTCGTCGACCCGCTTCGCTCCGATCAGCGGGAACACATGATTGTCGAAGCTCGAGATCCAGGACGCATTGCGCCGGTCCTTCCAGCCCTTGCGCAGGGATTCATAGCATTTCCGGGCGACCACCTCGAAGGTCGGCCGGCTCGGCCGCTTCAACCCGCGCTCCACGACAGGGTCGAGCCCGGCGCGCACCATCTTGCGGATATCCATCGCAGCAGCGCGGGCATCGGCCAGCGACACGTCGTGCGCAGGGCCGAGCCCGAAGTCCCGGCGCTTGCCCTTGTATTGGCAGCGCAGCATCCATGAGCGGGTGCCACTCGGCTGCACGACAAGGTACAATCCATGGGCGTCGGAGTGCCGGCCAGGGCGGGCATTTTTCACCTTCAAAGCAGTCAGTGGCATGGTTCAATTCCCTATAAATCCGGGACCACGTTCCACCCCACGAAGTGATCGCGCTTTGGCGGCACTTCATGAGATGAAGCGGCACCAAGCCAATCTCACTTATCCTGAAATCTCAATATTTTAGGACAATATGAGAAGCCCTGGCACGGGCTTCACCTAGCCGTAGGGGTCACCAGCGACATCCGGGCTTGGCGCCGGGTCGCCAGCTTGCAGCCGGCCCCTCCTCTTCTGCGCCACTTCCCCTGGGCGTCGCAGCCGCCGTCAGATGATCGTGAAATCGCTCGCCGCGAGAGCGAGGCCGGGGCTGAGCGTCGCGAACTGGATGGCGGCGGCCGCGCCGGTGCCGTCGGCATCGTAGAAGAGCTGGCCGGTGGCGCTGTTGTAGATGATCCGGTCCGCGCCGTCGGCCGCCGCGCCGCCGCTGTGGAAGGCATTGGCGCCTAGCGCGCCGGGGCCGCCGCCGAGCGCGGTGAAGATGGCATCGTCCAGCGCGATCCTGTCCAGGCCGGCCTGGAAGGCGGCGACTGTGTCGACATTGCCGGCGCCGAGCGCGGTGGTGAAGGCGAAAATGTCGGCGCCGCCCTTGCCGTCGAGAAAATCGCTGCCGGCCCCGCCGTCGAGGAGATTGGCGCCCTCATTGCCGAAGAGGGTGTTGGCCAGTTCGTTGCCCGCGAGTGTCAGCGCCGCGGTCCCGGCATTGTTGTTGGTCGACAGGACTTCCACCGAAATGCCCGCCGCCAGCATATAGCTGACGCTCGCATAGACGCGATCCGACCCCTGGCCGGCCAGCTCCGCGACTATGTTCGCCGCGCCGTCGACGAAATAGAGATCGTCGCCGAGGCCGCCGGCCAGGTAATTCGTCCCGGCGCCGCCATAGAGCTGGTCGTTGCCGCCATTGCCATAGAGCGTGTCGTCATTGGCGCCGCCGTAGAGCGTGTCATTGCCCTCCTTGCCGTCCAGCACGTCATTGCCCGCGCCGCCGTTGAGGACATTGGCGCCGTTATTGCCGATGATCGTGTTGGCGAGTTCGTTGCCGGTCAGGTTGAGGCTCGCCGTGCCGGCATTGTCGCTCGTGGACACGGTCTCCACCGAGGCGCCGAGCGCCAAAGCGAAGCTCACATTGGCATAGACGCGGTCATTGCCCTGCCCGGCCAGCTCCTCGATATGGTCGGTGCCGTTGTCGATCACATAGTGATCGTCGCCCGCGCCGCCCGCGAGATAGTTGGCGCCGACGCCGCCGTAGAGCGTGTCGTTGCCGTCGCGCCCGTAGAGCGTGTCATTGTCCAGCCCGCCGGAGAGGATGTCATGGCCCTCCTTGCCGTCGAGGATGTCGTTGCCCGCGCCGCCCACGAGCAAATTGGCCCCGGCATTGCCGAAGATCGTGTTGGCGAGGCCATTGCCGGTCAGGTTGATCGCCGCGGTGCCGGCGTTGAAGTCGGTCGACAGGGTCTCCACCCATGCCGCCGACGCCAGCGCATAGCTGACGCCCGCGAGCACGCGGTCGTTGCCGCCGCCGGCCAGCTCAATGACAATGTCGGCTACATTCTCGACGAGATACTGGTCGTTGCCGCCGCCCCCCGCCAGGGTGTCCGCGCCCGCCGTGCCGCGCAGCACGTCGTCGGTGTCGAGCCCGGTCAGGGAAATGCTGACCGTCGCCGTGGTGCCCCCCGCGAGCGTGTAGGTGAAGCTGTCATGGCCGGGTGAGTTGGACGCGCCCGAGCCCGGTGCCGGCGTCGCCAGGAAGCGGCCGTTCGGATTGTAGTCGAAGCTGCCATTGGCGTTGACAATGAGCAGCGCGCCCGAGGCGAGCACGATCTGCGTGCCGACATTGCCGGCCGCGCCGTTCACCGCCCCGATGACGAGCGCCGGGCCGTCCGGATCGCTGTCGGCGCCCGCGCCGTTCGCGGCGAACAGGTTGCCGCCCGTGATCGCGCCGTTCTCGGCGATCGTGAAGGCGTCGGCCCGGGCCATGGCCGGATCGTCCACCGTCTGCACCGCGATCGTCGCGGTCGCCACCGGCGAGTCGAGACTGCCGTCGTCCACGACGACCGTCACCGTGCGGTTGAGATCGGTACCGGCGAAGCTCGGCTCCTCGCTGGTGCTCGCATAGACGATCGAGGCGAGGATCGCCTGATATTGCGCGGCCGTGCCTGCGCCGCTGATCTCGATCGTGATCGCGGTGGCGTTGGCGGTGAAGATCGCGCTGAAGCCCGGTGGCAGCGGCGCCGAGAAAGCGAGGCTGTCGCCCGCCGCCCGGTCGGTCAGGGTCACGATCGCGCCCTCGATCAGGTCGCCCGAGGCCTCGTCCGGCTCGCGGACGAGGAGGCTCGCGCCGATCCCAACCGGGCCGCCATCCTCGACGAAGGTGAGGCTGTGGTCGATCCCGGCATACGGCCCGTTCAGGTCCACGACCGGGGCGTCATTCACGTTGGTTACCATGATCGCGATGCTGTCGCTGTCCGTGGCGATGCCGCCCGTGCCCGCCTCGCCATTGTCGGTGACCTCGACCGAGATCGCGTCGGCGCCGGCGAAGTCGGCATCGGGCGTGTAGGTGAGGCCCGCGTTCAGCGCGGCGTTGAGCGCCGCCGCCGACCCCGAGACGATCATGGTCACATCGTTCGTGCCGTCCGATCCGCCGGAGAAGGCAAGGCCGAGCGTGCTGGCGAGGGTCAGCCGACCGTGCGCTACCGACAGGGTCAACGTGATGGTCGTCGCGTCGACATCCGAGACGGCGATCTGGGTCGCGCCGCTCAACGTCAGGGCATTGTCCTCGACGACGGTCTGCGACGGCGGCACCGTGATGGCCGGCGCATCGTTCACCGCGATGACGTTCAAGGTGAACAGGTTGGCGCTCTGGTCGATGTTCACGCCGCCATTGGCGGTGCCGCCGTCATCCACCACCTGAAAGGTGAAATTGCCGTAGCCGCTGCCACTGGCGTTGGCAGGCGGCACGTAGACGAGCCGTCCGGCATTGAGGTCGGTGACCGAGATCGTCTGGCCAAGGGTGATCGCGAAGCCGATGCTGCCCGTCCCCGCCCCGTCCGAGTCGAGATAGAGCGCGCCGCCGGCCGGGAGGCTCGCGATCCGCACGCCGGACAGCAGGTCGCCGTTCGCCGGATCGGAAAAGCCGAAATCGGCGGCCGCGAAGACGTAGAAGCCGTCCTCGTTGATCGTGCGCGCGACGTCCGCGCCCGCGGGCTCATCGTTCACCGCGGCGATGCTGATACCCTCGCTCGCCGTGACGATGGTCTGGCCGTCGTCCACGCTCACCTGGAGCTCGACCCCGCCGGGCGGGCTGCCCGCGGCCGGCGTAAAGACCAATGTGCTCGTCGGATCGCTCGCCAGCAGCGCCTGGATCTGGGCGAGCGTGCCCGTGAGCACGACACTGGCGGTGCCGCTGCCTACCACCCCCGCACCGCTGCCGCCCGCCGTGACGGCGAGCGTCCCGTGATCGACGGAGAGCGTCACCGTCAGGATGTCGCTCGGTTCCACATCGGTCATGCTCTCGCCGGAGGTGAAGGCATTGCCCGTGCTGCCGTCCTGATTGCCGCCGATGAGGATGGCGCGCTTGAGGTCGAGGCCCTGCTCCTCGGCGGCGTCGAAGCCGTTGCCGAACCGCCGGGCATAGATGTCGGACGCGGCCGGCCCGGTCTGGTTAAACGAGTTCCAGACGATGACGAAGCGGCCGTCGTCGAGCCCTGCCACCGCCGGATCGCGCTGGCCATCGATGGTGTGGCTGTTGACCTGGATCTCGTCGCCGACCCGTCCGCCCGCCGCGTCGAAGCGCTGGGCGTAGACGCCCTGGGCATTGCCGTCCTGGCCGGCGGATTCCCAGGTGATCACGAAGCCGCCGTCCGACAGGGCCGCGATCGAGGCCAACTGCTGGTTGCCGGCCGTGTGGCTGTTCACGAGGATTTCGCCGCCCACCGGCAGATAATTGTTGCCATAGCGCTGCGCGTAAATGCCGTTGCCGCTGCCGTCCTGATTGGCCGATTGCCAGACGATGACGAACGTGCCGTTCCAGAGGGAAACTACCGACGGCTGCGCCTGGTCGCCCACGGTCGTGCTGTTGACCAGGAACTCGCTGCTCGTGGCGATGCCGACGCTGTTGTAGCGCCGGGCATAGACGCCGCTGCCGCTGCCGTCCTGGCTGCCCGTGGACTGCCAGGTGACGATGAAGCCGCCGCCGTAGAGCGGCGCGATCGCATTGTTGGAACTGTTTAACTGGGTTCCCGCGGTGGTCACGTTCACGCGAAACTCGGCGCCGATGGGGGTCCCGCCGACGCCGTAGAGCTGGGCGAAATAGCCGGACGCACCGCCGTCCGAGGTCCCGTTCCAGCCGATGACGTAATTGCCGTTCTCGAGCACGGCGATGCTCGGCCCGAGCTGCGATGCCGCGGTCGTCGTGTTGACCTGGATCTCGCCGGTCATCGCGTCGCCGTTCGCGTCATAATGCCGAAGGTAGATTTCGTAATTGACCGCCGGCGGCGTCGGCGCGGTGTGATTGGACTGCCAGGTCACCAGGAAGCCGCCTTCGGGCAAAGCGGCGACGCTTGCCGCGCCCTGCTGGCCCGTCGTCGAGATGTTGACCTGGAATTCGGCGCCGATCGGCGTGCCGTCACCGGCGAAGCGCTGGGCGTAGACGCCGAAATCGCTGCCGTCCTGGCCGAACGAACTCCAGACCACGACATAATTGCCGCCCGAGAGCATCGCGACCGCGGGGTTGCCAACGCCGTTGCCCAGGCTGCCGGTATTGACCTGATCTTCCAGCGCTTCGGGCACGCTGCCATTGGGCTGGATGGTCACGGTCGGGCCGTCGTCGACGGGCGTGATCCCGATCAGCTGGCTGGCGCTGGCGATCAGCGGGCCGCCGGCGCCGCTATTGCCGTTGTCGTTCACGGAGACGGAGAGTGTGGCGCTGAGCGGCGGATCGTCCGTGTCGGCGAGATAGGCGAGCGTGCTGATCGTCTCGGGATTCAGAAAAGCGAGGAGCTGGACGAGCGTGCCGCTGACCACCAGATTATTGGTGCCGTTGCCGCTGACGATGGTCGCGCCGCTGTCGCCGACGGTCGCGTTGAGGATTCCGTAGCTGGTCGAAAAGGTCATCGTGAGGATGCCGCTGCCCGCATCGGCGTCGCCGACGAAGATCCTGCCCTTCAGGTTGAACGGCACCTGCTCGAAGGCCGTCCCGAAACGCTGGGCGTAGATGCCGTAATTGCTGGCGTCCTGCCGGTTGGACGCCCAGGCGATGATGAAATTGCCGCCCGGCAGCGCGGCGACGGCGGGCTCCACCTGGTCCACGATCGTGCGCGTATTGACGCGGACCTCGGGCGCTCCCCCGCCCGCGGCGGTGTAGCGGCGCGCGTAGATGCCGAAGCCGCTCCCGTCCTGCAGCGCGGATTCCCAGGTGACGACGAAACCGCCATTGGCGAGCGCCGCAACCTCCGGCGAGACCTGGTCGTTGGCCGTGATGACGTTGACCCGGAAGGCGGCGCCGACCGCGCCGCCGGCCGCGTCGAAGCGCTGGGCGTAGATGCCGTAGCCGCCCCCGTCCTGATTGCTCGACGCCCAGGCGATCACATAGCCGCCGTCCGCGAGCACCGCGATCGACGGGTCGAGCTGGTCCGAGGCGGTGACGCTGTTGACCAGCGCCGCGCCGCCAAGCGCCGTCCCGCTGGCGTCGAAACGCTGCGCATAGATGCCGGCGCCGTCGCCGTCCGCACCGAAATAGGTCCAGGCAAGAACATAGCCGCCGCCCGGCAGCGCCGCCACGCGGGGCGCCTCGAGCTCGTGGACCGTCGTGCTGACCAGGGTCACGGTGCCGAGCGCGACGCCGGCGGCGTCGTAGCGCCGGGCCTGGATCTGCGCCTCGAAGCCGCTCGGCACGTCTTCCAGGCTCACCTCCCAGACGACGACATAGCCGCCGTCGGCGAGCGCGGTGACGGTGGCGTCCCCTTTCTCGTTAGGGTCGCCGTTGACCTGAACCTCAGGACCCAGCGTGGCGCCGGCCGCGTCGAAGCGCTGGGCGTAGATGTTGCCGTCATCCTCGCCGTCGCCCGTCCAGGTGACGACATAGCCGCCGCCGGTCAGCGCCGCGACGGTGGCGCCATATTGGCTGCCGGCCGTGCTGCTGTTGACCCTGACCTCGCCGCCCAGCCGGGCGCCGCTGGCGGCGAAGCGCTGGGCGTAGATACCGGTGCCGTCGCCGTCGCGCAGCGAGCTCCACACCACGACATAGCTGCCGTCGGCGAAGGTCGCGATCGCCGGTTCCTTCTGGTCGTACAGGGTAAAGCTGTTGACCCGCACCTCGCCGCCTTGGGCGATGCCGCCCAATGCGCTGATGGAGACGGTCGGAGCGACATTGGGAGGATCGTCGTCGAAGCCGGCGCTCGGGCTCGTCACGCCGGGCGCGCCGCCGATGTCGAGGGCGGTCGCGGGCTGCCGCGGGAGCAGCCCCATCGCTCTTGCCGCCGCGCCCTCGTCGCCGCCGTTGAGCATGCGCTCGAGGCGGGCCTCGATCTCCGCCGGCCTGCGTGCACCCGTCTTGCTTCGTGCCATGGTCGTTCCCCCGCTTGGCTTGCTACGCGCCCGGCATGGCCACACCGGGCGGAAAGCGCGGGCTTCGGCTGGCACAAAGGCGGGGGCGCCGTCCTGAACCGGCTCTAAATTTGTTCTGAACCCTGCTGGACCGGCCGCGAACGTGTCGCTTGCCACCACTGGTGGGGAGCCCTCATATGGGCGTCGTTGAGACCTAGTGAAGGCGGGGCATGCACGGCACTCAGGGCAAGGCGCTGTTTCGCCGCGAGCCGCGACGCTGGAAGTTCGCTTCCGCCGTGCTCGACGAGCCGCGCTGGACCCTGTTCGTCGACGGCCGCGCGGTCGCGATCCAGACCAAGCCGCTGGAGTTGCTGCGCGAGCTGCTGCTGCGCGCCGGCGAGGTGGTTACCAAGGACGAATTGCTCGACGCGGTCTGGCCCGACGTGCTTGTCGTCGAGGCCTCTTTGTCCACGGCGATCCTGAAGCTCCGCCGCGTCTTGGGCGAAGGCGGGGATGGCGCGGCGATCATCGAGACCGTGCCGCGCATCGGCTACCGGCTCGCGGTGCCGGTCGAGGTGGAATGGACGTCGAACGCGGCCGAGCGCGCCGTGGCGCCGCCGGCCGGGGCGGATGCCGAAAGCGATACAAGGCCCGCTCCGCCCCGCTCCCGCTTCCTGCCCCGGGCCATGGTCGCGGGCGGGCTCGCGCTCGCCTTGGTCGCGGCGATCCTCGCCGCGCAGCGCATGCGCGGCCCCGAGACCTTTCCGGCGCGTCCGCTCGCCAATGCCGACGCCGCCCGCGCGATCCGCTCGCTGGACCTGGACAGGATCGAGCAGATGCTGCGCGCCGGCTGGGATCCGAACCAGCCCTTCGACACTGAAGACAATGCCGCGTTGCACACTGTGCTCAACATCTGCGAGTGGAACCCGGTCCACGACCGGGAACGGCTGCTGCAGATGAGCCGTACCCTGATTGAAGGCGGCGCGCGCTTCGATGCGCGCAATATCTGGGGCGACACCCCCTACAGCATCGCCAAGGCACCCCGTTATTGCGGCCCTGACCATCCGGTCACGACGATGCTCCATCGGCTCTGCTATGCCGGATATCTCTCGCCGGGAGACAGGTGCCAGGCGGATTATGCCGGCGCCCGGCGCCGCCGCTAGACCGAATCCTCGTCCACCGGCCGGCTGGTATAACGGTCCGCCGCTTCGGACAGGTCCTGATGAGCGATCATCCGCCGGACATGCGGCCGGTCGCCCTGGTGCATCTCGCGCAGGCGCGCGCCGATGTCCGCGTCGGCATGGGTGACGCGGCGGTTGTGGCGGACATATTCGGCCCAGGTCGCGGTCTCGTAGCGCTCGTACCAGAGCTCCGGATCCTCGAGGCTGCGGAGCAGCGACCAGCGGCGGGCGCCGTCGCGGCGGCGGATGCGGCGGCGCTCGGCCATCACCGCGAGGAAGGCGGCCTGATCCGCCTCGCGAATCCGATATTCGATGCTGATGCTGACCGGGCCGCTCTTCGGTTCGATCGAGCCGGGAATGCTGGGCTCGGTCCAGCGGCCGAGCGGATCGAGGTTGAGCGCCTCGACCCGTGGCAGCGGGAACAGCAGGCCCAGCGCGGCGCAGCCCAGGACCGCGGCCGAGGAGGCGAGCACGGCGGTCACGAGGCCGTGCTGGGCCGCGACCGTGCCCCACAGCCAGGCGCTCAGCGCCATGCAGCCGAAGGTCACCGTCTGGTAGAGCGCCAGCGCGCGCGCCACCACCCACCGTGGCGCGGCCATCTGCACCGTGGTGTTGAAGGTGGACAGGACCAGGATCCAGCCGGCGCCGGCGACGAACTGGGTGATGAGCGTCAACGGCAGCATATGGCTGAGCGCCGAGCAGGCGGCGGCGGCGGCGAACAGGACCAGCGCCAGCCTGACGATCGCCTCCGCCGAGAATTTCCGCCGCAGCGCGATCGAGAAATAGGCGCCGACGACCGCGCCGAGGCCGAAGGCGCCGAGCAGCAGGCCGAACACCGCCGCGCTCCCGTCCAGCCGCTCGCGCGCGATCAGCGGCAGCAGGGAGGCGAGCGCGCTGGCGGTGAGGCCGAAGGCGGCGCCGCGCGCAAGCACGGAGAGGATGCTCGGCGACATGGCGGCATAGCGCAGGCCCGCCACGATCGCGCTGCCAAGGCTCTCCCGCGGCAGGGTGCGCGGCTCGGCCGGCGGCCGCCAGCGCAGCAGCACGACCAGCAGCCCGACATAGGACAGCGCATTGGCCGCGAAGGCGGCGGTGGCGCTGGCCAGAGCGACGATCGCGCCACCGAGGGCCGGCCCCGCGCTGCGCGACAGGTTGAAGCCCATCGAGTTGAAGGCGATGGCCGGGCCAAGCAGGCTGCGCGGCACCATCTCGCCGACCGAGGCCTGACGCGCCGGCAGGTTGAAGGCCGCGCCCGCGCCGATCAGGAAGGTGAAGACGAGCAGCAGCCAGGGCGTCAGCAGGCCGAACAGGGCGAACAGGGTCAGCAGGGTCGACGCCGCGAGCATGAAGATTTGCGCCGCGATCATCACAAGCCGCCGGTCGAAAATGTCGGCGAGCGCGCCCGCGATCAGCGCGAAGGCGAGGATCGGCAGGCTGGTCGAGGCCTGGACCAGGCTCACCATCACCGGCGAGGCGGTGAAGCTGACCATCATCCAGGAGGCGCCGACGGTCTGGATCATCCCGCCGAACTGCGAGGCGAAATTGGCGATCCAGACGTTGCGGTAGAGCGGGATCCGGAACGGATTGGCGGGCGCCTCGGCCGGCGCGGGCTCCGGCGGCGCGGTCAATGCCGGAAGGACGGATCGAGCCGATCCAGCTTCCTGAGCAGAGCGGGCCATTCCATTACCCCATATGGACGCCTCACCGCCGGTTCGTAGAGCCGCGCCGTTTCCCGCTGCACCGCCTCGGACGGCAGGACCAGGGGCGCGCCCGCCGCCATCGCCCGGAGCTGGGTGGCGCAGGCAAGCTCGGCCCGGCGGATCGTATCGAACGTCTCGGGAATCGACCGGCCGAGCGCGAGCAGCCCGTGGTTGCGCAGGATCATCAGGTCGCTCGTCCCGAGATCCGCGACCAGCCGCGCCTGCTCGTCCAGGTTCACGACCACGCCCTCGAAATCGTGATAGGCCACGCTGGCGAAGCGCATCGCCATCTGCGTGATCGGCAGCAGGCCGCATTGGAGCGCCGACACCGCCATGCCCGCCTCGGTGTGCGTATGGACGACGCAGTGCGCATCGTCGCGGGCACGGTGAATGGCCGCATGAATGACGAAGCCGGCCTGGTTGAAGCCATAGTCGAAATCCGGCTTCCAGATGACATTGCCGTCCAGATCTATTTTGATCAGGCTTGACGCCGTGATCTCCTCATAGAGATAACCATAGGAATTAATCAGGAAATGATCGGGTTCGCCCGGGACTCGGACGGAAATATGGTTGGCGATCAGATCGGACATGCCCCAGATGTCCACGAGCCGGTAGAAGGCCGCGAGGTCGATCCGCGCCTGCCACTCCTCGGCCGAGACGTGCGGTTCGATTGAAGCGATCCGGATATTGTAATTCGGCACGACAACTCCGCGATTGTGTGCAATGGGATACAGATGAGCAGGGGCACAGGCAAGCTGATGGCGGCAAAGACAAAAAAAGACATTTCCTCGGGCAAGAGCGCTTATGAACTGATCCTGGGGCAGATGGAAAATGGCGAGCTGCGCCCGGGCAGCCGGCTGCGCGAGACCGAGCTGGCCATCCGCCTCGGCCTCAGCCGGACACCGGTCCGCGAAGCACTGAAGCAGCTGGAGGCGGAAGGCCTCGTCGCCCACCAGGCGCATCAGGGGGCGGTGGTCGCCCAGCTCGATTATAGCGCCGTCGCCGAGCTCTATTTCATGCGGGAATTGCTGGAAGGCGCGGCCGCCCGGCTGGCCGCGATCCATGCCACGCCGACCGAGATCGAGGTCATGCAGTCGATGATCGCGACCGACCGCACCATGCTGGACCGGCCGCAGGAACTGGTGAGGCGCAACAAGCTCTTCCACCAGCAGATGTACAACGCCTCGCGCAACCGCTTCCTGATCCGCTCGCTGGCGAACATGCGCACCACCCTGATGCTGATGGCGGGCACCACCCTCGCCGTCGCCGATCGGGGCAGCGTGTCGATCGACGAGCATGACGATACGCTGCGCGCCATCGCCGCGCGCGATCCGGACGGGGCTGAGGCCGCCGCCCGTGCCCATATCCGCAGCGCCTTCAAGGTCAGGCTCGGCATCCAGACCCCCTGAAAATCCGCGCGCCCGCGCATCCGGGCATTGCCTTGTCCGGGCAGATTGTGCACAATAGTATACATAACAGCAGGCGGGGCGAGGATCTTGTTTTCGCGCGATTTCGACGTGGTCGTCGTGGGAGGCGGCAATGCCGCCTTGTGCGCGGCGATCACCGCTCGGGAAGCGGGCGCGTCGGTGCTGGTGATCGAACATGCGCCCAGGCATTTGCGCGGCGGCAACAGCCGCCACACCCGCAACCTCCGCGCTATGCACGACGGCCCGATCGCCACCCTGGTCGGCGCCTATGACGAGGAGGAATATTGGCGCGATCTCCTGCTCGTCACCAAGGGCAAGACCGACGAGCATCTCGCCCGCATGGCGATCCGCGGCAGCGTCGCGGCGGTGCCCTGGCTCGACCGGCTCGGCTGCCGCTTCCAGCCCTCGCTCACCGGCACGCTCAGCCTGTCGCGCACCAACCTCTTCTTTCTCGGCGGCGGCAAGGCGCATCTGAACGCGCTCTATGCGGCCGCGGAGCGGCTCGGCGTGGCCGTCGCCTATGATTCCGAGGTGGTGGAGATGCCGATCGAGGGCGGCCGGGTCAAAGAGGTCCGCCTCAGCCATCGCGGCTTCCCGGCGACGGCGCGGGGCAGCAGCTACATCGCCGCCGCCGGCGGCTTCCAGGCGAATTTCGACTGGCTTCGCGCCAATTGGGGTGAACGCGCCGACAATTTCCTGATCCGCGGCACCGAATATGCGAAGGGCCGCGTGCTCCGGAACCTGATCGACCAGGGCGTCGCCACCGAGGGCGATCCAACCGGCTGCCATGCGGTCGCGATCGACGCGCGCGCGCCGCGCTTCGACGGCGGCATCGTCACCCGGCTCGACTGCATCCCCTTCTCGATCGTCGTGAACCGGGACGCGCAGCGTTTCTACGACGAGGGCGAGGATTTCTGGCCAAAGCGCTATGCCATCTGGGGCAAGCTCGTCGCCGGACAGCCGGGCCAGATCGCCTGGTCGATCTTCGACGCCAAATCGGTCGGCCTGTTCATGCCCTCGGTCTTCCCACCGGTCGAGGCGCCCACCCTCGAGGCGCTCGCCGGAAAGCTCGGCCTCGACGGCGCGGCGCTGGCGGCGACCGTCGCCGGCTATAACGAAGCGGTCCAGCCGGGCCGTTTCGATCCAGCCGCGCACGACGCTTGCGTCACCGAGGGACTGACTCCGCCCAAGACCCACTGGGCCCGCACGATCGACCAGCCGCCCTTCTTCGCTTACCCGCTCCGGCCCGGCATCACCTTCACCTATATGGGCGTGAAGGTGGACGATCATGCCCAGGTCCTCTTCGCCGGCGGCGGCGCCGTGGCGAATCTCTACGCGACTGGCGAGATCATGTCGGGCAACATCCTCGGCGAAGGCTATCTCGCCGGCTTCGGCATGACGATTGGCACTGTCTTCGGGCGGATCGCGGGACGGGAGGCGGCGCGCCATGCCGTCCACTGATCCGCTCTCGAAGATCGAGGCCGAGGCCGCCCGGCAGCTCGCGATCTGCAATGCCTGCCGCTATTGCGAGGGCTATTGCGCGGTCTTCCCCGCGCTCCAGCGCCGGGCGATGTTCGCCAGCGGCGACATCGGCCAGCTCGCCAACCTCTGCCACAATTGCAAGGGCTGCTATTACGCCTGCCAATATATCCCGCCCCACCCCTTCGCGGTGAACCTGCCGCAGGTGCTGAGCGAGGCGCGGATGGAAAGCTATGCGGCTTATGCCTGGCCGCGCGGCCTCGGCCGGCTGTTCGAACGCAACGGGGTGATCGTCAGCCTCGCCGCGGCTTTGGGCGTCGCGGCCCTGCTGATCGGCGTCGGCCTTGCCCACGCGCCGGACCAATTGTTCGCGACAAGACGCGGCCCGGGCTCTTTCTACCAGGTCATCCCCTGGGGCCTGATGGCCGGGCTGGCCAGCGCCGTCACGCTCTACGCCCTCCTCGCCATGACGATCGGCGCGGTCCGCTTCTGGCGGCATTCCGGCAAAGGCGGCCAGCCGACCGGCGGCGCGGCGCTGCCGGTGGCGCAGGCGGCCGGCGACGTCCTGACCCTGCGCAATCTCGGCGGTGGCGGCCATGGCTGCAACGACAAGGACGAGGGCTTCTCGACGCTCAGGCGCCGGCTGCACCATTCCATGTTCTACGGCTTCATGCTCTGCCTGGCCTCGACCACCGTCGCCTGGTTCTACGACCATTTCCTTGGCCTGGTCGCCCCCTACCCTTTCTTCAGTGCCCCCGTCCTGCTCGGCACGGTCGGCGGCGTCGGCATGATGATCGGCACCGGCGGCCTGCTCTGGCTCAAATATGTCGCCGATCAGGCGCCGATGGCCCGGCGGCTGCTCGGCGCCGACGTCGCGCTGCTGCTGCTGCTCTTCCTCGTGGCGGCGACCGGGCTGGTGCTGCTGGCGCTCAGGGAGACGGTGGCGATGGGCCTGTTGCTCGCCGTCCATCTGGGCTTCGTCCTCGCCCTGTTCCTGGTCCTGCCCTATTCGAAATTCGTCCACGGCCTCTACCGCGGCCTCGCTTTGCTCCGCGACCGGCGCGAGCGGGCCGCGCGCTCCGGCAAAGCTGAAGGATAAGCTCCATGCGCATCGTCATGTACTTCACCGTGCTCGTCTATCGCGAAGCGCTGCTCGCCGAATTGAAGGACGCGCCCGAGGAGATCGTCGTCGCCGATACGCCCGCCGAGCTGGCCGAGGTTATCGAGGGGGCCGACGTCTTCCTGTTCAACGGCAGCGCCTACACGCCCGAGGTCGCGGAGATCCTGCGCACGAAGGGCCGGTCGGTCCGCTGGTATCATTCCAGCTCGGCCGGCAACGAGCCGCTGATCACCACCGGCGTCCCGCGCCACGTGACGGTGACGCGCTCGGGCGGGCACAGCGCCGCGATCGTCGCCGAACATGCGATCGCACTGCTCCTCGCCCTCGCCCGCGGCCTGCCCTTCGCGATGGAGAACCAGCGCGCGCGCAACTGGATCAAGGTGCGCGGCGGTCCGCGGCCCGGCACGATGCGCTCGCTCTTCGGCCGCACCGCCGTGGTGCTCGGCTTCAACCATATCGGCCAGGAGATCGGCCGGCGCCTGAAAGTGCTGGGCATGACGGTGATCGCCGTAAACCGCTCCGGCACCCCGCACGAACTGGCCGACGAGACCTACCCTTCCACGCAGCTCAGGGAGGCGCTCGCCGAGGCCAGCGTGCTTGTCGTCGCCGCGCCCGCCAATCCGGAGACGCGCGGCATGATCGGCGCGGAGGAGCTGGCGGCGCTCCAGCCCGACGGCTTCGTCGTCAATATCGGCCGCGGGCCGATCATCCAGACCGACGCGATCGAGGCGGCGCTACGCGACGGCACCATCCTCGGCGCCGGCCTCGACGTGATCGACCCGGAGCCGCTCCCGCCCGAGCACAGCATCTGGGACGCGCCCAATCTGATCATCACCCCGCACCGCGCGGGCGGCGGCGATCCGACTTCTGCCCGCCGCCAGGCCCAGGCGGTGCTCGCCAATCTCGAACGCTTCCGCGCCGGCGAGCCGCTCAAGCACGTGCTGGCGACGAAGGTGGTCGACTGAGGCTAGCGGATGTCGGGCTTGCTCTTGGCGGGGTGAGCCCGGGCGACGTCCTCGTCCACGTCCGCGCCCCAGCCGGGGCCGAACGGCAGATGGAAGAGGCCGTCCTCGACATGGTTGCGCACGGTCAGCAGGTCGTGCGCCCAGGGCAGCATATCGCCCTCATGCTCCATGATCCGCAGGTTCGGGATGGCGGCGCAATAATGGGCGGCGATGCGGGCGCCGAGCGGGCCGCCCGAGCAATGGGCGGCGACGTTCACGTCGTAGACGTCGGCGATGCGCGCCATCTTCACCGCCTCGAATATGCCGACCCATTGCGGGTCGACGATGGCGACGTCCACCGCCTCCGCATCCAGGAACGGTCGCAGCCCCCGCGCGCCCATGATCTGCTCGAGCGAGCCGATCGGCGTGGCCGTCGCCTGGCGGATGGCAGCGAGCGCG
The DNA here is from genome assembly GCA_035502235.1 of Allosphingosinicella sp. Taxonomy (GTDB): domain Bacteria; phylum Pseudomonadota; class Alphaproteobacteria; order Sphingomonadales; family Sphingomonadaceae; genus Allosphingosinicella. The sequence continues at coordinate 26,692 of DATJUQ010000043.1, forward strand.
GCGGCGTCGGGCAGGTCCACCTCCAGCCAGCCGAGCGCATAGGGCTCGGCGGCGCGGGCGAAGCGGCGCATGCCCTCCGGCCGGAAATGGTAATTGAGATCGAACATGATCTCGAGCTCCGGCCCCGCCTCGCGCATCGCGGCGAGCTGGTCGGCGAAGGCGGCGATCTGGGCCGGCGAGGCGTTCAGCTCCGGATAGCCGGGACGCAGCGGCCGGTTCAGCCCGCGCAGATGCGTCGTCCGGCGCGTGGCGTCGAAACGGATGATGTTGCTCTTGATCGCCTTGTAGCCGGACGCGACGGCCTCGCGGACCGTGTCCTGCAGATCGTCCAAGCTGCGCACCGCCGGCCGGTCGATGGCCTTGCCGTCGTAGAACTGGCTGTAATGCGCGCGGAACAGGCCGAGATGCGACCAGTAGACCGGGATGGCGTCGCGGATCGCGCCGCCGAGCAATTCGTAGACCGGCAAGCCCGCTTCCTTGCCCTTGATGTCGAGGCAGGCGTTCATCACCGCGCCCGCCGCGCGCGGGAAGATGCCGCCCGGCCCGCGCCGGTTGATCGACTGGAAGAGAGCGTCGAGCGCGGCGACGTTGGTCGGGTCGCTGCCGACCAGCTGGTTGCGCAGCGAATGGATCACGCCGTCCACGGTCTCGTGCCGGCTGAACTCCGACCAGCCGGTCAGGCCCGCGTCGGTCGAGAGCTTCAGATAGGAGAAGGTCGAGAAGCCGCCGTCGACATGCAGCGTTTCGAGATCGGTGATCTTCATGCGGCGTCTTCCTGATCCTGGGCGCGGGGGGCGAAGAGGCAGGCGGCGCGGCTGCCGGCCGTGGTGAGCGCGAGCTGCGGCTCCGTTTCCGCGCAGACCGGCTGCGCGACGGGACAGCGGGTGCGGAAGCGACAGCCGGAGGGCGGGTTGAGCGGCGAGGGCTGCGGCCCGGTAAGACGGATGCGCGGCGTGATCTTGTCCGGATGCGGCGGCAGCACCGCGGAGAAAAGCGCCTTCGTATAGGGATGCTGCGGATCGTTCCGGATCTGCGCGACCGTCCCCGTCTCGGCGATCCGGCCGAGATACATGACCGCGATGTTGCGGCACATATGGGCGACGATGTCGAGATCGTGGGAGATGAGCAGATAGGACAGGCCGAACCTTTCCTGCAGCGACTGCAGCAGGTTCAGGATCTGGGCGCGGATCGAGACGTCGAGCGCGGAGACGGGCTCGTCGAGGATCAGCAGGCGCGGCTGCGGCGAAAGGCCGCGGGCGATGGCGACGCGTTGGCGCTGGCCGCCGGAAAATTCGTGGGGCAGGCGGTCGCCGGCATCGGCGGGCAGACCGACAATCTCCAGCAGCTCGCTGACCCGGTCCCGGATCTCCGCCTTGCTCAGCTTGCCGGCGGTGATCAGAGGTTCGGCGATAATCTCGCGGATACGCATCCGCGGACTCAGCGAACTATACGGATCCTGGAAAACGGCCTGGACCATCGAGCGGTAGCGACGCCAGCCTGCGGGCCTGGCGTCCTGCATCGCCTCGCCGGCGAAGCGGATCGTGCCGGACGTAACCTTCTCCAGCCCGAGCAGCATCCGCACCGTCGTCGTCTTGCCGCAGCCGGATTCGCCGATCAGGCCGAACGTCTCGCCTTCGGGAATCGCGAAGCTGACTCCGTCGACGGCGCGCACGACCGGGCGCTCGCCGCGATGGAAGAGCGGCGCGGCGGCCGGATAATGTTTCTTGAGGTCGCTGACCTCGAGGATCGGCACGCTCATGCCTCGTCCGCCCGCCAGCAATAAGCGCGCTGGCCGCCCGGCAACTCAACCGCGGGCGGCGCCTCGGTCACGCAACGCTCCACCACCTTCGGGCAGCGCGGCGCGAACGGACAGCCGGGCGGCAAGGCGGTGAGATCGGGCGGCTGGCCCTCGATCGTCGGCAGCATCCCGCCATGTTCGACGCCGTGCGGGATCGAGGCGAGCAGGGCCTGGGTGTAGGGATGGCGCGGCGTATCGAAGATTGCGCGGACCGGGCCATATTCCGCCGCCTGGCCCGCATACATGACCATCACGTCGTCGCAGATCCGGCTGACCACGCCCATGTCGTGAGTCACCACGATCAGGGCGAGGCCGTAGGTATCGCTCAGCCGCTCCAGCAGCTCCAGATAGGCGGCCTGGGCGGTCGGATCGAGCGCGGTGGTCGGCTCGTCGGCGATCAGCAGGTCCGGATTGCAGGAAATGGCGATCGCGCCGACGATCCGCTGCAGCATGCCGCCGCTCATCTGATGCGGATATTGCTTGAGCCGGGCTTCGGGCGAGGAGATCCCGACCGCCTGCAGCAACTCGATCTGCCGCGCGTGCAATTCCTCCCCGTCCAGATCGAGATGCTCGCGCAGCGGCTCGGCCAATTGGTCGCCGACCGTGAACAGGGGGTCGAGCGCCACCATCGGATCCTGGAAGATCATGCCGATCCGGCGCCCGCGAATGGCCCGCAAGGCCGCCGGACTTTCATGGGCGAGGTCGCGGCCGTCGAAATGGACGGCGCCACCCACATCGGCATTCTTCGGCAAAAGGCGCACTAGCGCCATGGCCGTGGTGGATTTGCCGCAGCCGGATTCGCCGACGATGCCGAGCGTCCGCCCCTTCTCGACCGCGAAGCTGACCCCGTTGACCGCGCGCACGGTAGAGCCGTCGCGCTTGCGGCGCAGCGCGACGCGCAGATCCTCGACCCGGATCACCGCCTCTGCCGCCGCCGCGCTCATTCGTACCGGATCCTGGGATCGATCACGCTGTAGGACAGATCGACGAGGACGTTCACCAGCACCACCGAGGTCGCGATCAGCATCACCCCGGCCTGGATCAGCGGCAGGTCGCTGTTCAGCAGCGCCTCGATCATCAGGCGGCCGACACCCGGCCAGTTGAACACCACCTCTATAATCACCGCGCCGCCGACCAGATGGCCGAGCTGGATGCCGAGCACGGCGAAGACCGGGACCAGCGCGTTGCGCAGCATATGCTTCCAGATGATCTGGGATTCCGGCAACCCCTTGGCGCGGAGGAACTTCACATATTCCTGGCTTTGCGTTTCCAGCATGGCGGAACGGGTCAGGCGCATCACCGAGGCGAGCGAGAAGAGCGCGAGGGTGAGCGCGGGCAGGATCAGATATTCCGGCCCGAGCCGCCCGCTGGTCGGCAGCCATTGCAGATGAACGCCGAAGATCAGGATGGCAAGGATGCCGATCCAGAAGCTTGGCGCCGATTGGCCAAGCACGGCGACGAGCCGCAGCATCCCGTCGATCCAGGTCCCTCGCTTGAGCGCGGCCACCACCCCCATCAGGATTCCGAAAATGGTGGAGATGAGGAAGGCGGTGAGCGCGAGCTGCACGGTGGCGGGCAGCCGCTCGAGCACCATCTCGAAGGCCGGCCGGTCGTAGCGCAGGGAGGTGCCGAAATCGCCCTGCAGCGCCTGCCCGACATAGATGGCATATTGGGTGTAGATCGGCTTATCGAGTCCGAGCCGCTCCCGCACCTGCGCGATCTCCGCCTCGCTCGCATCCTCCGACGCGAAATGCGAGATCGGATCCCCGGTGAGCCGCGCGACCACGAAGATGACCATCGAGATCGCGATCAGGGTGATCAGCGAGCGGCGCAGGCGCTTGAGGAAATATCTCCACATAGGCGGCCGTCAGAGCGAGCTTTGCCGGGTGTCGAGCACGTCGCGCAGCCAGTCGCCGAACAGATTGGTGCCGAGCACGGTCATGGTGATGGCGAGGCCGGAGAAGGTGGGCAGCCACCAGGCCGTCGCGAGATAGGCGCGCCCTTCATAGACCATGAGGCCCCAGGCGGTGTCCGGCGGCTGGATGCCGAGGCCGATGAAGCTGATCCCCGCCTCGATCAGGATGGCGCGGCCGATCTGCAGCGTGATCAGAACGATGCAGGTGCCGAAGAGATTGGGCAAGATGTGCCGCCTGAGGATCCGGAAGTGACTGGCGTTGGCGACCTTCGCCAGCTGCACATAGCCGCGCTCCCTGAGCGACAGCGTCTCGGCGCGGATCACGCGCGCATAATCGGCCCAAAAAAGCAGGACGATGCACACGACGATGGTGACGAGGCCACCGCCGATCGCCGCGCCGATCAGCACGATCAGCAAATTCGCGGGCAGCGACATCTTCACGTCGACGACCTGGCTGACGATCGAGTCCGTCCAGCCGCCGAAATAGCCCGAGACCATGCCGAGGGTGATGCCGATCACCGCCGCGATCATGACCCCGCCGATGGCAATGATCAGCGAGACACGCGCGCCCTCGATCAGCCGGCTGACCAGATCGCGCCCGAATTGGTCCGTGCCGAGCGGATAGGCCCAGTTGCCGCCGTCGAGCCAGACCGGCGGCCGCTGCGGGTGGAGGAGGTCGATGATCGTCGGATCGTGCAGGTAGAGAAGCGGCCCGAGGATCCCGCAGAGGATGACCGGCGCCAGCAGGATGATCGCGAGCCAGGGCAGCGAGCGCAGCTTCCCCCCGGTGCGGGGGCGGCCGGGCGGCGACGCGGGTTCCCCGGCCGGCACGTTGGTCGCCATTGTTTCTTCTCTTCCCTTCCCTGGCCCCGTTGCGCTGGGCCGGGGCCGGCGACTCGTCAGTCCGCCGGCCCGATCCTATTCAGAATTCGAACCGGAAGCCGAGCCGGAAATAGCGGCCGACCACGTCGTAGAGCGCGCCGTTCGTCTGCAGGTTCGACGAGGTGTTCGGGACCAGCGGCGGGTCACGGTTGAATACGTTCTCGATGTTCCAGAAGAGCTGCGCGCGGTCGTTGTCGAGAATGTCGAACGTGCCCGACAGATTGAACACCACGTAGGACCCGATCTTGTTGTCCTCCGGGCTGATCTGCGGGGCCGCGGTCGCGGTGCCGACCTCGCTGAGGCCGGTGTCGATCCGGCCGGAGCCGACATAGCGGGCGAGAATGCCCACGCTCCACGGCTCCTGCCGATAGATGAGCTGGGCGAGGCCGCGCCATTTCGGCGTCGCAAAGGGCGCCGTGTTGCCGACCATGCCCGCATATTGGAAGACGGCCGGCGGGTTGCTCGCCGTGATGAGCGTGAAATCGCGCACATAGGTCGCGTTGGCGCGCAGCGAGAGCTCGCCGCGGAACAGGGGCGTCCGGTAGTTCAGGGCGAAATCGATGCCGCTGGTCTTGTTCGACGCCGCGTTGATGAACTGGTCGTTGATCCCCGCCAGGCCTCCCTGGTCGTTGAACACCAGCAGGCTGCAGAAGCTGGTGACCCCGGCGTCGCAGTTGCGGGCGATCTCGGCCGCGCCGATCGTGGTGATCACGTCCTCGACGTTGATGTCGAAATAGTCGATCGAGATATTGAGCCCGGGCAGGAAGCGCGGTGAGAAACTGCCGCCGAAGGTCAGCATGTTCGACCGCTCCGGCACCAGGTTGATATTGCCCTGATTGGCGATGCGCAGGCCGGTATATTGTACGCCGCCGAAGATCAGGTTCTGCTGCGAGACGACCGGGGGCACCTTGAGCTCGAACAGGCTCGGCGAGCGGATGTCCAGCGAGCGGGTGATGCGGAATAACAGGCCGTCGACCGGCTCCCAGGTGCCGCCGATCTTCCACGTCGTCTGGCCGCCCGACGCCTCGGCGTCGCCCGAATATTGGGCATGGCGGACCGCGCCGTTCAGCGCGAGTCGGCGGGCGAAGGGCAGATCGGTGGCCAGCGGGACGGTCGCCTCGGCATAGCCCTCGAACACGCTGAACGAGCCGGTGAAGGCCTGGCCGACGTCGGAATCGGTGACGCCGGTGGCGGCCCGGTCGTCGACCGTCGAATTCGCGCTTTCGTGCCGCCATTCGAGGCCGGAGGCAATCGCCACCTCTCCCGCCCAGGTCGAGAAGGGCGAGCCGCGCAAGTTCACCTGCGCGGCGTCCTGCACATAAGCGAGGCTGGTCCGGCTGGTGAAGGTCACATAGTCGATCGCCGCCGCCGACGGCGTGCCCTGGCCAAACAGGTTCAGCGGGACGCAGCCATTGGCCGGATCGACTAGGGTGGACCGGCAGACAATCTGGCCGTTGGCGGGGTTGATCACCGCGTCGACGGCGCGCGCGTAGGCGGCGCGGTCGCGGGTGTTGTGGGTGGCGCGGTTATAGGTGTTCTGGCCATGGGAATAGGAAGCATCCCACTCCCAGCCGCCGCCGAAATCGCCGTTGAAGGTCAGGGCGTAGGTATAGGCCTCGTCCACGATCACGGTGGTGGGCTGCGGGAAATCGTAATTGTCCCGGGTCATCTGGAAGGACTGGCCCGTCGTCGGCGGCGTCAGGCTGGGCGGTCCGGCCGGGGCCGGGATGAAGGGACGCAACGCCGCCGGGATGAACGGGTTGTCCGCATAGATGCGCACCGCCGTGCCCGCGCCGGTCAGCGGGTTGTAGACGCCGTTCTGGTCGCGCACCGGGCGGGTGCGGTTGGTGCCGCGCGAGCGGCCGTAGGAAGCGTCGACCGAGACCTTGATATTGTCGGTCAGCTCGTAATTGGCATGGCCGAACAGCACCGTCCGCTCGAGATCGAGCAGCAGGTTCACGCGCTCCTGGTTGATGTTCTGCCCGCCCGACTGCAGCGCCTGGAAGGTCTGCGTCGTGGTGGTGCCGGTGACGGTCTGGCGGAACGGGTTGAAGTCGCCCCGCACGAAGGCCGAGACCGCGGTCGCGGAGTCGAACTGCATGCCGACGAGGCCGGCCCGCTGCGCCGTGGTGCCTCCGGTCGCGCTCACGATGAGGCCGCCGGCGGTGCGGTTGCCCGACTGGGCGTCGCAGGCGATCCGCTGCTGCGGCAGCTGGTTGGCGGCGGTCGAGGCCGGGTCATTGAATAGGTAGCAGAGGTCCCGCGACCAGTCACGCGAGCGGTTCTCCAGCCCGTCGCTGCGGATATAGTCGCCCGAGACGACGACATTGCCGCGGCCGCCAGCGAAGGAGAAGCCGGCCAGGCCGCCGAGGCGATATTCTTGGCGGTCGCCATATTGCGAGACGCCATATTGCATCTCGCCCTGAATGCCCTCGTAGCGGTGCCGGAGGATCAGGTTGACGACGCCCGCGATCGCGTCCGAACCCCATTGCGCCGAGGCGCCGCCGGTCACGATATCCATCCGCTCGACCATCATGGTCGGAAGCAGGTTGATGTCCACCTGCAGCGGCTGGCCCGGCGCCGACGAGGACGGCATCATCGGCACGAAGCGCCGGCCGTCGACCAGCACCAGGGTGCGCGCCGGCCCGAGGCCGCGCAGGTCGACGAAGTTCGCGCCGGCGGTCTGCGTGCGCACGCCGTTCGAGGCCGCGTTACTGCGACTGGTATTGATGGCGGGCGATTCCTGGAGGAGCGTCACGATGGAGGAGGCGCCACGATCCTGGATCTCCTCGGCCCCAACCGAAAGGGTCGGAGTCGGCGCGAGGAAAGGCGAACGGACGCGCGTCCCGGTGACGATGATGTTGGCGGCGTCGTCCGAATCCTGCGTTGCCGGCGGGGCTGCTGCGGGCGCTTCCTCCGCCTGCGCCTGCTCGGCTGCCTGCGGGTCGGCGGGTTGCGGGTCAGCCTGGGCGAAAGCGGGAGTCGCTCCCGCCGCCAGCGCCGCGAATCCAACGGTTCCCATCCAGGCCGCGCGACAGAGCCGGCCACGCACCGACGCACGAAAAGTGGTCAACATCGCTTCCTCCCCGAGTTGTCATTTATTTTGTGTATACTCTTGTGCACAATTTGGATGAGCGAGGCAAGACCCGGTCCAAAAATTTCGGAGGCGAAAATGACGCCTGATATTGTCCTTACAATCCAGTGCTTTACAAGAAACTCTCATTGGACGGGCCGACCGAATCTCGCGCCGGGACTTGCGCCGTCCGACGTCAATGTATACCACTGCACACAAAAATCGAGAGGATAGATTGAGCAGCTACAGACAACGCCGATTCACCCGCCGGGCCTTGATCCTGGGCGGCGGCGGCGTGGCTGGAGCGCTTGCCATCGGCAGCAGTTTCGCCGGTCTGCGCCGCGAGGCCAACGACCGTGTCCGCATCGCCGTCAGCCAGAATCCGGCGACGCTCGACGTGAGCAAGGTCGGCGCCGGCGTGAACGTGCTGCGGCCGACGGTCGAGAATTTCATCGAGACGCTGATTGAGAACGATCCCAGCGGCAACATTCGTCCCGGCGTGTGCAGCTGGACGATCTCGCCCGACATGCGGACCTTGGATTATCATGTCCGCCCCGGCGTGCGCTTCCACAGCGGCGACCGGGTCACGGCGCACGACATCAAGTTCAGCCACGAGCGGCAATATGAGGGCCTGCCCTCCTATCGCAGCCGCTGCTACGATCTTCAGCGCGTCGAAGTGCTCAACGACAGCACGGCGCGCTTCCACTTCCGCCGCTCGGGCGGCACCTACCTGCGCACCCGCGGCTGCTATCTTTATTCCAAGGCCTATTTCGACCGCGTCGGCGATGCCGAGTTCAGCGCCCGGCCCAACGGCACCGGCCCCTACCGGATGACCGAATATCGCGACGCCGAATATCTCGATCTCGACGCCTTCGAGGATTATTGGGGCGAGCCGCCGCCGATCCGCAAGGCGCGCCTGCTCTTCGTGCTCGAGGACATGACGCGGATCGCGATGCTGCGCTCGGGCGAGGCGGACCTGATCATGGCGGTGCCCTATCCGATGGTGCCGGTGCTCGCCGGACTCGGCTTCGAACAGGCGCGCGCGGACGTGCACCCGACCTTCACGGTCCGCTTCCAACTCACCAACCCCAACACGCCCTGGCAGGACCGCCGGGTGCGCCTCGCCATCGCCCATGCGATCGACTCGGATGCGATCGTCAACGGCCTGTTCGGCGGCGTGCCCAAGCATTTCGCGGTCTTCTCGCCGCTCGAGGCCGGCTACGATCCGACGATCCGGCCCTATCCCTTCGATCCGGAGCGCTCGCGCCGGCTGCTCCGGGAAGCGGGCTACGGCAACGGCTTCTCGATGCCGCTCGTCTATTTCGCGAACAATTATTATGGCGGCCGCGAGACCGCCGAGGCGGTCACCTTCTTCCTTCGCCACGTCGGCATCACGGTCAATACGAGCGCGCTGGATTCGTCCCACGCCATTTCGTTCAACCGCCAATATGCGCGCGATCCGAACGCGGTGATGGTCGCGCTGGGGAGCGGCATCCTCGCCAATTACAGCGACCCGGTTGAGGCCATGCGCTTCAGCTACGGGACGCGGCCCAACAACAGCTGGTACCGCAAGCCGGAGTTCGACCGCCTGATCGACGCCGCCGTCATGGCGACCGACGATGCGAGTCGCGCCGCCGCTTTGCGCGCCTGCGCCCGCATGATCCACGAGGATCTGCAGATCATCCCGCTGTGGAACAGCGTGGTCGTCTACATGATGCGGCCGGGCGTCCGGTTCCAGCCGACACAGCGCGACGTGCCGCTGATGCGCGTCAAAGACATGAGACTGGTTTGAGGAGAACTGGCATGACCGCCGTCTATCGCGAGATCATCGACACGCCCGACGCCTGGGTGAACGCGCCGAAGGAGAGCTTTCTCCGCACCTTGAGCGCGGAGGAGGTGGACGTGATCGCCGGCCTCGTCGACGCCTCCCGCCACCTGGAGCCGCTGGAGATCACGCGGGCGGATTTCGATCATCCCGTGGTCCGGGCGCTCGCCGTCGAGACCAGGAAGAAGCTGCGCAGCGGCGAAGGGGCGATCGTCCTCTCCGGCATGCCCGAGGAAAGGTTCAGCGCCGAGGATTACAAGCGGCTCTACTGGGGCTTCGGCACCCATCTCGGATCGCCGGTGATCCAGAATTATCACCGCGACCTCCTCACCCATGTCGAGGAGGAGACCAACAAGGACAATCCCTACGACACCCGCCTCAAGGGCCGCGGTTATCGCACCTCGACCGCGGCCGGCTATCATACCGATACCAACGAGATCGTCGGCCTGATGTGTGCGCAGCGCGCCGAGAGCGGCGGCGAGAGCGTGATCAGCAGCGCGCTCGCCATCCACAACGATTTCGTCCGGCACCGGCCCGATCTGCTCGACAGTCTCTATGAGGGCTATTGGCAGGCGATCGGCCAGGACGAGGTGATGACCGAGGAGAAGGCGCCGGTCTTCGGCTATCTGGATGGCCATGTCTGCGTCTACGTCCAGTTCCGGGCGATGCGCCTCGCCGCCGAGAAGCGCGGCGAGGAGATCCCGCCGGTGCTCGCCGAGGCGATGGACTATTTCATGGAGCGCGCGGTCGCCAACGAGGCCGAGTTCCTGCTCGAGCCGGGCGAGATGCTGCTGTGGAACAACCGCACCATCCTGCACGGCCGCCGGCGCTTCGAGAATTCGCCGGAGCGCCGGCGCCTGCTCTACCGGCTCTGGCTGGAGCCCGAGGACAAGCTGCGCATTCCCGACAATTTCGCCGAGCATCTGAAGCAGCGCATTCGCGCCGTGGACGCGGAGATGCTCGCGCATTGAGGTCCCCCGCGCCGGCCCTCCCCGGCGCGGCGGGACAACCCGAGGCTTTCATCGAAAAGGGTTCCAGATGGCAGAGTCCGACATCGAGGTGGTGAAGATCACCGATTTCATTGGCGCCGAGATCCGCAATTGCGATCTCGCCCGGCAGACACCCGAGTTGCACCAGGCGCTGCGCCGCGCGCTCGCCGAACATGGCGTGATCGTGATCAAGGATCAGGATCCGACGCCCGCGCAACATGCCGAGCTCGCGGTCGGCTTCGGCACGCCGCAGAACCGGGTCGATACCAGCACCTGCATCCACGGTTATCCGTTCATGAACGGAGTCAGCAAGAACGAGGACGAGTTCGTCAACATCGGCAATGCCTGGCATATCGACCAGACCTACCAGGCGGACCCGCCGACCACGACCCTGCTCGTCGCGCGCGAGATTCCGGAGCGGGGCGGCGACACGCTCTTCTCCTCCATGGCCGCCGCCTATGACGCCCTGTCGGACGGGCTGAAGGAGACGCTCGACTCGCTCGACGCCGTGCACAGCAACGACCGGGTGGTCGCCCGCAACGTCCGCCTGCAGGGCCGGACCGTGCTGCCGCCCGTCACCCATCCGGTGGTGATTCGCAATCCGATCACCGGCCGCAAGTCGCTCTACATCACCGCCGGCTACACGCAGCGCTTCGACGGTTGGACCGAGCAGGAGAGCGAGCCCCTGCTGAAGTTCCTGTTCCAGCACGGCCAGCGGCCGGAATTCCAGACCCGGATCCGCTGGACGCCCGGCACGATCGCGATCTTCGACAACAGCCAGGTCTGGCACTACGCGCTCAACGATTATCAGGGCCGGCGCCGCTACATGGAGCGGGTCACGGTGAAGAGCTTCTCCATCGCCGAGAGCCGCGTGGCCCCGCCGCGCGCCCCCGCCCCGGCCGAAGCCGCCTGACCGGATCGAAGGGGGCGGGCCATGAAGATCAAATCCATCGAATGCCTGAAGCTCGTTCGCGAGTTTCCGGCACCCAAGACTCCGCCGCGGGGGCCGATCATGTCCGCCGGCGGCAAGCCCGGGCGGAAACGCAACAACCCTCATCCGATCCACCGCTACCCCGACATCCTGACCGACGCCTTCGTTCCCAATCCGGGCGAGGCCTTCTTCACCAAGACGATGTTCGTCCGGGTCACCGCCGAGGACGGCAGCTGGGGCATCGGCAACTCGCACTGGGGCGAATATACCCAGCCGATCATCGAGCGGCACATCGCGCCCTTGCTGATCGGGCGGGACTGCCTGGCGATCGAGCATCTGAACGATCTGATGTGGCGCTCTTTCCAACGGCTCGGCCATGCTGGCCTGGTCAGCATGGCGCAGGCGCCGGTCGACATCGCGCTCTGGGACCTCAAGGGGAAATTGCTCGGCGTCCCCGTCTACACCCTGCTCGGCGGCCCGAGCAGGCCGGAGCTCGACTGCTACGTCACCACCAGCGACATCGACTGGGCGATGGAACTCGGTTTCACCCGCTTCAAGATCGGCAATTTCATCCAGCTCACCGACGGCACGGCCGGGATCAACCGGCTTGAGGATTATGTCGCCCAGACCCGCGAGAAGGTCGGGCCGGACGCCGACCTGATGGTCAATGTCGTTATGGGCTATAATGTCGAATATGCGATCCGCGTCGCCGAGCGCCTCCGGCCCTACAACCTCGCCTGGCTGGAAGAGCCGCTCATGCCGTGGGACCATGAGGGGCACGCCCAGCTGAAAAATGCGGTACCCACGGTGCCGCTGGCGACGGGCGAGACCCATCGCGGCCGTCACGCCTTCCGCGAGCTGATCAACCGCCGCGCCATCGACATCGTCCAGCCGGACATCAGCTGGACCGGCGGCCTGTCCGAGGTGCTCAAAATCTACGCGCTGGCCGAGGCGGCCGGCCTGCAGACCCTGATCCATGTCGGCGCGGGACGGCCCGAGGGACAGCATTTCTCGCTCGCCATGCCTGAGGCGACGCTCGCCGAATTCAATCTGCGCACCCCCGCCGGCGTGCCGCTGGAGGAGGTGGTGCGGGTGCCCGGCATGCCAATCCCGGTGAACGGCAAGATCCGCCTGTCCGACGCGCCCGGCCTCGGCACCGAATATCGCCCCGAAGACTTCGCCCGGTTCGACTGACGCGCGGAACCGGACATTCAACGAGAACAAAAAGGACCTTCCCCAGATGCCGATAGACGTTCTGTGCCTCGCCAACATTCCGGAAACTCAGCGCGCGGGCCTCATCGCGGCCGGCTATGTGCTGCACGATTATGCGGATCCGGCCCTGCGCACGACACCGCCGGCGGACGCGGAGCGCTATCGCGCGATCATCACCCGCGGCGGCACGGCCGGCGCGACGCGCGAGATGATCATGGGGCTGCCGAACCTGGAGATCGTCTGCACCATGGCCGCGGGCTTCGACAAGATCGACGTCGCCGCCGCGCGCTCCCGCGGCGTGATGGTCACCCACGGCCCGGGTACCAACGCGACCTCGGTGGCGGACCATGCGATCGCGCTCATGTTCGGCGTTGCCCGCGGCCTCGTTTACGGCGATGCCGCAGCCCGGCGCGACGATTGGGAGACGTCCCGCAAGGCGCGACCCCTGGTCGTCGGCAAGAGGCTCGGCATCCTCGGACTGGGCCGCATCGGCCTGCTGATCGCCCAGCGGCTGTCGGGCCTGAACCTCGAAGTCGCCTATCACAACCGCAACCCGCGCGACGACGTCCCCTACACCTATGTCCCCAATGTCACCGAGCTGGCGCGCCGCTCCGACTTCCTGATCGTCGCCGCGCCCGGCGGCGCGGATACGATGCATCTAGTGGACGCCGGCGTCCTCGAGGCGCTCGGGCCCAGTGGCTACCTGATCAACATCGCGCGCGGCTCGATCGTGCCGACCGACGCGCTCGCCGAAGCGCTCAGGGAGAAGAAGATCGCAGGCGCCGCGCTCGACGTGTTCGAGGGCGAGCCCCACCTGCCCGAGGCGCTGCGAGGCATCACCGACAATCTGATCCTGACCCCACACATGGCGGGCGCTGCGGTCGAGGCGCGCGCCGCGATCGAGGAATTGATGCTGCGTAACCTGAGCCTGCACTTCTCCGGCCAGCCGGTGGCGACACCGGTGCCGTGGGACGAGAACGGGATCGCCGCGGCCGCCGAATAAGGCTTAGATCCGGAAGCTCTCCAGCGTCTCCGGCGCGAACAATTCCTCCGGCGCGAGCAAATGCTTCGAGAGGCCCTGCGCATGATGGTAGCGCAGGAAGGTCGCGAGCACGTCCCGATTGCGTTCGAGCCCGTAGGGCCACCAGTCCGCGCCCATCAGCGCCCTCGCCTCCTCCACGGCGGCGATCTGCCAGGGCAGCATCGTCGCCAGCGCCGCGGTGACGTTGAGCGCTTGATAAGCGAGGCGCTGCGCGGCGGCGAAGGCCTTGCACAGCGACAGGGCGGCCCAGCGATGGCGCTCGTAGACGTCGCGGCGAAGCACCACGACATGCATGATCGGGAAGATACCGGTGCGCCGGAAATAGTCGCGCTCGACGGCGACGGGCTCGGGGAAGAGGCGCCGCACCCGGTCAGGGTCGGTATAGAAGCTGCTCGGCGCGCGGGCCGAATGAAGCGCGTCCAGGTCGCCGTCGCGCAGCATCCGCGAGAGTGTCTGCGCGGGGCCGATCGGCGTCACGCTGATCCCGTCCGGCAGGTCGAGCGCCAATTTCTCGATCCGGCCCGGCTCCTCCAGCCCGCCGCTGAAATAAGCGGGCGAGGCCGGGTCGACGCCATGTTCGTCCGCGAGAATGCCCCTGATCCAAACCGGCGCCGTCATCTGATATTCGGGCACGCCGATCCTTTTGCCCGCCAACTGTTCGGGCCTCTCGATCCCGCTCGCCGTCGAAACGAAGATGCAGCTGTGTCGGAAGAAACGGGAAGGAAACACCGGCAACGCGACGAACGGCGCCTCCTCGCGCCCCAGCGTCATGCAATAGGAGGAGAGCGACATCTCCGCCGCGTCGAACTCGCGCGAGCGGAGCATGCGGAAGAAGATCTCCTCCACCTCCAGGTTCAGGACGTTGAGGTCGATCCCCTCGGCCTGGACGCGGCCGTCGGCGAGCGCACGGGTGCGGTCGTAATCGGCGCAGGCGAGGGTCAGGTTCAGCCTGCCCATCTCCTCATTCCCCCAACAGCCGCCAGGCGGGCTCGAGCAGTTCGTCTACGTCGACCGGGCGGGGCAGCAGCCCCTGCCGCCGCGCCTCCTCCTCAATGAAAAGCAGCGGCTCGCGCAGCGCCGATGTGCCGAACATCGTGCCATAAGCGCCGTCCGCCGCCTCCCGAAGCAGGCGCCAAGCCGCCCTCACCGCCTCGGGCTCCACCGCCGCCACGTCGGCGCGGACGACCGCCATATGGTTGATCGGCACCCAGCCATGACGCTCGTGCCAAGCCCGGTCCGCCGCTGCATGATCGGCGAGCACCGGCACGAATTCCGGATCTTTCGGCAGATCGGCGCCCATGATCGCCGCGGCCAACTCGCCGTCGCGCAGCCGATCCGGCAGACTCTTCCCGCTCCGGTCCCAGGTCACGAAGGGAGGCGGCACATATTCGTCGAGATGCGCGCCTTCCCGCACGCACCAGATGCTCTGCCCCGCCTCGATGCTGTGATCCTCGAACAAGGCAGCCCGGACCCACATGCCGGTCGTCTGGGTAAAGGAGCGCACCCCCACCCGCGCGCCGATCAGGTCGCGCGGTCCGACCGGACGGTCGCGATGGCGGATCAGACAGCCGCGCTGCAGGCGCGAGGCGACCACCGCGGGCAGCAGGACCAAAGGCTTGCCATAAGCGAAGGCCTGCAGCGCGGAGACAATCGCCATCTCGCAAAGATCATATTCCAGCCGCCGCACCATCGGCGCGAAGGCGCTCGGCACCGGCTCGACCTCGACGAAATCGAACGCCACGCGTGGATCGGTCAGCCGCCCCTCGCGGAGCGGCGCGATATGGGGATAGCGGCCGAAGACCGTCCTGAGGCGCACGGGCGCGCCGTCAGTCAAGCTTGAGCGCGTCCATGAAGCGCATGCGGATTCTCTGCGGGTCGCGCTCGGTGGTGCCGCGCGGCGGCTCGCTGTCGATCTTGATCACGATCACCCAGGGCGCCTGCAGCGGCCAGAACCGGTCCAGCGCCGCATCCAGCGCAGCCGCGCTGGCGACGGTCGCCGTATGCTCGAGCCCGCAGGCCCGCGCCACCGCCTCGAGGTCCGTTCCCTCGGCGCTCGCCGTCGGCTGCGAACCGGTGATCTGGTAGCAGCCATTGTCCATGATCAGCGTGCCGAGATTCTTCTGGCCAAGCTTGGCGACCGTGGCGAAAGCGCCGAGCTGCATCAGGATCGAGCCGTCGCCCTCCAGCGCGATCACGCGCCGCTGCGGCTGGGCGAGCGCGACGCCGAGCGCGATCGGCACGGCGAGCCCCATGCTGCCGAGCATGTAGAAGTTCCGGTCCCGCGGCCCAGCCGCCCAGAGATCGAAATTCGTGTTGCCGATGCCGCCGACGATGGCGTCGTCGTCGCCCACCCGCTCCAGCAGCCGGAGGGTCGCGTCGTAGCGGTTCATGACCTCAGCGTTCATCGCCGGACCTTTCAGAATTTGCCGTGGCTCAGCAGCGGCGAGATGATGAGGGCGGCGCTGTCCTGCGTGCCAAAGACCTGCTTGATCGTCCGGTCGGCGATGAAGTCGACCTGGTCGAGGCTTGTGAGCGTGTGTCCCTCCATGCCCATGGAGCCGAGGATGGGGCGCATCGTCTTGCAGACCAGGGCCTGGCCGCGATTGAACTCGCCGAGCGTGCCGCGTTCCGAAATGATCATCAGCACCGGGATTTGGTACGTGCAGGGCAGCGAGGCGAGCACGTTGGGCAACGTCGCGAAGCCGCTGGTCTGCATCAACACGACACCCTTCACACCCCCCATCCAGGCGCCGCAGACGATGCCGACCGCTTCTTCCTCGCGGGTCGTCGAGAAAGCCTCGAAATAGGAATCCGCTTCGATCGCGTCGATCAACGGGGTCAGCACCCGGTCCGGCACGTAAGTGACCAGCCGGACGTCGTTGCGCTTCAGGCAGTCGCGGATCACCTCCGCCCAATTCCGGTCGGGGACGGCGGCCGCCCCTTCCCTTTCCACGGCTTCCATGACGCTCATCGGCTTCACCCTGATTGACGATCCTCAACATTATTGTTAACAATCTGGAGAACTCTTTCAAGGGCTTTTTCGTGCGGACATATGATCGGCTGTTCATCGGCGGCGCGTGGGTCGCTCCGCATTCGGGCCGGAGCTTCGAAAGTTTCGATCCCGCCACCGACGAGGTCTGGGCCGCGGTGCCCGAAGGCGATGCGGTCGACATCGACGCCGCGGTTTCGGCCGCGCGGGCTGCTCTGAACGGACCCTGGCGGCACGCGCTGACGCCGACCCAACGCGGCGGCCTGCTGCTCAAGCTGGCCGGTCTCCTCCGCCGCGACGCCGGGCGTCTCGCCGAGCTGGAGAGCCGGGACAATGGCAAGGCGATCCGCGACACCTCTGGCGAAGTCCAGCGCGCGGCCGACTGGCTCACTTATTATGCGGGCGCGGCCGACAAGATCGAGGGCAAGCAGATCCCCTACCGGCCCGACGCGCTCGCTTATACGCGGCGCGAACCGGTCGGCGTGGTCGGGGCAATCCTGCCCTGGAATTCGCCGCTCTCGCTCTACGGCTGGAAGCTCGGCCCGGCGCTGGCGGCGGGCTGCGCGGTCGTCCTGAAGCCCGCCGAGCAGACTTCGGTCACCGCGCTGGAACTCGGCAAGCTGATCGAGGAGGCGGGCTTCCCGGTCGGCGTAGTCAACATCGTCCCTGGTTTCGGCGCCACCGCCGGCGCCGCTCTGGCCGCCCATCCGGGCGTCGACAAGATCAGCTTCACCGGCGAGCACCGCACCGCGCAGAAGATCATGGCCGCGGCGGCCGCCAATCTGAAGCGCTGTACCTTCGAATGCGGCGGCAAGGCTCCGCACATCGTCTTCGCCGACGCCGATCTCGAGAAAGCGGCGATCGTGGCCACGCACGGCGCCTTCCGCTCGACCGGCCAGTCCTGTTCGCTCGGCTCCCGCCTGTTCGTGCAGCGCCCGGCCTATGATGCCTTCGTCGAGACCATGGTCGAGCGGGCGCAGCGGATCCGGGTCGGCATGCCGCTCGACCGGGCCGCCCATATCGGCCCGCAGACCTCGCGCGAGCAGCAGGAGAAGAGCCTGTCCTATGTCGCCCTGGGCAAGGCGGAGGGCGCGCGGCTGATGACAGGCGGCAACCGCCCCGCCGCTTTTCCCAAGGGCTATTTCGTGGAGCCCACCGTCTTCGCCGACGTCGACAACAAGTCCCGGCTCGCCCAGGAGGAGATATTCGGGCCGGTGCTGGCGATGATCCCCTTCGACACGGAGGAGGAGGTTCTCGCCATGGCCAACGACGTCCAATATGGCCTGGTCGCCGGCCTCTGGACCGCGGACGTCGGCCGCGCCCATCGCCTGGCGAACCGGATCGAGGCGGGCCTGGTCTCGGTGAATACCTACCGGCCGATCCACTGGATGCTGCCTTATGGCGGCTTCAAGCTTTCGGGGCTCGGCCGCGAAAACGGTTTCGAAGCCGTCGAACATTATCTCGAAACGAAGACCGTCGTGGTCGAATTGAGCGAGGACATGCCGGCCGATCCGTTCGCGGATTAGCCGGCGGCTTGGCGTCCCGCGCGGTCGTTGCCGCGGCTGTTCTTTGCAGGCATAGTCAAACGCCGCGCGCGGCGCCCACCTTTGCAATCGGAGACGAATGAATGCTCGCAAGGTCCGATCGGGACGAAAGCGTCAATCGGCTGCGCGCTGCGATCATTTCCGGCCGCTTCATGCCGAACGAGCGCCTCGTCGAGCAGGACTTGGTCGAGTTTCTCGGCGCCAACCGCGCCAATGTCCGCATCGCCTTGGGCAAGCTGGAGCAGGAGGGGCTGGTGATTAGCGAGCCCAATCGCGGCGCGCGCGTTCGGCTGGTCACCGACCAGGAGGCGATCGAGATCACCCAGGCGCGCGGCGTGCTGGAGGGCCTCGTCGCCCGGCAAGCGGCCGAGCGCGCCACCGATGCGGACCGCAAGATCCTGAAGGATCTCACCGCCCAGATGCAGGCGGCCCATGCGGAGGGCGACCTGATCGGCTTCTCCGCGATCAACGGCCATTATCATGCCGAAATCCACCGCATCTCCGGCAACGCGACGGCGACCCGATTGCTGGCCACGCTCAAATCCCAGATCGTCCGCTTCCAATATCGCACCATCATGCTGGCCGGACGCGCCGCCCGCTCGCTGCAGGAACATGTCGACATCACCGAGGCGATCGTCGCTGGCGACAGCGCGCGCGCCGAGCGGGTCATGCAGGCGCATCTGGAGGAGATCATCGCCGCGCTCAGGATCGCCATGGCAAAGACCGAGCGCGTGGAAGGGCTCTGAGAGAGGAGCCTGGCGTCCGCTCTCCGCCCGCCTGTTTGGCGAGACCGGCGCGAAACGACATAATTATCTTTAATCCCTGTGAAGCGAACGACTTGCGGTCGTCCGATCTTCGTCCAGGCTATTATACACGTCTGTAATATTTCATCATTCTCTTCCAAGATCGCCTTGGATGCGGCGGAGGCTGCGTCCGTTCTCCGGCGCGCATTCCAAGCTGACCGACGACTCCGCGTCCCACTGCCTTGCAATCGAGCTTCGCCTGCCAGCTGCGTCGCTGTCATTCCGCACAGATGCAGATGCTTAGCGACATTTACTATTCTTCCGTCACGTCAGGTCGGCGACGCCACTGAATTATGATTAATCTCTTTTCGATCATTTTTGTTTCGGACTCACGACAAAGCCGAATTGACTCGTAATAATTTTGCCCACATTCTCATCTATACAAATAGCGATTCGCGAGAATCGCACCGATTTTAAATATTTTTGCTATCTGTAACTTGCTCTACATGTAGGGCGAGGCGGAACTGACTTTGCTTCCATATTCAAACAGGAGGACGGTCATGAATGGCGATCCGGCAGCCGCCTATCTCGGCGGGGGACTTCAACATCATCTCTCCACCTATATCTGCGGGCCGGTCGGTCCTGTCGTGTGGAGGACCTTCCATCAGCCCTGTATTTCCTACCACCCGTTCATCTGTACCATGCCGCCCGTCACCATCCATCCGATCCGCTGCTCGCTGGTCTGCGGTGGGGACGTCGGCCAGACCCTGATCTCCCCGGACTGCATTGCGGTTACCTATCCCCATGTGCCGGACCTGCCGGGGCCGGGCCCGCAGCTGCGGCAGCTGGCGGCGGCCGACTGCAAGAACGTCATGTGGACCGCCGGCTGCACCTTCGCCGGGCAGCAGCAACAGGCCGCGGCGGACTGCAAGAATGTGATGTGGACGGCGGGCTGCACCTTCGCCGGGCAGCAGCAGCAGGCCGAGGCGGACTGCAAGAACGTCATGTGGACGGCAGGCTGCACCTTCGCCGGGCAGCAGCAACAAGCTGCGGCTGACTGCAAGAACGTCATGTGGACGGCGGGCTGCACCTTCGCAGCGCCGGCCGCGGCGGACTGCAAGAACGTCATGTGGACCGCGGGCTGCACCTTCGCCGAGGCGGCTCCCGGCGGCGCCGCGCCGCAGACCTTGGTCACCTATGGCGGGCCCTGCTATCCCACCGCGAAGACTCACTGCTTCATCTGCCCGCCACCGCCGCCCTGCCGGCAGGTGCTGGCCAGCCGGCTCTGCACCCTCGTCGGCGAGCTGCCGGACACCTTCGCGCAGGCCTCGGACTGCAAGAACGTGATGTGGACCGCGGGCTGCACCTTCGCCGGGCAACCGCAGGCGGTCGGCGCGGCCGCGGAATGCGGCAAAGTGCTGACGACCCTGGCCTGCACGCTCGGTGCCGCCAGCGGCGCCGAGTGCGGCAACGTTCTGACCACGCTCGCCTGTACTCTGGGCGCCGCGAATGGGGCCGATTGCGGCAATGTGCTGACCACTCTGGCCTGCACCCTAGCCGCGCCCAAGGGCGAGCAGGGCAGCCCGCTCTGCATCACCCTGCTCACCCATGTGCCGAGCTGGTGCCAGCCCGGCACCGACACGGTGGACTGCAAGAACGTGATGTGGACCGCGGGCTGCACCTTCGCCGGGCAGAACCCCAATGCGGGCTGCGTCGAGGTGATGCAGACCACGCTCTGCACGCTCGGGCGTCAGACCGAGGGCGCCGAGCAATGCGGCAACGTGCTGACCACCCTCGCCTGCACGCTCACGGCCGACAGGATGCCTGCCGCCGACGGCAAGCTGGACTGCAAGAACGTGATGTGGACCGCGGGCTGCACCTTCAAGGCACTCGGCAAGGGCGAGCAGTGCGGCGACGTGCTCACCACCCTGGCCTGCACCCTGATGGCGGCTCCGGCGGAAGGCCAGGAAGGCAATGCGGCCGACTGCAAGGATGTCCTCTGGACGGCCGGCTGCACCTTCGCGGTGACGCCCGCCGAAAATGCGGACTGCAAGAATGTGATGTGGACCCTGGCCTGCACGGTCTAGGTCGAACGGCTGGGCCGGGACACCGCAAGGTGTCCCGGCCCTCCGCCTTTTCTGGGGGGCGCCGATGGGCAGGCGAGTTGCATCCGGACCGGCTGACGGAGCGTGCCGACGCGGCGCGCTCCTCGTGTCTTAGGCGGGCGCCGGCGCCGTGGAGACCATCTTCAGGAACCTGGTCCGCTATCTTGTCGGCGAGCGCCTGCTGACCGAGGAAGCGGTGGTCGACGGCGGCCTCGCGCTCGCGATGAGCCGCAGCCGCAATCGCTACGTGCTGGTGAAGCAGCGCAACGGCCCCTGCTATTTCGTCAAGCAGGCGATGGAAACCGAAGCGATGACCGCGGAGACGGTGGCGCGGGAGGCGGAGGTCTATCGCGGCGTCTATGGCGACGACCGGCTCGCCGCCTTGCGGGACCTGCTGCCCAATTTCCACCTGTTCGATCCGGCGCAGGGCATCCTCGTCACCGAATTGGTCCGGGACGCCGATACGCTGGCCGCCTGTCATCTGGGCCTCGGCGCCTGCCCGCCGGCTCTGGCCGCGCGGCTGGGCACGGCGCTCGCCACTTATCATCAGGTCCGCTTCGCCGAGGGCAAGCCGCAGGCCGCTTTGTTTCCCCAGACCCCGCCTTGGATCTTCAAGCTGCATAGCGAGCCGGACACGCGCACGCTCCGGCGAAGCAAGGCCGCGGCCGCGATGGTGGACATGCTGCTCGAGGCGCCAGGGCTCGGCGAACAGCTGGCGGCGCTGCAGGGCGCCTGGCGGCGGGACACGTTGATCCACACCGACATGCGCTGGGAGAATGTCCTGCTGGCGCCCCGCACCGCGCCGCTGGACGAAAGGCGCCTTGTCATCGTCGATTGGGAGCTGGCCGATATCGGTGACGCCGCCTGGGACGTGGGCGGCATGTTCCAGGCCTATCTCAATTTCTGGATCCTCTCCATGCCGCCCGATGCCGGCCCGGCGCCCGAGGCCCGGGCGGCCGCCGCCACGCGCCCGCTGGAGAGCATCCGCCCCGCCATCGCCGCCTTTTCGGACGCCTATCTCGACGCGAGCGAGGCCTATGGCGACACACCGGCGCCGTTCCTGGAACGCGCAACCGCGATGATGGGCGCGCGGATGCTGGTCACCGCCTTCGAGATGAGCGCCTGGAGCGAGACGCTCCCCCCTCATGCGGTGATGATCGCGCAGACGGGTCTGAACGTGCTGCAGGCGCCCGCGGATGCGGCGCGCGACCTGCTGGGGCTGGACCTGGCGGACCGGCCGGTGCCGGCCGATCGGGAAAGGCGGCGGGCATGACCGAAATCCTCGCGCCGCTCCGCGCCTTCGTCGCCGCGCTCCGGATGGAGGGCTCGGTCCTCAGGCTCGACGGAAAGATGGCGGGCGTGGCCGCAGGCGCCGAGGCGGCGAAGCTCGCCGACGCGCTGACCCTCTGCGTCTACGAACATGCCTATACCAAGGCCTATCCGCCCGCCGACGCGGCCCCGCCGGGCGAGGAGCGCGACCTTACCCAGGCGATCGCCGGCGCCAACACCACCCGCCCGCGCAGCGAAACGGGCTGGAGCGTCGCCGAAAGCTGGGCGGATGGCAGCGTGGTCGCGACCCGGCATGGCCGCACCCGGCGGTTCGGCGCCGGCCAGTTCATGCCGATGAACGGTGTCTTCCCGGTCGTCGCCGGGACCGCGCTCGCCGTCCAGCTCCCGGCCGGTTCGGCGACGCGGCAGCCGGGCTTCTATTATTGCTTCGGCGAGGGCTTCCGCGACGTGCACGACCAGAGCCCGCTGGTGCGGCTCTACTGGAACCTGATGGCGCCCGGCACCGAGGCCTTCACCGCCATCCTCACCGGCGCGCTCAACCGCTACGAAATCCCTTTCGAGCTGAAGGTGGCGACGCACAGCGCCTTCTCGGCGCGGCGGGACAACGCCGTCCTCTATCTGGCCCGCGACGTCTTTCCGGCGGCGGCGCTGGCGCTCCACGCGGTCCTGCCCGCGCTCGCCGGGACGCTCGCGCCCGACGTGCCCCTGTTCACCAAGGCGCTGGCCCCCGGCGTGGGCTTCGCCGAGGATCCGGGCGGCAGCAATGAAAGCTTCGGCAGCGCCCGCAGCCGGCTCGTCGCCACGGCGCTGGCGGCATCCCGCACTGATGACGGTTTCAGCTGGGACGAGTTCACCCGCCAGTTCGCCGAAGCCGTCGGCGCCGCCCGGCTCGACATGGACGCCCTCTGGCTCAACCCCGGATCGAAGGACATTTACCGATTCACGCAGCCCTCGCCCCGCAAAGCAGCCGCCTAGGCCAGGATCTCGGCGCGGCGTGCATCGGCGCCGCCTTCGAGATCGGCACGCGCCTCGTCCGCGACGCCGTCTGGGACGGCGGCCGCTGCAACTGGTTCAGCCCCGTCTATGACGAGTTCGGCGGCGTCCAGCAGCTCGGCTGGGGGACGCTCGGACCCACCCTCTATGACGGCACGGCGGGCATTGCCTTGTTTCTCGCCGAGCTCCACCGCGTCACCCGCGACCCGGTCGTCGGCGCGACCGCGGCCGGTGCGCTCGAACACGCCTTCTCGCGCGTCGACGACGTGCCGGCCGGCCTCCATGCCGGCTTCTATACTGGCTGGCTCGGCATCGGCCACGTCGCGGTCGAGGCGGCGCGTTGCCTGGCCTCGCCGGAGCTGGAGGCGCGCGGCTTGGCGCTCATCCGCGGCGCGATCGCCAAGGCGGAGGATGCGGTGGACATCATGTCGGGCAATGCCGGGATGATCGGCCCGCTGCTTCGCCACGCCGCCGGCGCGCCGGACCGGGCGGATCTGGTGGAGGCCGCGCGTGCCGCCGGCGAGCGCCTGCTCGCCGCCGCCTCGACGGGCGAGCGCGGCCTGTCCTGGGACACGGTCGGCGACATGAAGAAAGTGGTGGAGGAATCGGGCCTCGGCCAGGATGCCGGCCTGCCCTGGATGGAGAGCGACCATCCTCATCTGACCGGCCTGTCCCACGGCGCGGGCGGTGTCGCGGTAGCTCTGCTCGAGCTCGCCAAAGTCACGGGCGACCCCCGCTTCTCCGAGGCGGCGCGGGCCGCCTTCGCCTATGAGGACAGCTGGTTCAACCAGGCGGGGGATTTCTGGCCCGATCTTCGCCTGGACGATCAGCAGGCCGCAGGCCAGTCCGCCTGGTGCCACGGCGCGGCGGGCATCGGCCTCGCCCGGCTGCAGGCCTACCGCCTGACCGGCGACAAGAGCTATCTCGAGGGTGTGGAGCGGGCCTTGCGCGTCGCCGCCAAATCGCTGGTCCGCGCCTTCGCCGCCGGATCGCCCAGCTATTGCCTGTGCCATGGCGCCGCGGGCGATGCCGAATTGTTCATGCTGGCCGCGGAGACGCTGCGGGACATGGACGCGGCCCAGCTCGTCTCCGCGGTCGCCTGGCACGGCCTCACCACCTTCGCCGATCCGAAGGCGCCCTGGCCATCGGGCGTGCCCGGCGCGCAGGAGGCGCCCGGGCTCATGCTCGGCGCGGCGGGCACCGGCCATTTCTACCTGCGCGTCGCCGATCCGGCCGCGACCCCCTCGATCCTGCTCGTCTCGCCCGCCGGCTGAACCCTCACTCCGTCCAGCGCCGCTGCACGATCCGCGACGGTTGGAGCCGCGCGTCGACCAGCACCGTCTCGCGATAATCGCTGCCCATCAGCCGGATGCGCACGTCGAGCGTGAACCAATTGGTCTTGAGCTGCGGCTGCACCTGGACGTCGAGCGGCACGTTCAGCTCGCTCATCGCCTCGATCCGCCAGAATTCGACCTGATTGCCCCAGCCGGCCGACGGCCGCTGCGCGAGCACCCGGCGGGCGCGGTCGAGGGTGATCTGGCCCGGCGCGAGCATCGCCAGCAGCGGCGCCTGTTCGAGGCTCAGCGTATTGATGTTGATCGGCGAGAGATCGTGGACCGGCAGCGCGCAGAGCCAGGGCCGGAGGCGGGCGTAGATTTCCGGGGTCATGCCGGCGAGCGAGCGCGCTTCGCCCGGATCGGCGAACAGCGTGTTGCCGGTCCGATAGGGCGCCGGGCCGGCGGCATAGGCCTCGTCCTCGGCACCGCCCGGACCGGGAACATTGTCGCTGTCCACCCAGTCGGCCGCCGCCTCGGCGATCCGCCGCGCCTCCTGCTCCGGCACCTCCAGCGCGATCAGCAGGCCCATGAACTGGCCGACGCCCGAGGCGCGGCGCACGAAGGGCTGGCCGGGCTGGCCGTCGACGACGCTGTTGAGATTGAAGCAATTGCCCCCGTCGCGGACGGTGACCTCCGCGACGGCGTCGTTCGGCAGCTGGATGGTGCGGGTCGCGCCGTTCCAATTGCCGTCGAGCGTGGTCCGCTCCGGGCTCTGCTGGATGCGGTCGTCCACGGTGAGCAAGGCGAGCTGCTCCACCCCCTCCGCGAACAGCCGGCCCTGGTCGCGCGCCATGGCGTTGACGGCGACGCTGCGCGACAGCCGCAGCCCCTCGACCATCGAGGCCGCGATCGCGCCCGTCACCGCGACCAGCAGCAACACCGCCAGCAAAGCGGCGCCGCGCTCGCCTTCGGGCACCCGCCGCTTCACCGGCCATTCCCCACGAGGAAGACCTGGCGGATCTCGCCCTGCCCCTCGCTGTCGCTGACGATCTCCACCGCGGTCGGCAGTCGCGCGGCGTCGGTCGGATCCCAGCGCTCGCGCCAATTGCCCTCACGGTCGCGGTAGCGCAGCTGGACGCGGCGTACGCTCTCCAGCAGCGGCATGGCGACGGCGCGCCCCTCCCCGTCCACCGCATCGTAGCGCCAGCGTTCCAGCCGGCCGTCGCGGAGCCGGTACTCGACCCGCTGCAGCGAGGAACGGAAGGCGTTGTCGTCCTCCCAGCCGCGACGGACGAAGGCCATGAGCAAGGCCTCGCCGCCATTGCCGCCCGTGAAGGCGGGCCGCGGGCGGCCGTCACCGTCGCGATGGATGCGCGGCGCCGCCAAGGCGAGATCGGCATTGAGCAGGGCGCTGGTCCGGCGGAGCGTGCTCAGCTCGTCCAGCACCCGCTCGGCGCTGTCCTGCGTCCGCACCGTCAGGGTGAGCAAGGTGACGCCCGCGGCCGTGATCATCCCGAAGATCATCAGCGCGATCAGCATCTCGATAAGGGTGAAGCCGGCCTCGGCCTGGCGCGCGCGCATCAGACCGGCCCCCGGCGGAAGACGGTGAGGCTCGCCCGCCCCGGCCCGCCCGCTTCCGGCTGCACCAGGATCTCGATCTGCTGGATGCGCGCCTCGGGCGAGCGGCTGACCGTCCGAGTCCAGCGCCAGCGGCGGCCGGCATTGACCGCATCGCCCTGGCTCGCGCCGAAGGCGGGCGGCTGCGGATCGGTCAGCGTCTCGACCGCGAGGTTTCGCGCGACGATCTGGGCGATCGCCTGGTCCGACAGGCTGGCGCTGTTGGTCGCGGTCGCGCCGCCGAGCCGGAGCAGGGCCAGCGCCGCGAGGCTGAAGATGGCCAGCGCCACCAGCATCTCGATCAGCGTGAAGCCGTTTTCGGCGGGAGCGCCGACCAAGAGCTCGCAGCCGCGTTCGCCTTTCCGGTCAGCGCACGACATGCACGCCTCCGTCGCCGGCCACGTCGATGACCGCCCGATCCTCGCCGCGCCGAAGCGTGATCCGGGCGGGTTCGGAAAAGCCGGTGGAATCGAAGCGGATGCTGGCCTGGTCGGTGCCACCGACGTCAGGGACAGTACGCTCCACCCAGTCGTAATGCGCCTCGGTCCGCCAGACGCCGCCTTCGCGCCGCGCGACCTCATAGCCGCCGCGGCCGATCTGCAGCGCCATCGCGCGGGATTCGAGGATGGCGGTGTCGCGCACCGCCTTGACGCGGGCGGCCAAGCGCTCCGCTTCGCCGCTGATGCTGCCGCCCGGCTCCGGCATGGCGAGCACGACCGCGGCCGCCGCCAGCCCGAGGATGACGAGCACCACCATCAGCTCGATGAGGGTGAAGCCCTCCTGTTTCCGTTTCCGTCCGCGCATGGCCGGAGCGACCCTTAGCAGCGCGCGCATGTCACGAAAGTGACACGCCGGCACGCCACCCGGCGCACAGCGTGACCGGTTCGTCCCGCTTCAGGTCTGGTTTCGGAATTTGCACCTTTTGGGTGGTGACATTCCTTGACGGACAGGGAAAGGGGGATCGGCCAGAATGGAGCCCCGAATGCCCAATCGTCCGTTCGCGCGCGTGCTGATCTTCGGCGCGGGCGCGGCGCTTCTCATCTTCCTCGTCGTCCTCGCCATCCGTCATTTCACTGCCGAGCGCGAAGAGCGCCGGGAGGCGCGGAACGAGTTCAATCCCGCGGCCTATTCGGCTCCCCCACGGCTCGACGCGCCCACCGGCGCGAGCGACATGCAGGTGGTCGACGCGATGCTGAGCCTCGCCCAACTCCGGCCCGACGATTATGTGATCGACCTCGGCTCGGGCGACGGCCGCATCCTGATCGCCGCCGCCCGGTCCAACGGCGCGCACGGGCTCGGCGTCGACATCGATCCGGCGCAGATCGAGCTGGCCAATCGCAACGCGCGTAATGCCGGCGTCACCGGCCTGGTCAGCTTCCGCCGGCAGGACCTGTTCCAGACGCCGCTCGCGGAGGCGGACATCCTGACCGTCTACCTCACCGCCGCGGTCAACCTGCGCCTGCGCCCGCGCATCCTTTCCCAGATGCGGCCCGGCACGCGCGTGGTGAGCCACGAATATGACATGGGCGACTGGCATTACGATCAGCGCCGCCGGGTCGGCGACGCCACCGTCTTCCTCTGGATCGTGCCCGCGCAGGTGGCGGGCAATTGGACGCTGACCGACAATGGCCGGACGACTCCCCTCGCGATCGAGCAGCAATTCCAGCGCTTCACCGGCGCGGTCGGCGAGCAGGGCCGGATCGAGCAGGGCCGCCTCGAAGGGACGCGTATCCGCTTCATCGCCAATACGGGCAACGGCCGGCGCGTCTATGAGGGCATTGTCGAGGGCAACAGGATGACCGGCGCCGAGGGCGCGACCTGGTCGGCGGCCCGCGCTTCCTAGGCCTTGCGCAGCACGACCGAGAGGTTGTTCGCCGGCATCTCCACGATCCGCTCGAGCACGAGGCCCTGCGTTGCAGCCTCCGCGACGACGTCCTCGACATCGCGCAGCCCCCATTGCGGATTGCGGGCGCGCAGGCTTCCGTCGAACGCCACATTGCTCGGCGCGGTCTCGACCTCTGCGCGGCGATAGGGGCCGTAGAGATAGAGCGGGGCGCCGGCGCCGAGCAGCCTGCCCGCGCCGCGCATCAGCCCCACCGTCGCGGACCAGGGGCTGATATGGATCATGTTGATCGAGAGGATCGCATCGGCCGCCGTCACCGGCCACGCCGCCTCCCGGGCGTCGAGCGTGACCGCGGGCAGCAGGTTGGACAATCCGCTTTCCGTTCTCCAGCCCTCGATCGAGCGCAAAGCCGCCGGCTCGGGATCGCTCGGCTGCCAGAGCAGGTCCGGGAATTCGCGCGCGAAATGGAGCGCATGTTCCCCCGTCCCGCTCGCCACCTCGAGCACCACCCCGCGCTCCGGGAGGATGTCGCGCAATACGTCCGTGATGGGCGCCGCATTGCGCGCGACATGCGGCGCCGAGCGGCGCGGATCGTCGGTCATTCGGGGGCCGAGTCGGGACGCCGGCCATACCAGCGCCAGACGAACAGGCCGATGCTGACCGGCAAGGTGGCGTAGACCATCGGCGCATATTGATCGACCGCGTCGAACCGCGTCATCGCGATCGAGACGAGGCCGGTGACGATCAGGATGATCCAGATCCAGACTTCGCCCGTCAGGGCGCGGCGCAGCTGCGGGTCCAGTGCCCGGTTGCGCCGCGCCTCCGCGAACAAAGCGGCCATCACCGCCGCCATGGCGATGAAGCCGGCGCCGTAGATCAGGAAGAGGTCGCCGACGGCGCCCGAAAAGGGCGTGCCGGCACCGCCGAGATAGGTGCTGAGCGAACGCGCCATGGCCCGCAACGGCTGCACGTAGATCAGCACCAGGAAGAC
This sequence comes from Allosphingosinicella sp., assembly GCA_035502235.1. GTDB lineage: Bacteria > Pseudomonadota > Alphaproteobacteria > Sphingomonadales > Sphingomonadaceae > Allosphingosinicella. The sequence goes on from DATJUQ010000043.1 coordinate 55,751, forward strand.
AAGCAGGATGGACAGCACCGTGGATACCCAGTCGCCTTCGCCCCTGATGCTGCGCCAGCGGACATGCGCTGACCAGAACATCGCGATGACCGCGAAGCCGATCGCGAAGGCCGGCACCTCGGCCACGGCGGCGCTGAGCATGGTGACGTTGGTCGGCGCCTCGCTGCCGCCGATCACCAGCAGGGTCACCGCGAAGGCGAAGGCGGCGTCGGTGAAATTGTCCAGCCGGTCCGTCTTCATCCACCGCCCCCCAGCGCTGCTATTCGGCCGCTTCGGCCTGCTCCGGCTCCTTGTATACGAGAACCGGCTTGCGCGCCGCCAGCGTCTCGTCGAGGCGCCGCCGCGGCGCATGGATGGGCGCAGCCTTGAGGCTCGCATCGCCGGCCTTGGCCCGCTTCGCCACGCTGCGCAAAGCACCGATGAACTGGTCCAGGGTCGCCTTGCTCTCGGTCTCCGTCGGCTCGACCAGCATCGCGCCGTGGACGACCAGCGGGAAATACATGGTCATCGGGTGGAAGCCTTCGTCGATCAAAGCCTTGGCGAGATCGAGCGTCGAGATGTCGCCGCCAAAGCCGCGGTCGCTGAACAGGGCCTCGTGCATGCACGGCCCGCTGTCCCCGAACGGCGCGTCGAGCAGGTCGTCGAGGCTCCTGAGTACATAATTGGCATTGAGCACCGCATCTTCCGCCACCTGCCTGAGGCCGTCGGCGCCGTGGCTCAAGATGTAGGAAAGCGCGCGGGTGAACATGCCCATCTGGCCGTGGAAGGCGGTCATCCGGCCGAAGCTCCGCCCATGCTCGGCCTCGGCATTCTCCTCCTCGACGAGGACGTAGCGATCGCCCTCCTTCTCGACGAAGGGAAGCGGCGCGAAGGGGGTCAGCGCCTCGGAAAAGACCACCGGCCCCGAGCCCGGCCCGCCGCCGCCATGCGGGGTCGAGAAGGTCTTGTGCAGGTTGATGTGCATCGCGTCGATGCCGAGGTCGCCCGGCCGCACCCGGCCGACGATCGCGTTGAAATTCGCGCCGTCGCAATAAACGAGACCGCCGACCTCGTGCACGGCCCGCGAAATCTCGATCATGTCCGGCTCGAACAGGCCGCAGGTGTTCGGGTTGGTGATCATCACCGCGGCGACGTCCGGGCCGAGCCGCGCCTTGAGCGCCGCCACGTCCACGCGCCCCGCCTCGGTCGCGGGAATATTTTCCACGCGATAGCCGGCGAAGGCGGCGGTGGCGGGATTGGTGCCGTGCGCGCTCTCCGGTACGAGGATGACTTCGCGCGCGTCACCCCGCGCCTCGAGCGCCGCGCGGATGGCGAGCAGCCCGCAAAGTTCGCCATGCGCGCCCGCCTTTGGGCTCATCGCGACGCTGTGCATGCCGGTCAGCTTGACCAGCCATTCGCCCAGCTGGTGGATCAGGGCGAAGGCGCCCTGTACCGTGTCGATCGGCTGCAGCGGATGGATGTCCGCGAAGCCCGGCATCCGCGCGACCTTCTCGTTGAGCCGCGGATTGTGCTTCATCGTGCAGGAGCCGAGCGGGAAGATGCCGAGATCGATCGCATAATTCTGCCGGCTGAGCCGGGTATAGTGACGCACCGTCTCCGGCTCGGAAAGACCGGCGAGGCCGATGTCCCGGTGCCGATCGAGCCCGCCCAGGCGCGATTCGCCGTTCGGCGCCGCGGCGAAATCCACGCCCGTCGTCTGGGTGTCGCCGATCTCGAAGCTCAGCGGCTCCTCCAGCATCAGCGCGCGGTTGCCGGTCCAGGTCCCGATCTCCTCGCCCGACGCCTCGGGCGCGGTCGGGCGCCAGCCGCTCTGGTTGATCGTCATGCCAGCACCTCCTCGAGCGCGGAGGCGAGGGCTTCGACATCCTCCTGCGTATTGGTTTCCGTGACTGCGACGACGAGGCCGTGCTCGATCTCGCCATCGTCCGGATAGAGCCGCCCCAGCGACACGCCGGCCAGGATCCGCCGCTCGGCGAGCGTGCGCACCACCGGCCGCGCCTCTTGCGAGAGCCGCAGGGTGAATTCATTGAAGAAGCTGTCGTTGACCAGGGTCACGCCAGGGATCCGCGCCAGCCGGTCCGCGGCCGCCACCGCCTTGGCGTGATTGAGCATGGCGAGCTGCCGCAGCCCCTTCTCGCCGAGCAGGGTCATGTGCGCCGTCCAGGCGAGCGCGCAGAGTACCGAACTGGTGCAGATGTTCGAGGTCGCCTTCTCACGGCGGATATGCTGCTCGCGGGTCGACAAGGTCAGCACGAAGCCGCGCTTCCCTTCCGCGTCCACCGTCTCGCCGGCGAGACGGCCGGGCAGCTGGCGGACATATTTCTCGCGCGTGGCGAACAGGCCGCAATAAGGCCCGCCGAACTGCAGCCCGACGCCGATCGACTGCCCCTCGCCGACGACGATGTCCGCGCCCATCTCGCCGGGCGCCTTGATCGCGCCCAGCGCCACCGGCTCGGTCACCACCGCGATCAGCAGGGCGCCCGCGGCGTGGCATCTCTCGGCGAGGCCGGACAGATCGGCGATCCGGCCGAGGATGTCGGGATATTGAACGACGACGCAGCTTGTCTCCGCGTCGATCGGGAGCGTGTCGAGATCGGCCTCCGCGGTCAGCGTCGGCGCCCGATGCTCCAGCACGTCGCCGGTGAACCGCGCCATCGTCTTCGCGACCGAGACATAATGGGGATGCAGCCCGCTCGACAGCAAGGCCTTGCCGCGCCGCGTGATCCGCCGCGCCATCGCGATCGCCTCCCAGCATGCGGTCGAGCCGTCATACATCGAGGCATTGGCGACGTCGCAGCCATAGAGCCGCGCGACCTGGGTCTGGAATTCGAACAAGGCCTGCAGCGTGCCCTGCGCGATCTCCGGCTGGTAGGGCGTGTAGCTGGTCAGGAATTCACCGCGCTGGATGATATGGTCCACGCTCGCCGGGATATGGTGGCGATAGGCGCCGCAGCCCAGGAAGAAGGGCACGTCCCCCGCCGCGACATTCTGCCGCGCCAGCGCGCCGAGCTGGCGTTCCACGCTGAGCTCCGAGGCATGATCGGGCAAGCCTTCGATCTTGCCGCCCAGTCGCGCCGCCTCCGGCACGTCGGCGAACAGAGCATCGATCGAACCGGCGCCGATCACGCGGAGCATCTCGCTCCGGTCGGCGTCGCTGAGCGGTAAATAGCGCATTCGATTCCCTCGTTTTTGGGGATTGGGGACTGGGGACTGGGGACTGGGGACTCGTTTGCCCCTTCCTCCTAGTCCCCAGTCCCGAGCCCCCAGTCCCTAGCCCGGCTTCCGCATCGCGAAGCGGAGCCGCACATAATCCGCGCACCAGCTGCCGTCGGCCTGCTGCAGGAGCGGTGCGACCCGACTTTCGACGGCGGCGGCGATATCCTCCCGCTCGAACTCGGGCACCATCGCCACATCCATCACGCCGGCGCGGAAGGTTTTCACCCAGTCCGCCGCGCTGCCCGGAAGCGGCGTCGGGCGCGGGATCAGTTCGGCCCTGACCTCGCAGAATCCGGTGGTGACGTAGAGCCGCGTGAACTCGTCGACGCCGGCATACCAGGACGGATCCTTGTCCGGCATGACATAGCCGCGCGCCGTGAGCTCCTCCCGCAGGGCCGTCCGCAAAGCGAGGAGATTGCCCTCCCCGCCCATCTCGCCGACGAAGCGGCCGCCGTCCTTCAGCCCTTTGAAGATTCCGCAGGCCACCGCATCCGGATCGAGCATCCAGTGCAGAGCGGCATTGGAGAAGACCGCGTCGAACTGCCCGAACCGCTCGAGATCCATATCCTCGGCGTCGGCCACGAACGCGTCGATCCCGCGCGCCCTCGCCGCCTCGACCATCTCCGGCGAACTGTCGAGGCCGATCACGCTGGCGCCCGCCTCGACGATCCGCTCGGTCAGCACGCCATCGCCGCAGCCGACGTCGAGGATCAGCTCCCCGGGCTTCGGGTTCAGCAATTGCAGCACCGCATCGCCGAGCCGCGGCACGAAGGCGGCATTCTTCGCATAATCGGCCGCGGACCAGCGGCTGGCGGTGTTGACCATCTTATTCCTGCTCGGCGCAGAACGCCTGATATTGCTCGGCGTTCATCAGCTCCGACAATTCGTGATTGTCCGAGAGGGTGAGCTTGAAGAACCAGCCCTCCCCTTCCGGGTCGGTGTTCACCAAGCTCGGCTCGTCCACCACCGCCTGGTTGCCCTCGGTCACGGTGCCGGAGACCGGCGCATAGACGTCTGAGGCGGCCTTGACCGATTCGACGACCGCGGCGTCCACGCCCCGGCTGACCGCGCGTCCGGCCTCAGGCACCTCGACGAAGACGACGTCGCCGAGCTGCCCCTGCGCGAAGTCCGTGATGCCGACGGTGGCGCTGTCGCCCTCGACGCGCACCCACTCATGTTCCTTGGTGTAATAGACCGTCATTGCGCGCCTCCCTTGCGCTGGTAGCGATGCGGAACGAACGGCATCGGCGTGACCGTGCCGGTGAAGAGCTTGCCGCGCGATTCGAGCGTGATCGTCGCGCCGGCTTCGGCGGAAGCCCAGGGGACATAGGCCATGGCGATCGGCGCCTCGAGGCTCGGAGAAAAACCTCCGGACGTGACCTTGCCGACCTCATTGCCCTCGCCGTCGAGGACGAGCGCACCCTCGCGGACGGGCTGGCGGCCCTCGACCTTCAGGCCGACCCGCTTGCGGATCGCGCCGTCCTCCAATTCCTTGGCGATGCGGTGCCAGCCCGGAAAGCCGCCTTCGGCCCGGCGCCGTTTGGAGAGGGCGAAGGCAAGATCCGCCTCGACCGGCGTCGTATGCTGGTCGAGATCGTGGCCGTAGAGCGGCAGGCCGGCCTCCAGCCGCAGCGAATCGCGCGCGCCGAGCCCGATCGGCTTTACCTCGTCCTGGTCGCAGAGCAGGGTCGCAACCAGCTCCGCATCGCGCGCGAGGATCGAGATCTCGAAACCGTCCTCGCCCGTATAGCCCGACCGGCTGATCCAGGCCTTGGCCCCGGCGATGTCGAACGCCCCGCCGGTCATGAAGGCGAGCTGCTCGACGCCGGGCACGAGCCGCGCCAGCGCCGCCGCGGCCTTCGGCCCCTGCAAAGCGAGCAGCGCCTGCTCCTTCATATGATCGATGACCACGCCGCGCTGCAGACGGGCCTGGAGATGCTCGATGTCGCCCGTCTTGGTGGCGCCGTTGACGACCACATAGAATTGGCTGCCGCGCCGGGTGACCATCAGGTCGTCGATGATCCCCCCTTCCGCGTTGAGCAGCAGCGAGTAGCGCAGCCGCCCGTCCTTCAGCAGGGTCAGGTCCGCCGGAAGCTGGCTTTCCAGCCCCTTTTCGGCATCCGGGCCGCCGACGAGGAGCTGGCCCATATGGCTGACGTCGAACAGGCCGGCGGAGTCGCGGGTCCACTTATGCTCGGCGATGATCCCCTCATATTGGATCGGCATCGCATAGCCGGCGAAGGGCACCATGCGCGCGCCACGGGCGCGGTGCCAAGTGTCGAGGGGAAGTGGGGCAGCGTCGTCGCTCATCTGGGCCGGCTCCGGTCGGTATCGGTCTCCGACCGCACGAGCGGCCGGATGGTTCCAACACCCCCTCTGTCACCGGGACCTGAGAGCTTTCCCCACCATCGCCGGTCAGGGCGAAGGCGGGTTACCCCTTCGGTGGCCCGCCATTGCCCGAAGGGCGACGGTGGGCGCTTTCCAGAGTGTCCTGAACGCGCGGTCCTTTTGCCTGAGAGATTCCGGGGCGGTTGCTCCTTCGGCGGTGCCGGCTAGCGACACCCTCTCCCGCGCGTCCATAGCGGACGCGCGAAGCTGTGGAGACTCAGGCTCGCGGAGTCAATCGAAGGATCGGCGGGTTTAGCGGGTCGCGTTGAAGCGCAGCTGTTCCGGGGTCAGCTCGAAACCGAGCATCACCTCGAAGCGCGCCCGGTCGACGGCGGCGCGCACCGCGGGATCGGCCATCGGGTCGATCGCGGCGTCGGCCGCGCCCGGGCGGCGCTCGCGGGTGATCTGGCGGCGGATGTCCTCCGGCAGCGTCGCGGCGGCGCGCGACACGCGCGTGCTGGCGGTGGCGGCCGTGCTTGCCCGGAAGGAGCCCTCGGGGAAATGCAGCGTGACCTGGCGCACGCGCTTGGCGACGACGTTGGTGTTGCCCTGCACGACGGTGGCGAAATAGGGCAGGGTCACGTTGCGCGCGCCGCGATTGTCGCGGCGGCGGGCCTGCACCTCGAAGGTCACCTCGTTGACGATATTGTCCGTGCCCTCGGTGCAGGTGGAGCGCACGTTGGTGATGTTCGCGACCACGTCGATCGCATTGGCGTCGGTGCTTCCGGCCGGATCGAACAAGGTCACGTCGCCCGCGGGGGCGATCACCGCGACGGGCGGGCAGGCGGTGTAGCTGGTGAGAATGCCGGTCTGCTGGATGTCGCCTTCGCGGGCGCAGGCGGCGAGGCCGAGAACGAGCAGGGAAGCGGCGGCCGCTTTGGACGTGAACAGGCGCAAGACGTTATCCTCGAAGATGCTTGTTGCGACGCTTCCTAGCGTCCCCGGGCTTTCGTGCAAACTGGCAATCGAGTAGAGGCGCCCCCAAGTGAACCTCAGATGACCGCCAAGCCCCCCCTCACCCTGCTCATCGCCGCCCCGCGCGGCTTCTGCGCCGGCGTCGATCGCGCCATCCGCATCGTCGAGCTCGCGCTCGAACGCTATGGCGCGCCCGTCTATGTCCGCCACGAAATCGTCCACAACCGCTTCGTCGTCGACAGCCTCAAGGCAAAGGGCGCGATCTTCGTGCCCGAGCTGGACAAGGTGCCGGACGGCGCGCCGGTCGTCTTCTCCGCCCATGGCGTTCCCAAGGCGGTTCCGGCCAAGGCGCAGGCGCGCGGTCTCAACTATCTGGACGCGACCTGCCCGCTCGTCTCAAAGGTCCACCGCCAGGCGGAGCGGCTGATCGAGCGCGGCCGGCATATCCTCTTTGTCGGCCATGCCGGCCATCCGGAGGTGATCGGTACGTTCGGCCAGGTGCCGGAAGGGCGGATGACCCTGGTCGAGACCGCGGCCGACGCCGAGACCATCGCGCCGCCGGACACCGACAGCCTCGCCTTCCTCACCCAGACCACGCTCTCCGTTGACGACACGGCGGAGATCGTCGCCATCCTCAGCCGCCGCTTTCCCTCGATCCAGAAGCCGCGCAGCGAAGATATCTGCTACGCCACCTCCAACCGCCAGAGCGCGGTGAAGGCGATCGCCTCGCGCTGCGACGCCTTGCTGGTGATCGGCTCGCCGAACAGCTCCAACTCGCTGCGCCTCGTCGAGGTGGCCGAACGCGAAGGCACCAAGGCCCGCTTGGTCGGGCGCGGCGCGGATCTCGATTTCGGCTGGCTGGCGGGCGTGCGCACCCTCGGCATCACCGCCGGCGCCTCGGCCCCGGAAGTGCTGGTCCGCGAGGTGGTGGCGGCGCTTGGCGAGCATTTCGTGGTGACCGAGGAACCGGTGGAGGGTGTCGAGGAGCGGATGGTGTTCAAGCTCCCCGCCGGCCTGGAGGCCGCGTGAGCGACGCGCTGACCGAGGTCGAAATGTTCACGGACGGGGCCTGCAAGGGCAATCCCGGTCCTGGCGGCTGGGGCGTCATCATTCGCGCGGGCGCGCGGGAAAAGGAGCTTTCCGGCGGCGAGACCCTGACCACAAACAATCGCATGGAGCTGATGGCGGCGATTGCGGGTCTGAACGCGCTGAAACGCCCCTGCCGCGTGCAGCTCTACACGGACAGCGTCTATGTCCGCGACGGCATCACCAAGTGGATCCATGGCTGGCGCCGCAACGGCTGGAAGACCGCCGACAGGAAGCCCGTGAAGAATACCGAGCTCTGGCAGGCGCTGGTCGAGGCCTGCGCCCCGCACCGGGTCGACTGGCACTGGGTGAAGGGCCATAGCGGCCATCCGGAAAATGAGCGCGCCGACGCCCTCGCCTGCGCCGAGGCGCTGCGCTACGCGAAGCGCCCGGCCGCGTAGGGCACCGGATCGATTGCCCCGCCGGTCCTGCCCAGCAGCAGGTCCGCGGCCAATGCCGAGGCGGCGGGCGCGGTCTGGATGCCGAAGCCGCCTTGCCCCGCGCACCAGAAGAAGCCCCGTCCGGAGTCGCTGAAGCCGTAGACCGGCAGCCGGTCCGGCGCGAAGCTCCTGAGGCCCGCCCATTTGCGCTCCACCGCCTCGATCCGCCAGTCGATCAGGCTTTCCAGCCGGTCGATGGCGACGGCGACGTCCAGCTCGTCGGGCGCGCAGTCGCAGGGCTCGGACGAAGTCTCGTCATGGGGGCTCAGCCAGAGCCGTCCCCCCGCTTCGGGCTTGAAATAGAAGCGGCCGAGCGCGTCGACGATCAGCGGCAGATCGGCGGGCGCGGCCGGCGCGACCCGAAGCTGGGCGATGGTCCGGCGATAGGGCCTGATGCCGAGTGGGCGCTCGCCCGCAAGGCCCGCGACCGCGTCGGCCCAGGCGCCCGCGGCATTGACCAAAATATCCGCCTCGAAGCCGCCCGCGCTGGTCGCAAGCGTCCAGCCCGCCCCCGTGCGCGTCGCCTCCAGCAACCGCGCGTTCACGACCAGTTCGGCCTTCGCCGCGCGCAGGCAGGCGGCGTGGAGCCCGGCCACGTCGATGTCCGCGCAGGTCGGCTCCGAGAGCCCTTTGTCCCAGCCGGGCCTGAGCCCGGGCAGCCGCGCTTCGAGATCGCGTCGGTCGAGCTCGTGCAGCGGCACCGACGCATCCCGGAACTCCTCCGCCAGCGCGGCGAGAGCGCCCGTGCCGCCCGCATCCGCGATATGGATGCAGCCGCGTGGGCCGAGAAAGGGCACGAGCGCCGTCCGCGACGCGCTGGTCAGGGGCTGGATCAGCGGCCCGCCATAGGTCTCGGACCAGAAGGCGGCGGATCGGCCGGTGCTGTGATAGCCCGGCTGGTCCTCGGCCTCGAGCAGCAACACCCGCGCCGCGCCGGCCAGCGCGGCGGCGAGCCCGGCGCCCGCCATGCCGGCGCCGACGATGGCGACGTCGAAGCGGCTCATCCCTTCAGCCCGGCGAGGAAGGCGTCGATCCTGGCCAGCGCCTCGTCGCGAACCGGATCGTCGTCACGGAGAATTTCATGGGCGGCGTCGGGCATCATCACCAGCGTGGCATTGGGCAGCAACGCCGCCGCCTCGCGAATCGCGGCTGCGCTGACCAGCCGGTCCTGCTCCGCGCCGACGATCAGGATGGGCAGGGTCACCCGGCCCAGCCGCTCCGCCGTGAAGGTCGCCGCGCGCGAGCGGAAGGCGGCGCGCATCCACCCGAAGCTGGGCGGGCCGATGTTGAAGCCCGGCTCGACGCCCCACCAGTGGAGCTCGTCCTCATAGCGCGCGCGCGAACCGGTGAGGTTCCGGTTGCGCCGCCCGCCCGGCGCCAGCATCGACGGCGGCGTCTTCCACATCGGCACATTGCCGAAGCCCAGCCAGTACATCGTGTCGGCGACATCCGGGGCGATACGGATCGGGATCGGCGCACTGTTCACGTCCAGCATCGGCGCGGTCAGCACCGCGGCGTCGACGGCGGGCTTGCGGTCGACCAGCGCGCGCAGCACCAAGTGCCCGCCCATCGAGTGGCCGAGCACGACATGAGGGCCCGGTCCCGCCGCCCGCCAGTCCGCGATCAGAGCCTCGAGATCGTCCACCAGCACATCGAAGCTGGCCCAGGCCTTCTCCTCGCCCGGCCCGCGCGACGCGCCCTGACCGCGCCAGTCGAAGCTGGTGACGTGCCATCCCTGCCCCTGGAAATGGGCGTAGCTCTCCAGATATTTCTCGATGAAGTCGCCGCGCCCGTTGACGAACAACAGGCTGCCGCGCCCCTTGCCCCGTCCCGCCGGGGCCCAGTCCATGCGGCGCAAGGGGAAGCCGTCGGGCGCCGCCCATTCGGAAAAGACCGCCCCTTCAGGGTGAACGCGCCAGGCTGCCGCTTCATTTACCATGGCCACCGGTTACGGTTTGGAAAGAGTGTCCGTCTAGACCCCTCTCTCATGGGTATGGGGCTGTCCTGGATTTTGCTTGGGCTTTTGGCCGCGATGCTGCTCGCCTGCAGCTGGTGGGACCTGAAGACGCGCACCATTCCCAACTGGCTCAATCTGGCGATCGCGTTGCTCGCGATCCCGTTCTGGTTTTCCGTCGACCTGCCCTTCTGGCCGGAGATGGTGCTGCGCATCGGCGTCGCCTTCGTCGCCTTCTGGGTGTTCGCGGCCGCCTTCGCCATGGGCGCGATGGGCGGCGGCGACGTGAAGCTGATCGCGGCGCTCGCCCTCTGGCTGCCCTGGCAGGCGGTGTTGGTGCTCATCTTCCTGATGTCGATCGCCGGCGGCGTGCTGACGCTTGCCTATCTGATCCGGCACCGGCTCGCGAAACGCCAGGAAAAGCTCGAGATTCCCTATGGGGTTGCCATCGCCTTCGGCGGGCTTTGGCTGATTAGCGAACGTTTTCTTAACCAGTTTGGATGATGAGTACGGACTGAAATTCCACTTCAGTCCCGCAAGGGGGAGCGGCGATCGCCATGGACGTCAAGAAAATCGTGCTGCTGGTAGGCGCACTCCTCATCGCGGGTGTCACCGCGATCATGGCCAAGAACATGTTCAGCGGCGCCGGCGCGCCGCAGGCCGAAGCGACCACGCCCCAACAGGCGCCGCAGGGCCCCGAGGTTCTGGTCGCAACCCGCACCCTTCCGGTCGGCACGATCATTGATGCCGAGGCCTTCCGCTACCAGCCCTGGCCGCAGGGCCTTGTGCAGGACGCCTATTTCGCCCGCGGCGAAGGCGGCACCGATCCGCAGAGCCTGATCGGCACCGTCGTCCGCAGCGAGATCACCGCCGGCCAGCCGCTGACGCAGGGCGCGATCGTTCGCCCCGGCGAGCGTGGCTTCCTGGCCGCGGCGCTCGGCCCGGGCATGCGCGCCGTCACCGTCGGCGTCTCCGCCACGTCGGGCGTCGCCGGCTTCGTCTTCCCGGGCGACCGGGTCGATCTCGTCCTGACCCAGGAGGTCGAGGGCGGGGGCGACGGTCCGCCGCTGCGCGCCTCCGAGACGGTCGTGCGCAACATCCGCGTGCTCGCCGTCGACCAGCGGCTCAACTCGCGCGACGAGGCGGGCAACCAGGTCGCCCAGACCGTGTCTACCATCACCTTCGAGGCGACGCCCAAGATCGCCGAGAAGATCGCGGTCGCGCAGACCATCGGCCAGCTCTCGCTGTCGCTGCGCAGCCTCGCGGACAACAATGCCGAGCTCGAGCGCGCCATCGCCGCCGGCGAGGTGCAGGTCCCGGCCGGCCAGGATCCGCGCGCCGAGCGGCAGATGCTGCTCCAGGTGGCGAGCCGGCCGATGGACTCCAATCCGACCTATACGGTCGGCGCGGAGGTTTCCCGTTTCCAGCGCAGCACCGTGCCCTCGCGGCAGCGGAGCAACGACAACAGCAATGATGCTGCGCGCTCTGCCCCGAGCGGTATCCCGTCCGCCCCGTCCCAGTCCGTGGGTCCGGTGGTCCGTATCGCGCGCGGCAACAATGTCACCGTGGTTCCGGTGGGGGGTCGTTGAGATGACGAACATGAGCAAAATCCGGCGGGCCGGTCTGCGGACCGCCATCGCCGCGGCGCTGACGGTCGGTGTGATGGCCACGGCGCCGATCAGCCCCGCCTCGGCCCAGGGCACGCTGGCTCCCGCCAATGACGTGACCCTTTCCGTCGGCACCGGCCGCATGGTCCGTCCGTCGGGGGCGGTGGCGGAGGTGTTCGTCGCGGACGAGGATGTCGCGGACATTCACGCTTCCTCGCCGAGCCAGATCTACATCTACGGCAAGGCCGCGGGCAGCACGACCGTCTATGCGACCGACCGCTCCGGCCGGGTCGTCTATTCGGCCAACGTCCGGGTCGGCCAGAATCTCGGTTCGGTCGCCCAGATGCTCGAGGTCGCCATGCCCGAGGCCGACATCACCGCCACGCCGATGAACGGCATGGTGCTGCTGACCGGCACCGTCGCCCAGCCCACCGACGCCGCCGAGGCGGAGCGGCTGGTCAAGGCCTTCGTCGGCACCAATGTCGAGGTGGTGAGCCGCCTGCGCACCGCGACCCCGCAGCAGGTCTACCTGCAGGTCCGGATCGCCGAGGTGAGCCGCTCGCTTGCCCGCGACATCGGCACCAACCTGCTGAGCCGCGACCAGTCCGGCGGCTTCCTGTTCGGCATCGGCCGGGGCAATCCCGGCACGATCACGACCGTCACCCAGGCCAACGATCCGAGCGGCCTGCCGGTCGGCTCGACCAGCTATACGTTCAACAACCCCGTCGGCGCGACCACGCTCGGCGCGGCTGGCCGCGTACTGGGCATGGACCTGCTGGGCACGCTGAACCTCGCCGAGACCACCGGCCAGGTGGTGACGCTCGCCGAGCCGACCCTGGTCGCGCTCTCGGGCGAAAGCGCCACCTTCCTCGCCGGCGGCGAGTTCCCGATCCCGATCCCGCAGTCGCTGGGCACGGTCACCATCGAGTATAAGCAATATGGCGTGGGCCTCGCTTTCTCGCCGACCGTGCTCGAAAATGGCCGCATCTCGATCCGCGTCCGGCCGGAGGTTTCCGAGCTGTCCGCCTCGGGCAGCGTCCGCTTCAACGGCTTCGAGGTTCCGGCCCTGACCACCCGCCGGGTCGAGACCACGGTCGAGCTCGGCTCCGGCCAGAGCTTCGTGATCGGCGGCCTGCTGCGGAACAGCAATTCGAACCAGATCGACCGCGCGCCCATCCTCGGCAACATCCCGATCCTGGGCGCCCTCTTCCGCTCCACGCGCTACCGCCGCGAAGAGAGCGAGCTGATGATCATCGTCACGCCCTATCTGGTCCGGCCGGTCTCGGCGAACCAGATCGCGCTGCCGACCGACGGCTATCGCAACCCGGATGAGGCCTCGCGGCTGCTCGTCGGCACCACCAATGCCAGCCGCAACGAGCCCCGCCCGATGCCGTCGGCCGCCCAGCCGCGGACCGTCGGCCCGGGGATCACCACCGGCGCCGCGACGCCGCCCGCCAACGAGCGCCAGGCCAGCGCCGCCAACGCGGCTCCGACGCCGCCGGTGGCCACCGCCTCCGCCCAGCCCGGCTTCAACTTCTGATGACCGCCCGAGATCGAAAGGACGTCACGACCATGTCTCGCTTGATCAGGATCGCCGCGGTTAGCGCACTCGGCCTCGCCGTGGGCGCCTGCGCCACCGGCCAGCCCGCGCAGCTGAACGCGCGCAGCAATTACAGCGTCTATTCGGTCCACCAGCCGGTGGTCGAGCGGACCAACTACGTGTTCGACCTGCGCGTCGACGGGGACCGCGTCTCCGAGACCGAGATGGACCGGCTCGCCGCCTGGTTCCACTCGATCGACGCCCGCTACGGCGATCGCATCACGATCGACGCGCCGCGAGGCTATGCCTCGGTCGCGGCCCGCACCGACGTCAGCCGCGTCGCGGCGGATTTCGGCCTGCTGCTCGCCAGCGAGGCGGCGCCGGTCACCGAGGGCGAGATCGCCCCGGGCACGATCCGGGTCGTCGCCAGCCGGGCCACCGCCCGCGTCGAGGGCTGCCCGAGCTACACCACGCAAGGCATCGATTCGCCGGTCCGCACCGACTCCAATTTCGGCTGCGCGACCAATTCCAACCTCGCCGCGATGATCGCCAATCCGGACGATCTGGTGCGCGGCCAGGAAGGGTCCGGCCGCGACAGCGCCACCGTGGCGGGCCGCGCGGTCCGTTCCTATCGCGAGCGGACGCCCACCGGCACGCAGCCGCTGCCGGCCACCTCAACGCGCAACGCCGGAGGTGGCCAGTGAACGCGCCTTTCCATCGCGGATCGGGTCTTCGCGACCCCTTCCAGGCTTTCGTAGCCGACGAAACCACGGCCGAGCTGCTGCGGCCGGTCGCGGTCGAGCATGGCTGGTCGCCCGAGAAGGTGAACAAGGGCGGCCTGCGCAATGCCGTACAGACCCTGTCGGTTGCGGCGAGCCCGTCCATCCTGTTCGTCGACCTGTCCGAAAGCGGCGATCCGCTGAACGACATCAACGCCCTGGCCGAGGTCTGCGAACCCGGCACGGTGGTGATCGCCGCCGGCCAGGTGAACGACGTCCGCCTCTATCGCGACCTCGTCGCCTCGGGCATCCAGGATTATCTGCTGAAGCCCTTCTCGGCCGACCAGCTGCGCGATGCCTTCGCCAATGCGCAGATGACCATTTCCGGTCCCCGCCTGACCGAGACCGCGAACGAGAAGCCCAATGTCATGGCCGCCGTGATCGGCGTCCGCGGCGGCGTCGGCGCCTCGACCGTGGCGACCTCGCTCGCCTGGCTGATGGGCGACAAGGCCGGCCGCTCGACCGCTCTGCTGGACCTCGACGTCCATTTCGGCACCGGCGCGCTGGCGCTCGACCTCGAGCCCGGCCGCGGCCTGACCGACGCGATCGAGAATCCGAGCCGCATCGACGGCCTGTTCATCGAGCGCGCCATGGTCCGCGCCAACGACAAGCTCTGCGTCCTCTCCGCCGAGGCGCCGATCAACCAGTCGATGCTGACCGACGGCTCCGCCTTCTACCAGCTGCAGGAGGAGATCCGGCACGCCTTCGAGGGCACCGTGATCGACATGCCGCGCAACATGATGGTGCAGTTCCCGCATCTGCTCGGCGACACCCATGTCGTCGTCGTGGTCTGCGAGTTCACCCTCGCCGGCACGCGCGACGCGATCCGCATCCTCTCCTGGCTCAAGGCCAATGCGCCCCAGGCTCGCGTCATCGTGGTCGCCAACCGCGTCCAGGTCGCCGTACAGGAGGTGAGCCGGAAGGACTTCGAGCATTCGATCGAGCGCAAGGTGGACATCGTCCTGCCGTTCGACGCCAAGGCCGCGTCGCAGGCCGCCAAGCTTGGCCAGCCGCTCGCCAAGGTCACCAAGTCCTCCAAGCTGGCGCAGCCCTTCAACGAGCTGCTCTCGCGCACCGTGGACCAGGATGCCGGCGACGACGGCGGCGACGAGAAACCCGCGAAGAGCGGCGGCGGCTCGCTGCTCGGCAAGCTCAATTTGAAGTCCTTCGTCGCGAAGAAGCCGAAGGAGGCGTCGCAGGCGGCCTGACGGCCGCGGCGGGGCTCGTGACGGGACCTTAGGAGGCGAAATGCCCTCGTTGGACGTGATCTTGCTGTTTGCCGGTGCGGCGGGCGCGCTGCTTCTGCTCTTCGCCGCCCTCTCCGGACCGGCGACGGGCAAGCTCGCGACGCGCCGCCTGGAATCCGTGCGCGAGCGTCACGTCCGCTCGTCGGACGCGATGGCGCAGGCGCAGATGCGGCGCATCTTCGCCCAGCGGCAGAGCAAGAGCGACAGCCTCGCCAAGCGCTTCATCCCGAATCCGGCCCTGCTCCAGCTGCGCCTGAACCAGACCGGCAAGGACTGGCGGCTTGGCCAGTATCTGCTCGCCTCGCTCGGCCTGCTCGTGGCGATGACGGGCCTCCTGCTGTTCCAGGGGATGCCGCCTTTGCTCGCGATCACCGTCGGCCTCTTTTTCGGCGTCGCGCTGCCGCACATGGTGGTGTCGCACCTGATCAAGAAGCGGGTGAAGATGTTCAACGCGAAGTTCCCGGATGCGATTGAGCTGATGGTGCGCGGCCTGCGCTCGGGCCTGCCCATTTCCGAGACGATGCAGATCGTCGCGGACGAAATCCCCGATCCGGTCGGCATCGAGTTCCGCGCGGTCTCCGACAAGATGAAGATCGGCCGGACCATGGATTCGGCGCTGCAGGACACCGCCCAGCGGCTCGGCACGCCCGAATTCCAGTTCTTCGTCATCAGCCTCGCCATCCAGCGCGAGACCGGCGGCAACCTCGCCGAGACCCTGTCCAACCTCGCCGACGTGCTCCGCAAGCGCGCCGCGATGAAGCTCAAGATCCGCGCCATGTCGTCGGAATCCAAGGCGTCCGCCTACATCATCGGCGCCCTGCCCTTCATCGTGTTCGGCCTGATCTGGTGGATCAACGGCAGCTACATGCAGAATTTCTTCGTCGACGAGCGGCTGATGATCGCCGGCGGCGGCGGCATCGTGTGGATGGGCATCGGCGCGTTCATCATGTCGCGCATGATCAACTTCGAGATCTGAGCGAGGGGAAGACAAACAGATGGCGCCTTCGCAGAGCCCGACGATCATGGGGATCGACGTCGTCCTGGTGGCGAGCATCCTCGCCGCCGTGGCGACGTTCGCCGTGCTGGTCGCGATCTACGCGGCGACCACGGTGCGCGACCCCATGGCGAAGCGCGTCAAGGCGCTCAACGAGCGGCGCGAGCAGCTAAAGGCCGGCATCGTCGCCTCCACCTCCAAGCGCCGCCGGAACATCAGCAACAAGAACGAGATGGCGGACAAGGTCCGCGGCATCCTGTCCTCGCTGAAGGTGCTCCAGGAGGAGCAGGTGGTGAAGGCGCAGGCGCGGCTGATGCAGGCCGGCGTCCGCTCCAAGGATCTCGCCTTCGTCGTCATCTTCGCGCGGCTGGTGCTGCCGATCGTGCTCGGCAGCTTCATCATCTGGCTGGTCTACATCCACGATTATTTCCCCGACTGGGGCTCGTTCAAGAAGTACGCCCTGGTCGCGGGCACCTTCATCCTCGCCTACAAGGCGCCCGACCTCTGGCTGAAGAACAAGGTCGACAAGCGCACCGCGGCGATCCGCAAGGGCCTTCCCGACGCGCTCGACCTGCTCGTGATCTGCGCCGAGGCCGGCCTCACCGTCGACGCCGCTTTCTCCCGCGTCTCGCGCGAGCTGGGCAAGGCCTATCCGGAGCTCGGCGACGAATTCGCCCTGACCTCGATCGAGCTCGGCTTCCTCACCGACCGCCGCCTCGCCTTCGAGAATCTGGCGAAGCGCATCGACCTGGATTCGGTCCGCGGCGTGGTCACGACCATGATCCAAACCGAGAAATACGGGACGCCGCTCGCCTCTGCGCTGCGCGTCCTCTCCGCCGAATTCCGCAACGAGCGCATGATGCGCGCCGAGGAAAAGGCCGCCCGCCTGCCGGCGATCATGACCGTGCCCTTGATCCTGTTCATCCTGCCGGTGCTGTTCATCGTCATCCTCGGCCCGGCGGCCTGCTCGATCAACGACGCGCTAATCGCGGGGAACTGACGCCCGCAGGGCTGGTACCGCATTCAGCAACAGGCGGAACCTTCGGTCGGCGGAGGCGGTTGAGCCCCCGAAACGACCCAAGGAGCGCGGCATGACCTTCACGCCCGACCAATGGCTGATCCTTTTGCTTGTCTTCGTGCTGGGCCTGGTGCTCGGCATGGCCTTCCTCGCCGGCCCGAAATGGAAGAACCGCTACCGCGAGGAAGTCGCCCGCCGACAGGAGGTCGAGGCCGAGAACGAACAGCTCAAGCGCGATGGCCGCGAGCTGGAATCCCTCCGCCACGCCGCCGCCAGAGACGAGGCGCGGCACGACGATAGGGACCGGCCTGGGCCGCTCTAGGAGCGTTTACGCTTTCCTGAGTGCGGCCTGCGCAGCCGCCAACCGGGCGATCGGCACCCGATAGGGGCTCGCCGAGACATAATCGAGACCGGTGGTTTCGCAGAAAGCGATGCTGGCCGGGTCGCCGCCATGTTCGCCGCAAATGCCGAGCTTGAGCGCCGGCTTGGTTCCCCTGCCCCGGTCCGCCGCGAGCGCGATCAGTTCGCCGACGCCCTCGATGTCGAGGCTGACGAATGGATCGCGGGCGAAGATGCCCTTCTCGACATAAGCGGTCAGGAAGCGGCCGGCATCGTCTCGGCTCACGCCGAGCGCGGTCTGGGTGAGATCGTTGGTGCCGAAGCTGAAGAATTCCGCCTCTTCGGCGATCTTCCCGGCCTGCAGCGCGGCGCGGGGCAGCTCGATCATCGTGCCGACCAGATAGTCGACCCTTTTGCCCCGCTCGGCGAACACCGCCGCGGCGGTGCGGTCGATCAGGGCGCGGATGATGGCAAGCTCGGCCTTGGTCGCGACGAGCGGCACCATCACCTCGGGGATCGGCGCCTCCTCCACCTCCAGCGCCGCCTCGAAAATGGCGCGGGCCTGCATCTCGTAAATCTCGGGATAGGTGATGCCGAGCCGGCAGCCGCGATGGCCGAGCATCGGATTGAACTCGTGCAGCTCGCCGACGCGCCGCTTCAGCGTATCGACGGTGACGCCGGCGGCCTCGGCGACGTCGGCGATCTCCTCGTCGCTGTGCGGCAGGAATTCGTGCAGCGGCGGATCGAGCAGCCGGATGGTGACGGGCAGCCCCGCCATGATCCGGAAGATCTCGGCAAAGTCGCCGCGCTGCGCGGGCAGCAGATCGGCGAGCGCCGCGCGCCGCCCCGCCTCGTCCTCGGCCAGGATCATCCGGCGGACGTTCATGATCCGCTCGCTGTCGAAGAACATATGCTCGGTGCGGCAGAGGCCGATCCCCTCCGCGCCGAACTCCCGCGCGGTGCGGCAGTCGAGCGGGGTCTCGGCATTGGTGCGGACCTTGAGCCGGCGTTTGGTGTCCGCCCAGGCCATGAGCGTGCCGAAATCGCCGACCAGCTCGGGCTGCACGGTCGGCACCTCGCCGAGCATGACCTCGCCCGAGGCGCCGTCGATGGTGATCAAGGTGCCCTCGGCGATGTCGTGGCCGCCGACGCGCATCTTCTTCGCCTTATAGTCGATCGCCAGCGAGCCGGCGCCGGAGACGCAGGGCCGGCCCATGCCGCGCGCGACCACGGCGGCGTGGCTGGTCATGCCGCCGCGCGCGGTGAGGATGCCCTCGGCGGCGTGCATGCCGTGAATGTCCTCGGGGCTGGTCTCGACGCGGACGAGGATCACCTTCTCGCCGGCCTGCTTCCAGGTCTCGGCCGTGTCGGCGTCGAACACCGCCTTGCCGCAGGCGGCACCCGGCGAGGCGGGCAGACCCTTGGCGATGACCTTGCGGTCCGCCGCGGGGTCGAGCGTCGGGTGGAGCAGCTGGTCCAGCGCCGCCGGATCGATGCGCAGCACCGCCTCCTCCTGCGTGATCAGCCCCTCATTCGCCATGTCGACCGCGATCCGGAGCGAGGCCTTGGCGGTGCGCTTGCCGGAGCGGGTCTGCAGCATCCAGAGCGTGCCGCGCTCGACGGTAAACTCGATGTCCTGCATGTCGCGATAATGGCCTTCGAGCAGATCGAAGACGCGTGCCAGCTCGGCATAGACGACCGGCATCGTCTCTTCCATCGAGGCCGCCCTTGCCCCGGCCTTCTCGCGCGCGGCGAGGGTCAGATATTGCGGGGTGCGGATGCCGGCGACGACATCCTCGCCTTGGGCGTTGATCAGATATTCGCCATAATAAGCGCGCTCGCCGGTCGAGGGATCGCGGGTGAAGGCCACGCCGGTCGCCGAGCTGTCGCCCATATTGCCGAACACCATGGCCTGGACGTTGACCGCCGTGCCCCAGTCGCCGGGGATGTTGTTGAGGCGGCGATAGACCTTCGCGCGATCCGACTGCCAGGACCCGAAGACGGCGCCGACCGCGCCCCAGAGTTGTTCGTGCACGTCCTGCGGAAAGGGACTGTCCCAGAGCTCCTCGACCAGCGCCTTGTAGCGGCGGACGAGCTTTTCCCAGTCCGTGGCCTCCAGGTCCGTGTCGAGATGGACGCCTTTGTCCTCCTTGGCGATCTCCAGCGCCTCCTCGAAGGCGCCGTGATCGAGGCCGAGCACCACGTCCGCATACATCTGGATGAAGCGGCGATAGCTGTCCCAGGCGAAGCGCGGATCCCCGGACGCGGCCGCGAGACCCTGCACGGTGGCGTCGTTCAGGCCGAGATTGAGCACGGTGTCCATCATGCCCGGCATGGAAACGCGGGCGCCCGAGCGGACCGAGACGAGCAAGGGATCGGCGGCGTCGCCGAAGCTCTTGCCGGTCACCCGCTCGATATGCGCGATCCCCTCCGCCACTTCGGCGGCGAGCGCGTCGCGAAAGCCCTCGCCCTTCTCGTAATAAAGCGCGCAGGCCGGGGTCGCGATGGTGAAGCCCGGCGGCACCGGCAGGCCGATCGACGCCATTTCCGCCAGATTGGCGCCCTTGCCGCCGAGGACATTCTTGTTCCCCGCCTCGCCGTCCGAGGCGCCGCCGCCGAAGCGGAAGACCGTTCGTGCCATCTTACCCTTCGATTCTGGAGAAATCCGCCACCCGGTGGATGGCATCGCGGACCCGGCCGAGCAGGGCCAGGCGGGCCTCGCGCTTCACCGGATCGGGATCGTTCACGGTCACCTTCTCGAAGAAGGCGTCGACCGGCACGCGCAGCGCCGCCAGCGCCTTCATCGCCCGCTCGAATTCCTCGTCCTCGAGCGCGGTGGCGACCTTCGGCTCGGCCGCATAGAGCGCCTCGTCGAGATCGGTCTCCTCATGCTGCGGCGAGAAAACGGGTCCCCGGTTCCGGGGCGGCTCGCCGGTCCAGCCTTCCCGCTTCAGGATGTTGGCGGCACGCTTGTAGCCGGCGAGCAGATCCGCGCCCTCCGGGCGTTCGACAAAGGCCTGCAGCGCCTTCACCCGGGCGAGCAGGCGGACGAGATCGTCCTCGCCGCCGCCGTCCGGCTTGCGGGCGGCAAAGACCGCGTCGATCAGATCGTGGCGGATGCCCGCCTCGCGCTGCTGAACCTTCAGCCGGTCGCCGAGGAAATCGAGGATCGCCTCGCTGAGATCCTGGGCCTCTTCGATGATCTTGCCGCGCTCGATATTTGGGGTGAGCTCGGACTTCCAGCGCACGACGACGCGGTCGCCATGGCGGTAGGTGTAGCTGCCCACCTCGGCGGTGATCTCATGCTCGTGATCGTCGCTCTCGAGCAGGTCCGGGAAGGTGACCGAGGAAATCGCGCCGAGCCGCGAGACGATATTGAGCACCGCCGCCTGGACCAGCACGTCGCTGAGCGGGAGGCGCAGATCGTTCTTCGTCAGCAGCTGCAGGAAGCCCAGGGCCGCGCGGCGCAGGGCGAACGGATCGCGCGAACCGGTCGGTTTCTCGCCGATCGAGAAGAAGGCAACGAGCGTGTCCAGCCGGTCGGCGATGTTGACGGCGACCGTAACCGGGTCGGTCGGGACCTGGTCTCCCTGCCCGGCCGGTTTGTAATGGTCGCCGATCGCCTTCGCGACCGCCTCCGGCAGGCCCTGGGCGCGGGCATAATAGCCACCGATCACGCCCTGCAGCTCGGGAAACTCGCCGACCAGCTCGCTGACCAGGTCCGCCTTGGCGAGCCGGCCGGCGGTGAGCGTGTCGAGCGGATCGGCGCCCTTCACCAGGCGTTCGTTGACCAGCCATTGCGCCAGCTTGGCGACCCGCTCCACCTTGTCGGCGGTGGTGCCGAGCCTCTCGTGGAAGACGATCTGGTTGAGCTTCTTCGCCTGCGCGGCGAGCGGCGTCTTGAGATCCTGCTCCCAGAAGAACTTGGCGTCGGAGAGGCGCGCGACCAGCACCTTCTCGTTGCCCGCGACCACGGCGGCGGAGTCGGAGCTGTCGATATTGGCGACGCAGACGAAGCGGTTGGAAAGAACGCCTTCACCGTCCTGGCACGCGAAATATTTCTGGTTCACCCGCATGGTGAGCCGGATCAGCTCAGGCGGAAGCGCGAGGAAGGCCGCGTCGAAGCTGCCCTTGAGCGGCACCGGCCATTCGGTGAGACCGGCATTCTCCGCGACCAGACCCTCGTCCGGGATGGTCTTGGTGTTGCGCTGGAGCCTGTCCGAACCCTTGCGGATGATCGCCTTGCGCTCCTCCTGATCGACGACGACGTGGCAGGCGCGGAGCTTCTCGGCATAATCCTGCGCGCCGCCGATCGTGATCGGCCCGGGATGGTGAAAGCGATGCCCGACCGTGGCCGCGCCCGAGCGCACGCCGGCCACCTCGAAATCGACCACCTCGTCCCCGAGCAGGGCAATGATGGAGTGGAGCGGGCGCACCCAGCGCTGGCTCTCGGTCGAGGCCGAGGCCTCGCCCCAGCGCATCGACTTGGGCCAGGGGAAGGCGCGGACGATGGCCGGGATCGCCTCGGCCAGCACTTCGGCGGTCGGCCGGCCGGGATGGGCGATGGTCGCGAACCAGATGCCGTCCCGCTCCTCGAGCCGGTCCTGGGTCAGGCCGGTCTTGCGCAGGAAGCCCTCCAGCGCCTGCGGCGGCGCGGCCGTGCGCGGGCCCTTCAGTTCCTCCGACACCGCCTCGGTGGCTTCCGGCAGGCCGCTTACGATCAGGACCAGGCGACGCGGCGTGGCCAGGGTGGTGACCTTGTCGGCCTTCAGCCCCGCGGCGGCGAGCTGCTCCTCGAACAGGCGGGCCAGATCGGCGCGCGCCTTGTCCTGCATCCGCGCCGGGATTTCCTCGGAGAGCAGTTCGAGCAGGAAATCGCTCATGCCGCCCACCCGTTCTTTTCCATCCAGGCCGCGCAGGCGCCCTTCGCCAGCTCGCGGACGCGACCGATATAGGCCTGGCGCTCGGCGACCGAGATCACGCCGCGCGCCTGCAGGGTGTTGAAGATGTGGCTCGCCTTGATCGCCTGGTCGTAGGCGGGCAGCGGCAGCTTCGCGTCGATGCAGCGCCGGCATTCCTCCGCCGCCTGGCGGAAGCGGTCGAACAGGCTGTCCGTGTCGGCGACCTCGAAATTATAGGTGCTGAACTCGACCTCGTTCTCGTGGAAGACCTGGCCGTAGGTGACGCCCGCATCGTTGAAGGCCAGGTCGTAGACGCTGTCGACGCCCTGAATGTACATGGCGAGCCGCTCCAGTCCGTAGGTGAGCTCGCCCGCCACCGGCTTGCAGTCATAGCCGCCGACCTGCTGGAAATAGGTGAACTGGGTCACCTCCATGCCGTCGCACCAGACCTCCCAGCCCAGCCCCCAGGCACCGAGCGTCGGCGATTCCCAATCGTCTTCGACGAAGCGGATGTCGTGCTTCAGCGGATCGACGCCGATCCGTTCCAGGCTGCCCAGATAGAGCGCCTGCAGATCCGGCGGGCTCGGCTTCAGGATCACCTGATATTGGTAATAATGCTGCAGCCGGTTCGGATTCTCGCCGTAGCGGCCGTCGGTCGGCCGGCGCGAGGGCTGGACATAGGCCGCCTTCCACGGCTCCGGGCCGAGCGCGCGGAGCGTGGTCGCCGGGTGGAAGGTGCCCGCGCCCATCTCCATGTCATAGGGCTGCAGGATGACGCAGCCCTGCGCGCTCCAATAATCGTGGAGCGTCAGGATCAGGCGCTGGAAAGACAGCGGAGCCCCCATTTTTCCCTTCTTTTTTCCTTCGCAGGTGCAACAAAAGGTCGCTTCGCTTTGGCGCATGGGGCAGGATGGGTCAAGGAAGCGGGACCGGGTAAACGTCAGAAGGACATGGTGATGGGTTGGCGGAGAAAGTCGTTCGCGGCGCTGCTCGGCGCGCTGTGGCTCGCCGCCCCCGCTGTCGCCGCCCCGGAGGCGGCAGCCCCGGCCCGCGTCCCGGCCGCCGCCGCGCAGCCGCGCGCCGAGCCGCGCCCCGCCATCTGGCTGCTCGCCGACGCGGACACCCGCATCTATCTGTTCGGCACGGTCCATGTCCTCCATCCGGACCTGCGCTGGCGCTCGGCCATGTTCGACCGGATCGCGCGCGAGGCGCAGGAACTGGTGCTCGAGCTGGCCGACGACCAGCTGGCCGGCGCCAATCCCGAGGCTTATGCGATGATGCGCCTCGCCCGGCCGGTGCCGGTGCTCGACCGCGTCTCCGCCGAACGGCGCGACGGGCTCGCCCGGCTGATGGCCGACCTGCAAATCCCGGAGGGGAGCCTGGACGGGCTCGAGACCTGGGCGGTCGCGGTGATCCTCGGCGTAGGCCAGATGGCGCAGGAATATGCGGGCGGCGAGGGCAGCGCCAGCGAGGCGGCCGCAGCCGCGCCCGGCGTCGAGGAGACGCTGACCGCCGAATTCCGCGCCGACGGCCGCCCGATCTCCGGCGTCGAGACCGCCGCCGACCAGATCGCCGCCTTCCGCATGATGCCAGCCAATGTGCAGCAGGCAATGCTCGACGAGACGGTGGACGCATATCTGACCGGCGAGGAGGCCGGCGATCCCGACGAGACCGACTGGATCGAGGGCAATCTCGACGGCATCGCCGCCGAGATGGATACGCTCCCGCCCGAGCTCTACGAAAGCCTGATCACCCGCCGCAACCGCGGCTTCACCGACTGGCTGGCCCGGCGGCTCGACCGCCCCGGCACGGTCCTGTTCGCGATCGGCGCGGGGCATCTGGCGGGGCGGGTGTCGGTGCAGTCCATGCTGGAGCGGCGGGGGCTGACGGTGCGGCGGATCTATTGAGGGCTATCGACGCGAGAGGATCGCCCGGACTTCGCGTGCCTGTTCGGTTGCTTCCTCGAAGATGAATGCGCGTGAACAGGGCGCCTGCACCGGCACCATTGCCGAGGCGTGTGGATCGGGGCTGATCGTGGCGCTCGGCCCACGCAGCGGCGGCGCGACCCCGCCCGATCGGCGCAGCGCGACCAGATAGCGCCCCGCCGGCATCGACCTGGGCTCACCGAAGGTGGAATTGTCCCAGCTTACCGTCAGGACTCGCCCTGCAGTGCCCACCAGCACGTCTTCGACCGCGATGTCGAACCGAGCATAGTCGGGCAGAAAGCTGGTCTGCCGGGCCCGGCGTTGCTGCTCCTCCAGGGACAATCCGGGCCAATTGGCTTCCAGAACCCGGCGATCCTGCCTGGTCTGCTGGTCTTCGACGATCCGGTAGTTCAATATCCGTCCGAGCACGACGACGTCCGCATGGCGAATGTCGTTCAGGTTCACGGGCACTCGCACCCGACAAGCCTGCGCGGGAGAGGCCGCGGCGGCGATCAAGGATCGGTGCATTGGCTCCTCCGAGATAAGACCGGCCTCAAACTATGCGGCGGTTCGTTAACGTCGGCTTTCTTTGGCCTGGGTTGCCAGGCCGCAAGATGGAAGGTTTTCTTGACACACGCCCGCGAATCGCATAGTCAGGTAAACATGACATAAGGTCAGCATGAGCTGACACGCGGAGTTGGACTTCTTGCAGAACCGTTTGCGGGTGCTCAGGGCCGAGCGCGGCTGGAGCCAGGCGGAGCTTGGCGGCCGGATCGGCGTGTCCCGGCAGGCCGTGAACGCGATCGAGACAGGCAAGCACGATCCCTCGCTGCCGCTGGCCTTCCGGCTGGCGCGGCTGTTCGGGACGCGCATCGAGGAGATTTTCGATGATGGCGAAGGCCAGCGGGACTGACGGCGCGGGATCGGGCGAGACGCTCGAACGGCGCAGGCGGCTGCGCAAATACTGGATCATCGGCGCGCTCTTCGTCGCCGGCTTCATCGGCGGCTTCACCGCGGGCTTCACCCAGGCGGACGACCTGTTCGATCCGGCCCATCGCTGGCCGCCGGCGCTCGCCATAGGCCTGACCGCCGCCTATCTCTTCGCGGTCTGCTTCGGCGGCTGGCTCTATTCGCGCCACCTCGACGAGTTCGAGCGGACGGCCAAGTACAAGGCCGTGTCCGCGGCCGCCTCCTCCTACGTCATCGTCTATCCGGTCTGGCTGCTGCTCTGGAAGGGCGGCTTCGTGCCCGAGCCGATGCACTTCGTCATCTTCCTGCTCTTCACGGCCGCGATGCTGATCGCTTCCTTCTTCTATCGCGTCCGCTAAAGGCCTCGAACCCCCCGGAGACCTATCCCCATGAAAAGACTGCTCCTCACCGCCGCCCTGATCCTGATGCCGGGCCTCGCCTGCGCGCAGCCGCCGGCCGCGCCGCCCCCGGCCGCCAACCAGCCCGCCGCCGCCGCGCCCGCCGCCCGGCCGCCTCTGCCGGGCGCCGACCGCGACGCCGATCCGGCCCTGTTCGTGGTGCGCGACGAGGACACGACCATCTATCTGTTCGGCACCTTCCACCTGCTGGACGGCCGCACCTGGTTCAACGACGAGGTGAAGACCGCCTTCGACGCGTCGAGCGAGCTGGTGCTGGAGGCGCGGCTGCCCGAGGATCCGGCGGCGATGCAGGGGATCGTCCTTCGCTATGCGGTCGATCCGCAGGGCCGGACCATCTCCTCGCGGCTGACGCCGGCGCAGAATACGGCGCTGAACCGGGCGCTGGCCGGGATCGGCGTGCCCGAGGGCGCCTTCGAGCGGCTGGAGCCCTGGTTCGTGGCGATGACCCTGGCCGCGGTCTCCGCGCAGCAGATGGGGATCAACGCCGAGAACGGTCCGGAGACGATCCTGACCCGCGCGGCGCAGGCCCGGAACATGCCGATCGGCGAGCTGGAGGGGATGGAGCACCAGATCCGGATCTTCGACAACCTGCCCGAGCCGCTGCAGCTGGCCCAGCTGACCCAGACGCTCGAGCAGCTGGACGAGATTGCCGGGCAGCTCGGGCCGATGCTCGGCGCCTGGTCGACGGGCAATGTCGAGGAGCTGGCGCGGCTGACCAACCAGGAGATGGATGCGAACGGTCGCGCGCTCTACCGGGTCATCTTCACCGATCGCAACGCCGCCTGGGCGACCTGGATCCAGCAGCGCATGGCGCGGCCGGGCGTGGTCTTCGTCGCGGTCGGCGCGGGCCACCTGGCGGGCAATGACAGCGTCCAGGCCCAGCTCCGCGCCCGCGGCGTGGCGAGCAGCCGGGTGCCGCACGCGGTGGCGCGGTAGGTTCGGGACTAGGGACTGGGGATTGGGGACTTGGAAGAAGTAAGTCCCAGTCCCAAGTCCCGAGTACCCAGTCCCCCTCCCCGCCATCTTGCGCCCGCGCCCGCTCTCCCCTATAGGCGCGCCTCCCCGTTCATGGTCATCCCTGGAGGCGTGAGCGGGAGAGTGCTGAAACCCGCATAACGGAGACTAGCTATGAGCGAACAGCTTACGCTGTCGGCCGAGACGCGCGAACGGGCTGGCAAGGGAGCCTCCCGCCATCTGCGTCGCGAAGGCCGCGTACCCGCCGTCGTCTACGGCAACAATGAAGAGCCCCTCTCGATCCACCTCGAGGAAAAGGCGCTGATCAAGGCGCTTTCGGGCGGTCATTTCATGAATTCGGTGGTGATGATCGAGGCGGGCGCCGCGCCTGTCCGCACCCTGCCGAAGGACGTCCAGTTCCACCCGGTCACCGACCGACCGCTGCATGTCGACTTCCTGCGCATCTCCGAGCATGCGACCGTCACCGCCGAGGTGCCGATCCGCTTCGTCGACGAGGAGAAGTCGAAGGGTCTGAAGCGCGGCGGCGTGCTGAACGCCGTGCGCCACGAGCTCGAGCTGGTCTGCGACGCGGCCGAGATCCCGGAAGAGGTCGAGATCAGCCTGGCCGGCCTCGACATCGGCGATTCGCTGCACATCAGCGCCGTCGCTCTGCCCAAGGGCACGGCGAGCGCGATCACCGACCGCGACTTCACCATCGCCACCATCGTTCCGTCGTCCGGCGTGAAGGATGAGGGCTCGACCGACACCGGCGCCCCGACCGCGGCCGACGTGCCCGTGATCGGCGAGGACGGCGAAGGCGAAGCGTCCGGCGAAGAGTCGAACGAAGGCTAAGCCCTTGTTTCGCTGGCTCGGCTCCTTGTTCGGCGGCAGACCGCCGGTCGAGGTGCCGGGCCAGCCTTCCGCCGCCGCCGCGGCGGAGGATTGGGGGGATTTCGCGCCCGTGCAGATCTGGGTCGGCCTCGGCAATCCCGGCGCGCAATATGCGCTGCAGCGCCACAATGTCGGCTTCATGGCGGTGGACGCCATCGCCGAGGTGCACGCTTTCGATCCGCCGAAGAAGAGCTTCTCCGGCTGGGCCCAGCAGGGCCGGATCGGCGGCGCGCGCATCCTGCTGCTGAAGCCCGCCACCTTCATGAACGACAGCGGCCGCTCGGTCCGCGCCGCGCTGGATTTCTTCAAGCGGGAGCCCGGCGACGTGACCGTCTTTCACGACGAGCTCGATCTCGCCCCGTTCAAGGTGAAGGTGAAGACCGGCGGCGGCACCGCCGGCCATAACGGTCTGCGCTCGACCGAGGCGCATATCGGCAACGATTTCCGCCGGGTGCGGATCGGCATCGGCCATCCGGGGCACAAGGACAAGGTGACCCGCCACGTCCTCGGCAATTACGCCAAGGCGGAGATGGACCCGCTCGCCGACCTGCTCGCCGCCATCGCCGCCGAGGCGCGCTGGCTGGCCGAGGGCGACGATGCGCGGTTCATGAGCGACGTCGCGCTGCGGCTGCGGCAGGACTGACGGGAACCGGCGCGGGCGCGCCTCGTTCGCCCCGCATGGCCAAGCGCCTTACCCTCGCCATGCCCGCCGATGTCGGCGCCGCGCTCAAGGCCGGCCATGTCGAGGCCGCGTATCGCGCCCGGCCGCCCTACCAGCGCAACGACTATCTCGGCTGGATCGACCGGGCGAAGCAGGACGAGACCCGCCGGGACCGCATCGCGCGGATGGTCGCGGAACTGAAGAAGGGCGGCGTCTACATGGGCATGAAGCACGCGCCGAGCGCCAAGGCCTGAGGCTTGGCGACCGGCGCGAACCGGGGCTAGGATGGCTCCATGTTCGACACCCTCATCGCCATCGCCCTCGCCATGCTCGCCCCCGCCCAGAGCCCCGCCGGCGCCGAGCGGCGCTGCGGCTGGCTCTCCAATCCGACGCCGGCCAATTACTGGCTCACCGACCGCGACGGCGAATGGACGATCTCTTCCCAGGGCGGCTACCATGCCCAAGGCTGGGACGAGATGCCCGACATGACCACGCGCGGTTGGGTCGGGACGAGCGGCTCCTACGGCTATGGCTGCGCCTGCCTGAATGTAACCACGGACCGTGCCAGCGGGCGCATCACGCGTATCTACGGCGCGACGCCGGTTCCCATTCGCCAGTGCCGCGCGGACCGGCGGCCTCGCCGTCCGTCCTGACGGTTCCGCCGTCAATCCTCCGCGGCGCCGATCGGCATGCCCGGCGGGATCCTGATCGTACGGGCCGGCTCGGCGAGCGCGGCGGCCAGCGCCTCCCGGTCGGCGAGCAGCCGGCCGAGCGCGGTGCGCCATTCATTGCCGCCGCCCACCGCCCGCTGCAGCTGCTCCGCGAGCCGCCGCAGCCGCGCCGACAGCTCCAGCGCCACGGTCGGCGACAAAGCGGGATCGCGCTGGGCGCGGGCGAGCGCGAAGACGATCTGGGTCGCGAGCCGTCGCTGCAGGATCTGGTTGGAGACGTCGACGCGCGCCACGCGCCCGAGCAGCCGCTCGAAGATGTCGGCGGGGCTCAGCCATTCCTCGTCCGCCTGGGCCTGGATCTCCAGCCGGTTGAGCCGCGTGGGCTCCAGCAGATGGACGAGCGTGAGCTGCGCCGCCACTTCCGACGCCGCCAGCGGATCGAAGACCGGGCCGCCGGCGGTGCGGAAGATCTCGATCGTCTCCTGCCGGTCCGGATTGCCGGACCAGCCGGCGGAGAGAAAGGGGAGCAGAGCGGGCGGGACTTCGAGCGCGGCCGGGTCGAGCGTCGCCATCAAAGCGTTGAGCGCCTGGCGCTGCCGGGCGAGCGGCACGGCCGGCGAGCGCTCCCGCTCGTCGCCGTTCAGCGCATAGGCGAAATCGACGCCGCCGATCAGCTTGGCCGCGGCCTCGAGCTGATAGCGATGCAGCAGCCAGATCGGCACGAACTTGCGGCGGAGGTTCGCGACCGGCTCGTCCGGATAGAGCGCGCCCGGCCCGAAGCGCGCCACCGCCGCCTGCCGGACCTGCATCATCCGGCCGAGCTCGGCGACCGGCTCCGGCCCGTCGTCCCAGAGGCTGCCGAAGGGCTGGGACGAGAAAGGCGGCCGCGCGTCGCCGTCCCCGACGAAGCGCAGCCCCTCGGCGAGGCCCGTCGCCATGATCGGCCGCGCCGCCTCGTCCGTCTGGGCGCCGTAGAGCCAGTTCACAGCGAACAGGTCCCAGCGGCCGACGCCGGTGCCGTAAGCGTCGCCGAGGTCCGGCGCGCCGTCGCGCAGGCCGATGCGCGGTGCCGGATAATCCATCACCGAATAGCGGCCATGGCTCGAAGCGGCGAAATTGTGGGCGAGGCCGAGCGCATGGCCGACCTCGTGCGCGGCGAGCTGGCGGATGCGCTGTAGCGCGACGCGTACCGGATCGTTGGGCCCGCCGCTATTGGTCTGCCCGGCGCCGACCAGGCCTTCGAAGATCAGCATGTCCTGCCGTACCCGCAGCGAGCCGAGCAGCACATGGCCGCGGATGATCTCGCCGGTCCGCGGATCCTCGACCACCTGGCCGTAGGACCAGCCGCGGGTCGCGCGGTTGACCCAGCGAATCACATTGTAGCGCGCGTCGAGCGGGTCGATCCCCTCGGGCAGCAGCTCCACCCGATAGGCGTCGATGAAGCCCGCATCCTCGAAGGCCTGCCGCCACCAGCCGGCGCCCTCCAGCAGGGCGGTGCGGATCGGCTCCGGCGCGGCCCGGTCGACATAGAAGACGATCGGCCGGCGCACCCGGGACCGGGCCGCGCCGGGATCGAGCCGCTCGAGCCGGAAGCGGTTGGCGAGCTCGTAGACGATCGGGCGGCCGAGCGGCTGGCCGAAATCGACGATCTGGCTGCCGAACGTCCCGGAGCGCGGATCGAAGCGGCGGGGCACATAACCGGGATCGGGCAGCTTGATCAGGCTGTGGCGGACGACGAAGCTGAGATTGCCGTTCACCACGGCGATATTGTTGACCTCCGCGGTGGGCGCGGCCGAGGTGAAGGTCAGCCGCCCTTCGAGTTCGATATTCTCCGGAAAGGCGCGGACCGAATTGGGATCGGCGACCGACAGCTCCGGGGCCAGCCGAAACTCCCCGCCCCCGCCCTCCCGGATCGCCTGGGCGATGCCCAGCTCGTCGCGGGTCAGGAAGGAGACGAGATCGACGAGCAGCCGCCCGTCCGGCGTCTCTGCGGCGATGTCGCCCATCCAGATCGTCGAATAAGCGAAGCTGTCGCGCACGCCCGCCTGCTCGGCCGGCGTGCCGGTTGAGGAACGGAAGCGTGGATTCTCGATCTCCGCGACGATCTTCCGGCCGATCCGGCGGAAGACCAGGATGCGGCTGCCGCCGGCGAGGCCGCGGTCGAGCCCGATCGGCGCCGAGCCGAGGCCCGTCTCCAGCGAGGCGACATAGACGAAGCGACCGGACAGGCCCTGCGCGTCCGGCGCGGGCAGCGACACGATGATCCGCCCCTGCCGCCGGTCGACATGGACGGGGAGCAACCCCGGCTGGGCGGCGGTGCCGGTCAACACCTGGGTGGCGGGCGTGGGGGGCGCCGGTTGCGCGGGCTGGGCGACGGCGAGGAGCAGGGCGGCGAGGCTGAGCATGAGCAGACACTAAGCTGGCATTCCGCGGACGCAACGGCTAACGGAGCGCCCATGCGCGGGCCTCGCCCGCTTCCATCCACATCACCGGGTTTCTGAAATGGGCTTTCGTTGCGGAATCGTCGGGCTGCCGAATGTCGGCAAGTCCACCCTGTTCAACGCGCTGACCGAGACGGCGGCGGCGCAGGCGGCCAATTATCCGTTCTGCACGATCGAGCCCAATGTCGGCCGCGTCGCCGTGCCCGATCCGCGCCTGACGAAAATCGCCGAGATCGCCAAGTCCGCGCAGGTGATCGAGACCCAGCTCGAATTCGTCGACATTGCCGGCCTGGTGCGCGGCGCCTCGACGGGCGAGGGCCTGGGCAACCAGTTCCTCGGCAATATCCGCGAGGTGGACGCGATCGTCCACGTGCTGCGCTGCTTCGAGGGCGGCGACGTCACCCATGTCGAGGGCAAGGTCGATCCGATCGCCGACGCGGAGACGGTCGAAACGGAGCTGATGCTCGCCGACCTGGAGAGCCTCGAAAAGCGCGTCCCCGCGCTCGCGAAGAAGGCGCAGCAGGGCGACAAGGAGGCGAAGATCCAGGCCAGCGTGCTCGGCCAGGCGCTGGAGCTGCTCCGCGATTCGAAGCCCGCCCGCCTGACCGAACCGAAGGACGCCGAGGAAAAGCTCGCGCTCGACCGCGCGCAATTGCTGACCGCCAAGCCCGTCCTCTACGTCTGCAATGTCGACGAGGGCGATGCCGCGACCGGCAATGCCCACAGCGCGCGCGTGTTCGAGCGGGCCGCGGCGGAGGGCGCGAAGGCGGTGATCATCTCCGCCGCGATCGAGGCGGAGATCGCGACCATGGATCCGGCCGACCGCCCCGAATTCCTCTCCGACCTCGGCCTGGAGGAGACCGGCCTCGCCCGCATCATCCGCGCCGGCTACGACCTTCTCCACCTCATCACCTTCTTCACCGCCGGCCCCAAGGAAGCGCGCGCCTGGACCGTGGAGAAGGGCTCCAAGGCCCCGCAGGCGGCCGGCACGATCCACAGCGATTTCGAGCGCGGCTTCATCCGCGCCGAGACCATCGCCTTCGAGGATTTCGTCGCCTGCGGCGGCGAGACCGGCGCGAAGGAGGCCGGCAAGATGCGCGCCGAGGGCAAGGAATACGTCACCCAGGACGGCGACGTCATGCTGTTCCGCTTCAACGTTTGATCCGGCGGACGTCGCGCTGGCGGCGGCGGGGCGGGCGTGCTTATCCTCCTGCTTCAACCCAAGGAGAGAAAGCCCATGAATCCGCGCGTGTTCATTCAGACGATGATCGCCCTCGCCTCGGCCTCGCTCGGCCTGGTCGCGGCTTTGGCCTGGAACGAGGCGATCAAGGCGACCCTGGCGATGCTCGGCCTCGGCGACGACCTGGCCGGGCTCTACGCTTATGCGATGCTGGCCACCGTGCTGGCGATCGTCGTCCTGGTCTGGCTCGGCAAGCTGGCGGCCCGGGTCGGCGGCGACGCGGCGATCAACCGCGAGGCCGAGGGCTGAGGTCGTTCCGGATCAGCGCGGCGAGAGTCGCCTGATCCGGTCCGCCGCGGGCGGGGTCAGCGGGCTGCCGGCGGCGAGATAGCGCTCGATGGCGTCGAGATCGAGCGGGCCGCCGACCATGTCGCGCCCGCCCCGGAACAGGGTGAAATTGTCGCCGCCCGAGGCGAGGAAGGAATTGAACGCGATCCGGTAGACGGTCTCGTCTCCCACCGGCTGGCCGTTCAGTCGGAGATCGAGCACGCGCTGCCCCACCGGCCGGGCGAGGTCGTAGCCGTAGGTCAGCCCGCGCGACGGCAGCAGCATGATCGGCGCGGTCACCGTATTGGTGCCGCTCGCCCATTGCTGTTCCAGGATGGCGCGCAGCTCGCGCCCGCTGAAGCTCTTGATCACCAGATTGTTGCCGAAGGGCTGGGCGGTGAAGAGCTGGCCGAAGGTGACGCTGCCGTCCGCGGCCGGGACGATGTCGGCGCGAACGCTCGTCTGGTTGGTGAAGGCGATCTGGGCGCCGCCCGCCTCGGGCGCTCTGGTCGCGGCGAGATGGGCGTCGGCGATGAGATTGCCGAGCACCGATTCGCCGGACTCCGCCTTTTCGCGCGAGGCCGGGCCACTCAGCCGCCCGACCACGCGGTTCGCCATCGGCGCCGCCGCCGCGACGTAGCGCGCCACCAGGGCCGAGACGGCCGGATCGGGCTGGAAGCGCGGAAAGGCGTCGGTCAGCGCGACCTGCCCGCCGGAGCCGCGATAGGCCTCGCCTTGCACGATCGAGAAATCGGCGGTCTTGGCGCTGACCCGGCCGGCGGCGGGGTCGATGCTGAGATCGATCGCGGTCACCAGGGTCCCGCTCCGCCCCGCGCTGGTGACCAGAAAGGGCCGCGCCGGATCCACCTCGCCATAATTGCAGATATAGGCGTTGTGCGTATGCCCGGAGACGACCACGTCGATCGCGGGATCGAGCCGGGCGAGAATGGCCATCAGGTCGCCGCGCATGCCCCGGCAGGAGCGGTCGTCATAGGGCACGTCGGTCTCGACCCCCTGGTGGATCACCACGACGATCGCGTCCGCCCCCTCGGCGCGGAGTCGCGGGACGAGCGCATTGATGCTGTTCGCTTCGTCCTCGAAGCTGAGGCCGGCGACCCCGTCCGGAGTCACCAGGGTGGCGGTGTCGCGGGTGGTCAGCCCGATGAAGCCGATCGTCACCTGCGCGTCGCCCTCGCCGAACCGGCGCAGGCCGTAAGACGGGAAGATCGTATCGCCCTCGCCGGCGCGTACATTGGCGGCGAGGAAGCGGAAGCTGGCGCCGGGGAAGTCCGGATCGAGCAAGCAGGGCACCCGGTTGGTGTAGACCGCGCAGCCGCCATTCTGCATGCGCAGCAGCTCCCGCCGCCCGCGATCGAATTCGTGATTGCCCACCGCGTTGAAATCGAGCCCGATCAGGTTCATCGCGAGGATGGTCGGCTCGTCCAGGAAGGCGGCGGAGGTCAGCGGCGAGGCGCTGATCAGATCGCCCGCGGAGACGGTGACATTGTTCGGATGGCCCTCGCGAAGGGCGCGCACCGCGCTCGCGAAATAGGCCGCGCCGCCCGCGGGCACGCGCACCGCCTGGCCGTTCACCACCTCCGGAACGGCCATGCGCGGGGGCTCGAGCGCGCCGTGAAAGTCGTTGAAGGCGATGATCCGGACGGGGACCGGCGCGATCGCCCTCGGGGCCGGCGTTCCGGGCGCCGCCGCGCCGCGCGGCGGCGTGGCGCAGCCCGCCAGCGCGAGCGCCAATCCCAGCCAGAGCGCCTTACGCATGCGAATCCCCCGTCCAAGCCGCTTGAGTCGATGCGGCGAGCTTTGGCATGGAGATGTGACTCTTGTCACTGGAGCGGACATGACCCGGCCGAACCTCCGTCTCTTCACCTACGGCACGCTTCGCGATCCCCATGTGCAGGTCAGCCTGTTCGGCCGGCAGGTCCCGGGCGCGGCGGATGTCCTCCTCGGCTACCGGCTCGGCACGGTGACGATCCGCGACGACGCCGTGATCACGACCAGCGGCAGCGCGGTCCACCTCTGCGTCGACCATACGGGCGAGGCGGACGACCGGGTCGAGGGCATGGTCCTGAGCCTCACCGAGGCCGAGCTTGCGGCCGCCGACGCCTATGAGACCGCCGATTATCGGCGCGTCACCGTGACCCTGGCGTCGGGCATGCAAGCCTATCTCTACGCGCGGGCATGACGCGACTCCGGCCCGTCACGGTTGCGCGCTACCCTTCCCCCATGCTCGTCCGCGCCTTGCTCGTCCTCGCCGCCCTCCTGTGCCTGCCGCCGCCGCCCGCCGCCCGGGCGGAGACGCGGACGCCGGTCACCATCCTGGTCTCGCTCGACGGCTTTAGGCCGGACTATCTGCGCCGGGGCCATTCGCCGCGGCTCGACGCGCTGGCGGCGGGCGGGGTGAGCGCGGTCATGCGCCCCTCCTTCCCCGCGAAGACCTTCCCGAACCACTGGACGATCGTCACCGGCGCGCGGCCGGACCGGCACGGCATCACCGCCAACCGGATCGAGGATCCGGCCGATCCCCGCCGCGTCTTCACCATGGCGAGCACCGATCCCTTCTGGTGGAACGCGGTGCCGCCCATCTGGGTCGAGGCCGAGCGCGCCGGCATTCGCACCGCCTCCATGTTCTGGCCGGGCGCGAATGTCGCCTGGGGCGGGCGGCGCCGGGAGGCATGGCCCGAGGGCATCATGGGCGGCCTCCGGCCGCGGGACTGGCACGAGCATCAGTCGGACGTCACCGATACGCAGCGGACGGACGCCGTGCTGGACTGGCTGCGCCGCCCGGCCGAGAGCCGGCCGCGCTTCATCGCTCTCTATTATGAGACGGTCGACACGGTCGGCCACAATTACGGCCCGAACGATCCCCGGACCGCCGCCGCAGTGGCCCAGGTGGACGAGGCGGTGGGTCGGCTCGTCGACGGCCTGGCGGCGTTCGGCCAGCCGGCCAATCTGGTGATCGTCGCCGATCACGGCATGGCCGAGGTCCGCCCGGACCGAGTCATAGGGCTCGACCGGCTGCTGCCGCCGGACAGCTACCGGGTCGTCGAGGACGGGCCTTTCGCCACCCTGGTCGCCCCACCGGGGCGCGAGGAAGCGCTCGCCGCCGCCTTGCGCCGCCCCCATCCCCATATGCGCTGCTGGCCCAAGGCCGCGCTCCCGGCCCGGTTCCATTATGGTACCAATGCGCGCATCCCGCCCTTTCTCTGTCTCGCCGAGACGGGCTGGGTGATCCAGCGGTCGTCGGCCTATGCGCAGCGGAGCCGCGGCGAGCATGGCTATGACCCCGACTCGCCGGATATGGCGGCCCTGTTCATCGCCAGCGGCCCCGCCATCCGGCGCGGCCTGCGCCTTCCCGCCTTCGACAATGTCCACGTCTATCCGTTGCTCGCCCGTCTGCTCGGCGTGGCGCCCCATTCCGGCGACGGGGATCCGGCAGTGCTCGGCAGCGTGCTGGCGGCGCGTTGACAAGCGCGCGCGCGGCTCGGATGGGTTCACGCCTGTGCAGGAGGCGCGCGTGATCTATTTCGAGGACCTCGAGGTCGGCAAGGAAACCTATTTCGGCAGCTATGAGGTGACCCGCGAGGAGGTGCTGGACTTCGCGCGCAAATATGATCCGCAGCCCTTCCACCTCTCCGACGAGGCGGCCGCCAAAACCCACTTCAAGCGCCTCGCGGCGAGCGGCTGGCATACCTGCGCGATGGTGATGGCGGTGACCGTCCAGTATTTCCTGCACGGCCATGGCGAACCGCAGGCGGGGCTGGGCTCCCCCGGGATCGACGAGCTGCGCTGGCTGAGGCCGGTCTATCCGGGCGACATGCTGCACGTGCGCGGCACGGTCATCGACAAGACGCCGTCCCGCTCCAAGCCCGATCTCGGCTCCTTCCGCACGACCACGACGGTGACCAACCAGGACGACATCCCGGTCCTCACCTTCACCTCGATCGTATTGATCAAGCGGCGGCCCGACGCCGGCTCAAATGGTTGAGACCCTGATTCACGCCTCAGGCTGATTCAGCCTGAGGCGATCAAGGTCAGTCGCCCTCGAATTCGACCAGAGCGTGGACCGGAAAGCCCTCGGCCGCGAGCCTCGCCGCGCCGCCGAGGTCCGGCAGGTCGACGACGAAGCTTGCCCCGGTCACGACCGCGCCGGCGCGCCGGATGAGGCGGGTGGCGGCGAGCGCCGAGCCGCCGGTGGCGATGAGATCGTCGGCGAGGTGGACGGTCGCGCCGGGCGCGCAGGCGTCGACATGCATGGCGAGCCGGCCGACGCCATATTCGAGCGCATAATCCTCGGCGATCGTCTCGCCGGGGAGCTTGCCGTCCTTGCGGACCAGCAGCAGGCCCGCGCCCAGCCGCTGGGCCAGCGCCGCCGCGAGGATGAAGCCGCGCGCCTCGATGCCGGCGATTAGGTCGGGCTTGTCCCCGATGCGGAAGGCGAGCCGCTCGATCGCGGCGCCGAAGCCGGCCGCATCGAGCAGCAGGGTGGTGATGTCGCGAAACTGGATGCCGGGCTTCGGGAAGTCCGGGATGGTCCGGATCAGCGCTTTGAGGTCGTCATGCTCGCCGATCATGACGACCCCGGAATGCCGGCTCAGTGCTTCCGGCCGGCCCAGACGTTCTGGTAGGCCATGTAGGCGATGATCGTCGCGATCAGCAGGAAGATGAGGGTCGCGAGACCGACATTCTTGCGCGCGTCCGATTCCGGCTCCGCCGCCCAGGCGAGGAAAGCGGAAACGTCCTGCGCCATCTGGTCGACCGTGGCCGGCGTGCCGTCCGCATAGGTGACCTGATTGGCGCTCAGCGGCGCCGGCATGGCGATGTTGAGGTTCGGGAAATAGGGATTGTAGTGCAGCCCCTCGCCCGGCCGGTTCTCTGCCGGCAGATTGGCCGGCGGGTTCTGGTAGCCGGTCAGCAGCGAATAGACATAGGCCGCCCCACCGTGCCGCGCCTTGGTGATCAGGCTGAGATCGGGCGGCAGCGCATTGTTGTTGGCGTTCCGGGCCGCGGCCTCGTTCGGATAGGGGTTCGGGATGCGGTCGGCCGGGAGCGGGTTGCGCTCGGCCGGCGCGCCGTCGCGCGGATTGATGCTCGGGACCTTGTGCGTCCACTCGTTCGCGATCGTGCGGACCTGGCCCTCGCTATAGCCGAGCGCCTCGAAATTGCGGAACGCGACATATTGCAGGCCGTGGCAGCTGGCGCAGACTTCGCGATAGACCTGGAGGCCGCGCTGGAGCTGCTGCTGGTTGTGGCTGAACCGCCCGAACGGCCCCTCGAACTCGAAATGCGGGTGCTTCGGATGCTCGTGGAACTGCGCCTCGACCGAGCGCTGCGGCGGCTCCCCGATATAGGCGATCACGCCCCAGAGCAGCGACCAGGCGGCGACTCCGACGAAGCCGAGGCCAACCAGGATGCCCAAAATGCGAACCATGACGGCGTCTTCCCTTTACGCTTTGGCCGGAGCGGCATCGCCGCCGAGGTCGGCGGGGGCGGCTTCCGCCTTCTCGCCGTGCAGCACGCTTTCCGAGATCGAATTGGGCAGAGGCAGCGTTTTTTCCACCCAGGAGAGGATCGGGAGAATGATCAGGAAGTGGGCGAAATAGTACATCGTCGCCAGCTGCGAGATCATCACATAGGGCTCTTCCGCCGGCGCGCCGCCGCAATAGCCGAGGATCGCCACGTCGAGGATGAGGATCCAGAAGAACATCCGGAACTTCGGCCGGTAGGTGGCCGAGCGGACCGGCGACTTGTCCAGCCAGGGCAGGAAGAAGAGCAGCAGGATCGACCCAAACATCGCGATCACGCCCCACAATTTCGCCGGCAGGATGAAGTCGATCGTGAAGGCGCGCAGGATCGCGTAGAAGGGCCAGAAATACCATTCGGGCACGATATGGGCGGGCGTCGAGAGCGGATTGGCCGGGATGTAATTGTCCGCATGGCCGAGATAGTTCGGCAGGAAGAACACCATCACCGCCAGCAGCAGCAGCGCGAGGCCCACGCCGAACCCGTCCTTCGCCGTATAATAAGGATGGAAGGGGATCGTGTCCTGCGGGCTCTTGACGTCGACGCCGGTCGGATTGCCCGAGCCGTGGATGTGCAGCGCCCAGATGTGAAGGATCACCACGCCCGCGATCACGAAGGGCAGCAGGTAGTGGAGCGAGAAGAAGCGGGTCAGCGTCGGCTGGTCGGGCGCGAAGCCGCCGAGCAGCCAGGTCTGCACCGGCTCGCCGACCACGGGGATCGCCCCGAACAGGCCGGTGATCACCTTGGACGCCCAGAAGCTCATCTGCCCCCAGGGGAGCACATAGCCCATGAAGGCGGTCGCCATCATCAGCAGGAAGATGACGAGGCCGAGCATCCACACCATCTCGCGCGGTGCCTTGTAGGAGCCGTAATAGAGGCCGCGGAAGATGTGGACGTAGACCACGACGAAGAAGAAGCTGGCGCCGTTGGCGTGCAGGTAGCGCAGGAACCAGCCGCCGTTCACGTCGCGCATGATATGCTCGACCGAGGCGAAGGCGGTGTCCGCATTGGCGTTGTAATGCATCGCCAGCACGATGCCGGTGATGATCTGAAGCACCAGGGCCATGCCGGCGAGCACGCCGAAGTTCCAGAAATGGTTCAGGTTCCGGGGAACCGGATAGCCCTTGCCGACGGCATTGTAGACGAGGCGCGGCAGCGGCAGCCGATCGTCCATCCACCGCATGAACGGGTTCTTCGGCTTATATTGTTCAGCCCAGGGGAAGCTCATCTTGGTCTACCTCTAGCTCAGCCGATGCGGACGGACGTGTCGGTCAGGAATTCATATTCCGGGACCTCGAGATTGCGCGGCGCCGGACCTTTGCGGATGCGGGCGGCGGTATCGTAATGCGAACCGTGGCACGGGCAGAAATAGCCGCCGAACTCGCCCTTATTCTCGCCCTCGGCGGCGCCCAGCGGCACGCAGCCCAGATGGGTGCAGACGCCGAGCGTGATCAGCCACTGATTATGGCCTTCCTTGGTGCGCTCGGCGAGCGTCTGCGGATCGCGCAGCGAGGCGGCGTCGACCGCATTGGCCTCCTGGATCTCCGCCGGGGTCAGCTGGCGGATGAAGATCGGCTGCTTGCGCCAGATCGTCTTGATCGCCTGGCCCGCCTGGATCGACGACACGTCGACGTCGATCTGCGCGAGCGCGAGCACGTCGGCCGACGGATTCATCTGGTTCACCAGCGGGTAGAGCATCGCGACGGCGCCGACGCCCCCGAAGCTCGCCGCGGCGATGTTGATGAAGTCGCGGCGGCGGACGCCGCCTTCCTCAGCGGGGGGAACCGCCTGTTCGCTCGAATCGACCGCAGCCATAATGCCCTTCGTGTGTCCGAAACCGGATAACAATAGCCCCCGAGCCCGAAGGATCGGGGCCGTTGCGGGCGCCTGATAGACGCGCGGCACGCCCTTTGCCAACCGTCATTTTGACGAGAGGGTTACGCCCTTTGGAGAGGGGCCGCGATTCGGGGGAAATGCGGCCCATTCCCCCCTTCCAATGACGACCTATGCTAAGGACCGGGCGATCGGCGCGGCGCCGCGCAGGGAGGATTCGAGCGATGATCACGGTTTTCGGCGAAGGCAGGGGCTTCCGCATTGTCTGGCTGCTCGAGGAAATGGCCCTTCCCTACCGGCTGCGGCCCGTCGACCTGCTCGGCGGCGGCGCGCTCGATCCGGACTTCCTGGCCGCCAACCCGGCCGGCTTCATCCCCGTATTGCAGGACGATGGCGTCACCATCATGGAGTCGATCGCGATCATGGAATATCTGCTGGCCCGCCACGGGCCGGCCGCGCTGGCGCCGGCCCCGGAAGATCCCGACTTCCCCGCCTATCAGCAATTCCTCCATCTCGGCGAAGCCGGCCTCGCCATGCCGGTCAACGTCGCCGTCGCCACCCGCATCCTCGCGCCCGAGGACGAGCGGGACAATTGGAGCACCCGCTGGGCGCTGGGCGTCTTCGAGCGGCGGCTCGGGCTGGTCTCGCGGCAGCTGGCCAATACGGCCTATATCGCCGGCGACCGCTTCACCGCCGCCGACATCTCGATCACCTACGCCCTGGAATTCGCCCAGCGCACCGGCTGCTTCACGCTTGGCGAGACCGAACGCGCCTATGTCGCCCGCACCAGCGCGCGCGCGGCCTATGGCAGGGCCATGGACTCTTGCCAGGCGACCAAGGCCTGGGCGGCGGAGGTGGCGGCGCGGGAGCAGCAGCCGGCCTAGCTCCTGGGTCGATCGGAGTGTCGGTCGATCGAGAGAAGCTGAGAAAAACTGAGAATAGTCATCCCGGCGGAGGCCGGGACCAATGAACTCCGCGTGCCGAAACAGATCGCGGCCGTGGTCGCCTTTAGCGTAAGATCTCCTGTTCCTGGGTCCCGGTCTTCGCCGGGATGACTCCGGGTCGGCGGGCGCCGTTCGCGACCCCGGCACCGCGGTCCGCCCCCCTCCCCTGCCGGCGCGGGGACGGGTAAGACGCCCCCATGCGCCTCGCTCTCTACCAGCCGGACCAGGCCGGCAATGTCGGCACGATCATGCGCCTCGCCGCCTGTTTCGGCGTGCCGCTCGATCTGGTCGAGCCGATGGGCTTCCCCTGGGGCGACCGCGCCCTGAAGCGCGCGGGCATGGACTATGCGGAGCGCGCCAATGTGACGCGGCATCCGGACTGGGCGGCATTCGAGGCGGGATTGGCGGGGCGGCTGGTGCTGTTCACCACCGCGGGCGAGACGCGGTTGCCGGAGGCGCGGTTCGAATCGGGAGATGTGTTGCTGTTCGGATCGGAGAGCGCCGGCGTGCCGGCGGCGGTGCATGAGCGGGCCGCGCTGCGGGTGCGCATCCCGCAGGTCGAGGGCACGCGGTCGCTGAACCTTGCCGTGGCGGCGGGGATCGGGGTGGCGGAGGCCGTGCGACAGGCGGGGTTGTGGGTGGGGTAGATCCTTTGGCGGACCGGCACGGTCGCGCGAATTGGCGGACACGCCGCCAAAAATCGTGGTAAGTGATGCCACGACGCCATTCCGAGGACGAGGCCTTCTGGATTTCAAATGACCAGAGAAACAGGCAAGATACGATATGATCTGTTAGGACGCCGGGTCCTGGCCTACTTCACGGCACTTGGGTATGACGTCCTGCGCGACGTGGAAATCGGCGGATATTCTCTCGATTTCATCGCGCGAAAATTCGACCCCAGCATCGGCGAAGTCACTGTCGCCGTCGAAACGAAGGCCGGAGCGGCACATTTGGGCGCGAGCGACATCTCGCCATCGCTGTCGAAATTCGATGTCCTGATCGCTCAGGATCAAATCACCTCCGCGATGATCGTGACTGATACTGGTTTCACCGCGAAGGCGCGACAGGCGGCGACCGCCGGAGCCGCGGTGAGGCTGCTGGAACTGGACGATCTGGAAGACGATCTGCGACGGGAATCCGTCAACGAAGGATCGATTGCCTACCGGGCGGCTTCACCGGAGACCGAGCGGGGAAGCGCCGTCTCCAGGCTCACCGAGCAGGTGCAGACCATCCTGGACGAATCCGGTGCGCCGGAAGGATTTGATGCGCCGACCTGGCTGTCGCATTGGCTCCGGCAGCCTCTGCCCGCGTTGAGCGGCCAGCGGCCTATCGATCTTATCGACACGATCGAAGGGCAGAGGCTGGTCGAACAGGCGCTCGGCCAGATCCAGAGCGGAGCCTATGCGTGAGCCGGTCGGTCTGGCGCATCGCCACCGATACGAAGGATTATGAGGCAGACGACCTCACCGGCGCGGGGGCAAAAGCGACGGGCGGGCGCTGGAACGCCAGCGGCATTCCAATGCTCTATTGCTCGGAAAGTCGCGCTCTCGCCTGCCTTGAAACATTGGTGCATCTGAACGCCGGCGGATTGCCGCTCAACCGCTATCTGGTCGAGATCATCGTGCCGGACGACGTCTGGGCGGCCCGCCAGATCGAAACAGCCGCATCCCTGAAGGTGGGCTGGGACGCGGAGCCCGCGGGACGAGTCGGCATCGGCTTCGGCACCGACTGGGTTAGCAGAAAGCACTCGCTGCTGCTCTCCGTGCCATCGGTGATCGTTCCCGAAGAAACCAATATCCTCGTCAATCCGGAGCATCCGGACCGCTCCCGATTGGTCGCGCGCAAGCTGCGGAAATGGGTGTACGATCGGCGGGTGGCAGGCGCGGCCTAGGCATAAGCTGACCGGGCGCCTCCGTCTTTCGGAAACCAGAGTCTTGATGGGTCCATTCCAAGGCGCATCCTCATGCCTCCGCCTCGCCTTCCCTGCCGATCCCCCGCCGCAGCCCATAGCCCCGCATGATGCTGTCTATCTCCAGGATCGTCTCCTCGAACGACCAACGCTGCCGCCGCCCGTCCGGCCTGAAGCGGCTGTCCACGCGCCGTGCCTTGCGCTCCCAGCGGGCGAGGAGCTGCATCGTGCGGTCGAACTGGGCGTCGTCGTCGGGCTCGTGGCCGCAGTTGGGGCAGCGGCATTCCGTCCCGAAGCTCCGGGGCGAGGTCACGGCGCCGCGCTCCATCGCCGCGCGCAGGCGCTCCTGCGCGGCGTGGCGGAGCCGGAGGGCCTCGTCCTCCAATTTGGGGACGGCGATGGCGACGGCCTCGGTGTGGAGCGCGGCGAAGTCCGGGTTCATGCGGCGGTGCAGGGTCACGGTGGAGATGGCGACGCCGGCCACGGTCGCCGCCGCCTTGCTGTCGCCGCTGGCCGCGAGATGTTCGAGGTAGAGTTCCTGCCGCGCCTGCGTGAACCGGACGTGGGGGCGGCGCCGGCGCTGGACCACGCGGCGGTTGGCGGGCGCGATGCGCAGCTCCCCGCTTAGCCCGCGTTCCGCATAGGCCCTGGTGCGGTGCTCGACGGCTTCGGGCGCGGCGAGCGCTTCCGTCCAGGCCTTCGCGAAGGCGGGATCGCGGCGGCGGCGGCCGTAGAAGCCGGTGAGGCTGAAGCCCGCCTCGGCCGCCGCCTCGCGCGGGGCGCCGCGGCGGAGGGCGGCGATGAAGATCGCGGCGGCGGCGGCGTCGATCCGGCGGAACGGGCGCGGCGAGTCGGGGGGCTGGTCCATGGACGAGCCTGGACCAGAAAAGCGCCGTGTAGGAAAGAGGTCGCGCCGGGCGCCTGAGCGCATTCCCCGACGACGGTTGTGTTCGCGCCGCGCTCTGCGGCAGACTGGTTGCGCGTCCAGAACGAGTCCGGCTCTCCGGTGGAGGGAGGAAGGCCCTTTATGTCCGCGTCTCCCGTCTTGCGCCACGCGGCCACGCCGGCCGGCCCGCTCGAGGAGATGAGCCGGATCCTCGACCGGCCGCCGCTCGCCCTCTCCGAGGGGCTGCGCGGCGACACGCTGCTGACCGGGCGCTGGACCCATGGCGCGGTGCACGCCAGCCTGCCGGCCATGCCCGCCCATGTGATCATCGCCCATCATGGCGGCGATGCGGAGATCGCGCTGCGCGGGGGCGACGGGACGAAGCTGCGCTCGACCACGCGCCAGGGTACGATCGTGATCATCCCCAAAGGGCATGACGGGCGCTGGGACATTGCCGGCGAGGTGGACGTCAGCCACGTCTATCTGACCCAGGACAGGCTGCAGGCGAGCGCCGAGGCGCTGACCGGTGGCCGGCCGGT
Organism: Allosphingosinicella sp.; assembly: GCA_035502235.1. GTDB lineage: Bacteria > Pseudomonadota > Alphaproteobacteria > Sphingomonadales > Sphingomonadaceae > Allosphingosinicella. The sequence continues at coordinate 100,262 of DATJUQ010000043.1, forward strand.
GGAGCTGCTCGACCGGGTCGGGTTCGAGGATCCGGCGATCACGCGCATCCTCGGCCTGCTCTGCGACGAGGCGAATGCAGGCGATCCTTCGGCGCGGCTGTTCCTTGAGCAGGCGCTGGACCTGCTCTGCACGCAATTGGTGCGCGGCCATTCCAGCTTCGGCGCGCTCGCCGCGCCGACGCCGCGGCGCGGGCTGGCCGAGTGGCAGCTGAAGAAGGTCACCGCTTATATGCGGGCGATGCTGGACCAGGAGATCGGGCTGAACGAGCTCGCCGCCCTGGTCAATCTCAGCCGCTTCCATTTCTGCACCGCCTTCCGGCTGGCGACCGGGCGGACGCCGCACGAATGGCTGACCGCCCTGCGCATCGGGCGGGCGAAGGACATGCTGGCCGATCCCCTGCTGCCGGTGACCGAGATCGCGCTCTGCGTGGGCTACCAGACCCCTTCCTCCTTCGCGGCGAGCTTCCGCAAGGTGACCGGGACGACGCCGAGCGCGTTCCGGCGCGGGCTTTGACGAAGCGCAAGGCGGCGCGCGGCGCTGGCGGCTTGAACATCGGCCCGGTCGGAGGCATCGGCGGGCCGACGCGTTTGGAGAATGTGAACATGATCGAGCTGGACGACCAGCAGCAGGCGGCCCGGGACTGGTTCGAGGCGCTGCGGAGCCGGATCTGCGCCGCGTTCGAGGCGATCGAGGCGGAGGCGGGTTCGGACGCGCGCTTCGACTATCTGAGCTGGGACCGGCAGGATCCGGAAGGCGCGCCGGGCGGCGGCGGCGTGCGCGGGGTCATGAAGGGCAAGGTGTTCGAGAAAGTGGGCGTGAACGTCTCCACCGTGGGGGGCCGGTTCAGCGAGGAGTTCGCCAAGACCATCCACGGTGCCGGCGAGGATCCGCGCTTCTTCGCCACGGGGATCAGCCTGGTCGCGCACATGGCCAATCCCCACGTGCCCGCGGTGCACATGAACACGCGCTTCCTCAGGACCACGAAGAGCTGGTTCGGCGGCGGCGCGGACCTCAACCCGCCCATCCCCTATGCGGAGGATACGGCCGATTTCCACGCCCGGCTGCGCGCCGCGTGCGCCGCCCACGACCAGACTTATTATGGCCGCTTCTCGAAATGGGCGGAGGATTATTTCTTCATCCCGCACCGGAACGTGCATCGCGGCGTCGGCGGCATCTTCTACGACCATCTCGATTGCGCGGCGCCGGGCCATGGCGTGACCTTCGAGGAGAATTTCGCCTTCACCCGCGACGTGGGCGAGGCGTTTCTCGACATCTTCCCGCGGCTCGTGCGGCGGCGGATGGCGACGCCGTTCACGGATGCCGACCGGGCGACGCAGCTGGAGTGGCGCGGCCGCTATGCGGAGTTCAACCTGATCTACGACCGCGGCACGTTGTTCGGACTGAAGACGGGGGGCAATGTCGACGCGATCCTGATGAGCCTGCCGCCGCTGGCGACCTGGTCCTAGGGACGATCCGGTGGACGCCGCCCTCACCGCCGTGCCCGCCGGCCATGTCGCGGCGGTGGTGACCTATCTGGAGATGGACGCCCCGCCCGCGCCCGCGCCGGCGCCCCCTTCCCCGCTCCGGATGGACCGCTGGGCGGGGGTGGATCCGGACCGCTACCGGGCCCTGTTCCGCCGGGTGGGCGCGCGCTGGCTCTGGTTCTCGCGGCTGGCGATGGACGATGCGGAGCTGCTCGCCAAAGTGGCCGAGGTGCACGGCGTGACCGGGCCTGACGGGACGGACGCCGGCTTCATCGAGCTGGACTTCCGGGTGCGGCGGCTCTGCACCTTGCGCTTCCTCGGGCTGGTGCCGGACCTGGCGGGGCAAGGCCATGGCCGCTGGCTGTTCGCGGAGACTTTGGCGCGGGCCTGGGCGCCGGGGGTGGAGAGGGTGACGGTGCACACCTGCTCGCTCGACCATCCCGCCGCTTTGCCCGCTTATCTGCGCTCCGGCTTCGTCGCGAAACGGCGGGCGTTCGAGAGCTTTCCGGACCCGCGCCTCGCCGGCCTGCTGCCGCGCGACGTCGCGCCGCAAATCCCGCTGGTCGACGGCTAAAGTTCGGGCTTCCGCGGGGCGACGGCGCGGTAGACGGCGGCGCTGAGCATGGTGACGAGCGTCGCCACCGCCGCGGTCAGCAGGGCCAGGACGATCTCGGTCAGGAAGCGGCCGAGCTCCTGCCCGGCGGCGAGGATGAAGACGATGCCGGTCAGTTTCTCCACCGCGAACAGCAGCACCGCGCCGGACAGCGCCACCAATATGTAGAGGCCGAGGATCAGCCAGCCATGGCCTTCGGTCAGCGCCCAGGATCGGCGGATCGTCTCGATTGGATGGCGCCGGTCCTCCGCCACCATCACCGCGCCGGCAGGGAATAGCCGTCCCCAGACATAGAGGCCGGGGACGATCAGCAGCACCAGCCCGATCAGCACGCCGAGATTGATGAAGACCAGCATCAGCGAATAGACCGGCAGCAGCATCGCGCCGAAGACGAGCGCGCCGCCCACGGTCACGCCCCGCGCGAAGACCAGGCGGAGCATCGCGGCGCTGCCGATCATGATCACGAAGCTCTGCAGCACGAACCAGATGATGTTCTGCCGAAGGAAGGCGCCCATGATGGCGAGGGCGCGTCCCGCCTCCACGTCGGGGCCCGGCTCGGGCCAGGGCACATAATGGTTGACCAGCAGGACCGGGAAGAAATTGAACACGCCGGCGATCGCGACCAGCGCCACCCAATGCGTCCGGATCAGGCGCAGCGTATCGTCCCACACCTCGTTCTGGGTAAATTTCGCCACGTCTTGCTCCTCGCCTTCCGCCATAGCCCTGCGCGGCGCGCGCCAGCAAGCGGCGCTTGCGCGGGCGGCCGAAGCGCACGACATGCAAGGCGATGACGACGGATCGGATCGAATGGCGGGTGTCGCCGGGGCTCGTCCCCTATCCCGAGGCGCTGGCCGCGATGGAGGCCCGCGCGGCGGCGATTCGCGCCGGCGCGGCGAAGGAACTGGTCTGGCTGCTCGAACATCCGCCGCTCTACACGGCGGGGACCAGCGCCGATCCGGCGGAGCTGTTCAACCCCGAGGGTTTCCCGGTCTACGACGCCGGGCGCGGCGGCCGCTACACCTATCACGGCCCCGGGCAGAGGGTCGGCTATTTGATGCTCGACCTCGACCGGCGCGGCCGGGACGTGCGCCGATTCGTCCATAATCTGGAGGGCTGGCTGATCGATTCGCTCGGCGACCTGGGCGTGACCGCCTGGCGCTCGCCCGGCCGGATCGGCATCTGGGTCGACCGGAACGGTGCGGAGGCCAAGGTCGGCGCGCTCGGGCTCAGGGTGCGGCGCTGGGTCACGCTGCACGGCTTCTCGGTGAACCTCGAACCCCAACTGTCTCACTTTTCAGGCATTGTGCCCTGCGGCATCGCGGATTCGCCGGTCACCAGCCTGGCCGAACTGGGCGTTTCGGACCCGAACCGTTTCGATGCGGCGTTGAACGCCCGATTCGAGGACTTCCTCGCTTCCCTCAACGGGATAGCCGAGACTTGAGGGGCACTTCCTTTCCGTATAGGATGCGTAACTGATTTGGCGAAAAAGGGGCCTACCCGACCAAATCATCAATCTAGGGAGACCTTTTCATGCGTAGCATCCTTTCCAAAGCGACCACCGGTGCGATGATCGCCGGCGCCGCCCTCCTCGTCGCGGCCTGCGGCGGCGGCGCGGCCAACAACACCGCCAATGCCGTGAGCAACGAGCCGGTCGTCGTCAACGAGCCGATGGCGCCCGACGTGAACGGCATGCCGCCGGTCGACGCCAACGCGCCGATGACCACCGACATGAACGCGCCGGCTCCGGCGATGAACAGCACCAACACCACCAACGCGATGTAATTCGCGTCCACTGGTTTGGAATCGGGAAGGCCGCCGGGCGACCGGCGGCCTTTCTTTTTGCCCGGCGCGGTCCCCATGGCCCGTGATCCTCAGAGCTGCTCCGGCACCGGCAGATCACGGCGCGCGTTCATCGCCGCGCCGACCGAGGAGACGACGATGATCCCGATCGCCGCCCATTGCGCCGGCGGCAGCGCCTCGCCGAGGATCAGCAGGCCCATGATCGCGCCGATCGCCGGCTCGGCGCTGAGCAAGGTGCCGAAGGTGTTGGACGGCAGTTGCTGGAGCGCGACCATCTCCAGCGCATAAGGGATGGCGCTCGAGACGATGGCGACGACCAGGCCGAGCATCAGGATCTCCGGCCGCAGCAACGCGGCGCCCGCATGGGCGATGCCGATCGGCGCGACCAGCAGAGCGCCGAGGATCATGCCGGCCGAGGCGGCGGCGGGGCCGTGCGCGGCGCCCGCGCGCTTGCCGGCGAGGATGTAGACGGCCCAGCAGAAGCCCGCGCCCAGCGCCAGCGCGACGCCGCGCCAGTCGAGCCCCGAGGCCAGTTCACCGACCGGGAGCAGCAAGGCGAGGCCGGCCACGGCGAGCGCGATCCAGGCGAAGTCCGCCCGCCGTCGCGAGGTCAGCACCGCGACCGCCAGCGGGCCGGTGAACTCGACCGCGATGGCGACGCCGAGCGGGATATAGGAGAGCGCCATGTAGAACATCAGGTTCATCGCGCCGAGCGCGACGCCGTAAATAGCGAGCGCGCGCCAGTCCCGCCCGAGCCTGAGCCGCCACGGCCGGAAGATGGCGGCGAGGATGATCGCGGCGAGGATCAGGCGCAGGCCGGTCGCGCCCTCGGGCCCGATCGCCGGGAACAGACCCTTGGCCAAGGAGGCGCCGGCGGTCACCGACACCAAGGCTAGGAACAAGGCCGCGACCGCGAGGCCGGTCGGCGACAGGCGGGTGAGGCGGCGGGCGATGGCGTGATCGGTCATGAAAGGCTCGGCTGTCTGCGTCGGGGTTCGGGGCAGATTCTAGAGGCGCGCGACGATCGCCTTGATCGAATTTGCCGCCAGCACGATAATGTTTATCGAGGACGCCACACATGCCGACCAAGATTCGCCTGGACGATTTCGACCTGCGCCTGCTTGAGCTGCTCCAAGCCGATGCGCGCATGCCGGTGCCGCGGCTGGCCGAGGCGGTCGGCCTATCCGCGCCGGCCTGCTACCGCCGGATCCGGGCGCTGCGCGAGTCCGGCGCGATCGACCGGGAGGTCGCCGTGGTGCGGCCGCGCACCCTGGGCTGGGGCGTGTCGATGATGGTGCTGGTGGTGCTGGAGCGCGAGGGCCGGCAGACGATCGACGATCTGATGCGCAAGCTGACCGACGTGCCGCAGGTGCTCGAGCTCTGGCACGTCACCGGCGAGTTCACCTTCGTCGTCCATATCGTCGCGCGCGACATGGAGGATTATGACGAGCTGGCGACGCGGCTCTTCTCGCGCGACGACCGGGTGCGCAGCTTCCAGACCATGGTGGTGATGCGCGAGGCGCGCTCGCGAAAGCCGCTGCCGGCCGCCGACTAGGGTGGCGCTTTTCCCCCTTTCGCGCCGCGCCCGTAACGATAGTATCGCGCCGGCTTTTCCAAGGGAGGGTAAGATGCGTCACCTGATCAAGTTCACCATGCTGGCCGGCGCAATGCTGGCCGTCTCGGCCTGCAACCGCGCCGCGCCCGCCGTCAACAATTCGACAGAGGTCGGCCTCAACGAGAGCCTGGAGACGCCGGGCAACGACGCCAGCGCGATCGAATCCGTGACCAACGCGCCGCTGCCGCCACCCCCGCCGACGGAGAATGCGGCGAACACGGCGACGCCGGAGACGGCGCCGCCGCCGCCCTCGACCCCCAATGTCGAGAGCAACGTCGCCGGCATGTGAGCGATCGGGACGGGCCCTGCCGTGTCCGCGGCGGGTCCGTCCGCCACTGGCGCCCTTTTCCAAGGCCGGTTAAGGCGTTAACCAGCGCTGTTTGGCGGAGGGTGAGATGGGCGTAGCGAGCAGGACCGGACATAAGAGGGGCATTTTCGCGGGGCTGACCGCGCTCGCCGTCGCCATGCCGGGCGCGGCGCCGGCCCAGCTTTTCCTGGTCCAGCCCAATTTCCCGTCGGCCCCGATCGAGGGCAGCGATCCCTTGGTCGGCCTGCCCTTGCCGGGCGCGACCCCCGCCGAATATCGCGCGCACCTGCTCTGGAACCTGCGCTCGGGCCTGAACGTGGCGGCGCTGCAATGCCAATTCTCGCCCTTCCTGCGCACGGTCAGCAACTACAATGCGCTGCTCGCCCATCACAATCGCGAGCTCGCCGCCGCCTATACGACGCTGGAGGGCTATTTCCGTCGCCGCGCCGGGCGGACCGGGCCGCGCCAGTTCGATCTCTATTCGACGCAGACCTATAACGGCTTCTCCGCGCTCAACGCCCAGCTCGGCTTCTGCCAGACCGCCTCGCGGATCGGGAAGGAGGCGCTGAGTACGCCCAAGGGCCAGTTCGGCCAACTTGCCGCCAACCGGATGCGCGAATTGCGGTCCAGCCTGATCGTGGCGAGCGACGGCTACAGCTTCACCCGCGCCCAGGTCCGGCTCACTCCGATCGCGCTCAGCCGGCGCGACTGCTCCAGCCTGCCCCGCCGCGAGCGGCGGGAGTGCGAACAGGAGCGTTAGGGCAGGCCCAGCAACTTGTGGGTCTGCAGGCTGAGCCGCCATTCGGGATGGGCCAGCACATAGTCGATCGCCGCCTGGCGCGCGGCGGCGGCGTCGGCGCAGTCCAGCGGCTGGATCAGATAGTGGCGGAAGTCCCAGCCGAGCAGGGCCTGGGGGTCAACGCCCGGCTGCGGCCAGACCAATTTCAGCTCGTCGCCCGTGCGCTGGACCACGTCGGTGCCGGCCTTCGGGCTGACGCAGATCCAGTCGATCCCCGCGGCCGCCGGAAGCGTGCCGTTGGTCTCCATCGCGATCTCGAAGCCACGGGCGTGGAGGGCGTCGAGCAGGGGCGCGTCGAGCTGCAGCATGGGCTCGCCGCCGGTGATGACGACGAGGCGCTCGTCGCCTTTGCCCCATAACGTCTCGACCGTCGCGGCAAGCGCCGCGGCGTCGTAGCGGCCGCCATTCTCGCCATCCATGCCGACGAAATCGGTGTCGCAGAACGTGCACTGGGCCGTGGCCCGGTCCTGTTCGCGCCCGCTCCAGAGGTTGCAGCCCGCGAGGCGCAGGAAGACGGCGCGCCGCCCCGCCTGCATGCCCTCGCCCTGCAGGGTCAGGAAGATCTCCTTGACCGCGTAGCTCATGGCGTCGCCGCGTAGCCGGTGGGATCGGGGAGGCCGGCTTCCGCGAAGCCCTTCGCGCGCAGCCGGCAGGAATCGCACAGGCCGCAATGCAGGCCGCCCGGGGCGGGATCGTAGCAGGACCAGCTCATCCCGGCGTCCAGGCCGAGCCGCGCGGCCTCCGCGGCGATGTCCGCCTTGGTCATCCGCATGAGCGGGGTGTGGACGGCGAAACGCTCGCCCTCGACGCCCGCCTTGGTGGCGAGATTGGCCATCGTCTCGAAGGCGGTCACGAATTCGGGACGGCAGTCCGGATAACCGGAATAGTCCAGCGCGTTGACGCCGATGAACAGATCGCGCGCGCCCGCTGCCTCCGCCCAGCCGAGGCAGAGCGACAGGAATATGGTGTTGCGCGCGGGAACGTAGGTGACCGGGATCGCGCCCTCGTCCACCCCGTGCTTGGGCACGTCGATCGCGTCGGTCAGCGCCGAGCCGCCGAAGCGGCGCAGGTCGAGCGGGAGGACGATATGGCGCGCGGCGCCCAGCTCGGCCGCGATCCGCGCCGCCGCCTCGAGCTCGACGCGGTGGCGCTGGTTATAGTCGACCGTGAGCGCGAGCAGCCGGTAGCCCGCCTCCTTGGCGAGGCCGGCGACGACCATGGAATCCATGCCGCCCGAAAGAAGAATGACCGCCTGTTTGCTCATCGCGGGCCATATAGCGCCCCGCGCCGCAAAAAGAATGGGCCGCCCCCTTCGGGAAGGGGACGGCCCAGTTCAGGCGTTGAAGCCTGCTAGGGAGGAAAGCGTGCCGCTCGCGGCACAAGGCTCCCAATAAGCAGGCGTGGTTACCAAGCCGTTAACTCTGATCGATAAAATTGCGGAGCCGCAACGACCTGCTCAGGCGCAGGGGCCGATCCGCCGCGCTTCCGCCCGGAGGGCGAATGGCATGCCGTGGTCGAGACCCTGGCTGTCGATCTGCACCAGCCGGGGCGTCTCGAAGCGGATCGTGGTGCGGCCGCGGCCGAGGCCCGGGCAGGAATAATTGACCGTCATGCTGTCCGAATCGGCGGCGACGACGTCGCGCGTGCAAGGCGCGGACCCATGCCGCGGCTGGGTGAGCAGGATCGGATTGCCGAGGCAGATGGCGAGGATGCGGGCATTGCCGGCGCCGCCGCGCAGCTCCCACTGGCCGGCCTCGAGCCGGCCCAGCATCTGCTGCGGACCGCCGCCCGGCTGGGAATGGCCCGGGCCGGCAAGGAACAAATACGCGCCGGCGGCGACGAAGGCCCGCCAGGTAAGCCTGTTACGCATCACAACTCCCGATGGCGGATACGCCGCCTTGACCCAGATTTATCGGCTACGATTGTAGCATAATTGCGGCGTCGGAACGACAAAAGCCCATCGCGCCTGTCCCGGCCCTGAACGGTCCCGCGGCGACCGGCGCTCAGCCCTCCAGCTCGGCGAGCGGGATCCGGTACACCGTCGAGCAAAATTCACAATCGACGCCGATCATGCCGTCCTCGTCCGCCATCGCCGCGCGCTCGTCGGCGGGGAAGCGGGCGAGCACGGAGCGAATATGCGCCTCGTTGCAGCGGCAGGCCCGCACCAGAGGCGTCGCGGAGAGCAGCCGCACCTCCTCCTCGTCGTGGAACAGGCGCCAGAGCAGGTCCTCCAGCGGCAGCGCCGGATCGGTCAGCTCGCCGGCGCGGACCGTCTCGCCGAGGATTCGGACATGATCCCATTCCGGATGGTCGAGCCGGGTGTGCAGCCGCTCGCGCCCCTCCTCGCCCTCCGGGAGGTGCTGGAGCAGGATGCCGCCCGCGATCCGGCCGCTGTCGCCGACCGCGATTCGGACAAGGCTCGGCAGCTGCTCGGACTGGCAGAAATAATGCTCGGCCGCGTCGGCGAGACTCTCGCCCTCCAGCGGCACGATGCCCTGATAGCGCTCGTTGGAGGCCGCCTGGTCGAAGGTGATGGCGAGATAGCCCTTGCCGAACAACGTCTCCAGCGGCAGGTGGCCGGCGGGTTCGGCGGCGAGCCGCTCCGCGTCGAAGCGGACATAGCCGCGCAGCTCGCCACCCTTGTAGTCGGCGACCAGCAGATCGACGATGCCGCTCTCGGTCTGCGCCTGGAGCGTGAGCTGGCCGCCCGCATCCTTTAGCGTCGCGCCGAGCAGAGCGGTGAGCACCAGCGCCTCGCCGAGCACATGCGCGATCGGCGCCGGATAGGCATGGGCGGAGAGCACCTCCTCCAGCGCCGGCCCGAGCCGGACCAGCCGCCCGCGCGCATGGCGGGAGGGAATGGAGAAGCCGATCGCGGTGTCGAGGCTCGCCGCCGCGGCGATGGGTTGCTGATTGGGGGAAGCCATGCCGCCGATGTGGCGATCCTTGCGCGGGGGTCAATCCCTCACGAGGTGTCGAGGCGGTCGAGCACAGTCAGGTCCAGGACACGCCCGCGGCGATGGCGGACGGCTCCGGCCCTACCCGGCCAGGATGGCGGCGGCCGTGTCCTCGATGGAGCCGGCGACGAGCAGATAGTCGCCGCCGACGATACCGACCTTGGTCTGGCCGTTCTCGTGCGTGCGCAGCCAGGCGATCTGCTGCGCGACCACGAGATAATCGCCGCCGCGCGACGGGAGTTTGATGAACTTCATGAACCGGCCTCCTGAATCGGGGGCGGGTCTAGAGCCGGGAATTTTGTTTCCGGTTAACGGCCGCCGCGTTCAGCGCCGCGTTCAGCGCCGCTCGAGCCCGGGCTGGCGCAGCAAGGCGGCGCGCGCCGCCGCGTCGCCGAAGACGTAGCCGTCCAGATAGAAGAGCATCGCCGTCATCGCCGCCTCGAAGCGCGCCGAATCCCGCGCCAGCGCCAGAAAATGATCGGCCTCGGGCAGGACGAGCGCATAATGGTCGCCAGCGGGCGCCCCCCGCTGCGAGGCGAGATGATCGCGCCAGTCCGTGACGAAGCCGGGCACGAGATCGCGCGTACCGGTGACCAGCAAGGTCGGCACGTCCAGATGCGCGAAGGCGGTGGGCTGGATCAGGCCGGGGATGATCCCGGGCGAGGAGAAGCTCACCACCGCCGCCAGGCCCGGCACCCGGACCGGCGCGATCTGGTCGAGCGCGCCGCCCTGCATCTGGGCGAAGAGCGACCCGTAGCTGTGCCCCATCGCCACCAGCTTCAGCCCCGGCCAGCGCGTCCGCGCATAGCCGGCGGCTGCGGCAAGATCGGCGATCCGTTCCGGAAAGGCGCTCTGGATCGTGTAGCGCGCCGTATCCGGATGCGCCCGGCTGTCCACGTGCAGCGGTGCCAGCACCGCGAAGCCGGCGGCCTCGAGCCGCGCAAAGAGCGCCGGATAATGGTCGGGCCCGCCAGCGCCGCCGTGCGAGAAGATGACGACCGCGCGCGGGGCGGCCGGCGCATGGACGTCGATCGTCACCTGCCGCGCGGGGGTGGCCGGGATCGTCGCCCGCTCCGGCGCGGACGCCCCCGCGGCCGGCGCGGCCGGATCCTGCGGGAGAGGGAGGCCGGCGAGCGCGAGGCCCAGCAGAAGCGACGAGAAGAACGACATGCTACATCCTGAAAGATGGGGCCGACAATGCGCCGTCCTCCGCGGCCGATTCGCACAGGGCGCCGCGTCCCACAAGCCGCTTCGCGCTGGCGAGCGCGCAAAGACGGGGCGCCGCACGATGATCGCGCTTGCGAATTTCGGAGGAGCCGCTTTACGCGGGCAATACAGTCCGGCAGGCTTGCCGGGACCAGCGGATTTGAACCGGGAGTGGGACCATGCGCAGAGGCTCTTTCATCGTCGCGGCTTTGCTCGCGGGCGGCGCGTCGCTGCTGGCCGCGCCCATCATGGCGCAGCGCCGCGCCCCGGCCGCGGCGAGCGCGGTGCCGCCGCTCGGCTACCAGCATCGCGTCCTCGCCAACGGCCTCAACGTCTACACGATCCGCGACACCCGCACCGCCAACGTCTCGGTGCAGATGTGGTACAATGTCGGCTCCAAGGACGATCCCGCCGGCCGCTCCGGCTTCGCGCACCTGTTCGAGCATATTCTCAGCCGGGTCACCCGCAACATCCCGCATGGCGAGCTGTCGCGGATCGTGGAGGAAGGCGCCGGCGGCACGCGCAACGCCTCCACCGGCCCGGACATGACCAATTATTACGAGACGGTGCCGGCCAACCAGGTCGAGGCGATGCTCTGGGCCCATGCCGAGCGGATGGGCCGTTCGGTGCTCGACCAGCAGGTGTTCGAGGCGGAGCGAAGCATCGTCAAGGAGGAGATGCGCCAGCGCGTCCTCTCCCAGCCCTATGGCCGGCTGCAGCGTTACTATCTGTTCGACAACGGCTTCACCGGCCATCCCTATCGCCGCTCCGGCATCGGCACGATGGCCGATCTCGACGCCGCCACGCTCGCCGACGCGCGCGCCTTCCACGCCAATTTCTACCGACCGGACAATGCGACCCTGATCGTCTCCGGCAATTTCGACCAGGCGCAGCTGGACCGGATGATCGACCGGCATCTGGGCGCGCTCCCCCGCCCGGCCAATCCGATCCTGCGCAACCGCATGGCGGAGCCGCCGCGCGCGGCGCCGCGCACGCTGATCGCCTACGGGCCGAACGTGCCGCTGCCGGCCGTCGGCTTCAGCTGGCAGCGGCCGCGGCTCAACCATCCGGATTCGGCGGCGCTGGCGGTGATCGACAAGCTCCTGTCCGGCGGCCAGTCCTCGCGGCTCTATCGCAGCCTGGTTTATGAGCGCCAGCTCGCGACCAGCGCGAACACACTCGACTTCGGCCTCGAGGATGCCGGCATCTTCGCCGTGCAGGCGATCGTCGCGACGGGCCGGGAGATCGGCGAGGTCGAGACCGTGCTCGCCGCCGAGATCGCCCGGCTGCGCGACGCGCCGGTGAGCGCGGCGGAGCTGGCCGAGGCGCAGAACGAGATCTTCGCCGAAACGCTGTTCGGCCGCGAGACGCCCCAGGGCCGCGCCTTCGAGCTCGGCCAGTCGCTGGTCACCGCCAACGATCCGCGCTGGGGCGACCGGCAGCTGGCGGCGGTGCGGCGGGTGACCGCAGCCGACGTGCAGCGCGTCGCCCGGCTCTATCTCAGCGACGCCCGCCGGGTGTCGATACGCTATCTGGACGAGGCGCAGCGCCCCGCCGGCCAGGCCGCCTACGATCCGTCCGCGCAGCCGACCGATCCGGGGCTCGGCCGGAGCTTCCCGCCCGATACGAGCACGCCCAACACGCTCGCGCCGGAAGGCCAGCGCGTCGCTCCGCCCGCCCCGGGAACACAGCAGCCCTTCGCCGCCCCCGCCATCGCCGAGCGGCGCCTCGCCAACGGCCTGCGCGTCGTCGTCGCCCGCTCGACCGAGGTGCCGATCGCCTCGGCTCTGCTCGTTTTCGGCGGCGGCACCTCCGCCGATCCGGCCGCGCGGCCCGGCGTCGCCAGCATGATGGCCAATCTCGTCGACAACGGCGCCGGCGGGCTGACCGCGCCGCAGATCGCCGCGCGTATCGAATCGCTCGGCGCCTCGATCGGCGGGTCGGCCGGTCAGGACAGCAGCGCCGCTTTCGTCTCCGCGCCGACCGCGAACATCGAGGCGGCGGGCGCGCTGCTCGCCCAGGTCGTGCACGATCCGGCCTTCGCGCAGGAGGAGCTGGACCGCGAGCGCCGCCGCGCCCTCGACCAACTCCGCGTCGCGATGCGCGACCCCTCCTTCGTCGCCCAGCGCGTCGCCTGGCGCGCCGTCTATGGCGATGCGCCCTACGGCTCGCCCCCCGGCGGCACCCCGGCCTCGCTGGCGGCGCTGACCCGCGACGACCTCGTCCAATATCACCGCGCCTGGTGGCGGCCGGACAATGCGACGTTGGTGATCACCGGGTCGCTCGATGCCGAGGCCGGCTTCGCGCTCGCCGAGCGGCTGTTCGGGCAATGGGCCGCGCCCGCCGCGCCGTTGCCGCCCCTGCCCGCCAACCGGGCCGGCACGCCCTCGGCGCCGCGGGTGATCGTCGTCGACAATCCAGCCTCGGATCAGTCGGCCGTCGCCGTGGTGACGCGCGGCATCGCCCGTAGCGATTCGGACTATTTCCCGCTCGTCCTCGCCAATTCGGCGCTCGGCGGCTCGTCCACCTCCCGCCTGTTTCAGGAGGTGCGCGTGCGCCGCGCGCTCAGCTACGGCGCCAATAGCGGCCTGCCCGCCTATCGTGACGAGGGCCTGCTGGTCGCGCTCTCCCAGACCCGCAACAATGCCGCGCCCGAAGTCGCGCAGGTGATGATGGGGGAACTGCGCCGGATGCGTGACGAGCCGATCGCCGAGGAGGCGCTCGGCAAGCGCCGGACGTTGCTGGTCGGCGCCTTCGGCCGGCAGGTGGAGACGACGAACGGGCTCGGCCAGTTCCTCTCCAGCCTCGCCGTGCAGGGCCTGCCGATGAGCGACTATGCGCGCTATCTGCCCGGCCTGCAGGCGGTGACGCCGGCGCAGGTGACCGCCTCGGTCGCCGCCGAGATCGATCCGGCGCAGGCGAGCATCGTCATCGTCGGCCGGGCCAGCGAGTTCCTCGAGGCGCTGCGCGCGCAGCATCCGAACGTGGAGGTGATCCCGATCGCCGCGCTGGACTTCGGCTCGGCCACGCTCGGGGCCCGGGCACGCTAGGCACCCTGGCCCGTACGCGCACATTTCCTTGATCCGGCGCTCCCGTCCCGCCCGGAGCACACTTTCCGCTTGCTATATGTTAGAGACCCGCAGACGGGGGGAACCGGGGGAGACACACGGCATTCGCTGCGTGGAGGAGAATTGCGGGTGCCCAGTCGCCTAATCGTTGCTTACGGGCTGATCGCGGCCTTCGTGATCGCCGCGCTGATCGTTGCCATGCTGGTGCTCCGCCGCCGGCGGCGGGACTATGACCTGCGCTGGGGCAATAAGAAGCGCTGGAAGCGCCGCTCCTAGCGCGCGCCCGCGACTTGCGGGGCCGCCCGGAGGCGGCTATCCGCCGGTCAGGGTCTGCAGCCACCCAGGCGTCACCGCCCCGCGAGGGGAGCTAAACCTGCACTGGAATCTTCGCGCATCACGTCATTCCCGTGCCGCGTCGCAAAGCCGGTGACCCGCGACCTCCTGTCCAGGAACGGCACCAGGAGAATGATCGTGCCGAGACAAATCATCCCTTTTGCCGCCGCGGACATGTCCGCGCTCGCCAAGTCGCTCCGCGCCCAGCTGGCGGCGCGGGCGACGCCGCCCAGCCATGTCGAGATGCTCAACATGCTCGCGCGCGGCGCCGGGCACCGCAACTTCCAGCAGCTGCGCGCCGGGGCCGCTCCCGCCGCGGCCGGTTCTCCGCGCCCGCCGGCGGACAGCACGGCTTTGCTCAGGGCCGCGCGCTGCTTCGACGCGCAAGGGCGCCTGCAGCGCTGGCCGTCCCGCACCGCGATCCAGCATCTCTGCCTCTGGCCGCTCTGGGCCCGGATCCCGCGCGGCAAATCGTTCAGCGAACGCGGCATCAGCACGTTGCTCGCCGGCCTCAACCTGTTCGGCGATCATGCCATCCTCAGGCGGACGATGTGCGAGCGCGGCCTGATGACGCGAACCCGGGACGGACGCGACTATCGCCGGGTCGAACAGGTCCCGCCGCCGGAGGGCGCGGCCCTGATCCGGCATCTGCGCTCGGTCTGACGCGAAAAACTCAGGCGGCCTGCGGCACCTCATAGGCGCGGGCCGCCTCCGACAGGCGCTCGACGAACTCGGTGATGTGCGCTTCCTCGATCACCAGCGGCGGGATCACGCGCATCACATTGTCGCCGGCGGCGACGGTGAGCAGGCCGTGCTCGCGCAGATAGTTCACGAAGGCGCGGCTGTCGGTCTTCATCTTGACGCCGAGCAGCAGGCCGAGCCCGCGCACGCTCTCGAACAGATGATCGTGATTGGGGATCATCTGCTCCAGCGCGCCGCGCAGCCTCTCGCCCATGCGGGTGACCTGCTCCAGGAACTCGTCGTTCGCGACCACGTCGAGCACCGCCTGACCGGCTGCCATAGCGAGCGGGCCACCGCCATAAGTGGAGCCGTGCGTGCCGATCACCATGCCCGCCGCCGCCTTCTCGGTGGCGAGGCAGGCGCCCATCGGGAAGCCGCCGCCAATGCCCTTGGCGCTGGCCAGGATGTCCGGCTCGATGCCGTAATGCTCATAGGCATAGAGCTTGCCGGTGCGGCCGACGCCGGTCTGCACCTCGTCGAGGACCAGCATCAGGTCATGCTCGTCGGCGAGCCCGCGCAGGCCCTTGATGAAGGCCTCGCTGCCCGGGCGGATGCCGCCCTCGCCCTGCACGGGCTCGAGCAGGAAGCCGGCCGTGTGCGGGCCGATCGCCGCCTTCGCCGCCTCGAGATCGTCGAACGGCACGACCTTGAAGCCGGGCAGCAGCGGCGCGAAGCCACCGCGGAGCTTCTCCTGGTCGGTCGCGCTGATCGTGCCGAGCGTGCGGCCGTGGAAGGCGTTGGAGAAGGTGATCAGCTCGTGCTTCTCGGGCCGGCCGTGATGATGGTGGTAGCGGCGCGCGGTCTTGATCGCGCACTCGACCGCCTCGGCGCCCGAATTGGTGAAGAACACCGTGTCGGCGAAGGTGTTGTCGATCAGCCTTTGCGCGAGCGCCTCGCCCTGCGGGCTCCCGTAGAGGTTGGAGACGTGGATCAGGGTCGCCGCCTGCTCCTGGATCGCCCTGGTCAGGTGCGGGTGGCCGTGGCCGAGCAGGTTGACGGCGATGCCGCTGGCGAAATCCAGATATTTCTCGCCACCCTCGCCATAGAGATAGACGCCCTCGCCTCGCACCGGCCGCACCGGCGAGCGCGGATAGACGGGCATGAGGGGGGTGATGGCCATGACGGGGCTCCTGAAGAAGAAATGGATCAAGTGAAAAAGGCGACCCTGACAGGCCGCCTTTCACTCCCCGCTTATAGGGATTTGGGGGGCGCCGCGTCAATCGAAGCGGCGCCCTCCCTCATCGCCGGCCACTTAGTAGCGGCGGTTGTCGCGGTCGCGATTTTCCATCCGGACGCGCTGCTGCAGGCGATTGACCTGGCCGCGCAGGATGTTGAACTCGCGCTGGTTGATGCCGTTGCGATGCGCGCGGTTCAGCTGGTTGCGGATATTGGCCGCCTCGCGACGCAGGCTCATCGCCTCCCGGCGCGAGATGCCGGGCGCCCGATTGATCCGCTGCTCGGCCTGGTTCAGGTCGCGCAGCAGGTTGGCGACCATCGGCCGGGTCGGCCCGCCGCGCTGCCAGCCATAGCCGGGCTGCGCCATCGCAACACTGGGAACAGCCGTGGCGATCGTGGCGGTCGCCAGGGCGGCGGAGATAAGCAACTTACGCATGTGAACTACTCCTTTGCTGCTCAATTGCAGCTCCGGTTCTACGCCGGGGCCGCTGTTTTGATCCTGAACGCGCTCGACAGAATCCGTTCATAAATGTCGCGATTTGTATGAACGACCTGCATGGATTTCCGTTTGCGGCGCAGGGAAGCGAGCGGGGGTCCGCGGCGAGCGCGTCCACACATCATGCTGCACATGGCCCACTTCCTCGAAAGCGCGAGGAGTGTCTGCCTGCTAACGCCCGCGCCGTGGCGGCGCGGGGCGGTTGGGCGCCCGGGCGAGATCGCGCACCGCGAAGACCTGCGCTTCCAGAAAAGCGAGCTCGGCATCGGAAAGGCCGTGGGCGGCGTAGCTGCTGCCGAGCGAGCGGACCAGGCCGGTCTGGCGCCGGATCGAGCGCGCCTCCCGCCGGCTGATCCGCCCCGCGGCGCGCTCCTCGCGGGCGTCGCGGTCGATCATGGCCAGCTCGCCGCTCCAGTCGTCCCGCGCCATCGGCGCGCCCCGCTCGCGCTGGGCGGCGCTGGCCTGGCGGCTGCCGTTGATCTGCGCGACGGCCGGGGTCGCGGCGAGCAGGAGAGCGAGCGGCAGCAAGGCAAGGCGCATGGCGGGGCTCCGAATCTGACAGGTCAGGCTATGCCCCCGAAGCTGTGCCGTGGATGAACGGGGCGGCGCGCGCTAGACTGGCGAAAACGGGGAAGGAGATCGGCTTGGGCAGGAAGCGGGCGCCCGCGCAAGGAGGACCGCCAGCCGGCCAGGATCCGGCCCTGCTCCGCCGCCTGCTCCGCGCCCGCGACCGGATGGACGCCGCCTCGCACGAGGAGTGGCCGGTGGAGCGGCTCGCCAGCGTCAGCGGCGTCTCCGAGGCGCATTTCGCCCGCGCCTTCAAGCAGGCCTTCGGCGCGCCGCCGCATCGCTACCTGCTCACCCGACGGATCGAGCGCGCCTCGGCCCTGCTCCGTGACAGCGACCTGCCGATCATCGACATCGCCTTCGACACCGGCTGGAACAGCCTCGGCACGTTCGGCCGCACCTTCCGCGACGTGACCGGCGAGAGCCCGACCGAACTTCGCGCCCGCGCGCGGGCCGAAGGCCATGCGCTGGAGCAGGTCCCCCACTGCTTCGTCCGCGCCGCCCAACGGCCGGACCTCAAAACAGCAGTTTCGGAGAAGCGGCGGCGCGAGGCGGGCGATATCAGGGATGGCGACACCGCTGAAGAAAGGAAGCAGCCATGAGCCAACAAGTCGCCGTCGTCGGTCTCTACGTGCACGATCAGGATGAAGCGCTCGCCTTCTATGTCGGGAAACTGGGCTTCGCCGTCCACACCGACGCGAAGAACGGCGATTATCGCTGGCTGACCGTCCAGTCCCCGGACCAGCCCGATTTCCAGCTCGGCCTGTTCGCCCCGCAGCCGCCGACGGTGGACGAGGGCACGGCGCAGGTCCTGCGCGAGATCGTCGCCAAGGGCGCGATGCCGCCGCTGGTGCTGGTCGTCGCCGATTGCCGTGCCGCCTATGACCGGATGAACGCCGCCGGCGTCGAATTCACGCAGGAACCGATCGACCGCTACGGCAGCGTTGATGCCAGCTTTCGCGATCCTTCCGGCAATGGCTGGAAGCTGGTCCAGGCGCGCTGACATGTACGCCGATCTGTATCGCGCCACGCCGCAACCCCTATCGACGGAGGTTCCGATGAACCGCAGCACTTTCATCCGCCGTAGCCATCGCTGGGTGGCCATGGCCTTCACCCTGCTCGTCCTCGCCAACATGGCCGCCTACAGCTTCGGCCCGCCGCCGGCCTGGCTGACCTATGCGCCGCTCCTGCCGCTGCTCCTGCTGATGCTCGGCGGCACCGTCATGTTCTTCCAGCCCCATCTCGCCCGCCGCCGCGCGCGGCGCCCAAGCAGCCAACAGCCCCTCGCCCTGGAGTCCTGATCATGAGCAACCAGAACCCGTCCGATCTGATCGACGCCAAGCTCGCCGGCATGACCGACTGGCGTCGCGACACCTTCTCCCGCCTCCGCGCCCTGATCCACGAGGCCGACCCGGAGGTCGAGGAAACTCTGAAATGGGCCAAGGCCACCAATCCGATGGGCACGCCGGTCTGGGAACATGCGGGCATCCTCTGCACGGGCGAGCTCTACAAGGACAAGGTGAAGCTCACCTTCATGTACGGCGCCTCACTGGAAGACCCGAAGGGCCTGTTCAACGCGAGTCTCGACGCCGGCACGCGGCGGGCGATCGATGTGAAGGAAGGCGAGACGGTGGACGCGGAGGCGTTCAAGGCGCTGATCCGGGAGGCGGTGGCGCTGAACCTGGGGAAGCGCGGCTGACGCTTGGGCCCGGGCGCGTCGTCCGCAATGGCGGCGCGTACGGGCCTAGGCCTTGATCTTCCACCCCGCCCGGAGCAGCGCGTAGCAGGCGGCGCCCAGCACCAGATTGATCGCCAGCAGCAGCAGCGCGCCAAACAGGATCGGCGAATCCGCGACGCCGAGGAAGCCGTAGCGGAACCCCGAGATCACGTAGAAGAAGGGATTGGCGTGGCTGATCGCGGCGAAGGTCGGCGACAAAGCGTCGACCGAATAGAAGGTGCCCGAGAGGAGCGACAGCGGCGCCACCACGAAATTGGTCACCGCCGCGGCATGATCGAACTTCTCCGCCCAGATCGAGGTGATCAGGCCGAGCAGGGACAGCATCATGCTGCCCATCAGCCCGAACCACAAAATCGCCCAGAGATGCTGCGGGGCGACATGGACGCCCGGCCAGAACAGCATCGCCAGCCAGACCGCGCCGCCGACCAGGAAGGCGCGGGTCACCGAGGCGCCGATCATGCCGAGCATCAGCTCGCCGGTGGAAAGCGGCGGCATCAGATAGTCGACGATCGTCCCCTGCACCTTGCCGACGAGCAGGGAGAAGCTTGAATTGGCGAAAGCGTTCTGCAGCATCCCCATGACGATCAGGCCCGGGGCGATGAAGTCCGCGAAGTGGATCTGCAGGTGATCGACCGGCACGGTGCGGCCCGAACGGCCCAGGGCGACGGTGAAAATCACGAGGAAAAGGAGGGTGGTGACGGCCGGCGCCCACACGGTCTGCAGCTGGACCTTGAAGAAACGCCTCACCTCCTTCACATAGAGGGTCTGAAGGCCGCCCCAATTGACGTTCCTGATGACGGGGACGCCCGGGGCGGTCCGGACCCAATTCGAAGGCTGGTCGCTCACAGCGCCGTCGCTAGTCGCAGACGCCGTGACCCGCAAGCCGTGATGCCGAGGAAGATTGCATGTCCCTGTCCTGGACCGACGAGAGAATCGACCGCCTGAAGGAGCTCTGGAGCCAGGGCAAGACCGCGAGCTACATCGCCGACGAGCTCGGCGGGGTCTCCCGCAACGCCGTGATCGGCAAGGCGCACCGGCTCGGCCTGCAATCCCGCCCCTCGCCGGTGAAGCCGAACGAGCCCGCGCCCAAGGCGAAGGCCAAGGTGCGCGAGAAGGCCGAGGCCGCCGCGCCCGCGCCGAAGCCGGCCGCGGCCCCCGCCCCCGCCGCGCCTTGGGAGGATGACGAGGACGAGGCGCCCGCCGCCGCGCCCAAGCCGGCCCGCGAGGCCGCCGAGAAGCCCGCCGAAAAGGCCGAGCCGCAGCCGATTGTCCGCTCGATCGGCCCGGGCGGCTTCGTCCGCCAGGGGCCGAGCGACCAGCAGGCGCCGATCCCGCCCGCGCCGCCGCGCCGCCTGGTGCCGGCCAAGCCGAGCCCCGAGGTCGCCGACAAGACCGGCCTGCTCGATCTCAACGAGCGGATCTGCAAATGGCCGATCGGCCATCCGGGCGAGCCCGATTTCCACTTTTGCGGCAACCCCGCCAATCCGGGCTTCCCTTATTGCGTCCAGCATTGCGGCGTCGCCTATCAGGCGCAGCTGCCCCGCCGCGACCGCAAGCCCCCGCCCCCGCTCCCGTTCGGCGGCCCGCGGGTGCGCTGACGTCCGCCGCCAGATGGCGGTCGGCGACACTCCTGTTCGCTTCGCGCGACTCCGGCGGCTCAAGGGCTGATCGGACGCGCGTCGTCGGGTGTCAGGCACGTCACTGACACCACGTTCCGCGCGGCAGCTCGGTCATCCGTGCGTCCATCGCCATGCCATACCGCTCTTGGCAGGGCAGAGGCCGCACGATTAGGGTGGCCGGAAACAGGGGCGAGGTGCGCGTGAGATTTGTCGTTGCGGTCCGGCTGGCGGTTTCGCTCCTTTGTCTCGCGGCGCCGGCCACGGCCAATGCCGCCGAGCCGCCGTTCGCGCCCGCCCCAGCGATCGAGCGCGTCGTCTACCGCCACGCCATTCTGATCGACGGCACCGGCGCCGCTCCGCGCCGCGACATGGCGGTGATCACGCGCGGGCCGGTGATCGAGGCGGTGGTCCCGGATCGGGCGCTGACCCGGGCGCAGCTGGCCGGCGCCCGCACGGTCGACCTCACCGGCCGCTTCCTCCTCCCCGGCCTGATCGACAGCCACCAGCATCTGGCGACGCCGCCCAACCGCCGCCGCGCGGAGGCGCTGATGCGGCGCGATCTCTACAGCGGGATCACCGCGACGCGGATCATGGCGGACGACCTGCGGTCCATCGCCGAGCTCGACCGGGCCGCGCGCATCGGCGAGATTGCCGGGCCCGACCTCTATTTCGCCGCTCTGGTCGCCGGGGACAGCTTCTTCGACGATCCGCGGACGCGGGCGATCAGCGGCGGCGGCTGGACGCCGGGACAGACCCCCTGGGCGCAGGCGATCAACGCGCGCACCGACCTGCCGCGCGCCATCGCCATCGCCCGCGGTACCGGCGCGACGGCGCTGAAGATTTACGCCAATCTGACGCCCGATCTGGTCCGCCGGCTCACGCAAGAGGCGCACCGGCAGGGCTTTCCGGTCTGGGCGCACGGCATGGTCTTCCCGACCCGTCCGGCCGACGTGATCGCCGCCGGGCCAGACACCGTCTCCCATACCTGCTATCTCGCCTATCAGCTCACCGCGCACCCGCCGCAAAGCTATCAGGAGCGCGCGCCGGTCGATCCCGCGCCCTTCGCGGCCGGCGACAATCCGGTGATGGCCGGCCTGTTCCGGCAGCTGCGCGCCCGCGGCATCATCCTGGACCCCACCCTGCGCGTCTATCGCGAGGTCGAGCGCCGCTCGGCCGCCGCCGGGCGCCCGCCTTATTGCACGCTCGATCTCGCCGCCCGGCTCACCGCGCAGGCGCATCGCGAGGGCGTCCTGCTCTCGGCCGGCACGGACGGCGACACGCCGGCCGAGGCCCCCTATCCGGCCCTGTTCGAGGAGCTGGATCTGCTGGTCTCCCGCGCCGGCCTGACCCCGCTGGAGGCGATCCGCGCGGCGACGCAGATCGGGGCGATGAGCATAAGCCAGGGCCGGACCATGGGCGTGATCGCCCCCGCCTTCGCCGCCAATCTCGTCATCCTGGACCGCGATCCCAGCGCGGACATCGCCAATATGCGCTCGGTTATCTTCACCGTGAAGCAGGGCCGCCGCTTCGACCGGGCCGACTATCGCGGCATCACGCCTGAGGAGATGGGCGATGACGACTGACGCCTTCGACCGCCGCCTGTTCCTCGGCCTCGGCGCCGCCGCTCTGGCCTTTCCGGCCGCGGTCGCGCGGGCGCAGGGGGCGCGGCGCGGGGCAAGCGGGCGTGACCCGCTGATCGTCAACGCGCTCGGCGGCTTCGGCGACCCCAATGTCGAGACGGACGAGCCTTTGTCCCCCCGCGTGCTCGCCGACGCGCGCGCCTCCGGGATGAACGCGGTCAACCTCACGCTCGGCTATGTCGCCGGCGACATGGCGCCATTCGAATATTCGGTCCGCGAGATCGGCCGCTGGAACGCGCGGCTGCGCGCCTATGCGGACCGGCTCAGCCCGGTTTTCACCGCCGCAGACCTGCTCCGCGCCAGAGCCGAGCGGAAGATCGGCGTGATCTACGGCTTCCAGAACAGCGCGATGATGGGCACCGATGCGGCCCGCGTGGCGCTCTTCGCCGATCTCGGCGTGCGCGTCGTCCAGCTCACCTACAATCCCGCCAACGCCGCCGGCGACGGCGCGATGGCGCCGGATAATCGCGGGCTGACGCCGTGGGGCCGCGACCTCGTGCGGGCGCTGAACGCGGCCCGGCTGATGGTCGATCTCTCGCACAGCGGCGAGCGCACCTGCCTGGAGGCGGCGCGCCTCTCCGCCCGGCCGATCTCGATCAACCATACGGGCTGCCGCGCGCTCTGCGACCTGCCGCGCAACAAGACCGACGCGGAGCTTCGCCTGGTCGCCCAGCGGGGCGGCTTCGTCGGCATCTATTTCATGCCCTTCCTGAGCCCGGACAGCGTCGCCGAGCCCGAGGATGTCGTCGCTCATCTGACCCATGCGGTGAATGTCTGCGGCGAGGACCATGTCGGCATCGGCACGGACGGCGGCACCACCGGCGTCGACGACATGGCCGCCTACCGCACTCGCGTCCGCGCCGAGATCGCCCAGCGCCGCGCCATGGGGATCGGCGCGCGCGGCGAGAATCCGGACACCCTGCCCTTCGTCGAGCGGCTCAGCGGCCCGGGCCAGTATCGCGCCCTGATCCGCCTGCTCGAGGCGCGGCGCTGGCCCGCCCGGCGGATCGAGAAGGTGATGGGGCTGAACTTCCTCGCCTTCGCGCGGGAGATCTGGGGCTGACCCCTAATAGAGGATCAGCGCCCGCACCTCGATGCTCTCCCGCTCCGGCGCATCGGCCGGGCCGGCGGGATCCTCGAAGGCGCTGTGCGGGGTGAAGCGCGCCACGCGCGGGTCGCTGTCATAGCCCTTGATCAGGATCGCCTCGTCCGGCGCCAGCAAAGGAAACCAGTACCAGGCCTGCCCCGGACCGAAGCCCAGCGCATAGGTCTCGCCCACGCGGTCGCGATAGATCAGGTCGCTCTCCACCCATTCGCCGGGCGCGATCGTGCGCGCGTCGGCCAGTGCGAGCGGCGACTTCTCCACCCGCCGCCCGATCGGCCGCCAGAGATTGACGATCGCGAAGCGGCGGTCGAGCAGAGCCGGGTCGAGTCCGCGCGCCGCCAGCTCCGCCGCCGCGCGCTCGGGCCCGGATCTGGCGGTGAAATCGTTGTGCGTGCGCGGCACCGGCCCGCGAATCCCGGCTTCGCCGCCGGCCGCGCGGGCGACGCTGCGCACATTATGGTCGAAGGCGATGACCCGCCGCGCCCCGGTCGCCTGCCCGAGCAGGCGCTCCACCTCCGCATAATAAGCCGCGCTGATCGCCGCCGGATCTGCCCAGGCGGCGAAAAGCGTCGGCGCGCGCAGCAGCGCGAATCCCTCCGCGTCGAGCGACAGTCGCCCCGCCAGCGGCCGCGCATCGCGTATCGCCACCGGATGCGGCGCGTCCTCGCCATTGCGCTGCGGCACGCCCGGCGGCGGCTCATATTGGTAGGAATAGAGCCGCGCGGCCATCGGCTTCAGGAAGTTCAACGTCGCGCGGGTCGCGGCGGCCGCGCGCGAGGCGGTCCGGATCGGGCTGTGGGCGGTCATGGTCGGGCTCCTGGTCGGGCCGCCCCGCAAGGGGTTCCGAGGCGGCCCTGTGCCCCTCATGTGCGGCCCAAATGCCCGGCCCGCCAACGAAAAGGCGGCACGCGGGCATAAGCCCAGCTTGTGGCCTGATCGCGCCGCGCAGTCTGTTCCCGGTTCAGTCGTCCTGGCTGAGGTCGGTCAGCGGCCGGCGCTCGCCGGTCTGACCCGCCGCGATCTCCGCGTCGGTCAGGAACTTCACCGCCTGGCCGATCGAGCGGCGCGAGCCCCAGCTCATCGCGGTGACCCGGGCGCCGCCGGCGCGGGCATTGACCACCGCGTCGGCGCGAAGCCGCACCGCCCGCTCCCAGAGCTCGCGGAACACCTTGTCGCGCGACGGCGCGCGGCTGAAGATCGTCGCCTTGCGCACCTCGGCCCGCACCTCGCCGAGGATGCGATAGGGCCGGTCGGTAATGTCCTGATCGGTCACCGGCGGCCGCGCCGAGACGAGTTCGCTATAGGTGGACGGCGTCGGCGGCAGCTCCGGCGTGTTGTTCTGGGCATAGGCCGCGACCGCGACATTCGCCGCGACGACCGCGGAGATGATGAGCAAGCGCTTGTGAAGCATCGATAAATCCCCCCTATAAGTGAGCCAGACTTCGCCGAGGCAGGGAGCATTGTCAATAACGCCGGCGCCACCCCGCACGCGTGAAATCGGCGTCCCCCCTCTCTGCTTCCTCCCCTCCGCCTCCGCGCGAGCCGCGCCCTTCCTGTGGATAGAACGATCCAAGAACCTTGCCCCCGGGAGTCCCGCGCTCCTATACCCCGCCCATGTCAGACGATCTGTTCGCTTCCTCCTCCAGGACCGGCACCGATTACGACGCCTCCGCCATCGAGGTGCTCGAAGGCCTAGAGCCCGTGCGCCGCCGCCCCGGCATGTATATCGGCGGCACCGACGAGCGCGCGCTTCACCATCTTGCCGCCGAGGTGCTGGACAACAGCATGGACGAGGCGGTGGCCGGTCATGCGACGCGGATCGAGATGGTGCTGGAGGCCGTGGAGGGCACGGCCGGGCGGCTGACCGTGATCGACAATGGCCGCGGCATTCCGGTCGACGAGCATCCCAAATATCCGGGGAAATCGGCGCTCGAGGTGATCCTGACCACCCTGCATTCGGGCGGGAAATTCTCCGACAAGGCCTATGCGACCTCGGGCGGCCTGCACGGCGTCGGCGTCTCCGTGGTCAATGCGCTGTCGACCGAGACGGTGATCGAGGTGGCGCGCAACAAACAGCTCTTCCGCCAGACCTTCGCACGGGGCGTGCCGGTCACCGGCCTGGTCGAAGTCGGCGCGACCCAGAACCGGCGGGGCACGAGCACGACCTTCACGCCGGATCCCGAGATTTTCGGCGCAGACGCCCGCTTCAAGCCGGCGCGGCTCTACCGGCTGGCGCGGTCCAAGGCCTATCTGTTCGCGGGCGTCGAGATCCGCTGGAAGTGCGATCCGGAGCTGGCGACCGAGGAGGTGCCGGCCGAGGCCGTCTTCCAGTTTCCGGGCGGGCTGGCCGATCACCTGAAGGAGCAGATCGGCGACAAAGAGGTGGCGACCAACGTCCCCTTCACCGGCCGGCACGACTTCCCCAACGAACAGGGTTCGGTGGAATGGGCGGTGGCCTGGCCGGTCTGGGGCGAGGGCGACCAGAGCTATTATTGCAACACCATCCCGACCCCGGACGGCGGCACGCACGAGCAGGGCTTCCGGCTGGCGCTGACGCGCGGCCTGCGCGCCTTCGGCGAACTGGTCGGGCAGAAAAAGGCCAAGGACATCCAGGCCGAGGATGTGGTCACCGGCGCGGAGATCATGCTCTCCGTCTTCATCCGCGATCCCCAATTCCAGAGCCAGACCAAGGACCGGCTGACCTCGCCCGACGCGGCGCGGCTGGTCGAGACCGCGGTGCGCGACCATTTCGACCATTATCTGGCCGATCATATGGAACGCGGCCGCGCTTTGCTCGGCTTCGTCCTCGACCGGATGGACGAGCGGCTGAAACGGCGGCAGGAGCGCGAGATCAAGCGCAAGACCGCGACCTCGGCGCGCAAGCTGCGGCTGCCGGGCAAGCTGACCGACTGCGCCAATGACGATCCGGCGGGGACCGAGCTCTTCATCGTCGAGGGCGATAGCGCGGGCGGGAGCGCCAAGCAGGCGCGGGACCGCAAGACGCAGGCGATCCTGCCGATCCGCGGCAAGATCCTGAACGTCGCCAGCGCGACCGCCGACAAGATCCGCGCGAACAGCGAGATCGCCGATCTCAGCCTCGCGCTTGGCTGCGGCGTGCGGGACAAGTGCCGAGCGGAGGACCTGCGCTACGAGCGGATCGTGATCATGACCGACGCCGACGTCGACGGCGCCCATATCGCCACGTTGCTGATGACCTTCTTCTTCAACGAAATGGCGCCCGTCGTCCGCGAGGGGCATCTCTATCTCGCCCAGCCGCCGCTCTACCGGCTCGCCGCGGGCGGGACGGTCGCTTATGCCCGGGACGATGCGCATCGCGCGGAACTCGAGGCGACGACGTTCAAGGGCAAGAAGGTCGAGGTGTCGCGCTTCAAGGGTCTCGGCGAGATGAACCCCGGGCAGCTGCGCGAGACCACGATGGACCCGAAGACCCGGGGCATGATCCGCATCACCCTGCCGCAGAGCTACGAGGAGCGCGACGGCGTGCGCGACCTGGTCGACCGGCTGATGGGCCGCAATCCCGAGCATCGCTTCCAGTTCATCCAGCATCATGCGGCCGAGCTGGACGAAGAGGCGATCGACGCCTGATGAACCGCAAGCGCCACTCCCCGCCGCCGGCAAGAGGCCCGTTCACGGGCTGGACCGTCCAGCGCGCGGCGATCGCCGGCATCGGCCTCGGGCTGGCCGCCCTGCTCGTCTCGGCCTTCGTCGAGAGCCGGGCGACCCTGCTCGTCTATGCGGGGCTGCTCATCCTGACCCTGCTCTGCGGCGTCTCGATCCTGCTGATCCTGCTCCGGGACGTGCACGCGCGGCAGCGGGGCGACCGGGTGCGGCCGATCCGGATCTTCGATTTGGCGATGGGCGTGCTGCTCGCTCTGCCCGCGGGCTACGGGCTCTGGCGGGTCTGGCCCTTGCTCGGCCTATGAGGCGCTGAGCGCCGCTTCCACCATTCGCTCCCAGACGGCCGCGTCGCCCGCCGCCGCCATCGTCTCGTCCGGCTCGCGCAGGGTGTGCAGGACGGCGAGCGCATCGTCGCGATGCTCGGGCCAGGCCGCATCCACCTCGGCCCCGGCCGAGGCGTCTTCACCCTCGGCATTGATGCTGAGCCGGCGGGCGGCGAGCACCCGCGCGATCCGCTCGACGATATCGATGCTTGCAACCGGCATGGCAGACTCCCGTGAAAGACCCGGCGGTGTAACGGTGGAGCGCCGCGCGGGTTTCCCCTAAGCAGTCGCGCAACCGGAGGATCCCATGTTCAGTCGCCTGCTTCTCGCCTTGCTGCTCCTCGCCGGCGCGCCCGCCTGGGCCCAGCCGCCCGCGGCGCCGGCCGCTCAGCCGGCGAGCCCGGCGCTCCGCGCCGGCGCCGAGCGCGTGGTCGCCCTGCTGAAGGGCGAAGCGCAGCCCGTCGCGCTCTTCACCCCCGCCTTCCTCGCGCAGGTGCCGGAGGCGACGATCCGCGGCGTCGTCCAGCAATTCGCCAGCCAGTATGGCGCGGCGCAGCGGCTGGAGGGGATCGACGCGGTCTCGGCGCAGACCGGCATCATCCACATCCGCTACGAGCGGGCGATCGTGCACATGCAGCTCGCCATCGAGCCGGCCCCGCCGCACCTGATCAGCGGCCTGCAGCTGACCGGCGCCGACATGGCGGGCGACACGATGGAGGCGGTGCTCGCCGAGCTGCGGCAATTGCCCAGCCAGGTCTCCTTCGCGGTGGCCCGGCTGGGGGACGGCGCGCCCGCGATAGTGACGAGCCTCGAGCCGGACCGGGCGCTGGCGATCGGCTCGACCTACAAATTGTTCATCCTCGCCGAACTGAGCCGCCAGGTGCAAGTGGGCCAGCGGCGCTGGAGCGATGTCGTTCCGGTCGACCGCAGCTCGATCGGCGGCGGCACCATCGCGGGCTTTCCGCGCGGCGCGCCGGCGACCCTTCACACGCTCGCCGCACTGATGATCTCGATCAGCGACAACAGCGCCACCGACATCTTGCTGAACGTCGCCGGCCGCGAGAATGTCGAGCGGATGATGGCGACAATGGGGGTGCGCGACGCGGCTCGCAACCGGCCCCTCCTCTCCACGCTGGAGCTCGGCATGCTCAAGGCCGCGCCGGCGACCGCCTTCGCCCTCTGGCAGCAGGCCGACGAAGCAACGCGGCGGCAGCTCCTCGCCAACGATTATGCCGCGACCGAGGCGTCGCGGATCGACATCTCGCTCTTCGCCGGCAACCCGATCCGGATCGACACGGTCGAATGGTTCGCCACCGCGGCCGATCTCGTCCGGGTCATGGACTGGCTCCGCCGCAACGCCGACGACGGCGCCAAGGCGATCCTCGCCATCGGCTCCGGCCTGCCGCCGCAGGCCCGCGCGGCGGTCGCCTATGCCGGCTTCAAGGGCGGCTCCGAGCCCGGCGTGGCGAACCTCACCTATCTGATCCAGACCCGCGCCGGCGCCTGGTATGCGGTGAGCCTCGGCTGGAACAACGTCGCCGCGCCGGTCGACACCAACCGGCTGGCGGGGCTGGCGGCCCGGACGGTGCAGCTGCTTCGCTGATTAACGCTATCTTTGCCCTCCCCCTCTAGGCTCGCGCGCCTGGCTTTCGGGGACGGACAATGAACGCGCGCACCTTCGGCAAAAAGGGCTCGACCAGCAACGAGACCGCGATCGCCTCGCGCCGCGCCGCCTTCCTCGCGCAGGAGCGGGCCCGCGGCGAGGGCGAGGGTCGCGGCGCCGATACGACAGTCTTCCCGGTGCGGGAGACCACGATCGCCCATCGCGTCGCGTTCGTCGAGAAGCCCAAGAGGCCGCGCGAGCCGGTCGGGCCGCGCTCGCTGACCCTCGCCTGGGCCCTGTGGTTCCCCTGGGGCCTGGCCGGCGCGCATCGTCTCTATCTGGGCCGCTACGCGACCGGCGCGCTGCAGGCGGCGCTCTTCATCGGCTGCGTCGTCGCCGTGTTCGGCTTCGAGCTCTATCCGGCCTTCGGCGGCCTGGCCCTGTCCTGGCTCTGGATGCTCGTCGACGGCCTGCGGCTGAAGCAGATGCATGCCGACGCGGTGGGCACGCCCGCGGGCGCCACGATCGTCAAGGTCTAGCTGATCACCGCCGGCGCGATCAGCGGGAAGCGCGGGATTTCGACCGGGAAGCTGGAGCCGTCCGCGGCGATCATGAAATAGCGGCCCTCCATCGCCCCCGTCGGCGTGCCGAGCGGGCAGCCGGAGACATAGTCGAAGGAGCCGCCCGGCTCGAGCACCGGCTGCTCGCCGACCACGCCTTCGCCGCGCACCTCATGCTGGGTGCCGCGCCCGTCCGAGATGATCCACTCCCGGCTGACCAGCTGCACCGCCTGCCGGCCCGCATTCTCGATGCGGACATGATAGGCCCAGAACCAGCGGCCCTTGCCCGGCTCCGACTGCTCGGGGAGGAAGCTGACCGAGACCCGGACGGTGATCGCGCCGGTGGTGAGCGCATGAGGGAAAAGTTCTTTCACCCGCCTGTCCTGTGCTGGCGCGGCGGCGAGGTCAACTCCCCGCCGGCGTCGCGGACGGGGCGGCGGCGGCCCCCATCCGCTTCAGGCGTTCGACGAGCCGCTCGCGGGCGGAGAGAATCTCGCTCTGGCGCTCGGTGAGGACATGCTCGGCGAGGCGGTCGCCGGTCACGCGCAAAGCCGCGCGGATGGTGCCCGGAATCGCCGCCACCTCGGCCTCGTCCAGGCCGAAGCCGAGCTCGCCGAGCAGCAGCAATTCGTAGCGCAGCAGCGCCAGCGCCCAGCCGCGCGCGCTCGGCGCCGCCTCGATCGCGGTGAGCAGGCCGTCGAGCCCCTGGAACAGCGCAGGATAAGGCTGGCCCTCCGGCAGCGCCGCCGCGGTGAGCGCCGCCGCCCAGTCGATCCCGGCGGAGGCGAGCGGCTCGGAGAGCAGGAAGGCGCGGCTGTGGATCAGCTCGACCGAGAGATGCGGCAATTGCTCCTCGGTCCGCGCGCGATAATCGGCCTGGACGAGATTGCCCGGCACGAGCACGGGCCGCAGCCGCCGGGACTTGCCGCCGCGCACATAGCCGGGCCTGAGCCCCTCCCCCGGGGTCAGCGCGCGCACGATCGCCCCATGTTCGCCATGCGGGCGGACGGCGACGATGATGGCCTGGGTGTCGAGGTGCACGGACCCGGCCTAGCAACAAATGGCGGGCGCGGTGACCCGTTTCGGCACAGGCGCGCGCAAGCGGGCCCGGCGGTAACCCCTTGCATACCAAGTTGCGCTACGCGGCCTCACGACGCGCAAACGGAGTGCCGCATGCCCATCTTCGCCGAACCTGATCTCGACCGCTTCCGCTCTTATTATCCGGAGCGGCCCGGCAAGCTGACCCACCGGCTGACCGATCATCCGCTGCTCACGCTCGAAGCCCTGGTCGAGCTCGGCAAAAGGCTGCCGCGCAAGTGCGTCGAGTATAATGCGGGCGATCTGCCGTTCGGCGTCGATCCGGAGAAGGTCAGCCATACCGGCCTCTCCGTCGAGGACACGATCCGCGGCATCGAGGAATGCGGCAGCTGGATGGTGCTGAAGCATGTCGACCAGGATCCGGCCTACAAGGCCCTGCTGGAGGAGGCGCTCGGCGAGCTGGCGACGGTGATCGAGCCGGTCTCGGGCGAGATGCTGACCAAGGTCGGCTTCATCTTCGTCTCCTCGCCCGGCGCGGTGACCCCCTTCCATCTCGATCCGGAGCACAATGTGCTGCTCCAGATCCGGGGCTCCAAGACGATGATGATCGTGCCCGGCGAGGCGGACGTGGTGCCGGACGAGAAGCACGAGGCCTATCATGCCGGCGGCCATCGCAACGTCGACTGGAAGGACGCTTACCGCGCGCGGGGCGAGGCCTTCGAGCTGACCCCGGGCGAGGCGGTCCATGTGCCGCTGATGTGGCCGCACTGGGTGAAGAACGGGCCGGAGCCGTCGATCAGCCTGTCGATCACCTGGAAGTCCAACTGGGTCTACGAGGAGGCCGATGCGCGCGGGATGAACCGGCTGATGCGCAAATGGGGCCTGAACCCCGCCGCCCCGGCCGCCTTCCCCAAGCGGAGCGCCGGCAAGGCCTATGCCTTCCGCGCGATCCGGCGGGCGAAGAACAGTCTGGGCAAGGGGGCCTGACGTCTTACCCTCCCGGGTGGAAATAATCGTAGACTTTCCGCGCCACCGACACTGAAATTCCCGGCGCCTTTTCAAGGTCTTGGAGGGCGGCGTTGCGAACCGCTCTCGCGGTGCCGAAATGCATCAGCAGCGCCCGCTTGCGGCCCGGGCCGATGCCGGGGACGTCGTCCAGCGTGCTGCCGGTAAAGGCCTTGGCGCGCTTCTGGCGGTGGGCGCCGATCGCGAAGCGGTGGGCCTCGTCGCGCAGCCGCTGCAGGTAGAAGAGCACCGGCGCGTTCATCGGAAAGGTGATCTCGCGGCCGCCCGGCAGATGGAAGATCTCGCGGCCGGCATTGCGGTCCGGGCCCTTGGAGACCGCGACCACGGGCACGTCGTGCACGCCCGCTTCCTCCATCGTCGCGCAGACCGCGCTGAGCTGGCCCTTGCCGCCGTCGATCAGCAGCAGGTCCGGCCAGTCGCCCTTGGAGCGGTCCGGATCCTCTTTCTCCAGCCGCGCGAAACGGCGGCCGAGCACCTCGCGCATCATCGCGAAATCGTCGCCCGGCGCGGTCTCCGGCCGCTTGATGTTGAACTTGCGATACTGGTTCTTGCGGAAGCCCTCCGGCCCGGCGACGATCATCGCGCCGACCGCGTTCGTGCCCATGACGTGGCTGTTGTCGTAGACCTCGATCCGCTTGGGCGGCTCGGCCAGTTCGAAGGCGTCGGCGATCTCGCGGAGATTCCGGGCCATGGTCGAGGTCTCGGCGA
This sequence comes from Allosphingosinicella sp., assembly GCA_035502235.1. Lineage (GTDB taxonomy): Bacteria > Pseudomonadota > Alphaproteobacteria > Sphingomonadales > Sphingomonadaceae > Allosphingosinicella. The sequence continues at coordinate 132,424 of DATJUQ010000043.1, forward strand.
GCCGGCGATCCAGCTCCTCCTCGGCATTGCGCGCGGCCTGGCGCATCATCTTCGCGGTGTCGCCGCGCTGCGGCACGCGGAGGGCCACCTTGCGCTCGGCGCGTTCGGTAAAGGCCTCGGCGAGCAGGGCCGTCTCCGGCAGCGCCCGGTCGGTCAGGATCGAGGGCGGCGGCGGCACCTCCTCGTAGAACTGGACGAGAAAGCTTTGCAGAACCTCGGCTTCCGGGACGTCGTTGGTATGGGCCGGGAAGAAGCTGCGATGCCCCCAATTCTGTCCGCCGCGGATGAAGAAGGCCTGGATGCACATCGTCCCGCCCTTGCAGGCGAGCGCGAAGATATCCGCATCGCCGAGCCGCTCGGCATGGATCATCTGGCTGCCCTGGACGTAGGTGAGCGCGCGCAACCGGTCGCGATAGACCGCGGCCAGCTCGAAGTTCATCGCCTCGGACGCGCCGGTCATCAGGGTCTGCAATTTCTGCTGGATCTTGGTCGATTTGCCGCCGAGGAAATCCTTGGCGTCGCGGACCAGCTCGTCATAGCCGGCCGCGTCGATCCGGCCGACGCAGGGCGCCGAGCAGCGGCGGATCTGGTAGAGCAAACACGGCCGTGCCCGGTTCGCGAAAAAGCTGTCGGTGCAGCTTCTTAGCAGGAAGAGCTTCTGCAGGCTGTTAAGCGTGTTGCGGACCGAGCCGGCGCTGGCGAAGGGGCCGTAATATTGCCCCTTGAAGCGCCGGGCGCCGCGATGGAGCTGCACGCGCGGATAATCATGATCCTCGCGCAGCAGGATGAATGGGAAGCTTTTGTCGTCGCGCAGCAGGACATTGTAGGGCGGCCGGTAGCGCTTGATCAGCTGCGCCTCGAGCAGCAGCGCCTCGGCCTCGCTATGCGTCGTCACGATCTGCATCGACCGGGTCTGCGAGATCATGCGCAGCAGCCGCTTCGGCTGGCGCGCGACCTGGGTATATTGGGTGACGCGGTTCTTCAGCGCCCGCGCCTTGCCGACATAGAGGACGTCGCCGCGCGCATCGAGCATCCGGTAAACGCCGGGCCGCACCGGCAGCGACTTCACCACCGCCCTGATCGCCGCGACCCCGGCGTCGAGGTCCGGCTTGTCCGACCCCTTCAGCGCGAAGGTCGCCTTCTCCTCGTTGAAACGGTTGGGCGCGTTGGGGATGTCGGGGCGGTCGGCGGTCACGGGAGCCTATCTAGGGAGCCGGTGCGCCGACCGGAAGTTTCAAAGTTTCCGCTTCCCAATAGCGAAAAAAGCCGTCCCTTCCCGCGCGCGTGCTTCCCAGAAGTGAATGACGATGCCGAACGCGATCCATGCCATCTCTTGGAACAGATGAACTCCAACTTTTGAAGTGCTAGCCTGCGGCCATGATCAGCGCCGACGATTTCCGCCACACCGCCCTCGCCTTTCCCGGGGCCGAGGAAAAGAGCCATATGGGCCATCCGGACTTCCGCGTCGGCGGCAAGATCTTCGCGACCCTGGGCTCGCCCGACGACGGCTGGGCGATGGTGCAACTGCTGCCCGAGCAGCAGGAACTGGCGATGGCGGCGGAGCCCGACAGCTTCAGGCCGGCGGCCGGCGCCTGGGGGCGCGGCGGCTCCACCCTGGTGCGGCTGGATTGCGTGTCCGAGGAATGGGCCGGGCGGACGCTGGACTGGGCCTGGGCCAAGCGGGCGCCGCTGGGCTTGAAGGGTAAGGGCTGAAGCCGTCACCCTGAACTTGTTTCAGGGTCCAGGGTAGAGTTGCTCGGAAGCCCGCGAGTTCGCGTCGGACTCAGCGCCGCGTCCACCTTGAACCCTGAAACGAGTTCAGGGTGACGGTGAATGGTGATATTCTGTGCGTCATGGACAGAGGGCTGGCGGCCCACATCTGGCCGACATGTCCGCCGCGTGGCTGGAGCGGGTGCTGGACTGGGCTTGGATGCTCAGGGCGAAGGGCTGAGGCCGTCACCCTGAACTCGTTTCAGGGTCCAAGGTCGGGCTGCTCCCCACGCTGGCGTTCACAACAAACTCAGTGCCGCGTCCGCCCGGGACCCTGAAACGAGTTCAGGGTGACGGTAAATGGTGATATTCTGTGCGTCATGGACAGGTGGCCGGCGGTCTACATCCTGGCGAGCACGTTCCGCGGGACGATTTACATCGGCGTGACGTCGGATCTTCCAGCCCGGATCTGGGAGCATCGGTCCGGCATCAAATCCAGATTTCCGGCGAAATATGCCGTCTATCGCCTCGTCTATGTCGAGACGTTCGGCGACATGGATGCCGCAATCGCGCGTGAAAAACAGCTGAAGCGCTGGCATCGGCCGTGGAAGCTCAACCTGATCGAGGCGGACAATCCGCGGTGGATCGACCTTGCGGTGGATATGGGGTTCGCGCGGCTCCCGGACAGGCGGAGCCCTCGCCCCGAGCCGTCACCCTGAACTCGTTTCAGGGTCCCGGGTCGGGCCCAGCTCGGAAGTCTGCGGCTCGCGCCGGATTCAGTGCCGCATCCGCCCTGGACCCTGAAACGAGTTCAGGGTGACGAAAGGGTGCGATGGCCTGCGGCTGTGCGGGGGTGGGCCGGGCAATGAAGGCGCGGAATTCGGGAAAGGATTGAGGCCGTCACTCTGAACTCGTTTCAGGGTCCAGGGTGTAGAGTTGCTCGGAAGCCCGCGGGTTCGCGTCGGACTCAGCGCCGCGTCCGCCCGGGACCCTGAAACGAGTTCAGGGTGACGGTGGGCGGACTTCGACTAAGCGGCGATTACCTGCGGCCCAGCTCGGCGATCGTCGCGTCGATCATCGCCTTGTCGGCGGCGGCGTCGAGCTTGTCGCGGATCAGGGTCTCGGCGGCCGCGGAGGCGGCGCGGGCGGCCTTGGCGCGGACTTCGTCGAGGGCGGCGCGCTCGGCGGCGGCGATCTTGTCCTCGGCCATGCGGGTCCGGCGCTCGACCAAAGCGGCGGCGTCGGCCTCGGCCTTGGAGACGATCGAATCGGCCTCGGCGCGGGCGCGCTCCAGCATGGTCGCCGACTCGGCGCCGGCCTGGGCCGACTTGGCCTCATATTCCGCCTTCAGCGCCTCGGCCTCGGCGCGGAGCGTCGCGGCCTCGTCGAGCTGCTCGCGGATGCCCGCGATCTTCTTGTCGAGCGCCTTGCCGATCAGAGCCGGCACCCGCTTCCAGATCAGGAGCGCGAAGACCATGACCATGGCCAGCGCGATCCACATGGGCGGGGTCAGGCCGAAGGCGGTCGGCTCGGCATGATGCTCGGCCTCGCCGCCATGGGCCTCGGTCGTGGCATGGGTCTCGCCGGCCGCGGGGGCCGGGTGGGCGCCCTCGGACGCGATGGGAACGTTGTGACTAGCCATTGGCCATCGCCGCCTTCACGGCATTCCGGGCCTCGGCCGCGCTGACGTTCACGCCCGCGAGCCGGCCCACCATGTCCTGCGCCGCCTCGGCGGCGACGCCCTCGATCTCGGCCAGGGCCGCGGCGGCCGCGGCGCGGATCCGCGCCTCGGCATCCTCGACCTTCGCCTGGTTCGCCTCGTTGGCGGCCCGCATCCGCTCCTCGGTCGCCTTGGCGCTCGAGGCCTTGGCGGCGGCCGCCACCTTCAGCGCCTCGGCCCGGCTCTCATCGATCCGGGCGCGATAGGCCGCTTCCGTCTCGTCGGCGGCGGTCCGCGCCGCCTGGGCGGCGGCGAGATCGTCGGCGATGCGCTGGTCGCGCGCCTCGACGGTCGACTGGATCTTCGGCAGCATGAGCTTGCCGATGCCGAAATAGATGAGCGCGAGCACCAGCAGCAGCCAGAAGAACTGCGAATAGGCGACCAGCGCGAGCTGATTGAGCTGAGGCATGTCAGTCCCTTGAATGGGGACACGTACCTTTTCTCGAAAAGGTACGTGTCCCCTTCGGATTACATGAACATGATCATCATCGCGACGACGAAGGCCATCAGGCCGAGCAGCTCGGCGGCCGCGAAGCCGATGAAGAGCCGGCCCTGCTGACCGTCGGCGGCCGCGGGGTTGCGGATCGCGCTGTTGAGGAACTGGCCGAAGACGATGCCGACGCCGATGGCGGCCGCACCGACGCCGATGCCCGCGAGGCCGGCACCGATCATTTTGGCAGAAGCGAGGTCCATGATTTAACTCCTTTGTGAAACCGTCAGGTGGATTAGTGCAGGTTGACCGCGTCGTTGATGTAGAGCGAGGTCAGGAGGGCGAAGACGTAGGCCTGGATCGCGCAGACCAGCAGCTCCAGCGCCATCACGCCCATGATGAAGAGGAAGGACACGACGCTGATCGCGGGCCCCGCGGCGCCGCCGGCGTTGAGGCCCTGGACGACGAAATTGGCGAACACCTCGACCAGGATGTGGCCGGCGATCATCGCCACGAACAGTCGGATGGCGAGGCTGAACGGACGCACCAGGAAGGAGATGAACTCGATCGGCACGATCAGCAGCTTCAGCACGAACGGCGTGCCGTGCGGGACGAAGAGCGAGAAGAAGTGGAGCTTGTGGCGCCAGAAGCCGGTGATCAGCACGATCGAGAAGCTCAGGATCGCCAGCACGCCGGTGACCGTGAACTGGCTCGTCACCGTGAAGGGATGCACGCCGGCCAGCGCGAACGGGAACAGCCCGATCAGATTGGCGAAGAGGATGAACATGAAGACGGTGAACACCCAGGGGACGAACTTGCGTCCCTGCGGGCCGACGCTGCTCGACAGCATCGATTCGACGAAGCCGGTCACGCCCTCGACCATCGCCTGCCAGCGGCCGGGGACGAGCTGACGCTTCATCCCGCCGAGCATGAAGACGAAGATCAGTCCGAGGACGATCATCATCCACATGGCGCTGTTGGTGAAGACGAAGGGGCTCCCGTCCAGATTGCCCGCGACCGGGTTGATCTGGAACTGGTGCATCGGGTCGATTCTGGTTTCGGCCGCCACTTAGTCGCTTCCCTCAGCCCGTTCGGGCTTCTGCTTAGACATCTTCCACACTTCCCAGACGGCGGCGCTGAACCCGAGGAACAGCATCACCAGCACGACCCAGCGGGTTCCGGCCCAGCGGTCGATCAGCCAGCCGATCAACGCGCCTCCCGCCGGATAACCGACCAGGACCGAGAGAACGCGATAGGCCGGCGACCGATAGTAGACCATATTGTCCGCCACGGCGCCGTGCGTTCCGGTCCGTTCCGCCTCCTTCGCCTGCGCTCTGGCGAGCCGCTCGTCGAGCGAGTCCAGCCGCGCATCCTGGGGAGACTTCGGGTCCTGCCAGGGCTCGTCTTCCTGCATGCCGTCCTTAGCTCCTGTGCCGCCGCACGCTGGAAAGCGCGATGCACGAAGGCGGGGGACATGCCGGCGAACGAACCCGCCAAGGCGCGGTCCCTTTAGCAAGGCACGGGGCCAAGTCAACACACCCATGCTGCACCGCATCATGCCGGCCGGTGCGCGCAGAGGCTGGCGCGACGGCGCGCGGCAGGATAATCGGGCGGCGATGTTGAATCCGCTTCTCTTTTCCGCGGCGCTCCTGACCGCCGCGCCGGCGCCCTGCCCGGCCGACACGGTCTGCATCGCGCGCGACACCCAGAGCTACAGCTTCCGCTTCACCTATCCGATGGCGGCGGCCCGGGTCGCCGGGCTGGACGGGATCCTGCGCGAGCAGGCCACGGACGCCGAAGCCGCGCTGATCGCCGCGGCCGAGGCGGGCGGCCATGACGGGCGGCTTCGCTTCGAATCGCATTACCGGCTGGACGCGAACCTGCCCGAGATCATCGCGCTCACCGGCACGGTCGAGGGCTGGGACGGGGCGCGCACCCGCACCGTGATGTTCGACCCGCGCAACCGCGAGCGGCTCGACCTGATCAGCCTGTTCGGCGCGGAGACGTTCGACAATTTCTTCTTCTGGAGCCGCCCGCGCGGCATCCGCGCCGCGCAGGACAGCTTCTGCCATGCCTTGTCGGCGGCGGTGCGGGAACGGCGCGCCGAGCTGCAGCTGCGCGAGCTCGACATCGCCTGCCCGGACATCGAGGACCAACCGGTCACCACGATCTGCAACGGCCGCGGCCGGATCCTCGCCCTGCGCGCCTATGTGACGCCCGAGGCGAGCCGCGGCGTCGATCCGGAGGTGCCGCAGCCTTATGTGGTCGATTTCGACATGACCGCCGAGATGATCGGGGTGATGAAGCAGCGCTACCGAATCGCCTTCGGCCTGCCCGGCGAGACGCGCGGCCGCGGCAGGCGGACCTGCCCGGCGGCCTGACCGCGCCACGAATCCTCCGAAGTGGCGGAATTTAGCGGGAAATTTGCGTCGGCCCCCGCCCCGGCTTAACCTGGGTTCATGGCCGATGCGTCCGAAGACGGCAGCGGGCACCGCGCCCGGCTGCGCAAGCGCCTGTTCGAGGGCGGGCCGGACGCCTTGCTGGACCACGAGCTGGTCGAATATCTGCTCGCCCTCGCCATTCCCCGCCGCGACACCAAGCCGCTCGCCAAGAAGTTGCTGCGCGAGTTCGGCGGCTTCGGCGGACTGATGAGCGCGGACGCCGACGCGGTGGCGCGGGTCGGCGAGATCAGCGAAGGGGCGGTGGCGGCGCTGAAGATCGCCCAGGCGGCCGCGCTGCGCCTGCTGGAGGAGCGTGTGACGCAGCGCCCGGTGCTGGGCTCATGGCAGGCCCTGCTCGACTATCTGCGCGCCGACATGGCGCATCTCGCCGTCGAGCGGGTGCGCGTCCTGTTCCTCAATGCGCGCAACGTGCTGATCGCCAACGAGGCGATGTGGGAGGGCTCGATCGACGAATCGGCGGTCTATATCCGCGAGGTCATGCGCCGGGCGCTGGACCTGCACGCCAGCGCGATCATCGTCGTCCACAACCATCCGTCGGGCGATCCCTCGCCGAGCCAGCAGGACATCCGCCTCACGCGCGACCTCGCCGAGGCCGGGCGGCATCTCAACGTTACGCTGCACGACCATGTGATCGTGGGCGCGTCGGGCCATACCAGCCTGCGCTCGGAGGGGCTTATCTAGGCGCGCTCGCCGGGCCGACGCGGGTGAAGCGCATCGTCCACATCTCGCGCCAGCTGCCGTCGGCCTGGCGGGCCGAGCTGGTGCCCGAATAGCCTTCCCCGTCGCGCACGAGCCGGTTGCGCAGGGTCAGCGTCTGGCCGTTGCCGCCGACATAATTTTCCTCGGGATAGTCGATCCCGGTCGGGGTCGGATCGGCGAAGCCGCCGCTATAGCCGCCGTCCGAGGCGTAATAATCGTAGCGGATGCGGCGGGCCTGCGGGTCCCAGCGGAAGATGCTCTCCCCGGAATAAGGCGCCGGCGCGCCCTCGACGATGTGGATGTCGCGGATGTACCGGCCGCCGAGCATCGCCGTGTAGCAATGCGTGTCGGTGTGGCTGGTGTTGGGGAAGGTCGCGCGCCAGCAGGAGCCGACCAGGAAGGCCAGCGGCCGCAGCTCGGCGATGACGGTCGGCGCGGCCGGCGTCGCGGGCGCGGCCGGCGTCGCGGGCGCGGCCTGCCACGCGGCGGCGGTGTCCTCGGTGGCGGTGAAGCCGGCGGTCATCGCCCCGGCCCGTTCGAAACGCAGGGTCAGCGGCACCTGCTGGCCCGCCGCGATCGGCGCGCGCAGGTTCAGCAGCATCAGGTGAAGCGGGCTGCCCGGGCGAATCTCGACGCCGCCGGCGGGCACGGCGAGCGCCGGCTCGGCGGCCATCGACACGTTGCCGCCATCGCGGGTGACCCGATGGATCTCGACCCGATCGGCGCAGGCGCAGGAGACGCCGACCAGCCGGTCCCCCTCCCCCCCATTGCGAATCGCGACATAGGCCGCGGCATCCTCGCCGGCCGGCGCGGCGCGCACGATGCGATTGTCGAGGGTCACCTGCGCGGCCAGCGCCGCCATCGTGAGTGCAAGCATGAGCGTGTCTCCCCTGCCGACAATTTGAACGCGCGTTCAAGCGCCGTCAAGCGCATTTGATCGATCGTTCAAATGCTTGGCGGGACCGTGGCGCGGGACGGCGGCGCAGGCTATGTTTCGCGCGTGACGATGCTCGACCGCCGCTCCCTGCTCATCGGCGCCAGCGCCACGCTGGCGCTGGCGGGATGCGGCGGGGCGCCCGAGCAGGCCGTGGCGCAGCCGTCGCCCGCGCCGGGCAAGGCCGGCCGGCTGCTCGCCGCCGCGCGCGGCCAGATCGGCGTCACCACGAGCTGGAACGGCGCTTATGCGCGGCTCGCCTTTCCCGGCGGCGACGTCCCGCGCCACACGGGCAGCTGCACCGAGGTCGTCATCCGCGCCTATCGGGACGCGCTCGGGCTCGACCTGCAGGCGCTGGTCAATGCCGATATGCGGCAGGCCTTCGCGGCCTATCCGCGCAACTGGGGCATGAGCCGGCCGGACAGCAATATTGATCATCGCCGGGTGCCGAACCTCAGGACCTGGTTCGCCCGCCACGACGCCGCGCTGCCCGTGCCGCGCGACGCCTCGGGCTGGCAGCCGGGGGACATCTTCACCTCCCTGGTCGAGAATCGCAGCACCCATATTGGCCTGATCTCCGACCGGCGGGGCCCGAATGGCTGGCTGATCATCCACAATATCGGCCAGGGCACGCGCGAGGAGGATGCGCTGGCCGACTGGCCGGTCACCGGCCGCTATCGCTGGGCGCTGGCCTGACTTCGCCCATGGGTGCGTTGCGCCCTGCCCGTCCCGTTGCTAGGCGCGCGCCATGATCCCCCGCTACGCCCGCCCCGCCATGACCGCCCTCTGGGAACCGGAGACGCGGTTCCGCATCTGGTTCGAGATCGAGGCGCATGCGCTCGACGCCATGGCCGAGCTCGGCACCGTGCCCAGGGACGCGGCGGAGAAGGTCTGGGCCTGGTGGAAGACCGACCCGGCGATCGACGTCGCCGCGATCGACGCGATCGAGGCGGTGACCAAGCACGATGTGATCGCCTTCCTGACCTGGGTGGCCGAGCAGGTCGGGCCCGAGGCGCGCTTCCTGCACCAGGGGATGACCAGCTCCGACGTGCTCGACACCTGCCTCGCCGTGCAGCTGAAGCGGGCGGCCGACATCCTGATCGCGGATCTGGACGCGCTGCTGGAGGTGCTGAAGCGCCGGGCGCATGAGCACAAGCTGACCCCGACAATCGGCCGCAGCCACGGCATCCATGCCGAGCCGGTCACTTTCGGCCTGAAGCTCGCCCAGGCCCATGCCGAATTCGCCCGCAACCGCGCCCGGCTGGTCGCGGCGCGCGACGATGTCGCCACCTGCGCGATCTCGGGCGCGGTCGGCACCTTCGCCAATATCGATCCGAAGGTGGAGGCGCATGTCGCCAGAATCCTCGGCCTGAGCGTGGAGCCGGTCTCGACCCAGGTGATCCCGCGCGACCGCCACGCCATGTTCTTCGCGACCCTGGGCGTCATCGCCTCGTCGATCGAGCGGCTCGCGACCGAAGTCCGCCACCTGCAGCGGACCGAGGTGCTAGAGGCCGAGGAATATTTCTCGCCGGGCCAGAAGGGCAGCTCGGCCATGCCGCACAAGCGCAATCCGGTGCTGACCGAGAATTTGACCGGGCTCGCGCGGATGGTGCGCTCGGCGGTCACGCCGGCCCTGGAGAATGTGGCGCTGTGGCACGAGCGCGACATCTCCCATTCCTCCGTCGAGCGCTATATCGGCCCCGACGCGACGATCACGCTCGACTTCGCCCTCGCCCGCCTGACCGGGGTGATCGACAAATTGCTCGTCTATCCGGAGCGGATGCAGCGCAATCTCGACCGGATGGGCGGGCTGGTCCATTCGCAGCGCGTGCTGCTCGCCCTCACCCAGGCCGGCGCCAGCCGCGAGGATGCCTACCGGCTCGTCCAGCGCAACGCGATGAAGGTCTGGGAGTCGGACGGGGCGCTCAGCCTGATGGCGCTGCTGAAGGACGATGCGGAGGTGACCGTCCTGCTCACCCCGGCGCGGATCGAGGCCGAGTTCGATCTCGATTATCATCTCAAGCATGTCGACACGATCTTCGCCCGCGTGTTCGGCGCGTGACGGCCCGGGCGGCGCTGCGCGCGGCGACGGGCGCGGCGCATGAGCGCGTCGACGCCCTCTTTTCCCGCTTTCCGCTCGGCGACGAGGCGGGATACCGGGACTTCCTGCTCGCGCAGGCGGGCGGCTTCCTGCCGGTCGAGAACGCGCTCGACGCGGCGGGGGCGGAGCGCGTCCTGCCGGACTGGCCGAACCGCCGCCGCGGCGACCTGCTGAGGGTCGATCTCGCCGCGCTCAACGTCACGGCTCCGGAACCTTTTTCCGCCCCGCCGCTTTTTTCCGGAAAGGCGCCGATGCTTGGCGCGATCTATGTGTTGGAGGGATCGAGGCTTGGGGGCGCGGTGCTGAAACGGACCGTTCCGAGCCACTTTCCCCGGCGTTTTCTGGAGGCCCGCCAGGCGGCCGGCAGCTGGCGATCTTTCCTCCAGGCGCTCGACGATCTTCTCATCCGGCCTGACGACCTCGCGGCCGCCTGCCAGGCGGCACGGGAGGTCTTTGCGCGCTTCGAACAGGCAGCGGACGCGCAGTTGGAGGCATAAGGCGCGTGAGTGAGACATATCCGCAGGTCGATCTGACCAATTGCGACAAGGAACCGATCCACATCCTGGGCGCGATCCAGCCGATCGGCTTCCTGATCGCCTTGTCGTCGGACTGGATGATCGCCCGGGTGTCCGCCAATGCGGGCGACTTCCTGGGCGGCGGCGACAGCGAGGCCCTGCTGGGCCGGCCGCTCTCCGAAATCTTTCCCACGGGCACGATCCACGCGCTCCGCAACCGGGTCGCCATGCTGCGCGGGCCGGATGCGGTGGAGCGCCTGTTCGGCTGCCCGATCCGCGAGGGCGGCGCCGATTTCGATCTGGCCATCCATCTCTCCGGCGGCCAGATCGTCATCGAGGGCGAGCCCGGTTCGCGCGAGACGGGCGACGCGACCGGCACCGTGCGGTCGATGATGACCCGGCTCGACCAGGTCGAGGGAATTCCCGAATTCCTGAACGAGGGCGCGCGCCAGGTGCGGGCGCTGACCGGCTATGACCGGGTCATGGTCTACCGCTTCGCCGCCGACGGTTCGGGCGAGGTCGCGGCCGAATCCTGCCGGCGCGGCATCGGTTCGTTCCTGGGGCTGCATTATCCGGCGACCGACATCCCGGCGCAGGCGCGCGCGCTCTACAAGCGCAACCTGCTCAGGATCATCACCGACATCAACGCCACGCCGGTGCCGATCGTCCCGCAGCTCGACGAGAATCGCCGGCCGCTCGACCTTTCGCTGTCCGTGCTGCGCTCGGTCTCGCCGATCCACATCGAATATCTGAAGAATATGGGCGTCGGCGCCTCCATGTCGATCTCGATCATCGTCGAGGGCAAGCTCTGGGGCCTGTTCGCCTGCCACCATTATTCGCCGCGCGTGATCCCCTTCGAGCGGCGCTCCGTGGCCGAATTGTTCGCGCAGATGTTCGCGATGCGGCTGGAGAGCCGGGAGCGGCAGCTGATCGTCGAATTCGAGCGGCGCGCCCGCGACATTTCCGATCAGCTGCTCGGCGCGGTCGCCTCCGACGAGACCCTGCTCAACGACCCCGACTGGCTGGGCCGGATCCTCACCCATGCCATCCAGGCGGACGGCGTCGGCGTCTGGATCAACGGCAATCACGCCTTCTGGGGCATGACGCCCGACGTCGACCAGTTCGCGCGGATCATCAAGGCGCTGAACGGCACCGCGGCCGGAAAGGTCTACGCGACCGACCGGATCGCCGGGATCGTGACGGGCGCCGAGGACTTCGCCGATACCGCCGCGGGCATGCTCGCCATCCCGATCAGCCGGGCGCCGCGCGACTATGTCGTGCTGTTCCGCTCCGAGCTGATCCGCTCGGTGCGCTGGGGCGGCGATCCGCACAAGCCCGTCGACTATGGCCCCAACGGGCCGCGCCTCACACCGCGCGAGAGCTTCGAGGAGTGGAAGGAGACGGTGGTCGGCCGCTCGCGTCCCTTCACCAATTCCGAGCTGCGCGTCGCCGAGACCCTGCGCGCCACCCTGATCGAGGTCGTGCTCCGCCTCGCCGACGAGGCGAGCGCCGAGCGCCAGGCGGCGAACGAGCGGCAGGAATTGCTGATCGCCGAGCTGAACCACCGGGTCCGCAACATCCTGGCGGTGATCCGCGGCCTGATCCGCCAGTCCAAGCCCAAGGCGGGGAGCAAAGTCGAGGATTTCGTGAAGCTCGTCGACGGCCGCATCCATGCCCTTGCCCGCGCGCACAACCAGATCACCGACGACCATTGGGGCCCTGCCCCGATCCGCGCGCTGATCGACGCCGAGGCGGCCGCCTTCCTCGCCGAGCAGACCGACCGGATCACCGTCGACGGGCCGGACCTGATGCTGAACCCGCAGGCTTATTCGACCATGGCGCTGGTGATCCACGAATTGGTCACCAACTCGGCCAAATATGGCGGCCTCTCCGACAGCGGCAGCGCCCGGATCGCCTGGCGGCTCAACGACCGCGGCGACCTGCTGCTGGACTGGACCGAGCGCGACGGCCCGCCGGTGAAGCCGCCGTCGCGCAAGGGCTTCGGCTCGACGATCATCGACCGGTCGGTGCCCTACGATCTCGGCGGCGAATCCTCGATCGACTACAAGCCGGAGGGAGTGGAGGCGCATTTCCGGATCCCCGCCCGCCACGTCTCCGAGCCCAGGGACCATACGGGCCCGGCGATCCGCTTCCCGCGGCCGGCCCCGGTCCGCGACGGGCCGGTGCCCGAGCAGGTGATCCGCGGCGCGAACGTGCTACTGGTCGAGGACAGCCTGATCATCGCGCTCGACGCCGAGGACATTTTGAAGCGGCTCGGCGCCGCCCATGTCGCCACCGGCGCGACGGTCGAGGGCGCGCTCGACACGATCCGCGCGGCGCGGCCCACCCTGGCGGTGCTCGACATCAACCTGGGCGACCAGACCAGCTATGCGGTGGCCGACCGGCTGCAGGAGCTGGGCGTGCCCTATCTCTTCGCCACCGGCTATGGCGAGCAGGCGGATTTGCCGGCCGACCATGCGGGCCGGCGCGTGCTGCAGAAGCCCTATACGCTCGAAAATGTCGCTCGCGCTCTTGCCGAGCTGACGGAGACGAACGCCGTCGACGACGCCGAAGACGCGCCCTCCGCCTGACGGGTCCTAATGGTGGCCCGGGCGCGGCCGGGTCAGGCTCCGATGGACGGTGGCGACGAAGGCCTCCGGCGTGATGAAGGCGCCGGGGCGGCCGTAGCGGTCGGCGAGGCGCAGCGCCTGGATCTGCGCCAGCGTCCGCCGCTGGCGGATCGCGCGGGCGACCCCGTCCCTGACCTCGCGGAGCATGGCGAGATAGGCGGCGAGGTCCGCCCGGGTCGCGATCGGGCCGTGGCCGGGGATGATCCGCGTCTGCTCGTTGGTCAGGCCGAGCGCCGTCTCCACCGCGCGGATCGCGCCGTCGATCGAGCCGCCAGAGTCCAGGTCGATGAAGGGCAGCAGGCCGTTGAAATAGGTGTCGCCCATGTGGAGCACGTTGGCGCGCCGCCAGTAGACCAGGGAATCGCCGTCCGTATGGGCATCGTGGACATGGGTGACGAGGAGCTCGTCGCCGTTCAGGTGGAACGTGGTCGTCTCGCTGAAGGTGATGACCGGCAGCGCCCCCGACGGCGACGGCGGCACCCGCTCGCCGCGCACCAACTGTTCCATCGACATGCGGCGGCGGACATTGTCGTGGGCGACGATCACCGTGCCGCCACGGCCGAGATTCTCGTTTCCGCCGGTATGATCGCCATGCCAGTGGGTGTTGATCACGAAGCGGATCGGATCGGGATCGAGCGTGCGCACCGCCGCGAGCACGCGCTCCGTCGCCGGCGCATATTGATCGTCGATCAGGACGTTGCCGTCCGTCCCGAAGGAAAGGCCGATATTGCCGCCGCGGCCGAACAGGACGGCGACGCCGGGCGCGATCCGCTCCACCCGGAGCTCGGGCTGGGCCGGCGGCTGCTGGGCCAAAGCGGGCGTGGCGAGGCAGAAAATCAGGGCGGCGACGACGCGGCGCATGGAGTCCCCTTTCAAGCGCGGACGGGCATCCTATCTTGGCCGTAACGACCCGGAGGTTTCAAGCATGGCCGATCTTTCCGCTTTCCCGATCACGACCCGCTGGCCCGCCCGGCATCCCGACCGGATCCAGCTTTACGGCCTGCCGACGCCGAATGGCGTGAAGGTCTCGATCATGCTGGAGGAGACCGGGCTGCCCTATGAGCCGCATCTGATCGACATCATGAAGAACGAGAGCTGGACCCCGGAATATCTCTCGCTCAACCCGAACGGGAAGATCCCGGCGATCATCGATCCGGACGGCCCGGGCGGGCGGCCGCTCGGCCTGTTCGAATCGGGCGCGATCCTGATCTATCTGGCCGAAAAGAGCGGGAAGTTCCTCGCCGCCGATCCGGCGACGCGCTACCAGACCATCGCCTGGGTGATGTGGCAGATGGGCGGGCTCGGGCCGATGTTCGGCCAGCTCGGCTTCTTCCACAAGTTCGCCGGCAAGGACTATGAGGACAAGCGCCCGCGCGACCGCTACGCGGCGGAATCGAAGCGGCTGCTCGGTGTGCTGGAGACCCGGCTCGAGGGCCGCGACTGGATCATGGACGAGTACAGCATCGCCGACATCGCGACGCTCGGCTGGGTGCGGAACCTGATCGGCTTCTACGAGGCGCGCGAGATCGTCGACTATGACAGCCTGACCAACGTCCCCGCCTGGCTGGAGCGCGGCCTGGCCCGGCCGGCGGTGCAGAAGGGGCTGACGATCCCGGCGCGAGACTGAGCGGTCAGATCGTCCGGCCCTGGATCATCAGGCCGGACAGATCGGGCAGGGCGAAGCTCTGGACGCCGTCGCCGCCGTAGAGGGTGCCGATGACCTTGAAGAGCATCATGTAGGAGGAAATCGGCAGCTGGGAGCCGTCGCAGGCCAGCCAGCCCTGTGGAATGGTGCCGCCGGCCCAGGGGACGATGTGGCCGACGAAGACCCCGGCGGTCAGATCGCCGTCGCCATCCTCCGTCGGAAACAGGCCGTCCGTGCAGATGAGGTAGTCGAGCCCGAGGCCGGGCGTCTGTCCCGACACCTGCTCGCCCATGGCAATGGACTGGCCGGCGGGGCCGACGCCGGTCCCGACCGGCGCCGCGCCGGTGAGGTTGGGCACGGCGAAGCTGCTCTGACCGTCGCCGCCGAACGTGCTGCCGATGACCCCGAACAGCTCGGGAAAGGCGCTGGGCGGATACATCGCGCCGTCCGCCGCCAGCCAGCCGCCGGGCACGAAGGACCCGCCGAACAAAGCCAGCGTGCCGGCGAGCGGCCCCACGGATGGAACCGACTGGGACGCGATCAGCCAGGTCATGCCGAGCGTGTCGGCACCCTGCTGGCCGGGAGGGCCGCCGACCGGCGTCACGCCGTCGAGCGCGGGATAGGCGAAGTCGTTCCGACCGTCGCCACCGAAATTGTTGCTGTAGAGCGAGAAGAGCGCCGTGTTGGACAGGATTTCCAGCACCTGCCCGCTCGCGGTCGGCGCATTGAAAGCGTGGAACAGGGCCGCGAAGCTCTGCACCATGCCGAGCGTATAATGCGCCGGACCCTGGCCGCCGTGGGCCGGGAAGAAACCCTTCGTCGCGACCAACTGCGGAATCCAGAGCACAATCGGGTAATCGGCGACGTCGGCAGGCGAAGACGGGGGCGGGACTTCGGACATGGCTGAAGCTCCTTCGGAGCTTCGAAATTTAACGCAGCCACCGCGTCGCGGCAAGTCGCGACGCCACCGAAACGAACTATTCGTCCGTCAGCCGCCCAGCGCCGTCTTGAGCTTCTGGAAGAAGCCCTTCGCATTCGGGCATTCCTCGCCGGTCTCGGTCTCGCGGAATTGTTCGAGGATCTCGCGCTGCTTGGCGGTGAGCTTGGTCGGCGTCTCGACGTCGACCTGAATCACCATGTCGCCGAAGCCGCGACCGTTCATGCTGGGCATGCCGGCGCCGCGCTGGCGCAGCTGCTTGCCGGACTGGGTGCCGGCCGGGATCTTGATCTCGTGCTTCACGCGGTCGAGGCCCGGGACCTCGATGCAGCCGCCCAGGGCGGCGGTGGTGAAGCTGACCGGCGCGCGCGCGAACAGGGTCGTGCCCTCGCGCTGGAAGATGTCGTGCTTGGCGAGGTGGATGAAGATGTAGAGATCGCCCGGCGGCCCGGAGCGCACGCCCGCCTCGCCCTCGCCGACCAGGCGGATGCGGGTGCCCTCGTCGACGCCGGCCGGGATGTCGACCTTCAGCTGCTTGCGCTTCTCGACGCGGCCCTCGCCGCGACAGGACGGACAGGGATCGGCGATCATCTCGCCGACGCCGCGGCAGGTCGGGCAGGTCTGCTCGACCACGAAGAAGCCGTTGCGCGCCCGGACCTGGCCGCGCCCGCCGCACATCGTGCAGGTGGCGGCCGACGTGCCCGCCTTGGCGCCGGAACTCTCGCAGGGCTCGCACGGCGCGGTCGTGTCGACGGTGAGTTCGACCGGGCGGCCGTGAAAGGCGTCCTCCAGGTTGATCTCGAGATCGTAGCGCAGGTCGGAGCCGCGCCGGACGTTGCCGCCCCGGCCCCGCCCCTGCTGGGCGCCGCCCATGAACTCGCCGAAGATATTGTCGAAGATGTCGGCGAAGGAGCCGAAATCCTGCGGCCCGCTCTGGGCGCCGCCACCGCCGCCGCCATTGCGGAAAGCGGCATGGCCGAACCGGTCATAGGCAGCGCGCTTTTGCGGGTCCTTCAGGCAGTCATAGGCCTCGGACAGAGCCTTGAACTTCGCCTCCGCGTCGCGGCAGCCGCCGTTGCGGTCCGGGTGGCATTCCATGGCGAGGCGGCGATAGGATGATTTGATCGTCCCCGCGTCCGCCGTCCGCTGCACCTGCAGCAATTCATAATAATCGGTTTCAACCACCGAGGTGCCCCCACCCTGGAAAGCCGTTCGGGCTGAGCCTGTCGAAGCCCCGCCCTGCCTCTACTTTCGTAAAGAAGGACTGTCCTTCGACAGGCTCAGGACGAACGGGACGTTGCATGTCCCGTTCAGCCCTTGTTGTTCTCGTCGACCTCGGAGAATTCGGCGTCGACGACCTCCTCGCCGCCGGCCTCGCCGCCCGCGGCGTCAGCGGCGGCGGCGTCAGGCTGCGGCGAGGCCGCGGCCTGCTGCTCCTTCTCGTAGATCGCCTGGCCCATCTTCATCGCCGACTGGGCGAGCGCCTCGGCCTTGGCCTTGATCGCGTCGGTGTCGCCGCCCTCGACCGCGGTCTTCGCCTCGGCGACGGCCGCCTCGATCTCGGCCTTGAGCGACGCGTCGATCTTGTCGCCATGCTCCTTGAGCTGCTGCTCGGTCGAGTGGATCAGGCTCTCCGCCTGGTTCTTCGCCTCGGCCGCCTCGCGGCGCGCCTTGTCCTCGCCCGCGAACTGCTCCGCCTCCTGCACCATCTTCTCGATGTCGGAATCGGACAGGCCGCCCGACGCCTGGATGCGGATCTGCTGCTCCTTGCCGGTGCCCTTGTCCTTGGCGTGGACGTTGACGATGCCGTTGGCGTCGATGTCGAAGGTGACCTCGATCTGCGGCACGCCGCGCGGCGCCGGCGGGATCCCGACCAGATCGAACTGGCCGAGGATCTTGTTGTCCGCCGCCATTTCGCGCTCGCCCTGGAAGACGCGGATGGTCACCGCATTCTGATTGTCCTCGGCGGTCGAATAGGTCTGCGACTTCTTCGTCGGGATCGTGGTGTTGCGGTCGATCATCCGGGTGAAGACGCCGCCCAGGGTCTCGATGCCCAGCGACAGCGGGGTCACGTCGAGCAGGAGCACGTCCTTGACCTCGCCCTGCAGCACGCCGGCCTGGATGGCGGCGCCCATGGCGACGACCTCGTCCGGATTGACGCCCGTGTTCGGATCCTTGCCGAAGAATTCCTTCACGACGTCGCGGACGCGCGGCATGCGGGTCATGCCGCCGACCAGGACGACCTCGTCGATGTCGGCGGACTTCACGCCCGCATCGGCGAGCGCCTTCTTCAGCGGCTCGAGCGTGCGCTTGATCAGCGGCTCGACCAGCTTCTCGAGGTCGGCGCGGCTGATCGATTTGACCAGATGCTTCGGCCCGGTGGCGTCGGCGGTGATGAAGGGCAGATTGACCTCGGTGGTCTGCGCCGAGCTGAGCTCGATCTTGGCGCGCTCCGCGGCCTCCTTGAGGCGCTGCAGCGCGAGCCGGTCGGCGCGCAGGTCGATGCCTTCCGCCTTCTTGAACTCGTCGGCCAGGAACTCGACGATCTTCGCGTCGAAATCCTCACCGCCGAGGAAGGTGTCGCCATTGGTCGACTTCACCTCGAAGACGCCGTCGCCGATCTCGAGGATCGAGATGTCGAAGGTGCCGCCGCCGAGATCGTAGACCGCGATCGTCTTGCCGTCCTGCTTCTCCAGCCCATAGGCCAGCGCCGCCGCGGTCGGCTCGTTGATGATGCGCAGCACCTCGAGGCCGGCGATCTGGCCGGCATCCTTGGTCGCCTGGCGCTGGGCGTCGTTGAAGTAGGCCGGGACGGTGATCACCGCCTGGGTGACGGTCTCGCCAAGATAGGCCTCGGCGGTCTCCTTCATCTTCTGCAGGATGAAGGCGGACACTTGGCTCGGCGAATACTCCTCGCCGCCGGCCTCGACCCACGCATCGCCGTTCTTGCCCTTGACGATGTCGTACGGGACCAGGCCCATGTCCTTCTTGGTCATGGGATCGTCGAAAGTGCGCCCGATCAGGCGCTTGATCGCAAAGAAGGTGCGCTCCGGATTGGTGACCGCCTGGCGCTTGGCGGGTTGGCCGACGAGACGCTCGCCGTCGTCGGTGAAGGCGACGATGGAAGGCGTCGTGCGCGCGCCTTCCGAATTCTCG
>DATJUQ010000044.1:0-201580 GCA_035502235.1 Allosphingosinicella sp.
CAGCAGGCCGCGGCGACGAACGAACAGGATTTCAGAAGAAAACCGACCAGCCGGTCCGGTCGACCACCGCCTCAAGCGCCGCGGCGCCGGCGGCGCTGGTGCCGGACTCGTTGAGCGCCGGCGACCAGACGGCGAGCGCGCCATGGCCCGGGGCGATGGCGAGGATGCCGCCGCCGACGCCGCTCTTGCCCGGCAGGCCGACGCGGAAGGCGAATTCGCCGCTATTGTCGTAATGGCCGCAGAGCATCATCACGCTGTTGATGCGCCGCGCCCGGTGCCAGGGGCAGACCTCCACGCCCGTCTCCGGATCGCGGCCGTCAAAGGCGAGGAAGCGGCCGGCGCGGGCGAGCTGGCGGCAGCTCATCGCGACCGCGCATTGCCGGAAATAGGCGCCGAGCGCGATCTCCACCGGATTGGCGAGGTTGCCGAAATTGCGCATGAACCAGGCGAGGCTGCGGTTGCGGGCGCCGGTGTCGCTTTCCGAGGCCGCCACCTCCTCGTCCACCGCCACGGAGGGATCGCCGGACTGGCCGCGCAGCAGCGCGAGCAGGGCGTCGATCGCGGCGTCGCCCGAGCCCGCCTCGCCGATCAGGGCGTCGGTGACCACGATCGCGCCCGGGTTGATCAGCGGGTTGCGCGGAATGCCGTGCTCGGTCTCCAGCTGGACGATCGAGTTGAAGGCGCTGCCCGAGGGCTCGCGCCCGACGCGCTTCCACAGGTCGACGCCGACCTTCTCCAGCGCCAGCGCGAGCGTGAAGATCTTGGAGATGGACTGGATCGAGAACAGCTCGTCGCAATCGCCGGCGCCGTGCACCACCCCATCCGCGCCCGCGAAGGCGATGCCGAGCTTGTCCGGGCTCACCCGGGCGAGCGCGGGAATATAGTCGGCGACCTTGCCCTCGGCCCGGCGGGGGGCCGCGACCGCCAGCGCCTCAGTGAGGATTTGTTGCATCGGCGGGCGGCGTCGCGGGCGCGGGCGGCGGAGCGGGCGAGGACGGCGCGCCCGGCATGCCCGGCGGGCGGGCGCCGGGCCGCATCATGCCCATCATCATCCCGACCGTCTGCTGCAATTGCTCGCGGCTGAGCACATTGCCGGGCAAGGCGAACCGCTCGTCCGGCACGTCCGCCATGCTCACCGTCTCGACCCGCATCACCTGGCCGATGCGGAGCGGCGCGCCGAGCGTGAACATCGCGCGGATCGCCGCATAGACCTGCGGTTCCCCGCCGGTGACCGCGACGACGGTGCCCCGCATCGCGTCGACCGTCCGCACCAGCGCCCGTCCCGCCGGCGCGAGCCGCGGATCGGTGGCGACCACCATCTCCAGCGGCGGGCTGCGGACCTCGCCGTTGACGAGGACGAGGCGATAGAGATTGCCCTGGATGCCCTCGACCGTCTCGGGCCCGACCGGATGAATCTCGACGCGCTGCTGCATGACCTGCTGGATGCCCTCGCGCGCCGAGCCCTGCAGCAGCGGCACGGCCATCTGGGTGAGCAGCGCCAGCGCGTCGTCGAGCCGGGTCACCAGCTGCAGGCCCGGGCCGGGGCCGTTCAGGGCGAGATAGTCGACATTGTCGCGGGTGATGAAGGCGACGCTCGGCTTCTGTCCGCCGGGCGGGATCGGCGGCATGCCCGGCGCGGCGCCGGGGGCCATGACCTCCAGCCGGCTATGGCCCGAATCACTGGCGGCGATGACCAAAGCCGGCGGATCGGCCCGCACCTCGGCCGGCGCGGCAGCCGGGAGCACGGCGCGATAGCGCACGGTGACGTCGGCCAGCGCGGGCGTGGCGAGGAAGGTGCCGGCGAGGATGGCGAGAATGAGTGGGCGGCGCATGATTTCCCCTTTCGAACAGGCCCGGATTCGGCGCGAGCTTACGCGCGATGCGGGCCGCGGAACAGGGTAGACGATGGGGGAAGCTGGATGCCCCGCGAGGATTCGAACCTCGATAGACGGAGTCAGAGTCCGTAGTCTTACCGTTAGACGACGGGGCAACCGGAAGGCGCGCGAGATAGGCGGCGGCGCGAGACGGGTCAAGGCCCCGCGCGCCGGCTTTTTCGCCTCGAAGCCGCGCCGGCGGAGGCGGCGGAACGGCCGTTAACCACCCATTCTTGCCGGTCTCCCCCGGCTCATGTACAAAGCGGGCAAGTCACGGGCGGTCCATGCCGCTCGAAACGAAAACATAACGAGAAGTCCGTTCGATGCCGCAGCAAGCCGTCCAGGCTCCGCAGGCGCCGGCTCCGAGACCGGCAGAGGAGCTTCCCCAGGATCCTTCCGGCCAGGAGGCGCCGGCCGCCGATTCGTCCGCGCGCCGCTGGGTGCCGCGCCACACTTATGGCGCGATCGATCTCGGCACCAACAATTGCCGCCTGCTGATCGCCCGCCCGACCGAGGAGGGTTTCACCGTCATCGACGCCTTCTCGCGCGTCGTCCGGCTTGGCGAGGGCATGGCAACCTCCGGCAAATTGTCCGAAGGCTCGATGGACCGCGCCGTGGCCGCGCTCGGCGTCTGCGCGGAGAAGCTCCGCCGCCGCCGCGTATCCCTCGCCCGCTCGGTCGCGACCGAGGCCTGCCGCCGCGCCGTCAACGGCCGCCATTTCGTCGAGCGGGTGCGCCGCGAGACCGGCATCTGCCTCGAGATCATCGCCCCCGAGGAGGAAGCCCGCCTGGCCATGCTCGGCTGCCACCGGCTGCTCGAGCCGGGCGACGGCCCTGCCCTCATCTTCGACATTGGCGGCGGCTCGACCGAACTGGTGCTGATCGACACCGACCAGGGCGAGCCGCGCATCAAATGCTGGTGGAGCGCGCCCTGGGGCGTGGTCTCGCTGACCGAGAGCGAGGGCCGGAACTTCGCCACGACCGAGGAACGGCTCGCCGCTTATGGCCGGATGCGCGAGCGCGTGCGCCACGCCTTCCGCCATTTCGTGGACCTGCTGCCCGCGAACAAGACCGACATCCGCCTGATGGGCACGAGCGGCACCGTCACCACCCTCGCCAGCGTCTATCTCGCTTTGCCGAGCTACGACCGGCGCGCCGTGGACGGGCTCAAGATGCCCGCCTCGGCGATGCGCACGGTCTCCGAGACGCTGTCCGGCATGGACCATGCCGGCCGCGCCACCTTCCCCTGCATCGGCCACGAGCGCGCCGACCTGGTCGTCGCCGGCTGCGCGATCCTCGAGACGATCATGGATATCTGGCCGGCCGAGACCCTGGGCGTGGCCGACCGGGGCATCCGCGAAGGCATTCTCCGCTCCCTGATGGCCCGCGACGGGCACCAATTATGAGCCAGATCCTCCCCTTCAGGGGAGGGGGACCGCGCGCAGCGCGGTGGCGGGGCCGCCGCACCGCGGCGGTCGCCCGCCACGGCCCCTCCACCGGCCGTCGGCCGGTCCCCCTCCCCCGTCGGGGGAGGATTTAATATGTCCCGCTCCGGCTCCGGCCCGCGCACCCGGGTCAAGACCGCCAAGGGCCGCAGGGTCAGCTCGACGCGCTGGCTCGAGCGGCAGCTCAACGATCCGTACGTCAAGAAGGCCAAGGCCGAGGGCTATCGCTCGCGCGCGGCCTACAAATTGATCGAACTGGACGAGCGCTTCGGCTTCCTCAAGGGCGCGAAGCGCGTGGTCGATCTCGGCGTCGCGCCGGGCGGCTGGGCGCAGGTCGTGCGCCAGCGCCTGCCGCAGGCGGTGCTCGTCGGCATCGACCTGCTGCCGACCGACCCGATCGACGGCGCCACCCTGCTGCTGATGGACTTCATGGACGACGCGGCGCCGGACGCGCTGAAGGAGGCTCTGGGCGGGCCAGCCGACCTCGTCCTCTCCGACATGGCCGCGAACACGGTCGGCCATCCGCAGACCGATCACCTGAGGACGATGGGCCTGGTCGAGGCCGCGCTCGACTTTGCCGGCGAGATCCTCAACCCCGGCGGCGCCTTCGTCGCCAAGGTCCTGGCCGGCGGCGCCGACAACAATCTCGTCGCCGAGCTGAAGCGGCGGTTCACGACCGTGAAGCACGCCAAGCCGCCCGCGAGCCGCAAGGGTTCGAGCGAATGGTATGTCGTGGCGCAAGGGTTCAAGGGGTAAGGATCCTCCCCGGCACGGGGAGGGGGACCGCGACGCGAAGCGGCGTGGTGGAGGGGGCCCGGAGACCTGCAAATGGGCCCCCTCCACCATGCTGCGCATGGTCCCCCTCCCCGTTCCGGGGAGGATTGAATTAGCTCCGCCGCGCGGCCCGTGCCTGGGCGACCGCGGCCTTCAGCGCCTCATAGCCGACCGCGCCCTGCAGCACCTGGTCGCCGATCACGAAGGTGGGCGTGCCGGTGGCGCCGATCGCGCGGGCCATCTCGCCGTTGCGGGTCACCTCGGCGCGCATCGCGTCGGTGATCGGCCCGGTGGTGACGCCGGTCTCCCGCACCGCCTGCTGCAGCGCCGCCTCGGTCGGCCGGCCCAGCGCGAACAGGCGCGCGTGAAACTGGCGCCAGCGGCCCTGCTCGGCGGCGGCCATGCTCGCCACGGCGGCGGCCTCGCTGTTCGGGCCGAGCACCGGATATTCGCGCCAGACCACCTTCAGCCGGTTGTCCTCGCGCAGCAGCCGCTCCACGTCGCCGTTGATCTGGTGGCAATAGGGGCAGGCATAATCGAAGAACTGGACCATGACGACGTCGCCATTCTCCGCGCCCGCCCAGGCGCCGCGATAGGGCCGCTCCAGCGCCGTCCGGTTCTCGAGCACCGCGGCGCGGGCCTGGCGGCGCTGCATCCGCTCGACCGCCTCGGGCAGGATCTCGCCATGGTCGAGGATGTAATTGTGGACGATCGCCTCGGTCGAGGCGCGGTCCGCGCCGCCGCGCAGATTGAAATAGAGCGACACGCCCAGCGCGCCGAGCAGGACGCCGAACAGGGCCGCGCCGAGCCCGAGCTTCCAGCCCCCGAACGCGGGAGCGACCTTCGCATCGCTCATTGGCGATTGCGCCGGTTGCTGCGCTGGACGGCGTTGCGCGAGACCAAAGCGATGTCCTGGGCGCGCAGCCAGTCGATGCTGTGCGCGGGCAGGCCCATCATCGCCCGCTCCGCATTGGGCAGGGCAAGGCCGGGCTGGCCCATCAAATTGTAGCGCTCGGCGGTGGCCAGAGCGGCGCGCGGCTCGTCGCCCTCGCGATCATAGACGATGCCGAGCTGATACCAGGCGAAGGGATTGTCGTTGTCACGGCCGACGGCGATGCGCAGCACGCGCTTGGCCTCCTCGAAATTGGCCGGATTTTCGGTCGAGATCAAAGCATGGCCGAGCAGGGTCGCGATCAGGGGCGCATCGCCGGAGCGCTGCACCGCCTCGCGCAGCACGGTCACCGCGTCCGCGGGCCGGCCCGTCTCGAGCAGCACCTGGCCCTGCAGCTCCAGGAAATAGGGATCGTGCGGCGCGGTCGCGATCAGGGCGGCGACCTCGGCATTGGCCTCTTCGGGATGGCCGGTGCGGTGATAGGCATAGGCCCGCGCATAGCGCGCCTGGACCGAGCGGTCGGTCGTCGGGAAGCGGCGCAGCACCAGCTGCGGATCGTCGACATAGCCGGCCAGCTTGCCGCGCACGCGGAGGAAGCGGGCCTCGATCGCCGGATCGGTCGGCCGGTCCCAGGCCGGATCGGCCTCGTAGCGGGTCCGCAAAGCGGCGATGCGCTCGCCGTTCACCGGATGGGTGCGCTGGTAGCCATTGTCCTGCGCGATGTTCATCCGGAATTCGAGATTCTGCAGCCGCTCGAAGAAAGCCAGGCTGCCCCGGCCGCTGAGCCCGGCGCGGCTCAGGAAATTCGCGCCGGCCTGGTCAGCGCTGCTCTCCTGCACGCGGGAGAAGGAGAGGAAGCGGCCCATGGCGGCCTGCTGGCCCGCGGCGATCACGCCCATGCCGGCCTCGCCGGCGCCGGCCGCCATCGCGGCGACGCCGAGCAGCATGGACAGGATCATGATCCCGGTCGCCTGGCTCGCGCCTTCCTGGATGCGCAGGATATGGCCGCCGGTGATGTGGCCGAGCTCGTGCGCGATCACGCCCTGCAGCTCGTTCACATTCTCGGCCCGGGTGAACAGGCCGCTGTGGATGTAGACGATCTGCCCGCCGGCGACGAAGGCGTTGATCTCGGGATTGCCGATCAGCACCACCCGGACATTTTCGGGCTGGAGCCCGGCCGCGACGATCAGCGGCTGGGAAATGTCGCGCATGAACGCCTCGGTCTCGGCGTCGCGAAGGATGGACTGGGCCCGGGCCGGCTGCGCGCCCGTGAAGATCGCGAGCGCGACCAGCATGAGCAGACGCGCGAGCCAGGTCGCCCGCGGCGCGGCGAGGGGAGCATCAGCCATCGCTTCCTCTCTCCCCGCCATCGCCTGAACCCCAGATGAAACCGCCATCCTTCTCCGCCTTTCGGCTCAGGCGCCAAAGGTCCTCTGCCACCAGCCGCGACGCGGCGCGCCTTCCTCATCCTCGCTCGCCGCCTCGGCCGGGGCCTCGGCGGGCGCTTCGGCGGGAGCCTCCGCTTCCGCGGCGGCGGCCTTCTTCGTGCGGCGGCGCTTGGGCGGCGCGGCATCGTTGGCGGCTTCCGGCGCCGGCGCTTCCTCGGCGACCGGAGTCTCGACCATGGCTTCGATCGGGACCTCGGCCTCGGGCTCCGCCTTCTTGCGGCGGGTGCGCTTCGGCTTCGGCGCCGCCTCCTCGGCCGCGGGCTCCGGCGCGGGCTCGGGCGCGGCCGGAGCCTCGACGGCCTCGGCGGGCGCCTCGGCGGCGGCCTCGCCCTTGCGGGCGCGCGGGCGGCGGCGGGTCTTGCGGGCAGGCTCGGCGGCCTCGTCCTCCGGCGCGGCGGCGGGCGCCTCGACGGCCTCGGCCGCTTCACCCTCGCCGGCGTCGCCGGCTTCGGCCTCGGCGGCCTGGCCCTCGCCCTCGGCGCCTTCCTGATCCCGGCGGCGACCGCCGCGGCGGCCACGGCGACGGCGACGGCGACGGCCGCCTTCATCGCCCTCGCCGCGCTCGTCGCGATCCTCGCGCTCTTCGGGTTCGTCACCCTCCTCGCGCGGGCCGGCATCCTCGCGGTCGCCCGGCTCGTCGCGATCGCCGCGCTCCTCACGATCGCCGCGGCCCTCGCGGCCCCGCTCGCGATCCCGGCCGCCGCGGCCACGACCGCGGCCCCGGCCCCGGCGGGAGTCGCGGCGCGGCTCCTCGGCCTCTTCCTCGTCTTCCTCCTCGATCTCGTCCTCTTCCTCGACGAGATCGTCATCCTCCTCGACGACCGGCGCCCGCTCGGCGAGGCGCGGCCGCTCCGTCGGGGGCGGGCCGTGCGATTCGACGTTCATCCGCGCGCCTTCGAGGCTGTCGTCGATCAGCACCTCGATGAGGACGCCGTAGCGCTCCTCGACCTCGGCGATCTCGCCGCGCTTCTTGTTGAGCAGATAGACGGCGGCCTCGCGGCCCGCGCGCAGCACGATCCGGCTGCCGCGGCCGCGGCCCGCCTCGTCCTCGAGCATCCGCAAAGCCGACAGGCCCGCCGAGGAGGCGGTGCGCATCAGGCCGGTGCCCTCGCAATGCGGGCAGGGCCGGGTCGAGGCCTCGAGCACGCCGGTGCGCAGCCGCTGGCGGCTCATCTCCATCAGGCCGAAGGAGGAGATGCGGCCCACCTGGATGCGGGCGCGGTCGTTCTTCAGCGCCTCCTTCATCGCCTTCTCGACCTTCCGGATATGGCCGGAGCTTTCCATGTCGATGAAGTCGATGACGACCAGGCCGGCCATGTCGCGCAGGCGCAGCTGGCGGGCGATCTCATGCGCCGCCTCGATATTGGTCGAGTAGGCGGTCTGCTCGATATTGTGCTCGCGGGTCGAGCGGCCGGAGTTGATGTCGATCGAGACGAGGGCCTCGGTCGGGTTGATCACCACATAGCCGCCGGACTTCAGCTGCACGAGCGGCTGGTACATGGCGCTGAGCTGGTCCTCGGCGCCGTAGCGCTGGAAGAGCGGCACCGGGTCCACATAGTCCCGGACCTTCTTCACATGGCTCGGCATGAGCAGTTTCATGAACTGCCGGGCGTCGCGATAGCCGTCCGCGCCCTCGACAATCACCTCGTCGATATCCTTGTTGTAGATGTCGCGGATGGCGCGCTTGATCAGATCGCTGTCCTGGTAGATCAGCGCCGGCGCCTCGCTCTTCAGCGTCTTCTCGCGGATTTCGTCCCAGAGCCGGGCGAGATAGTCGAAGTCGCGCTTGATCTCGACCTTGGTGCGCGACAGGCCCGCGGTGCGGACGATGCAGCCCATGGTCGAGGGCAGGGCCAGATCGGCCATGATCTGCTTCAGCCGCTTGCGGTCGGCGCCGTTGGAGATCTTCCGGCTGATCCCGCCGCCATGCGACGTGTTCGGCATCAGCACGCAATAGCGGCCGGCGAGGCTCAGATAGGTGGTGAGGGCCGCGCCCTTGTTGCCGCGCTCCTCCTTCACGACCTGGACGAGCAGCACCTGGCGGCGGCGGATCACGTCCTGGATCTTGTAGCGGCGGCGCAGATTCTGGCGCTTGCGGCGCAGGGTCTCGGCGGCGCTCTCGTCGGAGGCGCTCGCCTCCTCGGGCGCGGGCGGGGGAGTCTCGTCCGCCTCGCCTTCGCCGGCCTCCTCGCCCTGGTCGCCGTCGGCGGTCAGGGTCTCGGCCTGGATCGGCTCCTCCTCGGCCTCGAGATAGTCGCCGTCCTCGGCGTCCTCGCGCTCATATTCGGCGGCGCGCAGGCGCTCTTCCTCGGCGGCGTGCTCGGCTTCCTCGCGGAGCAGCGCGTCGCGATCCTCCTTGGGGATCTGGTAATAATCGGGATGGATCTCGCTGAACGCCAGGAAACCGTGGCGATTGCCGCCATAGTCGACGAACGCCGCCTGCAGGGACGGTTCGACCCTGGTCACCTTGGCGAGATAGATATTCCCCTTGAGCTGCTTGTGCTCGGCGGATTCGAAATCAAATTCCTCGATCCGGTTTCCCTTGAGCACCGCCACCCTTGTCTCTTCCTGGTGGCGCGCGTCGATCAGCATGCGCATGGTCATTAAACAGTCTCCACGCGCGCAGCCTCGTCCCGAGACCAGAATGCGCGCGTTCGAATATGGACGGAGGCGCGGCAAAATCAGGCCGCGCGACAATAGTCCGGGTTGAAAGATGGATTTGTGCGTCTGCTGCGTGCGGCAGGCCCGTCACCGGGACGGGCCGAAGACCGCCAAGCCCGCCGTCGCCCGGAAGGCGGCGCGTCAGCCTGGAGGAGAAATGCCACATACAGCGTCAACCTAGCGGGCCGGCTCATGGACGAGCCGGCGCAAACAATCGCGCCCAACGGCTGCGATTTGCCTGAGCTAGCATCGCACATGCCCCGCGACAACCACCGGGCGCGGAAAAGCGCGCTTTTTGCACGAATTCCCCGGCCGCTCCCGGCAAAATCGGTTTTTGCTTTGCCGTAATCTCCCCGGAGCGGCAAAGTGCCGGCCATGGACTGGCTCCTCTACGCCCTGGTGGCCCTGTTCTGGCCGTCGCCCGCGCCGCTGCCGGCGCCGGGCCCGGGCGTCGTCATCCAGCTCGATCCCCTGGTGCGCGACGAGCGCGGGCCGCTGCCGCGCGTCACGCCGGCGCGCGGGGACAATCCGCCCTTGGTGGTGATCGACGCCGGCCATGGCGGCCAGGATCCGGGCGCCGCCTCGCCCTTCACCGACCGGCCGGAGAAGGACATCACATTGGCCATCGCGCTCGCCATGCGCGACGCGCTCGCCGCCTCGGGCCGGGTGCGGGTGGCGATGACGCGCGAGGACGACCGCTATCTGGTGCTGGAGGAACGCTACCGCATCGCCCGGCGGCTGGATGCGGATCTGTTCATCTCGGTCCATGCCGATACCGCGCCCGCGAACGACCAGGCGCGCGGCGCCACCATCTACACCCTCTCCGAAGTGGCCTCGGACCAGGAAGCCGCCCTGCTCGCCCGGCGCCAGAACGCCGCGGACCAGATCGCCGGCGCGCGGCTCAGCCCCGATCCGAACGTCAACCTGATCCTGATCGATCTCGCCCAGCGCGAGAGCATGAACGTCTCGGCGGATTTCGCGCAACTGCTCTACCGCGAGGCGGCGCCGGTCTTCCCCTTCCGCCCGGTCTGGCACCGCTTCGCCGCCTTCGTGGTGCTGAAGGCGCCGGACATTCCCTCGATCCTGTTCGAGAGCGGCTACCTCACCAACGCGACCGACGCCGCCTACATCACCTCCGCCGAGGGCCGCCGCGAGATCGCCGAGGGGATGCGCCGCGCGATCGAGGCCCATTTCGCACGGCGGGCACGGGTCGGGCGCGGCACCTGATTCCGGCGCGCGCGCTTCGCCGCGGCCGCGCCCAAAGCCGAATGTTGGAGAAATGTAGGATTTCGCCTGCCATGCTGCCCGAGACGCATCCTGCGCGGGTCCGGCTCTTTATCACTGTCCATCATCGCCTTCGGGCAAGACGGGGCGCCCCGATCGGCGCATCGGCGAGGAAGACCCCCGGCGATTCCATGTGACATTCGTGTCATTCGTCACCTTTGCGCCATTCGCCGCACCGGCCCACGCGCCCGCTTCACCTCCCCCCAAGCTTCGGCTAGACCCGCGCGGCAATGAGTGCGGAAGCGGCCAGCGAGCGTATCGTCCTTCGGCGGGGCGGCGGAGGATTCGGGACGCGGGGCAATGGCGGCTCCGCCCCCGCGGGCCGGCTGATGGCTTTCTTCACCGGCCCCTACCGGCTGGTTCGCTGGTTCTGGCGGCGCTGGTGGGGGAAGCTTCTCGTCCTCCTCCTCGCCTCGCCCTTCATCCTCTATTTCCTGCTCTGGCTGCTGTTCGCGCGCGGCCTGCCCTCCGCGGAGAGCCTGCTCCACTACCAGCCCGAACTGCCCTCCTATGTCCGCGATGCCAACGGCAATCCGGCCCAGGTCTTCGCCCGCGAGCGGCGGGTGCAGCTCGCCTATGACGAATTCCCGGCGCCTTTGATCAACGCCTTCCTCGCCGCCGAGGACCGCACCTTCTTCTCCCATGGCGGCATCGACTATCCGGGCCTGGCCGGCGCGGTGCTCGACTATGTCTCCAAATCGGGCAGCGGCGACCGGGCGCGCGGCGGCTCCACCATCACCCAGCAGGTCGCCAAGATCTTCTTCGTCGGCGACGAATATTCGGTGACCCGCAAGATCCGCGAGGCCTTCCTCGCCCGCCGCATCGAGGCGACGCTGACCAAGCAGCAGATCCTCGAATTGTACATGAACCAGATCTTCCTCGGCCGGAACGCCTATGGCGTGCAGGCGGCGGCGCGGGCCTATTTCAACAAGGATGTCGGCCAGCTGACCCTGGCCGAATGCGCGTTCCTGGCCGCCCTGCCGAAGAGCCCCTCCAATTACGATCCGGTCCGCCACCACGACGCGGCGCTGCAGCGGCGCAATTTCGTGCTGAGCGAGATGCTGCGGAACAGCTTCATCAACCAGGCGCAGTATGAAGAAGCGGTCGCCACCCCGCTGGAGACGGCGCGCGGCGGCAGCCCGGATTCGGTCCGCAATGTCGGCGGCTATTTCATGGAGGAGGTCCGCCGCCAGCTCATCGCCCGCTATGGCGAGGAGGCGGTGTCGGGCCCGAACAGCGTCTATGCCGGCGGCCTGTGGGTCCGCTCCTCCTACGATCCGCGCATGCAGGAGGCCGCCGAAACCGCCCTGCGCGACGGCCTGCGCCGCTACGAGAGCGGCATGGGCTGGCGCGATCCGGGCCTGTCCATCCCGCTCGACGGCTGGCGGCAGCGCCTCGCCAGCGCCGCGCTCGGCCCGGGCTATCCGACCTGGCGGGCGGCGGTGGTGCTCGCCAAGCAGGGCGGCGAGGCGGAGCTCGGCTTCACCGACGGCAGCCGTGGCACCCTCCCCGCCTCGCTCGCCGCCATGCCGAAGCGCGGCACCGCCACCGCGGCCTTCAACGCCCTGCGCCCCGGCGCGGTGATCGCGGTCGAACGGCAGGGCGAGAGCGGCGACGTCTACGCCCTGCGCTCCATCCCCGAAGTGTCCGGCGGCTTCGTGGCCGAGGAGGTCCAGTCCGGCCGCATTCTCGCCATGCAGGGCGGCTGGGACGTGCGCGGCGGCGGCGGCTTCAACCGCGCCACCCAGGCGCTGCGCCAGCCCGGCTCCACCTTCAAGCCGATCGTCTATGCCGCCGCCCTGGACGCGGGCATGACCCCGGCCTCGATCATCGTCGACGGCCCGTTCTGCGCGAACAACAAATGCTTCCGCAACTTCTCGGGCGGCTATGCCGGCCCGCAGACGATGCGCTGGGGCCTCGAACAATCGCGCAACCTGATGACAGTGCGCACCGCCAACCAGATCGGCATGGCGAACGTGATCCGGCGCGCGCAGGAAATGGGTGTCGGCGACTACAGCTCGACGCCCTATCTGCCGATCTCGCTGGGCGCCGGCGACACGACGGTGCAGCGTATGGTCAACGCCTTCGCGATCT
The DNA here is from genome assembly GCA_035502235.1 of Allosphingosinicella sp. Lineage (GTDB taxonomy): Bacteria > Pseudomonadota > Alphaproteobacteria > Sphingomonadales > Sphingomonadaceae > Allosphingosinicella. The sequence goes on from DATJUQ010000044.1 coordinate 12,473, forward strand.
TCGCCAATCAGGGGCGGGCGCTGACCCCGACCGTGATCGACTATATCCAGGACCGGAACGGGCGCACCATCTGGCGCGCGGACACCCGGCCCTGCGACGGCTGCAACGCGCCCGACTGGAACGGCCGGCCGATGCCGCGCCCGCCGCTCAGGACCCGGCAGGTGGTCGACGCGATGACCGCCTATCAGGTCGTGCACATGCTCGAAGGCGTGATCCAGCGCGGCACCGCGACCATCCTCAGGGATCTCAACCGGCCGATCTTCGGCAAGACCGGCACCACCTCCGGCCCGACCAACGTCTGGTTCATCGGCGGCTCGCAGCAGGTCGTCGCCGGCGTCTATCTGGGCTTCGACCGGCAGGCGCGCAGCCTCGGCGGCTATGCCCAGGGCGGCACCATCGCGGCGCCGATCTTCCGCCAGTTCGCCCGCACCGCCTTCGACGGCATGCCCGTCATCCCCTTTCGCGCCCCGACCGGCATCCGCATGGTCCGGATCGACCGCCGCTCGGGCCAGCGCGTCTACGGCGCCTGGCCCCCCATGGATCCGCGCGCCGGCATCATCTGGGAGGCGTTCAAGCCGGAGAGCGAGCCGCGGCGCACCGTCGCCCGCGAGGTGGTCGACGCCAATGCCCGGCGCGCCGCGCCCACCGAAAATGCCACGCAGAACCAGAGCCGCGGCGACAGCGACTTCTTGCAAAGGGAGGGTGGCATCTATTAGGTCCGCCCCCCATCTCCGTCATTCCCGCCTGTCGCGGGAATGACGGCTTAAGTTTGAGAGAGACGTTACGATGCGCGCCGAAGCGCAAGCCTCCATCGACCAGATCCGGTCGGCCCTCGATCTGCTGCGCCGCTTTCTCGACTGGGACCGCGCGCTGAAGCGGCTCGCCGAGCTCGACGCCAAGGTCGAGGACCCGACGCTCTGGGACGATCCCAAGGCGGCGCAGGTCGTGATGCGCGAGCGTCGCCGCCTCGACGAGGCGATCGGCGCCACCCGCGCGATCGAGAAGGAGCTCGACGACACGGTCGAGCTGATGGAGATGGCCGAGGCCGAGGGCGACGACTCGCTGGTCGACGACGCGGTGACTTCGCTCGCCGACCTCGCCGAGCGTTCCGAGAAGGACAAGGTCGCCGCCTTGCTTGCGGGCGAGGCCGACGCCAACGACACCTATATCGAGGTCAATGCCGGCGCCGGCGGCACCGAGAGCCAGGACTGGGCGGAGATGCTCCAGCGCATGTATTCGCGCTGGGCGGAGCGGCACGGCTACAAGGTCGAGCTGGTCGACCATCATTCCGGCGAGCAGGCCGGGATCAAATCGGCGACCCTGCTGGTCAAGGGCGAGAATGCCTATGGCTATGCGAAGACCGAGAGCGGCGTGCACCGCCTCGTGCGGATCAGCCCCTACGATTCCAACGCCCGGCGGCACACGAGCTTCTCGAGCGTCTGGGTCTACCCGGTGGTCGACGAGAATATCGAGATCGAGATCAACGAGAGCGAGCTGCGCATCGACACCTACCGGGCCTCGGGCGCGGGCGGGCAGCATATCAACACCACCGACAGCGCCGTCCGCATCACGCATTTGCCGACGGGGATCGTCGTCCAGTGCCAGAACCAGCGCTCGCAGCACAAGAACAGGGCCGAGGCCTATAACCAGCTCCGCGCCCGCCTCTACGAGAACGAGCTGCAGAAGCGGGAGGCCGAAGCCAATGCGACCGCCGCGTCGAAGACCGACATCGGCTGGGGCCACCAGATCCGCTCCTATGTGCTGCAGCCCTATCAGCTGGTGAAGGACCTGCGCACGGGCGTCACCTCCACCTCGCCGTCCGACGTGCTCGACGGCGATCTCGACCGCTTCATGGCCGCGGCCCTTTCGCAGAGGGTCACGGGCGAGAAGGTCGAGGTGGAAGATGTCGACTAGGGGCGCCCACATCCTCCCCTTCAGGGGAGGGGGACCAGGCGAAGCCTGGGGGAGGGGCGGCGCGCCAGCGCCGTCCTCCGTTGCCGGAAGAACGTTCGCTTCGCTCACGCCCCTCCACCGCACTCCGTGCGGTTCCCCTCCCCTGAAGGGGAGGATTTTCACGGCGGCCCTCCTCCTCACCCTCGCCGGCTGCGGCGGGGGCGACGCGGCGAACAACCAGGCCTCGCCCTTCCCGGCGCCGCACCGCCCCGTCGCGCCGGTCTCGTCCCGCTATCTCGAGGAGGATGCGCGCGACAGGGTCGGCGAGTTCGAGACGGTCAGCCGGCTCGCCGAGGTGCGCGAGCGGATGTTCGTCGCCGATATCGGCGCGGGCGGCGGCTATTACACGGTCCGCCTCTCGCCCATGGTCGGGCCCAAGGGCCGCGTGCTCGCCGAGGATATCGTGCCCGGCACGATCCGCTCGCTCAGCGAGCGAATCACCCGCGAGCGGCTCGACAATGTCGCGGTCCGGCTCGGCCAGCCCAACGACCCGCAGCTTCCGGCCGGCTCGCTCGACCGGATCTTCATGATCCACATGTATCACGAGATCGAGCGCCCGGCGGAGTTCATCTGGCACATGCGCGCCTCGCTGAAGAGCGACGGCCGGGTGATCGTCGTCGACGCCGACCGGCCGGCCAACCAGCACGGCATGCCGCAGCGCCTGTTGATCTGCGAGTTCAACGCGGTCGGCTATGCGCTGACCCGCTTCGAGCGGCTGCCCGACAGCGAATCCTATTTCGCCCAGTTCGAGGCCCGCGGCCCGCGGCCCGAACCCGGCGCCATCCCCGCCTGCAATCCCTGATTTCGGCTTGGAGCCAAGGCCCGAAACGGCCATATCCCGACTCCATGCAAGCCTATCTCGACCTCATGCGGCGGATCCTCGACGAAGGGGTCAGCCAGACCGACCGCACCGGCACGGGGACGCTCTCCGTGTTCGGCCACCAGATGCGCTTCGACCTGTCGAAGGGCTTCCCGCTGCTGACGACCAAGAAGCTGCACCTGCGCTCGATCATCATCGAATTGCTCTGGTTCCTGAAGGGCGAGACCAACGTCCGCTGGCTGCAGGAGAACAAGGTCAGCATCTGGGACGAATGGGCCGACGAGGCGGGCGAGCTCGGGCCGGTCTACGGCAAGCAATGGCGGCGGTGGCAGGCGGCGGACGGACGCGAAATCGACCAGATCCGAGACCTGATCGCCCTGATCAGGCGCGACCCGGGCTCGCGGCGGCAGATCGTCAGCGCCTGGAATCCCGGCGACGTGGGGGCGATGGCGCTGCCCCCCTGCCACCTGCTGTTCCAGACCTATGTCGCCAACGGCCGGCTCTCGCTGCAGATGTACCAGCGCAGCGCCGACGTCTTCCTCGGCGTGCCGTTCAACATCGCCAGCTACGCCCTGCTCACCCACATGCTCGCCCAGCAATGCGGGCTCGAGCCGGGCGACTTCGTCTGGACGGGCGGCGACTGCCACCTCTACTCCAACCATCTCGATCAGGCCCGCGCGCAGCTCACCCGCGACACCCGCGCCCTGCCCACGCTGACGCTGCTCCGCCGCCCGACCGACATCGCCGATTATCGCTACGAGGATGTCGAGATCGCCGGCTACGACCCGCACCCGCACATCAAGGCCGAGGTGGCGGTGTGATCATTTTCTACCTCGCCCGCGCCGACAACGGGGTGATCGGGCAGGACGGGACCATTCCCTGGCGCATCCCCGGCGAGCAACGGCGCTTCAAGGAGATGACCATGGGCAAGCCCATGATCATGGGCCGCAAGACCTTCGAGAGCTTCCCCGCCCCTCTCCCCGGCCGCCGCCACATCGTGCTGACCCGCGACCCGGGCTGGACGGCGGCGGGCGCCGAGGTCGCGCGGACGCGGGAGCAGGCCATCGCCCTGGTCGGCGCCGTGCCCGAGATCGCGGTGATCGGCGGCGCCGAGATCTTCCGCCTGTTCGAGGACGTGGCCGACGCGGTCGAGCTGACCGAGGTCCACCTCTCACCCGAGGGCGATGCGGTCGTGCCGGCCTTCGGCTCGCCGCTGTGGCGCGAGGTCTCGCGCGAGGATCTGGAAACGCACAGCTTCGTCCGGCTGGAAAAGGCATAAGCGTCTTCATATGGCAGCGCCGTCACCCTGGACTTGTTTCAGGGTCCAGGCCTCCACCCGCACGGCCGCAGCCATCCCGGATGCTGAAACAAGTTCAGCATGACTGCTCCAGTGCGTTGTCCAGCGGCAGGGACTTTCCTATAGCCACCCCATGGAGCGCCTGGACGGGGGCTCGGCGGTTCCGGCGGCGTTTCGCGACGGCATCGTCGCGCTCGGCAATTTCGACGGCTTTCACCGCGGCCATCAGGCGGTGGTCGGCCGCGCCGTGTCACGCGCCCGGGCCGAGGGCCGCCCGGCGCTCGTCGCCACCTTCGAGCCGCATCCGGTCCGCTTCTTCAAGCCGGACCTGCCGCCCTTCCGGCTGACCACGCTCGACCAGCGCCAGCGCCTGTTCGCGGAAGCCGGCGCGGATGCGATGCTGGTCTATCATTTCGACGCGGAGCTCGCCGCGGTCACCGCGCCCGATTTCGTCACCGACTATCTGGTCAGCCGCGCCGGCGCGGCGGGCGTCGCGACCGGCGAGGATTTCACCTTCGGCAAGGGCCGCGGCGGTGACGTCGAGGTGCTGAAGCTGCTTGGCCAGGCCAACCGCATCTCGGTCGACGCGGTGGCGGCGGTGGACGAGGAAGGTGAGGCGGTCTCCTCCAGCCGGATCCGCGCCGCGCTGGCAGAGGGCGACTGCCGGACCGCGACGCATCTGCTCACCCGCCCCTTCGCGATCGAGGGCGTGGTCGAGCATGGCGACAAACGAGGCCGGGAGCTCGGCTTCCCCACCGCCAATGTCGCGCTCGACCGCTATCTGCGGCCTCGCTTCGGCGTCTATGCGGTGCGCGGCCTGCTGCCCGGCGGGCGGGTGGTGAACGGCGTCGCCAATCTCGGCACCCGGCCGATGTTCGCGCCGCCGAAGGAATTGCTCGAACCCTATTTCTTCGATTTCGACGGCGACCTCTACGGCCGGACGATCGAGGTCGAGCTGATCGACTTCCTCCGCGACGAGGCCGCGTTCGACGGGCTCGACGCGCTGAAGGCGCAGATCGCGCGCGATTGCGAGGCGGCCAAGGCGGCGCTCGCGCGATGACCGACATCCCGACCCTGCTCACCCCGCGCCTCACCCTGCGCGCCCAGCGGCCGGATGACACCGAGCCGCTCATGGCCGCCTTCGCCGACGAGGGCTTCTCCCGCTTCATCACCCGCGAGCGCCGCGCCCTCAGCCGCGCCGAGGCCTGGCGGCCGATCGCGGTGGTGCCGGGCATGTGGGCCGCAAACGGCTATGGCAATTGGATGGTCGAGGAGCGCGCGACCGGGCAGCCGGTAGGCCGGCTCGGGCCCTGGAATCCGGAAGGCTGGCCGGATTTCGAGATCGGCTGGTCGATCTTCCCGCAGCACCAGGGCAAGGGCTATGCCGCCGAGGGCGCCGCCGCGGCCCTGGCCTGGGTGCGCGAGACGCTGGGCCGCGACTATGTGATCCACCTGATCGATCCCGCCAACACAGCGAGTGAAAAGGTCGCCACGAGGCTCGGCGCGACGCTCACCGGGAGCTGGGACATTCCCGACGTGGGCAGCGTCAACATCTGGACAACCCGCTGGGAAAACTTCACCAGGACAGAGATTTACGCACAACATCTGTCGGCGGGGGCATGACGAAATCGAAATATTTCCTGGTCGCGGTGGCGCTCGCCATCGTGACCCTGGCCGCGATCAACGCCTCCTGGCTGGCGGCCCGGCCCGAGGGGCGGCTAACCCTGGTCGCGCATCGCGGCAGCGGCCAGCCGATCGCCGCGGACGCACCCGCCGCCTGCAACGCCCGCCACGTCAAGCCGGGCCAGCACGGCAATATGATCGAGAACAGCGCCGGCGCGATGACCAAGGCGATCAGCGACGGCGCCGGCGGGCTGATGCTCGACGTGCAGGCGACGCGCGACGGCCAGGCGGTGATCTTCCGCGATGCCGACCTCGCCTGCCGGACCAACGGCAGCGGCGCGGTCGCGACCCGCGATCTCGCCTACCTCCGCACGCTCGACATCGGCCATGGCTACAGCCAGGACGGCGGCCGCACTTTCCCTCAGCGCGGCCTCGGCGTCGGCGCCATGCCGACCGTCGACGACGTGCTCCGCGCCTATCGCGAGGTCGTGCTGATCTTCGCTTTGCCCGACGCGCGCACCGCCGACGCGACCGTCGCCGCCTTCCAGCGCGCGGGCGTCCCGATCGGCCCGCGCCACGGCTTCGCCGGCCCGCCCGAGGCCCGCGCCCGGCTGCGCCAGCTGACCCACGCCGGCTTCGTCCTCGACCGGCAGGCGAGCGAGGCCTGCCTCGCCCCCTATCGGCAAATGGGCTGGCTCGGCATCGTCTCGGAGGCGTGCAACGGTGCGATGCTGATCCTTCCGCGCCACGGCGGCTGGACCTTGTGGGGCTGGCCCTATCGCTTCATGGCCCGGATGAGCGGTGCCGGCGCCCGCTATTTCATCCCCGGCGACGGCCCGGAGGACGGCCCCTGGATCGGCCTGACCGAGCCCGAACAGCTCGGCGAGGTCCCGCACGATTATACCGGTTTGCTGCTCGTCGAGGACATGGACAATGTCGGGCGGGCGCTGGTGCGCTAGCCAAAGCTTGCTCGTGGCCGGGCCGTCGCCCTGAACTCGTTTCAGGGTCCAGGTTGGCGGCGGCACCGGGCGGGCCGGCACGCTTGGGAGCTGGGATGGAACTGGACCCTGAAACAGGTTCAGGGTGACGTGAAGGTTTGCATTCCTGCACATCGTCGCTAAGTCCGCCCGCGATGTCCGAAAAACCCGATTACCGCTCGACCGTCTTCCTGCCGAAGACGGATTTCCCGATGAAGGCCGGCCTCGCCCAGAAGGAGCCGGCCATCCTCGCGCGCTGGGCGGACGAGGCGCTGTATACGCGCCTCCGCCACGCCCGCGAGGGGCGCGAGCGCTTCATCCTTCACGACGGCCCGCCCTACGCCAATGGCGACCTGCACATGGGTCACGCCATGAACAAGATCCTGAAGGACATCATCGTCCGCTCGGCGAGCCTGCGCGGCTATGATGCGCCCTACATCCCGGGCTGGGACTGTCACGGCCTGCCCATCGAGTGGAAGGTCGAGGAGGCCTATCGCAAGAAGAAGCTCGACAAAGACGAGGTGCCGGTCGACCAGTTTCGCGCCGAATGCCGGGCCTATGCCGAGAAATGGGTCGGCGTGCAGTCCGAGCAGTTCCAGCGGCTCGGCGTCATGGGCGAGTGGGACGATCCCTATCTCACCATGAAATATGAGGCCGAGGCGAAGATCTGCGAGGAATTGCTGAAATTCGCCGAGAGCGGCCAGCTCTACCGCGGCGCCAAGCCGGTCATGTGGTCGCCGGTCGAGAAGACCGCCCTGGCCGAGGCCGAGGTCGAATATGAGGACATCGTCTCGACGCAGATCGATGTGGCGTTCGAGATTGTTTCCTCGCCAGACGAATCTCTCGCGTCGTGGCTGAAGCTTGAGCGGATCTTCGCCCTAATCTGGACGACCACCCCTTGGACGATCCCGGTCAATCAGGCTTTGGCGTACGGCCCAGATATCGATTACTGTGCCATTCGGGTCGGCGACCGAGCCTATCTGTTGGCGACTGAGCTGGTCGATCCTGTGATGAAGCGGGCAGCAAAAAGCCCATGGTTTAGCGAGACCTCTGGCGGATGGTCGATCATTTGGGCTGGTAAAGGCTCCGATCTCGCCGGCACCATCGCCCGCCACCCGATGCATCATCTGGGCGGCTTCTTCGCCAAGGACCGCCCCTTCCTGCCCGGCGATTTCGTCACCACCGATGCGGGCACGGGTCTCGTCCACATGGCGCCGGACCATGGCGAGGACGATTTCCTGCTCTGCAAGGCGCACGGCATCGACCCGGTCTTCGCGGTCGAGGATGACGGCAAGTATCGCAACGACTGGCTCTGGCTGGGCGGGCTGGGCAGCGTCATCAACGCCAAGTTCAACGCGCCGGACGGGCCGATCTGCACCGGCCTTCGCGAAGCGGGCGGCCTGCTCGCGGCCAGCGCGGATTTCCAGCACTCCTATCCGCATAGCTGGCGCTCCAAGGCCAAGGTCATCTTCCGCTGCACGCCGCAATGGTTCATCCCGATGGACCGGCCGAACGCGCAGCAGGGCGACGCCACGCTCCGCGACACCGCCCTGCAGGCGATCGACGACACGCGCTGGGTGCCGGAGAAGTCGCGGAACCGCATCCGCGCCATGGTGGAGGGCCGGCCGGACTGGGTGATCAGCCGGCAACGCGCCTGGGGCGTGCCGATCGCGCTCTACGTCAACCGGAAGACCGGCGAATACCTCAAGGACGCCGCGGTCAATTCGCGGATCATCCGGGCCTTCCACGAGGGCGGCGCGGACGCCTGGTTCGCGGCGGATCACCAGAGCCTGCTCGGCAACGGCTACAAGCTCGAGGAATACGAGCCGCAGAAGGACATTCTCGACGTCTGGTTCGATTCAGGCTCGACCCATGCCTATGTGATCGAGGCCCGCTATGGCGACGGCGTGCGCGCGGACCTCTATCTGGAGGGCTCGGACCAGCATCGCGGCTGGTTCCACTCGAGCCTGTTGGAGAGCAGCGGCACGCGCGGCCAGGCGCCCTACAAAGGCGTGCTGACCCACGGCTTCGCGCTGGACGGCCAAGGCCGCAAGATGTCCAAATCCACGGGCAATGTCGTCGATCCGCTGGCGATCATCCGCGACAATGGCGCGGACATATTGCGCCTCTGGGTCGCCTCGACCGACTATTTCGAGGACGTCCGCATCGGCAAGGAGGTGCTTGCCGGCACCTCCGACGCCTATCGCAAATTGCGCAACACCTTCCGCTATCTGCTCGGCGCGCTGGACGGATACACCGACGCCGAGAAGGTCGCCTCCGCGGAGATGCCGGAGCTGGAGCGCTGGGTGCTGCATCGGCTCGCCGAGCTGGACGCGGAGCTGCGCGAGGCGGCGGAGGGTTATGAGTTCAACCGCTATGCGCGGGCGCTCATGGCCTTCGCCAATGACGATCTCTCCGCCTTCTTCTTCGATATCCGCAAGGACAGCCTCTATTGCGACGCGGCGGACGACCCCAAGCGCCGCGCCTATCGGACCGTCCTCGACACCACCTTCCACGCTCTGGTGCGCTGGCTGACGCCGATCCTCTGCTTCACCACCGAGGAGGCTTGGCAGACCCGCTTCCCGGCGCATGGTTCGGTGCATCTGCAGGAGTGGCCGGAGATCGACGCCGGCTGGCTCGATGCGGCGCTGGGCGCGAAGTGGGATGCGATCCGCGCCAGCCGTGAGAAGGTGACCGAGGCGATCGAGCCGCTGCGGCGCGAGAAGGCGATCGGCTCCAGCCTGGAGGCGAAGGTCGCCTATCCCGATTCGGAACTCGCCCTCGCTGGCGGGGACTTGGCCGCGCTCGCCGAAATCTTCATCGTGTCCGAAGTCGTGCCCAATGCGGGCGAAGGAATCGATGTGACGCGAACGGATCATGCGAAATGCGGCCGCTGCTGGCGCCTGCTGCCCGAAGTGGTGGAGGACGGCGATCTCTGCGACCGCTGCGAGGGGGTGGTGAATGGGTAACGTGACGGACGCTCCGGCCGAGGAGAGCCCGACGCCGGCCGCGCCGGGCCTTTCCCCGGCGGAGAAACTGCGCCTGAAGGCACTGCGCGCCCAGGCCCTGGTCATCGCCTTCCTGATCTTCGTCTTCGACCAGGCGGTGAAATGGGTGGTCACCTATCCGCTGAACCTGAAGGGCCAGCCCGACTGGACGATCCGGATCACCGATTTCTTCAACCTGCGCTGGGTGGAGAATAACGGCGTCTCGCTCGGCCTGCTCTCGGCGAGCAGCTTCTGGGGCCGCTGGCTGCTGGTGCTGCTGACCGGCGCGATCGCGACCTTCGTCACGGTCTGGCTGTGGAAGGAGCGCAAGCGCGCCGATTCGGTGGCGCTGGCGATGGTGCTCGGCGGCGCGCTCGGCAATATCATCGACCGCGTCCGGCTCGGCTATGTGGTCGACTATGCGGACCTCCATTTCGGCGAGTTCAGGCCCTTTTTGGTCTTCAATGTCGCCGACGCCGCGATTACCATCGGCGTGCTGCTTTTGCTTGTGCGCGCGCTCCTGATGCGCGATGGCAAGGCGCCGAAGAAGGAAAGTTGATCATGCGTAACGCCGCCCGTCTCGTCCTGGCCGTATCGGCCGCCACCCTCGTCGCCGGCTGCGCCAGCGGCGGCGGTCCGTTCGGCGGTGGCCGCGGGCCCGACGAATTCGCGGTCGCGCGCAACGTGCCGCTGGCGGTGCCGCCCGATTTCGCGCTGACGCCGCCGCGGCCGGGCGAGGCCGATGTCGGCGCCACCGATCCGCGCCAGCAGGCGCTGCAGGCCCTGTTCGGCGGGCCGCAGCCGCGCAGCGCGGTCGAGAACAATCTGCTCCAGGTCGCCCGTTCGGATCGCGCCGCGCTCGGCGCGCGCTCGGTCGCCGGTGACCCGCAGACCGCCGTCGTGAGCCGCGGCACCCTGGTCCAGACCATGTTGCAGCTGCCGCAGGGCGACGGCCAGGAAGCGGCGGTCTCCGTTCCCAACTGAGCCCGATCGGGCGCGGCGTTAGCGCTTCATTAGGCACCCGGGCCTAGCGTCCGGGGCGCCATGACGCATCAGGCGCCCCCTGCCCCGCCCACCGCCGGCCCCGACCCGGGCCGCCAGATCGCGCAGCTGCGCGAGGCGCTGCGCCTCGTCGAGCGGATCGCGGGCGAGGAAAAGGCGCATGACGGCGCGCTGGACGAGGCCGCGCGCATCTCCAGCGCCTACGATCTCGCTTTGCCGGTCGTGCAGCGCCGCTTCGAGGCCCTCGCCAACGAGACCGCGCTCTGGGCCGCGGCGGGCGTCGAGGCGCTGCTCGCCGCGGGCGGCGGCGGCACCCCCTCCCGCGCGGCGGCGATCCGCCTCGCGCGGCAGCTCGACATGGCGCTGGACGATCTGGCCGGGCTGCTCAGCTAGATATAGAGCACCGCGACAATTGCCCCTCGTCCCCCGAACTCGTTTCAGGGTCCAGGGGCGAGACCCCTGCCGGTGCATGACGGCCGGCTCAGTACCGCAGCCACCTTGGATCCTGAAACGAGTTCAGGGGGACGGATAATCCGCCAGCGCCTGCGCCAGGTCGGCGATCAGGTCGTCCGGATCCTCGAGCCCGACATGGAGCCGCACCAGCGGTCCCTCGAATTCCGGCGCCGTCGCGGTGCGGGTGACGTGACCGGGCACGGCGAGGCTCTCGAACGCGCCCCAGCTATAGCCGATGCCGAACAAGGCGAGGCGCTCGATCAGCCGCGTTTGCGCGGCCTCGTCGCCGCCGTTCAGCACGAAGGAGAAGAGCCCGCTCGCGCCCTTGAAGTCGCGCTGGAAGAGGTCGTGGCCGGGACAGGAGGGAAGGCCCGGGTGCAGGACCCGCGCCACCTGTGGCTGCTCCGCCAGCCAGCGCGCGACCTTGAGGCCGCTGTCGTGATGCCGGGCCAGGCGGATGCCCAAAGTGCGCAGGCCCCTGAGCGCCAGCCAGGCATCGTCCGGCCCCGCGGTCTGGCCGAGCACGCGCCGCGTCCGCTCCAGCCGCGTCGCCCAGGCCTCGGTCACGGTCACCGAGCCCAGCATCACGTCCGCATGGCCGCCGATATATTTGGTGCCCGCGACGATGGAGACGTCCACGCCGAGCGCGATCGCGGGGAGATAGAGCGGCGTCGCCCAGGTGTTGTCGATCAGGGTGGCGATGCCGCGCGCCTTCGCCGCCGCGCAGATGGCGGGAATGTCCTGCACCTCGAACGTGTAGGTGCCGGGGCTTTCCAGGAAGATCGCCTTCGTCTTGTCGCCGATCAGCTCGGCGATGCCGGCGCCGACCATCGGATCGTAATAGCGGGTGGTGACGCCGTAGCGCTTGAGCACCGTGTCGCACAGAGCGCGGGTCGGGCCGTACGTCGTGTCGACCATCAGCAATTCGTCGCCCGCGCCGAGCACGGTCAGCAGCGCCCCGGCCACCGCCGCCGAGCCCGAGGGGAAGAGCCGGGTCAGCGCCGCGCCCGCCTCCAGCCCCGTGATTGCGTCCTGCAGCGCCCAGGTGGTCGGCGTGCCGTTGCGGCCATAATGGAGCGTGCCGTCCGTGGGCGGTTCGGCCGCGTGCATCTCCGCAATGCTGTCGAACAAGATGGTGGAGGCGCGCCACACCGCCGGGTTGACGATCCCCTGCGTCCATTCCGGCCGCCGTCCGGCCCCGACCAGCTTCGTATCGGGCTTCAGATCCTCGCCACCGCTCATCCCGCCGCTCCCGTCGCCTTGGGCGTTTCGGGGTCGGCGCCCCACTCGCTCCAGCTGCCGTCATAGAGTTGCAGGTCGGTTTTGCCGAGCCGATGCGCGCCGAACAGGATCACGCAGGCGGTGACCCCCGAGCCGCAGGTGGTGACCAGAGGTTTCGACAGATCCACGCCGGCCGCGTCGAAGGCCGCCCGGAGCGCCGCGCCCTGCTTGAAGCTGTTGTCGGCGCGGAAGAAATCGCTCTGCGGCAGGCTGCGCGATCCGGGAATGTGACCGGCGGCGAGCCCCGGGCGCGGCTCGCCCGCCACACCGGTGAAGCGATCGGCGCCCCGCGCGTCGGCGATGACATGGCTGTCCCGGCCGACCAGCGAGAGCAATTGCGCCTTGTCCAGCACCGCCTCCGCCACCGGCTGCGCGGTGAAATGGCCGGGGCGCGGCGCCGGCGCGCCGCTCTCCAGCGTTCGGCCCTCCGCGGTCCATTTCGCCAGCCCGCCGTCGAGGATCGCGACCTGCCTGGCGCCGAAGCTCCTGAGCAGCCACCAGGCCCGCGCGCTCGTGTGCAAGGGGCTGTTGTCGTAGACCACGATCCGGTCGTGATCGCCGATGCCGAGCGCGCGCATCCGGCTGGCGAAGACATGCGCCGGCGGCCAGGTGTGCGGCAGCGCGCTCGCCGGGTCCGAAACCTCCTCCAGATCGAAGCGGACCGCGCCGGGGATATGTCCCGCCTCGAACTCCGCCCGCGCATCGCGGCCCGCGCCGGGGAGGAAGCCGGTGGCGTCGAGCAGGCGCAGGTCCGCCGCGCCCAGTTCGCCCGCGAGCCAATCGGTGGAAACCAGCGAATCCATGGGTCAGAGAATCCCCGGAAAGGCGCCGCCGTCGATCAGCAGGCTCTGGCCGGTGATATAGCCCGCCTGGGCCGAGCAGAGAAAGGCGCAGGCCGCGCCGAACTCGGCGGGATCGCCCATGCGCTTCGCCGGAATGCCCTGCTCCCGCTCCCGCCGCAGCTCGGCCGGATCCCGGCCCGTCCGCGCCGACTGGGTGGCGATGAAGGAGGCGATCCGGTCGGTATCGAAGGCGCCGGGCAGCAGATTGTTGATCGTGACATTGGCGTGCGCCACCTGCCGCGCCACGCCGGCGACGAAGCCGGTCAGGCCGGCGCGCGCGCCGCTCGACAGATCGAGCCCGGCCAGAGGCGCCTTCACCGAGCCCGAGGTGATGTTGACGATCCGCCCGAAGCGGCGCTCCACCATCGCGTCGATCACCGCCTGGATCAACGCGATCGGCGCGATCATGTTCGCCTCCAGCCCGGCGAGCAGAGCGTCATGATCGACGGCGCGGAAGTCGCGCGGCGGCGGCCCGCCATTGTTGTTGACGAGAATGTCGACGCGGTCGAACGCGCCGAGCAGGGCGGCGCGACCCTCCGGCATGGACATGTCGCCGACGATGGCGATCACCTCGGCGCCGGTCTCGCCGGCAATCTCGCCGCGCACCCGCTCCAGCAGGTCGCCGTCCCGCCCGTTGATCGCCACCCGCGCGCCGGCCCGGGCCAGTTCGGTCGCGCAGGCGCGGCCCAGCCCCTTGCTCGACGCGCAGACGATCGCGTTCCGCCCCGCAATTCCGAGATCCATCAGTCGACCACCCTTTCCAGCACGCCGAGACGCGCGAGTATGTCCAGATATTCCGCCACGTCCTCCACCGGGACGGCGCCGAGCGTGCCCGTCAGCACATCCCGAATCTCAGCAAGGCTCCGCTGCCCGTCGACCAGGTTCAGCGCCTCATAGCCGTAAGACGGGCCGTCCCAGACGGTTTGTCGAGACAGCAGGCGCGGACGGGTCAGCCCGGCACGGGCCAGCCGGTCGTCGAACCAGCTATAGCCGAAGCCGTTCATCGGCCCCTCGTTGCGGACGCGGCGATACACCACGCCGGACGGCGCGATCGGCCAGGTGCCCACCGTCAGCAGGCCTCCCAGCCGGTCTTCGTTCGAAACGGTCAGGCCAAAGCGCTGGTAGGACGCGGCCCGCTGGCCCTCGGACCAGCGAAAGGCGCGGCGGAGCGCGAGGATGGTGTCGGGCGGCGCACCGCCGTCCAGCAAGGCGGTTTCCCGCCGCTGCATGGCCGCGGCCCGCTCCAAAGCGCCGGCCCGGTCAGGCAACCGGTTCACGCCATTGTCCAGCGTCGCCAGATACCAGCCCGAGGCCGCCGCGATGAAGATCGCGCGCCTGAGCTTGGTCGGATCGAGATTGCCGGGTACGTCGCGCTGGGTGTGGATGTAGCGGTCCGGCCAGTCGGCGATGTAGATGACGGGGACCCGGAAGCTGCCCTCGGTCCACACCTCATGGTCGCTGCCCTGGTCGAAGCCGCCGACGATCGCCTGCAGCGCCCGGCGGTCGCCTTCCTGTTCGAGCAAGGGCCAGGGCGCGGCGCCGCTATTGGCGAACTGCTCGGACTGGTCGTTCACCCAATGGGCGAAGGTGAAGCCGACGTCGGAGACGAAGCTCGGCAGGCTCGGCGGCGAGCCGCGCACGCGCAGCACCGACTTGGTGATCTCCGTATTGCCGCCGATCATGTCGAGATGGATCGTCGCCAGCGTCCGGCGGACGAAGTCCGGGCGGGCGTTCAGAAGCGCGATGGTCGCCTCGATCTCGGACGGCCAGATGAAGCGAAGCGTCCGCTCGGGCCGCGGCAACACGCCGCTGCGCACCAACTGGCTCAGCGTTCGCGCCACCTCCAGCGCGCCCGCGCAGCCCGAGCCATTGTCGTTCGCGCCCGGATTGGGATGATCGAGATGGCAGGAATAGACGATCTCCTGGTCTCGGCGGCGTCCGGGAATCACCGCGGTCGGGATCAGATAGGCGCTGGGCTCGCGCCCGGCGTCGACCGCGGCGCGCAGCCGGATCGTCTCGCCGCGCTGGAGCCGCGCCTGCCAGGCACGGGCCCGCGCCGGCGTGACCATGAAGGCGAAGGTCGGATGCTCGGAGAACGTGGCGAGATGGCCCCAGCGCAGCAGCGTCTCGTCGTCGCCATACCAGCCGGTGCGCTGATTCTGCGCCCAGGAGACGATGCCCGCGGCGCCGTGGCGGCCGATCGCGCGCTCCTGCACCGCCTCGGGCTGGGAGGAGGTCAGGACGAGGCGGCCGCGCAGCTCCTTGCCGGCATAATCGGCGTCGTCGGTCCCCGCGCCGATATCGACCAGTTCCGCCTCGGCGTGGCCGGAGACGCTGTCCTGCGCGAGGACCAGAGGCTGTTCGGCCCAGGAGGCGATCCGGGTCGTGCCCTCCCACAATTCGGCCGAGCGCGCGTTCCAGCCGGGCCGCGAGCGCTGGGTGCCGTAGAAGATATTGCCGTCGGCGGGGAGCGAGATGATCTCGACGCCCTCCAGGCCATAGTCGCGGAGCCGGTCGCGGATCGTCTCGGCGGCGGCGCGGAACCCGGCGGAGCCGCGCATCCGGTGGTTGGTGGAGAGCAAGCGGACGGTCTGCATCGCGCGCGCGCCGGAGACCTCCGCCGCGATCGCCTCGCCCTGGGCGGCCGGCAGCAAAGGCGGGGCCGAGGACGGGCCGGACGACGGCGCCGGCTGCGCGGCGCTCCCCGCGACCAGCAGCGAACCGAGAATGATCGCCTTTGCCCCCATCGTGCCCCCTTATGGCCGCGCGAAGCGGCGGAAGAAGCTGTCGTCGTTCCAGCGCGGCCGGGCGTCGGCATTGGCGACGCGCAACGCCAGCGCGGCGATGAAATCGTGCAGCCTGATCTCGTCGTCCGCATGGACGGCCTGCGACGGATCGTCGCTCGGGCCGTGATAGATGTCCCGCCGCCATGCGGTCTCGGCCGCGGCCTCCGGCGTCCCCGCCTGGAAGCCGAACTTGAAGGCGAGCGCCGGAATGCCCTCCTCGATGAAGCTGTACTGGTCGGAGCGGATGAAGGAGTTGCGTTCCGGAAAGGGATCGGGCGCGACCGGCAGGCCCATGGTCTGGCCGATGGCGCGGGCGTCGGCGCCGAGGCTGCTTTCGTCAGAGCCCAACACGATGATCGAGCGCAGGGGGAAGAGCGGCAGCGCCATGTCGTAGTTGAGATTGGCGACGATCGAGGCGCGCGGCACCGTGGGGGCGCGGGCGAACCAGCGCGAGCCGAGCAGCCCCTTCTCCTCCGCGGTCACGGCGGCGAACAGGATGGACCGGCGCGGCCGCGCGCCGGTGCGGCGATATTCGCCGGCGATGTCGAGCAGGGCGCCGACGCCCGCCGCATTGTCGAGCGCGCCATTGTAGATGCGGTCGCCATTGACCGGCGCGCTGATCCCCAGCCCGTCGAGATGGGCGGTGAGCAGGACATGCTCGCTCCGCAGCCGCGCGTCGCTGCCGGGCAGCCGGGCGAGGACGTTGCGCGTCTCGATGGTCCGCGTGGTGGTGACGAGCGTCGCGGTAAGGCGCGGCGTCAGCGGGAAGCCGGCGATCGGCCGACCGGCCCGGGCGTCGGCGGAGAGGGCGGCGAAGGTGTGGGGCGCGCCGGCGAACAGCCGGTCGGCGGCCGCCGTGTTCAGGATCGCGGTCAGGAAGGGCGCGCGCAGGGTGCGGATTTGTGGATCGGCCGGGTACATTCCGGGGGTGACGGCGAGCCGGCTGGTCGCCGCCCAGGGCTGCTCGCCCGGGCCAGCGGGATTGATGGTGATCACGCCGACGGCGCCGCGCGCGAGCAGCTGGCGCGCCCGGTCGGCGCGGGCGTGGGACTTGAGCGCGCCGGGCAGGCTGTCCGGCCCCGCGCCATTGATCACCACCGCGATCCTGCCCCGGAGGTCCAGTCCCGCCAAATCGTCATGCCCCGCTTCCGGCAGGTGGAAGCCGTAGCCGATGAAGACGAGCGGCGCGTCGACCCGCTCGGGCGGCGGCCCGCCGGCGATGCGGAAGAAGACGTCGCCGGGCACGGCGAGCGGCGTACTTGCGCCGTTGGCGACCAGGGCCGCGCCGGTGGCGGCCAGCGTGAAGCGCTTTTCCTCGAGCCGCACCGCCTGGAAAAAGGTGCCGTTCTCCCCGGCCGGCTCCAGGCCGAGCGCCGCGAAGCGCCGGGCGACGAGCTCGGAGGCGCGGCGATGGCCCTCGCTCCCGGCCTCGCGCCCTTCCATGTCGTCGGCGGCGAGCGTGGCGACGGTCGCCCACCAGGCCCTGGCGCGTTCGGATTGCGGCGCGGGCGGCTGGGCAGAGGCGGCGATGGCGCCAGCGAACTGGGTGGCGGCGACAAGCGGAAGCAACAGCTGGGGGAGGCGCATAGAGGCCTCCTAGCGCTGCGCGGCCCGACTCGCTAGAGACGCGCCGATGGAGCTCACGCATCTCGGCCAGGCCAGCGCCCTGCCCGCCTCCCCCGAGGAGGCGCGGCTGGACTATGTGCCCAATCCGCGGCCGGGCGCGCTCTATCTGGTCCGTTTCGCCGCGCCCGAATTCACCTCGCTCTGCCCGGTCACCGGCCAGCCCGATTTCGCGCATCTGGTGATCGACTATGCGCCGGGCGAAACCATCGTCGAATCCAAGTCGCTGAAGCTGTTCCTCGGCGCGTTCCGCAACCATTGCGGCTTCCACGAGGATGTTACCGTCGGCATCGGCCAGCGGCTGGCGGACGAGATGAAGCCGCTATGGCTGCGCATCGGCGGCTATTGGTATCCGCGCGGCGGCATTCCGATCGACATCTTCTGGCAGACCGGCGCCCCGCCCGAAGCCCTGTGGGTGCCGGACCAGGGCGTCGCCGGCTATCGAGGAAGGGGCTGAATCCTGCCCGAGGGTCCCAAGATCATCGTCCACGGCGCCGGCTCGATCGGCTGCTATGTCGGCGGCCTCTGGCTGGCGGCCGGCCTCGACGTCACCTTCCTTGGCCGCGACCGGCTGAAGCAGGAGATCGCCCAGCACGGCCTCGCGGTCAGCGACATGGAGAAATTCTCCGTGAAGTTCGAGCCGGACCGGATCCAGTTCGAGACCAAGCCGGCGGCCTTGCGCAAGGCGGACATCATCCTGCTCACCGTGAAGAGCACGGGGACCGAGGCGGCGGCGAAGGAAATCGCCCGCCACGCCAAGGGCGGCGCCACCGTGATCAGCCTGCAGAACGGCGTCTCCAATCCCGACATATTGCGCAAGCGTCTGTCGCGGCAGGAGGTGATCCAGGCCATGGTCCCCTACAATGTCGTGCGCCTCGGCCCCGGCCGCTGGCATCGCGCGACCTGGGGCGACCTGATCGCCGCGGACCATGAGGTGAGCCGCGACCTGGCGACCCGGATCGGCGACCGGCCCGGCCGCCTGCTGCTCGCCAAGGACATGCAGGGCGTCGCCTGGGGCAAATTGCTGTTCAACCTGAACAATGCGATCAACGCGCTCTCGGGCGAGACCTATCTCGCCGAGCTCAAGCAGCGCGACTTCCGCCGGGTCTTCGCGGCCGCGATCATCGAAACCCTCGCCCTGCTCAAGCAAGCGGGCATCAAGCCGTTCAAGATCGGCAAGGTCGGCCCGGAGCTGTTGCCGCACGTGATCGGCGCGCCGGACTTCATCTTCAACAAGCTCTTCCTGAAGGTGCAGAAGATCGACCCCAAGGGACGCGGTTCGATGGCCGACGATTTCGACGCCGCCCGCCCGACCGAAATCGACTATCTGAACGGCGAGGTCGTGAAGCTCGCGGAAGCGCTGGGCGCGCAGGCCCCGGTCAACGCGGCGATCGTCGAGCTGGTCAAACAGGCCGAGCTCGGCGTCCAGCGCACCTGGACCGCCAAGGAATTGTGCAGCCACATCCTCGGCGGCCACCGCAAGGTGAAGGGCTTCGGTTACTGAGCCTGGGCCGCGGGCGGCGCCGACGAGACGCGCCGGGTGTAGCGATACAAGGCGTAGAGCATGGCGCCGAACAGCGCCACGCCGGCCAGTTCGGCATAATGCTCGGCGCCCTCCGGCAAGAAACCCTCGGGCAGGCCGAAGCGGGCGACATAGCCGGCGAAGGCGACGTTCGCGAGGCTGTCGCCGACGATGAGGCCGGTGGCGAGCAGCACGCCCATCCGCTTGGCGAAGGCGGGGTTGGCGGCGCGCTCCGCCCGCTTGTCGTAGAGCCAGCCGAGCACCGAGCCGATCGCGATGGGCACGGTCACCGTCATGGGCAGGTAGATGCCGATGCCGACGGCGAGCGGCGGCAGGCGCAGCAGCTTGGCCTTGCCCAGCATCGCATCGACGAGGATCGCGACGACGCCGGTCGCCGCGCCCATGCCGATCATCTTCCAGTTGAGGTCGCCGCCCAGCACGCCATTGGCGATCGCCGAAATAAGGCCCGCCTGCGGCGCGGCGAGCGCCTGCGGCCCCGCCCCCGGCTGGCCGGCAAAGCCATATTGGGAGGCGAGCAGGTTGAGGATGGGCGGGATCACCAGCGCGCCGAAGATCACGCCGTAGACCAGCGCCAGCTGCTGCCGCCACGGCGTCGCGCCGACCAGCTGGCCGGTCTTGAGATCCTGCAAATTGTCGTTGGAGATGGTGGCGATGCCGAACACGATGGCGGTGGTGAACAAAGCATAGGCGACCAGCGCCTTCTGCTGCTCGTCCCCGCCTCCGCCGAACAGCCAGCCGAGGAGCAGGGCAGCAGAGAGGATGGCGAGAATACCGATGCCGGAGATCGGGCTGTTCGACGCGCCCATCAGGCCGGCCATATAGCCGCAAACCGAGGCGATCACGATGCCCGCGACCAGCACGAAGACCAGGGTCAGCGGGATGATGCTGCTCGCGCTGCCGGCGAGCGGCGTCGTGCTCAGGAACTGCCAGAGCAGGAAGGCGATCGGGATGAGCATGAGCAGGATGACGGTCGCCACCCGACCGATCGGAATGTCGCGCTCGACCAGCGGCAGTTCCTCGCCGCCGGTGCGCTTGCTGGAGGCGGCGAGCGCGCCCTTGATGCCCTTGAGGATCGGACCGAGCAGCCTGAGCAAGGTCCAGATCGCGGCGACGCCGATCACGCCGGCGCCGAAGAAGCGGACGTCCGAGCGGAAGACGGTGTTGGCGACCTGCGCGGCCTCGCCGGCCACGCCCGCGGTCAGGATCGGCAGCAGGACGAACCAGCCGATGATCAGGCCGGTGAGGTTCGCCATGCCCACGGAGAGGCCGACCAGGTGGCCGGCGCCGAACAGGGCATAGGAGAGGCCGCCGGCCACGCCGGTCGACGAGGCGCCGATATGGAAGAAATAGGCGACCTCCTCGGCCAGCAGCCGGGTCTTCGCGACGAGTGTGAAGGCGCCCGCCGCCAGCGCGTTGAGGACGATCAGGCGCAGGCCGACCCGGTTCTCCGCATCGCCCTCCCGACTGCCAGCGCCGACCTTAAGCACCTCGGCGGCCGCGACGCCTTCGGGATAGGGCAAAGGCGTGTCGACGACGAGCGCGCGTCTCAGCGGGATGGAGAACATCACGCCCAATATGCCGCCGCAGGCGGTTGCAAGCGCGGTGGTCCAGTAAGGGAAGCCGTTCCACCAGCCGATGATGACGAGGCCGGGAAGCACGAAGATGATCGCCGCCAGCGTCCCCGCCGCCGAGGCGATGGTCTGGACGATATTGTTCTCGAGGATGTTCGAGCCGCTGAACATCCTGAGGATCGCCATCGAGATGACGGCGGCCGGAATGGAGGTCGCGAAGGTCAGCCCGAC
Organism: Allosphingosinicella sp.; assembly: GCA_035502235.1. GTDB lineage: Bacteria > Pseudomonadota > Alphaproteobacteria > Sphingomonadales > Sphingomonadaceae > Allosphingosinicella. The sequence continues at coordinate 33,462 of DATJUQ010000044.1, forward strand.
GCGAAGCCCGAGATAGACGTTCGCGGCGGTGAAAACGAGCGTGATCAGTCCGCCGAGGAGGACGGCCCGGAAGGTAAGCTCCCGCAAGGAGCCGCTCTGGGTGCCCACCCCGGCGGCTGCGCTCACGGCCTGCGCGGCGTTGCCGGAGCCGGGGTCGGCGTCGCCGCCGGCCGGGTCAGCTCGACGCCCACATAAGCGGGCGGACCGTTGCCGCGCCTGACTAGCAAGGCGACGTTGCGGCGGCCGGAGCGGCGGGCCGTCTCGATCTGCGAGGCCACGACCTCGGTGGTCGTCGCCGGCACCTGGTTGACCGAGATGATGATGTCGCCGTTCTGCACGCCGCGCTGGCCGGCATCGCTGTTCGGATCGACGCTGGTCACGACCAGGCCCCGCAGGTTCGGATCGTTGAGCCGCAGCTCCCGCGCCCGCGCCGGAGTCAGCGCCTCGAGCGACAGGCCGAGCGCCTGCTGGGTCGCGCGCTGGCCGGCCGACTGGGTCTCGGTCGGCTTGGCGCCGCCTTCGCCGCCCTCGTCCGTATTGTCGCCGTCGTCGCCGCCGTTGAGCCGCGCCAGCTCCTCGTCCGTGGGCCGCGAGGCGACCGCGACGTTGACGGTCTGGCGCTGGCCGTTGCGGATCAGCTCGACCGGGATGCGCGACCCGATCGCCTGGCGCGAGACGAGATAGGCGAGCGTCTGATCCGGGGTCACCGGCTGGCCGGCGACGGAGATGACGACGTCGCCCTGGCGGATGCCGGCGCGGTCGGCCGGGCCGCCCGCGGTGACCGAGCGGATCAGCTCGCCGCGGTTGCGGTCGATGTTGAGCGCGCTGGCCAGGCCCTCGTCGATATTCTGGAGCGACACGCCGATATAGCCGCGCTGGACGCGCTGGCCGCGACGCAGCTGCTCGACCACCGGCGCGATCTGCTCGGCCGGGATGGCGAAGCCGATGCCGACATTGCCGCCGGTCGGCGAGATCAGGGCGGTGTTGATGCCGATCACATTGCCGTTGATGTCGAACATCGGACCGCCCGAATTGCCCGAATTGATCGAGGCGTCGGTCTGGATGTAGCGGTCGTAGAGGCCGGCATTGATGTTGCGGTGCACGGCCGAGACGATGCCCGCGGTCACCGTGCCGCCGAGGCCGAACGGATTGCCGATCGCGATCACCCAGTCGCCGACCCGGGTCTGGGTCGAATCGCCGAAGCGGACGAACGGCAAGGCGCCGCGCGGATTGACCTTGAGGACGGCGATGTCCGTAGTCGGATCGCGGCCGACCACCTCCGCCTCATATTCGGTGCGGTCGGAGAGAGTGACGGTGATCTGCTCGACCACCGCGTCCGGCCGGGCCGGGGCGACCACGTGATTGTTGGTGACGATATAGCCGTCCGGCGAGATGATGAAGCCGGAGCCGAGCGAGCCGCCGCGCTGCCGCACGGTGCCGTCGCCATCCTGGCCCTGTCCCTGGCCCTGCCCTTGCCCGCCGCGGTTCGGGACCTCGCCGCCGAAGCGCCGGAAGAAATCCTCGAAGCCCGGCGGCAATTGCTGCTGGCGGACGGTGACGGACTGGCGGGTGGAGATGTTGACCACCGCGGGCTGCAGCCTTTGCGCCAGATCGGCGAAGCTGCTCGGCGCGCCGGGCGGGGGCGCGGCGCGGATGGTGCCGGGCTCGTTCTGCGCGGTCTGCGCGCCGACCGGATTGCTCAGGGTGGCTGCTGCGCCACCGATCAGGATGGCCGCCGTAATCCCATAAACGTAACGCACTTTCGCTATCCTTCCTTAACTTCGGTCCGCAGCCCACCGGACCTCAGGCACGCTAGATGGGGCGGCTGAACGGGGTTTGAATGCCCGTTCAGCGACTGCCCCGGAACTGACGAAGATAATCGTTGTTCGGCGACAGGATGATGCTCGACCGGCCGCGCTGCCCGTCCCGATTGCCGAGGAAGCTCAGCTGGTAGGACTGCATGGCGCGATAGAAATCGTAGAATTCCGGGTCGCGGTTGAAGGCGCTCGCATAAGTGGCGGCCGCCTCGGCGTCGGCGTCGGCGCGGATGATCTGCGCCTGGCGGTTGCCCTGCGCGATGATCGAGGTTGCCTCCTGCTCACGCGCCGTCCGCATCCGCTGATAGGCGGAATCGAGCGGCGTGCCGGTGGGCAGATCCGCGCGCTTGATCCGCACGTCGACGATCTCGGCGCCATATTGCCGGGCGACGCGGTTCAGCGCGTTCCGGATGTTGGTCATCATCTCGCCGCGCTCGGGGGTGAGCAAAGCCTGCGACGGCACCCGGCCGAATTCGTTGCGCAGCGCGGAGCCGAGGATCGGCCTCAGCTGGCTGGCCAGATTCTCCTCGGTGCGGGCGGCGATGTACATCTGCAGCGGATCGGTGATCCGGAAGCGCGCGAAGGCGTCCACCTCGAGCCGCAGCTGATCGGTGGAGAGGACCGGCTGGTTCTCCAGCTCGATCGAGAGGACGCGCTTGTCGATCCAGTGGATCTGCTCGACGAAGGGGATGCGGGCCACGATGCCCGCGCCGCCCGGGCCGAGGCCGGCATTCCGGTCGTAGCGGTTGATGACGCGCTGCGGCTCGCCGAAGCGGACGATCACCGCCTGCTTCGTCTCCGGCACGATCGAGAAGGTGCTGGCGACGAGGATCAGCAGCACGATCGCCAGCACGCCGAGCGCGACCGGGTTCTTGAGATAGCGGATCATCGGCCCGCTCCCGCGGCCGGCGCCGGCGTTGCCTGGATCGCGCCGCGTCCCTGGATCTGCGGCAGGGGCAGGAAGGGCTGGACGCCCGGCGCCTCGACGATCGTCGTGTCGGTCTGCTGCAGGATCTGCTCCATCGTTTCGTAATACATGCGCCGCCGGGTCACATCGGGCGCAAGCCTGTACTGGGCGTAGATGCGCTCGAACTGGGCGGCCTCGCCCTGCGCCCGGGCAGTGGTCTGCTGGGCATAGCCGCGGGCGGCGTTGACCGCCGACTGGGCCTGCTGCTGCGCCGCCGAGACCTGGAGGAAGGCGGCGTTGACCTGGGCCGGCGGCACCGACTGGCTGATCGACACGCTGCGCACCTGCACGCCGCTATTATAGCCGTCGAGAATGCGCTGCATGTCCCGCTGGACCCGTTGCTCGATCTCGCCGCGGCCCGCGCCGAGCGCGCTGTCGAGCGTGCCCCGCGCCACGGCGGCGCGCATCGCGCTCTCGGCGACCTCGCGGATCGTGTCGTCGGGATTGGCGAGCTGGAACAGATAGAGCTCCGGCGAGCGGATGTTCCAGCGCACCGTATAGCCGAGATTGATGACGTTCTGGTCGCCGGTGAGGATCAGATTCTCACCGCGGCCCGGAATGGCGAGGTCGCGGATGCCGGCGACGTCGACCTTGGTCACGCTGCCGAACGGATAGGGCAGGGAAAAGCCGATGCCGGGCTGAAGCGTGCCGGAATACCAGCCGAAGGTGGTGACGACGCCGCGCTCCTGCGGGCCGATCCGATGGATCGAGGTGAAGGCGAGCCAGAGCAAAATGGCGATGATCGCGCCGTAGAGAATATAGGGCCTGCCGCCGCCCGGAATGCCGCCGCCGAAGCGGGCCCGGCTGCGGCGCAGGAACTCGTCGAGCGAGGTGACGTCGCCGCCGCCCTTGCCGCCACCGCCGCCGCGCGGGCCAGGCTTGCGCCGTCCGGGACCCCAGGGATTGCGCGGGCCGCCGCCGCTGCCGCCGCCCCCGCCATTGCCGCTGCCGCCGCCTTCGCCACCGCCGCCGGGACCCCAGGGCCCGCCGCGATTGTCGCTGAGCACGGCACCGGGACGTCGAAACCAACCGAAAAATCCTGTCATGCTCACTCCTATAGGGACGCGATTTGCGGAAAAACAGTGGCAAGCGGCGTCGCAGCCCCTATCTGCGCCCGATGAGTGACGAGAACGACCCGATCGCCGCCGCTTTGGCCCGGATTCCCGATCCCGCCGGCCGCGGCAGCCTCGCCGAGGCCGGCCGTGTCGCCATGACCCGCCTGAAGGAGGGCAAGGCGGTGATCGTGCTGGAGGCGACCGGCCTCTCCGCCGAGCAGCGCGCCGGCCTGGAGCGGCAGGTGCGCGCGGCGATGATCGCGGTGCCGGGCGTCGGCGACACCCAGATCGCGATGACCGCCGAGAAGCTGGAGCGGACGATCGTCGCCATCGGTTCGGGCAAGGGCGGGGTCGGCAAGTCCACCGTTTCGGCCAATATCGCGGTGGCGCTGGCCCGGCTGGGCAAGAAGGTCGGCCTCGTCGACGCGGACATTTACGGCCCTTCCCAGCCCCGGCTCATGGGCCAGTCGGCCAAGCCCGAGCTGGTCGACGAGATGATCGTGCCGCTGCCCGCGCATGGCGTCCGCCTGCTCTCCATGGGCCAGCTGATCGAGCCCGGCACCGCCGTCGCCTGGCGCGGGCCGATGACCGCCTCGGCCCTGTCCAACCTGATGGAGGGCGATTGGGGCGATTGCGAGATCCTCGTCGTCGACCTGCCGCCGGGCACGGGCGACGTGCAGATGACTCTGATCCAGAAGTGGAAGCCGGCGGGCGCGGTGATCGTCTCGACGCCGCAGGATCTCGCCCTGATCGACGCCACCCGCGCCATCGACATGTTCCGCAAGATGGACGTCAAGGTGATCGGCCTGATCGAGAATATGGCCGGCTATGAATGTCCGCATTGCGGCGAGGTCTCCGACCCCTTCGGCTCGGGCGGCGCGCAGGCGGCGGCGGGCGTGATGGACATCCCCTTTCTCGGCCGCATCCCGCTGAAGCTGGAGATCCGCCGCGCGTCCGATGCCGGGGTGCCCCCGGCGGCGGGCGAGGGCGAGGACGCGGCCCTGTTCAGGGAACTCGCGCGGAAGTTGCTCGCTCAGCTTGGACAACGCGCCGGAGGTTTCCATGCCGCTTGACCGTGACGAAGACATTCGCGACCTGCTCGCCGGGACCCGCACGATCGCCCTGATCGGCGCCTCCGACCGTCCCGACCGGCCGAGCTACGGCGTGATGGCCTATCTCCAGTCGCGCGGCTACCGCGTCTTCCCCGTCAATCCGCAGATCACCGGCGAGCATGTCCATGGCGAATATGTCTGGCGCGAGCTCAGCCAGATCGGCGAGCCGATCGACATGGTGGACATCTTCCGCCGCCCGCAGGCCGCCGGCGAGGCGGTGGACGAGGCGATCGCCGCCGGCGCCAGGTCCGTCTGGCTGCAGATCGGCGTGATCAACGAGGAGGCCGCGGCCCGCGCCGAGGCGGCCGGGCTCAAAGTGGTGATGAACCGCTGCCCGAAGATCGAAATCCCGCGTCTCGGGGTGCCGAAGGTCGGCTAATCGCCGCGCGGCTAGGGTGAGAGCGGACAGGGCGCTCCGCAATCCTTGCACGCCCGAACCAAATCGAGCAGCATGGCCCGGGGCATCATGACACCGGCCGAGCGGCGACCGCATCATCTTGCCGGGAGGGAGGGGCATGACGGACGCCGGCGCGACTGCCCAAATGCCGGCTGCGGCCGATGGCGGCGGCGGCCAAGGCAAAAAGCCCGGCCTCTTCATCAAGGTGCTGCTCGGGCTCGGCGCGCTCCAGGCCTATAATATCGTCACCCGGCATCAGGACGTTCTCAGCCTGTCGCAGAGCATCCACCTGATCGTCGAATGGTGGCGCTACGTGATCAGCCTCCCGTTCCTGTGGCTGGATATCCGGCTTCCCCTGCTCCATCGCGAGATCCTGGCGCTGTTGCTGTTCTTCGGCGCCGCGGCGAACGCGGCCTGGCTGAAGCAGCACGGCCACTCCCTGATCCGTGGACTGATCAGGGAGGCGAGATCGATCACGCTGATCGGCTCTTCCAAGGATGACAGCAAGGACAAAGAGTTCTCTCTGTTCAACACCAACGCTCATATCATCCTCGGGATGATCGCGATGATGCTGACAGTGTTCCTGATGCAATCCTTCTTCAGCGCTCTCGGCGCCAATTACGGGATGGGTCGCGACTTTCACTACGGGGCGACAATATTCGTCGCCACTGCCGCATTCTTCATGATCTTCCCGCCCAAGCCCCGTGCCCTCGAGGCATTTTCCTTCATCCTGCAGTTCATCCTGCTGGCGCTCTTCTCCTGGATCGCGTCGTTGATGATCTATTGGCGGCCGATCCTGAACAGCCTGAAATATCTGCTGCTCGTGCTCGCCGCCGACGTCGCCTTCCGCTTCGTCATCGATCCGATGCTCGCGCAATGGCCCGAAATCCCGCGCCCGCCGATCATCCCGTAGAGCCGGAGCCCGGCGCGCTAGTTCGCCCGGCGCTGAGTCGTGGCCCCGGCGATCCGCGTCGGCTGCAGGATCATCGCCCCGTCGTCGATCAGCACCCGCACCCTGCGGTTCGGGAAGTCGACCGAGACCCGGTCGAACAATTGCAGCGCGTCCATGCCGAGCAGCAGAGCGGGGCGATTGTTGAGCCCGAGCTGGCGGAAGGGGTGGGCGTCGGCGAAGGCGACGGGCAGGTTGTTGATGTCGATGCCGCCGATCTTGATCCGCCGCGCGATGCTATATTCGGCCATCATTTGGCCGCCGGTGATGCTGACCATGCGGATCGGCGCCATCGGCCCGAGCCGGTTGCGCCGGGTGAGCGCGGCGCGCAGCGCGCTGTTGCCGATGCTGACCTCGGAGCCGGTGTCGATGATCACCCAGACGCGCTGGCCGTCCACCGAGGCGTCGACGAGGACGAGCCGGCCGTAGAGGCTGCGGCCGGTCACGACGACGGTGTTCGCGTCGGGCCAGCGCTCCTCGCGGCGACGCGACGGCGTCACCGTCATCTCGCGCTGCTCGAAATTGAAGGTGACGCGCTGGTTCTGCAGAGAATCGACGCCGAGAATGCCCTGCGCGCCGAGATGGGCGCGGGCGAGCGCGGGGGCGTGGATCCCCTCGACCGTGCGCGTGCCGACGCGCAGGCCCGGGATCACCACGGTCGGAATCTGGCTGACCTCGGTCATCGAGTGGACGGTGGTGAGCCGCCCCGGCTGCAAGGCCAGAGTACGGGCCAGCTCGGAGGAGATGACCGTCCGCTCGGCACCAGTGTCGACGATGAAGCGGAACGGCCCGCGGCCGTCGATATTCACGCCCACCGTCATCCGCTCGTCGACATCGGGCACGAGGCTGAACGTCTCGGCATGCTGCTGATCGAGCAGAGCGGGCTGGGTCACCGGCGGCGGGGCATCGATGGCGGGCGCCACCTGCTGAGCCGCGCCGGGTCCCGCCAGCGCACCGATCCCGAGCAACCCGGCCATCAGCCGGACGGAAGGCCCACTCCGCATCGTCCCTCTCCGCATTCTTTTGTGCGGCGAGGATAGGCGCGTCAGGCGAAAAAGCGAAATCCGTTCGACGAACGACCCGTGGGGCCAGACCAGCGCGGGAGGATTCCTCCCGTCAGACCACCGCCATGGCGCGCTCGCGCAGCCGCTCGACGGCGGCGGCGTGGATGCCCGGAGTCGCGATCAGCACGCCGAAGGCCTCGCCGGAGGCGGTGTTGAAGGCGAGCGGCTGGCCGAGCGCCCCGCTCACCGTCGCCCCCGCCTCCTTGGCGATGAGCGCCGCGGCGGCGATGTCCCACTCGAAGCCCCAGCGCAGGGTGGCGAGCAGATCCGCCTCCCCGGCCGCGACCATGGCGATGCGGAGCGCGATGCTGTTGGGTTTGTCCACGGCGACGAGGTCGCGATCGACCTTGGGCAAAGTGTCGGCGGGGACGCGGGCACCGGCCAGCAAGGCGCGCGGGCTGACCCTGAGCCGTTCGCCGTTGCGGAAGCTGCCGCGCCCGCGCTGCGCGGTCCACAACTCGCCCCGCATCGGCGCCGAGAGCACGCCGAGCACGGGCACCCGGTCCTCGACCAGCGCCACCGAGACGCACCAGCCCGGCCGGGTGCGCAGGAAATCGCGCGTGCCGTCGATCGGATCGACCACCCAGAGCCGCCGCCGCTCGATCCGGTCGCTGTCGTCCAGGGTCTCCTCGGACAGCCAGCCGGCCTCCGGGTCGAGCGCGGTCAGTTGCGCGCGCAGGAAGGCGTCCACCTCCAGGTCGATCTCGCAGACCGGGTGGCCGGGCACCTTTTCCCAGCGTTTATAGTCGGTGTTGCAGCGGCCGGCGGCGATCCTGCCGGCCTCCTCCGCGATCCTGGCAACGTCCGATATGTCCAAGCTCTTAGGCACCTGCGACCGTCATCCCGTCCACCCGCAGGGTCGGAACGTTCACCGCGCGCCGATGCTCCAGATCGTCGGCCGGGACCAGCGCCCGGAACATGGCGATGAGATTGCCCGCGATGGTGATCTCGTCGACCGGCTCGGCGAGCGCGCCATCGCGGATCACGAAGCCCGAGGCGCCGCGGCTGTAATCGCCAGTCACCGGATTGACGCCGCTGCCGATCATCTCCGTGACGTAGAGGCCGAGCCTGACGTCCGCCATCAGGCTGGCGGGGCTGACCGTCCCCGGCTCCAGATGGACGTTGGTCGCGCCGACGCCTGGCGCGCCGCCGATGCCGCGGCTGGCATGGCCGGTCGTCTCCAGCCCGAGCTGGCGCGCCGCGGCGGCGTTGAGCAGCCAGCCGGTCGTGCGGCCGCCATCGACCAGCCGCCGGCCTGAGGTGGCGACGCCCTCGCCGTCGAACGGCTTGGACTTGAGCCCGCGCGGCCGGTGCGGATCGTCGACGATCACGATTGACGAATCGAACAATTGCTCCTCCTCGCGTCCGAGCAGGAAGGACGTGCGCCGCGCCACCGCCGGCCCGCTCATCGCGCCGAGCAGAGCACCGACCAGGCTGCCGCCGACGCGCGGATCGAACAGCACCGGCATCGCCCCGCTGGCGAGCTTGCCGGGGTTGAGGCGGGCGACGGTCCGCTCGGCCGCGAGCCGGCCGAGATTCTCCGGGGCGTCGAGATCGGCGAAATGGCGGACGCTGTGGCTGGCGCTGTCGCGCTGCATGTCGCCGCCCTCCCCGCCGATCACGCTGACCGCCGCGCCATAGCCGGAGCTGGCATAGCCGCGGCAGAAGCCGTGCGAGGTGGCCAGCGCGATCACGCTGCGCCCGGCGCTGACTCCCGCTCCTTCCGAATTGGTGATGCCCGGCACGGCGCGCGCCGCTTCTTCGATCGCCACCGCGCGCTCCTTGAGCGCGACGGGCGAGGGATCGGCGCCGTCGTCGGCCTCGAAATCCGCCGCCGGGCCGCGCAGCAGCCTGGCCTCGGGCGCGAGGCCGGCAAAGGGGTCTTCCGGCGCCTCCCGCGCCATCGCCGCCGCCCGCTCGACCAGGGCGGCGAGCGCGTCGGTGGAGAGATCGGACGAGGACACGCTGGCCGAGCGCTGGCCGACGAACAGGCGCAGGCCGATCTCCTCGCCCTCGGAACGGGTCACGTCCTCCAGCGCGCCGAGACGCACCTGCACCTCGGTGGACCCGTCGCCGATATAGAGGACGTCGGCCGCATCGGCCCCGGCTTTGAGTGCGGCTTCGACGAGAGCGCCGGCGCGCCCCTCCGCTTCACTGACTTTGAGCATCGGGGCGAGTTAGAGACTTGGCGCTCAAAAGCAACCTCACGCGGTGCCCACCACATAGCAGGCCGCGAACATCAGCAGCCCGGCGAAGCGGTTGGAGCGGAACTTGCGCAGCGCGTCGCCGCCATCGTCCGGCTTCAAGGTGGCGACCTGGCCGAGCAGGTGCAACGCCATGGGCAGCAGGGCGACCGGCGCCCACCATTCGAGCCTGATCTCGCGGATCGCGAAGACCCAGAGGGCCAAAGCGGCCAGATAGCAGACGAACACCCCGAGCCGCGCATGCCGGCCGAGCGCCAGCGCGGAGGATTTCACGCCGACCAGAGCGTCGTCCTCCTTGTCCTGCAGCGCATAGATCGTGTCATAGCCGATCACCCAGAAGATCGACCCGCCCCAGAGCAGCAAGGCGGCGAGGTCCAGCTCGCCGCGCACCGCCGGCCAGCCGACCAAAGCGGCCCAGGAGAAGACGAGGCCCAGCCAGGCCTGCGGCCACCAAGTGATCCTCTTCATGAAAGGGTAGAGCGCGACCGGGGCGAGGCTGGCCAGGGCCACGATCTGCGCGGTGCGCTGCAGCTGGAGCAGCACGACCAGCCCGACGAGGCTCAGGCCGGCGAGGAGCAGCCAGGCACCGGTCACCGAGGCGCGCCCGCTCGCCAGCGGCCGGAGGCGCGTGCGCTCGACCTGCCGGTCGAGATCGCGGTCGACGATATCGTTATAGACGCAGCCCGCGCTGCGCATCGCGAAGGCGCCGAGCGCCAGCCAGGCGATCAGCAGCCAGCCATTGCTTCCCGTGGCACCGGTCCGCGCGCCCATCCCGGCCAAAGCGACCGCCCAGGCCCCGGGCCAGAAGAGCAGCCAGGCCCCGATCGGCCGGTCCAGCCGCATCAGGGAGGCGAAGGGCCGCCACGCCGCCGGCAAGGCGCCGATCAGCCCGCGCCGCTCGCTGTCGGGGACGATGTCGGTGGGTGGGGCGCTTGCCATCCGGCCTCTCTACCGTTCGGCCCGAGCTTGTCGAAGGCCCTTTCTTGCCGTTACGGGATTGAAGAAAGGGAGGGCTTCGACAAAGCCCGGCCCGAACGGGGTTTGGGATGTCCGATCTTCTGGAAGACCTGCGCGCCCGCCTCGCCGCCGTCGCCGATCCCGTCCGCGCGGCCGGGCAGCAGGCCTATATGAAATCGGCCATGCCCTATCACGGCGTCTCCGCCGTGCCGCTGCGGCGGCTCTGCAAGGACGTCTTCAAGGACCTTTCATGGCCGGACGGCAAATCCTGGCAGGCCGACGTGCTCGCCCTGTGGCGCGGCGCCACCCATCGCGAGGAGCGCTACGCCGCGATCGAGCTGAGCGGCGTCCGCGCCGCCCGCGCCTTCCAGCATGTGGACGCGCTGACCATGTACGAGGAAATGATCGTCACCGGCGCCTGGTGGGATTTCGTGGACACCATCGCCGGCCACCGGCTCTGGACCCTGCTGGAGAATGACCGGGAAAGGATGCGCACGACGATGCTGGCCTGGAGCACGGATCGCGACATGTGGAAGCGGCGCTCTTCCATCCTCTGCCAGCTCCGCGCGAAGACGAAGACCGACCTCGACCTGCTCTACGCCTGTATCGAACCGTCGCTCGATTCGAAGCAATTCTTCCTCAGAAAGGCGATCGGCTGGGCGTTGCGCCAATATGCCTGGACCGACCCGGTGGAGATCCGCCGCTACGTCGCCGCGCATGAGGCACGCCTGAGCGGGCTGAGCAGACGCGAGGCGCTGAAGAATATCGGAAAGGCCATTGCATGACGGGCGCCACGCCCGCCTGGCCGCCGCACAGCCTCCCGCGCCTGTTCGTCGACCAGACGCTGGCACAGGGCGAGCAGGTGACCGTGGACGGCAATTATCTCGCCGCCGTCCTTCGCCTCGGCCCCGGCGACAAGGTGAAGCTCTTCGACGACCGGACCGGCGAGTGGCTGGCGGAGATCGTCGAGGCTGGGAAGAAGCGAGTTACCCTCCAGCTCTCAGAATGCCTGCGCGGACGCGAAGAGGTTCCCGACCTCTGGCTGGTCTTCGCCCCGGTCAAGCGCGGGCGGATCGACTGGCTGGTGGAGAAGGCGACCGAGCTCGGCGTCGCCCGCCTCGTGCCCGCGATCACGCGGCGCACGATCGTCGACAAGCTCAATCTCGAACGCCTCCGCGCCCATGCGATCGAGGCCGCAGAGCAGTGCGAACGCACCGCCCTTCCCGTGCTGGAAGAGCCGCGCAAGCTGGACGCGGTGCTGAAGGCCTGGCCGGCGGACCGCTCGCTCTATTTCGCCGACGAGGCGGGCGGCGAGCCCTTCGCCCCCGCCCCGAGACCCGCCGCCATCCTGATCGGCCCCGAAGGCGGCTTCACCGACGAGGAGCGGGCGGCGATCCGCGCCCTGCCCCAGGCCCGCCCGGTCTCGCTCGGGCCGCGCATCCTGCGCGCCGACACCGCCGCGCTCGCCGCGGTCGCGCTCTGGATGGGCGCGGCCGGCGACTGGTCGCGCCACGGCGATCGATAGAATGAGCTTATAGGTAGCCCATCGAAACCTGCTGGCGGGGCCGCGCGCCCGCCGCTAAAGCCGCGCCGATGACGACCCGCACCGAAACCGGCGGCAAGGCCGAACGCCCGATCGAAAGCCGCGACGATCTTCTCGCCGTATTCGCCAAGGGCGAGAAGCCGCGCGACGCGTGGCGGATCGGCACCGAGCATGAGAAGTTCGTCTATCGCTGCGCCGACCATCGCGCGCCCAGCTATGACGAGCCCGGCGGGATCCGCGACCTGCTCAGCGAACTCGTTCCCTATGGCTGGCAGCCGGTGATCGAGAATGGCAATGTCATCGCTTTGACCGGCCCGGACGGCGCGATCAGCCTGGAGCCGGCGGGACAGCTGGAGCTGAGCGGCGCGCCGCGCGAGCATCTCCACCAGACCTGCGCCGAGGCGGCCCGCCATCTCGACCAGTGCAAGGCCGTCGGCGAGAAGCTCGGCGTCTGCTTCCTCGGCATGGGCATGTGGCCGGACAAGAGCCGCGCGGAGCTGCCGGTGATGCCCAAGGGCCGCTACAAGATCATGCTCAACTACATGCCGAAGGTCGGCTCGCTCGGCCTCGACATGATGCTACGCACCTGCACCATCCAGACCAACCTGGACTATGCCTCCGAAGCGGACATGGCCCGCAAGTTCCGCGTCGGCCTCGCGCTGCAGCCCTTGGCGACCGCGCTCTTCGCCAATTCGCCCTTCACCGAAAGCAAGCCGAACGGCTTCCTTTCCTTCCGCAGCCATATCTGGTCCGACACCGACGCGGATCGCACGGGGATGCTGCCCTTCGTGTTCGAGGACGGCTTCGGCTATGAGCGCTATCTCGACTACGCGCTCGATGTGCCGATGTACTTCGTCTATCGCGACGGCACCTATCACGACGTCGCCGGCAAGAGCTTCCGGGATTTCCTCGACGGCCGGCTGGCGGGCTTCGAAGGCGAGAAGCCGCGCGTTTCCGATTTCACCGACCATCTCTCCACCATCTTCCCGGAGGTCCGGCTCAAGAGCTTCCTCGAGATGCGCGGCGCCGACGGGGGCCGCTGGGGCAAGATCTGCGCCTTGCCCGCGCTCTGGGTCGGGCTGCTCTACGACGACAATGCGCTCGACGCCGCCTGGGACGAGGTGAAGCATTGGCCGCTCGAGGGCCGGCAGGCGCTGCGCGACGCTGTGCCGGCGCAGGGCCTCAGGGCCGAGACACCCGATGGCGAGAGCCTGCAGGCGCTCGGCACTCGGGTCCTCGCCATCGCCGCCTCCGGCCTCAACGCCCGCGCCCGGCTCAACGCCTCGGGCGACAATGAATCCGGCTTCCTCGATCCCCTGCGCGAGGTCCTCGCCGCGGGCCGCACGCCCGCCGAGCGCCTGCTCGGCCTGTACAAGGGCGAATGGGAGGGCGATATCAGCCGCATCTACGAGGAGATGAGCTTCTGATGGCCGATCCCCGCTTCGCCGACCGCCGCACCCTCTATCCGGAAATCGAGCCCTACCGGACCGGGCGGCTCGACGTCGGCGACGGCCATGTCCTCTATTGGGAGCAATGCGGCAATTCGGAGGGCAAGCCGGTCGTGATGCTGCACGGCGGGCCGGGCGCGGGCTGCAGTCCCGATCATCGCCGCCAGTTCGATCCGCGCCTCTACAACATCACCTTGTTCGACCAGCGCGGCTGCGGCCGCTCCACGCCCCATGCGAGCCTGGAGGCGAACACGACCTGGCACCTGGTCGAGGATATCGAGCGGCTGCGCACCCATGTCGGCGTGGACAAATGGCTGGTCTTCGGCGGCTCCTGGGGCTCGACCCTCAGCCTCGCTTACGCCCAGACCTATCCCGAGCGGACCACCGAATTGGTTCTACGCGGCATCTTCCTGTTCCGGCAGAAGGAGCTGGACTGGCTCTACACATTCGGCGCCTCCGAGGTCTATCCGGACAAATGGGGCGAGTTCCTCGCGCCGATCCCGGAGGCCGAGCGCAGCGACATGGTCGCGGCCTATCACCGGCGCCTGACCGGCGACGACGCGGCGGTGAAGCTCGAGGCCGCCAAGGCGTGGAGCAAGTGGGAGGCGGAAACCGTCACCCTGCTCCCCGATCCGCACGTCATCGACGAGCATACGAGCGACGATTTCGCGGTCGCCATCGCGCGGATCGAGAATCACTACATGGTCCACAAGGGCTGGCTGGAGGAGGATCAGCTCCTCGCCAACGCCCACCGGTTGAAGGACATTCCCGGCGTGATCGTGCAGGGCCGCTACGACATGTGCACACCGCCCGTCTCCGCCTGGGATCTCAAGCAGGCCTGGCCCGAGGTCGATCTGCAGATCGTCCCCGACGGCGGCCACCTGTTCACCGAGCCTGGCGTCCTCGACGGCCTGATCCGCGCCGCCGACCGCTTCGCCGGCAAGTAATCCCGCCCATAGCGGGGAAACCGCGGGGCGAACCTTACAATCGCCTTGCGAGGCGGTTCATTTCGCCGCAAGCTCGATCAGTCTATCGCTGATTCGGCACGGTTCATCGTGCCAACGGTTTTCGACGGGGAGTTACCACAATGCGGAAGTTCTGGACTGCTTCGGTGGCCGCGATGGCGTTCACCCTCATGGCCGCGCCGGCCTCGGCGCAGGCCCCCTGGTCGGGCTCCGGCGAGCTCACCGACAGCGACAGCGTGGCGGACGAGAATCGCCGCTATGACGATCACACGATCCAGCTCGAGGCCGGCCAGCGCTATCGCTTCTCGGTCGACAGCACGGCCTTCGATCCGATGGCCCGCCTCTACCGCCAGGGCGGCAGCGAGCCGGTCGCGCAGAATGACGACGGCGAGGGGCTGAACAGCCGGATCAACTATACCGCGCCCGAGAGCGGCGCCTATACGTTGCGCGTCGTCGCTTTCTCGGCGGAAGGCCGCGGCGCCTATACGGCCGGCGTCGCCGCGCTGCCGCCGCTCCCGCCCGCCCAGGCGGTGCCCTGGTCGACGCGCGGCCGGATCGACAGCAGCGATCCGCAGACCGCGGGCGAGACTGTCTATCATTATGACGAGTATAACCTCCGGCTCGAGGCCGGGCGGCGCTATATCCTGAAGGTCGAATCCTCGGCCTTCGATCCGATCGCGCGGCTCTACGCGGCCGGCGAGGATGCCGTGCTCGCCGAGAATGACGATGGCGGCGACGGCCTGAACTCGCGCATCTCCTTCGTGCCCGAGACCAGCGGCGATTACATTCTGCGCGTCGCCCCGCTCGCGAGCGACGGCACCGGCGCCTATCGCGCCAGCGCCGAGCAGGCGCCGCCCTTGCCCGCGCCCCACACCCAGTTCCAGCGCATGAGGGTCACCGCCTGGCGGGTCTATGAGGGCGCGCTCACCAACAGCGACGGCGACTCGCCGGATGGCCCGAAGGTCGACGACTATCTCGTCCGCTTCGAAGCCGGGCAGGAGCGCCTCATCACCCTCGACGCGGCGGATTTCGACGCGGTCGTGCAGGTGCTGAGCGTGGACGGCCGCGAGGCCGGCACGCAGCTCGCCTCGAACGACGATGGCGGCGCCGGCACGCTCAACTCCGTGCTTCGCTTCAAGACGGAGGAGGCCGGCGACTTCATCATTCGCGTCACCGCGCTCGGCAGCGAGGGCCGCGGCCGCTACACCTTGCGGGTCAGCGAGCAGTAAGCGGCCTCACTCGGCGGCGACGGGATCGGCCTCGGGCCGGTCCCGGCGCTCGCCGCCGGGCCTCAGCGCGTTGAGGAATTTCGTGACCGGCCCGTTCCGGTTCATCCACGCGCTATAGTCGCGATAGGCCGGATCCTCGGAGAGATGCTGCTCCTCCGTCTTCGCGCGCCAGTAATAGACGCCGGAGACCAGGGCCATGATCGCGGTGTTGCGGATCATGTCGACATAGGAGCCGGTGGTCGCGAGGAAGGGCAGCGCCGAGAGCCACCAGAACAGGTTCTTCGAAACATAGGCCGGATGCCGGGTCAGCGCATAGGGGCCGTTGGTCAGGATGCCCCGGTGGGTGAGGTTCGAGAAGCGGATGCCGAACGCCACCGTCGCCCAGGCGTAGATGGCAGTGAGCACGACCAGCACGACGCCCCAGATCACCAGCAGGGCCGGATAATCCTGCAGCCAGAAGGTCCAGTCCCCGCCGCCCTGCGAATAGGAAAGCGGGCCGCCGTCGTTCATCAGGATGAAGGGCGGGTAGCAGATCAGGGCCGCCACCCAGCCGGCCGCGAACGGATTGGCGCGGCGGATATGCGCATCCAGCGGCTTCAGCGTCAGCACATAGCCGACCGTGGCGAAGGTCACGTCGATCATGAACATGATCGCGATCAGCCACATCGCGACGCTGACCGGGCTGCGCAGGATCTCCTCGGGCGTCGCCGCGACCGTGTCCCACCAATTGCCGGGCACGATCGAGATCATGAAGGCGAGGAAGAAGCCCTTCACCGCCCAGGCCCGGTAGAAATCGGCGAGCTGCTTCTTGTCCGCGCGCTCCGGCCGGCCGATCAGCAATTGCCCGAAATGCCAGGCGCCGTCCTTCGGCTCCTTCAGCCGCCGGTCGAGCCAGAAGACATAGGGCACGGAGAGGATCAGCACCGGCACGATACCGTAGCCGAGCACGTACATGGCGAAGAGATATTGCCCGTCCCAATACCAGCGGCCGATGCAATAGAGCCCGCCGATGATCGCCCAGATCCCCCAGAGGCCGGCGAGCTTGGCGATGCTGACGTCGGCAATGTCCTTCAGCCGGCGCGGCGGCCCGTCCCAGTCGATTCCGGTTGACTCGTTGCGGTGCACCTTGTCGACGAGCAGCGACCAGAGCACCATCGGCAGACCGCAGGCGACGAGCCCGCAGAGCGCCGCCAGCGGCCCGGCCATGCCGTAGTGGCGCGCCACCGCCGCCCAGGCGAACAGGCCGGCCAGGCCGACCACGCCCGTCATCGCGCTCACCGCGGACTTGGGCCGCGGATCATAGGGCCTGGCCTTGGGATCGATCGTCAGGTCGGAAGGGAGCGCATTCATGGGAAACGCGCCCTAAACGCAAAGCGTAAGCATCAGGTGAACGCCGCGCCTTCGGCCCGCCGCATCGACTAAGTCACGGAAACTGGTGAAAAAACATTCACCATCACTGCGGCTGAAACGGTGCCGGAAGTAAGGACTTCTTAAATCCATTTCGGGGCAAGCTGAACCCAAGCGAAAGCCAGGTTCGCACAGGGAATGGAAAGATGTACCTAGAGGATCGCGTCGTGGAGACAGGCTTCTCCTTTTCGAACGATGTTCCGCAACCGCCGGAACGCCGCACGACCGAACGTCACATCAAGATCCTTCGCGTCGGCACCGTCGTCGTCGACGGCCGGCGCGAGCTCTGCCTGATCCGCAACATCTCGGCCGGCGGCGTGATGGCGCACGTCTACAGCCAGCTCGTGCCCGGCCAGCAGGTCTCGGTCGAGCTGAAGACCAGCCAGCCGGTCCCCGGCCGCGTCGTCTGGACGCGCGGCGGCAATGCCGGCATCCAGTTCGACCAAGCGGTCGACGTCGCCGATCTGCTCGCCACGCCGCAGGGCGTCGACAATAGCTGGCGGCCGCGCACGCCGCGGGTCGAGATCGACCGCATGGCCACGCTGCGCACCGGCGCCCGCACCGACTGGGTCCATGCCCGCGACATCTCGCAGAGCGGCGTCAAGGTGGAGGGCGAGCCCGATGCCGCGCCGGCGGTCGGCGAGGAGGTGGTGATCACGCTCGAAGGCTTCCGCCCGCTCCACGGCGTGGTGCGCTGGTCTTCCGAAGGCCTGTGCGGCATCTCCTTCAACCAGCTCATCCCCTTCGGCGACCTGATCGACTGGCTGAAGCAGGGCAAGTAAGTCCGCCCGGGGACATTCTCCGTTCGCCTCCCGTCCGTACTCCGGCGAAGGCCGGAGCGCTGGCCGCGCGAAGCCACGCAACGCTCCGGCCTTCGCCGGAGCCGTCTCGCGTCGCGGTTGATCGGCTGGCACCGGCCACCCGCAACCCGGTCAGCGGATCGAATGCACGGCAACGCTGGAGCGGGTGAAGGGAATCGAACCCTCGTCGTAAGCTTGGAAGCCTAGTTTTTGGCCTTTTCATAGCTTCTCATGTCGCAACGCCGAGTCACTAAACCTTTATTTTTCTTGTATTTAATCTCAACATGCGTTACATATCTGCTCCATTCTACGCGCATGATTTGAGAGCCAGAAAAGAGCCAGAAATGGCAAAGGTACACCTCACAGACCTAAGCGTGAGAGCCCTGCAGGGCAGCAGCGGCTATGTGAGCTATATGGACACGCGGACGCCTGGCTTTGGCGTCCGCGTGGGCCTGCGCAGCAAGACCTGGATCATCGTGCGCGGCAAAAACCGGGAGCGTGTGACGATCGGTCGCTACCCCGATTTGTCTCTCTCCGACGCCCGCGTGGAAGCCAAGCGCCTCCTCTCGGCCGCGCCCGAGCCGAGGACCGTCTCGATGACCTTCGCCAATGCGCGAACGAAATATCTCGAGCAGAACTTCAAAGGCTCGAAATCCCGCTGGCCCTACCTCGTGGCGCGCCTGCTCACGAGCCACTTCAAGGCACTGGACGGGACGCAACTCGCCAAGATCAGCGATGAGGATATCCAGGATGCGCTGAACGAACTCGCTGACCGGCCGAGCGAGCAGTTGCATGCCTTCCGCGCGATCAGGGCTCTGTTCAAATGGAGTTGCCGGCCGCCGCGGCGCTGGCTCCGCCACTCGCCAATGGAAGGCTATGAAGCGCCTGGGACGCAGCGCAAGGGCACCCGCACCCTGACCGACGATGAGCTGAAGGCGGTGTGGAATGCAACCGGCGAGGGCTCCCGGCAGGTCTTCCGGCTACTCATCCTCTGGGGAACCCGGAACACGGAAACGACCGGGCTGGCGCGCGCATGGTCGAGCGACGAAGTGCTCACGATCCCCAGCACATCCACAAAGAATGGCCGCGATCACGGCATTCCTCTTCTCCCCTTGGCTAAAGCCATATTGGATGGCCGACCGGACGCCGGGCCCTACTTCTTCCAGGGCCGCTACAGCAATGAAGAGAGTCTCACGGCTGGCGCGCTCAACCGGATGAAGCGCGAAATCCAGGAGGAGACCGGCACGAGCGGCTGGCAGATCCGCGATATCCGGCGGACCTTCAGATCGAACATGGCCCGGCTGAAGGTGCCGCGCGAGATCTGCGAGGTCCTGATCAACCATGCGCCGCCCGTGCTGGACGAAATCTACGACCGCTACGACCGGCTTGAGGAGAAGCGGGAAGCCCTCGCCAAATATGAGGATTTCCTTATAAAGCTGCTGGCCTAGGTTTCACCTGGGACGTTGCAACGCTCCCCGAATACGGGAGCTTTGCAATGAGGTTGCTATCGAAAAAGGCCGTTCGCGAGACTGTTCTCTACTCTCCTCAACATATCGCCCGCCTGGAGGCGGCCGGACAATTCCCCAAAAGGGTACGTCTCGGCCCCGGAAGGGTCGGGTGGGTCGAAGAGGAAGTGCAGGCCTGGCTCAGGGAACGGGTTTCCCGACGCGATACACCCGGCTCCTGACAGGAGCCACTGAGGGCCGGCGGGGCAACCCGCCGGCCCTTTTTTCGGGTCCCCCGATGAGTGGCTCAGAACGCAAAGTCATTCTGGCACAACCACAGGTCACCGGGCTCTGCCCTGGGTTCGAATTTCCGCCTAAGGGGGACGTAGCCGTCAAGTGCGGTCAGGACCAGGGGAGGCTGGCCACTCCCTTGGTTCGCCCCGCGGCCGAGGATCAGTCCTGCCAGTCTCCTAGCCCTGCCAAGCAGGAGATTCGTAAATGGCGGCGTGGCTTTGCGCCTGAACGGGCTTGATGCCGATTGATTCCAGAAAAAACAGCTTTCCCGCCTGCCGCTCATCCGCAGGGTCGTCGACGTAGACGTACCATGCGGGCTGCCGCCGATGCTCGAACTTGCTGAAATATTTCGCCCGCTCGATCAGCAGCCAACGCAGGAACACTTCATTCTCCGCGAGACCGAGGCCGACGATGAGTAATGGCTTATTGAAGACGAGGTGCATCCAGCTTTTTGCGCCGCGCCAGCCCTGCTGGTCCTTGGCCGCGAAAAGACTCTCCTCGCCGCGGCCATGGAGCCACCCGCGCGCTCTTTGCACAGACGCCATATAGTGGCTCAGGCCCAGCCGAATGCTTGTACGATAGCGCGCCATTCCATTGATGTGCCAGATCGCGAAGCCGTCGCATGGGTCGTTCAGCAATTGCGGTCCGAAGTGACACCCCCACGGATAGTAAGCAGTGAAGGACGGGTCTTTCGGAAATTGAAAGGCGCAGCCGCCAGCTCGGGCCAGGACCTCATCAAAATTCGTGGTCAGGATCGGCGCGCGATGGCGCGCGGCCCATCCCATGATCGTTTCATGATGTTGGAATGGATGCCAATCGGCCATCAATTTGCAGAACTCGTTCTGAAGCGTCCCGACGCGAGCGCGGAGCTTGAGTTCGACGACATCGTAGAATTCGGTCAGCGCGGTTCCGGGCGGAACGGCTTTCAGGCCCGGCACGCAGTCCCGGGCAAGCCTGATCAGCAGATCATCCCAACTGTTGATGGTTGCGGCATTGGCGTGTCGGTTGATCCCGTTGCCGATAACAAGCGCCAGATCGCTGCCGTAACGACGCAACAGCCCTTCGAACGTGACCTCAGTCATCGCCGCTCCCACCCCTCAACGGACAAAGTCGGTGTTACTTCTACAGTGCTTGGCCATTTGAGGATATCGAAGCTTCGAGGCCGGAAGCCCCGGCATTGCTTTCATCCCCCAGCGCTATCACTCTGTCGTCATGTCGATTTCCGAATGGGAGCTTTGGGCCTGCGCGCAGGAGATGATCCGGCAGCATGGCCCCGATGCCGCCATCCACGCCGCGATGAAGGCCAACTTCCTGCTCTTCGACGGCGACCGGGAAGGTGCGAGCACCTGGTGCCGTATCGTGCAGAGGATTAATCAGCTCGAGGCCGGGCCGCGGGACCTTGTCCATTGACGTTACTGCTGGCGCCGCCGGACCAACGCTCCTAAATCTTCGGCAACGACGCCATGGCCTTGAACAAGGCATGGAGCTCGCGCTCATAACGCGGATCAATTTTGCGGAGGACGTCCCGCGCGGCGCGCGACAGCGCGCGCGGCGCCCAGATCCGCCCCTGAGCATCCAGCGAAAATGCCAGCGTCCGGTGCGTGAACGCGCGGGTTTCGCCGGGACGAAACGAGGACTGGCCACGATGATATTGCTGTACCTTCAACGACCCGACCATCAGCAGGGCGTTTGATTTCAGCAGCTCGAAAATTGCGTCGCGCCACCCCCAGATGCGTGTCCCACTCTCCTCCCATGCGTTTTCACCACGCCCGCCCTCGGCGCCCCACGCTTCGGCCTGAAAGGCCATGAGCGGACCACGCGACCAGCTGCGCAGCATCGGATCGTCCGGGCTGAGACCCAGCGCATCCTGAACCCATTTGGCAGGCCATGGCCGCTGGTTGGCGGTCGTGGCGGCATAAGGATCCTGGCGATCGAACCTGCGCTCGCTGTGTTTTTCGCGCTCGATCCAGGCGCGGACCGAATGACGCTCAGGCCCGAGGTGTCGATGAATCTCGTCCTCGTCATCCGGAAGCCAGCGGAAGAACGGCTTTTCGGCGAGGAGGGCCATGATGAGATTGCGCGTATCGCGCGCGTTGGCCAGCACGCTCCGCAGCGTGACGTCGAGATGATGCTCGATCGACCAATGTCCAGCGACCGGAAACCAGTCGGCACTGAGGCGATTTGCTTCGATGCCGAGCATCGGTGCAAGCAGCCGGTAGTCGTCGACCGGCCTGCTCCTTATGCCGGGCGCCGGCATGGCAAGCGCCGGACCGTTGGGCAGATCTAGCGGAAACAGGTCGGTCGCATCGGCAAGCCAGAGGCTGTCGGACCGGCTGATCCGGTACTCCGCCAGAAATGAGTCCCACGCGTCGCCATCCCAGTCTTCGCCCGTCACTACGCGGGTCGCAAGCAACTCGCCCGCGGCAAGCATAAGGCCGTGCCAGCCCAAATAGTCGCCATAGCCGTCATGACCTGGGACATAGCCGGAGGACCAGGAATTGTGGCGGTCCGAGCTGCGCCGGTCATCATACATGCCGGCGATGTCCGCATCCCAGCGCCTGACCCATTTATGGATAAGGTCCTCGACCTCCCAGCCGGCGCAACCGAAGACGCGGCACACCCTGTCGACCTGATATTTGTTGAATTCATAATCGAGGGAGAACCGATCCTTCGGCTGCGGAGCCGTGCCGGGTCGCTCACGATAAAGTTTCTCCCCGTAGTCGGTCCTCGGCTCATAGGGAAATGGGGACCGATTGGCGCTTTCAAGGCTTCCGAGAAGCGCGGTTCGCTCGGGCAGGTTCTTGATGGCCGGGGCGATGCAGCGGAGCGCATCGATGGCGACCGAGCGCATCGCCACATGCGGGAAATCAGTCGAGAATGCGACCCGTTCCAGCAGCGTCCGTTGGCCCAAAACCTGATCGGGCGCGTCCCGCGCGATCCGGCCTAGTGCCATCAGCAGCCAGAGCCGCGCGTGCAGCGGGTAGAAAGGCAGTGTGGGATCACAGAATGGCAGCGCGTGCTCGCTGTCGAAGCGGCCCGCGATGGCATCGATCACGTCGGTCCGGTCGATTTCGGCGAGGCGCCGGACGGCATGCGCCGCGCGCCATCGCGCGGCCGCGTCGGGTTGGCCCAACCTGGCCCAGAGCAGCCCCGCGACGGCTTCGACGGCATTTGCCGGCGGGGTGAACCTGTCGTCCCACGGGCCATCACCAACCTCTTCCGGAAGCGTCGGGATGCTCTGGCCCAGGAACCGTTCCAACCCCTCCGCAAGCGCCGCTTTTCCCGCGGCCGGGGCCAGATTGGCGGTCAGCGCGAGCCACGCATTTCCGCCCATTCCCTCCGTGTTCGCACCCAGGCCGGCGATGACATGCTCGACCAGCTTGGCGCGGTCCGCGCGGAAATGGCGGATCAGTCCACCCCAGGCGCCCCAGGCATCAACACTGGAATTGGCCAATTCTCGCGGGTGCTTTTCCGCGAGCCGCAAGGCCAAGTCGGGCAGCACGGCGGCCAGGGCCGGCGACGCGGTGCTCCAAGGTCCGACCACATCATCCAGCGCGCGCACCTTGTCCGCGAGACTGGCGGCGCCTGCCTCGACGACCGCCCGGACGAAGGACAATCGGGCGGCAGGCGTCGTTGCCTGTTCGGCGAGTTTGCGGAGCGTCGTCATGGGCCAGCGTCGACCCGACGGCCCAATTTCCTCTGAGAGGATGGCGCGATCGATCGCGTCCGGATCGTCGAACGGCCCCGGCCAAAGCGCGGGGCTTGCTTCCGCGGGGCTGGGGTCGATGGGCGGGGGCGGATCCTCCACGCGGCGTGCGGCCAGGCCCTGGATGCGTACGCGCAGCCGATCATCCGGCGCGAGATACTGCGCGGCGAGCCGGTGAAGCCGTCCGATCGTCACGGCCGATGGCGACAGCTGATCATCGCGATCGATTTCGGTGAGCAGGAGTTCGAACAGCCAACGATGCCGGTCCGACGGAAGGCGCTCGACCGCCTCGGCCGCGAAGTCGCCGATATGCCATGTCCAGGCTTCCAGCGGCGGCGCGAGTCCGAAAATGGCGGCGGCAAGGTCGGCCGGCAGCTTGCCGCTCCGCAGGAGCACGGTGAGCGCCGGACCGAGCGAAAGACCGAGGCGCGCCTTTTCGCGATCATCGAGCCGGGCCAGCATCGCGAGACTGGCGAGGCCGGCGACCGGGACCATCGTGGCGGCATATTCGATCCAGGGGAATTTGCCGTCTTCCGATTGATTGAGCTCGAGGATGCGCGCGAGCGTGTGTCCGGCGATCGGACTTAACTCGGCCCCGGCATAATGGCCGGTGATCTCGAGAAGATGATTGGTGCGGTCGAAATCGTCCGAGCCGATCGCCTCCGCGAGGTCGAGCGCGCGGCGGAAATAGACGGCCGCCTCCTCAGTTCCCGCCCGCCAGACCGCGCGCGCGAGCTGTCCATAAGCGGCGATGCGACCCGACATATCGGTGTCGAGGAGGATCTTCTGTTCCACGACGGCCGCCAGACGCAGTGCCGCACTTTGGCAAACGGAAATGCGAGACAGCCGCGCTACCACCTCCGTGAGCTGGGGCGCGAACAGCCCGGGCGCGCCCGCAAGCCAGGCGACGACCGTGTCGGCGATCGGCCCATCGATCAGGCCAAGGGCATCTGCGGTCGCGAAAATGACCCGGAAGCCGCTTCGCGCCAGATAGGCCTTTCCGTCCTGATAGGGGTAGTCGGTGGCCGTGCGCACATCCTCGGCCAGCTGACCGAAGCTTGCCAGCACGATGGCCTTGGCGTCCTGGCCGCGGGGCGGACGAACCATGTCGGCCGCCATTTGCGCATAGGCGATCAGCGGCTGAATCCGGTGGGTCAGGCCCCGCGCAAAGCGGTCGGACAGATCGCCATCGAGCCTGGGTCGCCGACGACGAGGGCGGGACGAGGCGGCGTGACGGCGTTCGACCAGCTTCTCGTCCAGATTTTTGGCGAAGGCTGCGGCCCCTCGCGCCCGGACACTCTTCGGGACGAGCTCGAGAAACTCCCGCGGCGCGACATCCAATAGGGTCACCGGCTTGCCGCGGATCGCGGCGCGAACACCCGCCGCGAGCAAGGCGATGTCCGCCGATCGGTCGACCGCCCAATAGCTCGCATAGTCGTAGAAGCTGGGCGGCTTTACCGCGGCGCCATCCAGAATGACGCTCGCCTCCACCGTCATGCCGATGGCGACCGCCCGCGCCGCAGCGAGGATGCTCGCCTCAGCCGGCCGGCCGTTGGCGTCATCCGACGATCGGGAGGCGACAGCGAATTTCGCGATCAGGCGCCGGTCGGTTTCAGGCTCCTGCGCCGAATAGCGTAGTGCAGCCGCCCAAAGCGCACAGGACGAGGATCGGCAATGTTCGAGCCGCGCGGCAATTCGCTCGGGCGGAGGATGGGGCGACACCCGATGCCGCTCCAACAGGTCGAAGAGATCGCTGAATTTGCCAAAGGCATGGGCCTCACCCCGGTCGGCGAAGAATAAGGCCACGCGGCTGTCATTACCGGCCAGCATCTCGACATAGGCGAAGCCGATATCATCCCAGGCGCTTGAGACCGCGCCGGGCTCGAAGCCGGACCCCCGCCGCGACTGCGATCGCCAGTTGAACCAGTCGATCGCGCGTCGCGCATGACGGCGCGCCTCGTCGGCATCACCCGAAAACGAGCTCGCCAAGGCCAGGGCGGCGTGCTTGCCCCCCGGCCAGCCGATCGAAGTCGCAGCCAGGCGTCGCAGCGTTTCGTCATCGCCGGCCACAGCCGCGAGATCGGAATGCTCGTACAGGAAGCGGTCCGAGCGCTCGTGACCGGCGGCCACGAGCGACGCTTCGAGGAGCAAGCGGATCAGGTCGTCGCGCCGGCCGAGCGCCGCCGACAAGGCGAGCGCCGCAACGATGCGCGCGAGTCGGATATCCCGAATGCTGACCTGGGAAGCCCCGGGCGGCACCCGCATGTCGAAGGCGAGCGCGAACAGTTGCTCCGGATCGCGCAAGGCGGTGAGCAAGGCAGGCAACGCCCGGGCAGCATAGCTGGACACGGCCTGCCGGTCCTGCAGCGTCGCGACGATCTTGGCACGGTCGGAGGCATCCGTGCCGTAAAGCGTGCGGACCAGGGTCTCGGTC
The DNA here is from genome assembly GCA_035502235.1 of Allosphingosinicella sp. Taxonomy (GTDB): domain Bacteria; phylum Pseudomonadota; class Alphaproteobacteria; order Sphingomonadales; family Sphingomonadaceae; genus Allosphingosinicella. The sequence goes on from DATJUQ010000044.1 coordinate 59,255, forward strand.
GGCTCATCGCGGAACATGAGGCCATGCGGGGTTCGCTCGAGCAGCGGGCTGAGGTCGGCAGCGAAACTTTCGACCTGCGCGGCGGGCAGATCGTGGGCGGCCGCGAGCTCATCGATCGGCACCGGGGGCGCCAGCAAGGCAAGTCCGGCGAGCAGCAGATCGATATCGCTGGCGCGCGCCCCGCGGCCGATGGCCGCCGCGCGGGCATTTTCGAGCCGCTTCGCGAGAAGTGCGTCCAGCACATCCTTTGCCGGCTGATTACCGCTGCCTGGCATGAGCTGAGGGTCGAAGGGCCGTCCGGCTTCGAGCAAAGTATCGAGACAGCGCGGATTGCGGCCGGAGCGCGACAGCAGCGCCGCCACCTCGTCAGGGTGAATGTCCGAGACACGCGCCCGGATCAGCGCCGTTGCTTCCGCGCGATTGAATGGCGGGATCACATAGCTGCGATAGGCGCTCTGCCCGACGGCGATCGCCAGGCGTTCGGTGCGGCAGGACGCGACCACCCGGACCCCGTCGATCCGATCCACGCTCAGGCTTAGGAGCAACAGATGGGCGAAGGACTGCTGTCCGAATTCCTCGGCGGCGAGCCCGGCATGATCGATCGCGTCGAGCGCAAGTGTGACGATCGCGTCGGCCTGTCCTTGTCGGGCCGCAACCACCGCCTGCTGCAGACGCCGCCGGAAGGCGCGAAGCAGACCGGTCATGTCCGCGACGGGAAGCAGGATGTCGCAAAGACCCCGTCCGGCGAGCAGATTGGCAAGATGGACCAGGGTACGTTCGGGCAAATGGCGCCCGTCGGCGAGGTCGCGCCAACGCCCGCCGCCAAATCCGTCGAAGAGCACGACCGGCCCATCGTCGGCAAGGCGTTCTGCAACGCCCTGCATGAGCACCGTCTTGCCCATGCCGCCGGCTCCATGCAGGATCAGTGGCAGGCCCGGCGCGCGCGCCTCGGCCACGATTTCGTCGAGGATCGACCGGGCGACGATGGTCGCGAGTTCGGGAAAGGCGTCGGGCGCCGGATATAGCCGGTCCTCGTGATCGACCTTGAGTTCAGCGAGCACCGCCACGCGGTCTATCCGCTTGTCGGTCTCGCTGCCCGGCCCAGCCTTGATGCGGATCAGATTGCAAAGCCTGAGCAGGCGGATCTCGGCATCTGGATCGCTCGGCTCGCTCCAAGAGGCCAGCAAGGTGGCGGTGCCCCGTTCCGCATCCCCGAGCGAACCCAATGTACCGGTGAGGGAGAGACGTGCGAGCAGCTCGGTCGCCGGATGCGCATAGACCGCCAGAGCCTCCACGAGCTGCCTTTGCTGACGGCGGATGTCGCCGGTGGCCGTCTCACCGGCGAGTGTCGCGGCTATGGCTGCGGCTAGGTTGGGATGGATCGGGCGGTTGGTAGCATAATCATAGTGCGCCACGGCAAGGACATGCGCGTCGCCATGCCGCGTACGCATGTCCCGGTCGGCCTCGGCGAACTTGGCGAGCGTGCCGGCAAGGTCGGCGGCACGGACCGGCCGAGCGGCGCTGGCGATCGAATATTTGAACTGGACCACTTCGACGCGGCTGGCGCGCGCCAGGTCGGTCGCTCCGAAATAACGCACGAGGTCGGCGATTTCGACCGCGCCGGTGCCCAGGTCCGCCTCGTCGCGCTCGTCAAAGCCTTCGAGCGTGATGGAAACGAGGTCGGTATTGGGCAGGAGCAATTCGAGAGCCGAGCGCGCGGCCCAGGCCTCGTGGAATTGATGGCCGGCCTTGGACGCGCGCACTTTATCGATCAGAATCCCGCCCTCAGCCTCTTCCCCCTCAACGGCCATCGCCGCCGTCTTCCCTTCCGCTCGCCGCCCTTCGGCACCTGCGATCAAGGCCGTAACCTTGTCCCTTAGTCAGCATGCTCGACGCTATCGCGGTTTATGAATGTTTACGTCGAAAATGCGCGCGAAAATCTCTCGATACAATGTTTTGTCGAGCGGCAAATGAAGCCTGTCCAAGCCGTCGACGAAGTCCTTGTGCCCCAGCGTCCGTGACTGGCCGCCAAGGTGCTTATGGGCCGCCAGTTCTGCCCTCAGCAGCGGATGCGGCTTTGGATATTGTTTTTCATAGCGCGCGAGCCTCGAAAGCGCCCGTGTCGGCCACTGCTCGGACCGTTCGGTCGCATCCAGAAGATAGGCGAGGACCTCATAAGCAGCGACATTCGGCAGATATTGCGTCCGGACCAGCGCAAGGACGGGATCGTCCTCCAGGCCGGCATCCTCCAGCGCACAATAGCGAAGATCCTTTCGCGCCTGATCGAGATAAACGAGGCTGTCCTGCGTCTCCGGGCCGACGCCTCCCTTTTTTGGGCGGGCAAGCCCGAAGGCGGTCGCGGTGAACAGATTGAGCGAGGCCCGTTCCGAAATCGCCCTCAGAAATCTGACCCGATGCTCGCCCGTCTCCCCCTGCGGCGCCTCTGCGCCGGCGTGATGGGTGCCGACCAGTTCCCGCAAATAGTTCGAGGCCTCGGAATAAAGCTGCTTGATCTGGTCGACCCCACGCCGGATGACGCGGGCATTCTCCTCCGCGGACAGGCCCGGCCGATCGCCAAGACTGACCGTGCAGATCAGGAGCCGGCACGCGACCGCCGCGAGATATTCCAGTTCCGAGGTCAGGCCTGGGGCGCCGGGCACGTCGCAGCGCGCGGCCTGGTTCGCGCGGAGCGCGAGTTTGGCGAACCGGTTGGCGTTGTGCGCATCCTGGATGGCGACGGCGCGGACAGCCGCCTGCGCGAAGACGAGCTCCGGGTTCCTTTCCAGGCTGAGCTCCGGGAACTGGCTCTCGAGATCCAGCGCGACCGCGATCCGCAAATAAGACGGCGCCGCAAAGTCCGGGTCGCGCCCACGCCCAAGGATGAAGTCGCGCGCGAGCGGGAGCCACCATTGGACGCTCTCTTCGACCAGCGACGCCAGGACCGTTTGGGCATATTCGCCCAGAAAGGCGGCCGCCTGGCTCGCCGTCTGCTTGCTCAACTGCTCGGACAGCAGTCTTTGCTCCGGGGTCAGGCGGGACGACACCAAGCCGTAGGACGCACCGATCGCCAGCCGGTGCGCGCTTTGCCACAGGCCGCGTATCTCCTCGAGGCTCTCCGCCTGCGTGCTCAGCCAGGACGGCGCGACGGGACTGATGAACGTCTTGAGCTCGGCGTCCGAATTGACAGGCATGAAGTCGATCAACTTGAGCGCGAGCCGTTCGCGTGTTTTTGAGAAAAGACCGTCCGTCTGCGCGTCGGCGGGCTGCTCCAGCACTGTCGATTCCACGAGCGGGATCAGCGTCGTTTCGATCGCGGCTTGGACCTGATCGAAGAGCGACTGCCGTCCCCGGGGAAGGTGCTCGTCCTGGGACAGATCGCCGCCGGAATCCCGGGGGATGAAGATCGGGCTATATTGTGCCGCGCGCCGCATGAAGAAGGGTTCGACGCTCGCATCGCATTGGTCGCTCGCATACCAGCGGCGATAGGCGTCGAAGATGATGTCGTCGTTGGTGATGAAGACCAGGCGCTCGCCCCGCTCCAGACAATGTTTCGCCGTCCATTTCAGATAGGCGATGGAATAAGCGTCGTTCCGGAGCGCGCCCTCCGCCTCGTCACGATCCTGCGACCGCTTCCGGAAGCGGTTTGCCGGCTGATCCAGCTCCTCGTTGAGCCTGTCCAGCCAGAAACCTTTCTCCGCCTTGATCGACCGGCGGGCGCTGTCCGGCAATTCGTTGCGATCCTGAAGATCCCGAATTCGCGTCCGGATTGCGGGCGACATCAGCCTGCGCAGTTGGTCCAGCGGCTCGGCAAGATGATCGGTGGCCAGAAACTCGGCCGCCGTCCGGGTCGCGGCCAGCCGGTCCATGACGGCGGCGGGCGCTTCGTTCGCGGCGAGCGCCCCCAAATCGTCGTCGAGATCCTGCCTGAGGGCGGCGCTGGACTGGAATTGTTCCCGCGTGCCGGGCCTAGGTTTTTGCCGTTCCAGATCGCCAAGCACCACGGACTTGCCCTGCAGCGAACGGGCGATGCTGGCCGCGTCGCCCTCGACCTTGCCACGCAATTTGTCGGTGAGGTCGGTCAGCCTCTTGTAGAGCTCCCACCGGTGCGGGTCGGTCATGTAGATCGGCTCACCACCAGAGCCTGGCAGCGGGCGGGAGACCAGAAACTCCGACGCGATCAAGGCAGCTTGGGACTCATAGCGCCTGCAGGTGGCGTGACTCAGCTCCTTATTCTCCCAGACCTTGCCGTAGAAGGTCTCCATCTGGCGGTACTGCTCATAGGGTTCGACGAACATCTCGAAGATATTTTCGTCGAACACGTAGACGATGCGACCGCCGCGATCGGCGAACGCGGTGTCGTCCCGGCTGCGATCAAGGTCCCGGCTGATATTCGCGATCTGCAAAAGCTGCAGCACCGCGTCCCTTTGGCTGGGGCCGGAGGAGGATGCGGCTGTCACGCCTCTGCGGGCTCGTCTTCGCGCAGAGTGTTCTGGCCCGCGTCGCGAACCTGCCGCCGCATGTCGTTGGCCCATTGAGACAGGCCCTCGCCGACCGCGCGAAAGGTCGCGTGAATATAGGCCATGCTCGGCTCCGACACATAGGATGAGGTCGGCTTGGCGGCGCCGAATTTCGCAACCAGCCCGTTGTCCCGGAGATATTCCGCGAGCAGCGCCACGTAACAGCGCCGCCCGGTCGCCGAGATTGCGAGGCCGATGATGTTGCCGCGCGCATCGACGACCGGCGCGCCGGCATCCCCCTTGCCGAGCGTCGGGTTGTCCTCCGCCTCGAACGTGATCTCGATTGCGCCCCACAGCCGTCTAGGCGTCTCATGGGGGAGTCCGCGCACGAACACGGACAGATCGACCCCTGTGACCGTGCACCGGATGGGCGACATTGCGGAGGAAATGCAAAAGGCGGTGTCGCCGATCAGGGGCATCGCATCGTCGATACAGCCTTCGACGAGGAACCCGCAGGCTTCGGTGATGACAGTCGACTGACTGTCGTCGAGCCGGATAGCGCCGATGGCGTCGCTCATCCTTGGGAACGAGCCGTCCTCATCCTGCCGCGGCCCGAAGGCGAAGCGCGCGCCAAGGGGAAGGCCGTCCGCATAGATGATCTCGGAGGTTTCGGCCTCGATGACGTGCCGCGCGCCAAGCGCAAAGAGCCGGCCAGCCCGGTCGGTTGCAAAGGCGCCGATCCGCCCGAGGCGCGCCCCCGTTTCCGATGCGATGCGCCCGCCGAGCCGAATGGGGAAGGCTGTCCCCATCTACAATGCGTCGCTTTCCGGGACCGGCTGGTAGTCGATCTGAAGCTGGAACAGGCTGGTCGGCGCGTCGGCCGGCAGCGCCTCGTTGATCTGCGCGGTCAGCCGGCCGGGCAGTGGCTGGACGCTGACGTCGGTGAAGATCTCCGACAGCGCGCGCTGCGCCTGCCTGAACCGGCTCCAGGCGAATTTCCGGCTCCCGCGATCATAAGCGTTGAGCGCCTTGGGCACCGGATAGTCGAATGAGGCGGGCCATGCCGGATCGGCAAAGGAATCGGGCAGGGCCTCCTGCTTGGTCTTGAGGGCCTCAAAGGCGTTCGGCAAGACGTGCTGCAGCGATGGCGCGGCGCCATGCCGCACGACGACCTTGGTACTTGGCGGAGGCTTGAGACAGCGCTTGGCAAACTGCACTTCGCCCTTCTCCGTCTCGGCAACTGCCGACTTATTGTAGGAGATCTTCGCCATAACCTTGCTGGCATGTGCGACAAGCAATTTGTGAATTGGCGCCGCCCGCAGCGAATAGGGTTTTTCAAGATGATGATCGCCAAGATAGACGACGCCCTTGAACTTGTTCGCTGACCGCACCAGATCGCGATGGATCGCGGCATATTGGCGGCGCGTCCCGAGCTGCTGTGCCGCAGCCTCATAAGCGACGGCAAGATCGGCCAGGCTGCCGCCACTTCGGGCGATCGTCTCGGCCTTTTTGATGGCTTCAGCGAGCGGGGACCCGGCCAGGCGCCTGGCCACCGAGAAAGCGAGCCGGCCCTTGTCGAAATCGAGGTGCAGCAGACGCAGCGCGTCGATCAGGCCGCCGTCGCCGCAGCCGCTGACCACGAAATTGTCGTTGAGGTCGTCACGCTCCGGCTCGAGATTGTCGCCGCGCCAGTAGCTTTCGCAGCGGAACGGCGTGCCGTTCACCTCGCGGCCGAAGCCGGCGGTCACGATGACGAGATTGAAGGCCTCCCTCTTAGCGGGATATTCCGGAATGATGCGGACAACATCGGCGCCTGTCGACACGATGTCCTGGACTTCGTTCCGCTCGTAAATCTCATTCCCCTCGGCCTTCATCATCCCTTCGAACTCTTTAGCGATCTCCTCCGCCACCTCGCTGCAGAGGCCGGTGGCCCAGTCGAAGAAGGGGAGCTCCGCATCGAGCCTGATTTGCTCATGCGGCCAGCCATTGATCGTCGGATGGGCGCGGCGATGCGCCGTTTCGCGCTGCAGGTGCAGCACACGTCGCCCGGCCTCGAACAGATCGACCTTGACCCCGAAGGCCATCAAGGCACCGGCCGCAGTCACCCCAGCGAGCCCGCCGCCGACAACGGCGGCGCGTGGACTCTTGCCGAGCAGGTTCAATTCATGAAGCGCCCAGATCAGATTGAGGGCGCGGCGTTGCTGCGCCAGAAAATTCACGCGCTTGGCAAAGGTGCCAATGCAGAAAACCAATCCGTCCATGTCGGGCACTAGCGCGGCATCGTGAATCTCTTGAGCCGTTGGCATTCCCCCTCCACCCCCCGATGCCCGCGCGGGCGATTACCAGTGAAGACGTTGCGTCCGGCGGCGTCAAGTAGAGGAATGGCCGGGAGTCTTTCTTGTTTATGTCGGCATTACCAGTCGAGAGCTTGTTTCGCTTTGAGGCAGGTTTATGGACTTGCCCGCGAGCTTCGGCGACGTTGCCAAGGCTAGAGGAGTTCGCCGGAGGCATTGGTCCAGACCGCGAGACGTCACAAAAACACCTCCAGTGACGGAGGTGTCGAATTTTGGCCCGTCCGGAAATGCCCCGCGCTGGATTGCCCAGCTTCGGGCCGGTGCGCTTACCAACAGCAAGATAGATCTTAGGCGCGGCGCTCGCGAGAGGCCGCCCATGCAAGTCATGCTCGCCATGAGGGATATCATCGCACGGGGTGCAGCAGGGCCGGACGCATCCTACCACGGCCCCTGAAATCCTGCATCAGGGCCGGCTTACATCGCGCACTCCGGAGACCGTCCGCCAGGGCTGGCCCAGCAGGTCGAACAGCTCCCTCGGCACGCGCCAGTTGCCCCCGAACGCGGGCACGCAGGAGAATGCGAACCGCCCGGCAAGGATTGGCTCCCCCTGCTTTGCGAGCCAGGCCAGCATGTTGTGCGCGTGGGTCTCGTTGGTCGTGATGGTTAGGATGTTGAGGTTCGGAATGCCCCACCAATCCCGATAGGCCTGGGACCTGAGTAGCCGGAGATAGCGGCACATCTTCCGGCCGAATGCGGTTTGGCCCAACTGCCTGCGCTCTATGCTCTCCGTATTGCGGTCGATCTCGACCGCGAAGAATCGGAAGCCGGCGCCGGCATAGTCGAGACCGAACAGGTCGTCGGGAACGAGCGCTCGTTCCCCGATCCGATCCAGCGGAATCGCCAGCGGGTTCGCGGCGCGACGGGCGCGATGGGCTTTGGGATGGCCTAGGATTTCCTCGCGCGAAATGTAGCGCAGCCCCCTCCCGGCTGCCGCCAACTCGATCGATGCGGCCACGCAGGCTCCCATCAACCGGTGCAGGAAGGGGTCGATGCGTTTCGGGGACCAGCGTCCGAGCCCGCCGCTCTCGGCGAGCGCCAACCGGGCCGGCGGCGCCAGATCATAGACCAGATGCTGATAGCGGGCATGGAACCCGGCAAATTGCTGGGACGGTCGGACCAGCCATGGCGACTGCTCATGGGTGCCGTTGTAAAGTTCGGTGAGCCGGTTTTGGAGTTGGGTGTAATCTTTCCGCAAATGCCTGGTGGAAGCATAAAGATAGGGCGTTGGCAGCGGACCATGGCGGTCGATGGCCGCGAATGCGGCGAGGTCCGCGGCAGTCAGGACCAACCGGCTCGCAACAGGGCGGGGCGGTGCGAAACGAAGGCGACGGGCGAGAGCGTCAACGGCCATGCGCGTCCAGATAGGGTCGTCCAACGCTCCTGTAATCGAGCGACACGAGGCGCGGTGGGAAGTGATGGCTCTCAGAAAGCAGGTATGGTTCGAGTGAAAATATTTCCGCCGCGTTTCAAAGTCTCACGTTATTGCCAACGGGCCGGCCGGCCAGGATAGGCGGCGGCGCGCGGCGCCAGGATACTCGAATTCTAAAGCAGTAGCGGTTGCTCGGACCGGCACGCGCCTTCGAGGGCCGCCTTCGGATTGTCGGTGACGAACCGCTCCACGACCTGCTCGCCCAGCTTCGCCTTCAGCATCGGCATCACGAACTGAAGAACGTGCTCATAGGTTCGAGAGGATGGGCCGAGTGCCCTTCCTCTGATCCGGATGCAGCCGCGGCGGTGAGACCAGTGGCAGTCATTGCTCAAGATCACCCTGTCACCATAGCCGGCTGCGACAAGGTCGCAAATCAATCCGATCGCGTCTGACAGATATTTCGATTTCTGCGTGGGAAAATCATCGAAGCAGAGGAAGCCTCCATTGCCAGCAACGCGCCGGAGTAGCGCGAACTGCAAGTCCCGCGATAGGGAGTCAGTCCCCTTCAAGCCGGCTTGAGCATGAGAGAAGATGATACGCGTCGGATCCGCGCCGCCGGCAACGAGGGCGTCATGCTGCTGGCCCATTCCGCGCACCGAATGGACCACGATCGGCATGCCGGTTCTTGTCTGAACCCGGGCCACGGCTTCGAACGCGCGCTTCTCGAACGGAGTGAGTACCTCCTTACGGCTCGCAACCTTCAGCACACCAGGCATGATCCGGGCCCGACCGCGCCCCTTTGTCACGCGTTTGAGTAGCAGTTCAGTCAGCTGATCAACAGTCAGGGAGCGGTCATAGGTGTGAACCCACTTCTCAAGATAGAAGCCGGCGCAACCGACAACCGCGACCGGCGAGCCTTCAAGCGCCGGGAGGAAGCGGCTTGGATCAACATAGGGCGTCACGTCGACTACGGCGCCCACACCCAAATCGTGCAGACGGGAAAGTTCTGATTTCAGGAACTGGAGCGCATCCGGAAGGTCTTTTTCGCGGACGCGATTGAAAAGGTGCTCATGAGCGAGGATGCGGCCAGTGAGAGGCTTATTTCCGTGATTCAGCGATTGCATGCGCTAACATCGTACAGGCTGAGCTGAAAAGAACCTAGCATGCGCAGCCACATAATCCGACCGTTCCTTCAGAGTCCGAATGTCCTGCCGGAGTAAGTGCCGAAGGGCGATGAAAGGCAGTGGAGATCTCAGCGGAAAGAAGGCCGGATTGAGCCGGGAGGGACGATTACTGTATGGGTGAAACGCACCGACCAGAATCCCGGCCTCGACTAGCTTGGCCTTCACATCCAGATAGGCCCCTTCCAGACAGTATCTGTATTCCGACGGCGCAAGCCCCTGAAATGGCAGGACCAGGCAGCTTAAAGGCCATTCGAACGGATTCCGCGTGGGCTCAAGCAGAACCGCGCACTTTTCGATGAGGTCTGCGATATGCTTGCGCTTGTTCTCCTGCGGGAGAAGTTGGGGCGCAGCGACCCCCAGTTTCGACTGCTGCAAGGCGTCGGGCAGAGCAGGACAGACGGCGTCGGCGCGACCGCATTCCGGATGCGGGCTTGCGACGAAATCCAGAAGCCATTCGCACAGCGCTGCAATGTCTTCGGGCCACGCCGCCCGTCCGGTGGAAAGCGGAACGAACTCCACCCCCGGACCAGCTAGAGACGAGCCGGAGCCACAAGCTCCTTACAGGCGGTGGTGCGCTGATCCAGAGAAAGCTGGGTATCGCCCCGGCGAAGCGTTCGGGCAGCAATATCTCCCAGCGTGCAGACGTCCTCGAACGGCGCTTGCTCCATGAGGTCTCGCTCCTTGGCTTACCAGCCGGCGCCGCCGCCACCACCACCACCACCGCCGCCGCCACCACCACCGCCTCCGCCTCCGCCTCCGCCACCCCCACCTCCTCCGCCGCCACCGCCTGTGGCATAGCCGGGCTGTGCGGGTCCGCGACGCCCGCGATCAGGAAGGAACATGGGTGTCGAGAAGAAGCCCGGCGCAATGGCGGGCTGAATACCGGACGTACCCGGCGAGGCCTCAGCGAAGTTCAAGGGCATGTGCATTCTCCTCTTTATGGGGGCTGTCGGGGTCCAGGCTCAGGGCGGGCAGAATGATGCCTTTTTCGAGAAGCAGCACGAGGTCTGGCATGAAGATGGATTCGGCTTCCGACACCGTCTCTGCGTGGCCGGACCTCACCATATGTTCGAAGAGCTGCGCCGGCACGCGGAGCCGGCCGAGCGCACCAAGCAGTTCGAGCTCAGCCGCGCCGCCCGTAAACCGGTGGTGGGTCGACCAATCATAGGCCTCGAACCTAACTCGGTTTGCGTAGCGGTCAGCCGCAACGCGCTCGACGATGACGAGCGCGTCGGACAGTCGGATCTCACTAGGCAGAACGGTCCGGCCGGATTCGATCCAGTTGCCGGACCGGCTCCGCTTCGCTTTCCAGATCAGGGTCGCGCGGGATGTTTCCGCCAGCCGGTAGTAGATGTAGACGGGAAGCGAGGCGTCCCTCGGCATCCACGGATATAGGAGCGAGCGCATCACCTCGTTCCGTTCCGCATCCAGCCGGCAATAGTCGAACGGAAACTCCACGGAATCCCAATCCAGCAGGTTCCCCAGGAAATATTTCGCCGGCGTCGGCCAGCGAACCATGGTGATGCCGAACTCCTCATAGCGCTCGAAGAGCTTGCTCCCCACATCGAAGCCGAGAACATTGATGTTGAAGGTGACCGAGGGATATTTGCGGACTATATGCCCGAGGAAATCGAACGTTTGCTGCCGCTCCTCCACCGTCTCGGTGGGGAAGCCGATGATCGTTGGGAAATGAACAGAGATGCCGCTGGAGTCGAACATCGCGACCACATTCTCCACGAGTTCCAGCGACCATCCCTTCGGGTGCTTGCCCATTGCCGTCAGGACCCGCGTCGAGGCTGATTCCAGCCCGAGGCGGATCTCGCGAAGGCCGGCTTGGGCGAGCTTCGCGCAAATCTCGGGAGTGAAATTGCGATCGACCTTGCTTCTCGTCTCCCAAGTCAGCGCGATGCCCTGCTCGATGATGGCATCGGCCAGCTTTTCGAGGGACTGAGGAGGGACCGCCTCGTCGATGGACCAGAAATGCTGAACGCCCTCCGCCTGCAGCGAGGCGAGGAAGTCGGCGACCATCGCCGCATCGTCGAACCGGTTGGGCAGCAGGGTCTGATACTTCTTGTTGATCGCGCAGAAATTACACGATGACCAGTAGCATTGCGTGTTGGGCCAGAGCTTGACGTCCACGACGGTCGCGGGGTCGACGACATCCGCGCCCGACTCGAACGAGCGATCATGCTTGTGCGTGTTGTAGCGAAGCGTCCGATCCGCGTTCTTGAGATAGGGCGTGATGTCGATTGTGCGCTCGGCGGCCGGCAGCTCCCGCCCTTCCGAAAAGATCAGATTGGGGACGGTGGCCAATGGATGGCCGTGTTGAACCGCGGCTCGAAGCTGGGGGATCGTCGCCTCGAAGTCGTCGAGAATGATGCTGTCGATGACGCTGAAGAGCGCATGGTTTTTGAGGAGATATTTGGTGATCTTGTTGAGCGAGTAATATTCGGTCGCGTGATGGATCACCGAAATGTGGCAGTCGGGACGCGCCTCGCGCGCCAGGCGCGCCATGGTGAAGGTTGACATCTTGATCTGCCCGACGATCCACATGAGATCGGCCTTGGCAGCGGCGATGACGGGTGCGGCGTTCGCCTCGATGAACTCCAGATAGGGATTGTTCATCACATCGAGAGCGTCTGTCAGCAACGCCTTCGACGAGAGCTCGTTGACGACCAGCCCTTCCTGGAGCGACAGGCTGAAAGGCCAGGAGATCGTGTCGGTATAGACATTGCAGAAAATCTGCAGGGTCTCGAGGGCGGCGAACAATCGCTTCGGCCCGGCGCCCAGATCTGCGAGCGTGGCAATCGCCCTCTGTACCCCATCGATGAATAGACGTGGGTCCTCCAGGATGATCCTGTGATGAAGGGCATCCGGCTCGGCGGCCGAGTGTCTCAACTGAAGGCGCCGGACGCTCTCGTTGAGCGTCTCAAGGCTCGTGGCCTTTGACCACCACAGATTGTTGAGATTTCGTAGGCTTTCAGGCCCGGACAAGACTGGCGGAACCGCAGATATCAGCCCTTGCAGGTCGATGTTGTGGCATTCATCGAACAGACCGGTAAGCGGGTAAAGTTTAAGTTCCTGAAGTTCTGCCATTGTGCCCTTCGCGTGGGAACACCTTTCCATCACAAACCTACACCCATTATTTAACATGGATTCGATGGATGATCGAGTCCACCTTCACAAATAGAGGTTCGACTCTCAGAGCCCTGCTCGACTTATGCCGCTAAGTTACGGGGCCTTTTTTGTTTCTGGTGAAGGGGCCTGATTTAGGCTCGACATCGACGCGTGGAGATATGTGCAGCGGCCCATACCGTTGGGTCGCGGCCAACGCGGCCTCGTTTGGCACCTACCGCCGCAAATTCTTCGTCCATCGGGACGGCATTCCCAAAGTTGCGTGCCGAGACGTCACAGAGCTGTTGCGCACTACTTCGCATGGGCATAGCAAGATCGCGCCGGCGCAACCCGCCGGTCAGCCGCAAGGCTGTTATTCCTAACTAATTCCTTATGGGATTGGACATGTATGCTGCGAGGAGAACCTACGTAAAACAGTGGGACCATCAGCAACCTGAAGAACGCTGTTCGGTGCTTGTCACGCGTGGCGGAGAACCGGCAACGGACATCCGCCCCGAGCGCATCGGCTATGTGGAAGAAGAGGTGATGTATTGGCGCAAAGCCAATCACATCCACAACTGGTTCGTCGAAAACGTCCAGGACGGCGTCGACAATTGCGCGACCTACTATGTCTCGTCAGATCATCTGAGCGAACTGCTCGACGCGTGCGAGCGCGTGATCGAAGCGTCGGAACTGGTCGACGGAGAAGTGTATATGGGCACGGTCTATGACCAGGCTCACCCCAAGGGCAAGGTGCTGACCCAGCCCGGCAGGGTGATCAAGGATCCGAACGTGGCCAAGGCCCTGCTCCCGACCCAGTCCGGCTTCTTCTTCGGCAGCGAGGAGTATGACGAGGATTACCTGGGGAATGTGGTGGCGACGCGCGATTGGATCGTCCGGACACTCGAGGAGCTTGGTGATGGCGCCCGCGCCGACATCGTCTACCATTCGAGCTGGTGAGCAGGGGCGGTCCGTTGACCGCCTTCGTCTCATGACGCGCCGTTCGGCACGCTCAGGTGCTATCGCCCGCTTGCGAAGGAGACCCGTCGCGGCGTCGTCTGAACCTTAGGGGCAGCCAATGCCTTCACGGTTCAGGAGGAAAGGGGGGCCGGGGTTCGCGCCCCGGCCTCTTTTCATCAACGCCGATCCGCTCAGTCTATCCCAAGCTACCAGTCCGGCGAAATGTCCTCGTCCCGCACCGGGGATGGCGTCCGCCCTTCCGCCGCGGCCGACGCAGGGTCGGAATAGACCGCATCCGGCCAAACTGCAACGCGCTGGCGGTTGCGGTCGATCAGCGCCTCGAGCTCCTCGTCGGACCGCATCGACAGCCTCGGCGGGAACGCAATAGGGATCGACAGGGCGTGCGGGGTGACGTTCCTGATATGCGCCGCGAATTGCAGCTTCGGCTGGTCCAGGATGAAGTCGGGCGTGGTTCGCATGTCCGCAGCCATGCCGCGCGCGTCTGAGGCGGACAGGCCCGAGGCGAACTTGATGCCGGTATTGGCGGCGAGCGAGCTCTGCAGGCTGCCCGTGCATTGATTGAGATATTGATGAGCAAGGATCAAACCGGCCTTATATTTGCGCGCCTCGGTCAGGAGGTCGTCGATGTTCGTGCTGAAGAAAGAGCCAGCCTCGTCGACATAGATGAAAGTGGGTTTGCGGTCCCCGGCGGGGACAGCCGCGCGTTCCAGGATAGCCTGCAGCACGAGCGAGATGAACAGCCGGCCGAACGTCGCCGAATTCTCCTTTAGAAAGTCCTTGGCGGTATCGACGAGGATGACTGCTCCGCGGTTCATCTCGGCAAACAGGTCGACTTTGGTCTCCGGCGAGGTGAATAGCCGCGCCATGGTGGGGTTCTCGATGATTGCCTGAAGCCGGTAGCGGATCTGCTCCTTGGTCTGCTCGAAGGTCTTGCTCATGAAGTCCTTCAGGAAGAACTCGCGGGGGATGTCCGGCAGCCTCTCGATCGCCGCGCCGTAAGGGATGGGGTCAGACATCAATTTCAGCATGTCGAGGATCGTAGCGTTACGCCCCATCACCTCGGGCAGTGACAGCATCAGCCGTGCGACATAGCGGAAGAACACATCCTGCTTCCCGGTCAGCGCCAAGTTAGTGAGCCCGCCGAACAGATAGTTGAAGGTCTGGATGACGCCCGCGGTCACCTGCTCGCGGGTCGCCTCGTCATACGAGCCGAGCCGCTTGCGGTTCAGGTCGAAGATGTTGAGCGCCGGCGGATGCGCGATGTCCCGAGGGTCGATCAAGACGAGCCGATCCTCGATGCCGAGGTCCGATCGCACAAGCTTGCGGATGAGGTCGGAATGCGGATCGATGAGAACGAGGCTCGGGGAGTCTTCCGCCGCAAGGTCGTTCAGGATCAGCTTCTCGACGAGCGTGGTCTTGCCTGCGCCGGTGCCGCCGAGGATGTGCATGTGGTTGAACCGGTCCTCGTTCGTGAAGCGAAGTGGAACCGGCGCCATGAACAAGTCGCGGAATGGGGTGCCGGCAAGATACACGTCGACGAGCTCATTAAGCGGGAGTGGGCTGTCACCGGCGTTCTTCCAAGGGCGCCTGCCCGCCTCGCCCGGATCGCGCCCCGACGCGCGGCAAAGGTTCAAGTACATCGCTTCCGTCACGGCCCTGAAGAGCCCGGCGTCGAGATACCGTTCCTCGACGAGCGTCGCGTAAATCCGGTCGATGAGGAGACCGGGCTCCGGGAGCACGAACACAAGGGGTATGACGAACGGCGAGGGCTCCTCGGCCTCCGGGAGCACTTCGGCGAGCCCTCCGAGGATGCGGCCGAGCCCTTCCTCAAAGAGCGCGGTGAGCGCCGACCGGTTTGCGAGGAAATACTGCTTCCCGAGGAGGAGGTTGCGATAGTCGACGAATTCCTTGAGGCTCATCCGCTCGAGGTCTGGCGGCGGGATTTCCACGAAGTACGGCTCCGCGACGATGAGGTCGAACAGCACGCCGGCTACCTTGCGGAACAAAGGTCCCGGAAGCCCGTCAAAGTGCGGCAATACGCGCCGGCCTATGGTGGCCGGCGTCTCCGACGCGCCCTCCGTCATGACCAGGGTATAGAGCTCCCGCGTCTCGCGGAGCTCACGCGCGTGCTCGTTCGTGAAGCGTCGGGTCAGCGGCACATAGGTCGAGGGTCCCGGCATGGCTAGCGGATCGCAAGCCGGACGAGGATCAGAAACAGGACCAGCGCGCCCACAATGAGAATCGCGCGCTTTTGCCGATAGTCGAGGCCGGACCAGGCGCCAGTCTGCTCGGGCCCTGACATCGCCGCGTCGGGGGCCTCGCCGACCAAAGCCCCTTCTGGCCCGGCCGGGGAAGCCGGCGGCAGAATGGCGGCCGCGGCCACAGGTGCAGGGGGAATGAGGGCCTCGCTCGGCTCGACGACAAGGGCGGGCGGGGGTGTCATTGAATGGGCCATTAGCTTGGGCCCGTCCGCCTCGAACTCGTAGAGGGCTTCGCGCCCGTCGAAAGTGGCCGCCGTGTCGAGGTAGAGTTTGAGGTTCTCACACGCCTCCATAATGGCACTTTCTGCGCCCAGGAGCTCGTCGAGGCCCTTGCATTCCACGTGCTGACCGCGCTCAAGGGTCGCGATGCTGATGTTGAGTTTCAACGCCGCACGTGCCGCCAAGACGAAGCTCTTAAGGCTGCCGCGAACCGTCCCGTCCAGCTGTGCCTCGGACCGTGCCAACAGGCGCGCCGAGGCATCGCTGTTGTAGATGACTTGATTGCGGAGCTTGTAGCGGTTGAGCCTGCGGTCCTCCTCGGCTGTGAACTCCACCCGCGCGTCGAGGCAAAAGATCGCGGTGTTGAGAAAGATACCGCCGTCGCGCTGCGACCGTCTAAGCTTAAGCTGCATCCAAATCCCCCAAGAGAAAAGAACACAGCTTCACCAGAAGTATCAAGCATTGAATCGAAACAATGCGGAATGTCTCACATTTTTTTGATATTTTTTCTTGACGTCATAGCCGCACATTAGTTCGGTCGTATTATCGGCTTAGGTCGTCGAATAGCCGGGATGCGCCGTATCTAAAATGAGCTTGAACCAATGCGGCCGCGCAAAATACGGCCATGCGACGGTGTTCGCTGTGCCAAGCCCGCCGAGGCCTCGGCACGTGTGGGCCGAGCGCGTCGACATGCCGGGCCACCGCTTCGGCGATCTCCTGCCGGGTCCTGGCGCCCACCGCGGCAAAGCACGACTGCACGTCCTTGAACGGATAGACGTGGACGTCGATCGACCGGGATACGGCCAAGGCCGCCACAGCCTGGTACAGGCGTCCGATACGGTCGCTTCTAAGGGAGCTGCCCTTGCCGGCAGCCTCCAACAAGAGCGCTTCCGGCAGATAGCGATCGAGCATCGCCTCAAGCTTCCTGAGGCAAACGGCATTTTTGTCACCCCGCGCGACAACCGTTCCCCAGTCGTGCACGGTGAAAGGGCCTTCGAATGCCACGTATCCAAACCCGCGCGACGTGGCGTGCATCGCGAAGGTGAGCGCGGGGGTCGGTTTCATGCGTCCTCAGTGACCCGCCGCGCACGATCCACCATGTCCTCAAGGAGCTGCTGCTTGCGCCGCGTGGCGGGATCGGACCGTTCCCGGAGGATGCGGTCGAGAGCTGCAGCGCGCGCCATCACGGCCTCCTCCACCGCTTGATAGGCCTTCCAGAAGACCCGGCTTGGCGGAAGCCCGAACAGGACCTGGAGCGCGAACGCCGTCTCAAGGCTCAACCCCTCGGGGTCGCTCTCGAGCCGCGAGATCGCGGCCTGCGACACGTCGAGGAGCATGGCGAGCTCGTCCTGCGTGAGTGAATACTGCTTTCGATAGAACCGAACGGAGCGGAAGGTGGGCATAGAGCGTTTGGGTTAAGGCGGCTGGATATTGCCGTGCGCCTATGGTTGCGCGCTGTCTGCCGGTCGGGGAGGCGTCACTTTATACGCTGGGCGTATAATTTGATCCCTCCGCGGTCTCCTCTCTTTCTTGTGGCCTGCCGGCGGCTGGCTCGTGTTCGATACCGTATCGAACAGCCAGTCGCGCGACCTTGTCCCACTGGTCGCCAGGGATGACGTACACGCCGCGTGTCTTCACGGTTCTCAATCCCAACTTGCGGCGCACGAGCCAGCCAGCCGACTTGAACGAAAGCGAGGGAACGCTGCTGCCAATCTCCCCTTCATTATACGCATCCCTAAGCGCCGAGAGCGGGATGTAGGGCGCCGCCGTGGCGCCTGCCATCTGCGCGAGGATACGGACCATCCGTACCTCCGGCAGGCTGTTGCGGACATGGCTCGTCAACTCCTCGGCCTCAGCGAGTTCCTCCGCAATCGCATGCCTCAGGTTCTCGTCATCGATGAGCGCGAAGAGCGGCAGCGCCATCTGATTTCCTCGCGGAGTAAGCGAGGGAATTGCTCGGCCGGGTTCGATCGAGACTTTGCCGAACGCCGCGAAGCGCCACCCGAGCAGGCGGTTCCTAAGCGCGAGCGCCTCGGCCCTCATCGCATCCGGCAGCGAGAGCGGGATATCGCGACGCAGCTTCCTCCGACCCGTGACAATCGTGATAAGCCGGCTTTCCAAGGCGTCGTCCTCGAAGGCGCCCCGCATCGCGATGAGCTTTGGGCCGAACACGTTGAACGCTTTTGGGCTGAGCTCCCCCTGCTTCGTGGGCATCGTCCGAAGCACCCGAAGCCCCTTGGTGGTGCCGTTGTTCAGGATCTTCGTGAGATCGGCGGTCGCGTCCGAAAAGCGGGCGTCCGCCTCGTCTAGGACCAGCGTGCTGCCGATCCTGTCCAAGATGTGGAAGATGGGCGAGACAGTCGAAGCACCGGAAGCTAGGAAGGCCTTGTAGCATAGCTCGCCCACGACCAGCAGCGCGCGGGTCTTGCCCGACCCGAACGCCCCTTGGAAGCGGAGATAAGGAACCTCGCTGAAGGCGTCATTGACCCAGGACAGGAGCACGTAGTGCGCCGCTATGTCTTCTTGGACGGGGTCTAGGTCGACGTATCGGCTAATGAAGGCGCGAAGATCCCTAAGGAGTTCAGCTTTGCCGGCGAACGGCGCTACGTCGGCCGGAAGCCGAACGCATCTGGAAGCGATAAGATCGTTGCTCGCGGAATAGGGCACGAGCCGCTCGCCCGTTGGTAGCGAAAAATCGGGCTCGATCCGGATAGCATCATCGGGCGCACGGATAGCGAAGGACGTCGCCTCTACGTCGGCTCGGTAAACAAGCTCTATCATAGTGCCGTCCGGAAGGACGCGGGAAACGGTTGGGTTGGGTCGGGATTGTGATCTCATGCTCCAAGGATGCGATTAGCGCCCTCCGGCCAACAGGCGTCACCCTATGCGCGGCACGCATAGTGTGACGCCTCCTCGGTCTTCTCAATCCGAGCCAGAATCGGAGAATGACCGAAGAATGTCGACCAACCGACCGCATCCTAGACCGTCATTGCCAAAGCCTCGCGCCCTACGAGCGGACGGATGCGCATCAGCGCCTGCGCCAGCTGGCGAGGATCGTGCTCAGGGTCGGCGGGAACGCCAAGTTCGTCGATATCCCCACTGGGGATTCGACCGAACGGGAGGAGCAGGTTAGGATTCCGAGTCTCCCACCGATATGAAGTCGTATTTCGCGTACATTCGCGTCTCGACCCCGAAGCAGGGCGAGCGCGGCTCATCATTGCAGGAACAGCGTGACGCCATCGACGCGTTCTCGAGGCGCTCGAACCTAAAGATCTCCGCCTGGTTCGAGGAGCGCGAAACTGCGGCAAAACGGGGCCGGCGCGCATTCAACCGCATGCTGACAGACCTCGGGCGCAAACGTGCGGCCGGCGTGATCATCCACAAGATCGACCGCAGCTCCCGGAACCTTGGGGACTGGGCACGGCTCGGCGAGCTCATGGACAGCGGCGTCGAAGTCCACTTCGTCCACGACAACCTCGACCTTTCTACCCGGGGCGGACGCCTATCGGCCGACATCCAAGCCGTGGTGGCGGCAGACTATATCCGCAACCTGCGGGACGAGGTTCGCAAGGGCAGGTACGGCCGCCTGAAGCAGGGCTTTTTCCCTCTGCCTGCGCCGATCGGCTACCTCAACTGTGGGCCGGCAAAGCCGAAAGCCATCGACCCAGTACGCGGCCCTCTCGTCCGGGAGGCCTTCGACCTCTATGCGACCGGTCGGTACTCAATCCCGCTTCTCTGCCGCGAGATGGCCGGCCGGGGCCTGACCACCGGTGCGGGAAAGCCCCTCGTCCAGAGCCATATGACGCATATGCTCCATAATCCGTTCTACATGGGCCTGATGCGCCTCCACTCGACCGGCGAGGTCTTCCAGGGGAACCATGAGCCGCTCATCTCGCCCGCGACCTATCATCGCGTCCAGGACATCATGAGCGGCCGCCACTACCCGCGCGTGCAGAAGAACCGGTTCGTCTTTCGGCGCCTGCTCAAGTGCGGCTTCTGCGGCCGGTCGCTGACTGGGGAGCGCCAGAAGGGACATGTCTACTACCGCTGCCACTCGTACGCCTGCCCCGGCGCCGGACTGAAGGAAGAGGCCATCGACGAGGCTGTGAGGCAAGCTCTCTGGCCCCTCCAATTGGACAGTGAGGACGTTGGGGACTTCAGGGAGTTGCTGGCAGAAGAAGCGCAAGGCGCAACTGCCGCAGTCGCTGCCCGCGCACAAAAGCGGGCACGTGAGCTTGCCCTCGTCGAACAGCGGCTCGAGCGGCTCACGGATGCGCTCCTTGATGGACTGATCGATAGGGAGGCTCACGACGCCCGGCGGAAGGCGCTCCTGACCCGTAGACTGGAACTGACTGATCCCGAAGCCGACCGCGCAGAGTCGACAAATCTGGAAATGTTGGCGGAAAGGTTCGAACTCGGTTTCGCCGCCTACCTAAGCTACATTGAAGGATCTGACGACGATCGACGCGAAATCCTCCAAACCACATGTTCGAACCTGGTGGGACGAGGAAAAGAGGTTGAGATTGCTATGCTCAGCCCGTTCGCTGAGCTTCGTAAGTGGGCGATCGAGAATGATAGATGCCCGGATATTGTGGCAGTTCGAACTAGGCGGCTCGACGGCGTCCGGAAATTGATCCGATGTTCGTCGAAGCCAGTCTAGCCTAGATCCTCTATGCTAGTTTATCCATCACGTGCGTAGGGTCGGTTTCGACCGTAAGGTGGTCGTGTCGAACAGTTCGGAGTTCGCGCGCCGGAGGCAGGCGCGAGCCAAGGCGCTCATCAAACGCCTGGGACAGGGTGAAGCTGCGGACGCCCCAGGAAGTCCCTTAAGTCCCTAAGTTCGGCGGCGCTTAAGATCGAGAAACACCTCGCCCTTTGCCGAAATGGGCTCCAAGCAGGCCTTCTTCATGGCCAGATGCTCTCGGTTGATAAGCACGTCAGGATCGCCCGGCCGATAGGCCTCGCCGGCTAAGTTGAAACCGAAAGCGTAGTACTCGCCGCCGAAGCCCCGGAAGAGTACAAAAATCTCGCGGTCTACGTCCTCGTATTGGAAAGTAGCCAAGGCCTCCTCTCGTCGGACGGTGCTGAGGGTTAGCATCCAGTCCTGGACCTCTTGAAGCATTCCCTGTTTCACCATGTAGAGGCGCGAGGGGTACATGGAACCATAGTAGCATTCGATTGCCGTTTGCCGCGCGCTCAGCTATATTCCGCCGTCCAACAGGGGAGTGGAGTCGAGCGCCGAAAGGAGGCGAGATGACTGCGGCCTTGGTAGAATGCGGACAATTCCTTAATGTATCCCCGGACGTACTGCATCGATTGCAGGCGATAGACGACCTAGATCTATCACCGGCCCAAGCCCGAATGGAGGTGGACTTCCCGGGCACGAGCGGCGGCCACGAAGCTGTTAGCCGTGAGGTGAAGCGCTTTTTTGCGCTGGCTCTGCTCGAGCCGAACCCACAGCATAGGCTCGTGATCGGCGAGCGGATCGATGGCTTATGGCATTACTTCATCCTGCACACGCAGGTTTATCGGCGGTTCTGCTCGGAGGTGTTCGGTTCATACCTGCACCACAATCCGGTCCTCCCCGCCAACAAGGCCGAACTGGCGGCTGATTACGACAGAACGCGGAAGCTCTACGCCCGCTATTTTGGTGAACCGCCTGCCGCGCTTTGGGGCGATGGTGACATGATCTGCTGGGGCGGGTGTGATGAGATCCGCGAGGAGACACTGCACTGAGTCGGGCTTGTTCCGCAGCCGCCCATTCGAAGCCTATGCGGTCTCCGGACAACTTCGTCTTGGCGTGCCCAAAGGTAGAAAGCGAGACTCTACTTAGGCCGTTTTACGCACTCGTCCGGGATGTCGATGTCATTTTCGTCGTAACTGGAACGGTTTTCAGGGCCAACCCGCCGACAATGGCAAGCACCAAGCAGGGGCCGAGGCGTGGAGATCCAACCCGCATCGCCATCCCCGATTTCATATACAAGGCGATCTTCATCCCCTCGCTGAACATTGCGCTCGGCTACTTGATGACCAACACCGAAAATTCGCGCTGCACGATCCTTTCGATCGCCAATCTGACGCGTCGGACCGGGGTCGATCCTTTCCCGGCCCTGCCGACGGCCCTCAAGGCAACGAGACCGACCCTCGATCTTCCCGACCCGCCGGGAGCAAACACTCCCGATTGCCGGGTAGTGTAACTGACCTAGCTAATGCCCAGCGCGATACCGCCCGATCCGCAAACGGCGATACTGTAAGCTATGGCAAATGGGGCGAGCAGATGGCGCTTCCCGTCCCGGCCTCGCACCTGAGCCATCGGCCGTCGCGGGTGGTGGCGACCCAATGCAAGATATCCCGGCGCCAGTCCTTTTCCCCTATCGTCGCGATGTCGTGGGAGCTGGTGCCGATGCTCGCGGCGGACAGGTGACGAAGCCGGTCGTCGTTCGCAAGGGTTCCGTCGATTAAGGGCTTTCGTGGCCTGCCCGACCCCAAACACCCCTCCCCCGGGCGGCAACGCCCGCGAGCAGCGGAGCCACTCAGCCACCGACTAAGATCGCGCATGACGCGGTGAACGCCGGATTCGGGTTTTGCACCAATTCCTTCTTAGGACTCCGGGGCTGGCGCGGGGGCAGCAGGCGCCAGCTAGCGCGCTTATCGAGCGTCTGGCGTGTATGCACCCTGGAGGAATGTAGAACGCTCCGATGAGCCCCTCACGTCCTCATGCCCTCGGGATACCCGGAGTGCTTGGCTCCGGCTCAAGGGCATCGAGAATTAGAAGCAAGGCAGTAGCATCCGTTAGGATCAGCGCCACTGAGCTGTCTTGATAGCGGCCTAATCTAATTCACAAGGGGGTAGCCCGTCGCGAAAAGTAGCTTATGTCCGGCGACTATACACCAAGCTTTATCATCAACTGCCCTACTTCGAAGAGACATGCTTTTACTGAGTTTAGTTAATCAAGGAAGTCTCAAGTTTCACCTAGAGATCTAGCTCCTTGACGGCTGCGGACCGGGCTCGAGTCGCCCCGTAACCCGGTCCTGTCCACCTCCAGACCCGAAAGTCTGAGCCAATGAGGTAGCTCAATCTAAGTCATTCAGACCCCCGATTAGTTTCTTCCGCTTGCCTTGCCAGTCGACCGGTTGATCGCAGCGGCGAGCCTAGCTCAGCCTGGGTCGACCTAAAGGGCTAGCGGTCCCCGTGCCCGTCTACGAGTATCGGCTCACCGGCGAGCACGTCTCCAGGCTTGGACCTCCGCGGCACTCACATCCCGCGGATAGCATTGTGGAGCGTAGCCGCCTGGGCGGCTATAGGCGCTGCGCCGGCCGCAGCTCCGCCCACCTCGATCGACATTGTAGGGGCAGGGACAACTGCCGGGATAACTCGCGATGGACTCCCGAATGATGCGTTGGCGGATCTGCGCATCAGATTGCGCGACCACTGGCGTTGCTGAGGCGCCGCCGATGGCAAGAATGATCCAGGCGAGTCTCTTCATATCCCCCTCCTTCATTTCCGGCTCAAGACTGCTAGAAAATGGCGAACAGATACATAGGACGTTATTATACCGCAACTGCACGATATTCGCTATTCGGCTAATTTCGGAGGGAGTGCTATAAGTTATGCTTCTAACAGAGGGAGGGGATTATGCGCTGGATCATCGCCGCGCTATTTTCGGCCGTACTGTTCTGGCCTTCGCAGTCAAAGGCCTGGAGCAATCCGGGGCACGCAACCGTCTGCCAGATTGCATATGAGCGGCTGACCGACACCGCACGCACAGCGGTCGACAACCTCGTTAGGAACGGGCCTTGGGGCAAATTCGGAAACACGCCTCGCGAGGGACCCTATCCCACGTTCGCTCAGGCCTGCACCTTCCCCGACAACCCGCACGACCGGGATTCCGAGCATTATGTGAATTACGACCGGGCGCTCAGGCAGGTCACGCAGAACTCGCTTTGCGCGCCGGGGATTCTGTGCATCTACTCCGCGATCGACAATGACCTCGCGATCCTGACCGCCCCTTGGGCCAGCGACATTCGCCGCGGCGCCGCGCTTTTCTACCTCGGGCATTGGGTGGGGGACCTCCACCAACCGCTGCATGTCTCGTTCGAAGACGACCGTGGAGGCAGCGGTGTCCGTACAACCGGCGTCTGCGGCGACGGCGGCCTGCACTCAGTCTGGGACCGGTGCATCGTCGAGCGCGTGTTCAGAGACCTTCGCCCGGCGAGCGGGCCACTCCCGTCAACTACCTCCTCTAACCAGTGGTCTAATGCGCGTATCGCCGGCACTGAACTCGAGGGCGTCATCACTGCAGCACAGGCCGCAATGTGGTTGGCGAGCCAAGAGCCGTGGCAATGGGCGGCTGAGAGCTGGGTAATAGCCTTGCGGCCGGACGTTCAATACTGCTTTGACCATGAAGGACAGGAGTGCTGGTATGGTCCGTCGTCGCGTGTTTTGACGGAAGCTTCCTCCCGAACGGTAGATGTCACCGACGGCTACGTGAACGGCTTCAAGGACGAGGTCACGCTGCGGCTGCAGCAAGCCGGCGTACGATTGGCTCATGTGTTGAATACCGCCCTCGACCCGGTGTATCATCCGTAACCCGACGCGTAGAACGTGCTTGCCGATCCAAAATGAACTCTGCCTGCTATAATAGATATAGCAATCGCCATTTAGTCCCATCTACGTAGTTGATCGGATATATCTAAGAAATTATTCACTCCAATAAGAGATTTCTCTACATTTTCTTTATCGAAAATCGGGATAATAAATGCGTCAGCGATGCTTTTCGAATCAGACGCATGCCATTGATCAGCTCTACTCTGCCTCTCAAGATAAATACTATAGGCATCAAAGCTTACATTGTAGTGCTCGCTTTCTAAATTATTATTTAGAAGATTTTTTTTAATCAGAGTTTTCCAATATATTCCGGGGATATAGTTGTTGTAGTTTAGACCTACCCAAGACTCCTCCGTGCCGTATTGGGAATCTATAACCAACTTGTTCTTTTGTATGAATTCCCCCCAAGTGCATGCGAAAGCGAATTCGACGGGGAACAGGCGCAGAGTCTCTATTATCTCGATAGCAACCTTTTCACTTAAATCAAAAGCTGCAACCCTCCAGACACCACCTTGTCGGGGAGAAAGTGACATCAACGCTTGTGCAGTTTTTACAAAAAATCCTGATCGACCTTCAACCCTTGCTCCAATGAATTCTTTAGATTTGGACGAATCAACCTTCATTTCTGGCCCGTCTTCTCCTTCGAGGAAAGATAGTGTATTCTGGCCAACCGTATTAGCACGCATTTCTTCTAAGAAGTTGCCAATCAAATCAGCATCGATAAATGCCTGGACTAACATCTCTTTACTCATAAGTAATCCTATCCCAGCTATCTTCTAATTCTACTGCCAAGGGGTGTGCGGGGGCCAAGATCGTCAACGCGGATGATACGATCGAAAGCAGCCTCTGCTTGCCTCGACACACGAGTATGCCGCCCCGTAATGAGCACAGATTGCCTCCCAGATTCGCGCGCAGCTTCCGTCTGGATACGTATTTGCCGGGTCAAACTCACTCGTTGAACGTCTTTGATCTCAATAGACGCTGTCGGCGTGAGCGCATCGGGGGTCGAACTACCTTCAGAGGTAGAAACTGACCGCGTGTTTTTTGTGAGACCAAGTCGCGCGAGGGTTCGATCCTCCGCATCCTGGCCGCGGGCAAATTGGGGGGGCGGGCCTCGTCGTGGGCGCGCCACATTGGGCATCCTCACCCGCCCCGGCAAGGCTGGCCCGCCTATGGAGTCCGTTCTCCACCCGGCAACGCTTGCCAGGCCCTCAAAGAATCTTAACATTGTGCCTGTGATAGGCACGTAATAGGCGGCTTCGATAATCCAGGGAGGCGGAGGATGCCGGCGATTATCTTCGGCGATGTTTGCCAATCCCTGTCTGGTTAGTTGCGGGGTCTCTTCTCCCGTCGGATCTGACAAGTTGACAGGATCATTCCTGACATAGGCATACAGATTGATCTGATCCTCATACCCTATGGGGTCAACCTGGAGGAACCTACCGAGCCCCGGCGCATAGATGCGCGCCTTGTAATGGTGCATCCCGAGGTCAGCGAGCCAGATCTGCCCTGTATAGCCGAATCTTCCGGTATTAGCTGTCGCCGGCACCCCATATTCGTCATAGGCATTCACGTCGAGCCGCACACCCGCGCTGCTCGCTGTGGCGACGATTGAGCCTCGATGGTCGGCCAGCAGGCTGATCCGATCCGTAGTGGCAGTCGCAGCGCCATCATACCAGATCAGCGGGACGTCCGCGCCCGTGCCGTGGACATAGCGCGCGGAGACAGTGCCGGCGATATCGTATTCGAGTACCAAGGCATCGCCATCCCACAGGAACCGGTTCGTGCCCGCCGCTTCCGCCAGTTGATATAATCGGCCGAGCGGGTCGTAGCGCAACGTCACGCCGTTGGATGAGCCTACTAAGCGATTCTCCACATCATAGGTGAAGGTGCGCGACCCTTCGGAGGCGAGGTTTCCGTTGGTGTCGTAGGTGAGGCTGATACCTTCGACCAGGTGGTACTGGTTAAGCCCGTTGGTACTGTAGTCGAGGCTGGCCGTAGTCGCACCCGTCCAAGCGTAAGCGTCGTTATCGCGGGTTTGCGTGGCGATCTGCAGGGCCGGATTATGTGCGAAGTTCCAGAGCACATCTCGACCGGCCCCGATAAAATGCGAAAGGCTATTCAACGACCCGTCGGCTCGGTGAATGAGCCCGCTCGACGACCCGACCCGCCCGATGCCATTTGGCAGGCCCGCGGTGTCGTAAGAAAAGTTGGCCAGCTGACTGTTCAACGTGTCGCGGATTCCGGTCAGCCGTTGAGCAGCGTCGTAAGCATAGGGAAAGAAAATGCCATCCGGATGCGTCACGCGCGTCCGAGCCCCGTCTTCACGATACTGGTACGATAAAGTGCGACTCGCTCCGTCCATCAGCAATGTGCTCGATGTCAGGCGCCCGAAGCCGTCATACCCGTTAGTCACCCCTTCGGCGCCCGGGCCCGCGCTATCGAAGCGAGCAAAAAGCTGCGCGTCGTGCAGATCATAGCCGTAATGGATGTCGCGGGTAAAAGACGGGTCGAGGCCCTGTCGCTCGGGTACGATCTTCAAAACCATACGGTTGAGATTGTCGTACTGATAGGTCAGCGTCAGTCCATCACGCTTTCTCAGCGAAATGCGATTGCCGACCGCATCATAGGCATAGCCTTCATAGTCGTCGGGATTGACACTCCCTGCGGTCGAAAGCGCCGAGGCGGGCGTCGCGTCATTATAAGCTGTTGGCCGGGTCGTGGATGGAAAAGTCCAGCGATCTTGGCGCATATGGCCGTCATAACGGAGGACAGCACGGTTGCCGTTGCCATCTATTATCGTAGTGATCTGGCCGTTGGAATTATAGTCCCAGGTTGCAGACGCCCCTTCGGCCGCAGTACCGACGCTGTCGCGAACCTGTAACCGCTGACTGACGGCGTCATAGACATTGCTGGTGATTCGGTCGGGCCCAAAAGCGTTATTGCCATTCCCCGGCGCGCCGAGCGTGCAGGCGCTCGCCGGTAGCGAAGTGAAGGCGGCCGGATTCATCCGCCTTGCCTCGCATTCGAGCCGGTTCCGCAAATCGAACGTGCGCTGTACGACGCTGAAGGTCGTCCCCCCTCCCGAAACGGTCTCGAGGTCAACATTGCGGCGCGTGTCGTATTGATAGACCTGCTGATTGATCACCGTCAGCGCCGAACTGCTCGCGTCCGGAATCCACCCGAATTCAGTGAGGGTTACCCGGTCGTCGGAATTGCGATAGGTAAAGCGCCGTGCATTCCTGACGCTGTTTGCGCCGAGCTGACCGATCTCCCAGATCCTGCGACCGAAGACGTCATAACGATTATAGGTCGCGTCACTCAGGCCGGGCAATGGCCCGTCAGCCGCCAAAAGGCGCCCTTCAACGTCGTAGGTGTAGTGGGTCTCGATCACCTGTCCTGCGGCGGCATCGACCTGACGAACGATGCGCGGAAGCGACGTGTTTACCCACACAGCGTGATCGGGTGTTGTGTCCCAGTAGACGTATTCGTTGCGGATTTCTTGATTGGTGCCACACGTCGTGCCGACGCCGCAAACCCGCGTCACGGTAGGCCGGCTGATCCCTGCGGGGGAATCGCTATACTCAATGATTGTGCGTCGCCTGACCCCGTTGGCATCCGCTGGCTCGATCTGCTCAATGAGCTGGCCGTTCGCGTTGTAAGCATAATCGGTCTGACGGTTCAGTGCATCGCGTCGCCAACTCGGACGCCAGCACGAGATCCCGCACAAGTTGGGGTTTTGCTCGAGGGTGAAGTTCGCCGTGTCAGTGATGTTTGCGAGGCCGCTACCGGGCTTCGCGTGCATAGTGCGTGAGATAATATTTCCCGCGTCATCATACACCACGCTCACCGCATTGCCTTCGGGAAAGGTGACGCGGATCACGCGGTTTGTCGCCCAGTCGATCTGATAGAGCGTATCCCGCCCCAGCGAGTCTTCCACTCCAGTCATGACATTAAACTGCGCGTTCAGCGTGCCGCCTTGTGACATCTGGTACGTCTGGTTGAACCCGTTCGGGCCGGTCACCGTCATCCCGTCAAACAGCCAGGTGAAGCTTCCCGGCAACTGTCGCAGATTCTGATAGCTGTAGGTCCACGACACGCCGTCATGGGTTACCGTGCTGATCACCGGGGCAGCGGCATGCTGCGCGGCCAGGATGGAGGGAGAACTCTCGCCCGGGAGCTGCAGCGTACCAGTTGGCGCCTCGACGTCGATGCCGAGCGTGCCGCCACAACTTGAGCAAACATACGTTCGGTCGTCCGTGGTATCCGAGACTGTGCTACCGCTGTCCACAACGCTGCCGGCGCTGCCATAGGTCAGCCGCCTCAGCGCCGTTCCCGGCGCGGCGCTCGAATGAAGCGTTGCGGTGGCGACGCTCGACCATGCGGTCGGATCACCCGCGAAGTCGTTGCCCTTGTAGGTTAGCGAGATGAAATAGCCGCGATTGCTCGTGACGGTAATCGGCCGATAGTACGTTGTGCCTAAATGCTGCGCGGGATCGTAAGCAAAGCTTATCGCTTCGCCATTCGGATAGCCGATGCTCGTAGCATAGTACTGGATATTTCGAGGCGACCCGCCGCTGTTCACGTGCATCAGGTTGAAGGTGAAGATCGCTCCCGTCCCCGCCTGCCGATAGCGGTACGAGTTCATTCCTTGAGGACGGAAAGTTGATCCGGTGCCGGTTATGCTGGCGCAGTCTTGCACGTCACTGCATACAAAAGACTCCGACGCAGCAGCGCCGAGCTGAAGCGAGTAATTGCCGACTGGCAATTGGCCCGGTCCACCAGTCACGCGTCCTCTGACGTACGGCGCGGCATTCTGGACGCGATCGAAGTTTAGGTTTGGCGCCGCAGGCACCGTGAGCGTCGGACCAGCGATCGTCGTTTTGCCGGTCGTCACATCTACGCCGTTATCGTCCGTCGCAACCTGCAATGGTGAGAGAACGGTCGGCACTTCGAGCGGCTGTGCCGCAGCCGCTGAAGCGACAAAAGATCCTATGAAGAGCGAAAGAGCAACGCGCCACCGACCTTTAGGGCTAAGGGCTATGCTACCACCTGCTCCCGCCGGCCGCTGCCCTACAGCCACGATCATTTGGGCGTCACCGTGTTCACGGTTATTCGATTGTCGCCCTTGTCATACTTATACTCGGCCGTGACACCATTGTTGACTGTGCCGCTACGCTCAACCTTCACCAGTCGGCCTCGCGCGTCGTATACGAAGGTTGCAGTCTCCGAAGCACCCACGGATATCGCAGCGAATGCTGAGACCGTGATTGTCCAAGCGATAAGGATGCCTTTGCGCTTCATATCTGCCCCCGAATCCCACCGATCCTGACCATTCGAAACAAAGCACTGCACATCGCTCGTCTCAAGGTTTTTGTGTGCAGTTGCTCGGCATGCACGGGGTGGCTCCACTAGGGCCTTCGTGGGTCGCGCGTCATGCGCCAACCCGACTCCCAGCGCTCAAAGTAACCCTCGGTAAATGAGTCCATGGTCCTCCCGGTCGACCACTGGCCATCATCGACAATGTTCAAGCACTGCGCGACTGGAAACCAGTCGCCCGACCGCCCCAATGTCGGAGGCGCCGGGCGCAGCGCCGTAAATGGGGTCGCATACCGAACCCGGGCGGTTTGCCCAGATATCATGGTGTCTACAATCCGCGTCTCGCCGATCCTGAACACCTCGGTGCAAAGGTGCTGCCTTCCCCAGCCTGAAGGAGCCTGCACCAGGAAATCGCGTTGGCCCATCGCCTCTCCGATAAAGTAGCCCTGTACAGCGAAATCGGCCCCTCGATCATCCGAAGCCACTGGCCCGGCTGCAGGAGCTGAGGCTGTATTGGTTTGAGGCGCGGTGTTTTGCTGAACCGAGGGCACTGACGGCCCGCCACATGCTCCTAAGATCCCTAAGACAGCAGTCCCTAGGCACGCGTGCTTCAGCATCACTTCGCCCTCCCCATGATCACGGGTGATATATGAAGATCATATATCCGAAAACCATATGTAGCGGAAGGACGCTTCGCCAATCTCCTAGGTGTGCGTGCCAAAATCCGTCTTCACCGAGCCCTACCGGCAATTGCTTGACCTTCTCGTAAGGACGCGCCGTGCCGCGGGGGTTTCCCAGGCAGAGCTTGCGCAACGGCTCGGTCGACCACAGCCCTTCGTGTCGTACTTCGAGCGCGGCGAACGGCGTGTCGATGTCATCGAATTCTTCGCGATCATGCAGGCGCTCGGCGCCGATCCGGTGGAAGCCTTCTCAGATCTCGCCCGGACACTCCCAGGCTACGTCGAGATATAGGGCAAGGCTCGCCGCCTGGGAGGTTTCGTCACCGCGCGGCATTTCGCGTGGACCTATCAAATCCCACACGGCAGTGGTGCTAGACGTGTTCGAGGACGCTGCGAAGGTCACCTTGAGACACCTCGCAAATCCGCACATTATGATGGACAGTTCGAGCTGCGAACTATGCGCCGGGCGCATGATGTGACGCCTTGTGCCGCCGGCCGGCCCGCGAGACTGGTTGCGGGCGCCGGGACTGAGCGGCGCCTATCAAGCCTGTGTTGGAACCCGGGCAGCTCTGCCTTGCGAAGAGCTGCCCTTTTGCCCGCGCAGTATGCACTCCGCGCATGAAATGACGCCGCGCGGTTTCCGGGCCGCAGCCTCATGCTGAGACCGGACCTCCCGCGCAGCCGGGAGCGCCGCATGCCCGCGACGCTCCCGCCCTGCGCGTGGAGGATCTCATGGACATTCCATCAAGGACAGACCCGGACACCAAGACCCGGACCGACGTCTATCGGACAATCACGGACAAGATCATTGCCGCCATCGAGCGCGGCGCCGGGACCTGGATCATGCCCTGGCATGGCAGCAATCTCGCTCGCCCCCAAAATGCCTGCACCGGTAATGACTATCATGGCGTGAACGTGCTGGCGCTGTGGGCGGAGGCGTGCCTGGCGAGATATACGACCGGCTGGTGGGCCACCTACAAGCAGTGGCAGCAGGCCGGCGGCCAGGTCCGCCGCGATGAGAAGGCGTCCACCATCGTCTTCTTCAAGCAGCTCGATCGGGACGAAGCGGATGGCGAAGCCGATGGTGAGGATGGCGACAACCGCCGCATCCGCCTCGTCGCCCGCGCCTCACGCGTGTTCAACGCCGACCAGGTCGATGGCTGGGAGCCGCCGGTCCGACTCTATCCTTATGGCTCGGCCAGCGCGATCCTATCGGTTCAGACCCTTGTTCATGCCTGCGGCGCGAATATCCGTCACGGCGGGAACGAGGCCTGCTACCGGATCCCCGAGGATTTGATCGAGATGCCGCCGATCGATGCGTTTGTCGGCACGCTTACCAGCTCGGCGACCGAGGCCTATGCGGCGACCCTGCTGCACGAGCATGTCCACTGGACCGGCGCAAGACACCGGCTGGATCGCGGGTTCGGCGACGCCTTCGACAAGAAGAGCTATGCCGCGGAGGAACTCGTCGCCGAGATCGGCGCCGCCTATCTCTGCGCCGATCTGGGGGTCAGCAACGAGCCGCGTCCGGACCATGCCGCTTACGTCGCGCACTGGCTGGAACTGCTGAAGGACGATCCCAAAGCGATCTTCATCGCCTCCCGGCTCGCCGATAAGGCCGCCACCTATTTGCATGATCTGGCCGCAGCGCCCTGAACTTCCTGCAGCCTTCCCCACCGGAAGGCTGCTTTCTTACCGCCAGCCCCATCCAAATATGCGCCCCGCGCATAAAGTGACGCCGTGCGCGCCGTGCGCGCCCGCGCCAGACTGAGCGCAGACCCTCCCGCCCGGCGTGGAGCGACGGACCCCCGCCTCCGTCGCACCACGCCGGGCGGAAGGACTGCTCTTTCGAGCCTCATCCTTTCGCACCGGCACTTCGACAACGCCGCCCGACGGGCGGCAAGCATGGAGTGACCAAGGTGAGACTGAACCATATCGACCGCAGCCGCCTGACTGTGTCGGGCATGAACATGCGGGCCAGGGGCAAGGCCCCCAACATTTCTGCCATATTGCCCTCGGTCCGCACCCGCGGGATTCTCGTGCCCTTGCTCGTCCGGCCCACGGAAGAGACCGGCAATTACGAGATCATCGCTGGTCGGCGCCGCTATTATGCGGCCAGCGCCGTCGCGGAGGAAACGGGCGAAGACCCGCCTCTGCCCTGCGCGATCATGGACTCCGGTGACAATGCCGCGGCACTGGAGGCCTCGCTGATCGAGAACTTTGCCCGGCTAAGCCCGGACGAGGTGACGCAATGGGAGACCTTCGCCCGCCTGGTGAAGGAAGGCCGCAACGTTGAGGATATCGCCGCCACCTTCGGCATCACCGAACGGCTGGTCGCGCGCATCCTCGCGCTCGGCAACCTCCTGCCCCGTATCCGCACGCTCTACCGGCAGGAGCTGATCGACGCCGCCACCATCCGGCACCTCACTATGGCCACCAAGACGCAGCAGAAGGAATGGCTGCAACTTTACGATAGCCCCGACGCCTATGCCCCGACGGGCAGCCGCCTGAAGGAATGGCTCTGCGGTGGGGAGACGATCCCGACAAAGGCGGCCCTGTTCGATTTGGCCCTCTATACTGGGCCGATCATCAGTGACCTGTTCGGCGACGACAGCTATTTCGCCGATCCTGAAGCCTTCTGGAAGCTGCAGCGCGAGGCCGTCGAGGCGAAGCGCCAAGCTTATCTCGAGGCGGGCTGGACGGGCGTCGAGCTGATCGAGGCCGCTCATCGCTTCCCGCATTGGGAATATGAGAAGCGCGGCCGCAGCCGGGGCGGGAGGGTCTATATCCTCCTCTCCCAACGCGGCGAGGTGGACATCCTCGAAGGGCTGATCCCCCGCCCAGAAGCCTCTAAGGCGGACCGGCAGGAGCGAGGCGAAAGTGGAACCAAGGCCGAACGGCCCGAGCTCATGTCGACGCTGCGCAACTATCTCGACCTCCATCGCCATGCGGCGGTGCGGGCCAGGCTCGCCGAGCATCCCGACATCGCCCTCAGGCTGCTGATCGCGCACGCGCTCACCAGTCAAGGGCACTGGAATGTGCAGGCCGACTCCCAGCGGGCCGAGAGTCCGGCCATCGCGGAAAGCGTCGAGACCTCATCGGGCGAGGCGCTGTTCGACGAGAAGCGCCGGGCGGTACTCGCATTGGTGGAGCTGGACGCCGAGGCGCCCAATGCGGTCCGCACGGGCCGCCGCGCCGACATGATGGTGCTGTTCCACCGCCTGGTGGAGCTATCCGACCGGGAGGTGGCGACGGTCGCGGCCGTGGTGATGGGGGAGACGCTCGAGGCCGGCAGCGACGCCATCGACGTGCTCGGCTTCTACCTCGAGGTCGACATGGCGGACCTGTGGCAGGCGGACGAGGCCTTTTTCACACTCCTCCGCGACAAACAGGTGCTGACCATCCTGTTGACGGAGGTGGCCGGGCCAGAAGCGGCGGCGGCCAATGCCGGCGCGACAGGCAAGATAATGAAGTCCATCATCCGCGACTGCCTAGCGGGCGAGAACGGGCGGACGAAGGTCGAGAGGTGGGTACCGCGCTGGCTGCTGTTCCCAGCGACCGCGTACAAGGAGGCGCCGGCGAAGAGCGACGCCGAAGAGCCCGAGGCCGACACGGACGGAACCGAAGCGGCGGAAGCCGAAGAGGAGATCGCCGGCGAGGCTCAGGCCGAGGAAGCGGAGGCCGAACCGGACGCAATCGCCGCGGAATGAACGAACTTATGCAGGTGGCCTCGCGCCACCTGCCTTTTTGTATGCCCGATATGCGCGCCAGGCATGAAGTGACGCCGTGCGCGGGACCGTTCTCCCCTCATGCTGGGAGCATGGATGTTTCCTATTTCGGCGAGACCAACCACCGGAGCAAACACATACGCTTCGGAATCCGACAACCCGACCGTCTGTCACACATCTACCTGATCGGCCGGACCGGGACCGGCAAGTCGACACTGATGGAAACACTGGCGCGCCAGGATTTGGAAGCGGACCGCGGCCTGTGCGTTATCGACCCTCATGGCGACCTGGCGGAACGGTTGCGGGATCATGCCGAGGCAGTCGGTCGCACGGCATTCTATTGGGACGCGGCGGCGACCGGCCAGCCCTTCGGGTTCAATCCGCTGCGCCGAGTGCGCGACGACAAGGTGCCACTCGCCGTGTCGGGAGTGCTGGAGGCACTGAGGAAGCTCTGGCCCGACGCGTGGGGCGTGCGCATGGAGCATGTCCTCCGTAACAGCCTTTATGCCCTGATCGAGCGGGAGGGTTCGGTGCTGCCGGACATCCTCCGCCTCTATGCCGACAAGGAGTTCCGCAAGAGTGTAATCTATTCCATCCACAACGACGTGGTGCGGGCCTTCTGGCTGAACGAATTCGCGAAATACCAGGACCGCTGGCGCGCGGAGACAGTGGCGCCGATCCAGAACAAGCTAGGAGCATTGCTGACCGATCCGCGGCTCTATCGCGCGTTGGTCGCGCCGGAGATTCCGATCAGCTTCCGCAGGGCGATGGACGAGGGCCAGACTTTGCTCATCAATCTCTCCAAGGGCCGGCTCGGCGAGGATAGCGCCAACGTGCTCGGCAGCCTCTCGGTCGCTACGATCGGCCTGGCCGCGCTGAGCCGCGCGGAAACGCCCATGGTTTCCCGCCAAACCTTCTTCCTCTATGTCGACGAGTTCCAGACGTTCACCACGCTCGCCTTCGCCACGATGATGCCGGAGCTGCGCAAATATGGCGTCGGGCTGACATTGGCGCACCAGCATCTGTTCCAGCTCGACGATGACGTGCGCCACGCCGTGCTGGGCAATGCGGGCACCCTGGTCTCGTTCCGGCTGGGACCTGAGGATGCGTCGGTGATGGCGCGCGAGCTGCAGCCGACATTCGAAATACTCGATCTGCTCAACCTGCCGAACCGCGCTTTCTATACGAAGCTGATGATCGAAGGGGAGCCGTGCAAGCCGTTCAGCGGGCGTACCATCGCGCCCTCTTTGACCTGATCCAGGAGTCCGGTCTCCATTCTGAAGACGTAATCTGTCTCTCTCAATCAGGCAGATAACCACAGATCTGCTTGTAGCTCATTTGAAAAGCGGCATCGTCCATGCTGTATCCGCACGCAGCCGCCAATCGTGGTCGGGGCCGGAACAGGCGGCCACTTTTCCGGCCCGTCCCGGCTCTAAAAGGCCGGGAGGGGAGGTCGGAGCGATCGCACGCAGAAAAGCCCTGTCTATTTCGACAATTGGCGGGTGCCAGCACCGGCATACAGGATAGGGCGGCCTATGCCGTGGCGCGCCTGCCGGCTATTCGCCGGCGGCGAAGCGCCGAAGCCGCGCCCATTCGCCATTGCTGGGATTGAATTGCGAGGTCACGTAGCTGGCCTGAAGCTCGTCGCAGACATGGGCCGGATCGATCATGCGCACGATGATCCGGTGCGCCACGTTGAATCGCCGCCGGGGCCAGCCGAGCAACTGCTCCAGATCATAGGTCAGCACATAGTCGCGGTTTCGCATTGCCGCGGTCGCGACCAGGCGCGCATCCGCGATGACGTCCCAGCCCATGATCGGCGGGTCGAGGACCTCATAGGCATAATCGGTGAGGCAGTAGATCGCCTCATTGTTCGCAAATTCGTCGCAGCTGACCAGGCCATAGCTTTCCAGCTCACCCAGGCCGTCCAGAAGCTCCTCGGGACTATAATCGGGGAGGCTGCCAATCAGATTGTCGCGATCGACATGGTCGCGTGCCAGACCGTCCGGGCATCGCTTGATCAGGTACGCGGCGATGCCGGCAACGGCTCCGGAAAACCGGACTTCGACCAGGCCTGTCCGCCTGTCCAGGTCGTCCGCCCGCCCATGAAGCTCGTTGATGCCGCGGGTGACATCACCCTCCCACCGGTCCCGTTCCCGCGCTTCGAGATCAGGGACGGCTGCGTCCGCGATTTCCGCCAGCGCCGACCCGGCCAGCGGAACGATCCCCGCCGCGGCCTTCGCGACATGGCGCACAATTCTGTTGCGCGGC
Source organism: Allosphingosinicella sp. (assembly GCA_035502235.1). Taxonomy (GTDB): domain Bacteria; phylum Pseudomonadota; class Alphaproteobacteria; order Sphingomonadales; family Sphingomonadaceae; genus Allosphingosinicella. Next base: position 95,799 of record DATJUQ010000044.1, read on the forward strand.
GACTTGGCCGGTTTCTCGATCATGCCGTCCCATCCCTGTTGATCAGTGTCGCCTCTCTCGCCCCGGCAACGGGCATCTGCACACCCCACGGATATGCCGGCACCCGGCCCCGCTCATATTGATAAACGATCAGTGGCGGCAGGTTGCGTTTGTCATAGGCCCGGCCGAAGTTCAGCACGACGCTGTTCTGCGCCGCCAGAATGAGGTGAACGAGGCGGACGCCCCGATTGCCAAGCGCGATCGCCATTTCATGGAATTGCCGCGCCAGCGCCGCCTGCTTTTCGGCCGACCAATGCGCGTCGGGGCCGCCATCCTCGAGTTTCAGCTCCACGAGCGGGAGGCCGGGAAAGGCCGCCGCAATGCCGGCATGATCCACCCCGTAGGACACCGACACGGCAAGCACGACGGCATCGGCGTCCGCCGGCACGGCATCGAGCCCGCTGGCCACAAAGCGCCGGCCATCGTCTTCCTGATCCAGTGCGGCCCAGCGTTCACCGCCCCGGTTCCAATCCATGACCGTGACCTTGCTTTCGTCGTCGACGAGCAAGCCGGTCAGGAAGCTGTAGGGCACGGGTGCCAGGCCGCCGAGCACGAGCTGCACGTCGGCGCGGTCGGCGCCGCTCTCCTGATCGGCAATGTTGAAAGGCAGCGCCTCGATCCGTTTCAGGGCGATGTCCGGGGCGCTGATCGCGCCGTCCTGACCCTGTCTGAGATCGGCGAGTATGGGGATGCGCCGGCCGCGGATGGTCTTGGGAACGGCGTCGGTGAGCGGCGTGCCGCTGGTGTCGCGTAGCCCCCGCACTTCGAGCACGATCACGCGCTGGCGGTCCTGATTCCGGAAATCGCGCCTCACCCGGGACACGCCCAAGGCAATGAATAGCAGCGCCACAGCCAGCGCGGCAATGGAGACGAACAGGGGCGTGCCCCCGGTGCTGAAGCCGATCGACAGGGGGCCATTTGCCGTCGGGATCGAGGCGCCGAAGGTCCAGCCCGCCAGCAGCGCAAGCAAGAGGAGCGTGCCAAGCCGCACCAGCCAGACGCCCGGCCGGGGATGGAACCTGAAGTCGACCCAGGCCCGGAACAGATATTGCGCGTTGCGCTTGAAAAAACCGTCAGACAATTTCGACCTCGCTTCGATAACCGCCGCGCTGAAAGAGCATGGCCGAGCGTTCGAGCCGAATGCATCGGCGGGTGCGAACGATCAGCAGGATGGAAAACGGAATGGTATCATAGCGCTCGACGAGCATGGTCATCGACGCCACGTCCTCGAGGCTGGGCCGCGCTGCGAAGCTCGGATGGGAGTGCCACTCGCCGAGATAATTGTAGCGGTCATAATCCTCACCCGTGCGGGTGAAGAATGCGTCCAGGGCTTCCTTGTGATGCCTCGGGTCGCGGACGAAATGCGCGCGGCTCCCGGTGATCGAATCCACCGAGAAATCGACGATCCGGAAATGTCCCGGGGCCAGCTGCTCGCCCATCAGGATCCCGCCAATCTCGCGACGCCCGGCGCGCAGCAGGCGCCGGTGCATCCTTCTGCGTTGCTGGGCGGGCAGCTCAACCTTCATCAGCTGCGAGCCCCATTTCCTCGACCAGCTCGTCCATCACGCTCGCGAGCCGATCGACGACATCGTCGTCCATTTCCACGGCCCAACTCCCCTCCGGGGTGTAAGCGATCGGGTGGGTGTCGAACGGTGCGCTGAAGATCCAGCCTTTGGCGCGGCCGATCGCATAAGCGGATTGCGGGAAGATGCTGTCGGTCCGGACCAATGTGTCGAGGGCCATGCGGCTGAGCTGCGCGGCGATCACCGAAACGTCGGCATCATCGGCGATGAGCGGTGGCAGGCCCGTGCGCTCCAGATCATAGTGGCCGGTCGTCCGGCCCTCCCAGGCAACACCCTGCATATCGCCCCATGCCGCGATCTGCCGGCGTGCCGCATGCGGTGGCGGGTCGATGTCCGGCCGAACGCGGGCAATCAGGCCGCCAATCCCGCCCGCATAGACAACGCCCCAGAGCAGCGGCTTCTTGCGGCGCCGCGCCGCCGCGGCGCAAAGGTTGAACACGTCCGGCTCGGCCGTCGCGTCGATGATGAGGTCGCATTGGCCCATTGCCTGCAGGATCGATCCCGCGGACTCGGCGCTCTCCTGCCCGCCAAGCAGGATCCGCCGGATACTGACTTCGGTCGCCGCATTGATATCCCGGATGCGGGCGGCCACGGCGTCGGCCTTGTGCATGCCGACCGCCCGGCGATCGAGATCATGGCGGACGACATTGCCCGGCAGCATGAAATCGCCGTCTACGAGCACGAACCGGCCAACGCCCGCGCGCGCAAGCGACGCCGCGATCTTCGATCCCACCGACCCACAGCCCACGATGGCGACGGACTTTGCGGTCAGACCGTCATATTTCTGCGGAAGCCGCGGCTGGTCCGCTCCCAGGCTGATCGTCTCATAAGGCACGACCGACACCCGTTCACCAGCGGAGAAAACCCAGAGCAGGCGGGGCTCGTCGGCGGACAGGACAAGCAGATATTCGACGCCGGACGGCCCCTGCAGGGCCTGAAGCGCATCTGCGGCGCCCAATCCGGTCAACAGCTCCCGAAGAAACTCGATGTCGGGCGCGGCCGGCAGGGAGGTCCCCACGGACAGTCGAACTGCATAGCCTGTGCGCGTGTAATCGTGCGGGACGTAAGGCGCCTCTTTCCAGATGATCTCAGCCTCGGCGCCGACCTGGACGGGCCGGATCAGCCAATTGTCGCCATAGCGATGCTCGGAGAGAGTCAGCGCGGCAGCCTGCCCTTCAGCGACAAGTTCGAGAGCCAGCCGCGCGATCGGGGAGACGAGGAAGCGCATGGTCTTGCCCCTGGCTTCCTGCGCGCGCGTGATATTGTGCGCGCTCGGCACGCGCGCCCGGACGCCCTCAGCCGGCTGCTCGCCGGACAGAAGCCGGTGCGCGCTTTCGATCATCATCGCGCCGGTCACGGCAGGGTCCCAATTGTCCGGGCGATATTCGAGACACAGCTCTCCACCGTCGCCCCATTGGTGCGAGGAAAGGCGCTTCTTGCCGACCGGTCTCACCGTTGGCGGCGCCTCCGGAAAGAAATCCGGATAGTCCATTTCCAGCGCGTGGCTTTTGTCGAGGTGCCGGATCGAGAAGCTCAAGCCGACACGGAAGCCGGACTTCGTGCGCCACTTCACTTCGGTGAGCCAGTCCACCTGCTCCTGCAGCTCGGCAATCCGCGCGCGCTCGGCCTGCAGGCGGCTCGGCTGCAGGATCCACCAGCTCATGCGAAGCCGTCCGGGCTGGTCGGTTCCCGACGCTGGTTGCTGAAACTCGGGATCGGCGCGACTGGCGCTACGGACGGTGTCCGCAGCAGTCCCCAGCTGGAGCCTCCTGCCCGGTCAGCGGCCCGCTTCGCCAGCGAGGCGCCGATCCGGTCCCGCAGATCCTCGTGGATCTGGGCCCGGTCCGCGCGCGCGGCGGCGCGGCCGAAGTCGCGCCGCGCCTGATCAAGCCACTCATAGAAGGCCTCCTCGCGCTCGGGATGGTCCGCCCATTTGTCGGCAAAATTCTCCATCGGGTCGGACGGATTGGGGATGACCGCCTGATTCTGCATGGGGAGGATGAACCGGTCCATTTTCTGGAGAATGGCGAACAGGGCGTCGGCGATCTCCTCCTCGCCTTCATAGCTGTGCGCCGCGAGCGTCGTCAGGATGATGGAAATGGGCCGCTCCTCCTTGCGGCTGGCGAACATGATGTCGCGGTGGCGCTTCAGGATCATGATCGCCGACTGCAGCGGCGTCCTGACGCGATAGTCCGGAATCTCCTCCACGCTGGCGTGCGTGGCCTCCGCCAGAACGCGGCGCCTGCGCTCGAAGATCAACGTCATGCGGTCTCGAAACCACTTCGCATAACCCTTGGGATTCGACCGCGGCCAGTCGCCCGACAGCACCGTGTAATGGGGATGCTCGTTGTCGGTGATGACGATGGCGCTCTGGGAGAGGTCCGGATTGTAGCCGGCGGTCTCCAGCAGCAGCCTTTGCTCGTCACCGTTGGGCAGCGCGGGCACGATATCCATGTGGAACTGCGCGCCATCCGCATAATCCAGCACCCAGCAGCGGCGGCCCTCGCGCAAAGGCTTCACCATGCTCTGCGCCTTGCGATACGCCTCGACCTCGACGCGGATCATCTCCTTCAGCTCCGCCTGGGTCCGATCGCCTTTCGTCAGCTGCCCGAGCTCGCAAACGGAATCGACGTCATATTCCTCTTCCTCCGTCAGCGGCTTGATAACGGTGCCGAGCCGGAAGGAGCCTTGCACATAAACGATCGGATCGTAGCGCTTGACCGTTGAGCCCTCCCGATTGAGCCAGCGGCCGAGCGAATTGTAGCTTTCTTCCGCGTCCCGATAGCGCGCATCGCTGATTTCCAGTTCGTCCGCCAAAGCCTCCAGATAGTCCTTGGCCTGCTTCGTCACATTGCCGTTTGCCACCGTCACCTCTCCTGCCCGGCACGCCGGGTTTCACGTTTTGTTCTAAATATGTCGGGACCTCGATAACCGAGACCCCGCCCGCCGGGCAGAGAATGTGGTGACGCCAAGACGTCATTTCCAGAGGCGAAACGAACGGCCGCGCATTTAAATGCGGCGCGATCGCTTTTTGGCATCCAGGCGCCGGTTGCGACCAGGGACGAAAACCCGGGCCAGGTCCAATCAGCCGCGCCGGCTGTAGCGGCTCACGGGCGCGAAACGCAGCATGCCGAACGGATCGGCGACGAGAATTCTGCGTACGCCCTCCTCGGCGGCGAGTTCATGCGCCTTATACAGCACATCATTGGCAGGAAGATCGAAGCCGGTGAGGACAGGCTTGGCGGCATGTTCGGCTGGTGGCCCGACCTGTTCCAGGTCGAGCGAGGCCACGATGGTCTCGGCAGAGCCTGTCTGCCCGACATGCAAAACGAAGATCGGCTCGTCAGGACCGATGAGCGCCGGATCATAGATGAGTTCGGCCATATCCAGATTCCAACCACGCGAGGTGGCAGGGGTTCGCAGTTTGTTCCGAAGTCGTCAAGGTCGGCCGATGGTGAGGGCACTGAGCGGAAAACAGGCGCGCGTTCCGTCCTGACTTGGTGCGCGATTCGCTCGCAGGCGCCGCGATCAAAATTTCATCTTCTCGGCGTAGAGAGCCAGAAAAGAGCCAGATTTTTCTGGATAGTGCTTAAGTATCTGATTTTATTGGAGCGGGTGAAGGGAATCGAACCCTCGTCGTAAGCTTGGAAGGCTTCTGCTCTACCATTGAGCTACACCCGCATTTCCGCTCCGCTCCTGCCGGAGGGGCGGCGCGGCGTCAACATTCGTGCCCGCATTGACCGGCGATGGGACAGCGGCCCGGACGCCGCGCGAAGCACGCGACTTCGCCGCAGCTTCGCGCTATAAGCCGCTGGGGAAGACAGGGGTTTACCTGGCATGGCGCGGCTGGAATTTTTTCCGTGACGGTCGCCTTGGGGGCCGCGCCGGGCGCGACGCCCCCCTTCGAGTCGATCGTCGCCGACTATGGCCCGCTCATCTCGCGCATCGCCTCCTCCTACGAAGCCGATCCGAGCCTGCGCGAGGACCTGACCCAGCAGATCTTCCTCGCGGTCTGGCAGGCCCTGCCGACCTGGCGGGCCGAATCGTCGCTGAAGACGTTCATCGCCCGTGTCGCGCAGAACCGGTCCATCTCCTTCGTTACCAAACAGGTACGACAGGGTCCGGTCGCCGAATTGCCCGACAGGATCGAAGCCGATGCTCCCAATCCGGAGGAGCAGGCGATGCAAATGAGCGAGCGCGAAGCGCTGATGGAAGCAACAAGACGATTGCCGCTGCCGCAGCGGCAAGTCATCATTCTTGTATTGGAGGGTTTTACTTATCCGGAAATTTCGGAGATGCTTCAAATTCCACCGAACGCGCTGGCGCTGCGACTGTCGCGTGCCAAGGCGGCCCTGAAAGCCATGCTGGAGCGGAGCGAATGACCGATTTCGATCTCGACCGCCTCGGCGACGTCTGGCGGCAGGATCCGGATCCCGGCGAGACGGAGCGGCTGCGCAAGAGCGCGGCGGCGGTGGCGCGCCGCGCGCGCGTCACCCAGGTGATCGACATCGCCGCGGCGGTCGGCGTGGCGGCGATCGTCATCCTGCTCGTCCTCTCCAATCCGAAGACCGACACCCTCCTGATCGGCGCGGGCGCGATCGCCGTCCTGCTCGGCAGCAACATCCGCCTGCGCAAGCTGCGCCAGGTGGAACTCAGGAACCTCACCGGCTCCACCGAGGACATGCTCGACCAGTCAATCGCCCGGATCGAGGCGACGCTGCGCTACCGCCGCTTCAGCATCGCCGCGATCGGGCCGGCCTTCCTGATCGGCCTGCTGGTCGCCTCCATGTCGGAGAATCGCCGGCTCGCCTCTATCTTCCCGGCGCTGGAGAACTGGCCGCTGCTCCGCTTCCTCTGGATGGGGCTGGGCGTGGCCGTGGTCGCGGTGGGCACCTTGTTCGCCTTGCGCGCCATGAGGCGCAACCGCGCGGAACTGGAACGGCTGAGGGCGATGCGCGAGGCCTATCGCCACGAAGGCGAGTCCAGCGGCGCCTGATCCCGCCCGTTACGCCAAGTAAACGGAATCCATTGCGCCGCTTAGTAAAGTCTCAATCACTTTATGGCAGAGGCCTTCCCGTCGAAGCTTCTTAGGGAAGGCAAAGTAATGGACAAGATTCGCATCGTGGTCGAGGAACTCCCGGAGCTCGAGACCGAGGTCGCGATTTCCGGCTCGGTCAAGCAGCAGGAAGTCGGTGGCCTGGTGTGCCTCGGCATCGCCGCCGGCATCGCCGTCTATCTGGGCGCCTGAAGCCCCACTTCAACGAGGCAGCGGCCTGGCGCGCGAGACGGGGGTGAACCCCGCCGCCGCCGGGCCGGCCGTTTTAAGACCCGGTGGATTTCGAGGATGATCGTCAGCGACGCGCTGAAGGCCTGGATCGGGAATCGCGACGCGCAGCGCGAGACCCAGGCGAGCGTCGACGCCTTCGGCCATGACTGGGGCCTCGGCCCGATCCACCGCCGGTTCGACGACGCCATGGCGTCGCTCCCCGCCTCCGCCAGCGCCGAGCAGGTCGCGGACGTCGTCCGCCTGCTCTTCGCCGATCATGGCTGGGTCGACGTCCTCGTCTCCAGCCTGGCGCGGAAGATGCGCGCCGATCCCTATTTCGATCCGCCCTTCCGCAACCTCAACAGCGACGCCCATGCCGGCCTGCTCGTCTTCGAGGATGCGAAGGTCTCGATCGCCGCGGGCGTCACCGGCGCGCTCCAGCTCGCCGCGAAGAAGGACCGGCCGCGCGGCGCCGCCTCGGTCAATTTCAGCGGCCAGCTCAACGTCCTGAATTTCGTCCGCGCGGGCGGCGCGACTCTCTCCTTCTGGGAGGCGCCGCGGCTCGGCCCGGATTTCACCGCCGCGGACGCGGGCACGTGCCGCCGCGCCGGCGCCCGCCGGATCGACGATGGCGAGATCCTGCTGCTCGACGGCCGTCACCAATCCTATGTGATCGAGGGGCTGCGCGGCAGCCTCGTCCTGCTGCAGGCGACGATCGCGGTCGACCAGGCGCCGCTCAGCGTCGAATATGACAGCGAGACCGGCGCCTATCTCGGCTGCAGCGCCACCGGCGACACTTCGTCCCGCATCCAGATGATCAGCACCCTGCTCCGCAAGCTCGATCACCAGGCGGCCTTCCCCGCCATCGCCGCCTTTCTCGACCATCCGGATTTCTTCGTGCGCTGGCACGTGATGAAGGAATTGCTCGGCCTCGACGCCGAGGCGGCGCTGCCGCATCTGAATCGCATGGCCGCGACCGATCCGCATCCGGAACCGCGCCGCGCCGCCCGGCTCGTGCTCGACCGGATCGAGGCCCCGGCGCCCGCCGCCGCCAGGAAAGCCGCCTGATGCCCCGGATCGTCGCCTGCCCCGAGACCGACGCGCTCAGCCTCCCGGAGCTGATCGAGGCGCTGAACGATCCGCATTTCGATCCGGCGGACGAGGACAGTTTCGCCGCCGCCGGTCCGCTGCTGAAGCGGCTCGCAAACAATCGCGACTTCCTCGCCGAGATCGCGGTCGCCGAGCTTAAGGACCGCTGCGGCCGGCAGAGCGCGAGCAACCGCTATTCCAGCCAGGTGATCATGCTTCACCGGGCGAGCGAGAAATATTTCATCCGCGCCAATTTCTGGCCGAGCCCGAAGGACAGCGTGTTCCGCACCAGCGGCACCTCGCCTTTCTTCTACCACGTGCCGCACGACCATAATTTCTCGTTCCTCACCGTCGGCTATCTCGGCCCGGGCTATTGGAGCGAATATTACGAATATGATTATGACCGGGTCGTCGGCCTGCCCGGCGAGGCGGTCGACCTGCGCTTCGTCGAGAAGGCGCGGCTGGAGCCCGGCAAGGTCATGCTCTACCGCGCCCACAAGGACGTACACGATCAGCTGCCGGCGGACGACATGTCCGTCTCGATCAACATCATGCACGCCTCGCCGTCCCTGCCCTTCCTCAGCCAGTACCGGTTCGACGTGAAGGAGAAGAAGATCGCCGGCATCCTCAGCCGCACCTCGGCCGAGGCGTTGCTCGCCCTTGCAGTCCATCATGGCGGCGGCAACGGCCGGGATCTGGTGGAGAGCTTCGCCGCCGGCCATCCCTGCGACCGCATCCAGTTCGCCGCCCTGCGCGAGCTGGCCGCGGCCGAGCCGGAGGTGGACGCGCGGCTCGACATATTGGGCCGGGGCCAAGACAGCGCCGCGGCCTTCGTCGCGGCGATGAGCGCGTTCGAAAGCGCGCGGCTGAACGCGCACCGGGGCTGGATCGAGCGCTAGGATGAGGGCGCCGCGGACGCGGCGTCAGGCGATGTCCGGGCGCGCGCCGCTCAATATCTGAGCCGGGTCGACGCCTCTTCGTTGATCCGCTCCTCGATCCTGCCGGGCACGGTCCATCTGATTCCCGATGTCTGGGTGATGTCGTTCACCGCCTGCTTGGCGCGAACGGCATCATTGGCGGCGTCGAACTCGGTCTCCCGCCACGGGCCGGTGAGGACGGATGTGCGATAGCGATATCGGCGCAATTCATCTCCTCCGCCGATCTTAGTCTCCTGTTAACCCTAAACCTGTCGCCGTTTCGGAGGAAAAATTTGAAAGCGGTTGTAAGTCATGGCTTTGTCGAGAATATTCGATTTCGGCGCCGCGCTCCGCTAGGCGATAAGTGCAATGATCGACAAACCTGAACGACGCGGCGGCCGCTCGGCCCTACGACATTTCCTCGACAGCGAGGCGGCGGGCGGGCTGCTGCTGATGGCGGCGGCCGCCCTCGCCTTGGTCGTCGCCAACGGGCCGCTCGGCGACACCTATCGTCACTGGCTGCACGCCGAGACCGGCCCCGTGCTTTCGCCCAAGCTCGGCCCGATGACCGTGCATCTGTGGATCAACGACGGCCTGATGGCCCTGTTCTTCCTGCTCGTCGGCCTCGAAATCAAACGGGAGTTCGTCGACGGCCGCCTCGCCACCTGGGAGAAAAGGCGCCTGCCCGTCATCGCCGCCGCGGCGGGCATGATCGTTCCGGCCCTCATTTACGTGGCGCTGGCCGGAGGCGACGCCGTGACGGCGCGCGGCTGGGCGATCCCGGCGGCGACCGACATCGCCTTCGCCATCGCGGTGCTCGCCTTGCTGGGCAGCCGCGCGCCTGCCTCGCTGAAGCTGTTCCTGACCACGGTCGCCATCGCCGACGATCTCGGCGCGGTGGCGATCATCGCGCTCGCTTACACCGAGGCCCTGAACCTCGCCGCGCTCGCGGCGGCGGCCGCGATCCTGCTCGGCATGTATGCGATGGGACGGCGCGGCGTGGTGGGTCTCTGGCCCTATCTGCTCGGCGCCGCCCTGCTCTGGTACGCGATTCTGCTGTCGGGCGTGCACGCTACAGTCGCCGGCGTGCTCGCCGCCGCCGTCATCCCGCTGCGCCGGACGCCCGGCGCGCCGGACGCGGAGGATTCGGTGCTGCACCGGCTCGAGCACGGGCTCTCGCCCTGGGTGGCCTTCGCCATCGTTCCGCTGTTCGGCTTCGCCAATGCCGGGGTCTCGCTCGCCGGCGTGGACCCGGCCCTCCTGCTCTCCCCGCTGCCGCTCGGCATCGCCCTCGGCCTGCTCATCGGCAAGCAGCTCGGCATCTTCGGCGCGGTCCGGCTTGCGGTCGCGCTCGGTATCGCCAGCCGCCCACGCGGCGCCTCCTGGCTGCAGGTCTACGGCGTCGCCCTGCTCTGCGGGATCGGCTTCACGATGAGCCTGTTCATCGGCGGCCTCGCCTTTCCCGGCCATCCCGAACTCGTCGAACAGGCGAAAATCGGGACGCTGGCCGGGTCGCTCCTGTCGGCGCTGGCGGGTTATGCTTTGCTCCGGCTCGCTCCTCCCGCGACAGGGCTTGCGGACAGGGCGGTGCCGGATCGGGACGAACGCAGCGCAAGCGATTGACGTCGTTCACAAAAGGGCCATGCAACGCGCTTTAGCGCTGGTATTGCGGCGTGCGGCCCCTTAAATCGCGCCGCTCGGCTATTGGGTGGGGATTGGTGCACGGCCTGACGAGAAGCGCGGCCTTGGTGGGTCTTGCGGTGAGCGCGTCCGCGCTCGCCCAACCCGTCACGCCCGCGCCCGTCACCTCCAGCGGCGGCCAGGCGCAGCCGCCGCAAGCGCTGCCCTCCCCGCTGCCGCCGCCGCGCCAGTCCGGCGTTACCGTCGCGCCGCCGCGCGAGGCGCCCGCTTTCGCGCCCGCGCCGAGCGGCGCCCAGAACCTGCCCGCGCCCAGCGGCCGGCCGCTGGAGATCGACTTCCGGACCGATCCGGTGCTGCGCCTGCGCCATGTCCAGAGCACCTTCGAGCCGTTCCGCGCCGCGATCGCCAGCGCCGTCGAGAATCATCCGGGCACGCTCGAGGCCGCGGCCAATGAGGACGAGGCGCTCGGCGCGCTGGAGGAGGCCCGGATCGGCCAGCTGCCGACCGTCGACCTCAACATCACCTCCTACCGCGTGCTCTCGCGCGACTTTTCCAACGACCCCTTCAACATCATCGAGCGCTCGCGCCCGCGCCAGCGTACCGACGCCCTGCTCAGCGTGACCCAGACGCTCTGGGATTTCGGCGCGGCGAACCGGCGGGTCAGCGCCGCCGGGGCGCGGCTTCGCGCCGCGGGCGCCGACCTCGAGGCGCAGGCCGACCGGATCGCGCTGAACGCCATCGCCTCTTGGTACGACGTCTTCGCCTATCGGGCGATGGTCGCGCTCACTGAGGCCTTCGCCGCCAACCAGCGCGAGCTGCGCGAGGCGGTGCTGCTGCGCATCCGCCAGGGCGTCTCGGCGGAGAGCGAACTCAGCCAGGTCGATTCCTACATCGCCCAGGCCGATACCCGGCTCGCCCAGTTCCGCCGCCAGCTCGCCGGCGCCGAGGCCCGCTTCGCGGAGCTGACCGGCAACCCCGTCCCGGCAGGGCTGGAGCGGGCGCCGGTCCCCGGCGGCATCGTCTCCAGCCGCGACCAGGCCGTGCTCTCCGCCATGACCAACGCCAATGTGCGCAGCGCCGAGGCCAGCTCGACCGCCAGCCAGCAAGAGGCGCGCGCCGCCCGGGCGGACCGGCTGCCGCAGGTCGCGATCGGCGTCGACGCGGGCCGCTACGGCGTGATCGAGAATGACCGCGACTATGACGTCCGCGGCCGCATCGCCCTGCGCTACCGGATCTTCGGCGCGGCCGACGCCCGCGCGGAGCAATATGAGGCCCGCGCCCGCGGCGCCGAGGCCCGCGCCATGCGCATCCGCGAAGAGGCCGAGCGCGACGCCGCCATCGCCTGGTCGGACGTGCGCGCGCTGGAAGCGCAGCTGGAGGCGCTCGAAGCCTCCTACACGGCCAGCCGCCGCTCGCGCGACGCCACGGTCGAGCGCTTCCGGGTCGCCCGCGGCAGCCTGTTCGACGTGGTCTCGGCCGAGGACAGCTATTTCGAAAGCGCGACCGCTTACATCCAGGCCCTCTCCGAGTTGGACGCCGCCCGCTACGTGCTGCTATCGCGCATGGGCCGACTGCTCGACATATTGGAAGTCGATCCGGACCGGCTCAGAGGTGAAGGTTGAGCGACGATAAACTCATCAAGGTCCCGCAGCCCAGGCTCGCCGCCTGGCTGATGGAGCCGATGCGCGCCAACAAGTCGACCTATTGGAAGGTCGCGGTGGCGGCCGTCTTCATCAACATCTTCGGCCTGCTGACCTCGCTCTTCACGATGACGGTCTACGACCGCGTCGTCCCGAACAACGCGACCTCCTCGCTGGTCGCGCTCAGCATCGGCTTCGGCATCGTCGTGATCTTCGATTTCGTGCTGAAGCTGCTGCGCGCCTATTTCGTCGACCATGCCGGCGCGCAAATCGACCGCGACATCGGCGACGCAGTGTTCGAGCGGATGCTCGCCATGCGCCTGGAGCTCAAGAAAGGCTCGACCGGCGCGCTCGCCGGGCTGATGCGCGAGCTGGAGGCGCTGCGCGACTTCTTCGCCTCGGCGACGCTGACCGCGATCGTCGACGTCCCCTTCATCATCCTTACCCTGGTGATCGTCTGGATCATCGGCGGCTGGGTCGTGCTCGTGCCGGCCCTGATGGTGCCGATGGTCATCATCATCGGCTGGCTGACCCACCCGGCGCTGGAGCGACTCTCGGCCCGCGCGATGGGCGAGGGCCTGCTGAAGCAATCGGTGCTGGTCGAGACGATCGGCGGCCTGGAAACGGTGAAGACCGCGGGCGCATCGCCCCTGCTCACCAAGCGCTGGGCCAGGGCGGTCGAGCAGCATTCGGACAGCTCGCTGCGCCAGCGGCTCGTCGCCTCGATCGGCGTCACCTTCGCGACCTCGGCCGGGACGATCTCCTATGCCGGCGTGGTGATCGTCGGCGTCGGCCTGATCGCGGAGCGCGAGCTGACCATGGGCGGGCTGATCGCCTGCTCGATCCTCGCCGGCCGGGCCATCGCCCCACTCGCCCAGATCTCGCAATTGCTGTCGCGGATCACCACCACCCGGACCGCCTACCGGCAGATCAACGAGATGATGCAGATGCCTCCCGAAGGACCGGAGGGCGACGCGCTGAAGCTCTCCAAGATCGAGGGCAAGATCGAATTCCGCAATGTCGGTTTCCGCTATCCGGGCGCGCCGGAGCGGGCGCTCGACGCGCTCAGCTTCACGATCAATCCGGGCGAGCATGTCGCCCTGCTCGGCCGGGTCGGTTCCGGCAAGTCCACCATCGCCCGCCTCATCCTCGGCCTTTACCCGCAGGAGGAGGGGCTGATCATGATCGACGGGACGGACATCCGCCAGCTCGATCCCCGCGATCTGCGCAGCCAGATCGGCGCGGCGATGCAGGAAAGCGTGCTGCTGACCGGCTCGGTGCGCGAGAATATCCAGCTCGGCCGGGCGGGCGTCGACGACGAGGAATTGCTCCGCGTCTCGCAGATTTCCGGCACCCACCAGTTCATGGGCCAGATCGCCAATGGCTACGACCTGAAGCTCGCCGACCGGGGCGAGGGGCTTTCGGGCGGTCAGCGCCAGTCCATCGCCATCGCCCGCGCGCTGGCGGGGCGGCCGCACATCGTGCTGATGGACGAGCCGTCCAGCGCCATGGACGCGCAGACCGAAGGAGCGCTCATCCAGCGGCTCGGGGAGGAACTCAAGGGCCGCACCGTCATCCTCATCACCCACCGGCCGCCCCTGTTGCAGCTCGCCCAGCGCATCATCCTGCTCGACCAGGGCAAGATCGTGTCGGACGGGCCGCGCGATACGGTGCTGAAGCAGATCATGCGCCCGCAGGCGGCGGCTTAGAGTTATAGACGATCATGCACGGCACCCACCTCGAAGACTTGACGACCAAGATCAAGCCGCGCGCGGCCTCCAGCATGCTGCTGTGGATCATCGTCGCCTTCGTCCTGATCTTCTTCATCTGGGCCGCCTTCACCGAGCTGGACCGGACGGTGCGCGGCCAGGGCCGGGTGGTGCCGAGCTCCCAGCTGCAGGTTGTGTCCAATCTGGAGGGCGGCGTCGTCCAGGACATCCTCGTGCGCTCGGGCCAGAATGTGCGGCAGGGCGATGAGCTGATCCGGCTCGATCGCACCGCGAGCGGCGCCGAACTGGGCAGCGGCTCGGCCACCCTGGCCGCGCTGGAGATCAAGATCGCACGCCTGCAGGCCGAGGTCACGGGCGGCCAGCCGCGTTATCCGCAGCTGACGGGCGCGGGGGTTCCCGAGCAGATCCGGGTCGAGCAGAGCCTGTATGCGACGCGCATGGCCGATCTCGCGGCGATCACCGGCGCCTCGCAGGCGCGGATCGGCCAGGCCGAGCGCGCCATCGCCGAAGCCCAATCCACCTATGAATCGCGCGCTTCGGCCTATCGGCAGCGCAGCACCGAGGTGACGATGATCCGCCCGCTGGTCGAGCGCGGCATCGAGCCCCGCCTGAGCCTGATCCAGGCCGAGGCGCAGGCCAATATCGCGCAGAGCGACATGCAGGCCGCGAGCGAGACGATCGGCCGCGCCCGCCAGGGCCTCGCCGAGGCACGCGCCACTCTCGCCCAGGCGACGCAGCAATGGCGGACCCAGTCCGGCGCCGAGCTGACCAGCGCCCGGGCCGAATATGCGGCTCGCCGCGCCGCCTTGCCGGCGCTGGCCGACCGCGAGCAGCGCACGGTGCTGCGCGCGCCGCTCGCCGGCCGGATCAACCGCGTCCTCGTCACCACGCGCGGCGGCACCATCCGCCCCGGCGAGCCGGTGGTCGAGATCGTGCCGTCCAACGAGACCTTGGTAATCGAGGCGCAGATCCACCCGTCCGACATCGCCTTCGTCCGCATCGGCCAGCCCGCCCATGTCGCGATCACCGCCTATGACCGCTCGGTCTATGGCGTGCTCGACGGCTCGGTGATCACCATCTCGCCCGACGCGACGCTGAACGAACGGACCGGCGAGAGCTTCTACACGGTGAAGGTGCGGACGAACGTGAACTATCTGACCGACACCAATGGCCGCCAGATGCCGATCGGCGTCGGCATGACCGCAGAGGTAGACCTGCTCGGCGAGAAGCGGACGATTCTCCAGTACATCCTGTCGCCGATTGCCCGGCTCAGCGAGACCGCGCTGCGCGAGCAATAAGCGGGCGGTAAGGCCCTCCGGCGGCGGCCGGCGCCTCGCTCAGAGCCGCTCGACGATGGTGACGTTGGCGATGCCGCCGCCCTCGCACATCGTCTGCAGGCCGTAGCGCTTGCCGCGTTTGCGCAGCGCGTGGAGCAACGTCGCCATGAGCTTCGTGCCGGAGGCGCCGAGCGGATGGCCAAGCGCGATCGCGCCGCCGTTGACGTTGAGCCGCTCGGGATCGCCGCCGACATGTTTGAGCCAGGCGAGCGGCACCGGCGCGAACGCTTCGTTCACCTCGTAGAGATCGATCTCGTCGATCGAGAGGCCCGCCTTGCGCAGCGCGCGGTCGGTGGCGAACAGCGGCTCCTCCAGCATGATGACGGGATCGCCCGCGGTCACCGTGAGGTTCACGATCCGCGCGCTGGGCGTCAGGCCATGATCCTTCAGCGCCTGCTCCGAGACGATCAGGGCGCCCGAAGCGCCGTCGCAGATCTGGCTGGCATTGGCGGCGGAGATCATCCCTTCCGGATGAAGTAGCTTCACCGCGCCGATCCCTTCCAGCGTCGCATCGTAACGAATGCCCTCGTCGCGGACGTGCAGGGCCTTGCCGCCGGTCGGCAGCTCGACCTCGAGCTCCACGATCTCATTCTCGAAATCGCCGCGCTCGGTCGCGGCGATGGCGCGCTCGTGGCTGCGCAGCGCATAACGGTCCAGATCCTCGCGCACGAAGCCATGCTTGCGCGCGATCATCTCGGCGCCGGTGAACTGACTGAACTGCACGCCGGGATAGCGCGCCTCCTGGCCCGGCGATTTGGGCCCGCCAAGGCCCGCCTGCATGAACAGGGCGACCTGCGAGCCCATGGGCACGCGGGTCATGCTCTCCACGCCAGCCGCGATCACCACGTCCTGCGTGCCGGACATGACCGCCTGCGCCGCGAACTGGATCGCCTGCTGGGACGAGCCGCATTGCCGGTCGATGGTCACCGCCGGCACGCTCTCCGGCAGCCTGGAGGCGAGGACGGCGTTGCGCCCGACATGGAAGGCCTGCTCGCCGCCCTGCCCGACGCAGCCCATCACGACATCGTCGATCCTCGCCGGATCCAGCCCGGTCCGCTCGACGAGCGAATCGAGCACCGCGGCGGCCATGTCGGCGGGATGCCAGCCGGCCAGCGCCCCTCCCTTGCGGCCGCCGGCGGTGCGGACGGCGTCGACGATATAGGCGGTGGGTTGGGCCATGGTCACTCTCCGGACGAGCTGGTTTCAAAGGGAGACTTAGCGGCGACGGCCGGTCATTCAATGGCCGATGAGGTTGACGCGGGCGGCTGCCCGCCGGATCGTGAGGGATGACCGCCAGGCCATCGATCCTGCTCACCCGCCGCTGGCCCACCGAGGTCGAGGCGCATCTGGCCGAACGCTATGACGTGACGCGGCGCGATCCCGACACGCCGATGACCCGCGATGCGCTGAAGCAGGCGATGCGCGACCATGACGCGCTCTGCCCGACGGTGACCGACACGATCGACGCGGAGATCATCGGCACGGAAGGCCGCCGCGCCCGTCTCATCGGCAATTTCGGCGTCGGCCACGCCCATATCGATCTGGCCGCCTGCCGCGCGGCCCGCATCCGGGTCAGCAACACGCCCGACATTCTCACCGACGCCACCGCCAACATCGCGATCACCCTGATGCTGATGGCCAGCCGCCGCGCCGGCGAGGGCGAGCGGCTGCTCCGCGCGGGGCGATGGGATGGCTGGGCGCCGACCCAGTTGATCGGCGCGGACCTCGCGGGGCGGATGCTCGGCATTATCGGCTTCGGCCGGATCGGGCAGGCGACGGCCGCCAAGGCGCATCATGCGTTCAACATGCGGATCGGCTTCCACGCCCGCTCCGCGCCGGAAGAGACGCCGTCCTTGGACGCGAGGCCGTTCATGGCGCTCGACGAACTGATCGCCGCGGCGGACGTGCTGTCGATCCACTGTCCCGGCGGGCCGGCCACGCATCATTTGCTCGACCGCCGCCGCCTCGGCCTGATGAAGCGCGGCGCGATCCTGATCAACACCGCGCGCGGCAGCATCGTCGACGAAGCCGCGCTGGCCGACGCCCTGCGCAGCGGCGCCATCGCGGCCGCGAGGCTGGACGTCTACGAGCGAGAACCGGCCATCCACCCCGGCCTGCGGGCGCTGGAGAATGTGGTTCTGCTCCCGCATCTGGGCAGCGCCACGCGGGACACGCGGATCGCCATGGGCATGCGCGTCGCCCGCAATCTCGACGCCTTCTTCGGCGGGGAGAGCCCGCCCGACGCGGTCGCCTAGGCGGCCGCCCGCGCCTCGTAAGCGGCGATCGCATCCTCCTCGCGAAGCGTGAGGCCGATCTCGTCCAGGCCTTGCATCAGGCAGTCCCGGCGGAACGGATCGAGCGCGAATTCGAACCGGTCCTGATAGGGCGTGGTGACCGTCATCGTCTCCAGGTCGATGCGGATCGGCTGGTCCTTCGCGACCTCGAGCAGCCGATCCACCGCCGCCTGCGGCAGCACTGCGGTCACCAGCCCGTTCTTGAAGGCATTGCCGGAGAAAATGTCGGAAAAGCTGGGCGCGATCACCGCCTGGATGCCGAGATCCAGCATTGCCCAGACCGCATGTTCCCGGCTGGAGCCGCAGCCGAAATTGTCGCCGGCGATCAGGATCGGGCCGCCGGCATAGGCCTCGTCCGCGAAAACGTTGCCCGGCGCGGCGCGGATCGTCTCGAAGGCGAAGCGACCGAGTCCCTCGCGGGTCACCGTCTTCAGATGCTCGGCGGGGATGATGATGTCGGTGTCGACATTCTTGTCGCCGAGCGGATAGGCGCGGCCCTCGACCTCGCGGACCGCCTTCATCCGACCAGTTCCCTGACGTCCGCGAGCCGGCCCTTCACCGCCGCCGCCGCCGCCATGGCGGGAGAGACGAGATGGGTGCGCGCGCCTGGCCCCTGGCGGCCGACGAAATTGCGGTTGGAGGTGGAGGCGCAGCGCTCGCCCGCCGGCACCTTGTCCGGGTTCATGGCGAGGCACATGGAGCAGCCCGGCTCGCGCCATTCGAACCCCGCCTCGATGAAGATTCGGTCCAGCCCCTCTGCCTCGGCCTGGCGCTTCACCAGGCCGGAACCCGGCACGACCAGCGCCTGGCGGATGCCCTCGTCGATCCGCCGGCCCCGCACCACGGCGGCGGCGGCGCGCAGATCCTCGATCCGGCTGTTCGTGCAGGAGCCGATGAAGATGTAGCTGACCGGCACGTCCTCCAGCCGGGTGCCGGGGGCGAGGCCCATATAGTCGAGCGACCTGCGCGCCGCCTCGCGCTTGGAGGGATCGGCGAAGCTGTCGGGATCGGGAATGGCGCCGGTGACCGGCACGACATCCTCGGGGCTCGTCCCCCAAGTGACGCTCGGCGCGACGTCCGCCGCGTCGAACCGGACGGCACGATCGAAGCGCGCGCCCTCGTCGGTCGCCAGCGCGCGCCAGCGCGCCACGGCCGCGTCCCAGTCCGCCCCCGTGGGCGCCATCGGCCGGCCCTTGAGATAGGCGAATGTCTTCTCGTCCGGCGCGAACAGGCCGGAGCGGGCGCCGCCTTCGATCGACATGTTGGCGACCGTGAGGCGCCCCTCGACGCTCATCGCGGCGAAGGTCGAGCCGCGATACTCAATGACATGGCCGGTGCCCCCGGCCGTGCCGATATTGCCGATGATGTGCAGGATCAGGTCCTTGGGCGAGACGCCGAAGCCGAGCGCGCCGTCGACGCGGATTTCCAGCGTCTTCGCGGGCCTGAGCCAGAGGGTCTGCGTCGCCAGCACATGCTCGACCTCGCTGGTGCCGATGCCGAACGCCAGGGCGCCGAGCGCGCCGTGCGCCGCCGTGTGGCTGTCGCCGCAGACCAGGGTCGTGCCCGGCAGGGTGAAGCCCTGTTCCGGCCCGACGACATGGACGATGCCCTGCGCGGCGGCGAGTTCGTCGATATAGGGAACGCCGAATTCCGCGACGTTGCGGGCCAGCGCTGCGAGCTGGGCGGCGCTCTGCGGTTCGGCGATCGGCAGGCGCCCGCCGTCCGGACCGACCCGCTTCGTCGTGGGGAGATTATGGTCGGGCGTCGCCAGCGTCAGGTCCGGCCGCCGCACCCGCCGCCCCTCGGCGCGCAGCCCCTCGAAGGCCTGCGGCGAGGTCACCTCGTGCACGAGGTGCCGGTCGATATAGATCAGGCAGGTGCCGTCCTCGCGCCTGGCGACGACATGATCGTCCCAGATCTTCTCGTACAGGGTCCGCGGTCCGTCGGCGCTCATCCGCAACAGCCCCGGTCCATCGCGATCAGCTCGATATGGGCGTCGCGCGCCGTGAGGCGGTAAGCCAGCTCCTCGCGCACCTTCGCGCCGAAGGCCGAGCAGGAGGCGCCGCCCTGCAAGTCGGCGGTCCAGCAGCCGCTGCGCAAGGCCGTTTCCAGCGCGTCGTTCAGCATGGTCGCGGCTTCGCGCAGGCCGAGGCCAATGTCCAGCAGCATCGCCGCGCTGGCGATGGCGCCGGCGGGGTTCACCCGGTCGGTGCCGGCAATGTCCGGCGCGGAGCCGTGGATCGGCTCGAACAGGCCCGGACCGCTCGCGCCGACGCTGGCCGAGGGCAGCAGACCGATCGAGCCGACCAGGGCCGACATCTCGTCAGAGAGGATATCGCCGAACATGTTCTCGGTCAGGATCACGTCGAAGCGGCGCGGCGCCATGATCAGGGCCATCGCGGCGGCGTCGACATACATATGGTCGAGCGCCACATCCGGATAGCCGGGCGCCACCTCCTCGACCACGCGCCGCCAGAGCTTGGAGCTGGACAGCACATTGGCCTTGTCGACCGAGGTGACCTTGCCCTTGCGCGCGCGGGCGGCCGTGAAGGCGACATGGGCGATCCGCTCCACCTCGGCGCGGCTGTAGGCGCAGAGGTCCGAGCCGAAATCCGCCTCCAGCTTCTTCTCCCCGAAATAGGAGCCGCCGGTCAGCTCGCGCACGACCAGCACGTCCGCGGCGGTCACATATTGCTTGCGCAGCGGCGAGAGATGCTCGAGCCCGGCCATCACCTTGGTGGGCCGCAGGTTCGCGAACAGGCCGAGCTCGGCCCGAAGCGCGAGCAGCCCCTTTTCCGGCCGCTCCGCCACCGAATCCCATTTCGGCCCGCCGACCGCGCCGAGCAGGATCGCGTCCGCGCCCCGGCAGGCGGTGAGGGTCGCATCGGGCAAGGGCGTGCCGTGCGCGTCGATCGCGGCGCCGCCGAAGGCGTGGCTCTCGAACGCGAAATCCAGCCCGTAGCTTGTGGAGACCATCTCCAGGCAGGCCGCGGCCTCGCGCGTCACCTCGGGGCCGACACCGTCGCCGGGCAGGAGGACGATCTTTCTCACGTGTTTCGCTCCACATGTGGTCCGGCGAAGGCCGGACCGCTGGACAAGAAGTCTCTACGGGTCTCCCAGCGCCCCGGCTTTCGCCGGAGCACCACCATGCTCTCCCCGCGCCCTAGGCCGCCTTCAACCGCGCCACGCGCACGGCGCGGACCGCTTCGGCATTGCTCGCCGCGTCGATGAAGGCGGAGACGCAGCAGGGCAGGATGTCCCGCTCCCGCGCCCGGCCGGCGAAGACCTCGCCCTCGACCGAGATCTGTATCTCGACCAGCACGTTCGCGGCCTGCTCCTCCGGCGTCTCGCCCGGATCGGCGGCGAGATATTGCATGTCGAGCCCCTCGACCCGGGCGGCCACGCCCATGATCTGGCCGACCGCCATGAAGGCCGCGTCGAGCGCGCCGGGGGCCGAGGCGATGTCGGTCACACGGCCGCGCTCGCCATGCTCCAGTTCGACCCGCGCCATCGGCCAGGCGCTGGTGGTCAGCGGCGCGCGGATCTCGACCTTGGCCAGAGCCCAGGTCTTCATTCCCGTCCCGCTGTCCTGCGCGGCCAGCAGGGCCGCCAGGCGGGCGGTGTCGACGATGCCGACCTCGTCAGCGATGGTCTTGAAGGCCTCGAAGGCGCGGTCCAGCTTGTCGCCCTCGAGCAGATAGCCGAGCTCGAGCGCGCGGGCGGCGAGCGCGTGGCGCCCGCTATGCTTGCCGAGGACGATGCCGTCCGTGGCAAGCCCGATATCTTCCGGTTTCATGATCTCGTAGGTTTCCCTGTTCTGCAGCACGCCGTGCTGATGGATCCCGGCCTCGTGGGCGAAGGCGTTCGCCCCGACGATGGCCTTGTTGCGCGGCGGCGGTGTGTTCGTGATCTGCGACAGCGTCCGGCTGGCGCTCATGATCTTGGTGGTGTCGACGTGGGTGGAGACGCCGTACGTGTCGGAGCGGGTCTTGAGCGCCATCACGACATCCTCGAGCGCGCAATTGCCCGCCCTCTCACCGATGCCGTTGACGGCGCATTCTACCTGCCGCGCGCCGGCGCGAACCGCGGCCAGCGAATTGGCGACGGCCATGCCGAGATCGTCGTGGCAATGGGCGGAGAAGATGACGTCGTCCGTCCGGGTCACATGCTGGCCCAGATAGCGGAACAGGTCGTAAATCTCCTCGGGCGTGGTGTAGCCCACGGTGTCGGGAACATTGAGCGTGGTCGCGCCGCTCTCGACCGCTGCGGTCAGGCATTCGACCAGGAATTCCCGCTCGGTGCGGATCGCGTCCTCGGCCGAGAATTCGACATCCTCGACGGCCTCGCGGGCGCGGGCGACATTGGCGCGGATCGCGGCGAGCACCTGCTCGCGCGTCATGTGTAGCTTCGCCTCCCGGTGGATCGGACTGGTGCCCAGGAAGACGTGGATGCGCTTGCGCGCCGCCGGCGCCAAAGCCTTCGCCGCCGCCGCGATGTCGCGGGGCGTGGCGCGGGCGAGCGAGCAGATGGTCGGGCCCTCCAGCTCGCGCGCCACCGCCTCGATCGCGCGGGCATCGCCTGGGGAGGCGGCGGCGAAGCCTGCCTCGATGATGTCGACCTTCAGCGCCGCCAGCGCGCGGGCGATGCGCAGCTTGCCGGCCTCGTTCATCGAGAAGCCGGGCGCCTGCTCGCCGTCGCGCAGCGTCGTGTCGAAAATGCGAACCAGTTCGGTCATGCTGCCTTGTCCTGTAATTCCGCGCCCCTGGAGTCCGCGCTGTCGTGGGTCACCCGGGTCACGCCGTGGAGGCGGCCGACCTGCAGGGCGAGGATGTCGGTGCTGCGCGCGGCGTCACTGGCCGCGATCTCGAGCACGAGCGTGCCGCGGCGGCCGCAGGGCTGCTCCGCCATGACGATGCGGGTGACGCGGAAGCCGCGCCGTTCGACGAGGCCGATCATGCGGATGACCGCGCCCTCGGCGACATAATATTCGATGGTGAGACGGCCGTTCACAGCTCTTCCTCCATCATTTCCATGTTGGACTTGTTGGGCGGCACCAGCGGCCAGACGCTCGTGCGTGGATCGATCCGGGCGTGGCAGAGGATCGGCCCCGGCGTGTTCAGCAGCCGCTGGATCGCCCCCGGCACCTCGGCCCGATAGTCGATCGTGAAGGCCTCGATCCCGAAGGCGCGCGCGACCTCGGCGAAGTCGGGATTGTCGCTGAGGTCGATCTCCGAAAAATTCCGGTCGAAGAAATATTCCTGCCACTGGCGGACGAGGCCGAGTTGGCTGTTGTCGAGCAGCAGGATCTTCAGCGGCAGCCGGTAGCGCCGCAGCGTCGCCAGCTCGTGGATGTTCATCATGATCGAGCCGTCGCCGGTGACGGTCAGCACGGTCGCCTCCGGCTCGGCCAGCAGGGCGCCGATCCCGGCCGGAATGCCATAGCCCATCGTGCCGAGGCCGGCGCTGGTCAGGTGCGCCTGCGGGCGGCTGAACCGGCAATGCTGCGCGACCCACATCTGGTGCTGGCCGACGTCGCAGGTGACGATCAATTCGTCGCCCGCCGCCTCGGTCAGCTCCTTCAGCATGGCCGGCGCGTAAATGCCGATGCCCGGCGCATCGTAACGCGCGGCCCAGCTGCGCGCATTGTCGTTGCAGCGCGCCCGCCAGCCGGAAATGTCGGCGGGCGCGGCGGTCAGCCGGTCCAGGATCAGGCTGAGATCGCCGCCGATCCCGACCTCGGGCCGGCGCAATTTGCCGATCTCGGCGGGATCGCCATCGATATGGATGATCCGGGCGTTCGGCGCGAAGGTGTCGAGCTTGCCGGTGGCGCGGTCGTCGAAGCGGGCGCCGACGCAGATCAGCAGATCGCACTCGTCGATCGCGGTATTGGCCGCGCGGGTGCCGTGCATGCCGAGCATGCCCAGGAAATTGGGCGCATCGGTCGGCAGGCCGCCCAGCCCTTTGAGCGTCGCGACCGACGGCATGCCGGTGCGGGCCGCGAAGTCGCGCAGCGCCCGCTCGGCCCGGCCGATGGCGATCCCGCCGCCGAAATAGAGGATCGGCGCGCGCGCCTGCTCGATCAGCCGGTTCGCCTGCTCGACGGCGCGGCCGTCCGGCTCGGGCAGGCCGAACCAGGGCATTTCGTAGTTGCTGGTCTGGGTCGAGCTGCCCTGCGTCACGTTCTTCGGCAGGTCGATCAAAACCGGCCCCGGCCGGCCGGACTGGGCCAGAGCGAAGGCCTCGGCGAACACCGCCGGGATGTCGTCGGGATGCCGGATGACGTAGCTGTGCTTCACGATCGGCAATGTGATCCCGAAGATGTCCACCTCCTGAAACGCGTCCGTGCCCATCAAGGCGGAGGGCACCTGACCGGTGATCGCGACCATCGGGACGCTGTCCATGAAGGCGTTGGCGATGCCGGTGACGAGGTTGGTCGCGCCCGGGCCGGAGGTGGCCAGGCAGACGCCCGGCCTGCCGGTGACGCGGCCATAGGCATCGGCCGCCAGCGCCGCGGCTTGCTCGTGCCGGACCAGGATGTGCGTCAGGGACGAGCCGGGCAGTGCATCGTAGACGGGCATGATCGCACCGCCCGGATAGCCGAAAATATGGGTGACGCCCTCGCGCTCCAGCGCCTCGACGACGAGCCGGGCGCCGGTGACCGCCTGGGGCGCGATCTCCGGAGCGAGCTGATGGAGCTGTTGCGCGGGGGCGTTCATGATAAAGGGCCATCCTGCTCGAACGGGGTGCGAATGTGCTCCTGCGAAAGCAGGAGCCCAGCCCTGGCGCCGGCGCCCTTGGTCATCTGGGCCCCTGCTTTCGCAGGGGAACAGGCTTGGCAGGTTGAGATGAGCATGATTCAGGCCGCCTTCGTGTCCGGCTGGCTCTGCAGCCAGGCCATTTGCGCGCGCAGGCGGGCGCCGGTCTTCTCGATCGGCTGGTCCAGATCGGCCTCGTACATCTTCTGATATTCGGGCTTGCCGGCCGCGTTCTCGTCGATCCACTGCTTGGCGAACTTGCCGGTGCGGATGTCCTGCAAAACCTCCTGCATCCGCGCCTTGGTCTCTTCGTTGATCACCCGCGGGCCGGAGACGAAGTCGCCATATTTCGCCGTCTCGGAGACGAAGTGCAGCATCTTGGCGATGCCGCCCTCGTACATCAGGTCGACGATCAGCTTCAGCTCGTGCAGGCACTCGAAATAGGCGATTTCGGGCTTGTAGCCGGCCTCGACCAGGGTCTGGAAACCCTGGACGACCAGCTCGGTCGCGCCGCCGCAGAGCACGGCCTGCTCGCCGAACAGATCGGTCTCGGTCTCCTCCGCGAAGCTGGTCTCGATCGCGCCGCCCTTGGTGCCGCCGATGCCGGCCGCATAGGCCAGCGCCTTGTCGCGCGCGTCGCCGGTCGCGTCCTGCTGGACCGCGAACAGGCAGGGGACGCCGCGGCCGATCTCATATTCGCGGCGGACGAGGTCGCCGGGCCCCTTGGGCGCGACCAGGATCACGTCGACGTCGCGGCGCGGATCGATCTCGCCATAATGGACCGAGAAGCCGTGGGCGACGAGCAGGGCCGCGCCCGGCTCGATGTTCGGCGCGATCGCCTCCGCATAGGCGCTGCGGTGGCTCATGTCGGGGCTCAGCAAAGCGACGAGCGACGCGCCCTTGGCCGCTTCGGCCGGGGTCACCGGATGAAAGCCGTCCGCCTTGGCGCGCTTCTCGGCGCCGCCGCCCGGCCGCGCGCCGACCGCGACCTCATAGCCGCTGTCGCGCAGGTTGCGCGCATGGGCGCGGCCCTGGCTGCCATAGCCGATGATCGCGATCTTGCCGCTGAGGGCGGCGGGGTTCGCATCGGCATCGGTGTAGATCGGTTCCAACTCTGGTCTCCTTGGTTTCGCGCAAAAGAAAACCCCCGCTCCGGTGGGGAGCGGGGGCCTGGTTTCCTGGGTCTCTTCTCGTTCTTGACCCGTCAGCCGGCAGCCGCTCCCATGGGGAGGCTAATAAGTACGAGGGTAAGAAGGAGCGCGGCGGCCGGGAGGGCCACCTGGCGGTCGTCGGTACGGGCAAAAGCCTGCGTCACGAACCTTGCTCCAAAAATCGTAGGCGGGACTTACGACCCGCGCGGTTAACAACCTCATAATTCGTATCAACGTGCTAACACAAGCTCAAAATTGTGCATGTGCAACATTCGCACGCCTCACGCCCCGCTGGTCACCGCGCCGTGCGAGGCGGAGCCGACCAGGCGGGCATATTTGGCATAGGCTCCGGCCACCTCGGCCGGCAGCGGCAGGACCGGGGCGGGTCCGCGCGCGGCGAGGTCCGCGTCGGTCTCGATCACCCGTTTCTCGACGTCGATCACGATCCGGTCGCCGGTGCGCAGCAGGGCGATGGGGCCGCCCTTTACCTTCTCCGGCGAGACGTGGCCGACCATGAAGCCGAAGGTCGCGCCGGAGAAGCGGCCGTCGGTGACCAGGGCGACGCTGTCGCCGAGCCCGCGCCCCTGGATGGCGGCGGTGACGCCGAGCATCTCGCGCATCCCGGGGCCGCCGACCGGCCCCTCGCCGCGAATGACGACGACGTCGCCGGGCGCGATCTCGCCATTGGTGACCGCGGCGAAGCAGGCCTCCTCCCCGTCATAGACCTTGGCCGGCCCGTCATGGCGCAGCCGCTCGTGGCCGGCGAGCTTGGCGACGCAGCCCTCGGGCGCGAGATTGCCGTAGAGGATGCCGAAGCCGCCGCGCGCCTTGATCGGCGCCGCGGCGGTGACGATCACCTCCTGCCCCTCGGCTTCCTTCGCGTCCCGCAGATGGTCGAAGAGCGCGCGGCCGGTGACGGTCGGCGCATCGGCGATCAGCCCCGCCTCCATCAGCCGCCGGCCGAGCAAGGCCGAGCCGCCCGCCGCCGACATGTCGGGCGCCATGAAGCGGCCGCCCGGCTTCAGGTCGGCGATCACGGGTGTGGCGCGGGAGACTTCGTCGAACAGATCGAGGTCGAACTCGCTCTCCGGAATGCCCGCCTCGCGCGCGATGGCGAGCAGGTGGAGGACGAGATTGGTCGAGCCCGCGGTGGCGGTGCCGGCGACGGCGGCGTTGCGCAGGCTCGCGGGCGTGATCAGGCTGCGCGCGTTGCGCCCGGCCCGGAGCGCGTCGACCACCGCCCGGCCCGCCTGGACGGCCGCCTCGGCCTTGGCTGGATGGACGGCGGGGATATCGTTCAGGCCCATGGGCGACAGGCCGAGAAAGGTGAGCGCGAGCGCCATGGTGTTGGCGGTGAACTGGCCGCCGCAGGCGCCGGCGCCCGGGCAGGCATGGGTCTCGACCGCCTTCAGCTCCGAATCGCCGATCTTGCCGGCGCTATGGGCGCCGACCGCCTCGAACACGTCCTGGATGGTGAGCGCCTTGTCGCCGAGCCGGCCCGGCATGATCGAGCCGCCGTAGAGGATCACGCTCGGCAGATCGAGCCGGGCGGCCGCCATCGCCGCGCCCGGGAGCGTCTTGTCGCAACCGACCAGGAACAGCACCGCGTCCAGCGAATGGCCGCGCACGGCGAGCTCGGCGCTGTCGGCGATGCACTCGCGGCTCATCAGCGAGGCCTTCATCCCCTTCGTGCCCATGGAGATGCCGTCGGTGACGACGATCGTGTTGAAGTCCACCGGCGTCGCGCCTGCCTCCTCGATCCCGCGCCGCGCATGGTCGGCGAGGCCGCGCAGGTGGATGTTGCAGGGGGTGACGTTGGACCAGGTGTTGACGATCGCCACCATCGGCTTCGCCATCGCCGCGTCGTCATAGCCGGCGGCGCGGAGCATCGCCCGGGCCGGGGCGCGGGCGGGCCCATCCAGCATTTCGTGCGACGGCAGTGGCGGAGTCGCCATGTTGTTCGGTCCTCTTCCCTGGTGTTCGAAAATCTGCTGCCGGGCCGGCCCTACGGCACGTCGCAGCGCGTGCCGCGGACCGGCGGCTCCTGCCGCGGAAAGCCGATCCGGCGGCCCGGAAAGGCGACGAGCCAGCCGCCATTGGCATAGCCCCAGCGGCCCCGCCCCCAGCGCGGCGACCAGGCGTCGCAGGAGCGGCCGAGATAGAGCGTGGCGCCGCCGCGGCGCAGCACCGCGCCATGCGCATTCTCCTCCGCGCGCCAGCTACCGCCGCCGCTCTGCACATAATCCTGCGACTGCGCCGCCGCCGGCGCGGCGAGCAGCGCGCCCGCCACCAGGGCCATTATCGTCTTGATCATGTTCGTTCCTCTCAGGCCGCCTTGCTTTCCGGCAGCCTAGCCCGCCCGTTGACGAGGTCCAGATAGTCCGCGCGCAATTGCCGGCCCACCGGGCCCAGCGCGAACCGCCACGGGCCCGCTTCCGCCACGGGCATGACCTCGACGGCGCTGCCAGTCAGGAACATCTCGTCAAAGCCCGCCAGTTCCTCCGGCAGGATCGCCCGCTCATGCACCTGCAGGCCCCGCTCCCGGGCGAGATCGATGATCGTCAGGCGGGTGATGCCGTTGAGGAAGCAATCGGGCGGCGGTGTGTGGATCGCGCCGTCCTTCACGAAGAAGGCGTTCGCGCCGGTCGATTCGGCCACCTGCCCGCGCCAGTCGAGCATCAGCGCGTCGTCAAAACCCTTCGCCTCCGCCTCGTTCTTGGCCAGCGTCGCGATCATGTAGAGGCCGCTCGCCTTGGCGTCGGTCGGCGCGGTGTCCGGCGCGGGGCGGCGCCAGCGGGCGAGTTCGAGCCGGATGCCGCGGGCGGCGCTCTCCTCGCCGAAATAGGCGCCC
Source organism: Allosphingosinicella sp. (assembly GCA_035502235.1). Lineage (GTDB taxonomy): Bacteria > Pseudomonadota > Alphaproteobacteria > Sphingomonadales > Sphingomonadaceae > Allosphingosinicella. The sequence goes on from DATJUQ010000044.1 coordinate 124,092, forward strand.
CAGTGCCAGGCGGTGACGGCGAGGCGGACATTGTCGGCCCGGCTCGCCGAGACCCCCATCTCGTCCGAGCCGCGCCAGGCGATCGGCCGCAGATAGGCATGGTCGAGCCTGTTCGCCTCGACCACGGCGCGGCAGGCCTCGTCGATCTGCTCGGCCGACCAGGGAATGTCGAAGCCGAGCCGGAGCGCGCTGCGCTTCAGCCTTTCGCTATGCTCCCTGAGCTTGAAGATCACGCCGCCATAGGCGCGCTCGCCCTCGAACACCGAGGAGGCGTAGTGGAGCGCGTGGGAGAGGACGTGCACGTTCGCCTCCCGCCAGGGGACGAGGCGGCCGTCCAGCCAGATCCAGCCGTCGCGTTCGGCGAAACTCATGCGGCGTCCCTTCTCATCCTGTCGGCTTCGAGCGCGCCGGCCAGAGCGGCCGACGTGGCGGGAATGGGGACATGGCCCGCGCTCCGATGGAGAATCGCCGCCAGCGCGGGCGGCGGCTCGATCGTCCGGCCGACCAGGGGCTCCACGATCTCGGCGAATTTATAGGGATGCGCGGTGGCGCAAAGCAGCCAGTCGCGCTCGCCTTTCGCGCCGGCCTCCAGCCGATCATAGGCCTCGGCGCCGGCGGCGCCGTGCGGGCACCAGATATAGTTCGAGGCCTTGTACTCCGCGACCATGCGCGCGCGGATCTCGTCATCCTCGGCGCGCTCGACGCTGAACTCCCCAAGCGCATCGCCGAGCGCGGCGACCCGCTCGAAATTGCTGGGCGCGCCCACATCCATCGCATTGGCGATGGTGGCGACGGCCGGGCGGGGCGCGTAACGGCCCGTCTCGGCCCACTCGCCGAGCGTCCGATTGGCGTTGGTGACAAAGCGGATGGGGCCGATCGGCAGGCCCATGGCCCGGGCGTAGAGCGCGGCGAAACCATGGCCCAGATTGCCGGTCGGGACGATCAGCCCGGGCTCCAGATGCGTCTCGGCATGGACGCGCGACGCGGCCCAGCCGAGATAGGCCATTTGCGGCATCAGCCGGCCGAAATTGATCGAATTGGCCGAGGTCAGGTGATGCCGCGCCGACAGCGCCGGATCGGCGAAGGCGGCCTTCACCATGCGCTGGCAGTCGTCGAAATCGCCGTCCACCTCCAGCGCCTGCACCGGCGCGCGCCAGCAGCCGAGCTGCAGCGCCTGGAAGGGCGAGACCCGGCCCTTCGGATAGAGGATCAGCGCGCGCAGATTCGCCCGTCCCTCGGCCGCGCAGCCGACCGCGCCGCCCGTGTCACCCGAGGTGGCGACGAGGATGGTCAGCGGCTCGCCGAGCCGGTCGAAACAGGCGGTGAGGAAGCGCGCCCCGAAATCCTTGAAGGCGCCGGTCGGGCCGTGGAACAGCTCCAGCGCCCGCATCCCGGGCCGCGCCGGATCGGGGGTGACGACCGGCACCGGGAAGTCGAAGGCTTCGGCGCAAATGGCCGGCAGTTCGCGCTCCAGCGGGTCGCCCGCGAAGAACGGCGCCAGCATGGCGGCGGCGAATTCGGGCAGCGGCAGGTCCGCGCGCGGCGCGGATTGCGGGATCGTCTCGGGCAGATAGAGCCCGCCATCGGGCGCGACGCCGTCGCGGATCGCCTGGCTGAGCGTGACCGGCTCGGCCGCCCCGCGGGTGCTGCGGTAGCTCATGCGGCGGCCTTGCTGGCGCCATCGAAGGCCTCCAGCCGAACGCCGGCCGACTCGACCGGCGCCCGATAGGGCGTCGCCTCCAGACCCTCGGCGCGGAAGGCGGCATCCATCGCCGCGGCGACCGCGTCGGCGTCGCGCTCCAGCGCCCAGGCGAAGACCGAGGGCCCCGAGCCCGAAAAGGAGCAGCCGAGCGCGCCGGCAGCCAGCGCCGCCGCCTTCACCGATGCCAGCGCCGGCAGCAGATGCGCGCGCTGCGGCTCGACCAGCAGGTCCTCGAGCCCGTCGCGGATCAGCTCGGCATTGCCGGCCGCGCAGCCGGCGACGAAGGCGGCGAGCCGGCGGCTATGCTCGACGGCGGTGCGCATCGGCACCTCTGCCTTGAGGATTTTCCGCGCGGCCCTTGTTTCCGTCTTCACCGGCGGATGGAAGAGGATCGTGACCACGCCGGCGGGCGCGGGCAGGCGGTGGACATGGCCGGGCTCCTCTCGCGCGGCCAGGACGAGGCCGCCGAACAGGGCGCCGATCACATTGTCCCAGGGCGGCGGGTCGGAGGAGACGCGCTCGCCCTCCAGCGCGAAGGGCAGCAAGGCCTCGGTCGCCAGCGGTTCGGGGAGCAGGGCGTTGACCGCGGCGACGGCGGCGACGGCGGAGGCGGCCGAACCGCCCATTCCGGCGCTCATCGGCACGCCCTTTTCGATCGACAGCCGGACCCCGAAGTCGGCGCCGACCGCGTCGAGCAACGCCTTCGCGGCGGCGAGCGCCGTGTTGGTCTCGGGCGTGTCGGGCAGGCTGGTCAGCAGCCCGCTCACCGCGCCGAGCCGGACGCCCGGCGTGGCCTCGCGCACGGCGGTGACGGTGTCGCGCGCGGCATCGAAGGCGAGGCCGAGCACGTCGAAGCCGACCCCGACATTGCCGATGCTCGCCGGCGCGCTCGCCGTGGCTCGAGCCCCCTCGCTCATCCAGCTCTCCATCACGCCGTCAGACGCATGAGCGCCGCCTCGCCCGGCGCTGCGGCGAGCCGGCGCTGCAGGTCCATGATGTCCGCGAACACCGCCGCGGTGGTGGGCCAGCGCCCCGCACCCTTGCCATAGACGGCATGGACATGGCCATCCGCGTCGGTGACGAGGAAGCGGTTCTCCTCGTTGCGCGCGCCGGCCAAAGGATGTGACGCGGGTAGGGCTTCGATGCTGACCTCGGCCCGCACCGAGCCGTCGTCCTGAAGCCGGCAGCGGCCGACCTGCTTCAGCACCTCGCCCCTGGCCAGAGCGGCCTGGGCCAGCTCCGGCGTGACCTCGCTGAGCGACTGTTTGGCGATATCGGCGGGCAGCACGACCGCGCCGAAGGCATCGCGCGCGAGGATGGAGAGCTTGTCCGCGGCGTCGTGGCCGTCCACGTCCGTCGCGGGATCCGCCTCGGCGAAGCCCAGCTCCTGCGCCTTCGCCACCGCGTCATCGAACGCCCAGCCCTCCGAAAGCTTGCCGAGGAGGAAATTGGCGGTGCCGTTCATCACGCCTTCGACCGCGACCACGGCCCCGTCCCGGCGCAGCCGCTCTATCGTCTCCAGGATCGGAGTGCCGCCGCCGACGCCCGCGGTATAGGCGAGCACCGTGCCGCCCTCGCCCGCCGCCCCGTGCAGCGCATCATAATGAAGCGCGACCGCCGCCTTGTTGGCGGTCACCACGTGGACGCCGCGGCGAAGCGCGCCCTGCATCAGCAGCGCCGTCTCGTCGGCGCCGCCGACCGTCTCGACCAGCAGGTCGACCTTGCCGCCAAGCGCCTCCTCGAGACTGGTCGTAAAGGCCTGGTCCGCGAACTCTCCCTGCTTGTGCTTCGCCGGGGTGCGGACCAGCACCGGGTTCACCTCGAACAAGTCCGGCCGCTGGCGCAGGCAGGAGAGCACGCCCGCTCCCACGGCGCCGCAGCCGAGCAAGGCGACGCGCAATTTCGGGAAGCGCACCGGCACCTCCTTGCGCGCCGGCAGAGCCGCGATCACCGTCGCCTCGTGATGGCCGATCGCGGCGATCTCGATCGCGATCCCCTCGGCCTTGGCCGCCTCGATCGCCTTGGGCTGGATCAGCCCGGCGCTCGCCTCGGCGGCCATGTCGTAGCTCAGGGCGCCATAGCGCTCGGCCTCGGGATTCTTCGCGGGATCCTCGGCATAGACGCCGTCCACGTCCTTCAGCAGCCGCACCCGTTTCGAACCGAGCCGCGCGGCGAAGAAGACCGCGCTGAGATCGGTGCCGCCGCGGCCCAGGGTGACCACGCCATGCTCGTCATGGCCCGCGGTAAAGCCCGGCACCACGATCACGTCATGATCGACGAACTTCGCATGGACCGCTTCGGCGTCGACGCTCTCGAGGTCGGAATCGAGCGGGTCGCCGGTGGCCACGAGCCCCATTTCATGGGGATCGAGGGTACAGGCGCGCATCCCCATCCGGGCCAGGGCGAGCGCGAGCAGGGCCGCCGAATGCAGCTCCCCGGTCCGCGCCAGCCGCGCGACCAAAGCGGGCGCCGGATCGCCGCCCACCTCGCCGGACTGGGCGAGCAGCCGGTCGGTCTCCCCCGCCAGTGCCGAGACCACGGCGACGATCTTCTCGCCGTCGCGGATGTGGCGATACACCTCCTGCGCGACGGTCCGGTAATCTTCGACCCGCTCCAGCACGGAGGAGCCGAATTTCAAGACGCACAGCTTGCGTTGGCGGTCGCCGAGACTTTCTACCTTTGCCATCTTCGTCACTTTCGTTCGGGTCCTGGGCCCTTCAGGGCATTAAAAAACCCGCTCGCCGGTTTCGGGGAGCGGGTCGGTCTAGCTTGGTCTGGTCGTGATGCTCAGCCGCTAACCGCCCGCTCTCGGGTGGTAATCGTCATAATGAACATCATGGTTACGAGACGCGCGCCAAGGGTGCCGCGGGCGGCATCGCTGGCAAGGTTGAGCGCGTCGTTCGACATCGTGTCGGGTCTCCGTTGCGCCTAAAATGACGGCCGGAAATCCTATCCGTCAACCGGGTTAATTTGGCGTTTCTGTCCGCTGTAACAGGTGATGACCATCATTCTGTTGATTCAAAAGGATATTTTTTGGGAAAATTTTTTCGTGATGTATGCGCGACACACCGTTTCATCAAAGTGGAACGCTGCCCCTTGACAGGTTGGAGCCCGAGCGTCAGCCTTTAGGGGACGGCGAATATCCGCCGGCAGGAGCTGAGTCATGAGCAAAGGGCAGGACATCCGTATCCCCTCGCTTCACGCGACCGCTCCCTATTTTTTCGGCTTTTTCGGCTCGTTTAGGGGCCGGTACGCCACGTGGCGTGCCGGAGTATAAATCCCGCCCCGTTTCGTAAAATTGAGCTGATAGCGCTGCGAAATCCAGGCCCGCCCTAGGCGGCGCAGCGTCCGAGGACCGAAATATGCCGCAAGCCGCGACAGCCGCGCCCAAGCCCGGGCTCGACCTGCAGACTCTCCGCACGGAGATCGACCGGATCGACACGCACCTTCTCGAACTGATGGAGGAGCGCCTGTTCTGTTCCGCCGCCATCGCCGCCGCCAAGAGCGGCGAGGACGACGCCCAGCTGCGCCTGCGCCCGGCGCGCGAGCAGCAGGTGATCGATCGCCTGATCCGCAACGCCGAGCATATGCCGCCCGCCGCCGTCACCGCCATCTGGCGCGAGCTGATGGGCGCGAATCTGCAGGCGCAGAAGAGCGTGCACATCGTCATCCACTGCCCCGAGCAGCCGGTGCTGGTGACCGATCAGGCGCGGCTGCGCTTCGGCGGCGCGGCCCCGCTCGTCGCCGCCGGCACCGCGCAGGACGCGCTCGACCGCGCCCGCCACCGCGAGGCGATCGCCGTGATCGAGTTCAGCCCGCTCTCCAACTGGTGGGTCGAGCTGTTCCATGACGAGCAGCTCACCATCTTCGATTGCCTGCGCGACAAGCATGGGCGGATCGTCGCCCTGGTCGTCGGCCGGGTCGCCGCCCAATATGTGACCGAGGATACGAGCTTCCTGGTGCTCGGCGACGGCTCGCTCCGCCGCCGCACCGGCGCGGGCGACCGGGTGAAGACGCTGGCGATCTGCGGCAATCTGCGCCTCTGCGTCAGCCGCAACGGGGAGGATGCGCGATGAGCTGGACCCCCGCTTCCTGGCGCGACCACCCGGCCCTGCAAATGCCGGCCTATCCGGATCCCCACGCGGTGGAGATGACCGAATCCTGCCTCGAGGCCAGCGCGCCTTTGGGCTCGGTCACCGAGAACCGCCTCCTCACCGCCAAGCTCGCCGAAGTGGCGCAGGGCAAGGGCTTCCTGCTGCAGGGCGGCGACTGCGCCGAGACCTTCGCCGAGTTCGGCGCCGACAAGGTGCGCCGCTCCTTCAACCTGCTGCTGCAGATGGCGGCGATGATCCGCGCGGCGAGCGAGGGCGAGGTGGTGAAGCTCGCCCGCATGGCCGGCCAGTTCGCCAAGCCCCGTTCGGCGGATCTGGAGACGATCGGCGGGACCACCCTCCCCTCCTATCGCGGCGACATCGTCAACGGGCCGGATTTCGACGCGAAGAGCCGAACGCCCGATCCGCTGCGGATGCTGGAGGCGCATCGCCAGTCCAAGGTCACGATCGACCTGATCAAGGCCTATTCGGCGGCGGCCTATGCCGATCTCAGCGAGATCCACCGCGTCGCCCGGCGGCGGCTCGGCCTCGCCTTCGAACATGCCACGCCGCAGGGCGACGTCGCCAAGCCGGTCGATATGTTCACCAGCCATGAGGCGCTGCTGCTCAATTACGAGCAGGCGCTGACCCGCTGGGACGAGCTCACCGAAAGCTGGTGGGCGACCTCGGCGCACATGATCTGGATCGGCGAGCGCACCCGCCAGCTCGACGGCGCCCATGTCGAATATATGAGCGGCATCGCGAACACGATCGGCGTGAAGTGCGGCCCGACGCTGGAGGCCGACGCGCTGCTGCGCCTGATCGAGAAGCTCGACCCGGCCAACCGGCCCGGCCGCCTCGTCCTCATCGGCCGCTTCGGCGCCGCCAAGGTGGGCGAGCGCCTTCCCGCCCTGATGCGCGCCACGCACGAAGCGGGCAGCCACGCGCTCTGGTCGATCGATCCAATGCACGGCAACACGGTCACCGCCGCCGGCCGCAAGACCCGGGTCCTGCCCGACATTCTCGCCGAGGTCCGCGCCTTCTTCGAGATCGCGCAGGCCGAGCAGGTGCATCCGGGCGGCATCCACCTGGAGATGACCGGCGAGGAGGTCACCGAGTGCCTTGGCGGCACCAAGGGCCTGCGCGAGGAGGATCTCGGCAAGCGCTACCTCACCCATTGCGACCCGCGGCTCAACGGCCACCAGGCGCTCGACGTTGCCGCCGAGGTGACCCGGCTGATCGCGGAGGGGACGCGCGCAGCGTCCGACGCGGCATGAGCGAGGTGGCTGACGAGACCGTGCTGCGCGCCTCCCCCGGTGGCGCGCTTCGCGGCCATGTCGCCGTGCCCGGCGACAAGTCCATCTCACACCGCGCCCTGATCCTCGGCGGCCTCGCCGAAGGCGAGACACGAATAGAAGGCCTGCTGGAAGGTCAGGACGTCCTCGACACCGCCGCCGCGGTGCGCGCGCTCGGCGCGCAGGTAACGCGGGTCGGCGAGGGCAATTGGGTGGTGCGCGGCGCGCCCTGGCGTTCGCCCGACGCGCCGATCGACTGCGGCAACTCCGGCACGGGCGCGCGCCTGCTGCTCGGCGCGGCCGCGGGTTTCCCGATCCACGCCACCTTCACCGGCGACGAGAGCCTGCGCGGCCGCCCGATGGCGCGCGTGCTGGAGCCGCTCCGCCGCATGGGCGCGCGCACTGGCGCCGGTGATGGAGGGGGCGACCGGCTGCCGGTCAGCCTCGCCGGCGGCGGCCTCAACGGGATCAGCTACAAAAGCCCGCACGCCTCGGCGCAGGTCAAATCCGCCATCCTCCTCGCCGGCCTGCAGGCCAAGGGCGCGGTCGAGGTGACCGAGCCGGCCAAGAGCCGCGACCATACGGAGAAGATGTTGAGCGCCTTCGGCTGCGATGTCGAGGTGGACGGCAACACGGTCCGCCTCGGCGAGAAGCGCGGCCTGAAGGCGACCGACATCATGGTCCCCGGCGATCCCTCGTCCGCGGCCTTCCCCCTGGTCGCGGCCCTGATCGTCCCGGGCTCGGAAGTGACCGTCTACGGCGTGCTGATGAACCCGTTGCGGACCGGCCTCTTCCAGACCCTGCTCGAAATGGGCGCGGATCTGAGCTTCGCCAACCGCCGCATTGTCGGCGGCGAGGAGGTGGCGGACGTCACCGCGCGCCACAGCCTGCTGAATGCGGTCGAGGTGGATCCCGAGCGGGTCCCGTCGATGATCGACGAATATCCGATCCTCGCCGTCGCCGCCGCCCATGCCGCCGGGCAGACCATGCTGCACGGCCTCGGCGAGTTGCGCGTCAAGGAGAGCGACCGCTTCGCCGCCATCGTCGCCGGCCTCAGGCGCTGCGGCGTCTCGGCGGGTCCGATCGGCGACGCGCGCTGGGGCGACAGTCTGATGATCGACGGCTGCGACGGCCCCTGTGCCGGCGGCGCGACCGTCGCGACCCATGGCGACCACCGGATCGCGATGAGCTTCCTCGTCCTGGGGCTCGCCGCGCGCGCGCCGGTGGCGGTGGACGCGGCGGAGATGATCGCCACCAGCTTCCCGGGCTTCACCGGGCTCATGGCGTCGCTCGGCGCAAAGATTGGAGAATCGGAATGAAAGGCGTCGTCGCCTATCAGGGCGAGCCCGGCGCCTATGCGCACGAGGCCTGCCGCAAGTTCCTACCCGATTTCGAGCGGATCAACCGTCCGACCTTCGAATCGGTCGCCGACGCCGTGCTGACGGGCGAGGCCGAGCTCGGCATGTTGCCGATCGAGAACAACACGGCCGGCTCCGTCCCCGGCAATCGCGAGTTGATCGAGCGAAAGGGGCTGCACGTGCGCCGGGAGGTGGACCTGCCGATCATCCTGCACCTGCTCGGCGTCCCCGGCGCCCGGCTGGAGGAGATCGAGACGGTGATCAGCCACCCGATCGCGCTCGCCCAGTGCCACAAGGTGCTCGAGCGGCTCTCCGCGACGCCGGAGGAAGCGATCAACACCGCCGTGGGCGCCCGCCTGCTCGCCGACAGCGGCGACCGCAAGAAGGCCGCGGTCGCTTCGGAGGCCGCCGCGGTGGCGAACGGTTTGACGATCCTGTGCCGCAACGTCCATGACCGGGCCGACAATGCGACGACCTTCTGCATCGTCGCGCGGGAGGCGGAAGAAGAGGCTGAGGACGATGCAGCCTGACGAAATTCCTCCCCTGCTTTTGCAGGGGAGGGGGACCACCCGCAGGGTGGTGGAGGGGCGGCGCGAATGCGCCGAAGCCGCTCGTTCGCTCCGCTCACGCCCCTCCACCGCGCTGTGCGCGGTCCCCCTCCCCCGGAAAGCCGGGGGAGGATTTTCGCGATGAGCCTCAACAGCTTCGGCCGGGTCCTCCGCTTCTCGACCTGGGGCGAGAGCCACGGGCCGGCGATCGGGGCGGTGGTCGACGGCTGCCCGCCGGGGCTGACGCTCGGCGAGGCGGACATCCAGCCCTGGCTCGACCGGCGCCGCCCGGGCCAGAGCCGCTTCACCACGCAAAGGCAGGAGCCCGACCGGGTCCGAATCCTCTCGGGCGTGTTCGAGGGCCGCACGACGGGCACGCCGATCAGCCTGATGATCGACAATGTCGACCAGCGCTCGAAGGACTATTCCGGGATTTCCGGCGCCTATCGCCCCGGCCATGCCGACTGGACCTATGACGCCAAATACGGCCATCGCGACTGGCGCGGCTCCGGCCGGGCCTCCGCGCGGGAAACGGCCTCGCGCGTGGCGGCGGGCGGCGTGGCGCGGCTGGTGATCCCGGAGGTGACCGTGCGCGCCTATCTGGTCGAGCTGGGCGGCGACGCGATCGACTATGAGGCGTCCGACGACGCCCAGATCGACGCCAATCCCTTTTTCTGTCCCGACCCGGCCGCGGCCGCGCGCTGGGAAGGCCTGGTCGATGCGGCGCGCAAGGCGGGCAGTTCGCTCGGCGCGGTGGTCGAGTGCGTGGCGACTGGCGTGCCGCCCGGCTGGGGGGCACCGCTCTACGCCAAGCTGGACTCGGAGCTGGCCGCAGCGCTCATGTCGGTGAACGCGGTCAAGGGCGTCGAGATCGGCGACGGCTTCGGCGCCGCGCGGCTGCGCGGCGAGGAGAATGCGGACGCGATGCGCGCCGGGCCGGACGGCCGGCCGCATTTCCTGTCCAATCATGCCGGCGGCGTGATCGGCGGCATCTCGACCGGCCAGCCGGTGGTTGTGCGCGCGGCCTTCAAGCCCACCTCCTCGATCCTGACGCCCGTGCCGACCGTGGACCAGGAAGGCGGGGAAACCGAGATCGCCACCAAGGGCCGCCACGATCCCTGCGTCGCCATCCGCGGTGCGCCTGTCGTGGAGGCGATGGTCGCGCTCGTCCTCGCCGACCAGAAGCTGCTCCATCGCGCGCAATGCGGAGAGGGATGGTGACGACGGTCGAAGTCGCCCTCGGCGACCGCAGCTACGAAGTGCTGATCGAGGCGGGCCTGCTCGACCGTGCCGGCGCGCACCTCGCCCCGCTCGTCCGCAATGGCCGTGTCGTGCTGGTCAGCGAGGAGAATGTCTGGGCCGCGCAGGGGCCTCGTTTCCTGGCCGGACTCGGCAACCTGCGGGCCGAACCGATCGTCCTGCCACCCGGCGAAGGGACGAAGAGTTGGGGGCAGCTTGCGAGCCTGATCGACAGCCTTCTGCTCGCGGGCGTCGAGCGCTCCGACCATATCGTAGCCTTCGGCGGCGGCGTGATCGGCGATCTGGTCGGCTTCGCCGCCGCCATCCTGAAGCGCGGCTGCAATTTCGTGCAGGTGCCGACCAGCCTGCTCGCCCAGGTCGATTCCTCGGTGGGCGGAAAGACCGCGATCAACACGCCGGTCGGCAAAAACCTGGTCGGCGCCTTCCACCAGCCGTCGCTCGTGCTGATCGACCCGTCCTGCCTCGACACCCTGCCGCCCCGCGAGGTTCGCGCCGGCTATGCGGAGATCGTCAAGGGCGCCCTGATCGACGATGCGGATTTCTTCGCCTGGTGCGAAGCCCATGGCGCCGCCCTGCTCGCCGGCGACCCGCAGGCCCGCCTCTACGCCATCGCGATGAGCGTCGCCTTCAAGGCTGCGATCGTCGCGGCGGACGAGCGCGAGACGGCGGGCCGCCGGGCCCTGCTCAATCTCGGTCACACCTTCGGCCATGCGCTGGAGGCGGAAACCGGCTTTTCCGACCGGTTGCTCCATGGCGAGGCGGTGGCGCTCGGCACGGCCCTCGCCTTCCGCTTCTCCGCCGCGCGGGGCCTGTGCGCCGAAGCGGACGCCGCGCGCGTCACCGCCCATCTCGACGCCGTCGGCCTGCCGACGCGGCTCGATTTCGGCACCGGCGCCTCGCTGGCCGCCCATATGATTCACGACAAGAAGGCGAGCGGCGGCCGCGTTCCCTTCATCCTCGCCCGCGGTATCGGCGAGGCCCTCGTCGACAGGAATGTGGATCTGGACGAGGTCGCCGCCTTCCTCGAACGAGAGCGGTTGACGGCCCCCGCCGTTACAGCCTAGTGGTACGAACGATGACCAAGGGCATGTCCTTCGCAGCCAAAGCGGCCGGCAAAAGCTGGTGGCGCAGCGCGTGCGCTGGCGTGCCCGCCTGGCGATGGCCGAGCAGTCTCTGAAAAGACGCTCGAACCAACGATCCAGAAAGGCCCGCCGCAAGGCGGGTTTCTTTTTGCCCTCACGCCAGGACTTTCGTCATGATCATCGTTCTCAAGCCCGAATGCCCCGCCGAGGCCGCCCAGGCCCTGCTCGACCGGATCGAGGAGGCGGGCCTCAAGCCGCTGCACATGCCCGGCGCGGAGCGCGTCGTTCTCGGCGCGCTTGGCGACGAGCGCGTGCTCGCCGAGCTGCATCTCGAAAGCCACCCGATGGTGGAATCGGTGAAGCCGATCCTCGCCCCCTACAAGCTCGTCGCGCGCGACCTCCATCCGCACGACAGCCTGGTCAATTTCGGCAAGCTGGCGATCGGCGGGCGCGGCTTCGCGGTAATCGCCGGGCCCTGCGCGGTGGAGAGCCTGGAGCAGGTGCGCGACACGGCGGCGGCGGTGAAGGCGGCCGGCGCCCGGGGGCTGCGCGCCGGCGCCTACAAGCCGCGGACCAGCCCCTACGGCTTTTCCGGCCACGGCCCCGAAGGCCTGCGCATCCTGCGCGAGGTCGGCGACGAACTAGACCTGCCGATCGTCACCGAGGTGATGGACACGGCCGATGTCGATCTCGTCGCCGAACATGCCGACGCCCTCCAGATCGGCGCGCGCAACATGCAGAATTTCGCCCTGCTCCGCGCCGTCGGCACCTGCGGCAAGCCCGTCCTGCTGAAGCGCGGCCTCTCGGCGAAGATCGAGGAACTGCTGCTTGCCGCCGAATATCTGCTCGCCGCCGGCAACGACCAGGTCGTGCGCTGCGAGCGCGGCATCCGCACGTTCGAGACGGCGACGCGCGACACGCTCGATCTCAACGCCATCCCCTATATCAAGCAGAAGACGCACCTGCCCGTGGTGGTCGATCCCTCGCACGGCACCGGCATTCGCGACCTGGTGACGCCAATGTCGCTGGCGGCGGCGGCGTGCGGCGCGGACGGCATCCTGGTCGAAGTGCATCGCGATCCGGCCGCCGCGCTCTCCGACGGCGCCCAGTCGCTCTATCCGGACCAGTTCACATCACTGATGAAGGCGCTCGATCCCGTCGTCCGCGCGGTCGGACGCCAGCTGGCATGAGCAGCCAGCCGCCCGGAGCCGGCGAGGCGCTGGCGCTGTTCCGCGTCCTCCCGGACGACATGGACGCGCTCACCCTTTACGCGGGGCTCAGCGACGGCGGGCGCCGGGCGGACACGATGCTGTTCGAGCGTTCGGTGGGGCCGAGCCTGCTGCTCGACCGGGCGGCGGTGCGCGCGGAATGCCGGGGGCATGAGGCCGTGCTCACCGCTTTGTCGGAGGGAGGGCACAACCTGCTCGTCACCGTGGCGGAGCGGCTCGCCGAGCGGGTGGTGGCGCGGGCGCCGGACCGGCTCGTGCTGCATTTCCCGGCGCCCGAGGGAGTGGACGCCGAGGCAAGGCTGACCGCGCCGTCGCCGTTCGATGCGGTGCGCGAGCTGGTGCTGCGGCTGAAGGCGTCGGACGCGGAGCCCTTCGCGCTCTGCTGCCTCGGCGTCGTCGCCTATGACCATGTCGACCTATTCGAGACCCTGCCCGGCCCCGCCGAGGATCCGCTCGGCTTCCCCGATTTCGTCTTCTGGCTCGCCGAATCCCTGATCGTTTTCGAGCCCGGCGCTCGCCCCCGCGCGGTCTGCACAGCCTTCGGGTCCGGCGACAGCGGCGCCGCCACCCGCGCTTATTTCGGCGCGCAGGAGCGGCTCGCCGATCTCGTCGCCCGCTGCGCGAAGGCGCCCGCTCTCGCCGCCGACGCGCCGCCGCCGGGCCAGCCCGATTTCAGCCAGGTCGATCTCGACGATGCCGACTATGAAGCCTTGGTCGAGCGGATGAAGGGCCATATCGGCGACGGCGACGTCTACCAGATCGTCCCCTCGCGCACCTTCCGCAGCCCCTGCCGCGACCCGCTGCGGGCCTATGCCGCGATCCGCGCGCTGGACCGCGGCCCCTACCAGTTCTTCGTGTCCGGCCACGACCATCTGCTGTTCGGCGCCTCGCCCGAGACGTCGGTCCGGATTTTCCGCGACGAGGGCGCGCGGCAGGTGGAGGTGAAGCCGATCGCCGGCACCCGTCCCCGCGGCGACACGCGCGACGAGGACGACCGGCTCGAGGCGGAGATGCGGCTCGACCACAAGGAATTGGCCGAGCATATGATGCTCGTCGATCTCGCCCGCAACGACGTCGCCCGGATCAGCGCCGCCGGCAGCCGCCGCGTCGCCCGGCTGATGACCGTCGAGCGCTACGCGCGGGTCATGCACCTCGTCTCCTCAGTGATCGGGCGGCTGCGCGAGGATTTCGATGCCTTTGATGCGCTGCAGGCCTGCCTGAATGTCGGCACGCTGACCGGCGCGCCCAAGCTCCGCGCCACCGAATTGCTGCGCGGCGCCGAGCGGACCAAGCGCGGGCCCTATGGCGGCGCGGTGGGCTGGGTGAATGGCGAAGGGCTGATGGACACGTCGGTCGTGATCCGCTCGGCGGTGGTCCGCGACGGCATCGCCTATGTCCGCGCCGGCGCCGGCGTGGTCCATGACAGCGATCCGCGCGCCGAGGCGGACGAGACGAAGCGCAAGGCCTCCGCCTTGCTCTCCGTCCTCGCCGGGGTGGAGGCCGCGGCATGACCCGCCCCGTCCTCCTGATCGATAATCTGGACAGCTTCACCTTCAACCTGGTCGAAGCGTTCGAGCGGCTGGGCGCCGGGGTGCAGGTGCTGCGCAACCGCGTCGGGGCGGCGGAGGCGCTGGGAATCGCCGAGGCGAAGCGCGCGCTGATCGTCCTTTCGCCCGGCCCCGGCCGGCCCGAGGATGCCGGCTGCTGCCTGGAACTGATCCGGCTGGCGAAGGGCCGCGTGCCGCTGCTGGGCGTCTGCCTCGGCCACCAGGCGATCGTGCTGGAGGCGGGCGGGACGGTCGAGCGCGCGCCCGTGCCCGTGCACGGCAAGGTCTCCTTCCTTCCCCATGACGGCGCCGGGCCGATGCGCGGCCTCGCCAGTCCGCTCGGCATCGGCCGCTATCACTCGCTCTGCACGCGGGACATTCCCAAACGCTTCGCCGTCCATGCCGAGATCGACGGCATGGCGATGGCGATCTCGGATCCCCTGGCCCGGCAGGCGGGCCTTCAGTTCCATCCGGAGTCGATCCTTACGCGGAGTGGCGATAGGATCCTCGCCAACATTCTCGTAGAGATCTGACCAATGGACCATTTCGAACTGCGCAGCGGCGTGCTGCATTGCGAGGACGTGCCCCTCACCCAGATCGCGGCGGCGGTCGGCACCCCCGTCTACGTCTATTCCTCCGCGACCATGGAGCGGCACGCGCGCGTATTCCGCGCCGCGGTGTCGCGCTGCGGCTCCGATCCGCTGACCGCCTTCGCGGTGAAGGCCAATCCCAATGCCGCCGTGCTCGCCACGCTCGCGGCCGAGGGGATGGGCGGCGACGTGGTCTCGATCGGCGAATATCGCCGCGCCGTGGCGGCCGGGATCGTCCCGACCGACATCGTCTTCTCCGGAGTCGGCAAGACCGCGGCGGAGATGGCCGAGGCGCTGAAGGGCGGCGTCTGCCAGTTCAACCTCGAATCGGTCGAGGAAGCGGAAATGCTCTCCGCCGTCGCGACCCGGCTCGGCATGGACGCGCCGGTCGCCTTCCGGGTCAATCCGGACGTCGAAGCGGGCACCCACGCCAAGATCTCGACCGGCGCCTCCTACAACAAGTTCGGCGTGCCGCTGGCGAGCGCGAGCGAGGCCTATGCCCGGGCCGAGGCACTGCCCGGCCTCAGGGTGCAAGGCGTCGCCGTCCATATCGGCAGCCAGCTCACCGACCTCGCCCCGCTGGAGGCGGCCTTCCGCAAGGTCGGTGCGCTGATCGCCGCCTTGCGCGCCCAGGGCCATGCCATCGCCACCGCCGATCTCGGCGGCGGGCTGGGCGTCGTCTACGACCGGCTCCTGCCCGCGCCCCCCCTGCCGGACGCCTATGGCGCGATGGTCGAGCGGGTGGTGAAGGACTGGAACGTCCGCATGATCTTCGAGCCCGGACGGATGATCGTCGCCAATGCCGGCGTGCTGCTGAGCCGGGTGATCCGCGTGAAGCCGAGCGTGCCCGACCCGTTCGTGATCGTCGACGCGGCGATGAACGACCTGATGCGGCCGGCCCTTTACGACGCCCATCACGAGATCGACCCGGTCCGCCCGACCGGCGCCCGGATGACCGCCAATGTGGTCGGTCCGGTCTGCGAGACCGGCGACACCTTCGCCACCGGGCGAGAGATGGGCCGGGTCGGCGCGGACGACCTGATCGTCTTCCGCACCGCCGGCGCCTATGCCGCGACCATGGCCAGCACCTACAACAGCCGGCCGCTGACCCCCGAGGTGATCGTGCGCGGCAGCCGCTGGGCGCTGGTCCGCGCGCGCCAGGACATCGAGGCTCTGATCCGCGCGGACACGCTCCCGCCCTGGCTCAGCGCGCCGGTTCCTGCATAGCCAATAGGCTTCCGGCTTCCGCCGGGATGCCGCCTTTGCCGGCCTCCCCGTGACTTCCCGCGCCCGTGCCAGCGTGCTACAACGCTTGCATCCCCGGCAATCCATCGGTAGAGCCACGTTCCATTGTATTAATACGATGGAACAAAACTCATGCTCGCCACCACCACGACCAAGGTCGCGCCCACGCGCGACCTCGACAAGCTGGCCGAGGATCTTCGCGCGGCCCTGCTGACGCCGGAGACGGCCGAGGAGATGGCGCATCTTCTCGCCGACCTCTGTACGCCGGCGGAAATCCGGACCCTCGCCGAGCGCTGGCACGTCGCCCGTCTGCTCGACGGGACCGATCTCACCTATCGCGAGATCCACGACGCCACCGGCGTTTCCACCACCACGATCGTGCGCGTTGCCCGCTTTCTGAAGCAGGAGCGCAATTTCGGCTATCGCGCGGCGCTCGACCGGCTCGAGGATGAGGGCGGGGGCGATGCTGGTTGACAAGGAACGGCTTCACATCGCGATCCAGAAATCGGGCCGGCTCGCCGAGCTGAGCCGGGACCTGCTGCGCGATGCGGGGCTGCGCATCCAGAACGGCAAGAATTCGCTGACCGCGCGGGTCGACAATTTTCCGATCGACCTGATGTTCGTGCGCGACGACGACATCCCGACCTTCGTCGCCGACGGCGTCTGCGAGTTCGGCATGGTCGGCCGCAACGTGTTGGAGGAGTTCGCGCTCGATCAGCCCGAGGCGCGCTTCGAGGTGCTCGCCAATCTCGGTTTCGGCCGCTGCGCGCTGCGCATCGCCGCGCCGGAGCGGATCGATTATCGCGGCCCCGAGAGCCTCAAGGGCAGCCGCATCGCCACCTCCTATCCGCGCCTCGTCCGCCGTTTCCTCGACGACAATGGCATCGAGGCGACCGTGGTGAAGATGAACGGCGCGGTCGAACTGGCGCCGCGGCTCGGCATCGCCCCCTTCATCTGCGACCTCGTCTCCACCGGCGCGACCCTGGAGGCGAACGGCCTCGTCCCCACCGACATCGTACTGGAGAGCGAGGCGGTGCTGGTCCGCACCCTGCGGCCGCTGCCGCCGGAAAAGACGGAGCTCGGCGACAATCTGCTGCGTCGGCTGGAGGGCGTGCTCGCCACCCAGGAGAGCAAGTATATCATGCTGAACGCGCCCGAGGAGGCGCTGGGCCGGATCTCCGCCATCCTCCCGGGCGCGGAGGCGCCGACCGTCATCCCGCTCGCCGGCACGCCAGGCCATTTCGCGGTCCACGCCGTCTGCAAGGAATCGGTCTTCTGGGAGACGCTGCAGAAGCTCAAGGCGGCCGGCGCCTCGGCGATCCTGGTCATGCCCATCGAGAAGATGATGATGTGAGGACGCTCGACTGGACCTCGCTGACGGCGGACGCGCGAGCCAGCGCGCTGGCGCGTCCCGAACAGCGCGGGGATCCCGGGCTGCAGTCGGCCGTGCGGGCGATCGTCGAGGATGTCCGCGCCGGCGGCTGGGAGGCCGTGGTCGCGCAGGCCGAGCGGATCGACGGCACAGCCCCCGCCTTGGTGCCGGTCGCGCCGCTGGCCGAGGAGGCGCGCCGCACGCTCTCCACCGAGCAGCTGCGTGCCATCAACCTCGCCCACAAGAATATCGCCGCCTTCCACAAAGGCAGTCTGCCCGCCGACCATGCGGTCGAGACCATGCCGGGGCTCAGCGTCCGCAAGATCTGGCGGCCGATCGATCCGGTCGGCCTCTACATTCCAGGCGGCAAGACCCCGCTTTTCTCGACCCTGCTGATGCTCGCCATCCCGGCGCGGGCGGCGGGCGTGCGGGAGATCGTGGCGGTGACGCCGCCGCGGGCGGACGGCGGCCTCGATCCGGTTATCGCCCTGGCCGCGGACCTGTGCGGCATCACCGCGATCTGGACGCTGGGCGGCGCCCAGGCGATCGCCGCTCTGGCGTTCGGCACCGGTCCGGTGCCGAAGGTCGCCAAGATCTGCGGGCCCGGCAATGCCTGGGTGGCGGAGGCGAAGACCTTGGTCGCCTCGCTCCCCGGCGGCCCCGCCATCGACATGCCCGCGGGGCCGAGCGAATTGCTGGTGATCGCCGACGACAGCGCCGACCCGGCCCTGGTCGTCGCCGATCTGCTGAGCCAGGCCGAGCACGATGCCTCCGCGCAGGTCATCCTGGCCACGCCCTCCCCGGTCCTGGCCGAGACCGTGGCGGCGCGGCTCGAGGAGCAGGTCGAGACCCTGCCCCGCCGCGAGATCGCTCTGGCCTCGCTGGCCAACGCCCGCATCGTCCTCGTCGAGAGCCTCGACCAGGCCGCCGAAGTGGCGAACCTCTACGCGCCCGAACATCTCTCGCTCGCCGTCGACGAGCCCGATGCGCTCGTCGGCGCGATCGACAATGCCGGCGCGATCTTCGCCGGGCACCGCGCCGCCGAGACGTTCGGCGACTATCTCGCCGGCTCCAGCCACGTCTTGCCCACCGATGGCGCCGCGCGGGCGTGGAGCGGCGTCTCGGTCCACACCTTCCTCAAGGCGATCAGCGTGCAATCGGTCACCGACGAGGCCGCCCGCCGCCTCGCCGCCCCCGCCGCCGCGCTCGCCCGGCTGGAGGGATTGGAGGCCCATGCCCGCGCCGCCGACGCGCGGCTCGCGGGAGCGGCGGCATGAGCGCCCTGCTCGACCGCCTCGCCCGCCCGGAGATATTGGCGCTGCCGCCGGTCGACGTCTCGGCCTCGGCCAACAGCGAATTCACCGCCGACGCGATCAAGCTCGACGCCAACGAAAATGCCTATGCACCGCTCGTCGAGGGCGGGCTCGCCGCGCGGGTGAACCGCTATCCCGAGCCGCAGCCGGCGCGGCTGCGCGCCGTCATGGCCGCGCTCTACGGGGTGGAGAGCCCCAATCTCGTCGTCACCCGCGGCGCGGACGACGCGATCGACATCCTGATCCGCACCTTCTGCCGGCCGGGCGAGGACGCGATCTCGGTCTGCCAGCCCACCTTCTCGGCCTACGCCCAGTTCGCCCGTCTCCAGGGCGCGCGCGTTATCGAGACACGGCTGAACGCGGCGTTCGACTTCGATCCCGACGCCTTCCTCGCCGCCGTGCGAGACGAACCGAACCTCAAGCTCGCCTTCATCTGCGCGCCGAACAACCCGACCGGCAATCCGGTCCCGCCCGCCGACATCCTCAAGGTCGCCGACGCGCTGCCGGAGACGATTATCGTCCTCGACGAGGCCTATATCGAATTCTCCGAGCAGCCGAGCCTGGCCGCCGAGGCCGCCCGCCGGGACAATCTCGTCGTGCTGCGCACCCTCTCCAAGGCCTATGGCCTGGCCGGCGCGCGCGTGGGCTGCGCGATCGGCACGCCGGCCCTGATCGGACTCGTCGCCCGCGCGCTGCCGCCTTATCCGATGCCGAGCCTCAGCATCGAGGCGGCGCTCGCCGTGCTTTCCCCCTCGCGCCGGCCGGTCCATGCCGAGCGGATCGCGCGGATCGTGGCGGACCGGGAGCGGATCGCCGGCCTGCTCGCCGGCGCGCCGGGCCTGAACAAGGTCCGCAGCGGCGGCGGCAATTTCCTCTTCTTCGAGGTGGCCGATCCCGCGCCGCTCGCGGCGAAGCTCCGCGCGCTGGGCGTCCGCGTCCGCTTCCGTCCCCACGCCGCGCCGGGCGGCATCCGCCTCTCCATCGGCACCGAGGCGGAGAATGACGCCGCGCTTGCCGCTTTGGGGATCGCGCCCGCCGGCAAGCCCGCCCGCCGCGCCGCCACCGTGCGCGACACGAAGGAGACGAAGATCGCGGTCGCCATCGATCTCGACGCGGACGGCCCGCGCCGGATCGACACCGGCATTCCCTTCTACGATCACATGCTCGATCAGGTCGCCGCCCATGGCGGCTTCGCGCTCACCCTGGCCTGCGAGGGCGATCTCGATATCGACGCCCATCACAGCCTCGAGGATTGCGCGATCGCCTTCGCGCAGACGCTCTCCAAGGCGCTGGCCGACCGGCGCGGCATCGGCCGCTTCGGCTTCTCGCTGCCCATGGACGAGACCGAGGCGCACGTCCTGATCGACCTCTCCGGCCGCCCCTACAGCGTGTTCGAGGGCGCGTTCGCGGCCAGCCATATCGGCGCCTATCCGACCGAGATGACCCCCCACATCTTCCGCTCCTTCGCCGACAGCCTGGGCGCGGCGATCCATGTCCGCGTCACGGGCGAGAACGACCATCACAAGACCGAGGCCTGCTTCAAGGCCTTCGGCCGCGCGCTGCGCCAGGCGGTCGGCCGCGAGGGCGCGGGCGGCAATGCGGTGCCGAGCACGAAGGGCATGCTGTGAGTGTCGCATTGGTCGATCTCGGCTACGGCAATATCGGCTCGATCGAGATCGCGCTTCGGCGGCTCGGGGCGAACATTCTCCGCACCGCCGACCCCGATGCGATCCGAGCGGCCGAGCGCGTCGTGCTGCCGGGCGTCGGCGCGGCGGGCTATGCGATGGGGCGGATCGCGGCGCTGGGCCTGCGCGGCACGCTGACCGGGCTCGACCAGCCCCTCCTCGGCATCTGCCTCGGCATGCAATTGCTGTTCGAGGCAAGCGAGGAGGACGGGACGGAGTGTCTCGGCCTGATCGCCGGCAGGGTCCGCAAGGTCGCGCCCGCGCCGGGACGTCCGGTCCCGCATATGGGCTGGTCCCGCCTCGAGACGCGCGGCGATGCCCTGGGCCTCGCCACCGGCGACTATGTCTATTTCGCGCACAGCTTCGCCTGCGACGACGGGCCGCACAGCGTCGCCCTGACCGCTTACGGCCGCGCCGTCCCGGCCGCGGTCCGAAAGGGCAATATCCTCGGCGCCCAGTTCCACCCGGAGCGCAGCAGCGCCGCCGGCGCGCGCTTCCTGGAGGCCTTCCTGTCATGCTGATCTATCCCGCCATCGACCTGATGGGCGGCAGCTGCGTCCGCCTCGCCCAGGGCCGGTTCGAGGACAAGACGGTCTACTCGTCCGACCCGGCCGAGGCGCTCGCGGCCTTCGCCGAGGCGGGCGCGGAATGGACCCATGTCGTCGACCTGGACGGCGCCAGGGCGCGCGCGCCGCGCCAGCACGATCTGGTCGCTTCGCTCGCCCGCGGCGCCCGCCAGCGGCTCCAGGTCGCCGGCGGGTTCCGCGCCCGCGACCAGCTCGCCCGCATGTTCGACGCCGGCGTCGGCCGCGTCGTGATCGGCAGCCTCGCCGTGCAGGATCCGGAGACCGTCTCCTCCTTCCTCGCGGAGTTCGGCGCGGAGCGGATCACCCTCGCCTTCGACGTCCGGCTCGTGGACGGCCAACCCGAGGTCGCCACCGCCGGCTGGCTGCAGGGCTCGGGCATGAGCCTCTGGGGCGCCGCCGCGCTCTATCCCGGCGCGCGGCACATCCTCGTCACCGACATCGGCCGCGACGGGATGATGACCGGGCCCAATCTCGACCTGCTGATCGAGGCGGTGGCCCGGCTGCCGCATCTCGCCGTCCAGGCCTCGGGCGGCGTCGCGGCGCTGGACGACCTGGTGTCGCTCAACCGGATCGGCGCGGCCGGCGCGATCGTCGGCAAGGCGCTCTGGGAGCAGCGCTTCGGTCTGGCGGAGGCGGTGGATGCCGGCCGCTAGGATCATCCCCTGCCTCGACGTGCGCGATGGCCGCGTGGTGAAGGGCGTCCAGTTTCGCGATCATCGCGACGTGGGCGACATCGTCGAGCATGCGCTGCGCTACCGGGACGAGGGGGCGGACGAGCTGGTCTTCTACGACATCACCGCCAGCGCCGAGGGCCGCAGCCTCGACACGGACTGGGTGCGCCGCATCGCCGCGGTGATCGACATCCCCTTCGCCGTGGCGGGCGGGATCAGCAGCCGCGACGAGGCGGCGGCCTGCCTGGAGGCGGGGGCGGACAAGGTCTCGATCAACTCCCCGGCCATCGCCGATCCGCCGCTGATCGAGCGGCTGGCGCGCGATTTCGGCAGCCAGTGCGTGGTGCTCGGCGTGGACACCTACGCCGACGGCGGCGATTATTGGGTCAAGCAATATACCGGCAAGGTCGAGGCGACACGCGACACGGGCCTGCGCACGCTCGACTGGGTGCGGGAGGCGACCGGACGGGGCGCGGGGGAGATCGTGCTCAACTGCATGCGCAATGACGGCGTCCGCACCGGCTACGATCTGCCGCACACCAAAGCGGTGATCGAGGCGGTCAGCGTCCCCGTCATCGCCTCCGGCGGCGCCGGCGCGCCCGACCATTTCCGAGATGCCTTCGAGGCCGGCTGCAGCGGCGCGCTGGCCGCCACCGTTTTCCACGACCGGATCATCCCGATCCCCGAGCTGAAGGAGTATCTCGCGACATGCGGGATCGAAACGCGCCCCTGAACGAGGCCGACCTCGACGCGCTTGCGTGGTCCAAGATGGACGGCCTGCTCCCCGCCATCGTGCAGGATGCCGGGACCGGCCAGGTGCTGATGCTCGGCTATATGGACCGCGCCGCCCTCGAAGCGACGCTGGCGAGCGGCTTCGCGACTTTCTTCAGTCGCTCCAGAGGGCGGCTCTGGCAGAAGGGCGAGACCAGCGGCAACCGACTGGCTGTGAAGGCGGTGCTCGCCGATTGCGACGACGACGCTTTGCTTGTCCGCGCCATTCCCGGAGGCCCGACCTGCCATCTCGGCACCACCAGCTGCTTCGGCGCGGAGGGGCCGTCAGGGGTGGGGTTCCTCGGCAAGCTCGCCCGCATCGTCCACGAGCGCGCCCAGGCCGATCCGGCGGAGAGCTATACCGCCCGACTGCTCGCCGAGGGCCCGCAGCGGATCGCGCAGAAGGTGGGCGAGGAAGGCGTGGAGGTCGCGCTTGCCGCCGTCACCCGCGACGCCGAGGGCTGTACCGAGGAGGCGGCGGATCTGCTCTACCACCTAGTCGTGCTGATGGAGGCGAAAGGCTTCGGCTGGGACGATGTCGCCAGGGTATTGGCGGAGCGGCACCGCTAGACGGCGAGCACCCGCACCGCTTCCTCGAACAGGTCCGGCGTCGCCGCAGCAAGCACCTGGCCCGCGCTGAAATCGTCTTCGCCGCGCCAGTTGCCGATCACGCCGCCGGCCGCGCGGACCACCGGGATCAGCGCATTGTAATCGTGCGGCTTGAGCCCGCTCTCCGCGACGACATCGATGCTCCCCACCGCGAGCCGCGCATAAGCGTAGGCGTCATAGCCGTAGCGGGTGAGCCGCGCGGCGCGGCGCAGGCGCTCGAAGCCGTCGGCCTCGGCGCCGGCGAAAAGATAGGGGTCGGTGGTGCAGGCCCGCGCCTCCGCGAGGCGGCGGCAGTCGCTCGCCTTCAGTCCCGCCGCGCCGGCAAAGCCGAGATAGCGCTCGTCCAGCGCCGGCACGTCGATCAGCCCGGCCACCGGCCTGCCGTCCTCCAGCAGGGCGATCAGGGTCGTCCAGCTCGGCAGGCCGCAGATGAAGGCGCGGGTGCCGTCGATCGGATCGAGGCTCCAGACATGGCGTCCGGCCCCCTCCTTCACGCCGAACTCCTCGCCGGCGATGCCATGGTCGGGAAAGGCCTGCTCGATCAGGGCGCGGATCACCCGCTCCGCTTCGCGGTCCGCGGCGGTGACGGGATCGTAGACGCCGCCCTCATTCTTGTCCTCGGCGGCCCGGTCCGCCGCGCCCAGGGTCACCGCGCGGGCGGCATCAGCCAGGGTCTCGGCGAAGGCGGCGAAATCGGCGGGGCTCATCCCCTCCCCTTAGAATGCAGAAAATCTTTGCCAAGGGCCGCCGTCATGATAGGGAAATCGTAAGCGATGCATCATAAGATGCGCCGCGAAGCATCAAGAGTGGGCCTCGCGCCCACGCCAACCTGCCTCCCCGGGCAAGGTGGCGGTCCCCGAAGGGACGATGCGGCCGGTCCGGCAACGAAGCGGGTCTCAGGCAGCATCTCCACCTCGGGAAGAGGAGTGAAGATGAAGCTGTCGCGCGTCCAGGACCAGGTGATTGAGCCCCGCTGTCACGAGGATGCGGCGCCGCGCCTGCTCGACTTCGAAGTGCCCGTGCCCGCGCATCTCTCCGTCTACGGGACGACCACCCGCGCCAGCCTCTACGGCCGCGACGACGCGCCGCTGGTGATCGTGCTCGGCGGCATTTCCGGCAACCGCTTTCCCGCGCTCTGCCCCGACGGCGGTCCGGGCTGGTGGGCCGGCTTCCTCGGCAAAGGCGGCGCGATCGACCCGGCCGATTACAGGATCCTCGGCCTCGACTTCATCGCCGACGCCACCGGCAAGCGCGCGCCGACGCCGTTCGAGCAAGCGGAGGTGGCCCGCGCCGCGCTGGACGTGCTCGGCGTCGAGCGCGCCCACGCCTTTGTCGGCCCCTCCTACGGCGGCATGATCGCGCTCGCTTTCGGCCAGGCCTATCCGGACCGGGTGGAACGGCTGGTCGTGGTCTCGGCCGGCGCCGAGCCCCACCCCACCGCCACCGCCCAGCGCGAGCTGCAGCGCCGGATCGTCGCGCTCGGCCTCGAACATGGCGACGGCGAGGCGGCGCTCGGCATCGCCCGCGGCTTCGCCATGCTCACCTACCGCACCCCGACCGAATTCGCCGGCCGCTTCGAAGGGGGGATCGACGCGGCGGATCCACTGACCTGCTCGGCGCCGGGCGCCTACCTGCGCGCGCGCGGCGAGGCCTATCCGAACGTGATGTCGCCGCAGCGCTTCCTCAGCCTCTCCGCCTCGATCGACCGCCACCGCGTCGACCCGGAGCAGATCCCGGTCCCGACGCTCGTGATCGGCGCGGAGACCGACCAGCTCGTGCCGCCGCCGCAGATCGTCTCGCTGGCCGAGCGGCTCGGCGGGCCGGTGAAGCTGCACATGCTGCCCTCGCTCTACGGCCACGACATGTTCCTGAAGGACGCGCCGCGCGTGTCCGAGCTGGTCCTGCCCTTCCTGCGGACGCCGGCATGACCGGACGCCGCAGCCCCGCGACCATCGTCGCCTCGGCCGGCGTCGCCGACGACCCCGGCCGGCGCGGGCTCGTCCCCCCCGTCCAGGTCTCCGACACCTTCCGCTGGGAGGATGCCGACAGCAAGCCGGACTATGATTATTCCCGCACCGTGAACCCGAACCGCGACCTGCTCGCCGCCGCTCTGGCCGAGCTGGAGGGCGCGGCGGGCGGCGTGGTGACCAATAGCGGCCAGTCGGCGGCCCTGTTGGCCCTTTTGCTCCTACCCGCGGGCGCGACCGTGGTGGCGCCGCACGATTGCTATGGCGGCACCTACCGGCTGATCCAGGGCCTCGCCGACCAGGGCAAGCTCAAAGCGGTGTTCGTCGACCAGAATGACGACGCGGCCTTCGCGGCGGCGCTAGCGGAGAGGCCGGCGCTGGTCTGGATCGAGACGCCGAGCAATCCCCTGCTGCGCATCGTCGACATCGCCAGGCGCGCGGCGGAGGCGAAGGCGGCCGGCGCCCTGGTCATCGCCGACAACACCCTGCCGACGCCGGTGCGCCAGCGGCCGCTGGCGCTGGGCTGCGACCTCGTCCTGCACAGCACGACCAAGGCGCTGAACGGCCATGCCGACCTGTTCGGCGGCGCCTTGCTGGCCGCCGATCCCGCCATGGTCGAAAGGCTGCAATGGTGGGCCAATGCGGCGGGCCTCAGCGGCTCGGCGACCGACGCCAGCCAGATCCTGCGCGGCCTGCGCACCCTCACCTTGCGGGTCGACCGACAGGAGGCGACCGCCAGGGAGCTCGCCGCCTGGCTGGAGACCGATCCCGGCGTCCGCGCGGTCCATTATCCGGGCCTGGACTCGCATCCCGACCAGGCCCTTGCCGACCGCCAGCAGGGCGGCCCCGGCTTCATGATCGCCTTCCGGGTGAAGGGCGACGCCGGGACCACGGCGCGCTTCCTGAAGGGGCTGGAGCTCATCACCCTCGCCTCCTCGCTGGGCGGTTTCGCGACCCTGATCTGCGTGCCCGCGAAGATGACCCATCGCGGCATGCCGCCCGAGGCGCAGGAAGCGGCGGGCATCCACCAGGACCTGCTGCGCCTGTCCGTGGGCCTCGAGGAGGCCGAAGACCTGATCGCCGACCTCAGGAAAGGTTTCGCCGCAGCCGGGCTGTAGACGCCGCGAATCGCACGATGCAGCGGCGAATGTTCCCAATGTTCGCACTGGCCATGGGTGCCCGTCGCCTGCTTCCCCCGAAGGCGGACGCGGGCCCTTTCGGGCGGTCAGACGATTTGAAAGAGCCGAATCGCCGCAGCCTGCCGGATGAAATCCAACTTGTATCCAACAATCGCGCGGCGCGTTCCGCCCTCCCCTCCCTGCAAGGGAGGGGAGACTGAAGATCAGAAGCCGAAGCGCAGTGTCGCGCCCCAGGTGCGCGGGTCGCCGGGCTGGCCGGCGATCAGGCCGGTATTGCCCGAGGTGACCGCAAGCTGCTCGAAATACTCCTCGTCGAAGGCGTTGCGGACCCAGCCGAAGATCGAGAAATCGCCGGTCCGGTAGCCGAGCCGGAAATTGGCCAGGCTGTAGCCGTCAATGTCCGTGTAAGGCGAGCGCGAGGCGTTGGACGAGAATTTCGAGCGGTAGCTGCCGTCCACGCCGACGAAGACCTGGCCCTCGCGGCCCAGGAAGCGCGCCGGGATATTGTATTCGGCGCCGTAGGAAGCGGCCCAGCGCGAGATGCCGGGCAGCCACTGGCCGGAAATGTCGCAATTGGCGGGACTGTTGCCGGGCACGCCGGGCGCCGCGACCGGCGTGCCGGTGCCGCCGCCCGAAAGCTCCGGCGGGCAGGGCGCGTCGACGAAGCGCACATATTCGTGATCGGTGAAGGCGCCGTTGAAGTAGAAGGTGAATCGGTCCGACGGCCGCGCCGACAGTTCCAGCTCGATGCCGCGCACGCGCACCTGCTCGGCATTGGCGAGATAGCCGCGCAGCACGCCGAACTGGCCGTTGGTCACATTGGCCTGGAAGTCGTCGATATTGGTCCAGAAGCCGGTGAGGTTGAGCGTGACCCGGCGGTTCCAGAATTGCGTCTTCAGGCCCAGCTCGAAATGGTCGACCGTCTCCGGCCGGACCGTGCCCGCCGCCAGGATCGGCACGCCGGCGGCGTCGGCGGGCACGCCGTTCAGGTTGACGCCGCCCGATTTGAAGGTCCGCGCATAGGTCGCATAGGCCATGACGTCCCGGGCGAGGTCGTAGGACAGGGTCAGGTCGTAGGACAGGTTCCAGTCGCTGAACGAGGGCTCGAAGAATTGCGGCGCGCGCACGCCCCTTTGCGCGACGATCCAGGGATCGCTGGCATATGGCCCGGTGAACAGGACGAGCTGTCGCGTCCCGTCGGACGCGGTGCCGGTCACCACCGAGGAATAGGACCCTTCCTTCTTGTCGTAATTGACCCGGATGCCCGGCGAGATGGTCAGCCGGTCGGTGATGTTCCAGTTCACCCGGCCGAAAACGGCGAGACTGGTATTGTCGAGCCGGATGTCATTGTTGGCGACCAGGCCGTTGAGCACCGCCGGATTGTTGGACAGCGGGCTGGTCGGCGCCAGCGTCCAGCGGCTGGCCGCCAGCCCCTGCTCCTCCGTCCCGGTCGTGCGGATCTCCTGGTAGAAGCCGAAGGCGCCGACGACGAAGTCGAAGCGGTCGCTGGCCCAGGCGTAGCGCAGCTCCTGCGTATATTGCTCCTGCTTCGTCGGGTTCTGCGAGCGGATCGTGATCGGCAGGCCGGTGAAGTCGCGGTCGTTCGCGGGCTGCCAGTCCCAATAGCGCCACGCGGTCACCGAGGTGAGCGTGCCGCCGCCGATATTCCACTCCGCCAGCAGCGAGGCGCCGCCGACCTCGTTGCGCGCGCTGAGCTGCGCGTCGACGTCGGTCAGCCGGTCGAACGGATCGGTGCTGGGCGGCGCATAGCCGAAGGCCGCGGTCAGCGCCGCATATTGCCGGTTGAGCGGCCGCTGCGTCGGCGCCACGCGGGCGTAGATCTGGGCGCAGCAGACCGGATCCTGGACGTTGAAGTCGCCCGACAGGGTGATGCTGAGATTGGGCGTCGCCCGCCACAGCAATTGGCCGCGCAGGCCGAGATTGTCCTGCGACTGAAGCCACTGGTCGGTCGCGACATTGTAGATCGTGCCGCGCCGATCGGTGGTCGACAGGCTGATGCGCGCGGCGAGATTGCTCGCGAGCGGGCCGGACACCGACAATTTCGCCTGGTGGAAGCCGAGATTGCCGATCGAGACCTCGCCCTGCCCCTCGAACTCGAAGCTCGGGCGCCGCGTGGTCACGTTGATCGCGCCGGCGGTGGTGTTCTTGCCGTAGAGCGTGCCCTGCGGCCCGCGCAGCACCTCGATCCGCTCGATGTCGACGAAGTCCAAAGTCGCCGAGGCGACGCGGTTATAATAGACCTGGTCGATATAGAGGCCGACGCCCTGCTCGATGCCGTCATTGGTGAGCCCGAAGGGCGCGCCGATGCCGCGGATGTTGATCGCCGAGTTGCGCGGGTTGGACGTGTAGAATTGCAGGCTCGGCTGCAGCTGGGTGAGCCGGCCGACATTGTAGCTGCCCGTGCGGGCGATCTCCTCGTCGCCGATCACCGAGACGGCGAGCGGGACCTCCTGAAGGCTCTCGTTGCGCCGGCGGGCGGTGACGACGATGGCGCCCTCGTCAGGCTCGGGCTGGGCGGCCGGCGTGACGTCCGGCGCCTGCGCGTCGGCCGAGGCGAGGACGACCGGCGGGCCGGTCTCGCCCGAGGCCTGGGCGAAGGCCGGCGTGGCGGCGAGAGTCAGCGCCAGCGCGCTGCCGGACAGTAGAGAGATGCGTGCGATCATGGTGTTCTCCATGGGTTGGATCGCGACACCTCCGGCTGTCCGGTCGGGTCGATGGGGTGGGTTTCAGGTCAGGGCCTGGTAGACTCCGTAGAGGCTGGTGAGGGTGAGCAGGATGCCGACGGCGACCAGCAGGATGGGCGCGCGCGCCTTCTTCACCACGAAGGCGCCGAGCGGCGCGGCGAGGACGCCGCCGATCAGGAGGCCGATGGTGGCGACGGTGAAGGCTTCCCAGCCGAGCGCGGCGATGAAGGTCGCCGAGATGGTACAGGTGACGAGGAATTCGGCGGTGTTGACCGTGCCGATGGTGCGGCGCACGTCGCTGCCCTGGGCGAGCAGATTGCCGGTGACGATCGGCCCCCAGCCGCCGCCGCCCGCGGCGTCGAGAAAGCCGCCGGCGAGGCCGAGCGGCTCGACCACCCTGGCGGACTTCGGCCCCTGCGGCGGGAAGTGGAAGCCGCGCCAGACTAGGTAGAGGCCGATCAGCGCCAGATAGGCCATGACGAAGGGACGGGCGGCATCGGCATGGATGTTGGCGAGCACGGTGGCGCCCAGGAAGCCGCCGATCACGCCGGGGATTGCGATCCGCGCGAGCAGCTTCCAGTCGACATTGCGGTGGAGGATGTGGCTGATCCCGGAGACGCCGGTGGTGAACACCTCCACCGTATGGACGCTCGCCGAGGCGCGCGCCGGCGGCACGCCGAGATGGAGGAGCAGCGTCGTCGAGAGCACGCCGAACGCCATGCCGAGCGCGCCGTCCACCAGCTGGGCGGCGAAGCCCACGGCGATGAACGGGAGCAGATCGACGAGGCCGAAGCTCGAATGGTCCAGCGTCAAATTCTCTTCCCCCTCTGGGCGGTTCGTGGGCCTAGGTGGCCAGCCTCTTCTTCTCGGTCACTTCGAGCTGCACGATCCGGCCGTCATGGATGGTGAGCGCGATGGAACCGAAGCGGACATTTTCGAGATATTCGCGGATGGTCGCGAGCGCGGCGTCGATCGGCGTCTGTTGGGTACAGCTCTTCGTCCTTGGGGGAAGCGGATCAGGCATCGCCAGGTCCCTTTCGGCATTGGAGGTCGGGAGGGAAGATTGATACTCTACCGGAACAGTTGACAATAAGTCAGCGCTCAACCGGACCGAATCCGCGCCGGTCGGAGGCCTTTGCTCAAGGTGGGGCCGGGGATGGGCCATCTCAGATCACCCACTCGTCGCCGAGCGCCTCGCCGGCGGCGTCGAAGCCGACCAGCGAGCCCGGAATGGCGACGCCCTTGGCGATCGGCACGGCGGCGATGATGGTGACGCCGGTGGCGCTCATCAGCCGCGCCACCTCGGCCGCGCGGCGGGTCAGCTCGGCCGTGTCGCCGGTGCCGAGATCGCTGCACAGGCCGTCGCGGAGCGCGGCCTCGGTGAGGATGAAGGCGGCGCGGCCCTGGGCGGCGAAACGGGCGCGAAGCGCCTCCGCCCGCGCCTCGCCGGCCACCCAGAAGATGCGCTCGACATGGGCGTCCAGCGCGCCCGCCGAGGGGAAGCCGCCGATCATGCCCGCCGCGACGGTGGCATGGGTCGCCTTGTCGATCAGGATGAAGC
The DNA here is from genome assembly GCA_035502235.1 of Allosphingosinicella sp. Lineage (GTDB taxonomy): Bacteria > Pseudomonadota > Alphaproteobacteria > Sphingomonadales > Sphingomonadaceae > Allosphingosinicella. Next base: position 154,419 of record DATJUQ010000044.1, read on the forward strand.
CGCCGAGCGCGCGATTGTCCGCATAGCCGGTCGCGGCGATCCGCCGGTCGAGCGCGATCCGGACCTTGCCGATATCGTTGAGCGCCAGCTGGGGCCCGGCCTTGTCGGCGCCGCCATGGATGTCGATCACCGCGCCGACCGTGATCGTGGCCGAGACGGTCTGGGCGCCGGTCTTCAGCCAATAGGCGCGGTGCGGCTCCAGTTTCTCCTCGGCCATCCAGACCAGGCGGGCGTCGAGCGCCCCGGCGACCGTCGCCGCGCCCGCCGCGGCGATCATGTCGCCGCGCGAGCAATCGACCTCGTCGGCCAGGGTCAGCGTCACCGCCTGGCCCGCAACCGCCTCGGCGAGGTCGCCGGCGGCGGTGACGATCCGCTCGATCCGCGTGGTCCGGCCCGAGGGCAGGATGGCGACGATGTCGCCCGCGCGGACGCGGCCGCTGGCGACGGTGCCGGCATAGCCGCGGAAATCCTGGTCCGGCCGGTTCACCCATTGCACCGCCATGCGGAACGGGGCGATGCCCGCCCCGGCAGCGTCGAGCGGCACCGTCTCCAGATGGTCCAGCAGGGCCGGGCCGCCATACCAGGGCATCGCCTCGGAGCGGGCGGCCACGTTGTCGCCCCCCTTGGCCGCGACCGGAATGGCGGTGAACTCGGCGATGCCGACGGCATCGGCAAGCGTCCGATAGTCGGCGACGATGCGATCGAAGACCGCCCGGTCGTAATCGACCAGATCCATCTTGTTCACCGCGACGACGACATGGCGGATGCCGAGCAGGTGGACGAGGAAGCTATGCCGGCGCGTCTGCGGCAGCACGCCCTTGCGCGCGTCGATCAGGATGATGGCGAGGTCGGCGGTCGAGGCGCCGGTCGCCATGTTGCGGGTATATTGCTCATGGCCGGGCGTGTCGGCGATGATGAACTTGCGCCGGTCGGTCGCGAAGAAGCGATAGGCGACGTCGATGGTGATGCCCTGCTCGCGCTCGGCGGCGAGGCCGTCGACGAGCAGGGAGAAATCGATCTCGCCGCCCGCATTGCCGGCCTTGGCGCTCTCCTTTTCGAGCGCGGAGAGCTGGTCCTCGAGCAGCAGGTGCGCGTCGTAGAGCAGCCGGCCGACCAAAGTCGACTTGCCGTCGTCCACGGAGCCGCAGGTGAGGAAGCGCAGCAGCGATTTCTGCTGCAGCGCCGCGAAATAGGCGTCGACCTCCGCGCGGGCGGCATCGGCGCCGGTCCCATGACCAAGCTGAAGCGCGGCGGAGGCCATCAGGAAGTCCTCCCCCAACGGGGGAGGAGGACCATGCGAAGCATGGTGGAGGGGCCGCGGCGGTCTACCGCCGCGGTGCGGCGGCCCCTCCACCAGCCTGCGGCCGGTCCCCCTCCCCTGAAGGGGAGGATTGAGACGTGGAGCGCGGAGGCCATCAGAAATAGCCTTCCTGCTTCTTGCGCTCCATCGAGGCGGCGCCGTCATGGTCGATGACCCGGCCCTGCCGCTCCGACGTGGTGGCGACCAGCATCTCCTGGATGATCTCGGGCAGCGTCGCCGCCTCGCTCTCGACGGCGCCGGTCAGCGGATAGCAGCCGAGGGTGCGGAAGCGTATCGAGCGCGCCACCGGCACCTCGCCGGGGAGCAGCGGAAAGCGGTCGTCGTCGACCATCAGCAAGGTGCCGTTGCGCTCCACGGTCGGGCGCGGCGCGGCGAGATAGAGCGGCACGATCTCGATCTGCTCGGCATAGATATATTGCCAGATGTCGAGCTCGGTCCAGTTGGAGAGCGGGAAGATGCGGATGCTTTCGCCCTTGGCCTTGCGCGCATTGTAGAGGTTCCACAGCTCCGGCCGCTGGTTCTTCGGATCCCAGCGGTGGCTGGCCGAGCGGAAGGAGAAGATGCGCTCTTTCGCCCGGCTCTTCTCCTCGTCGCGCCGCGCGCCGCCGAACGCGGCGTCGAAACCGTACAGGTCCAGCGCCTGCTTCAGCCCCTCCGTCTTCCACATGTCGGTGTGCAGTGGGCCATGGTCGAATGGGTTGATCCCCTGCCGCTCCGCCTCGGGATTGCGGTGGACGAGCAGCGCCATGCCGGCCTCGCGCGCGGCCTTCTCGCGCAGGTCGTACATCGCCCGGAACTTCCAGGTCGTGTCGACATGCAGGAGCGGGAAAGGCGGCGGCGCCGGGAAGAAGGCCTTCTTCGCCAGGTGCAGCATCACCGCGCTGTCCTTGCCGATCGAATAGAGCATCACCGGGCGCTCGGTCTCCGCGACCACCTCCCGCATGATGTGGATGCTCTCCGCCTCGAGCTGCTCCAAATGGGTCATCGGCCGCGCGCTCATGCCGCCGCCCGCAGCAGGCCGTGCAGGTCGGCCGCCGCGGCGTGGCGCGCGACCTGGCCGATGAGGACGATCACCGGCGCGCCCTTGGGCAGCGCGTCGGCGAGCGCGGCGATGTCGGCGACGGTGCCGGCGACATGGGCCTGGTCCGGCCGCGTGGCCGAGGCGATGGCGGCGGCGGGCGTGGCGGCGTCGATGCCGTGCGCCAGCGCGTCGCGGACGAATTGCGCCAGGGTCTTGCGCGGCATGTAGAGGATCGTGGTCGCCTGGGGATCGGCGACGCCAGCCCAGTCGATGTCCGTGGGGAGCTTGCCGTCGGCGCCATGGCCGGTGAGGATGCGCACCGAGCGCGCCGCGCCCCGCTCGGTCAGCGAGAAGCCGAGCGCCGCCGCCGCGCCCTGCGCCGCGCTGATCCCCGGGACGATGGCGACGCGCACGCCGGCCGCCCTGCACGCCTCGATCTCCTCGGTCGCGCGGCCGAAGATCGAGGGATCGCCGCCCTTCAGCCGCACCACGGTCTCGCCGGCCAGCGCCAGCGTCACGATCCGTTCGTTGATCTCGCTCTGCCGGCAGGACGGGCCATGGCCCTTCTTGCCGACCGCGATCCTGGTCGCCTCGCGCCGCGCCAGCTCCAGCACCTCCGGCCCGACCAGATCGTCATAGAGGATCACGGTCGCCGCTTGCAGCGCGCGGACGGCCTTCAGGGTCAGCAGGTCCGGATCGCCCGGGCCGGCGCCGACCAGGGTCACGCTGCCCTGCGCGCGCGCCGCGCCTGCAATGTCATGGAAGTCCGCGTCGGTCGGCGCCCGGTCCGTCTCGGCCCAGGCCCGGCCGACGAAGGCCTGCCAGAAGGCGCGGCGATCGGCGAAGTCGGCGAGCCGCTGCCTGAGCCGCGGCCGCCAGGCCTTGGCCGCCTGTGCCCAGGCCGAGAGGCCGCGCGGCAGCACCGCCTCGATCCGCGCCCGGATCGACTGGCCGAGCATCGGCGCGGCGCCGTCGGTCGAGATGCCGAGCACGACCGGCGAGCGGTTGACGATCGTGCCGAAAGTGACGTCGCACAAAGCGGTGCGGTCGATGATGTTGACCAGGGCGCCGGCCGCATGGGCCGCTTGGATGAAGCGCGCGGCCTCCGCGTCGTCGGCGATGTCCGCCACCGCCACCGCCGCGCCGGCCAGGTCCGCCGGGGTCCAGCCGTCCCGCAGGATCAGGACCTCGGCGCCCGCCGCCTCCAGCAATTCGGCCTTCCACAAGGCGCCCGGCGACGCGCCGGCGACGACCGCCTTGCGCCCCGCCAATTTATGGAAGAGCGGCAGGGTCGCCAGCGGCGCGATCCGCGCGGGCGTGGTCCTGAGGGTGCGCGGCCCGCTCATGCCGCGCTCCTGACCAGCCGGCCGGCATCGTCGACATGCAGGCCGCATTCGCGCGCTTGGTCGCTCTCCCACCACCAGCGGCCCGCCCGCTCCGGCTCGCCGCGCGCGACGGCGCGGGTGCAGGGCTCGCAGCCGATCGAGGGGAAGCCCTTGCCGTGGAGCGGGTTCACCGGGACCTGCTGGATCTCGCAGAAATAGGCGACCTGCTGGCGCGTCCAGTCGAACAAAGGCGAGACCTTCACCAGGTCCCGCTCCAGGCTCGCCAGCGCGACGCCGCCGCGCTGCCCGGACTGGTCGGCGCGAAGCCCGGTCACCCAGGCGGCGGCGTCCTCCAGCGCGCGGTCCAGCGGCTCGACCTTGCGGATATTGCAGCAATCCTGCCGCGCCGCCTTGCTGTGATAGAAGCCGTTGATCCCGGCATCGGCGACATAGGCGGCGAGCGCGCGCGCGTCCGGATGATAGGAGCGGATGCGGCGGCCGTAGCGCTCCTCCGTCTCCTGCCAGAGCGTGTAGGTGGACGGGAAGAGCCGGCCCGTGTCGAGGGTCACCACCTCGATGTCGAGGCCGCGGCTGAAGATCATGTGCGTGAGCGCCTGGTCCTCGATCCCGAAGCTTGTCGTGAACACGATCCGCCCCGGCACCGCCGCGCGCAGCGAGGCGAGCCGCTCGACCGGCGTGTCGCCGGCGATCAGGCGGAGCGCTGCCTCGCTCACGCGCCCGCCCCGGCGGCGAGGCGCCGGCGCTTCAGGATCGAGACGGCGCCGTCCGCGCCGTCCTGATAGCTGTCATGGATCAGGGTGAGCGCATGCAGCCACTGCGCGACCGGCTGGCGCTCGGCCCGCGCGTCCGAAAGCTCGATCTCGTCGAAGCCGACATGGAGCGCGAAGGCGAACTGGTCGGGGATCAGGGCGCCCGAGGCGCGGAGCGTTCCCCGATAGCCCTGCTCGCGCAGGCCCTTGGCGATCGAGAAGCCGCGCCCGTCGCTGAATTTGGGGAAGTCGATCGCGACCAGCTCCAGCCGGTCCTGCACCGGCGCGAGGTCGGCCGGACGATAGGTGTTGGGCAAAGCGGCGCCGATCCGCTGGCCGTCGTGCCGCGCGGCCAGCGCCGCGTCGAGCGCGGCCACCGGCACGAGCAAGGCCTCGGTCGGGACGATTTCCTCGCTGCGGACCCAGGGGTCCGGCTTCAGCCCGTTGCGGTCAAGCAGCTTCAAGCTGGGCCTCCCTGGGCTGCAGCGCCGGCTTGAACGGATCGAGCCCGACCCGGCGCACCGTCTCGATGAAGGTCTCGGCGGCGCCCGCGCGGACGTCCAGATAGGTGTCGACGATCCGCTCGATCGCCTCCGGCACCGCCTCGGCGTCGATGCCCGGGCCGAGCCGCTGGCCGAGCGAGGCCTGCTCGCCGGGATCGCCGCCGAGCGTGATCTGGTAATTCTCGACCCCCGCCTTATCGAGGCCGAGAATGCCGATCGCGCCGACATGGTGATGGCCGCAGGCGTTGATGCAGCCCGAAATCTTGATGCCGAGCTCACCGATCAGCGCCTGCCGCTCCGCATCGGCGAAGCGCGTCGCGATCGCCTGCGCGATCGGGATCGAGCGGGCAGTGGCGAGTTTGCAATAATCCATGCCCGGGCAGGCGATGATGTCGGTGATCAGGCCCGCATTGGGCGTCTCCAGCCCGGCCTCGACCAACGCCGACCAGAGCGCGTGGACGTCGTCCAGCTTCACATGCGGGAGCACCACATTCTGGACGTGGGTGATGCGCAGCTCGTCCGCGGAATAAAGCTCCGCCAGGTCCGCCAGCGCCCGCATCTGGTCCGAGGTCGCGTCGCCCGGGGGCGCGCCGATCGGCTTCACCGACACGGTGATCGCGGTGTAGCCCGGCACCTTGTGCGGGAAGAGGTTGGTCGCGGCGAAGCGGGCGAAATCCGGATCGCGCGCCTTGGCGGCCTCGAAGCCCTCGGAGACCGCCGGCAGGCTCTCATATTCCGGCGGCGCGAAATAGGCGGCGATCCGCGCCAGCTCGGCCGGGTCGGCATTGACGCTCGCCCCGTCCAGTTTCGCATATTCCGCCTCGACCCGGGCGATGAACGCGTCGGTGCCGATCTCGTGAACGAGGATCTTGATCCGCGCCTTATACTTGTTGTCGCGCCGTCCCTCGAGATTGTAGACCCGCATGATCGCCTCGAGATAGGCGAGCAGTTCATCCTTCGGCAGGAAGTCGCGGATGATCTTGCCGATCATCGGCGTCCGCCCGAGCCCGCCGCCGACCAGCACCTTGTAGCCGATCTCGCCATCGTCGTTCCGGACGAGGCGCAGGCCGATATCGTGCACGGCCACCGCGGCCCGGTCGCGCGCGGCGCCGGTCACCGCGATCTTGAACTTGCGCGGCAGAAAGCTGAATTCCGGGTGCAAAGTCGACCATTGCCGGATCAGCTCCGCGGTCGGCCGCGGATCCTCCACCTCGTCGGCGGCGACGCCGGCGAAATGGTCCGCGGTGACGTTGCGGATGCAATTGCCCGAGGTCTGGATGCAGTGCATCTCGACGTCCGCCAGATCGTCCAGCAGATCCGGCACCTCGGCCAGCTTCGGCCAGTTGAGCTGCAGATTCTGCCGCGTCGTGAAATGGCCGTAGCCGCGGTCATATTTGTCCGCGATCATCGCCAGCTGGCGCAGCTGCCGGCTGACGAGCGTGCCATAGGGCACCGCGATCCGCAGCATGTAGGCGTGCAGCTGCAGATAGAGGCCGTTCATCAGCCGGAGCGGCGTGAACTCCTCCTCGGTCAGCGAGCCGTCGAGGCGGCGCTGCACCTGCTCGCGGAACTGCGCGACGCGGTCGCGGACGACCGCGGCGTCGAACTCGTCATAGCGATACATGCGCATTCTCCCCCGCCGCCTGCGGCCCCAGATCGGTCCGCACCGTCGGCCCCAGCGCCCGGATCTTCTCGCGATAATGGCTCGGGACGAGCCGCCCGCCCGCGTCGGTGCCGACCGGCGCCAGCTCCGGCTCGACGACCGCGCCCTGCGCCTCGGCGGCGGCGCGCGCGGCCTCGAGCGACTCGGCCTCCGCCTCGGTCCTGGCGACGAAGGCGTCGGCGAGATGCGGCGACCAGCGCCCGCCCGCCGCATAATAGACGACCTCGCCGCCCAGCAGCGCGTTCGCCGACATGATCAGAGCCTCTTGCGGCCGCTTACCCATTCCGCTTCCCCGGATCGGTGTTTTGGAAGATTTACCTAATCCGTGGGACTCAAGCGGCCAGCACCGGATCGCCCACGGAAAGGGTAGATCGACCTCTCGGGCAAGGCAGCTATGCGCCATTTCCGTCAGTGGCAACCACCCGGCCGAAGAAGGCGCTAAGCTTGCCGCGACGCAGCGGAAGTTGGAGATTTCTTCCAATTTCCGACTCGGCAGGGGTGAAACGATCCGGCGCCATGCGGGACCCGGACCGACCCTCTTGCGCATATCGTCGATCAGGCAGATGATCGGCCTTCGTCGGGGACTCGGGGGAGGTCGCGATGGATTCCGAAGACAGGTTCACCCGCCGTGCGTTTCTCGGGCAGGCCATGGGCGCGGCGGTCTTCGGCGGCGCGCTGGGTGCCGGCCAGGCGCTCGCCCAGGCCGGCGGCGCCTGGCGGCTGCGCGAGATACGGGTGCGCAACGCCATGAACGGCCAAGTCGGCACGATCGTCAGCCAGCGCGCCAATGCGAGCGGCGGCCAGGTCGACATCCAGGTCAGCGGCAATATCCACGATTTCTGCCGCGGCGGCTTCGAGCGGATGCGCTTCGTCTGGGCCTTTCCGCAGGGCGTGGCGCGGATCGTCGCGGGCGGCGGGATCAGCGCCAGCCTCCGCTGCGGGCAGGCGTCGCGGAGCCAGAATTGCCGCGTCCAGCTCGCCAGCCGCACCGTCTTCTCGCTCTCCCGCCCGGACCCGGGGCCGTCCCGCGCCTTCTCCGCGGCCGAATATCGCCTGCTCGACGGCGAGCGCATCCAGGCCGGCAACGGCTTCCGCTGCTTCGGCGCGGAGGGACCGCAAAGCGGCGTCGCGACGTTGCGGGTGAACACCAACGCCTATGACCGGCGCACGCCGCGCACCTTCTTCGCCACCAGCCTCGAGACGCCGGCGGGGCAGGTCTGGTACATCTACATTTACGAGAAGGCCTGAGGCCCCCGACCGCTGAAATCGAAGGGGATGGTGGACAGGGCTGGATTCGAACCAGCGTACGGAAAACCGGGCAGATTTACAGTCTGCTGCCTTTAACCACTCGGCCACCTGTCCATGGGGCCCGATTATCGGAAGGCGGCTCCAATGACGAAGGAGCGCCCGCCTGTCAACGCATAGGCTGCGCCCGCGGGTTCCGCCCCTGGAAAGGCCATGCCGGGCTCGCAACGCTCCGGCCTTCGCCGGAGCACAGAATTTTGCAGGGTTCCAGAACCGCGTCTTGGCCTGACCTTTGTGTGACCCTTGGCGGATTTCCGCGAGTCGCGCGCCGCGCCTGCGGATTCCGGCATCTTGCCCGTCCGCCGCTCCGCTCCTAGACCGGCGCCTCCAAAGAAGGGGCCTTCGTTCATGCGCTTGTCCGTCCTGCTGCTTTCCGCTTCCCTTGCTTTCCTGCCCGCCGCCGCCGCCGCCCAGCCGGTCGACCGGGTGGCGGTCAACCGGATCATCGACGAGGGGCTGAACCGCAGCGAGGTGATGGAGACGGCGGCGCATCTGACCGACCGGATCGGCGGCCGCCTGACCAACAGCCCGCAGATGCGCGAGGCGGAGCGCTGGACGCAGCAGCGCTTCCGCGACTGGGGCCTGGCCAATGTCCGCGCCGAAGGCTTCGAGTTCGGCCGCGGCTGGTCGATCGTTTCGCACATGAGCCGGATGACGGCGCCGCGTCCGCTCGTGCTGCGCTCGATTCCGGTGGCCTGGACGCCGCCCACCAGCGGCACGATCAGCGCCGGCATCGTCGTCGCGCCGATGACGCAAGTCCGCGACTTCGCGCGCTGGCGCGGGCAATTGCGCGGCAAGATCGTGCTGGTCAGCCGGCCGACGCCGGGCTCGGAACCCGACACGCCCGCCTTCCGCCGGCTGACCGAGGACGACCTCAGGCAGCGCAACACCTATCAGCAGCCCAATTACTCCCCGGTGGAGATCGAGCGGACCCTGGAGCGCGCCGACTTCGCCGAGCGGCTCGACGCCTTCCTCGCCGAGGAGGGCGCGCTCGCCTGGGTGCGGATCGCCTATCGCGACGGCGGCCTCGTCCATGGCGCCGGCTATTCCTACCGGGCCGGCCGCAGCCCGCGCCTGCCGGGCGTCGAGATGGCGGCGGAGGATTATCGCCGGCTCGCCCGCCTCGCGCGGACCGATGCGCCGCCGACGCTCGAGCTCAACAACGACGTCCGCTATCATGACGAGGACATGCAGGCCTACAACATCATCGCCGAGATCCCGGGCACGGACCCGCGCGCCGGCTACGTGATGGCCGGCGCCCATCTCGACTCCTGGGTGGCCGCGGACGGGGCCGTCGACAATGCCGCGGGCTCCGCGGTGGTGATGGAGGCGGGGCGGATCCTGCGCCGGCTCGGCGTCCGCCCGAAGCGCACGATCCGCTTCGCGCTCTGGAGCGGCGAGGAGCAGGGCATCCTGGGCAGCCTCGCTTATGTCGAGCGCCATCTCGCCACCCGCCCGGCGGAAACCGATCCGGCGATCCAGCGGCTGCGGCCCGGCGCGAACTGGCGCAACCGCTGGCCGCTCACGCCCTTGCCCGGCCATCGCGACCTCGTCGCCTATTTCAACCTCGACAACGGTTCGGGCCGGATTCGCGGCATCCATGCCGAGGGCAATGTCGCGGTCGTCCCGGTCTTCCAGGAATGGCTGGCCCCGTTCGCTTCGATGGGCGCGACCACCGTCGCCACCGCGCCGACCGGCGGCACCGACCATGTCTTCATGCAGGCGGTCGGCATTCCGGGCTATCAGTTCATCCAGGACCCGCTCGATTACGGCACCCGGCTGCACCATTCCAGCCTGGACAGCTACGATCACCTGCGCGCCGAGGATCTGCGCCAGGCCGCGGTGATCATGGCGAGCATGCTGCTCAACGCCGCCAATCGCGACGAGCCGCTGCCGCGCATGCCGCTGCCGAGCCAGCCCCGGCCGAGCGACCCGTTCGAATATCCGCCGGAGGATTGATGCGACGCAAGGCCCGCCAGGCCAGCAAGGCCGAGAACCGCCCCCGCTTCTGGGGCCGCCACGCCGTCGCCGCGGCGCTGGAGAACGAGGAGCGCCACATCCACCGCATCTGGGTGACCCGCGAGGCCGCGGCGGGCTACGACATCCCGTCGTCCATCCCGGTCACCTTCGCCGACGTGGCCGATCTCGGCCGGCTGGTGCCGCGCGACGCCCCGCACCAGGGCATCGTCGCCGAGGTCGAGCGGCTGGACGACATCCTCCTCGCCGATCTGCTCGATCAAGCGGAGGACGGCCGGCCGTTGCTGGTGCTCGACCAGGTGACCGACCCGCACAATGTCGGCGCGATCCTGCGCTCGGCCGCCGCCTTCGGCGCGCTCGGCATCGTCACCCAGGACCGGCACGCCCCGCCCGAATCCGGCGCGCTGGCCAAGGCGGCGAGCGGCGCGCTGGAGACAATGCCCTGGGTCCGCGTCGTCAACCTCGCCCGCGCCCTCGACGACATCGCCGCGGCCGGCTTCTGGCGGATCGGCCTGACCGGCGAGGCGGAGCAGAGTCTGGCCGATGCGCTGGGGCCCGCGCGGGTGGCGCTGGTGCTCGGCGCCGAGGGCGAGGGCATGCGGCAGAATACCGAGGCGCATTGCGACGCGCTGGCGCGGCTGCCGATCACGGGGATCGAGAGCCTGAACGTGTCGAACGCGGCGGCGGTGGCGCTGTACGCGGCGAGCGTCGCGGGCTAGCCTCCACCCCTCAGGCGGAGGGACGAATGAAGGCCTGGCTGATCGCGCTCGCCCTGGCGCTGCTGCCCGCGATGGCCGCGGCGGCGCCGGTGCGGATGACGATCGCGCCCACCGCGACCGGCGTCCGCATCACCTACGATCTCCCGGCGCCCGTCCGCAGCTTCGCCACCCGCATGGCCGGGGCGGACAGCCCGCCCGCCGGCACCCATATCGCCGCCGTCGAAGCGGGGCTGACCTACAGTCGAGGCCGGATCGAGGCCGCGACGCCTTTCCGCCGCGCCACCCTGCTCATCGCCCCGGACGATGGCGAGGTGGACAGCATCTATCCCCTGCTGAGCCGGGTCGAGGGACGCGGCTTCGTCCTGTTCGCGCCCTATGTGACGCCCGCCGGGCCGCTCGCGGCGCGGGTGGCGACCGGCGGCGGCCGTAGCCGCGCCCTCGGCCGCGACGAGGCGGCGGGCGGCTATGTCCTGGTCGGCGTAACGCCGGGCGCGCGCGGCGCGGTCCGCGGGCTGGCCGGCACCACCCTGCCGCCCGCACTGGAACGACGGCTGTTCGACCGCGCCGGCGCCCTGCTCGCTTTCTACACGCGGCGGCTCGGCCGGCGTCCGCCGGCCACGCCGATTCTGGTCGTCAACTACGTCAACACGCCCGCTGGCCCGTCGCGCTGGATGTTCCGCGGCGACGTCACCCCGAACGGCATCGTCTTCCTGCGCTTCAACGCCACGCCGCAGCAGCTCGCCGAGCCGCAATCGACGCGCCGCTACACCTCCTTCCTCGCGCACGAACTGTTCCACCTCTGGAACCGGCGGACCGGCATGCATGCAATCACCGAGGCGTGGCTGCACGAGGGGTCGGCCGAATATTTCGCCTGGCTCGCCACCGACGCGCTCTGGCCGGGCGAGGTCGATCTCGGGCGCAATCTCGCCCGGGCGGCGGCCGCCTGCGGCCTCTTCCTCGCCGACCGCGCGCTCGCCAGCCTGCCGGAGGGCGAGGCGATGCAGATGCGCTATCATTGCGGGCCGGTCGCGCAATGGGCGGCGGACGCCGGCGTGCGCGCCGCCTCGGGCGGGCGCCGCACCGGCTTCGATCTCTGGGCCGGGCTGCTGCGCGGCGGGCGGGGGGGTTACAGCGTCGCCGCCTTCCTCGCCGCGACGCGGGCGCAGGCGCCCGCCACCGCCCCGTTCATCGCCGGCCTCGCGGAAAGCGGCGTCCATTGGGACGCGCTCGCGCCGGCGCTCAACGCGGCGGGCGCCCGGGTCGAGGCCCGGCCGGCGACGCAGGCCACCCTGGCCTTCCTCGCGACGCGGGCGATCGCCCGCGCCACCTGCGACGACTTCTGGGGCGCCGGCACCGACGAGAACGGCCCCTTCTTCAGTGCGCCGCCCTGCGGCCTGCCCGGTCAGTTCGCCCATGTCGCGCGGGTCGACGCGCTCGAGCCGAAGACGGATATCGGCGCCTATGAAGCCTATGTGCGCGGCGTCTGCGCGCGCGGCGGGGAGCTTTCAGCGGTGATCCGCGCCGAGAATGGCGAGAGCCGACGCAGCCTGCGCTGCACGCAGCCGCTGCCGCAGCCCATCCCCGATTTCCACATCGTCCGGGCGCTCCCGCCCAACCCCGTCAGTCCTCCGGGGCGATCGTCACCCTGAGGCCGTCCAGCTCCGCGGTGTAGAGGATCTGGCAGGACAGCCGGCTCTCCTCGATCTTGTGGTCGGACGTGTCGAGCAGATCGTCCTCGTCCGCCGTGCGCGCGCCCGTCTTCGCCATCCAGTCGGGATCGACATGGACGTGGCATGTCGCGCAGGAGCAGCAGCCGCCGCAGAGCGCGAGCAGTTCGTCGAAGCCGTTGTCGCGGATATTCTCCATCACGCTCCAGCCCACCCGGCCTTCAACAACGCGTTCGGTGCCGTCGCGGGTCACGATCGTCAGGCTGGGCATGGCGGTCCTTTGAAAGCAGGAAATGGGAGGCGTGAGGCGCGTCCTATGCTAGGCGCGCCGCCTCAGCGCAAGACGGGAGCGGATTTTGGGCATCAGCGCGGCCGATCTGGAAACGAGCCTCAGGGCGCTTGTGGCGATCGAGCCCGCCTTCGCACCCGCCCTCGAACGCGCCGGCCTGCCCGCGCCGCGCGACGGCGAGCGCGGCTATGTCACCCTGCTGCGCGCGATCATCGGCCAGCAGGTCTCGGTCGCCTCCGCCAATGCGATCTGGACCAAGCTCGACCTCCAGACCGGCGGCGCCCACGATCCCGAACGAATGGCGGCGACCAGCGACGAGGGCCTGCGCGCCGCGGGCCTCTCCCGCCAGAAAATGGCCTATGCGCGCAGCCTCTCGGAAGAGGTGCTCTCCGGCCGCCTCGATTTCGACGCCCTCCCCGCCGACGACGAGGAGGCCATCGCCCGCCTGACCTCGGTGAAAGGCATCGGCCGCTGGACCGCCGAGGTCTATCTGCTCTTCGCCGAGGGGCGGCCGGACATCTTCCCCGCCGGCGACTTGGCGGTGCAGATCGAGCTTGGCGTCATCCTCGGCATGGTGGAACGGCCCACGGAGAAAGCGATCCGCGCTCTGGCCGAGGCCTGGCGCCCACACCGCGGCGCCGCAGCGGTGTTCGCCTGGCATCACCGGCGGATGGACAAGGTACTTGCAGAGTGAGCCTGGCCGGCCAGGACCGCCTCTACAATGTCGCCACGACCTTCCTGATGCGCCGGGCCGGGATCAGGGGGCGGGAGGCGTTCATGGAGGTCGCAACCTATGACGAGCCGCGGGTCACGATAAAGGGCCTGAAGGGCGGCCGGTTCGAATTCCCGGTGGCGGAGATCGAGCGGCTCCGCGCCGGCGTCGAATATTGGAAGCAGACCTTCTACCGGTGCGAGCTGCGCCACAACGGGCGCAACTATGCCTTCATGATCCTCTATCCCCTGCCCGATTATAGCGACGCCGTCCTTCACCTCGCCGCGGAGATGCAGACGCTCGGCCGGTTCGACCGGGTCCAGCGCGGCCTGCGCTGGTGGGAGCATCTTGGCCACCTGCTCTTCTGGGGCGGGTTCGGCCTGCTGCTCGCCTACGGCCTGTGGGACATATCGCACTTCATCGCCACCAGGCCGGTGGGCGAGCAACTCCTCGCGGGCGGCCTCTTCCTGTTCACGATCTACTTCGTGCTCGACGCCCTTTGGCGATGGTGGCGCTGGTACCGCCCGCGCCGCGCCCGCGACCTCGACGATCTTGCCGAGGTGCTGCCTTAGCGCGAAGGGCCTCTATCTCCCGTGGCGGAACGCGGGCGGACCCGGTGCGGCGCCTAGTTCCCCGCCACCCGGCTGAACCCGAAGCGCGGCGCCTCGTTCGGGTCGATGCCCGGGGGCGGCGGGCGGCTCCAGCGGGGCGGGGCGACCACATTGAGGCGCAGCGCCTGGCCGCCGGGGATGGGAAGCGGGCGCCAGATGTCCATCTCCGTTTCGCCGAGGCCGCTCACCGCGACGCGCAGCCGGAGGTTGCCGCCATGGACGCAATCCACGTCGATCGGACAGCGCGTGTCTTCCAGGATGGCGAGCGGGCGCACGCGGACAGCGCCGACCGCCACCTCCTCGTTCAGCCGGGCGGTGACCACGCCGGGTTCGCGGAACCGGCGTTCGACCGACTCGACCATCGCCCGATATTCCTCGGAAAGCGCCGGCGCCGGTCCCGGCCCGGGCCCCGGCGCGGCGACATTGTTCGATCCCGGCGACGCGCCAGCGCAGCCGGCCAGCGCAGCCAACAGCCACAAGATCCGCATCGGCTTTCTCCTTCGCGCGCCATGGTCCGGGGCCAGAATAGCGCCGCTTGCGCTTCCGTCTAAGCCGAATGATACTCGGCGCGTCATGAAGCCGGTTCAGCTTCTCGCCCTGTTCCTCATCCTCGGCTGCGCGCCGGCCCCCGCGCAGGAGGGCGGCAACGCGCAAAGCGCCGGGCCGCCGGCCGCGCCGAACGCCGCCGACGACGCGGAGCGGGAGGCGATCATGGACCGGATCGAGCGCGAGATTCGCCTGCCCGCGGGCGCCGATCCGCTCGCCTCCTATGAAAGATCCTATGCCTGGCAGGAGCGCGGGGACGGCGTCCGCAAGGTGATCGGCGTCTATCTCACCCCCGAGGGCAGCAATCGCGGCCGCCGCTGGGTGACGGAGGCCGAACTCCCCCTGATCCTAGACGGCGGCTGCAGCCTCGTCAGCCTGAGCTACGACGTCGCCGCCGGGCGCATCGACCATGTCACCTGCAACGGCGAAGCCTGAGGGAGAATGCGTACATGAGCGATTTTCACGAAGGCCAGCGCATCCTCGCGCAATGGGACGGCGGGTCCTTCTGGTTCCCCGGCGAAGTGCACAGCGTCGGCGCCGACGGCGCGGTCGCGATCCGCTATGACGACGGGATGAGCGACATCCGCCCGGTCGGCCAAGTGAAGCCGTTCGACTGGCGGGTGGGCAGCCGGATCGACGCGATCTGGTCCGGCAACGGCCAATGGTATGCGGCGCGGATCATGGACATGGCCGAGGACGGCCGCTCCGTCCTGGTCCGCTTCGAGGATGACGGCATCCGCGAGGGGCGCCAGACCGGCGAGTGCCGGTCGAGCTGAGTCTCGCGTCGGAATTACTTAATGGTCATCCCGGCGAAGGCCGGGACCCATGAACACGGCTTCATTCGAGCAGGCGAGCGCTCCCGCCCTACTCGCCATGAACGATGTGCATGGGTCCCGGCCTCCGCCGGGATAACTATCGGGGCTATCCCGCCGCCTCGCGGTAGAAGCGGCGTTACTCCGCCGCCTCGCGGTAGAAGCCGCCGCCGCCGGTCTCGCGCATCTCACCGAAAGCGTCGACATAGCCATATTGCACGACCGCGCGCAGATTGTAGGAGCTTGGCGCGGGCGGGCGCCGCGGCGGCACCGGCGCCGGCGGGATCAGCCGCGGCCGGCCCTGGGGGCGCCTGACCACCATGTCGCGGAACCATTCGCCCACATAGGTGCCGTCGAACCGATGCACCCGGCAGCCGACGATCCGCCCAAGCGGTTCCCCCGTCAGATCGTAAATGGTGGTCTCGAACACGAAACCGACGGGCACGCCGTCGGTGGAATACACATACATCGCCACTGATACTTGTCCCCGCACCGGGCAGGACTCATCGCCCCGCCACCGGGCGCGATCCTGTCGTATCGCCCGCATGGTGGGAAGCGCCCGCAAGCCGTTGCTGCGACGACTTGTTTTCCCCAGAAGGCGGGCGGAATATAATGCCTGTCCAGGATGGCGCGGGGGCGCGCCAAGTCGTTGCAGGAGCGTAATTAATGCCGAGACTCGTGACCGCCTCGCTCGCCGCCCTCGCCATCGGGGCGGCGGGGCCCGCTTTCGCCCAGCCGGGCGGCACCCCGGCCCGGCCGCCGGGCGGCGTGGCGACGCAGCCCGCGCCGACGCCGGCGCCGCCCTCGCCCCCGCCGCCGACGACGACCAACCCGCCGCCGACCAGCACGACCCCGCCAACGGTGACGGTGCCGCCGCCGGATTCGCCGCCGCCCGAAACGCCGGCGCCGGTCAACCAGCCGGTCCAGCAGGCGGCTCCGCCGCCGCCCGCGCCGATCGAGCTGTCGCCGAGCGAGCCTTATCCGAACGGCCTCGCCGATCCGGGCGACAATGTCTTCCAGGCGGACAATGACCGTGGCGGCGAGGGCTTTCCCTGGGGGCTGCTCGGCCTGCTCGGCCTGCTCGGCCTCATCCCCTGGCTGAGGGGCGGGCCGAAGACGATCTATGTGGAACGCGAGCGCCCGCCCGGCACGGGCGAGCCGCCGCGGGCCTAGCGAGGAACGGGACAGTCACTTTCAGCCGCCGCGCATTCAATCCAGCGCGGATGCGTGAAAGTGACTGTCCCCGGGTCGCGTTATCGCGCGTCGACCAGGACGATCTCGGCCTCTTCGAGCGCGGTGATGGTCACCGTCTCGACCCCGGTGATCGCCACGCCGTCGCGGGCCTCGGCGCGGACGCCGTTGACCAGGATCGGGCCCTGGGTGGCGACCAGATAGGCATGGCGCGACGGATCGAGCGTCAGCTCGGCCGTCTCGTCCTTGGCCAAGGTCGCGCCGAGCACGCGGGCGGCCGAATTGATCTTCAGCGCCTCCGTATCCTCCCGGTAGCCGCTGGCCAAAGTGACGAACTTGCCCGACCGGTCGGCCTTGGGGAATTTCGCCGCGCCCCAGCTCGGCTCGGCGCCGGGCGTGTCGGTCAGCACCCAGATCTGGAACAGGGTCGTGGTCTCGTCTTCCAGATTATATTCGGCATGCTGGACGCCGGTGCCGGCGCTCATCACCTGCACGTCGCCCGCTTCCGTCCGGCCCTTATTGCCCATCGAATCCTGATGGGTGATCGCGCCGGTGCGGACATAGGTGATGATCTCCATGTCCCGGTGCGGGTGCGGCGGAAAGCCGGTCTTCGGGCCGATCTTGTCGTCGTTCCAGACGCGGATCGCGCCCCAGCCCATGCGGGCCGGATCGTAATAATCGGCGAAGGAGAAATGGTGGCGCGCATCGAGCCAGCCATGGTCGGCATGGCCGAGCGACGAGAATTTGCGGACGTCGATCATGATGGGTCTCCAACAGCCGTCATCCCCGCGAAAGCGGGGATCCAGCTTCTTGTTTCTTATGGCAGCTTCCAAGAGAAAGCTGGATTCCCGCTTTCGCGGGAATGACGAAATTGACCTAGGCGGCGAGCGGCAGCGCCTCGCGAGCGATCAGGCCGAGCGCCGCGGCCGCGTCCTCGATCGCCTGCGCCGCGGCCTCGGGCCCGAAGGCCAGCTTCTCGGCGCGGATCCAGGCGACGTCGTCGAGGCCGACGAAGCCGAGCATGGTGCGGATGTGCGGCTCCTGCCCGTCCATCGCGGCGCCCTGGCCCTCGCTGTAGAAGCCGGCCCGGCTCTCGATCACCACCGTCTTCTTGCCGGTGAGCAGGCCCTCGGGCCCGGCCTCGGTGTAGCGGAAGGTGAGACCGGCGCGCAGCACATGATCGAACCAGCTCTTCAGCGTCGAGCTGATCCCGAAATTGTACATCGGGCTGGCGATGACGATCAGGTCCGCCTGCCGCAGTTCCTCGACCAGGGCATCGGACAGCCGGCGCGCCTCGCGCTCGGCCGGCGTCGCCGGTTCGCCCTTGATCGCCGCGACGGTGGCGCTGGTGAGGTGGGGCAGCGGATTGGCGCCGACGTCGCGAAGCACGACATGGGCGCCGGGATTGTGCTCGCGGACGCTGTCGACGAAGCGGCCGGCGAGGCCGCTGGACACGGAGGCATCGCCATTGGCGCTGCTGCTGACGACCAGGATGTTCATCTCGAAATCTCCCCTTGGGGTGGAATGCGGTAACGTTGCGAAGCCGGAGATAAGCGCCTAGATGTGTTGTCGGAAGGCAAGCTTCCGGCATCATGGTGTTTCAGTATATGCAACGCTCATCGACCGACATCGTCGACGTCCTCTCCTTCGTCCGGGTGGCCGAGACGGGCAGCTTCGCCCGCGCCGCCGAGCGGATGGGCCTCTCCAAGCCGGTCCTCTCCCGCCGTGTCGCCCGGCTCGAGGACCAGCTGGGCGCGCGCCTGCTGACGCGGACCGCGCGCGGGGCCCAGCCGACCGAGATCGGCCAGGCTTATTATGCCCGCGCCGCCAACATCCTCGCCGAGCTGGACGCGGCCGAGGAGGTGGTCGCCGAGGCGGTCACCCAGATTGCCGGCCCGATCCGGCTGACCGCGCCGCTGAGCTTCGGCGTCGCCCATCTCGCCCCCGCTCTGGCCGATTTCGCGCTGCTTCATCCCCGCGTCGAGCTGGACGTGGAGTTCGAGGACCGCACCGTCGACCTCGCGGGCGGCGGCTACGATCTCGCCGTCCGCATCGGCCGGCTGCAGGACAGCGCGCTCATCGCCCGCCGGATCGCGCCGGTACGCAAGCATGTCGTCGGCAGCCCCGCTTATTTCGCGGAACATGGCCGGCCCGCGCGGCCCGCCGACCTCGCCGGCCACCGCATCCTCCTCTACGCGCACGAGCAGTGGCGCTTCGAGACGAACGGCCGCTGGGAGACGGTGCGCACGACCCCCGTCCTGCGGAGCAACAATGGCGACATGCTGCTCGCCGCGGTCGAGAAGGGGCTCGGCCTCGCTCTGCTGCCCAGCTTCATCGCCGGTCCCGCGCTCGAGCGTCGCACGGTCGAGCCGATCCTGCTCGATTTTCCGGCCGAGGAGGGCGCGCTGCACGCCGTCATGCCACCCGGCCGCGCGGTCACCGCGCGCCTCCGCGCCCTCGTCGATTTCCTCGTCGCCCGCTTCGGCCCCGAGCCGAGCTGGGATCCTTGCTGGCTCGCGCAGGAGCAACAGCGGCTGGCGGAGGCGACCCCTCAAGACAAATAGCGACAAATTTGCGCTTGGCCCGATCCGCCGCGCTCCATATCGTTTCCGCCGCCGGGGGGCTGAAGAGGAGATGATCGTGATCGACCGTCGCACCCTTCTGGCCGGCCTCGCCGCCCTTCCCCTCGCCGGCCCCCTGCTCGCCGAGACTCCCATCACCGGGGCCCGCGTCCGCGCGCTGCGCACCGCCCGAATCCCCGGCGCGAACGTCGACGCGCCCGTCATCGGCATCGGCACCGCCCGGCGCTATGCCGATCCGCAGACGCCGGAGCAGATGACCGCGCTCAAGGACACGATCGCCCGCTTCGTCGCGGCGGGTGGCACCGTCATCGACACCGCCCCCTCCTACGGCCGCGCCGAGGAGGTGGTCGGCCAGCTCGTCGCCGAGCTCGGCCTGCGCGACCGGCTGTTCCTCGCCACCAAGGTCGGCGCCGCCACGCGCGAGGAAGGCGCCGTCCAGATCGCGGAGAGCTTCCGCAAGCTGCGCACCGACCGGCTCGATCTGCTCGCCGTCCACAATCTCCGCGACGTCGACAACCAGCTCGGCATCCTCAAGGAGATGAAGGCTGCGGGCCGGATCCGCGCGATCGGCATCACCACCTCCAACGACCAGCAATATGAGGCGTTCGAGGCGGTGATGCGCCGCGAGCCGCTGGACGCGATCCAGGTCGATTATGCGATCGACAACCGCAATGCCGCCGAGCGGATCCTGCCGCTCGCCCGCGAGAAGAACATGGCGGTGATGATCAACCTGCCGTTCGGCCGCGAACGCCTGTTCGCCGCCACGCGGGACCGCCCGCTGCCGGACTTCGCCGCCGCGATCGGCGTGACCAGCTGGGCGCAATTCTTCCTGAAATATGTGGTCTCGCACCCGGCCAATCCGATCGCGATCCCGGGCATGGCGCAGACCCGTTACGTCGATGACAATCTCGGCGCGGCGCGCGATCCGGTGCCGGACGCGGCGATGCGGACGCGGATGGAGCAGGTTATCGATGCACTCTGAGGCGGACGCGCCGCCGCCCCGGGGCCTTGTCGGCCGGCTCTTTTCCACCCGTCCCGGCGAATTGCCCGCGGTGCTCGCCGGCTTCGCGCTCTTCTTCCTGCTCTTCGCCTCCTATTTCATGCTCCGCCCGGTGCGCGAGACGTTCGGCGTCGACGAGCGCGAGAATCTGCACCTGCTCTGGACCGGGACCTTCATCGCCTCTCTGGCCGTGATCCCGCTCTACGGCTGGCTGAGCCGCGCGGTGCCGCGCCGGGCCCTGCTCCCCGCCACCTATGTCGTCGCCAGCCTGGTGATGGCCGGCTTCGCCTTCGTCTTCCGGGCCGACCCCGACAATGTCTGGGCGGCGCGCGCCTTCTACATCTGGGTCTCGGTGATGAACCTGTTCGTCGTCTCCGTCGCCTGGAGCCTGATGGCGGACGTGTTCGGCACCGAGCAGGGCCGGCGCCTGTTCGGCCAGCTCGCCGCGGGCGCCAGCCTGGGCGGCCTCGCCGGCCCCCTGCTTTCCGGCTTTCTCGTCGAGCCGCTCGGCCATACCGCGCTCATGTTCATCTCGGTCGGCCTGATGCTGCTCACCTTGCCCGTCGCCGGGTGGCTGCTCGCCTGGCGCGCGCGCCACGGCCGGCCGGACGACCCCGACCCGCCCGAACAGAGGATCGGCGGCTCCGCCTGGGCCGGCCTCGGCCTGATCCTCCGCTCGCCCTGGCTGCTCGGCATCTCGCTCTTCGTGATCCTGCTGACCTCGGTCACCACCTTCCTCTATTTCGAGCAGGCGCGGATCGTCGGCGAGACCTTCACCGACCGCACCGAGCGGACCCAGGTCTTCGCCGCGATCGACGCGACCGTGCAGGCGCTCACCATCGTCCTTCAGCTCTTCGTCACCGGCCAGCTCGCCCGGCGGCTCGGCGTCACCGTCCTGCTGACCGCGGTGCCGATCCTGATGATCTTCGGCTTCGGCGCGCTCGCCCTCGCCGCCACCTTCCCCGTGCTGGTCGGCGCGATGATCCTGCGCCGGGTCGGCGAATATGCCTTCATCCGCGTCGGCCGCGAGATGCTGTTCACCCGCGTCGACGCCGAGACCAAGTACAAGGCGAAGAACGCGATCGACACCTTCGTCTATCGCGGCGGCGACCTCCTCAGCGCCTGGGCCAGCGCCGGCCTCACCGCGATCGGCTCGAGCCTGCTCGCCGCGCTCGGCGGCATGGCGATCGCCGTCGCCTGGGCGGTCACCGGGTTCATGATCGGCCGGCGGGAGGACAAAGCGGTGGCGGCGCGGCGAGGATGATTTGGTTCATTATGGATTCTATTTGAACCAAAATGGTTGCAATGTAGGATTTGAAATCGTGTTTCCTGACTCCCGTCTCGCTCCCGAGTCGGTCTATTCAGGAGACAGTTTCATGGCCGCCGATCTCGCCATTAAGGAACCCTGCCGGGTCGCCACGACCGGCAACATCACGCTTTCGGGCCTCCAGACCATCGACGGCGTCGCCCTCGCCGCGAACGACCGCGTGCTGGTGCGCGCCCAGACCACCGCCACCCAGAACGGCATCTACCTCGCCGCCTCCGGCAGCTGGACCCGCGCCACCGACTTCGACGGCGCCGGGGAAGTGGCGGGCGGCACCGCGGCCTTCGTGACCTCGGGCACCCGCTTCGCCGACAGCACCTGGCGGGTCGCCGGCGACGGCGCGGTGACGCCGGGCTCCAGCAGCATCGCCTTCGATCCTGAATTCCTGCAGGCCGGGACCGGCGCCGCGCCGCGCTCCGCCGCGCGCAAGCTCGGCGAAGCGCCGGTCACGCCGGAGGATTTCGGCGCGGTCGGCGACGGCCATCTGGCCCCCGGCAGTTCGACCGACGACACCGCCGCCGTGCAGGCGGCGATGGACGAGGCCGCTGCCTCGGGCCGGCCGCTCTACCTGAAGAAGATGTACAAGGTGACCGACACGATCACCTGGCAGAAACTGGGCGACAGCCAGGGCCCGATCGTGTTCGGCGACGGTCGGCTGAGCTCGGGCCTCGCGCCCTATCAGATCGACGGCCCGGTGCTTCGCATCGACGGCTCCAGCCTTGCCCCCTATCGCTATGCACGGGGCGGCCATCTGCACGACTTCCGCATCTTTCCCGGCTTCGTGAACGGCACCGACCGCGGCCAGGGCTTCTTCGATTCGGGCACCGACACGACCGGCATCGAGCTGATCGGCTTCCTCTACGGCAGCATCGAGCGGATCGAGGTCCACGGCCTGACCGGAACGGCGATCGCCGCGCCGCGCCGGACCGACCTGGAAAGCCCGAATTATGAGAGCCCGCCCGGATCGGGTCTGTTCCCCGCCGGCTTCAATTCGGACGGGTACCAGACCGCGGCGGAAGTGAAGCAGTGCGACCTGCGCCACAATGGCGGCTGGGGCGTGGACGGCGATGCCGGCATCGGCTGCACGTTGTCGCTGTTCGACAACAACGTCATCTTCAACGAGAAAGGCGGCGTCCGGCTGGGCGGCGGCGCCTGGCGGGTCATCCGCAACGCCATCGCCCAGAACGGCAGCCCCTCGCATGGCGGCGGCGGCATCCTCGTGGACGTGATCAACGGCACCGCCCACACGCCCGAAATCTACAATAACGAGATCGAGAGCAACTATGCCTACGGGGTCGATTTCAAGGCCGCGACCAATCCGAGGCTGATCCAGAACCGCTTCAACGCGAGCAGCCTGGTCTGGCCGGCCGACAATATGGTCCGTCCGCCCATCGGCGTCCGGGCGGGCTTCGTCGCCTCTTATGCGGTGACCGGGCTGCAGGCGGAGCAGAACGAGTTCCGCGACAAGGTGAGCGGCGGCGATCCGGATTCGGCGATCACCGCGTGGCAGCTCGATTGCGGCACGGGCCGGTGCACCGACGCCGACATCCTGAAGTCGCGCTACTCGTCCTCCTCGGCGAACCTCACCCGTTACGCGAAGGGCGGCGGCGCCCGGCTGCAGCCGACGGTCGTCGGCGGGGTGGTCACCGGCGTCACCGTTCTGGACGGCGGCCAGGGCTATAGCGGCACCATCCCCGTCAACGCCGTGGGCGGCGGCGGCACCGGCTTTGTCGGCACCGCGACCCTGACCGGCGACGCGATCAGCGGCGTGACGATCAGCAACGGGGGCAGCGGCTACAGCAGCAGCACGACCGGCCTCGCCGCGCGGCCGGCCGAGTTGCAGGGCTTCAACTTCAACGACAGCATCCGCATCCGGCACCTGGGCTATGCCCGCAACACCGGCGGCCCGTCTTCGTTCAAGAGCCGGCTGGCGACGGGCAATATCGAGCCGACGACCGCGACCGTGGCGGCGAAGAAGATCATCTTCGCCAGCGAGGAATCGGACTTCCCGCTCTATCATGACGCCATCACCGGCGAGTTCACCTTCCCGTTCACGGGCAATTGGTGGATCAGCGTGACGCTGACCACGGACCTCGGCGCCGCGGGCAGCGTGAACATCTGGGCCTATGTCGACGGCGTGCAGACGCTGAAGGAAACGCACCGCGTGTCCGCCGCCGGCGACAACAGCTTCACGCTCGACGGGCAGCTCTATGCGGTCGGCGGCGGCAAGCTGACCATTCACGCCGACAACAGCACCGGCGTGGCGAAGGCGGTGACCGGGGGCGTGACCTGTAACCGCTTCTCGGTCGCGCTGGCCGACTGAGGGAAGGGGACCGCCCGGGCGCCACGACGTCCGGGCGGCTCCCGCCGCCCGCCGGTGGACGGGCGTGGAGAAGGCGCTAAAGAAGCGGGCGTCCAGCCAGGGAATCCGCGCCGTGCCGATCAGATCGAAGCTCCCCCTCCCGCTTGCCGCCGCCCTCCTCGCCGCCACCGCCGGCATCGCCGTCGCCCAGCCGGGCGCCGCGCCCGCTCCGGCGCCCGCCGCCACCGCCGAAGCCGAGGATGCCCGCCTCACCGCCTTCCTCGACGCCGCCTTCGACGCGCAGAATGCGACCAATCCGCAGAACCTGACGCAATTGGGCAGCCGCCAGCTTTACGACCGGCTGAACGATTATACGGAAGCCTATCGGGCCCGGCAGCTCGCGCTGGAGGAGCGCCAGCTCGCCGAGCTGCGCCGCCGCTTCGATCCCGCCCGCCTCTCCGCGCAGGGCCGCCTCTCCTTCCGCCTGTTCGAAAAGGAGGTGCTGGACGACCGCGCCGCCTGGCGCTGGCGCAATTACGGCTTCCCCGCCACCAACAATGGCAGCCCGATGGGCAGCATCCCCGTCTTCCTGATCAACAACCACCGGATCGAGAGCGTCAGCGACGCCGAGGCCTATGTGTCGCGCCTGCGCGAGGTGGAGCGGGTGATGGGCGAGATCGGCGCCAATATGCGCCGCCAGGCCGAGCTCAACATCGTCCCGCCGGCCTTCAACTTCGCGCCGGTGCGCGAGGACGGCCGCCGCGTGCTCACCGGCGCGCCCTTCACCGAGGGGCCCGACGCGCCGCTCTTCGCCGATTTCAAGACCAAGGTCGGCCGGCTTTCCATCCCCCCGGCCGAGAAGGACCGGCTGATCGCCGCCGCCCGCGAGGCGCTGACCGGCCCGTTTCGCCGCGGCTATGACGCGATGTTCGCCACTCTGGCCGCGATCGAGCCCCGCGCCCGCGGCAATGACGGCGCCTGGTCGCTGCCCGACGGCGCCGATTATTACGCCTTCCGGCTGCGCCAATCGACCACCACCGAGATGAACGCCGCGCAGATCCACCAGGTCGGCCTCGACCAGGTCGCGCGCATCCATCGCGAGATGGAGCGGATCAAGGCGCGGGTCGGCTTCACCGGCACGCTCACCCAATTCTTCGCCCACATCAACGAGGACGCCGAATTCAAATATCCGAACACCGCCGAGGGCCGCGAAGCCTATCTCGCCGACGGCCGCCGCTTCATCGCGCAGGTGATGGAGGCGGCGCCGCGTTGGTTCCGCCGGCTGCCGCGCGCGCCGCTGGAGGTCCGCGCGGTCGAGGCCTTCCGCCAGGAGACGGCGCCGGTGGCCTTCTACAACCGGCCCTCGCCGGACGGCTCGCGGCCAGGCATCTTCTACGTCAACCTCGCCGACATGAACCAGGTGCTGCGCCCGCAGGTCGAGGCGATCGCCTATCACGAGGGCGCGCCCGGCCACCATTTCCAGATCGCGCTGATGCAGGAACTGCAGGGCATGCCGAAGTTCCGCCGCTTCGGCGGCTACGGCGCCTATGCGGAGGGCTGGGGCCTCTATGCGGAGGGGCTCGGCAAGGAGATGGGCTTCTACCGGGAGCCGATCAGCGAGTTCGGCATGCTCTCCACCCAGCTCTGGCGCGCGATCCGGCTCGTCGTCGACACCGGCATCCACAGCCAGCGCTGGACCCGCGAGCGGGCGATCGACTATTTCATGGCCAACGGCCTCCTCTCCCGCCGCGACGCGACCAAGGAGGTGGAGCGCTATTTCAACAATCCCGGGCAGGCGACCAGCTACATGATCGGCCAGCTCAAAATCCTCGAGCTGCGCGACCGCGCCCGCGCCGCGCTCGGGAACCGCTTCGACATCCGCGACTTCCATGCCGTGGTGCTCGAGAACGGCTCGGTGCCGCTCGACGTGCTGGACGAGCTCGTGAACAACTGGATCGCATCGCAAAGGACGACGAACTGATGGCCGACACGCCTCCCCCCGACCGCCTCTCCAACAATCCGCGCAGCGAACATTTCGACGTGGATGCCCTGCGCCGCGGCGTCGGCATCCGCTTCAAGGGCCGCGAGCGCGAGGACGTGGAGGAATATAGCGTCGCCGAAGGCTGGATCCGCGTGGCCGCCGGCAAGGCCGTCAACCGCCATGGCGAGCCGGTGACGGTGAAGCTCAGCGGCGAGGTCGAGACCTGGTGGCGCGACGAGGGCGAAGGCGGCGCGGCGAGCGGGGACGAAGACGCCGAATGATCTCGCGCCCGTGGGCAGTCGATCGCGCCGGACTTCTCGCCGGCTTCGGTGTTTCTCAATATAGTTTTCGATGAGCGTCAGACTTTATTCTGACGCCTTCCGATGATTACATCCATTTCATGGACTCCTTACAAGATGAGCCTATAGTCCGGCGCCTGAGTCGGAGATTTCTCGACATCGATAGGACTTTCCGGCCCGCGCGAATATTCCCGGGGGGAGGAAATCGATGGCGAAGGAAAAGAACAGCGAAGTGCGCCGACGCGGCGAGTCTGCGGGCATGATCGACATGCATGCCCTGCTGGCGGCGGACTCCGCGGACTATCGACGCCGCGCCCGCGACATCGAATATGAAATCCAGCGCTTCATCGCGCGCCATCGCGGCGAAGGACTGAAGACGGGGGTCGTCCGTATTCCCGTAGTCGTGCACGTCGTCTACAATGCGGCGCAGGACAATTTCACGCTGACCCAAGTCCAGCAGCAGATCGACGCGCTCAACCGCGATTTCCGGCTGCAAAATGCCGATGCCGCCAATATCCCGCCTCCGTTCCAGCCAGCCGCGGCCGACACGCGGATCGAGTTCGCGCTCGCGAAGCGCGATCCCAATTGCGGCGCCACGACCGGCATGACGACCACCTTCACCAGCAAATCGGGATTTCTTTCGTCAGAGGTGAACCTGGTCCGGCAGGCAGCGCCGGGCTGGCCGCCGGACCGCTATCTCAACATCTGGATCGCCCCACTGGTCCAGGACGCCGGCTACGGAACCGGACCGGCGGCGCCGCCGCAGGTCGACGGCGTGATGATCGCCTCCTCCCGTTTCGGCACCATCATCGGCCATGCGCCATGGGATCTGGGCCGCACCGCGACGCTGATGTGCGGGCTCTATCTGGACCTAATTCACATCTGGGGAAATTTGGTCACCGCATGCGCGGACGATATGTGCGCCGACACGCCGCTTCACTATCTTCCCAATCACGGGGCGCCGATCTTCCCCCATCATTCCATCCCCAGCACCTCCGCCTGCCCGCCGCCGCCGCATGGCGACATGTTCATGAATCATATGGACAGCCACAAGGTGCACGACGCGTCGAAGCTCATGTTCACCGCCGACCAGGCGCTTAGGATGCACGCCTGCCTGGCGAACGCGCGCGCGGGCTTGCTGGCGTCCGACAGCCTAGTCCCGCCGACCGCCCCGACGACGCCCGATCTCTGGATCCAGGGCGCCGCCGACGATGGCGGCGAGGAGCCCTTCGCCGGCACCGCGCCGGTATATTGCAGCGACGATATCTGGGTGCGCAACGCGGCGGATGGGCTGAGTTATCAGGATCACCAGAATCCGCGCGCGGAACAACAGAACCATGTCTATGTCCGGGTCCGCAACCGGGGCTGCCCCAATGCCGGGAGCCTGTCCGGCACGGTCAGGCTCTATTGGGCCAAGGCGTCGCCCTCTCTGGCCTGGCCGTCGCCATGGACGGGCGGGGTCACGATCCCGAGCACGACCGTGTCGATGGGCGGCGAGATCGTCCCGCCACAGCCGGCGACGGTGACCGTGACCGGTGGTGGGCAGCAGATCGTGAGCTTCCCGTGGATGCCGCCGGATCCGTCCGATTATGCCTCGTTCGGAGCCGACCAGACGCATTTCTGCCTGTGCGCCAGGGTCGAGACCTCGCCGACCGCGCCCTTCGGCATGACCGTTCCCGAGACCGGCAATTTCGTCGGCAACGTCGTCAACAACAACAATATCGCCTGGAAGAATGTCTCGATCGTCGACATTGACGGGCCGCTGATGAAGGCGGCGGTAGTGATCGGGCAGTTCAGCGCCGAGCGCCGGGTCGCCCGCTACGCCTTCGAGATGCCGACGGAGCCCGGGCCGAACCTGTTCGACTGGGGCTTTCTCCTCATCACCTTGCGGGGCAAGGCAATGGCCTCCTGGCGCGGCGCCCTGCGCGGCCAGGGCTTCCAGCAGCTCGACGACGGGCGGCTGATGATCACCGGGCCGGGCGCCTGGTTCGCCGCGCCGCCGCTCAAGCCGAAACAGTTCGGCACCCTCCACCTCCACTTCGTGCCCAACGACCGGTCCTCGCTCGGGAGGC
The DNA here is from genome assembly GCA_035502235.1 of Allosphingosinicella sp. Taxonomy (GTDB): domain Bacteria; phylum Pseudomonadota; class Alphaproteobacteria; order Sphingomonadales; family Sphingomonadaceae; genus Allosphingosinicella. The sequence continues at coordinate 182,411 of DATJUQ010000044.1, forward strand.
GCGTGTTCGGTCTGGACCTGACCGAGCGAGACGCCAAAGGGCGGCTGCTCGGCGCCCAGCGCTTCCTGCTCAAGACGGAGAGCCCGGCCGGCCGGCCCCGCGGCGCCGGAATGGCGACGTTCGACGGGGTGGACTGGCTCGCGGCCGAACCCGGCTGCGGCGGCTGCCGCGACGGCTGAGCGGCGCTCGCCGAAGCGCGACGCACGCGCGCGCATCCCACGCGCCCCACGCGCGTTGCCTCCGCGTGAAAATCGCGACCTTCAACGTCAACGGGATCAACGCCCGGCTCGACAACCTGCTCGCCTGGCTCGCGGAGGCACGGCCCGACGTCGCCTGCCTGCAGGAATTGAAGGCGCCGGACGAGCGCTTCCCGGAGGCGGCGCTCGCGGCGGCCGGCTATGGCGCGGTCTGGCATGGCCAGAAGAGCTGGAACGGCGTCGCCATCCTCGCCAAGGGCTGCGAACCGGTGGAGACCCATCGCGGCCTGCCCGGCGATCCGGACGACGCGCAGAGCCGCTATATCGAGGCCGCGGTGAACGGCGTGCTGATCGGCTGCCTCTACCTCCCCAACGGCAATCCGGTCGGCGGTCCCAAATTCCGGTACAAGATCGGCTGGATGGAGCACTTCATGCTCCGGGCGAAGACGCTCGCCGGGCTGGACGGCCCTGTCGTCCTCGCCGGCGACTACAACATCATCCCGACGGACCGCGACGTCTACAAACCCGAGCGCTGGCGCGACGACGCCCTCTTCCAGCCCGAGCCCCGCGCCCAATATGCGCGGCTGCTGAAGCAGGGCTGGACCGACGCTTTGCGCCAGCTCCACCCGGACGAGACCATCTTCACCTTCTGGGACTATTGGCGCCACGCCTTCGCCCGCGACGCCGGCATCCGCATCGACCATCTGCTGCTGAACAAGGTGGCGGCGAAGCGGCTGGTCGCCGCCGAGGTCGATCGCGAGGTGCGCGGCCGCGAAAAGGCCAGCGACCACGCGCCGGTCTGGGTTGAGCTCGGGGGAGACTGAGGCGCGGGAACCGGCGCCGTGGCCGGCGCGGACAGAATGAGTCGTCCCGGCGAAGGCCGTGATGACTATGAAGTCGGTTCCCAAAGCCAGTCGATTGCGGACCCCGACGCGTCGCCCGCCCTCGTGCTCCGGCGAAGGCCGGAGCGTTGCGGACCCGCCTCCGCGTTGCCGGCCAAGGCTCCGGCCTTCGCCGGAGCACATGTCGGGAGATCATTCCTCCCGAACCAACCCCGACACCTCGTCGTAGATCGCCTCGAGCTTCTCCGCCTGCCGCCGCCGGTCGAAGCGCGTCAGTGCCAGTTCGCGCGCCGCGAACCCCATTTCCCGCCGCAGGTCGGCGCTGTCGAGCAGCGCCCGGATCCGCCCGGCGAGCCCCGCGCGGTCGCCCTCCAGCACCAGATAGCCGGTGCGCCCGTCCGCCACCGCCTCGGGAATGCCGGAATGATGCGTCGCGATCACCGGGATACCGCAGGCGGCGCCCTCGACGACGACATTGGGCAGCCCCTCCGCGTCGCCGTCGCGCGCGGTGACGCTGGGGACGGCGAGCAGGGTCGCCCGGCGCATCCAGGTCGCGATCTCGTCAGCCGGCTGGGCGCCGAGGAACTGCGCCTTCACGCCGAGCGCGCCCGCCTGCCGCTGCAGCTGCGGCCGCAGCGGCCCGTCGCCGATCACCACCAGCCGCACGCCGCCCATCCCGGCCAGCGAGGCGATCAGGTCCGCCGTCCCCTTCTTCTCGACCAGCCGGCCGACATGCAGGATCGTGCCCGGCTCGCGCGGCCTCTTGCCGGGCTGGAAGCGGTCGAGGTCGACGCCGTTATAGTGGGTGCGCGTCCGCGCGGCCGGGAAGCCCAGCGCGATCGCCTTCTCCCGGAGCGCGTCGGAGACGGCGAGGAAGAGATTGCCCCGCCGCATCAGCCGGCCGCGCTGCAGCGCATAGCGGCTCCAGGTCGGCCGGCCCGAGGCGATCAGGGCGGCGCGGGTGAGGGTCACGTCATAGCCGCGCAAATGGGTGATCAGGGGCAGGCGCAGCGCCAAAGCGAGGCCGAGCACCTTCAGCCCGTCCGTGCCGAAATGGGCGTGGACCAGCTTCGGCCGAGCCTTGCGCAATTTCGCCTCGACCGCGCCGCCGCGCCCGGTCGCCGCGAAGGCCAGCCGCTCGGCGACATTGGCGGGCAGGATCATCCCCTCCTTCAGCGCGGGCAGGATCTCGCCCTTTCGCTCAAGCCCGACTAGGATCGGCCGCCAGCGGGTGAGCGACGCCGCCTGCTCCTGGATGAAGCGCTCGGTCGGGTTGAACAGGGCCGTGCGGAAGACGGCCGCGATCGGCCTGCCGGTCTCGTCGTCGCTCGCGGACATGGCGCTTGGTCAACCGCGATCCGTTTCGATACAAGCGCAAAGTGACCGAAGCCGCCGCCCAGCGTCTGATTCTGAAAGGGGGGGGCTCGGCGGCGCTCGGTTTCGTCATCCGCCTCGGCGCCCGCCTGCTCTTCGTGGTCATGGCCGGCCGCCTGTTCGGCGTCGCCCTGTTCGGCGCCTTCACCATCGCCGTCGCCGTGGTCGAGCTCGCCGTCACCCTGGGCGGCGCCGGCATGAAGCGGCAATTGTTCAAGCTGCTCGACGAGGAAAGGGACGGCCGCGGCCCGCCGCACATCCTGCTCGACGCCGCCATCCTGGTGACCTTGGCCAGCCTGCTCTGCATCGCCCCGATCATGCTCGCCGTCGCGCTGCTGCCGGTGGGCGAGTTCGTCGGCAATACCGGCCTGGCGCTGCTGCTGCTCGCGCCGATGATCCTCGGCCAGGCGCTGCTCGATCTGTTCCTCGCCGCGACCCGCTGGACGCATCTTATGCGCCACCAGGTCTGGGCGCGCTCGATCATCGAGCCTTATGCCGGCGTCGCCGCCGCCGCTTTGGCCTGGGCGCTGGGCTTCCAGGCGACCGGCCTGATCATCGGCTATTGGGCCGGGACGCTCGGGGCCTTGCTCTACGCCATGGTCGGTGCGCGCCGCTGCCTCGGGCCGTTCCGGCTCGGGGCCTACCGCCTGTCCCCGTCGCGCCTCTGGTTCGTGACGAAGCAGACGGCGCTGCCGACGCTGAGCGATTTCACCAACGCGCTCGCGGGCCGGCTCGATCTCTATCTGGTCGGCCTGTTCCTCGGCGAGAGCCCGGCGGGCATTTACGGCATGGCGCGGCAGGTGCGCACCCCCATCCGCCAGGTCCGGCAGAGCTTCGACGGCCTGCTCACCCCGATCGTTTCACGCACGCTCAGCCTGGTCGGCCCCGAGCGGACCGGCCAGGCCACCGCCTCGGCCACCCGCCTGATCCTCGCCATCCAGCTGCCCATGCTGATCGGCCTGGTCGCGATCGGCGAGCCCCTGCTCGCCTGGATCGGCCCCGAATTCGCCGCCGGCTATCTCGCCATGCTGATGCTCGCCGCGGCCGAGGCGATCCAGGGCGCCTATGGCGTCTCCGACCTGATCCTCCTCTACCGCCGCCCGGCCTATATCCTCTGGCTGACCGCGATCGGCGGCGCCGCCAATATCGCCGCGGGCCTCGTCCTGATCCCGCTCTACGGCGTCGAGGGCGCCGCCGCCGCCGCGCTCCTCGCCTATGTCGCCGCCAATATCGCCCGCCGGCTCTTCCTGGCCCGCGGCTTCGCCATCCACGTCCCGCTCGGCTATGCCAGCGCGCCTTTGCTGGCGGGCGCCGCCGGCCTCGCCGTCGCGACCGCGCTGCACGCCATGCCGATGCTCGCCTTCCTCACCGGCCTCGCCGCCTATGCGGTCACCCTCGGCGCCGCGCTGAGGCTCGGCCGCACCAGCCTCTCCATGACCCATTTCGTGATCGACGCGGAAGCCGAGGAGATCGAGCCGCCACCCGCGCCGCGACTGCCCTGAGGCCGATTAGGCGCCCGCCATCGCCGCCTCGATCTCCGCCGCATGATGCCGCCAGCGGCCGACGCCGTCCGGCTCGGCGACCAGCCCCTGCAGCGGCTCGTCCCAAGGCAGGCCGACGAACGCCGTCAGCGCCTTCAGTTCCGCGTCCGCGTCGGCGCGCAGGGCCTCGCGCTCCAGCCGGTGGGTGAACAGCCCGAACGCCTCCTCGCTCGCCTCGACCATCGCCAGCGTCGCCGCGTAGAGCGCGGCCGCGCCCTCGAGGGTCAGCAGCTGCCAGGCCGGGTCGGTCATCCGCCAGCGCGCCCGGAACGCCTCGAGCACCGCGTCGCGCGGATCGCGCCCCGCCACCAGCACCCGCGCGTCGGGGAAGAGCCGCGCGATCAGGGGCAGCTTGAACAGGTTGAAGGCGTGCCGGTCGACGAACACCTTGCCGGCCGGGTCGACGCCCTCCTCCGCCACGCGCCGCCAATAGGCCTCGCGATAGGTCTCCAGCGCCTCGTCCTCCAGGTCGCAGAAGCGGGCGAAGCGGTCCGCATCGGCCAGCCAGTCCCGCGCCGAATCGATCAGCGCCTCCTTGTCGGCCAGCGTCGCCACCTCCGGATGCGCGGCCAAAGCCCGCTCGACCGCCGCCGTCCCCGAGCCCGGGAAGCCGACCAGGAAGACATGGCGCTTCGCCGGGCTGCGGCCGCCATGGCCCCAGGCCGCGGGCACGCGCCGACCGGCGAGCGCGCCGGTCAAGTCCCGCACCAGCGCCAGCGTCGTCGGCCGCCCGGCGAAGCGCGGCGCATGGAGCTCCGCCTGCAGCCCGTTCGACTCGCGCCAGGCCGCGAACGCCTCCCCGTGCCGGCCCAGCCCCTCCAGGGCGTCGCCGCGCAGGCCCGTCGCCAGCGCCCGGTCCACGGGCGACAGCCGGGCATCGGCCAGCAAGGCCGCCAGCGCCGCCTCCGCCTCGGCGGCCCGCGCCTCCGCCAAGTCCGCGCCGGCAAGGGTCAGCACCGCGCTCGGCCAGCCCGGCTCGCGTGCCAGCACCTGCCCGGCGAGCGTCCGCGCCGCCGCCGCGTCGCCGTCCCCGAGCGCCAGCGCCGCCAGCCCGTCCGCCGCGATCAGATTGGCGGGATCGGCCGCCCGCGACGCCTCGAAATCCGCCCGCGCCTCGTCGTTACGGCCCAGCGCCAGCAGGGCCGCGCCGCGGTTGGCCAAAGCCGGCGCGAAGTCCGGCGCCTTCGCCACCGCCCCGCCGAACGCCTCGACCGCCTCCTCGAACCGGCCCATCCGGCTGAGGCACAGGCCGATCGCGTTCATCACCCCGATCGCCTCGGGCGCCGCCGCCAGCGCGCGCCCGAGCAGGGCCAAAGCCTCGTCCAGACGCCCCTCCGCCTCGCGCCGCCCGGCGACGAGGTTCAGCACCATCGGGTGATCGATGCCGTCGCCCAGCGCATCCTCGGCGAGCTTGCCCGCGGTCGGCACGTCGCCGCCGGTCAGCGCCTCGTGCATCGCGCGCAGCCGCGCGCGGTCCAGCTCCGGATCGCGTATGCTTGCCCTGTTGGCGCCGCTCTCGCCGTGGCCGTTGCCATTGCCGTTCGTCGAAGTCATGCGCGCGCCCTTGCGGGCCGCCTTTGGCCTTGTCAACGCGGCGCGCCGGGGGCAAAGGCGCGCCATGCCTCCCAAGACGAACATCCTCGTGACCGTGTTCGGGGCCGGCGGCTTTCTCGGCCGCTACGCCGCCCAGTCGCTGCTGAAGACGGGCGTCCGCATCCGCGCCGCCGAGCGCGATCCGCGCCGCGCCTGGTATCTGAAGCCGCTCGGCGGCCTCGGCCAGGTCCAGTTCGTGCGCGCCGACGTCACCGACACGGCCGCCGTCGCCGCCGCCGTCCAGGGCTCCGACGCGGTGATCAACCTGGTCGGCATCCTCAAGGGCGCGTTCCAGGCGGTGCATGTGAACGGCGCCCGCAACGTCGCCGAGGCCGCCGCCGCGGCGGGCGTGCCCGCGCTCGTCCACGTCTCCGCCATCGGCGCCGATCCGGAGGCCGAGAGCAATTACGGCCGCACCAAGGGCGAGGGCGAGCAGGCCGTCCGCGCCGCCTTTCCCGGCGCCACCATCCTTCGCCCCTCCATCGCCTTCGGCCAGGAGGATGCGTTCGTGAACCGCTTCGCCCGCATGGCCAGGCTGCTGCCGGTCCTGCCGGTGATCCGCCCGGACTGGAAGCTGCAGCCGGTCCACGCCGCCGATCTCGGCAAGGCGATCGCCTTGGCCGCGCTCGATCCCGGCACCCATGCCGGCCGGACCTACGAGCTTGGCGGCCCCAACGTCATGACCATGGCCGCGCTGAACAAGTGGATCTGCGAGACGACCGGCCGCAAGCGCGCCATCGCGGAGCTGCCCGATCCGATCGGCAAGGCGATCGCCCGCGCCACCGGCTGGGCGCCCATGGCGCCGCTCACCTGGGACCAGTGGCTGATGATGCAGCGCGACAATGTCGCCACCGGGCCCGGCTTCGAGGCGTTCGGCCTGCACCCGACCCCCCTCGCCGTGGCCGCGCCCCAATGGCTGGTGCCGTTCCGCCGCCACGGCCGCTTCGCCAAGGCCTGATCCGCCCCGCGCAGCGGCTCTCTCGCGTAGAACAAGAAGAAGTTATTTCACGCGAAGGCGCGAAGTTCGCAAAGGACGCGAAGAGGGGGGTTTCCGCTTCGCGGGGAGGCTAATCCGCTTTCTTCTCGCCGACGAACATCCGCACCACGTCCCGCGCCAGCCGCGCCGGGCGCTGGGTTGCCGCGTCGAGGCAGCACCAGCTGCTCTTCACCTCGGCCAGCACGTCCTCACCGCGCTTGATGAACGTGTGGAAGAAGGCCCGCGCCCCGTGCATCCCCTCGGCCACCACCTGCGCCACGACATTGTCCTCGAGGAAGGCCGGGCGCCGGTAGGTGATCTCGTGCTTGAGCGCGACCCAGAGGTGCCCGGCCACCGCCTCCGCCGGCGCCACCCGCCGCCAATAGTCGATCACCGCCTCCTGCACCCATTTCAGATACACGCTGTTGTTCACATGCCCCATGAAGTCGATGTCGGCGGGGTCCACGGCAAGGGCGTGGATGTGCGGCGGCTGCGCGGGCGAAGCGGACTCGGTCATCCTCGCCAGCTAAACTGACAATCGTGTCAATAATGCGACCGAGGACCCTCGCCCGCTTTTTCGCCACGCCCCGCCGCGCCGCCCCGGGCCGCGCCGACCCCGAAGACACCCGCCGGGCGTTCACGCGCCATCCCATTCCATCGTTTCCGAAAAGGATCTCATCATGGCCGACGACACCCTCATCCGCCCCGCCACCGGCGGCACCGACACCAGCAGCCTCAACCGGCTGATCGCCTCCGACCGCGTCGAGGGCACCGCCGTCTACGACCGCCAGGGCGAGAAGCTTGGCAAGATCGAGAATTTCATGGTCGACAAGCGCAGCGGCCGCGCGGAATATGCCGTGCTGTCGTTCGGCGGCTTCCTCGGCATCGGCGACGATCATTTCCCGATTCCCTGGTCGAAGCTGAACTACGATCCCGACCAGAACGGCTATGTCGTCGACATCGATCGCGAGCAGCTCAAGGCCGGCCCCAATTACCGCGCCGACGCCGAGCCCGCCTACGACCGCGACTATGACAAGCGCGTGTTCGACTATTACGGCGTGGTCTACACCTGGTAGGCGCGTGGCGGCGTGGAGGAGGGGGGCCGCAGCCCCCTCCCCCGTGCTCCGGCGAAGGCCGGAGCGCTACGCGAAGAATGTGCTCCCGCACCCCAACGCTCCGGCCTTCGCCTGAGCACGGCTGATCAAGGTTTCCATAGATGGCAGCCGGCGAGGAGGCAGCACGAAAATGGTTGCGGCGCCTCGCCGGCTTGGATGTGAGAGGCATGAACTCGACGGAGAACGCCCGGTCCACATGCGCGCCCAATCCGGCGGTGTGGACGCCCCTCCCCTGTCCTCCGCTTTCCGATGAAGCACGACCCCGAAAGCCCGAAGCTTCCGATCCCGCCCCGGAGCCGGGCCCGCCCGAGACCGGGAAGGAGACAAGTCCCAAGCCCAACCCTGCATATCCGCCACGTCGGTCCACTTAACCCGCTGGACCGCCCCCGCCCCGCCCCGCTACGACACTGCCATGCCTGTCCTGCTCACCATCATCATCCTCGGCATCGTCGAAGGCGTCACCGAGTTCATCCCGGTCTCCTCGACCGGCCACCTGATCCTCGCCTCCGAGTTGCTCGGCTATGACGCGGCGCAATGGGCGGTGTTCAACGTCGTCATCCAGCTCGGCGCGATCCTCGCGGTGGTCGTGCTCTACTGGCGCACCTTCTGGGCGGTGCTGGTCGGCCTGCTCCAGAACAAGCCGGAAAGCTGGCGCTTCGTGCGCAACATCCTCGTCGCCTTCCTGCCCTCGGCGATCCTCGGCTTCATCTTCATCGAGCGGGTGGAGGCGCTGCTGGAGAGCGCGCTGGTCGTCGCCTGGGCCCTGCTGATCGGCGGCATCGCCATGCTGATCATCGAGAAGACGGCGCCCAAGGGCGCGGAGAAAGGCGTCGCCGACATCAGCCTCGGCAAGGCTGTGGGCGTCGGCCTGATCCAGTGCCTGTCGATGATCCCGGGCGTCAGCCGCTCCGGCGCGACCATCCTCGGGGGCCTCTCGCTCGGCATCGAGCGGCGGACCGCGGCGGAGTTCAGCTTCTTCCTCGCCATCCCGACCATGCTCGGCGCGACCACCCTGTCGCTCGTCAAGCATCACGACCAGCTCGGCGCGGTCGGCTTCGGCGGCATCGCTTTGGGCTTCCTGGTCTCGTTCGTGGTCGCGCTCGTGGTGATCAAATGGTTCATCGGCATCGTCTCGAAGCGGGGCTTCGCGCCCTTCGCCTGGTACCGGATCGTGGTCGGCACGGCCGCGCTCGCCTGGCTGACTTTCCGCTGAGGCTTCGCGGTCAAGAAGGGGGGAAGACCATGAAGACAATGTTTCTCGCCGCCACCCTGCTGCTGGGGGCGACGGCCGTCCCCGCCGCCGCCCAGCCGCCGCTCGATCCGGCCGCGCTCGATCTCGCCCGCGTGCTGATGCAGCGCGACGAGAGCCTCTACGACGATGCGGATTCCTCGCGCATCCAGTCCCGCATCGAAAACCTGCTGCTCGCCGAACCGGGCGCCTGCAACGCCTTCGTTCCCGCCTGCCGCGCCGCCGCCACCGGCGCCGCGCAGCTGCACGCCCCCAGCTTCCGCCAGGCCGAGCGCGCGCGGCGCGAGCAGGTCACGGCCTATCTGCTGGCCGACCGGCTGCAGCCCGCCGAAATGGCCCGCTTCGCCACCTATTTGCGCGGCGAGGAGGGCGGCCGGCTGCTCGCCGCTCTGGCCTCGCTGCGCCAGGACGATGCCCAAGTGCAGCGCCGCCGCCGCGAGATCGAGCGGATGCTGGAGCGGAGCACGCCGGGCGCGCTGGCCGAGGCGCGCGCCGAATTCCGCCGCCGCAGCCGCAACCTTCCGGCCGCGCCGCCGCGCTGACCGGCTTGCGGCGCGCCACGAAATCTGCTGCTTTCGAAAGGCTTTGACGGGGACATGACGATGCGCGCTCTTGCCTTTGCCGCCCTCCTGGCGGGCCTTTCCGGACCGGCGCTCGTGGCCCAGCCGCCCGTGGCCCCGCCCGCGCCACCGCGCGTGGCCGAGGGCCCCACCCGGCCCGACGCCGCCCGGCTCGCCGCCGCCGGCCGGCTGGTCGACCTGCTCATGCCGCCGGGCTCGATGCGCGCGTTCATGGACGGCATCATGCCGAACGACGAGACCATGCTCGCCTCGGTCGCTGAACGGCTGGGCATCGACACAACGGACATGACCCACGAGCAAAGGGTGCGCGCCGTCGAGGAGCAGGGCCTGCGCGCGGATCCGCAATTCCGGGAGCGGTTCCGGATCATGATGGAGGTCACGCGCCGGGTCGCCGGCGAAGTCATGACCGAGCTCGAGCCGGAAATGCGCGCCGTCATGACCACCTTGATGGCCCGCCAGTTCAGCGTCGGGGACTTGGGCGAGCTGGAGAGCTTTTTCCGGACCCCGGCCGGGCGGCGATATGCGCAGCTGTCGCTGACCATGATGCGCGATCCGGCCTGGCAGGAATTCTTCGCCCTGATGACGCCGCGCCTGGCGCAGATGCAGCAGCGGCTGACGACGGAGATGAATGCGGCCACCGCCCATCTCGATCCGGCGCCGCATTCCTGATAGGATGTTCAGGCGCCGCTCATCCGCTCGGATGCATAGGCCGCCGACTCGGCATGTCCCGACTTCGGGAGGAGGCTTGAATGCGTAAAGTGCTGATCCCGTTGACCATGTTCGGCGTCGTCGCCCTCGTCGCGGTGCCGCTCTCCGCCCAGCAGCAGCGCGAGGAGCAGGTGCTCCGCGGCGGTGCCGAGGCCGTGCGCCAAGCCGCGCCGATGCTCGACCGCTCCACCGACGCCGCGCTCAATCTGGACATCGGGCCGATCCTCGATGCGCTCCACCCCTACAGCCCGCGCGGGCGCAGCATGACGTTGCGCGAGCTCGGCCGGCGCAACGATCCGGATTTCGAGCGCAAGCTGCGCGGCTCCCTCTATCGGGGCAGCGCGCGCGCCGCGGCGATGCTCGACGCGATGGCGACCGCCGCGCCGTCCATCCGCCAGTCCCTGCGCCAGATGGAGGCCGCGCTCGGCGCCGCCATGGTCGAGGCCCGGCGGCCGTTGCCGCCCGAGGCCTATGACGCGCCGCCGCCGCGGGACGATGACGCACCGCCGCCGCCTTATGACGACGAGGAGGACGAGGGCGCGCCCTGGTAGGGACGAAGCAGGGTAGACTGCGCCCGCATGTCCGCTAAGGACTTCGCGGATGTGGCAGCTCTATCAATTCCCGCTCTGCCCCTTCTCCCGCAAGGTGCGCCTCACCATGGCCGAGAAGGGGATCGCGCTCGAGCTGGTGCGGGTTTCGCCCTGGCAGGACGATGACGATTTCGCCGATCTGACCCCGGCCAAGCAGACGCCCGTCCTGGTCGAGGCCTCCAAGGGCATCGTGCTGATCGATTCGACCGCGATCTGCGAATATTTCGAGGAGACGGTCGACCGGGCGCCGATGATCCCCGGCACCGCCGCCAACCGCGCCGAGATCCGCCGCTTGGTCAGCTGGTTCGACATCAAGCTCTACCAGGACGCGGTCGCCCCCCTGATGCACGAGCGGATGCTGAAGCGGCTGATCACCCGCGAGCCGCCCGACGCGCAGGCGCTCCGCCGGGCGATGACCGCTATCGACGGCCATCTCGACTATCTCGATTACCTGCTCGACCACCGCCGCTGGCTCGCCGGCCCGGTGCTGACCCTCGCCGACCTCGCCGCCGCGGCGATGCTCTCGGTCGCCGACTATCTGGGCGGGATCGACTGGCGCGGGCACAAGCAGACGGTGGACTGGTATGCGGTGATGAAGTCCCGCCCCAGCTTCCGCCCGCTGCTCGGCGAGCGGATGGAGGTGATCATGCCGCCGGCCCATTACGACAAGCCGGACTTCTGATCCCTATCTGATGAAGATCGCCGTCCGCATCCGCGCCCGGCGCGGCAGCGGATCGGCGGCGGCTTCGAAGTGGGGGGCCTCGTCCGAATCCATGAGATCGCAATCGCCGAGGCCGTCCATGCCGAGCGTCAGCGGCTGGACCCGGCGGATCGGTCGGCAATCGGCGATCCGCCCGCTCTGGGCGATGCTGAGGCTGGTGATCGCTTCCGCCGCCAGCCGGCCATAGCCGGCTTCGTCCGCGCCGGGGGCATCGATCGCCCCGTCGGCGCGTCCCCTGGCGAACACATAGGTGATCTCGGATGGCCCGCCAGGCCGGCGCATCCAGGCCTCCGCGCCGAAGCCCATCAGGTCGCCGCACTCGCCACGCGTCTCGCCCGGCAGCGGCACGCCATTTTCGACGATCGTGCAGCGCAGGCCACCATCGGCCGTCCGGCGCAGCCGCGTGACCAGCCGGTACGGCGCCAGCGAGGCGCGCTCGTAGCCGGGCGGATATTGCCAGGTCACCCGGCCCTGGTCCGTCCCGGCAACCGGCCGCTGCTCGGCATCCCGCGCCGGCGCGTAGCGGGCGCGCTCCCTGATAATCGCGCAGGTCGTCTCGTCGAGCGAGCTGTCGCCGGACGACAAAGTCACGATGCAGTCGGTCACCCGCCCCTCGGCGCTGATCGCCAGCCGGAACCCGACCGTCCCTTGCGCCTGGCGGAGCCGCGCCGGCTCGGGAAAGTCGTCGGCCGAGAAATAGCTGGCGAGATTGGCCCGCGCCGGCGCCTGCATGGCAAGCGGGGGCACGGGCGGTCCCAATTGCTGGTGAGGGCGCAGATAATAATGCAATTCCAGCCGGGCGCTGCGTGGCTGCGTCTGCGCCGGATCTCCCGCGAAATGTTTCCGCGCGCCGGGCGGGAAGAGCGCGCAGGGGCCGTGCAGACTGGTAAAGCCTGTCGGCAGTCGGGCCGGCGTCCCCAGCGGCGCGCAGGCGCCGACACTGCCGTCCGCGCGCACCGTCACCGTCGCGGCGGCGGTGAAGAGCGGCGCGGCGCCGGCCGTCGGCGCGCTCCGCGTCGCGCCGGCGAGCCGGATCGACAGGACCGCCGAGAATTCGGTGCCGGGCACCGATCGGCGCAGGACGGTGGCGCCCTCCGCGCTGACGAGCAGGCTGCACATCGGCACGACGGTCGGCCCGTCGGACCGTCCGTTCACGGTGGTCCGGCAGGCGAGCTGCGGCCCGTTCATCCGAATCATTCCCTCGAGGTCGACGGTCGCGAGGGCCAGGGGCGCGGGCGGCTGCTGTTCCGGCGGCAGGCGCCAGGTCACCCGACCCGTGTCGGAGCCTTCCACCGCGCGGCCGGCGGCGTCGCGAGCCGGATAATAACGCGGGCGGCTCCGCAATATCTCGCAGGTCACCCGATCCAAATCCAGATCCCCGGACGAGCTTTCGACGACGCAGGCGCTGACCATACCCTGAGCGTCGATGGTCAGCCGGAAGCCGACGGCGCCTTCGGCATAGCGGCGGAGCGCCGCCAGCGGGTAATCGTCGGCAGTGAACCAATGATAGAGGTCCTGCGTCCTGCGGGCCGGCTGCGGGTCGGCGGCCATGGCCGCCAGCGCCGCGCCCGAACCGGCAAGCAGCGCGGCTGCCCCAACGACCATCCCCTTGATCATGCGCCCGCTATAGACCACATCCGCCCCATGCTGATCCAGACCGAAACCACGCCCAATCCCGCCACCCTGAAATTCCTGCCGGGGCAGAAGGTGATGGAGGCCGGCACGCGCGATTTCGCCACGCCGGAGGAGGCCGAGGCCTCGCCGCTCGCCGAGGCGATCTTCTCGACCGGCGAGGTGGAGGGCGTGTTCTTCGGCCGCGACTTCATTTCGGTGACCGCCGCCCCGGGTGTTGAATGGCGCGCGCTGAAGCCGCAGGTCCTGGAGGTGCTGCTCGATCATTTCGCCAGCGCCGCGCCCCTGTTCCGCGCCGGCACCGCCGCCGGCATCCAGGTCCCGCCCGAAGCGGAGATTGACGACGATCCCGCCGATGCCGAGATCGTCGCCCAGATCCGCGAGCTGATCGAGACCCGCGTCCGCCCCGCCGTGGCGCAGGACGGCGGCGATATCGTCTATCGCGGCTTTCGCGACGGCACCGTCTATCTCGCTTTGCACGGCGCCTGTTCCGGCTGCCCCTCCTCGACGATGACGCTGAAGAACGGGATCGAGGGCCTGCTCAAACATTATGTGCCCGAGGTGGAGACGGTCGAGGCCGTCTGAGCCCGCTTCCCACCGCTCCGCGCTGCTTTAAGGTGGGCCGATGCTTCTCGTGATCGACAGCGCGACCGCCGCCTGCTCCGTCGCCTTGCTCGACGCGCAAGGCGGGGTGCTGGACGATGCGCACGAGGTGGTCGGGCGCGGTCATGCCGAGCGGCTGCTGCCGATGATCGAGGCGGTGCTGGCCGGCCGGCGCCCGGACGCGATCCTGGTCGATTGCGGGCCCGGCAGCTTCACCGGCGTGCGCGTCGGCCTCGCCGCGGCCCATGGCCTCGCCATCGGCTGGGGGGTGCCGGTGCGGGGCTATTCCTCCATGGCGGCGCTCGCCGCGGCGAGCGGCGAGCGCGCGGTCGCCGTCGCGCTGGTGGGAGGACATGGCGAGCTTTTCGTGCAAGACTATGGCGGTGATCCGATCGCGCCCCTCGGCGACCTCTGCTCGCTGCCGCCCGGAGAGGCCGCGGCCGCCTTCGCCGCGCCGCTCGTGCTCGGCTCGGGCGCGCGCGCCCTGGTCGAGGCCCGCGGCCATGGCGAGTGGCGCGACGCCTTGCCCCGCGCCGCCGACGCCTGGGCGCTGCCGCCCGCCTTGCGCAGCCTGCCGCCCCGCCCGATTTACGGCCGCGGCCCGGATGCGAGGCCCGCTCAAAGCCACGCCGCGGGCGGCGTCGAAAGGCCGCTGACGTGACCGGGGCGCGGGTCATTCTCAGCCCGGGCGGCCAGGCCGATCTGCGCGACGTGATGACGGTGATGGAAGACAGCTTCGATCCCTGTTTCGGCGAGGCCTGGACGATGGCGCAATGCGCTGGCCTGCTGCCCATGCCCGGCGTCTGGCTCACCCTGGCGCGCGAGAATGAGGTGGTGCTCGGCTTCACTCTGGCACGGCTCGTCGCGGATGAAGCCGAATTGTTGCTGCTTGCCGTAAAGTCCACAGAACAGGGCCGCGGGATCGGCCGAATTCTTCTCGAACATTTCGAGGACGACGCCGTGGCGCGCGGGGCGGCGCAGCTCCACCTCGAAGTCCGCGAGGGAAATCATGCGCTTAGCCTGTACGAGCAGGCGGGCTTCGGACTCGTGGGTAGACGGCGCGATTATTATAATGGCCAAAAAGGGGACAGGTACGATGCCCTGACCCTCGGCAAAAGCCCCGGAAATCTGCGGTAAACCACAGATTGCTCTCTTCGTTTCGGCCTTGTCAAACCTGCCAAAACGGACCAATTCTGCCCGCGTGTCCGTCAGGCCAATGACGGTCGCATCCTCTGATCTCAAGCAAAGTTGGATACCGACAAAATGGAAAACCAGGACAATTACGGGGAAACGCTTGTTACCCTGACCGCCGACATTGTGTCGGCGCATGTCAGCAACAACAGCGTTGCGGTCTCTGACCTCCCCTTGCTGATCGCCAACGTGCACAGCGCGCTTTCCGGCCTCGGCGAGCGCAAGGAAGAGCCGGCCGCGAAGCCGGAGCCCGCGGTTTCGATCCGCTCGTCCATCAAGCCGGACTATGTGGTCTGCCTCGAGGACGGCAAGAAGCTGAAGATGCTGAAGCGGCACCTGATGACCCACTACAACATGACCCCGGACCAGTACCGGCAGAAGTGGGGCCTTGCCGCCGACTATCCGATGGTCGCGCCGAATTATGCCGAGCAGCGCCGCACCCTCGCCAAGAAGATCGGCCTGGGCACCAAGCGCAAGCGGACGGCCGCTCCCAAGAAGTAAGCGCGTCGCCGAGGCAAAGGAAAGCGCCGTTTCCGCACGGAGCGGGACGGTGCTTTTCGTTTCCGGCGCCCTTTGCTCCGGCCCCAAACTTGCTCTAAAGAGCCGGCAATGAGCCGCAGCATCGATATCGAGGCGCTTTGCGCCGAAAAGGGCCTCCGCATCACCGAGCAGCGCAAGGTCATCGCCCGCGTGCTCGGCGAATCCGAGGATCATCCGGACGTCGAAGCGCTCCACGCCCGCGCCGCCGCGGTCGATCCCGGCATCTCCATCGCCACCGTCTACCGCACCGTGCGCCTGTTCGAGGAAGCGGGCATCCTGGAGCGGCACGATTTCGGCGACGGCCGCGCCCGCTACGAGGCGGCGGCCGAGACCCATCACGACCATCTCATCGACGTCGAGACCGGCAATGTGATCGAGTTCGTCGACGAGGAGCTGGAAGCGCTGCAGCGCCGGATCGCCGAAAAGCTCGGCTTCCGCCTGGTCGACCATCGCATGGAATTGTACGGCGTTTCCATCTCGCGCGAGACCTAGGTGAGACGCGCCTTTCGGAAATACGGGCGCCTCGCGGCGGTCCTGGCGGGCTTCGCGGTCTGCGTGCCGCTCCATTATCTGTGGAAGGCGCTGCGGCTGCGCTCGCCCTGGCCGCAGCGTTTCCTGGGCTTCGTCGGCCGGCGCTTCGGGCTCAAGGTCCGCGTCGAGGGCGTGCCGCTGACCAGCAAGGTTCTCTACACCCCCAACCATGTCAGCTGGCTGGACATCCTCGCCATGGGCGGCGCGGTGCCGGCGGTGTTCGTCACCAAGGCCGAGCTGGAGGGCATCGTCCGCTGGGCCTCGGGCCTGAACGACAGCGTCTATATCAACCGCAACATGCGCAGCAGCGTGAAAGGCCAGGCCGACGACCTGCGCGGCCGCCTCGCCGAGGGGCGGGCGGTCTGCCTGTTCCCCGAGGGCACGACCAGCGGCCGGCTGATCCTGCCCTTCCGCCCGAGCCTGTTCGCCTCGCTCTATCCGCCCCTGCCCGGCGTCATGGTGCAGCCCGTCCAGCTCGACTTCGAGAATATCGACGACGCCGCCTGGATCGGCGACGAGGCCTATGAGCTGAGCGTCACCCGCTTCCTGGAGCGGCCCGGCCGGCTCGGCGTGACGATCCGCTTCCTCGACCCGATCGACCCGGCCGAGGCGGGCGACCGCAAGAAGCTGGCGGCGCGGGCGCGCGCGGCGGTGATCCACGGCCTGCCGGGCGTCAGGCCCATCGAGGATGCCGATCCCCCCGCTATCGTCGAGCCCGTCGCTTAGGTATAGGGCCCGGCGATGAAAGCCTCCCCCAAGACCTTCCACGTCAAGTCGTTCGGTTGCCAGATGAACGTCTATGACGGCGACCGCATGGCGGAGCTGCTCGAGGCGGAAGGCCTCAGCGCGGCGACCGACGCGGACGCCGCCGACCTGGTCGTGCTCAACACCTGCCATATTCGCGAGAAGGCGGCGGAGAAGGTCTATTCGGACATCGGCCGGCTGGTGAAGCGCGAGGCCCCCGACGGCAGCCGCGCCCCGGCGCCGATGATCGCGGTGGCGGGCTGCGTCGCGCAGGCCGAGGGCGCGGAGATCCCGCGGCGCGCGCCGGCGGTCGACATCGTCGTCGGCCCGCAGGCCTATCACAATCTGCCGGCCCTGGTCCGCGAGGCGGCGGCGGGGCGCAAGGCGCTGGACACCGACATGCCCGCCCTGTCCAAGTTCGGCGCCCTGCCCGGGCGGCGGCGGCAGGGGCCGAGCGCCTTCCTCACCGTCCAGGAGGGCTGCGACAAATTCTGCACCTATTGCGTCGTGCCCTATACGCGCGGCGCCGAGATCAGCCGGCCTTTCGCCGCGATCGTCGACGAGGCGAAGGCGCTGGTCGACGCGGGCGCGAAGGAGATCACCCTGCTCGGCCAGAACGTCAACGCCTGGCGCGAGGACGGGAAAGGGCTGGACGACCTGATCCGCGCGCTGGACCGGATCGAGGGCCTGGCCCGGATCCGCTACACGACCAGCCATCCGAACGACATGACCGAGGGCCTGATCCGCGCCCATGCCGAGGTCGCGACGCTGATGCCCTATCTGCACCTGCCCGTGCAGTCCGGCAGCGACCGGGTGCTGAAGGCGATGAACCGGAGCCATTCGGCGGCAAGCTATTCGCGCATCATCGAGCGGGTCCGCGCCGCGCGGCCGGACATCGCCATTTCGGGCGACTTCATCGTCGGCTTCCCGGGCGAGACCGACGCGGAGTTCGAGGAGACGCTCGGCCTCATCGAGGCGACCCGTTATGCGGCCGCCTTTTCCTTCAAATATTCGCCCCGCCCCGGCACGCCGGCCGCCGACATGGCCGGCCAGGTGCCGCCGGCGGTCATGGACGAGCGCCTGCAGCGCCTGCAGGCCCTGATCGGGCGGCAGCAGCTCGCCTTCAACCAGGCGAGCGTGGGGCGACGCACGCAGGTGCTGGTCGAGCGCCGGGGCAAGAGGCCCGGCCAGATGCTCGGCAAGTCGCCCTGGCTGCAGTCGGTGCATCTGGAGACCGATGCCGCGATCGGCGACCTGATCGACGTGGAGCTGCGCGCGGCGGGGCCGAACAGCCTGGCGGGCGCGGAACTGGTGCGCGCGGCGGCCTGAGGGCGGGGTTCGCTTTTCACGACGAACAATCGTGCTCCGGCGGAGGCCGGAGCGCCGGCCGGGTTCGCGGTGCCTTCGCGCAACGCTCCGGCCTTCGCCGGAGCACATGTGGGTGGAGCGCCACAGGCTGCCGTCACCCTGAACTCGGTTCAGGGTCCAGGGTCGGGGCCCGCCGCCACGTCCGCCCATCCGGCTCGGTGCCGCAGCCAGCCTGGACCCTGAAACGAGTTCAGGGTGACGGGTGCCACGTCGCCCGGTCATCGCTTGCGCGCCTCGGCGGCGGCTTTCCGGCGCAGGCGGCGGTTGCATTTCGGCGCGGAAGTTGACGTTGTTGACGGCATATGCGGGGCGCATGGGGCTTTCCCGACGCCGCGCGCGTCCAGCGCGGCGAGGTCGCGCAGCGTCGCCTCGGCGGGCGTGGCATTGGCCGGACCCCAGCGGAACAGGTTGGTCCGGCTCCAAGGCTCCTCATCCTGCTCCTCGAGCAAGGCGGTCGAGACCTGCCGCGGCGCGCCTTCCTCGTCGCGGAAGGCGTCCGAGGCCACCCAGGTGAGCATGTCGGCCATGGCGAGCGCCGCGCGTTCGGGATGGGGCGGGTCCTCGCACCGGTCGAGATGCTTCCCGTAGCGGTGCGGCTTGCGGTAGCGCAGGAGGAACAGGGCCAGCCTTTCGTCGTAGCGGCGGTGCGTGCCGACCAGCTCGCCCTTGTAATAATGCGGTACCTCGACGCCCTCGATGGCGCGGCTGAAGACCGCGTCCTCGACCCGGTCGGCGGCGCCGTTCAGGGCCACGTCCATGGCGGCGCGGAAGCTATGCGCGTCGGGCCGTCGTCGCAATTCGTAGACCGCCTCGGTGGAGATGCCGACCTTCGCGCAGGCCTCGCGGATGCAGCCGCAGGCCGCCATGGCCTGTACCACCGCCACCTGCCGCGCCGGGGTCAGCCCGTCATGGCGGTAGCGGAGCTTCACCGGCGCGAAGGCCGGAGCGGGCGGCGCGCTTTCGCCCGCGCCATGGCGTTGGGGGTTCGTCATCCGCCAGCGTAGATCAGATGTTTTCCAACATTGATCCAACAATCGGCCGCCGGACGTGTCCTGTTCTTTTGTCGTGCCCGTC